>CAWEYG010000002.1:0-884869 GCA_963813155.1 uncultured Acidobacteriota bacterium | reverse complement strand
CCTCTTCCGGCTCGGGAACCGTCGGAAACAGTGGTCGGCGTGGCCGTCTCCCGACCGGACGCGGCCCTTTCCCGACCGGCAGAGCCGATGGAGTTCTCGCTCGCGCCCCCCGGACCGCGCCCGGCCTGGGCTCGAGGTATCCGAGTTGTGGAAACGATTGCATGCCTGCCGAGAATCCGCCTTCGCGTTGTTCCTGGCTGCGTGCCACCTCGCGGATCCAAAACTCCGATCTCTATTCGAATCGACCCGGAGTCGGCGAGTGCAGACAGGTTTCGCGGGGACATCTTTCGAGCTCTCCTGGAGCCCCGAGGCGGATTCGTGGCTGGTCGAGAGGCCGGCAAACGCCCGGGATTCGTCCTCGCACCCCAAACCGGTCGGCCTATGAGCCGTGACCCGCCGCAGATTCGCCGCACGACCGCGTCAGGCACATCGTCACTTTCAGTCCCGCCTCATTCTTCGCGGATCTCGATGCGCGCGGCGAGAGCTCTCTGGGTCCTGCTCGGCATCGCCGCGAGCGTCCATGTGCTCGTATCACCGGAACGACACAATCTGTGGGCCGGTCTTTCGGAAGGGAGCGCTGGGTTGGTGGGGCGGGCGGATCCTCTACGTGGGCGCGGATTACTTCCGTTATAGCCCCGTCTTCGCGGCGCTGCTCGCGCCTTGCCGGCGCTCCCCGGGTCGCTCAGGAACATTCTCTTCGATGTCCTGGGCCTCGCGCTCTGTTCCACGCGATCCGCCGGCTCGCGCGCACGGTGTTTCCGGAACCGGTTCTGAGTCGAAACGAACCCGCGGTGCTCGCGCTGAGCCTTGTGGGCGTCGTTCGTTCGATATGGTCGTCGCAGACGCACACCTGGACCGCGGCGGTCATTTTTCTGGCCGCCGTAGCCCTCGTGGAGCGACGGTGGTGGTTAGCGGCATTCCTCCTGGCGCTCGGCGTGCATCTTCGAAGCTCGCTCCGATCGTGCTGGCCGGTGTCGTCGCGGTCCTTGGCCCAGGAAGATGAGCTGGCGATTCGCCATCGCTCTCGTCACGCTCGCGCTGTTGCCATTCTTTAACGGGCAACCCGGGGCGGTCGTCGGGGAAGTACCGGGATTGTCAGGCGCGGTTGCAGGAGTCGACGGCCCTGCCGATTGCCCGGTGTGCGGGATGTCCTGCATGTCTTCGAATCCCTCAACGTCGCGCTGCCGCTCGGCGCCTATCGGGCGATTCAAGCGCTTGGCGGACTCCTCGTCGTCGGCTGGGCCTGGCGGCTGCAACGGCGGGAGGTGCCTGCGGAGTGGCTGGTGAGCGGCTGCTTGCGGTAACTGGATCGCTTACATGCTCGCGTTGGGGCCGCCGTTGAGTTCGTGGAGTGCCCGCTCCTCGCCGCCTGGGTCAGCGCGGCGATGCTCGCCGCAAGGCCTCGATCCCGCGAGCGCCGCGCCCTCGCCGTCGTCTACGCGATGACGATGGTCGCCGGATTTGGAGCAGTGGAGATCTGCCTCGGCAAGCTGATCCGCTCGAAGGCCCCGGAATCGTTGATCACGCTGGGTGCGATCGCGTTTGGCGTGTGGGTCGTTCTGAAATGGAGGCGTGCGGCCCCCTCCCGTGACACGAAGGCCTTCGAAGAAATGGAAAGGGCTTTCGCGAAGACTCCATGAAAACGAGGCTCGTGGTCGTCGTCGTGCTCGCTGTCCTGGCGGGGGTAATGGGCGTTCCTTCGAACTCGGGAAGCGCCCGTGGCGCGGAAGGAAACGCGCCCGGTGACGATTGCGACAGATCTCTCCGTCGTCGCGGGTTGCAGGATGGTGAGAAGACATCAATCTCTCCGGCAGAATTGGGACGAATGGAGTCGCAAAAGACGAGGCGGATCGTAACGCCAACCTCGAAGCGATCGCCGCGGATGCCGGCGGCGACACCGTGCTGATTCTCGAGAGAACACCGAACTTCGTTCGAGGGACGATCTATCGATGCGAAGACCCGGCGCACTGAGCCGCCGCCCGGGGTCGCGCCGCGTCCTCGCCAAGCGAACTTCGCGCGACGGCCGGCTGGTAGTGGGATATCCCACTTGACTTCTATCCCACTCAGCGCGAGAATCGCTTCATGAGCCATGCCGCTTCGTTAAGTACGTCGCCCGGGTCCGCCCGGACTCGAAGGGGACGCGTAGCCAGCTCGACGCCTGGGGAAAGACATCAGCAGTTATCGCGTGGCGGTGGATGGCGAAGGTCGAGTCCTTCTCGAGCCCTTCGTCGAAGATCCCGGCGCGCGAGCAATGGCTTTATGAAAACCCGGAGGCGTACTCGAGCGTCCGGCGTCCGGCTTGCCCAAGCGGGGAAGGGTGAAACGGCTTCGCTCGGCTCGTTCGCCAGGCCGCACCGAAAGCGCGCAAGCCCCGCAAGTGACCTTTCGCCTTCAGTTCACGAAGGAAGCGAAAGAGAACCTTCCACAAACTCGAGTCGGACGGCGGACTCTCCAAGCGCCTCAAGGCGGTGAGAAAGGCTCTCGGTCTCCTCGAATCGAACCCGCGCCACCCGCGGCTTCGGACGCACGGCGCCTTTGCGCCCGGACTCTCCCGGACCTCCGCTTCAGGGAGTAGGGCCCCGACGCCGACGGCGAGACTCAGGAGTACGCTCTTCGGGCGGGCCGGGACGCGGGGCGGGCAGGACTCCTCCTCCGCAGGCCTGGTGAGGCGCGAGAAGAATCCCGTACTCAGTTGAGACGCGAGAGTCGCCCCGCACCCCTGAGAGCCTGCGCGGGGACTGGGCCCCACTCCGACCGATCGTGCCGTGCCGCGGACGCTGCCCGAGCTCCGAGGCCGGGACGCGGATCTCCCGGCCCAAGCGAGCCGCCGCCCGGCGCGCTGCGTCTCCTCGGGGAGGCCCGATCACCCGCCCGGTACTCGCGCCGACCTCGCCAGGCCGCCTGGCGCGATCCATGCCCGGCCGGGAGGCCATACTGCCGAAGCGCGGATTGGGCCCCAGGCGCGACGTTGGTGCCCTCCGCCGGCACGTGCTAGAATCGCGGGCAAAACAGAAGGAGCGAAAATGAAAAAGCGTCTCGGCGTCCTGCTCGGTACGGTTCTTCTGCTCGGCTTCTCGGCAACCGCGCTCCCGAGAGGCAAAGCGTAGAATCCCCAGTTCCCGGCGCCCCTGCAGCGGGGTATTACGTCAACGAATGCACGGGTGAAATTTTCATCGAATGGGACCCGGTCGCAGCAACGTCAACGGGAGCTTCCCGACGAATACGCGCGATCCAGATTGATGCCAGTCGCTCCGCAGCGGCGCCGGGACGGCCGAATCGTCGCCGCGAACGTCACGAATTTCGCCGCTCCGGCAACCCGCGAATCCGCCGCGCCGCCCGGGGCGCTCGAGTCTCCAGGCCCTCCCACCGCCTGCGGGCCGGACAACATAGTCATCCTGATCAAGGCTCTCGACCGCCCCAGCAGGTCGCAGAACAACCCGCAGGTGATCGCGGATCGAAAGGGGTCGGCGGCGGTACCTGCTCGACGGGACGCCTCCCGGACCCGATTTGATCCGCCCCCTTCGGGCCGCGCCGAGGCGGCTTTTTCACTGCGGCTTCTCCGCGTTTTCCCTGAACGCTTCTCTCGCCAGCAGCGCGGCCGACCGGCCCGTATAATTTGACGGAGTCAAGATCAGTCGTTACGAAGTGATCATCTACTGGAGCGCCGAGGACGAAGCCTTCGTGGCCGAGGTCCCGGAGCTCCCCGGCTGCGCAGCAGACGGCGCTACCCGCGAGAAGGCACTCGCCGAAGCGCCGAAGTCGTCATCCAGGAATGGATCGAGACGGCGCGCGAGACTGGGTCGCCCTACCCGAAGAAGCTACCAGAGGCCGCCTGAGCTTCGCTCGTAGCCCGCGGCTCCGGCTCCAATAAGACACTCAAAATTTAGAATTCACAATTCTTCGGCCTCTGGCCGAAGCCATGTCCCCCAAACCCCGGAGGCGCGATGGGAAGGGGTCAGGTCCTCGGCGTTCACCTACAATTGGGAGGACAGTTCCTTCTCTCGCGCGGTGTTCGGCTGCGTTGGATTGACGTTCGAACTCTTTCTGGCGGGTGCCTGGAGTGAAATTCACTAAGCATCAGCTTGGACATCAGCATGATGGTCGGAACCTCCAGCTGTTTGCCTGCGCCGGCTCCGGCGAGACCGAGGTTGTCGCTGGCGCGTGGTCCACCTGCTGACACCCGGCGGAAAAACGCCCTTTTTCGCTCCGCGCAACATGATCCCTTGACCTTTCCCGACGGGCGGCGGGCCGGCGAAGGAACAGATCGTCCGCGACCTCGCCGGCACTCGGAGAGATCCCGGGGGATCGTAGACGCACAGGTAATTGCTGAGTTTGTGGGGGTGCTCGGTGGCTCCGAATAGGCAAGAGGAGCGTTGGAAAGAACTACCGGCGTCGAGATATGTTAGAGCTCAGGTAGATCTATCTCCGGTAGCCGTCGCTCAGAGGCGTGAAGGCGTGAAACGTGAAGGCGTAAGGTGGTGCGCGAACTCGTGAGCTAGAGCCGTTCAGGATTCGGCGAATCTCGTCGTGGGTACCGAGCAACAACACGAAGAGGCGAGCCTTTTCCTGACGGAACGGATTATTTCAGATCAATACCCACCCGAGCCTCAAAGGTTCCCGCCCAGCTTTCGGGCCCGCGATGAGCGTGCGGTTTTCCGAAGTCGTTTTTGAGCCTGTGAGAGCAGAAGCAACTTGATCGCTCTTGGCTCCGAGACGCGCCTAGAGCCCGCTCGAAAGCCTCCGCGGTCTCAATTTCACCGCGCGTTGTTGTTCTTTTTGTTCGCCGGGTGCTTTTAGGTGATTCAGGCCCGCTGTCGTAAGTCCGAGTCCATCCTGCCGCCGCTCGGCGTCGGCCCAGGCGTTGAGCTTCGACGCGTCGGCGGCGCTCAGCTGAAAGTCCTCTTCGCCCACGGGAGTCAGGCGAACCGCCGGCTTGCCGTGGCGGCTGATGACGACGGTCTCACCCCGCTCCGCGAGCCGAATGAGCGTTCCCAGTTCGATCTTCGCTTCGGAAAGAGATCTAAATTTCATACCAAAGATTGTACTCTGGTTTATAGGCGTGCCCCAAGCCGTTCAGGGGTTTAATGGGGACGGTCTTGTTTTGGTGTATTACGTGGCGGCCCGACGGAGAGCGTCCACAGCGCAGGAGGAGTGGGGGGAAGAATCGGCGGAGATGGAGCCAACTGCTGCTCCTGTTCAGCCTCGCGCTGCGGCCGCGGGAGCCGCGGCGCCCGACGCCCAGCCGGGGATCGACGCCTTCAACCGCGCGGTGATCGACGCGACGAAGAAAATGGATGACGGCGCGAGCCTCGCGCTCTGGGAGGCGCGGTGTGTGCATTCATCCCGAATGGAACCCGCTCTGCGCAGCAAGCCTGCCATTGAGGCGTTCCTTCGGACGGTCGCCGAGCCGACGAAGGGCGCGCGCGTCGAGACGTCCTGGATGGGGTGCGTCGCGATCCGGTCTCGGGCGACACCGCGTCGGAGCGATGCGTCGAGCACCAGGTGGTTCGGTTCCCGGGCGACGCCCCCGTTCGACGGCTGGGGGAACCTGCTCGTCCTGCACCGGGGGGCGACGGGCATTGGCGGATCCGCGCGGAAAGCATGCCCGGGCACTTCCCGGTTCGGCGCCCTGACCGCTACTTCGCCGCGGGCAGATCCTTCGAGTGCGTAATTGACCCCTCAGACCGCCGAGGAGAAACACGCAGCCCGAGAAAGCGAGATGGGGACGGTATGCTTCCGTGCTGCTGAAACGAGTCTCGATGGCGAGCTGAAGTCGAGGTTGGACGCACATCAAATAGCCGACGAGGGCGATTCCCGCCCCGGCTCAGTGGTCGGGGCAGCTTGCGCGGGAATGACCGCGGGTGAGCCTTCTACTCCAATCCCGCCGCCAGGCTGAGGACTTCCCGACTCCGTTCGATTTCTCGGTTATCCATCTCGGGCTGACAATCATCAATCGATTCATGGGCTCGCGAGGCGGCTCCCTGCTCCGGGCAGGACGCGAAAGGGAGAATCACGTCACGCCCGTACGTTTCGACTCGCCGCGGCGGCCGCCGGGGTCCTCGTCCTCGCGGGGGCCGCGGCCTGAAGGCGGACATCGACTGGAGAAGCAAGGGAGCCGTGACGCCGTAAGAACCAGGGCACGACTTCGTTCGACGCCTCGTGGGCTTTCGCCGTCCCCGGGGCGGTCGAGGGGTATCGGGCGATCAACAGCGGATCCCGCTGACCTCTCTTTCGGAACAGCAGTTGATCGACTGCTGTTCCCGCCGTCGGGGACTGCGCCGATCCGCTCTGCGGCAGGCGCGATTGGCCTGAACTTCGCCATGACCAACGGGCTCGCCAGCGAAAGCGCCTATCCGTATACCGGCCTTCAGGGAACGTGAAGGTGCCCACCCCGGTGGCGACCATCCCCGGGTGGACGCGGCTCGTCGGAGAGACCGGGATCGCGGGGGCGTCAGCAGCGGCCCCGTCATCGCCCGCCTTTCGATCGGCGACCACGGGACCCCCATCGCGGCCTGGAACGTCCTACGCGGCGGACCCTGCCCGCGCGTCGGCGGCGTCGGCCTACGACGACACGGTTCATCAGTGGGTGCTCATCGTCGGATACTCTTCGAGTCTCTACACCATCAAGAATTCGATCGGAACGTCGTGGGGAAGCTCGGTGCTACCTGGTTCCGCGCGGTTTCAATGCGCTCGGCGTGGGGGACGACGCTATGCGCCCTCGATCGACACGGCGCACGGCGCCTGCGCGCTGCCCGGCGGCGCGTGCCAGGACATGACCGCGGCCGATTGCACGACGGCCAGCGGAATTTATGGGGGAGATCTGTCGTTCTGCCCGGCCTCCTGCGGCACCTGCGCCGCCGACGCGACGCCGCCCGTCATTCGCGCGAGCGCGATCCCGCGTCCGGCGAAGAAGGGGAGCGGGACATTGACGCTGACGGTAGCCGGTACGGCAACCGACGATTGCACGCTCGACCGGTCGTCCGGGAGTACTGGGTGACGGACTCGTATGACCCGGGGGCTCCGATCGTCTCGAATCCGGTGACGTTTGGCGAGACGGCTCGTTCAGCTTCCCCGTGTCGCTCGCCGCGACGCGCACCGGCAAGCGCGCGCACCTTTACAAGATTTTCGTGAGCGCCCGGGATGCCGCGGGGAACACAGCGACGATCACCATCGCCGTTCCCATCGCCTGAGCGCTCGTCGTCCGGTTTACGTCAGGCTTGGGGGACTGAAGACTCGTCAGCCCGACTCGCCGTTCGCCCGCGCCGGCTCGGTGAGCGGGTCCTGTCGCAGGACTCGCTCCGCTTTTCCGCTCGCCGAGCCAGAGGACTTTGCTACACCCGCGTTGCGAGCGGCGAAAGGGAGTCTTGCCCGGCGACACCCCGCCATCCTTGCGTCGGCGCCTTTCGGCCCGCCGCTTCTCGGGCTTTCGCTCAGGGGCGAGGCCTGGTCCCGCGAAATTAGCGGATTTGGGATAGCTGCTCGGGGACGGTCTTGCTTTTCGCATATACCTTGAATGCGAGTCGTAAGGCGTGAGGGCGTGAGGCGTGGCGGCGATTCCCCCCGACTCGCGGTCGGGCCAAAGCGTACTCGGTATACGTGAGTTGCGTATATCCGCGAGAGTTCCGTGAGCATTTAAGTGGTGAAGGCGGTCTTCCGTCGAGTTGCCGGCTTTCGAGCGGCATCGTGAGAGGCATCTCGATGATAGAAGTTTCACGTCGGCGGACCTGATGGTGGAATCCCCAGGCGGGAAACGTCATCGAAGGAACCGGAGGCCTTCGAAAACTTCGATTCGCCGACTCACGGCGCGGCAAGGGGAAACGCGGCGGCCTTCGGGTGATCTACTACTGGTGGATCGCCGGATTGCAGGTCTGGTGTCGCCGTCTGTATGGCAAGGGAGAACTGGATGATCTCAGGCGCCCGCAGAGCGGAAGGATCTGCGGGCGATGATCAAGGCCGAGTTGAAGGCAAGGAGCAAGTGATGAAATCAGTCCGCAAGAAGAAACATGGGCTCACCGCAAAGCGCAATCTCTTCGCCGAGCTGTCGGAGGGTGTGAAGGCTTTGGCGGACGAGCGGCTGGGAAAACGGACGCTGCGGACGCATGCCGTGGTTCGAACCCCAGCTCCGGAGGTGACTCCCGCCGAGCTGGTTCGCGTCAAGAAGGCATCTGAATCTCTCTCGTCCCTTATTTGCCGTCTCTTGTCGACGATGTTCGCACGTTGGAGAATTGGGAACAGGGGCGCGCCAGGCCAAACGCTCAGGCTGCGCTGCTTATCCGACTCGTAAAGCGGTTTCCCGACACGGTCGCGAGGCTCGCGGCGATCTGGAAACCTGTTTCTCAATCGCTCCTGCAATTGTGCGAAGGCCCAGTTTCGCGATGCCAGGCATAAACCCGGGAGTCCGGGAGTCGTAAAATCGTTTGATGGGACGTTCGTGGGTTCCTTTCGTTCTCTCCGGCGCCCTCGTCGTGTGGGGCGTGGCGTTGTCGATGTCTTCTCGAACCGCCCGGGCGAACACGCCCCCGTCTGCCGTCCCTCCGGTCGCGAGCGCCTTCGAGACCACCGTGCGGCCGATTCTCCGGGCCCGATGCCAGCCGTGCCATTTCGCGGGCGGGAAGATCTAGACCACCTTCCGTTCGACAACGAAGACGTTGTGCGGAGGCTCGGAACGGGCCGGCTGTTCACGCGGTTGAAGGACGAGAAGGATCGCGCCGCGATACGGGCGTTCCTCCAGGAGAAGACGGCGCGCTGACCATCCTTCACTTCTTCGGGATCGTTTCCTGCTCGGCAACGACTTGCCAGCCCGCCGGGCGACGGACGAGGACGGACGTGACGTAGGAGACGACGGTGAAAGTCTCGCCGTTCGCCTTTCGGCCCCTGTCGGTGATGCGATTGGTCGCGACCGCGACGTCTCCGAAGACACGCACGGTCCGGTCGCTCAGGTCCGTCGAGGTCTCTTCCGACCGCATGGCGTATCCGATCAGGTCCGCCTTCCGGATGCTTTTTCCGCTTCCCGTGATGCCGCGAAAGTCGTCCGCGACGAGCTTGTCCAGAGCGGCGGCGTCGTGGCGCAGCCACGCCGCGTTCAAGTCGTCCGCGACTTTCAGAATCTCCCTTTCCGCCGCGGACGGGGATGGGGGCGGCGCGACCGGCGCGGACTGAGCGCCGGCGGCCGCGGCCAGGAGCAGTGCGGGCGCGGCGGAAGCGAGCTTGAACATCGCGGTATTCTAACCGTCCGCTGGAGGCGGCGAAATGGACTTCGCTCAGCCCAGGAGATCGCGCTCTGGGCCCCGCGGACGCGGAGCTCGGCACTCGTCCACTGGCACGGCGCGATCGATCAGGATGGAATTCGTCCCCCGCGCCTCTAGCGTTCGGCGCGACTCTCGCGTCTCAACTGAGTGCGGGTTTCCTCTTGCGCCTCACTCATGGCCTGTGGACGAGCGCCTGCGCCCCGCGTCCCGGCCCGCCGTCAAACGCACTCCCGCGCCTCGCTCGGGGAGTTGGGGCTCTATCCATTTTCGGTATGCTGGCACGCAATTCAGGAGAGCAAACCATGCAGAAAATCCATCGGACGATTCGTACCGTCATCGCCGGGATCGTTGGGCTCCTCGTTCTGGCCGCGCTCGCGCGCGGAGCTCGACCGGCGGCGGCGCCTTCGGGTGCCTTCACTCTCGAGCAGGTGTTCAGCTATCCCTATCCGCTCGAGTTGAGGGTCAGCCACTCGGGCTCGCGGGTCGCATGGATCGAGAACCGGCGAGGCGTGCGCAACGTCTGGGTGGCCGAGGGGCCGTCGTGGAAGGCGCGGCGTTTGACCGACAACGCCGCCGACGACGGGCAGGAGCTCACGCAGCTGCAGTTTTCTCAGAACGGCAGCCGCCTCGTGTGGGTGCGGGGCGGCGATCACGACGAGAACTGGCCCTCGCCGGGCGGCGTCGAGCCGAATCCGACACTCCGAACGGGCAAGCCCGCCGTCGAGATCTGGGCCGCGGAATTCGAGAACGGAAGCCCGCGCAAACTCGCGCAGGGAGACGGGCCGGCGATTTCTCCCGACGGGCAGCGAGTGGCCTTCCTCAAGGAGCACCAGGTCTCGTCGATTCCTTTCGACGGAAAGCTCGAGGGAGAGAAAGTGGCGGCGCCTCTCTTCTTCTGCCGCGGGGAGGTCGAGTCGCTCGCCTGGTCTCCGGACGGAAAGCTCCTCGCGTTCGTGTCCAATCGCGGGGACCACAGCTTCATCGGAGTGTTCTCCTCGGAAAGCGAGCCGATCCGGTTCCTCGCCCCGTCGGCAGCGCTCGACTCGAATCCGGTCTGGTCGCCCGACGGGTCCCGCATTGCCTTTCTCCGCCAGCCGGCGAAAGGAGGCCCGCCCGAAACGCTTCTGGAAGAAGAGCCCGCTCCGTGGAGCATCTGGACGGCCGACGCCGCGACGGGCGACGCGCGCGCGGCCTGGAGCTCGCCGGAGACGCTCGAGGGATCCCTTCCGGAAACGGACGCCGGCGCCGCGCTCGCCTGGGCCGCCGGCGGCCGCCTCGTCTTTCTCGCGGAGCTGGACGGGTGGCCCCACCTCTACTCCGTCTCGGAAAATGGCGGCGCGCCGCTGCTCCTGACGCCGGGGCGTTTCATGGTGGACTCGATCGCGCTCTCTCCCGACGGCCGGCTGGTCGTCTACGCCGCCAACACCGGAGGGGATGCCGCGGATGACGACCGCCGGCACCTGTTCCGCGTGCCGGTCGACGCGGCCCGGCCGGTTGCCGCTCACCTCCGGCGCGGGACTCGAGTGGATGCCCGCCGTGACGGGAGACGGAGGGAACATCGTGTTCGTCTCGGCCGGCGCGAAGACGCCGCCGCAGCCGGCGGTCATTCCGCTTTCGGGCGGAGCGTTCCGGATCCTGGCCCCCGGCGAGATCCCGTCGGATTTTCCGACGGAAGAGCTCGTCGTTCCGCGGAAAGTGGTCTTCCAGGCGCCGGACGGCACCGTCCTCCACGGACAGATCTTCGAAAAGGCCGGCGCGTCTGAGAAGAAAGGCGGAAAGAAACCCGCGCTGCTCTTCCTCCACGGCGGGCCGCCGCGCCAGATGCTGCTCGGGTGGCATTACATGGACTACTACTCGTGCGCCTACGCGATGAACCAGTATCTGGCCTCGCGCGGCTACGTGGCGATGACCGTCAACTACCGGCTGGGAGTGGGATACGGGCGCGCGTTTCAGCACCCGGCGCACGCGGGCCCGGCCGGCGCCTCCGAATCCCAGGACGTGCTCGCGGCGGGACGGTACCTGGCCTCGCTTCCGGAAGTCGATCGGACGCGAGTGGGCGTGTGGGGCGGTTCCTACGGCGGCTACCTGACGGCGATCGCGCTCGCGCGGAGCTCGGATCTTTTCGCGGCGGGCGTCGACTGGCACGGCGTTCACGACTGGCTGACCGAGGGCGGCGAATACGAAATCGGCGCTTTCTACCGGCGCCGGCAGCTCCGGTACGAGAAGGGAGACCTCAAAGAGGCGATGGACGTGACGTGGAAGTCTTCGCCCGACTCGATGGTCGACACGTGGAAGTCGCCGGTGCTGCTGATCCACGGAGACGACGATCGGAACGTCGATTTTCACCAGACGCTCGATCTCGCGCGCCGGCTCGACAAGGCGAAAGTGCCGCACGAGGTGATCGTCCTCCCCGACGAGATCCACGGGTTCCTGCGCTGGGCCTCGTGGCTCCGCGTGGAGAAGGCGACGGCGGAGTTTTTCGACCGGCGGTTCGGCGCGGCGAGGTAGCGCGGGGCAGTCGCCGCCGATTTGTGGGATATGATGTCTGGCTGACAATCATCAATTGATTCACGGGCCCGAGAGGCGGCTCCTCCGGGCAGGTCGCGAAAGGGAGAACCATGCAAGTCCGTTCGTTTCGAATCGCCGCGGCGGCCGCCGGGGTCCTCGTCCTCGCGGCCGCGGCCCTCGGGGTGGAGGTCGACTGGAGAGTGAAGGGAGTCGTGACCCCGGTCAAGAACCAGGGCACGCCGTCGTTCGATGCATCGTGGGCTTTCGCCGTCACCGGCGCCGTGGAGGGATATCGGGCGATTAACGTTGGATCGCTCATTTCCCTTTCGGAGCAGGAGCTGATCGACTGCGTTCCCGCGGTCGGGGACTGCGCTGATCCGTTCTGCGGCCAGGCGCCGTGCGGCTTGAACTTCGCCAAGACCAACGGGCTCGCCAGCGAAAGCACCTATCCGTACACGGCCCTTCAGGGATCGTGCAAGGTCACCACCTCCGTGTCGAACATCCCCGGGTGGACGCGGCTCGTTGGAGAGGCCGCGCTCATTACGGCGCTCAACAACGGCCCCGTCATCGCCCGTCTTTCGATCGGCGATCACGGCGTCCCCATCGCGGCCTGGACGTCGTACGCCGGCGGACTCTTCCCGACGTCGGCATACGACGACACCGTTCATCAGTGGGTGCTCATCGTCGGATATACGGACAGTCTTTTCACCATCAAGAATTCGATCGGAACCACGTGGGGAAGCGCGGGATACGTGCTCCTTCCGCGCGGTTCCAATGCGCTCGGCGTGGAGGACGACGCCTATGCGCCCGCGGACGACACGGCGCACGGCGCCTGCGCGCTGCCCGGCGGCGCGTGCCAGGACATGACCGCGGCCAATTGCACGACGGCCGGCGGCACTTACGGGGGAGATCTGTCGTTCTGCCCGGCCGCCTGCAGCACCTGCGCCGCCGACGCGACGCCGCCCGTCATCGCCGCGAGCGCGACCCCGCGTCCGGCGAAGAAGGGAAGCGGGACGTTGACGCTGACGGTAGCCGGAAAGGCAACCGACGATTGCGCGCTCGACCGGTCGTCCGGGGAGTACTGGGTGACGGACTCCTACAATCCGGGAGCTCTGATCGTGACGTCTCCGGTGGCGCTCGGAGAAGACGGGAAGTTCAGCTTCCCCGTGTCGCTCGCCGCGACCCGCACCGGCAAGCGCTCGCACGTTTACAAAATCTTCGTGAGCGCCCGGGATGCCGCGGGGAACAGAGCGACGATTACTATCGCCGTTCCCATCACCTGAGTGCCGGATAGGCTCGCTCTTCTGGGATCGGGACTCGCTCGGCCCTTGAGATCGCGTCCTGGCCCCGGGGCCGCGGAGCTCGGCACTCGTCCGCTGGCACGGCGCGATCGATCGGAATGGAATCCGTCTCCCGCGCCTCTAGCGATCGGCGCGAGGTCTCGCCTCTCAACGGACAACGGGATTCTTCTTGCGCCTCACTCATGGCCTGCGGACGAGCGCCCGCGCCCCGCGTCCAGCCCCACGCTACCCATCCGCCCTTCGCTCGTGGCTGTCGGGGCCGCAACCCCTGAGCGAGACGAGGAGCGGGCGTCGTTGTCTGAGCGACCGGATATGGCCGAGCCGCAGTCGGGAACCGCGGATGGCGAGGCCATCAAAACGCCGCGAGTTTCGCGCCCGCAGCGAGAAGGAGTTACGCGCGGACCCCTGGGGCTCAGCCGCGACGTCGGCGAGCGAACACTGATTCCCGAAAGAGCGGTAGACTGCGCAACAAAGAAGGAGATCAACCAATGAAATCGAAGCTCGGCATCGTTCTGGGAGCGGTTCTTATCCTCGGCCTCTCGAACGCCGCGTTCGGAGGCGGGAAAGGAAAAGGCTCGAACCCGCAGTTCCCCGCGCCCGCGGACGCGGAGTGGTACGGCAACGAGTGTGACGGGAGCGTTTCGGTGGAATGGGCCGCCGTCGTCAGCAACGTGAACGGAAGCTCTCCGGCAAAATACGCGATCCAGATCGTCCAGACTCTTCGGTCGAGCTGCCCCGATGGCGCCGTGATTGGAACTCAGGTTGACAATTTCACCGCGCCGGGGAACACGACGGATTTCACGACTCCCGGCGGCGTTCTCCTGCTCGGGCAGCTCTGCGGTCCGGATGATGTCGTAGTCCTCGTGAAGGCCTTGAACCCGCCCGGCAGGTCGCAGAACAACCCGCAGGCCGTGGCGGACAACGGGGGGTTTGGCACGGTCAGCTGCTTCTGACCCCTCAGCCCCGCGAATGCTAGATTTCTTGAGTTGAGAAGACTCGCTCGCCCCGGGGAGTTCCTGTCCCCGGGGCCGCGGAGCTCGGCACTCGTCCGCTGGCACGGCGCGGTCGATCGAAATGGAATCCGTCCCCCGCGCCTCTAGCGTTCAGCGCGACCTGTCGCGTCTCAACTAAGTACGGGATTCTTCCTGCGCCTCACTCATGGCCTGCGGACCAGCGCCTGCGCCCCGCGTCCCGGCCCGCCCGAGGAACGCACTCCCGGCCTCGCTCGGGGAGTTGGGGCTCCATCCCCTGAGCGAAGGTCCGTAGGGTTCGGGGCTACGCGCCGGCCTAGAAGGGCGGGTGGCGCGGGGCAAGACTCCCTTTTGCCGCTCGCGACGCAGGTGTAGCAAAGTCCTCAGGCTCGCGGCGAGCGGAAAAGTGGAGCGAGCCCCGCGACAGGCCCCGCTTGTCGAGACCGGCGCTGGGGCTTGGACCCGAGCGGGCTGAGCGATTTTCTACGGCACGAATCCTGCTTCTTCTTACAGGCTGGAGGTTCTGCCATGAACAAAGACGAACGAGTTGGAACAACGGAAGAAATCAAGGGCAAGATCAAGGAAAAAGCCGGCCACGTGGTCGGAAATCCCGATCTCGAGGAGCGCGGCGAGCGTGAGGCGCAGGCCGGAAAAGCGCAGCACGATTTCGGGACCGCGAAGCGGAAACTCGGCGACGCGATCCAGGATATCGGCAAGAACATCAAGAAGTAGCGCCCCATCTCCGTCTCGGCCCCGCTCATGGGATAACGTGAAGGCGTGAAGCCGCTGAGAGTCGTCCTGTTCGGGGCGACGGGGATGGTGGGGCAGGGCGTCCTGCGCGAGTGCCTCGCCGATCCGGACGTGGAGCGCGTGCTCGTCGTCGGGCGGACGACGCTCGGAGTGCGGCATGAAAAGCTCGAGGAAGTCCTCCATCGGGACTTTTTCGATTTCTCCGCGCTCGAAACGAAGCTCGCCGGCTGGGACGCCTGCTTTTTCTGTCTCGGGGTCTCGTCCGCCGGGAAGTCGGAGGCGGAGTACCGGCGCCTCACCCACGACATCGCGCTCTCGGCGGCCGGCACGCTCGTTGGGCTGAATCCTTCGATGACGTTCGTTTACGTGTCGGGTGCGGGGACGGACAGCTCCGAGCGCGGGCGGTCGATGTGGGCGCGCGTGAAGGGGAAGACGGAGAACGACCTGTCGAAGCTGCCGTTCCAGGCGGTCTTTCTGTTTCGGCCGGCGATCATCCTGCCGGGGCGAGGAATCCGATCGAAGACGGGATGGTACCGAATCCTGTACGCGCTCTTGAGGCCGCTCTCACCGCTGCTCTACGCGCTCCTTCCGGGTTCGGTGACGACGACGGAGGAGGTGGGCCGGGCGATGCTCGAAGTCGCGAGGCGCGGCGCTCCGAAGCGCATCCTGGAGAGCCGGGACATCCGCGAGTTGGGCGGAGTGAAAAAGTGAGAGACGGCGGGCGGCTTGCCTCACGCTTTGGGATGTGGCTCGCTCCATCGGGAATCGGAACTCGTCGCCTTGCGCCGACCGCTGCAGTGTGAACAGGGAGAGTTTTCGCGGTTTCGCACTCGTCGGTCTTCGAGCCTCCCTCGCCGTAGGAGCGGGAGGCACCGGCGCCCCGCCTCCAGTCCCGGAGACCCTCACGGTCCTCGCGTTCGGGCCAAAGGCGCCGGCGGGCCTGCTTCCGCGATAGAGTGATGCCATTCTCTGAAGGAGGACATCATGAAATCTCGTTTCATCGGGCTCGCTCTGTTCGTGTGTTTCGTCGCGGCCGCTCTTTCGGCGCAGACGAAGACGTCGGGAACCGTCACCTGCAAGTCGGATCCGTCGACTCCCGTTGCCCTGACGGACAAACCGAACCACGCGTTCCTCGTCGGCCGGGCGCAGTGCACCTGGACCGGGTTCGAGGTGGCGGGCGTGGGGTCGAAGACCGGGATCTCCACCGACCTCGACGAGATTACGGGCGACATCTTCACGAACCGCGGTTACCACGTGACCACGTATGCCAACGGCGACACGTCGACCGTCAAATACACGACCACCGGAAAGCTCAAGGACGGCAAGCCCCTGAGCGGCAAAGGCTCCTGGAGCTACATCAGCGGCACGGGGAAGTTCAAGGGCATCCAGGGGAAGGGCACGTTCAACGGGACGGCCGACGCGAGCGGAGTGTTTACGTACAAGGTCGAGGGCGAGTACAAGCTGGCGAAGTAAGCTTCGCTCGGGCGACTCGGGCTTAGCCCCGCGCGGGCGAGCGTCGACGCGGCAAGCGGGTCCTGTCGCGGGACTCGCTCCTCTTTTCCGCTCGCCGCGAGCCTGAAGACTTTGCTACACCCGCGTCGCGAGCGGCAAAAGGGAGTCTTGTCCCGCACCACCCGCTCTCTCTTGCGCCGGCGGCTTTGCCCCGAACTCTCGTGGACTTCCGCTCAGGGATTAAGCTCCGGGTGCGTCTGCTTTCGGCGCCGGGACCGCGCTCCACTTCGCGCCGCCGCTGCTTCGGGTGCCGCCGTGGCTTCCCCCTCCGCGGTGATGGCCGCCCCCGTGGCCGCGGCCGCCCTGCGGCTGATCGGCCGGCGGGTTGTCGCTTCCGCCGCTGGAGTCGCTTCCCTGGTCGTCCGAGCTCTGCGAGTCGCGCTTGCGGATGCGGGTCATCGCGCCGGAGAGCGTCCCGTCGTCGGCAAAGGAGCCGGCGAACAGCTCGGCGCCGCGGTCGTCGGCGAGTTTCCACGCCATGCGGTCCTTCGAGGCCCGGATCTCCGCGAGCTGCCGGACGGTACCCGCCATGTCGGTGAAGGTGCCGGCGAGGAACGTGCCGTCGTAGGAAAAATGGAGCTTGCCGTCGATCTCGTGGTCGGCGGTTTTCATCGTGAAGACCCAGTCGCCGGCGAGCCGCCGGGCGCCCGCCGGGTCGGGCGTGTCGGGAAAGGGGTCGCGGGCGTTGCGCCGGGTGTCGCGCGACGCGCACGCCGGAATGAGCAGGAAAAACGCAAGGCCCACGGCGGCGGAGAGCTTCGGCAAACGCAGCATCGTTCGGTTAACGCGCGCGGGGGCGGAAACGTTTCAGGGGGAAAGCGCTACCGATCCTCCACGATCCGCTGGCGAAACCAGATCGTCAGCTGATCGGCCCCGAGCTCGCCGCGGGCAGCCGACATCGTGACTTCGTAGAGATCATCCGCGGAACAGGCGAACGTCGCGTCGTTGGCGGAGAGGAACACAACGGCCGCGTGGGCGCCGACCCGCTTGTTTCCGTCCACGAACGGGTGATTCGCAACGAGCGAGTGCAGGAGCGCAGCCGCCTTCGCCGCGAGATCCCGGTAGAGATCCTCGCCGTCGAAGGTCATCGCCGGCCTCGCGACAGCCGACTCGAGGGCGCCGCGGTCGCGCAATCCCGCTCCTCCCCCATAGCGCTCGAGCTGGATCGAGTGAATCTCGAGAACCTGATTGATCGAAAGGTACGCGACCAACTACTTCGACAGTCGATCGAAGGCGGAGTCGTACTGTTCGAGAGTCTCGGCCACTTTCCGCCGGAACTGGCGGGTGACTTTTCCCTCTTCGAAGTACTTCATGCCCGGCTTGATCGAAACGACGCCCGTGACGGGGTGAACGTTCACTTCGACGGAGTGGCCTTTCTTGAGCTTGAATTCCTTGACGACGTCCGCGGGGAGCGTGACGGCCAGGGAACTGCCGATCTGGACGAGTTTTCGTTCCATGTATATATTAAATACTAACAAGGCTCAGAACCGCAAGCGGGGATCAGCGAGCTTGATGGCGCGAGACTGGCGGGTGGCCCGGGATGAGACCCCCTTTTGCCGCTCGCGGCGCGTGTCGTAGCAAAGGCATCAGCCCGCAGCGAGCGGAAAAGCGGGGCGAGTCCCGTGACAGGACCCGCCAGTCTCGTGTTAGCGGCCCAGGTGCTGCTTTGCGGCGGCGGCAAGTTTCTCGAGCTGCGAGGGAGTGCTGCCGGTGACGGCGTCCTGAAACAACGCGACGGAAAACACGACGTTGCCCTGGGAATCGATCACATTCAGGCGCGGGTCGTGGCCGCCCTTCGGTTGATGGCTCTGGTGGTCGCGCATCCGCTTCACGAGAGCCGCGGCGTCCCCGGCGGAGCCGGAGCTCGCCAGGATGCGGAACTGGCCGCCTCCCGCCTTGCTGAGATACGTGCAGTTCATGTCGCCCGGCGTCGCGGTGGCCGAGTAGCCCATGATGCCGCTCCACGTTTCGGCGGGGAGCACCTTGCAGGGCTCGGGTCCGGCGGCCAGCGCGGGGGCAACCGTGACGAGAGAGACCGCGGCGAGCGCGAGCAGCGTCGGGAGAAATCGTCGGTTCTTCATGTCTGCACTGTGGGCGATTTCGAAGGCCCCGGTCCAAGACTTTCTTTCGATCACGCTGAGACGCGAAAACGCAGGGCGCCGCGGACACTCGGCCGCGGGAGTGGCACGACTCCTGCTCTTATTCCGTTGGAAGCCCGAACAATTGAAGGAGGTTCACCATGGGACTCATCCCGGCGAATAGCGATGCGACTGCGGACGAGAAGATGAACCCGAAGGAAAAGGAAGCGCTCATCGACCAGATGGAGCAGTTCGAGGGGCCCGATCGGCGCGAACAGCGCGGTACACCCGTCGAGACGAACGACTCCGGCGTCGCCCGCTCCTGAAGGGATTGCGGGCGCTCCCGGGCGCCCTTGAAGCCGCGAGTGACGGCTCGGCGTCGGGTTCCGTACAGAAGAAGGGCAGGAGAAAAGACGAAACAGAGCGCAGCAGTCTTCGGGATTCTCGCCGCGACGCTCGGGCTGGCCGGGCGCGCCTCCGCGCAGCATTACCGGGAGTCGACGATCCACACGTTCATCCCGGCCCCATTCGGGGGTCCTCCCACGGGATCTCTGATTCAGGCCAGCGATGGCAATCTTTACGGGACCACGGTGGGCGGCGGTTCGGGAGGTCAGGGGACGGTTTTCAGGATCGCGAATCCAACCACTTCGCCAACCTTCAGCGTGATCTACAGTTTTGCGGGAGGAGACGATGGGGGCCATCCCGTTGCCTCGCTGATGCAGGCCTCCGACGGCGATCTTTATGGAACCACCCTTTACAATGGCAGGTTCGACGAGGGCGTGGTGTTCCGGATCAGCGACCTGTCGACTTCACCGAGGGAAAGCGTGATCTACACGTTTACCGGGGGATCCGACGGCGGAAGTCCCCGGGCGTCCCTGATCCAGGCCTCGGACGGTAATCTCTACGGGACGACGCAATCAGGCGGTTCCGTTGGCGCCGGGGCGGTCTTCAAGGTCAGCAATCTGGAGGGCTCGCCGACCGAAACAGTGATTTATAGCTTCGGGTTGGGAGCGGACGGCGGCAATCCTTCGGCCCCGCTGATCCAGGCTTCGGATGGCAATCTTTATGGAACGACGGACAACGCCAACTCCGGCAGCCGCGGAACGGTCTTCAAGATCAGCAACCTCTCCGGTAGTCCGGTCAAGAGCCTGATCCACACCTTCAGCGCCGCAGGTGACGGAGACGGCGTTGTGTCCGCCGTGATCCAAGCCTCGGACGGTAACCTGTACGGGACCACGGGGTGGGGCGGTTCGAATGGCGCCGGCACGGTCTTCAGGATCATCGGCCTATCGGCGTCTCCAACCGAGAGCGTGATCCAGAGCTTTAAGGGTGGAATCGACGGGTCGGGTCCTTCGGGATCGTTGATAGAGGCTTTTGACGAAAGCCTGTACGGAATGACGACCGGGGGAGGGGCGAACAATACCGGCACGGTCTTCAAGATCGGCAACCTTTCAGGCGTTCCGGTCAAGAGCGTGATTCACGACTTCACCGAAGAAAACGACGGCGCCCTTCCTGTCGCTGCCTTGATCCAGATCCCGGACGGCGATTTGTATGGAGCGACGGAAACCGACGGTTCAAACATTGGCGGCACGGTGTTCAGGGTTATTGATCCCTCGGGCTTGCCCGCAGTGACGGTGGTCCACGTGTTCGAGTCCGGGTCAGACGGCAGTATTCCGTCGGCTTCCCTGATCCAAGCTTCAGACGGCAACCTGTACGGCACAACTCAGGCTGGCGGCTCCGGCGGAGGCGGGACGGTGTTCAGGATCAGCAACCTTTTGGGCCCGCCCATCGAAAGCGTGGTCCACAACTTCAGCGGTGGAAGCGACGGAGCCGGCCCTGCCGCCTCCCTGATTCAGGCCTCGGACGGGAACCTCTACGGAACGACGGAGCTCGGCGGTGCAAATAATGCGGGAACGGTCTTCAGAATCAGCGACCTCTCGGGCACACCCACCGAGAGTGTGATCTACAGCTTCCGCGGAGGTTCGGACGGGGGAGATCCTCAGGCAGCCCTGATCGAAGCCTCCGACGGAAACCTGTATGGAACGACGATTGTCGGCGGTCTTTCAAACTGCGTCATCAGTGGCGGAACCTGCGGCACAGTCTTCAAAATCAGCAACCTGTCGGGAACTCCAACCGAGAGTGTGATCTACAGCTTCACGGGCGGCAGCGACGGGGCCCTACCGGCGGCGCCCCTCATAGAAGCTTCCGATGGCGACCTCTACGGAACGACGCAGGGGGGCGGTATTTACGACTGTAGGACAATTCAACTCAACCCGATCGGTTGTGGAACAGTATTCAAGATCAGCAATCTCTCGACTTCTCCTATCGAGAGCGTGATCTATAGCTTCACAGGCGAAAGTGATGGCGAAAGCCCCCAGGCCGCCCTACTCCAGGCTTCCGACGGCAACCTCTACGGAACAATTCCCGGCGCCGCCTTCGGGGTCTTCAAGATCAGCAATTTCAGTACCTCTCCCAGCTTCAGCGTGGTCTACACGTTCAAGGGAGGGAACGACGGTGCGTATCCCGTGGCATCCTTGATCCAGGCCTCGGATGGAGCACTGTACGGAACTACGGTGAACGGTGGCATTGGTTTTGGCGGCATCGGTTTCGGGACGATTTTCAAGATCACGAACCCAGCCACCTCTCCGGCCGAGAGCGTCGTGTATCGCTTCACCGGGGAATTCGACGGCGCTTTCCCCGAGTCTTCGTTGATCCAGGCGTCCGACGGAAAGCTCTATGGGACTACCCCGCAGGGCGGATCCGCGGACGCCGGAGTCGTCTTCAGCCTGGACCTGCGGACGACGCGCCCGCCACTCCGTCTGACGCCCGCGCCGCCTTCTCATCCCGCCCCGATCCGCGGGACGCGAAGGTCGACTCCACCGGTGAAGTAAAAAAAGCCCCGGGGCTTTCGCCCCGGGGCCCGAACCGAGAGAACTGAAATCTTCGCTTAGAAGTGGACCCTTGCGGCGAGCTGCAGAAGGCGCTGCTCGCCCTGGTGCGTGTCTCCGGCGAAGGCCTGGGGCTTGCCGAAGGCGGGATTCGGGGTGCCGTCCGCGAGGAGCCGCCGTCCGTCGTAGTAGGCGGGGTTCGTCGCGTTGAAGATGTTGAAGACCTGGGCGATGATCTCGATCCCGACCGAGCCGGAGAACGTGAAATCCTTCGAAAACGCGAGGTCGGTCTGCTCGAAGGAGTGGCCGCGGGCGTCGAGAAGGTGGTGTCCCGGGTCGAGGTCGATGTTGTAGCCGTCCCCGTTCAGGTCGCGTCCGTCGTACTCGAGGTACGGCGTCGCCGACCGATAGCGGAACACTCCCGAGACGTTGACTCCCCACGGAGCGGAATACGTGGCTCCGAAGGTGACCTTGTGCCGCGCATCCGTGAAGAGGTTGCCCTTGCAGATGTCCTGGCAGTTCGGGTCGAGCGGATTGACCGAAACGTCTTTCCGGCCGCCGTAGCTGCTGCCGCCGAGGTCGGGCTGCGCGTCCGTGTGCGTGAGCCGGAACTCGTCGGCGCCGAGGAGAACGTTTCCGGTCGCGTGCGAGAGCGTGTAGAAGCCCTGGAAACGGAGCTTGTCGGAAACCCGGGCGTTGAAGCCGAGGTTCATGCCGTCATAGTCGGCATAGCCGCCGCCGTTCCACATGCGAACGCTGCCGCCGAAATCGGGGAACCGCGCGGCCCCCCCGGGCTGGTCGGTGATATTGAAATGGAAGCGGTAGGGGAGGTCGCGATAGTTGATGTGGCTGAAGTCCAGGGAGACACCCAGCCAGTCGGCGACCTGGTGGGAGATGCCGACCGAGAGCTGGCGCGAGAACGGCGTCTTGGTCACGGTCGGGTCGGCCACTTCCGTCGGAGCCGGGCCGACGGTGCCCGGCAGGTCGTTGGGCGGAAGCGGATCGCCGATACGGAAGCTCGGCGGCGGAACGGAGCTGTAGATCTGTCCGTAGTTCGTCAGCGCGATCGAGGGGAAGAGGAGCGTCGCGTTGAGGTACGGGAAATCGTAGTAAATGCCCCATCCGCCGTGAACGACCGTCTTGCCCTGGCCCGTCAGGTCGTAGGAGAAACCGACGCGCGGCGCCCAGTTCTTCTTGTCGTTCTTGAGCTTGCAGTCCCATCCCGAGAAGTCCTTGTAATAGCTGGCGTCGGTGTACTGGGTCTGGGTCGAGAGCTCCTGGCAGATCTGATTGGACGACTGGTTCAGGTCGTACCCCAGGTTCAGGTCGTACCGGACGCCGACGTCGACCGTGAGCCGCGAGGAGGGCCGCCAGTCATCCTGCACGTAGACGTCGTAGATGTTCTTCGGGCTGCTGTATCCGCTGAACCCGCCATTTTGCGAGATCGAGGCAACGGAGGAGTCCAGCGAGTCGCCGTTGAGAACATAAGTCGGCGCCGCCGTCCCGACGGTGAAGTCCCCCGCGAGAACGGGCTCGTGGACGACATTGACGCCAAACTTGAAGTCGTGGCTTCCGTGCCAGTCCGCGGAATACGTGATGTCGTCCTTGAACTGGTACTTTTTCTGCCGCGTGGTCTGGGGCGTGTTCGGATTCTGGCCCGAGAGAACGCCGCTCGCGAAGTAGATCGTCGGGTGATCCGAGTTCGGCGTGATCGCGTTGTCGAACTTCGTGAACTGGAACACGAACTCGTTCAAGGCCTTCTGGCCCAGCTGCGATTGGAGCCCGGCGAGAATCGAGGAATACCTGTTCGAAATCGTGCCGAAGGAGTCGGGCGTGTGGTTCGAATAGACGCCGTAAAGCTGCGAATTCTTCTGGTACCCGTAACGGACCTGAAGAAACTGCGACGCCGAGATGTCGGCCGTGACCTTTGCGGCGAGGAGGTCGTCGCGGAACGGCGTTTCGGCCGGCGTGCCGTCGAGAGCGGGATAGACGCCTCCGGTGTTGAGGATGATGTTGGTCTTCTGCTCGGTCCTCTCACCGGTGACGAAAAAGTGCGCGACGTCCTTGTAGATCGGGCCGCCGAGCGACGCCCCGTACTGGTTTCGGCGGTACGCCTCTTTTCCCGTTCCCGCAAGCTTTTCGCTCTCGGTCTCGGAATTGAGGCTCTTGTCGCGGAAGTACTCGAAGCCGCTGCCGTGGAACTCGTTGGTACCGCTCTTCGTGACGACGTTCAGCACGCCGCCCGTCGAGCGGCCGTATTCGGCCTTGTACTGCTGGGTCTGGATCTTGAATTCCTGCACGCTCTCGAGCGAGAAATTCTGGAGAGCGCCGCCGATCGTGTCGTCGGTGTTGTCGCCGCCGTCCATGATGTAGTTGACGTTCCGGCCGCTGCCGCCGTCCAATTGGACGGTCAACTGGCCGGGCTTCGTGGGGTCCGTGTTGTAGGCGAGCTGCGTGCCCGGGGCGAGCACCGCGACGTTCGCGAACTGGCGCCCGTTCAGGGGCAGAGTCTCCAGTTCCTTCTGGCTGATGACCGCGCCCATGGCGGGGTCCGTTCGAATGAGCGGAGCTTCCGAGGAAACGGTCACCATCTCCGCGACCGCCGAGACGTCCATCTTGACGTCGAGCTTGCGCTCGGTCGCGACGTTGAGCTCGACGTTCTTCTGTTCGAGCGTCTTGAATCCCGACTGCTCGAATTTCACGCCGTAATTGCCCGGGGGGATCGCGCCGATCGAATACGCGCCGTCGGGCGCCGTGACGGTCGACCGTTTGAACCCCGTGGTCGGCGAAGCCACGGTCACGTTGACGCCTCCGCGCCCGCCGCCATTGGGGTCGCTGACGATGCCGCTCAGGGTCGCGCTGTTGCTCTGGGCGCCGATGTTGCCCGCGACAAGCAAGATGGCCGCCGCGATCAAGCCGGTCCGGCGGGTCAGCCATTTGTTGAGATCTGTCATTCTCCATTCTCCTCTTTGAAAATGATTCTTCCCGTTGTTGGATTCAGGTTCCGAAAACGAAGGGTCACCTCCTTTCGGATTGCGATTTCTCCGATTCCTTCTGCGCGAGCCGGGCGATCAATTGCGCGGCCACGGCGCGTTGTTGCGAAAACCGGGGATCGTTCTTCGACGCCTGCAGGAAGTCGCGGTAGGCGGACGCCGCCGAAGCCGGGTCTCCGGCCGTCTCCAGCGCGATTCCGAGATTCAACTGCGCCTCGTGATCTTCGGGAGAGAGGGCGATCGCACGCTCGAAGCAGGCGACGGCCTCGCGGGGGCGGCCCCGCTCGACTTCGAGAGCGCCGAGTCCGTTCCACGGGTCGGCGTACGCGGGGGCGAGCTCGATCGCCTTTCGGTAGGCGGCCTCCGATTCGTCGAACCGTTTCAGCTCGCGCAGGACGTTTCCGCGATTGTTGTGCGTCCGGGGCGAGCGCGGATCGATCTGCGCCGCGCGGTCGAACTGTTCGAGCGCCTTTTCGGGCTGCTTTTGCGCGAGGTAGGAAATCCCGAGCACGTCGAGCGACTCGGGCCGGGAAGAGTCGTTTTGAAGGGCTTCCCGGATCATGGACGCCGCTTCGTCCATCCGGCCGGCTTCCTGCAGCGTGACCGCGAGGTCGTACCGCGTGTCCGCGTCCCCCGGCGAGACGGCGACCGCCTTCCGGTAGTACTCGATTGCCGTCTTGAAATCTCCGAGGCGCCGGTAGGCGTGCGCGAGGGAGTCGAGAAAGATTCCGTTCCGGGGATCCTCTCGCACGGCCGAGGTGAGCTTTTCTTTCGCCAGCTTCAACCGGCCCTCGACGAGGTCCCCGTGCGCCTCTTCGAAGTTTCGAAACGTGGCGACCATGTCTTTCGGGTCGCGGAGAGCCGGGTCGCCGGCTTTCGCCTTCGCCGGAGCTCCGGCGATATAGCCGAGGCTCGCGAGCTTCGCGGCCTCTTCGGCACGCCCCGAACCGGGAGTCGCGTCGGGAGCCCGCTCGCCGCGGCGGAACTCCGCGATGCGCGCTTTCAGGTCGGCGCGCGGGGAACCGGGCTCGAGCAGATTGGTCTGTTCCCTACCGTCGCGCGCGAGGTCGTAGAGCTCGGGACGGGGAGCCTCCACGTACTTCAGATTCTTTCGCCGCAGCGCCGAGAGACCGCTCCACCCGAAGACCCTCGGGTATTCCGTCTCCGCGTAGAGGTCGGCGGGCGGAGGGTCGAGGCCGGAAACCAGGGCGGCGGAGAGATCGCGCCCGTCGAGTTTCCCGGCGAGCGGAGAGCGAAGGAGCCCCGCGAGCGTGGGCGCGAGATCGGTCAACGACACGGGCGTGCGAAGGACTCGTCCCGGGCTCAGCCGGGGCGCGCGGATCAGAAGCGGGACGTGGAGCGTGGGTTCGTAGAGAAAGAACCCGTGGGTCAGCTCGCCGTGCTCGCCGAGAGCTTCGCCGTGATCGGCCGCCACGGCGACGACGGTGTTCGCGGCGAGAGCCTTGCGATCGAGCCACGCGAGGAGGCGGCCCACCTGAAAGTCGACGGAGGCGATCTCTCCGTCGTACGGCGAGTCGGCGTGCCGGGAGCGGAACGGTTCCGGCGGGACATAGGGCGCGTGCGCGTCGTAGAGATGGACCCACGCGAAGAACGGGCGTCCGTCGCTCTTCTCGAGCCACCCGAGCGCCCGGTCGACGACGATCGAGCCCGCCCTCTCGGCCTCCAGCGCGGCGGCCGCGTCGGGATTGCGGGGGATCTCGTCGTCATAGAGATCGAAACCCCGATCGAGACCGAACCGGTGATCCAGGACGTACGATCCGACGAAAGCTCCGGTTCGAAAGCCCGCTGCCTGGAGCCCCGTGGCCAGCGTCGCGTCGCCCTCGGGAAACCTTCCCGATCCGTTGCTGCGCAGGCCATGGTGCGGCGGAAGGAGCCCGGAAAGAATCGTCGCGTGCGAGGGAAGAGTGAGCGGCACGGCGGAGCTCGCCTGGTCGAACCTCACTCCCTCGCGGGCGAGACGGTCGAGGTTCGGCGTTTCGGCCCGGGCGTCGCCGTACGCGCCGAGGTGGTCGGCGCGGACGGTGTCGATCGTCACGAGAAGCAGGTTGTTTCGGGGAGGGGCCTTTCGGTCGCTCTTCGCGCAGGCAAAGGCGAGACAAGCGAGTGCGAAGACCGGCAGCGCGGACGCCCGGCGCCCCGAAATCCGTGTTGTAAATCCAAGGCGTTGCGTCGTTGAGCCCTCTTGTTAAGTTGGTGCGAAGGCTAATGCGCTGACGCGGTTGTGTCAAGGCGCGATTCCGCCAAACGTTCAAACCGGGAAACGTTCGCGCGCGGCGAGAGCGGCGCCGATGACGCCGGAATCCGATCCCAGTTTCGCGGCTTCGATTCGCACGGTCGCGAGCTCGGTCGAGAACGCGAATTCCCGCGCCGTTCGCCGGACCGCCGAAACGTAGCTCCGGCCCAGGTCTTCGACGACGCCGCCCCCGAGGATGAAGATTTCGGGGGAGAGCACGTTGAAGAGATCGGCGACCGCGATGCCGACGTATCGGGCCGAGTGCTCGACGGCCCGCCGGGCGAGTCGGTCTCCTTTCCGATACGCGATTCCGAGAGCCGAGCTGTCGAGCCGCTCGCCCCGGCGGACCCGCGCGCGGAGCGCGGTCTTTTCGCCCTTTCGAACCCCTTTGCGCACCCGGCGCGCGATGCCGCTCTTCGACGCTTCCCATTCGAGGGTTCCCTTGGAGCCGGAACCGGCCCGGCGAGCGTCGAGGACCATGTGCCCGATTTCGCCCGCGTTCTTGTTGATCCCGCGCACGAGCCGGCCGTCCACGATGACGCCGCCTCCGACTCCCGTTCCGACCCAGATGCCGACGAGGTCCCGATGCCCGCGGCCCGCGCCGCAGAGGAATTCTCCCCAGAGCGCCATGTGGACGTCGTTGTCGAGCACGGCCGGGACTCCGAAGCGGCGGGAGAGCAATTCGCGGATCCTGAGATTCTTCACCGCGATGTTCGGCGTGCGGAGCACAACGCCGCGGTCCGGGTCGATCGGGCCGGGCGAGCCGATTCCGATCGCGAGGGGCGGGCGGCCGCCGGCGCCGGCGATCGCCTCCGCGACGGTCGCGACGATCGCTTCTCCGAGGGCGGCGTTTCCCGCGGCGAAAGGGGTTTTCGTTTTCGCGCGGGCGAGGATCTTTCCGCGCTGCGAGACGACCCCGGCGAGGATTTTCGTTCCGCCGAGGTCGACGCCGACCCAGCTCTCGCGGGTCATCGGAGGTCTTCCGAGGGCATGGGTGAGTATACTGAACCGGTCATGCTCCCGATCGCAGCTCTCGTCTTCTTCGCGGCCGCAGCCCCCGCGCCGGCGACCGGAGCGAGCGCTTTCGAAGCGGCCCGAAAGATCGCCGTCGCGAACGCGAAGACGGCTCCGGGCAGGAAATACCAACCGGTCTTCGCGAAGGCGTTCTCGGAATCGCAGGCGGGCGAGCTCGGGCGGTGCGTGGAGCACCAGGCCGCGCCGGACCTCTCTCCCTTCGAGGCGCTCGCGGAAATTGCGGCGAACGGGTCCGTCGAGGCGGTCCTCGTGCGGCCCGAGAGCAACGTCGCCGTCTGCCTGCGCGATTCGATCCGGAGGCACGCGTTCCCGCGGCCGCCTCGCCCCCACTACTGGACTTCGACGACGCTGAGACTGTCGCATTGATCGGCCGGCCCGAAGCCTCCGAATACGCCGCTTCGAACTCGGACGACGTCGCGCTCGTTCCCGAGGAAGAAATCCTGGAAGTCCTGACCGACCAGCTTCGCGACGGGGTCGCGTTCTTTCAGGACATTCCGGAGGGCCGCTCGGATTTTCGCTACGCGCCCGGAAAATGGAGCGTGGCGGAGGTCGTCGGCCACGTCATTGATTCGGAGCGCGTGTACGGCTATCGCGCGCTCGCGTTCGCCCGGGGCGACCGCTCGCCGCTGCCGGGCTTCGAGCAGGACGACTACGCGAGGGCCGCGCGGGTAACCGGAATCTCCCTCCGGGCGCTGGCCCGCGAGTTCGGGCACGTTCGGCGCGGCCACCTGTTGTTCTTCGAGAGGCTCGCCCCCGCGGACTGGCGGCGCGCCGGCGTTGCGAACGGGTCAAACGTCACGGTGCGGGCCCTCGCGTTCATGATGGCGGGTCACTTCCGGCACCACGCCGCGATTCTCACGAGCCGCTACCGGGAGGCGTGACCGGCGGCTACTCGAGCCGGGTGTTGCCGAAAACGAGCTTTTTCATCGATTCGCTCCGGAGGAAGTCGTGCGGGAATCCGAGGTCGATCGCGCTCGCCTCGTCGAGGCGCCGCATCTCCTCGGGCGGCAGCTCGAACTCCAGGCAGCCGAGGTTTTCCTCCATTTGAGCGACGGTCCGCGCGCCGACGATCGGCACCGCTCCGGGAAACTTCTGCCGCACCCAGTTGAGTGCGACCTGTGAAGCCGGCCGCCGCAGCTCGCCCGCGATTTTCAGAACGGCCGTCGCGATCGCGAGATTGCGGTCGCTCAGCCGCTTGTCCATCACCGTCCGGCGCTTGGAATCGGCGGGCAGGCGGCCGGAGCTGTATTTGCCCGAGAGGAGGCCCCCGCCGAGCGGCGCCCACGGAGTCACGCCGATCCCGAGCGCGGTCGCCATCGGAAGCAGCTCGCGCTCCGCCGAGCGCTGGATGAGGCTGTATTCGACTTGCAAGCCCGCGAAAGGCGTCCAGCCACGGAGATCCGCGATCGTGTTCGCGCGCGCGACGACCCAGGCGGGAGCGTCGGAGATCCCGGCGTAGAGAATCTTTCCCGCCCGCACGAGATCGTCGAAAGCGCGGAGCACTTCTTCGAGGGGAGTGACGCCGTCCCATGCGTGGACCCAATAGAGGTCGAGGTAATCGAGCTTCATGCGCCGGAGGGAGGCCTCGAGCGCCTGAACGATGTTCTTCCGTTGATTGCCCGAGGCGTTCGGGTCGTCGGCCCTCGTCGAAAGCGTGTACTTGCTGCCGACCACGAAGAGACTGCGGTCGGACGCGACGAATTCCCCGACGAGCGACTCGCTCGTTCCGTCGGTGTAGCGGTTCGCGGTGTCGATGAAGGTGCCGCCGCGCGCCGCGAAGAGGTCGAAGAGGCGCCGCGCCTCTTCGGGAGGAGCTCCCCAGCCCCACTCTTCGCCGAACGTCATCGTCCCGAGGCAGATTTCCGAGACCCGCAGGCCGCTCCTGCCGAGGAGCTGGTAGTTCACGCGGCTCCGCTCACGGCCCCAGCATCTTTCGAATCTGCGGCTGGTCGGGTTTGAGCTCGAGCGAGCGCGAGAGAAGGCGCCGGGCTTCGTCTTTTTTTCCGATGCAAAGCGATGCGAGCCCCGCGACGTTGTAGGTTTCGGCGTTTTCGCTCCGGGAGAGAAACGGGCTGACCGCCTCGTACGATTCCTGGCACCTCTTCTGACCCAGCCGGAGGCCCGCGAGCGAGACCACGATGGGCTCGGATTCCGGATTCTTGCGGCGCGCCTCGACGAGGAGATTTTCTTCTTCGGAGAGCAGGCCGCCGCGGTCCAGCCGGTCGGCGATCTCGTAGATCGCCCATCCGGCCCCCGGCCCGGACAGGCGAAGGGACTCCTTCGCCCAGCGAACGGCCTCGGAGGTCTTTCCGCGCCGGATCTCGGCCGCGACCAGGTTGACGAGCGCGGGCGGATAGGCCGGAAACACGTCGAGCGCCTTGCGAAAGCTCCCGATCGCCGCCTCCGGCTGCTGGATCGAATTCTGGTAGACGCCGAGGTTGAGCCAGCCTTCCTCGTCGGGGGTGGGCCGCGGCCCCCGCGCGGATGCCGCTCGCCGGCTGGAATCGCCCGACAGGTAACCCAGCGTCTTCAGTTGCTTCGTGTATTCGCTTGTCGCGGCGGGAAGGACCCGGGGCAGAAATTTCGGCGGCGCCGCATGGGCCCAGAGATCGGCCTTTCGGGGAGCCGCAACGGCGTCGAACCACTCGACGCGCGCCTTTCCCGGCTCCTTTCGGTCGACGGGGAGGTCGAGCAGCGCCGCGATCGTCGGCTCCACGTCGAACACGGTCGCGGTTCCCCGGGTCGCCGACGCGCGGACGCCCTTGCCCCAGGCCGCGGCGATGCCGGTGGGGCGGTGATCGAAGGTCGCGCTCTGCCGCTCGAGAGGGTTGCCGCCGCAGATTCGGCGGGATCCCCACTTGAAGCCGTGATCGGACACGAGAAGAATCGTCGCGCCGTCCTCGCGCGCCCGCCGCATCCAGCGGCCGAGGAACTCGTCGACCCAGGCGTAGTAGCGCGGGACGACGTGGGAGAGCCGGGCGAATTCCGCTTGTGGCGCGCAGGGCAGCTTCGGCGCGACGTCGCGCCCGAACAGGTGGTCCACCTCGTCGGTCCCGAGGAAGTAGAGCGTCATCGATTGGGGCCGGTCGCGGTCGTAGAGCCGTTCGGCGGTCTCCTCCGCGGCCCGCGTGTTGCGAAGGAGCCGCCGGAAAGCGTCGAGCTTGTCGGGCGCAAGCCCGGTGAAGTCGCCGAAGCGGGCAAACGCCGAGTCGGGAGGGGAGGCCGCGTTGCAAATCGATCGGACACCGTCGGCATAGCCGGGCGGAAACACGCTCGAGGGGAACTGGCGGGGATCGGGATCGTCAAGGGGCGGAGAGGCGCGGTCGCTGACCTGGAAGCCTTTGACTTCTTCCGCGGGAAACGTTGCCCAGTAGTTCACGACGCCGACGGTCTTGCCGCGGGCCGAAGCCGTCTCCCAGTAGGCCGGCACGCGGCGCGATTCGGCCGAAATGGGAACGGGCTTTCCGGTCGGGGGATCGATCTCGAAGAACGACAGCACCTGGTGATCGCGGGGATCGGCGCCCGTCGCGATCGTCGTCCACACCATCGGCGAGACCGTCGGAGGGTAGCTCACGAGATCGGCGGTTCGCCCCTCCGAGACGAACCTTTTCAAATTCGGCATCGAGCCGTCGCGCGCCAGGGAGTCGAGGAGATCCCAATCCGCGCCGTCCCATCCGATCACGATCACGCGGCGTCCCTCGACGCGGGAAGCCGGAGGCCGGACGGCCGCGTCCGGCCAGTGCAGAAAGTCGGAGCCCGGGGGCGCCGTCGCGGTCAGCCCCGCGGCGGGCAGCGCGAGCAGCGCGAGCAGCGCGAAGACGAGCCCGATTTTTCGCTTCGGTCGCGATCCGATCGGCACGAATCGAGTCTACCGCAGAGGCGGCCTCGCGCCGCCCCCGCATCCGGGACTTCAGCCCACGATGAGACGGGGATCGATCCGGTAGTCCTTTCCGCGGTAGTGGACGGTGACCGAATACTTGAACGTTCCCGTCTTGCGCGCGGGGCCCTTCGCCTTGCAATGGCCGGACGCGCAAGGCACATCCTCTCCGAACGGATTGCCGTCGGCGCCGAACTCGATCTTCGTGACCATGCCCTCCGTCGGCAGCCAGTGCGGGACCTGCTTGCCGACCTCGAGGTAAGCGTCGTCCGGCACGACGACGACCTGGGGATTTTCCTCGTCGAACACGTGCACGCTGATCGCCACTTCGTTGGATCGAAGGACCGACGGCGCGGATGCGGACCTGGCCGGGCTGCAGCACCCGGCGGTCCAGAGGACGCCCGCCAGCAGGAGGGAACCGCCGAGGAGGAACGGGGATTTGAAGTCCTTCATCGAGAGCCTCTCTTTCGTCAACGGGCCGGCGGCGATTTTGCCGCGAGGGCCCTTTGGAAATCCGGATGGTTTCTCAGGCCGGCGAACTCCGGCTCGCGCCCGATCCGGTCGCGGCTGTAGCCGGCCTCCGCGGCGCGGCGGATCCAGTCGATCGCGGCGGCGGAGTCGCCCCCCGCGCTCGCGACGATCGCCGCCTCGTAGAACGTGTTGACGTCGCGCGGGTCGATTGCGAGCGCCCGCTCGATCTGCGTCTTCGCTTCGGCGGCGTTTCCCGTCTTTGCGAAACCGAGCGCGAGCGTCACGCAGGCGGCCGCGTCCTTCGGATTGATCGCCAGCTCGGCCCGCGCGAGGTCGATCGCCTTCCGGTAGGCGGCCCCGGCGCGCGCGCGTAGTCCGGGGGCCCAGCGGTACGCGTCGCCCAGGTTCGTCCAGAGGACCGAGTCCGACGGCGCCAGCGCGACGGCTTTCTCGAACGTGTCGGCGGACTCGCGGTACTGCGCGCGGTCGTAGTACAGAGTGCCGAGGTTCGAGAGGGCGGCGCTGTTGGGCTTCAACGCGATCGACTTCTTGTAGGCCGTTTCGGCCCGGGCGAGGTCGCCCATCTCGTGGTAGACGGCGCCGAGGCTGTAAAAGCCGCGCACATTGTCGGGAGTGATCTCGGTGACCCGCCGGAACATCCCGGCGGCGTCGGCATACCGGCCGTGGTTGAAATCGAAGACGCCGAGCCGGTTGTAGCCTTCCCAGGAGAGAGGCTCGAGCTCGATCGCCCGCCGGTATTCCTTCTCCGCATCCCCGAGGCGGCCCAGGGCCTCGTCGGCCTGGGCGAGGCCCCGCGTCGCTTCGGACGAGTTCGGCTGCAGCGCGAGAGCGGCCCGGAATTCCCGCGCCGCGTCGTCGGCGCGCCCTGTCGCGAGCTGCACTGCGCCGAGCGTCACGTGCACGTCCGGAAGGTTCGGCGCAAGGGACGCCGCGGCGCGGCAGGCCTTCTCCGCGCTTTCCACCCACTTTGTCTCGCGGGTTTGCTGGTATTTCCGGAGGTAGGCCTTCCCGAGCGCGGCGTGAACGAGCGCCGACTGCGGATTTTCCTTCGCGAGGGCTTCGAGCAGCCCGACCGAGGCGTCGACCGATGCCGGCTTGTCGTAACGCTGCAGCCATCCGATCGCCTGCAGGTACCGGCCCTGCGCGCTGGCAGTTTCGAGGCCGGCCGAAGGCTCCTCCGAATTCGGGGTGCGCGGGAGGTTGAGCGACTCGCCGATGCGATCGGCCAGCCGGTCCTGGATGGCGAAGAGGTCGGAATCGCTGCCGTCGAGCGTGTCGCCGGAGATTTGCACGTGATCGGTGTTCCAGAGCGAATACGTGATGCGCACGCGGTCGCCGTTGCGCTGGACCGAACCGCGGAGAAACAGTTTCGCGCCGAGGCGGGCCGCGACGCGGTACGGATCGGCATCCTGGTCGAAGGCGGACACGGCCGCTGCGGGCTCGACGACCTGGACTCCCGGCAGCTTCGCGAGGCGCACGCTGACCGTTTCCGCGAGCCCGTCCCCGAGAAGCTGCCCGCCAGGCATGCCGCTCAAATCCTTGAAGGGAAGCACCGCGAGCGTTCTCGTTCTCCTCAATCCGCTCGAGGGGAGGGTCTTCAACGCGATCCACCACCCGGCGGCCGCCAGCGCCGCGGCGCCCGCCGCGATCGCGAGCCCGCGGCGCGCTCCGACCCGCTTCGGCGCCGGGGCGCTCCACAGGCGCGTGACGCCGGCCGAAGAGGCGAGATTGTTTTCGATCGCGATTCGGGCGTCGCCGATGTCGCGCAGCCGCTGGTTCGGGTCTTTCTCGAGGCACCGCCGGAGGAGCTCGCGAACGTCGGGCGGAGTATCCGCCGGCAGATCGGGCCACGTCGGCTCCGAGCGCAGAATGGAAGCGATGACGTCGGAGACGTTCCCGCCCGAGAACGCGCGGCGGCCGGCGAGGCACTCGAACAGGATGCACCCGAACGCCCAGATGTCGGTTCGCTTGTCGATCGGCTTGCCGCGCGCCTGCTCGGGGCTCATGTAGCCGATCGTTCCGAGAATCACCCCGGGCAGCGTCTCGTCGAGGACCGCCGTCGCCGCCTGCGAGAGATCCGCCGGCGACGAGCTCGAGTCCATCGCTTTCGCGAGGCCGAGGTCGAGGACTTTTACTTTTCCCTGCGGCGTCACCATGACGTTCGCGGGCTTCAGGTCGCGGTGGACGATTCCTTTTTCGTGCGCCGCCTCGAGCCCTTCGGCGATCTGGCGGCAGATCTTGAGCGCCTCTTTCGGAGCGAGGGGATGTTCGAGCCGATCCTTGAGCGTCTGACCCGGGACGAGCTCCAGAACGAGATAGCGCATGTCGCCCGATTGTTCGGCGCCGTAGATCGCGGCGATCGCCGGATGGTTGATCGACGCAAGCAGGCGCGCTTCGCGCTCGAAGCGGGCGACCCGGGCGGGGTCTTTCGAGAATTCCGCGGGAAGGAGCTTGATCGCGACCTCGCGGCCGAGGTGAGAGTCCCTCGCCCGGTATACCTCTCCCATGCCCCCGCCGCCCAGAGGCGACTCGATTTCGTATGCGCCGAGGCGCGTACCGGAAGGAAGACTCAACTCTGCGATTAGGATACAGGAAACCCATGATGCCGGCCGCAGGAACCGAACCCTCGAAAGGCCTCGCCCGCCGGCTCGGCGCCTGGGACCTCATGCTGCTTGCGGCCGGCACGACGATCGGCGGCGGAATCTTTCTCACGCCGGCCGCGATCGCCCGCCGGATTCCCGACGTGCGATGGATCCTTGCGGCGTGGATCACGGGCGGGGTGCTCACGATCGCCGGCGGACTCGTCTACGCGGAGCTCGGCGGGATGTTCCCCGAGGCGGGCGGAATGTACACGTATTTTCGCGAGGCCTACGGCGATTTCACGGCGTTTCTCTACGGGTGGATCGCCTGTTTCGTCATCGACACGGGCGCGATGGCGGCAATCAGCGTGGGCCTGGCGGAGTACATCGGCGTCTTCTTTCCCCGGATCGGAGCTCACGTCGTCGCCTTTCGCGCCGGTTCCCTGTCGATCTCGACCGGGCAGGTCGTGGCGATCGGCGCGGTGGCGGTCCTGTCGGCGACGCACGTTTTCGGCGTGCGGGAAGGGGTCCGCATCCAGGGAGCCTTCTCGTCGGTGATCATCGTCGCGATGGCCGCGCTCGCGATCGCCGGAGTCGCGGCGCACGGCATGGCACAGGCCTCTCCGCCCCGCCCGGTCCCGGCCGGGGCGTTCACCGGCGCGATGATCGCCGTCCTGTTCAGCTACGCGGGATGGACCGAAGCGTTGACGGCCTCGGGCGAAGTCGAGCGCCCCCGGCGCAACATTCCGCTCGGCGTGATCTCGGGAACCGGGATCGTGATCGCGCTCTACCTCGGCGTGAACGTCGCGTACTTGAAGACGATGTCCGTTGCCGGGCTCGGCGCCGCGGCCCGGCCGGCGCAGGTCGCCTCGCTCGCGCTTTTCGGCGCGGGAGCGACGCTTCTGCTGTCGGGGGCGATCGTCGCCATGGCGATCGGGGCCGCTTCGGCGGCGGTCGTGCCCCCCGCCCGGATCGCCTACGCGATGGCGCGCGACGGGCTTCTTCCCGCGAAATTCGGGCGCGTCCACCCGCGGTTCCGGACGCCGGCCCTGTCGATCGCGATCTTCGCGGCGTGGACGTCGATCCTGTGCCTCTCGGGGCGATACGAGCAGCTCTTCACCTATGCGACGTTTGCGATCATCCTCGCCTACGTCGCGGCGGGAGTCTCGCTTTTCGTCTTCCGGATCAAGCGCCCGGAGGCCGAACGCCCCTATCGCTGCTGGGGATATCCCTGGACTCCCGTGATCTTCATCGGGAGCTCGCTTGCCGTCGCGGTCGCGACGATGTGGAACCAGCCCCGGGAGACGCTCGCGGGACTTGCGATCCTGGCGGCGGGCGTTCCCGTGTATTTCGGGATGCGGCGCCGGCGATGAGGGCGCGAGAGAGGAACGGCAGAGCCCGGGTTTCCAGCCGCTCCCCGATTCTGTTCATGTGAGTCCCCTCGTACTCTTCGAACTGGTGAGGAATGCCGTTGCGGGTGAGGCCCGCATCGAAATCGCGAGCGCCGGCCCGGATATCGGAATGTTCGTCCTGGCTGCCCACGTCGAAGGCGATGACGCGAAGCCGGGCGAGATTCGACCGGTACTGGTCGAGCATCGCGACGGGCATGTTCGCCGACCACAGGGCCTGCCGCGTCTCCGAAACCCTGCGGGCGTCGCCGCTGCCTTCGACGAGCAGATCCGCGTAGAAGGGGGGGCGCCCGGGGTCGGGCGACCAGGCGGCGGACAACGCCACGAACACGAGGGACAGGAACGCCCGCGGAACCTCCGGGTTCTTGAAGTCGTGGCCGCTTGCGGCGATGAAACGTCGCGCCGCGGCCACGTCGTCCAGAGTCTGGAAGCCGGCGGTCTTGTCCCACGCGGGGTTTGAGGCGGATATCTCGCCGCTCCATTCCATGCAACACGCGCTCAGGCCATACACGGCGCCATAAACGTCCGGGTGTTTCATGGCGAGTTTGAGGGCGCCGTAGCCGCCCATCGAATGGCCGGCGATGCCGCGGCCTGACGAACGCCGGATTGTTCGGTACCGGGCGTCGACGGAGCTCACGAGGTCCTGCGCCATGAAGTCTTCCCAGTTTCCGGTCGCGACCGAGTTCGTGTAAAAAGCGCCGCCTAGTCGGGTGGAGGCGTCGGGCATGACGACGATCATTTTCCGAATCTTTCCGGCCGCGATGAGGCGATCCATCATCCCGGGCACGTTGGCCCAATGGCCCTGGGTCCAGCCCTCGGTGGCCTTGCTCGTGCTGCCGAATCCGTGGAGCAGATAGATCACGGGATAGCGGGACGCGCCGCTCGAGTAGCCCGGCGGGAGATAGATCGCGACGGGCCGGTCGGGAGAGTCGCCGAGCAGATTCCCGGCGAGCGCGGGGCTGTGGACGGTCGTGTGCACGACCATTCCCGCCCCTGCCAGAACGAGACGGGTTCCAGCGAACAGAAGACCGACGAGAAGGCCGAGAGTCTTCCTCATGCGTCCTCGGATTTTATCTTTGCGCACGAGGGTTTCTTTCGCCCAGGTCAGAGGGGGTCCGGGGGATTCTTCCCCCGGGTCAGACGTTGAACTTGAACAGCATCACGTCGCCGTCGGCGACGACGTAATCCTTCCCCTCCTGGCGCACGCGCCCCTTGTCGCGGGCCGCGGCCATCGAGCCGGCCTCCACGAGGTCGTCGTACGACACGGTCTCGGCCCGGATGAAGCCGCGCTCGAAGTCCGTGTGGATGACGCCCGCGGCCTGCGGAGCCGTGTCGCCGGCGTGGATCGTCCAGGCGCGGACTTCCTTTTCGCCCGCCGTCAGGTACGTCCGCAGCCCGAGCAGGTGGTACGCCGCGCGGATCAGCTGGCCGACTCCGGACTCCTCGACGCCGAGGGAGCGGAGGTAGTCGTTGGCCTCGGCAGGAGGAAGCTCCGCGAGCTCCGCTTCGATCTGCGCGGAGATGACGACGGCCTCGGAGTTCGTGTGCGCCGCGCAGTAACCGCGCACGGAACGCACGAACGGATTTTCGTCCGCCCGGGCCAGGTCGTGCTCCGCGACGTTGCAGGCGAACAGGGTCGGCTTGATCGACAGGAGAAAGAGCTTGCGAGCGATCTCGCGCTCCTCGTCCGAGAACGGGAAGACGGCAGCGGTCCGGCCCGCGTCGAGGTGAGCCGAGAGCTTCCGGCAGAGATCCGCCTCCGCTTTCGCTTCCTTGTTCTGCCCCTTCGCGAGGCGTTCGGCCTTGTCGAGGGCTTTGGAAACCGTCTCCAGGTCCGCGAGGACGAGCTCGGTCGAGATCGTCTCGATGTCGGCGACGGGATCGAGCTTCTCCGCGACGTGCACGATGTCCTTGTCTTCGAAACAGCGAACGACCTCGACGATCGCGTCCACCTCGCGGATGTGGGAGAGGAACTTGTTGCCGAGGCCTTCTCCCTTGGACGCGCCGGCGACGAGGCCCGCGATGTCGACGAACTCCACGGTCGCGGGAATGATCACCGAAGTCTTCGCGATCTTCGCGAGGGGCTCGAGGCGGTCGTCGGGCACCGTCACGATCCCGACGTTGGGCTCGATCGTGCAGAACGGGTAGTTCGCCGCCTCCGCCTTCCGCGTGCGCGTCAACGCGTTGAAGAGCGTCGATTTCCCGACGTTCGGCAGTCCGACGATCCCGGCTCGCAACATGAGTTGGGCAAGATAGCACGCCCGGTTCGGGTACTCCTCGCGCTATTTCGCGACGGCAAGGAGTTGTGACAAGCGGTCGGGTGACGGATACGTGTCTCGCGCCCATTGAGCAGCGGCGGCTGTGTACGAGTCCTTCGATTTCGCCAGAGCACTCAGCGTCTCGGCTGCCTTCTCCTGTTGTGAAACCGTTCCCAGGAAACGGACGATGTTCAACGTCATGATCGATTCGGACCGGAAGCGCCGCTCTGGATCCTTGGCGGCAACTGCGATGATTTCGTCGAGCTTCGAGTCCGGCACCGAAAGGACGGCGCTCGCCGGGTCGGGGCCGGACAGGTAAGGCCTGACGTCGAACTTCGTCGCCCGCTCGGCGGTCCGGAGCCTCTGCGCCGTGTGCTCGCCCAGCACGAGTGAAGCCGCGAGGGCGAGCTTCGTGTCCCCGCGACGGCGCGCGAGGTCGTAGATTCCCTCCGTGCCGAGGCGAATCGCCGCGAGGCCGACGAGGTCGTCAATCAGGATGGCGTCCTCCTGCCGGAGCAGCCGGCCGAGGCGGATCGCGCGACGGAAATCGTCCATTGCCCGCTCCGGATCCGAAGATGCTTCACCGCGCGCGACCCACGACCTTGCGAACGTGAGCACGAGGAGCAGGTCAGTGATCTGCGTGTCGCCGCCTTTCGCTGCGAAGACGTCAGGGTAGAAACGCATCGTCGACTGATCGCACCAGGGTTCGGCTTCGCGCAGAAGCGGATCGTCCGGAGGAAGGACTTTCCCGAGGCCATACCGACCGTCGGTCCGTCGGCTCATCGCCGCTTCGGCCTCGGCGCGCCGCGGGCCCTTCGGTTTCGCGAAGTCCGCAAACCATGCGGCGGCGTTCTCCGTCCCTGTTCCCAGGGGAGCCAACAAGTCGAGGTTCGTCCGGAACCGGATTGGCCAGGAGTCTGAATCGGAAGAACATGCCCAGCAGGGAAAGGAAAGCGCCTCGAGGTCAATCGGTTTGGGCGGAGGCACGACGGCGGCCCCGATTGCGAGGGGATGCCCCTCTGCGATCCTGGACCGCGATGCGATCCGGATGCCGAGGAAGACAACGAGCAGAACGACCGGCGACAGGGCGGCGAAGATCTTCCGCCGCGAAGAGCGATCAACGGAATTCATGACGTTTTCTCCTTTCGGGCCGCGGGCGGCACCGCGTGGCGGGGGCGTTCGGCCCGCTCGATCCACTCCTCGTCTTCCAGTTCGGTCCAATTCTCGGATTGCGGATCGACCCTCGGAAGGGCTGTCGCGCGCGCGAGCTCAGCCGAAGTCGATGCGGAGGGCGCGGCACGGCGCCCGGGCTTGAACGAGAGTGCGAGGTGGCCTCCCGCAAGAAGAACGACTGCGGCCGCCCAGGCGATCCTCAGCGGTCGACTCTCCCAGATTCGGGTCCAGCGGCCGCGGGGCTCTCGCGCGAGTACCGGGCCAACCTCGGCGAGCACGCGCAAACGAAGCCCCTCGGGCGGAGAAGGAATGCCGAACCCGTCGAAGAATTCGCGATCGTCACTCATTTTTCTTCTCCCATGAGTTTGCGCAGTTTTGAAATCCCGAGTCGATACCGGCTCGCGGCCGTGAAAGTCGGCACACCGGTAATCTCGCCGATCGCCTGAAACGTGCAGTCGGCATAGTGGTGTAAGTAGATTGCCGCGCGCTGTTTCGGCGGAAGGGTCGAAAGGTACCGTGACGCATTCGCGGCGTCGATTGCGCGAGCAGGATCGTCCTGGGGCGCGATGAGCAAGGGACACGCCTCCAGGGGATCACTCCGACTCCTTCGCCTTCGTCTCCCGACGTCGATCGCGAGCCGGTGGGCGACGGAAAGAAGCCAGGATCGCGGCTTCGAGACCTTTCGAAGATCCTGTCGACGCTCGATGACGCGCAGGATGAGTTCCTGCACGACGTCGCTGGCATCTTCGATTGAGCCTGTCCGCCAGAGAGCGAGGCCAAAAACCTGCCGGGAGCAGGCGTCATAGAGAGTCTCCACCGAGTGAGCCCGTGCCTCCCCCAGCTCGATGAAGAGGTTCTTCCAGAAATCCTCCGCTGTCGCGAGCTCGGCTGCAGCCAAGCCCGCAAACGGCGCTCGGTTCCCGGGAACGGTGCCCATTGCGGCAATCATGTCAGTAGAGACGCGCGGCCAGGAGATCCTTGTCACTCTGATTGTTGCCGGGAATCCCTTATGCTTGCCTCTTCGTCCGATGAAGAGCTTCTCGATTCTTCTCTTTCTCGCGCTCGGCTGCTCGACTCCCGGGAACGCTCCGAGCGGGTCCTTTCCGCGCGCTTTCGACGCGGGCGCGCCGGCCGAGGCGAGGACGCCGAAGTCTTTCCACGTCCTGCACTACGCGCTCGCGCTCTCTTTCGACGAAGACGCGGGCGGGGTAGTCGGCAGCGAGACGATCGAGTTCGAGGCGCTGGAACGCCCGCTTCGCTTCCTCGCGCTCGACGCGGAAGGGCTGCAGGTGAGCTCCGTCGAGGAGGAGCCGGGAAAGCGGCTGCGGTTCGAGACGCTCCCGACGACGCTTTCGATCGATCTCGGAACCGAGCTGGAGCCGGGCCGAACGCGCCGCCTCCGGATCGACTACCGAGCGTTCCCCAAACGGGGCCTCCACTTCGTGCGAGCCGGAGGGCCGGGGTCTCGAAAGACCGCCCAGATCTGGTCCCAGGGCGAGCAGACCGACAACCATTTCTGGTTCCCGTGCCAGGATCGGCCCGACGATCTCGCGAGCACCGAGGTGACCGGAACGGTTCGCGAACCGGAAACGCTCATCTCCAACGGCCGCCTGCTCGGCGTCGAGGTCCACCCCGGGTCGAAGACGCGGACGTTCCACTGGAAGATCGATCAGCCGCACGCCGCGTATCTCACCTCGATCGTCGTCGGGACGTTCACCGAGCTCTCGGAGACTCGCGGGGGCGTCGCGCTCTCGTATTTCGTTCCGCCGTGGGTCGATCGCGAGACAGCGACGCGTTCCCTGGGGCGAACCGGCGACATGCTGGAGTTCTTTTCGCGCGAGTTCGGCGTCGAATACCCGTTCCCGCGGTACAGCCAGACCGCCGTCGAGGAGTTTTTCGACGGCATGGAGAACATCGGCGCGACGACGCTCGGCGAGCAGCTCTTTCACGGCGTGGAAGCCGAGCCGGAAGAGAACAGCGAAAACCTCCTCGCGCACGAGCTCGCGCACCAGTGGTTCGGCGACCTGGTTACGTGCGGGGCCTGGTCCGAGGTGTGGCTGAACGAGGCGTTCGCCGACTTCGCCGCGGGCCTGTGGACCGAACACAGCCGCGGGGAAGACGAGTACCGGCTGGAGATGCTCGAAGCCGAGCACGCGTTCATCGAAGAAGACCGGACGCGTTACCGCCGTCCGCTCGTCGCGACCTCGTATTTCGACTCGAGCGAGCTTTTCGACCGGGTCGCCTACGACAAGGGCAACTGGGTGCTGGCGATGCTTCGCTCGACGGTCGGCGATCGCGATTTTTTCCGCGGGCTCGGAATCTACCTTCGAACCAACGCCGGGAAAAACGTCGCGACGGGCGATCTTCAGAAGGCCATGGAACAGGCGTCGGGGCGCGGGCTCGGTGGGTTCTTCGACGAGTGGGTTCGCTCCGCGGGATATCCCGAATACGCGGTTTCTTCCTCGTACGATGCGCAGCGGCATCTCTTGCGGGTGACCGTCGACCAGGTGCAGGAAGCGTCCCGGGGCGCACCCCTTTTCTCGATGCCGGTGGATCTGGATTTCGAGACGCCGTCCGGATTCGAGGCGCACCGGCTCGAGCTTCGAAACCGGCGCGAGGAGTTCTCGTTTCCGGCCGGCCGGGCGCCGAAGCTCGTCCGGTTCGATCCGGGGAATCGCGTGCTGAAGCTCGTCCGCTTCGAGAAGTCTCGCGAGGAGTTGAGGGAGCAGGCCCGCGAAGATCCCGATGTGACGGGCCGCATCTGGGCGGCCGGCGAGCTCGCGAGGCGTTTTGCCGATTCCGGGACTGCCCGGGACCTCGCCGACGATCGAGTCGGGCGACCCTTCGTACGGAGCTCGAGCCGCGGCGGCCGAGCTGCTGGAAGACTTCTGCGATCCGGTCGCCTCCGACGCGCTCCGCCGCGGGCTGGCCGACACGGACTCCCGCGTTCGCAGCGCCGCCGCGGGCTCCCTGGCGGGGTGCCGCCGCGCGGGAGACGCGGCCGGGACGCTCGCCCGCGTCCTCGAAACCGACCCGTCCGGCTCGGTCGCTGGGGCGGCCGCCGAAGCGATCGGGAAACTGCGCGCGCCCGACGCGTACTCCGTCCTCTCGCGGGCGCTCGCGGTTCGCGGGGAACGCGCGGCCCGGCGCGGAATCCTCGCGGGCCTCGCCGCGATCGGGAGCCGGGAGAGCCGGGAGCAGATCGTGAAAGCCTGCTCGCCCGATCAGCCGGAATCGACGCGCCTGGCCGCGATCGCGGCTCTCGGAAGGCTCCCGAAGAGCGACACCGACGCGGAGAAGACTCTGGAGAAAACGCTCGCCGACACCGACCTGCTGGCGCAGACCCAGGCCGTTCGGGCGCTCGGCGAGCTGAAACGGGACCGGGCGGTGCCGGCCCTGCGTCTCGCGGCCGAACGCAGTCCGTTGTTGCGGGAAGAAGTCGACTCGGCGATCCGCCGGATCGGCGAGAGGAAAAAGAGGGAGGGAATCTCATGACCCATCGAGGGTGGTTGGTGCTCGCGTTGGCGGCGGCCGGGATCGGGGCCGCGCCCCCGTCGTCTTCGGGTCCGGGGATCCGGGGCTTTCTTCCGGCGTCGGTCGCCGAGCAGGAGCGGTGGGAACGCGATCTTCGCGCGGGAATCGAACCGTCGCGAATCCGCTCGAACATGGAGACACTCTCCGCCAGGCCCCACCACGTGGGATCGGAACAGGGGCGCCGCAACGCGGAATGGATGCTGGCCCGTTTTCGGGAATGGGGGTGGGACGCCCGGATCGAGACTTTCGACGTTCTCTTTCCGACGCCGAAAGAGCGGCAGGTCGAGCTTCTGGAGCCGGTCCGCTTCACGGCGAAGCTTGAAGAGCCGGCGATTCCTCAGGACCCGACTTCGGGTCAGAAATCCGAGCAGCTTCCGACCTACAACGTCTATTCCATCGACGGCGACGTGACAGCGCCGCTCGTCTACGTGAACTACGGCGTTCCCGACGACTATGAAGAGCTCGACCGTCTCGGCATCTCGGTTCGCGGAAAGATCGTGATCGCGCGCTACGGAGGCTCCTGGCGCGGAATCAAACCGAAAGTCGCGGCCGAGCACGGCGCCGTCGGCTGCCTCATCTATTCGGACCCGCGCGGGGACGGGTATTTCGAAGGCGACGCGTTTCCCGGCGGAGCGTTCCGTCCCGCCGACGGGGTTCAGAGGGGGAGCGTCGCCGACATGCCGCTTTACCCGGGCGATCCCGGGACGCCCGGCACGGGATCGGTCCCCGGCGCGCCGAGGCTGCCCCTGAGCCAGGCGGCGACGCTCACGAAGATTCCCGTGCTGCCGATTTCCGCGGCGGACGCAGAGCCGCTCCTTCGCCATCTCTCCGGGCCGATGGCTCCCGAGAGATGGAGGGGCGCGCTTCCCTTCGCGTACCACGTGGGACCAGGCTCCTCGAAAGTCCATCTCCTCGCGAAATTCAACTGGGAGATCCGCCCGATCCGGGACGTCGTCGCGAAGCTCGCCGGAACCGCGTCTCCGGACCAGTGGGTCATCCGCGGAAATCACCACGACGCCTGGGTCAACGGCGCCGACGATCCGATTTCGGGCCTTTCGGCCATGCTCGAGGAGGCGCGGCAGCTCGGAGAGTTGTGGAAGAAGGGCTGGAGGCCCCGGAGAACGATTCTCTATTGCGCCTGGGACGGAGAGGAGCCGGGCCTGCTCGGCTCGACCGAATGGGCCGAGACGCACGCCGACGAGCTTTCGAAGAAGGCGGTCGCCTACATCAATACCGACAACAGCGGGCGCGGCTACTGGCGGCTCTCCGCGACGCAGACGCTGCAGAAGTTTTTCGACGGCGTGGCCATGTCGGTGGAAGATCCGGAAGCGCGCGTCTCGGTCGCGCAGCGGCTGCTGGCGCACGACGTGCGGGCCGCGGCGGATCCCGACCCCGAAACGCGGGCGAGGCGCGGGCGCGAATACGAGGAGAAACCTGATCCGCAGAAAGTGCGCGCCCGGGGCGACACTCCCGCCGAGCCGCTCGGATCCGGGTCGGACTACACCGTTTTTCTCGACCACCTCGGGATCGCGTCGGCAGACCTTCGCTTCGCCGGCGAGGACACCAGCGACGGCGTCTACCACTCGATCTACGACGACTTCTACTGGTACACGCACTTCTCCGACACGGATTTCGTCTACGGGCGCGCGCTCGCGCAGGCGGGAGCCACCGCGGTCATGCGCCTCGCGTCGGCCGACATTCTGCCCTTCGAATTCGTCGACTTCTCCGATGCGGTGTCGAAGTACGTCATCGAGATCAAGCACGAGCTCGAGACCGCGCGAACGCGGGCGCAGGAGCGGAACCGGGAAATCGAGGAAGGCCTCTTCGCCGCCGTCGAGGACCCTCGCCATCCGCTCGTTCTTCCGAAGCCGGAAACGATTCCTCCCGAGATCGACTTCGCGCCTCTCGAAAGGGCGTCGCTCGCGCTCGCCCGGTCCGCCCGGGAGTTCGGCGAGGCGTTCGACCGCGCGGGAAAAGGAAGCGCCGCGGCGAACGGAAAGATCCTCGGACTGGAACGGCTTCTCCTTTCCGAGGCGGGCCTTCCCGGCCGTCCCTGGTTCAAGAACCAGATCTACGCGCCGGGGTTCTACACCGGTTACGGCGTGAAAACGCTTCCCGCCGTGCGGGAGGCCGTCGAGCAGAAGAACTGGAAGCTGGCTGAGGCTCAGATTCCCGAGCTCGCGAAAGTTCTCGAGCGCGAAGCGCGCGGAATCTCGGAAGCCGCGGCCCTGTTGAAATGAGTGGCCAGAATTGAAGGGGTAAGGGATGCCGCAGGAAAGACCAGCTCCGAAGATGCCCGGCGCCGGCAGCGCTCGCCTCCACCGATGGATCGCGCGGGACGGCGTGGAGGTCTGCGCGGATTGCGGCGTCGGAGCCAGCGACCAGACCCGCTTCAGCTTCTGCCCGGGGCCGGCCCCGGGCTCGAGGCCGGGCGGTTCGCGCGGTTCGGGAGCTTAGGCGGCTTGGCGCGCGGCTGGGGCAAGAGCGAAGAGGACCTCCCGGCCGAAAGAGAGTCGGAGCGAGCGAACCGCCATTCCGGCGAGGCCGGGGGCCCGCCGGCCGAAGAAGCGCAGCGCCGCGCCCGGGTTCAGGCGATCGAGCTTTCGCTCGCGCGGATTGCCGATCAGCTTTCGAAGACTGTCAATGCGGACCGAAGGCGGGCGCTCGAGGCGGCGCGTGCGGAGCTCGAAGAGCAGAAGAAACGACTTTGACCGTGTCCGGGAGAACCCCTTCGAGGAGATAACTGGGAAAGAGCTTCGTGAGGATCTTCACGGTTTCCGCGGGGTCGCGCTCGGCCGCGTCGCCCTCCCGGATCGCCTCCTCGACCGCCGCGTGGTACCACTTCTGGTCCTCCAGGATCGTCCGGCCGCCCGGCCGGCCATGCCCGGGAACGTACGTCTCCGCCGACAGCGAGCGCAGAAGCTCGAGGCCGGCGCGGACGCCTTCGAGCGAAGAGTCCTCGTAGTTGACGTGGTATCCGCTGGAGACGAGGTCCCCGCAAACGGCGACCGACTCCCCCGGGAGGTGGAGCACCGCGTCTCCGGCCGTGTGGCCGTGGCCGGAATGGAGAACGCGGGCCTCGATGCCGCCGAGGTCGAGCGTCAGAGACCCGGAAAACGTCAACGCGGGCGCGGCCGATTCGGCGTCGGCGAAGAGCTCCGCGAGCTCGGGGTCGCGACGCCGCGCCTCGAGGAGCGCCGGATGGTGGGTTTCCATGCCTCGGCGGCACTCGTCATGCCCGATCACGACGGCGCCCTGCCGCGCGAACCAGGACGATCCGAGAGCGTGGTCGGTGTGGTGGTGAGTGAGAAGCACCCACCGGACGGGAACGGCGGTCTTTTCCCGCAGGGCCGCCTCGACGAGGCGCGCGTGCGCCGGCGCGATCAGGGGATCGACGAGAAGAACGCCGTGATCCCCGACGACCGCGACGCAGTTGGCGCCGTAGCTCGTCGTGATCCGGTCCCCGCCGAGAGACCAGGCCCAGACGCGCTCGCGGAGGGAATGCTCTTCGAGGCGAGAATGGTCCACGGGGAGATCGTAGTCGATTCGGATATCCTTCGCCGGGAATGAAAGATTCGAGGGTCCGCTGCGGTTGGGCGGGGGAGGATCCCCTGTACGTCGCTTACCACGACACGGAATGGGGAGTCCCGGTGCGCGACGACCGCGTGCTTTTCGAATTCCTCGTTCTCGAGGGCTTTCAGGCGGGGCTGTCGTGGATCACGATTCTTCGAAAGCGCGAAGCGTTTCGCCGCGCTTTCCGCGGGTTCGATCCGAAAAAAATCGCCCGCTTCACGGGGAGGGACCGCCTTCGCCTGATGAAAGACGAAGGGATCGTCCGGAACCGCGCGAAGATCGCGGCAGCCGGCGAAAACGCCCGCGCGTTTCTCGCGGTCCAGAAGGAATTCGGATCGTTCTCCGACTACATGTGGAGCTTCGTCGGCGGGCGGCCGATCCAGAATCGCCGGGCGACGCTCGCGGACATTCCGGCCGAGACGGAAGAATCGCGCGCGCTTTCGAAGGACCTCCGCGAACGCGGTTTCCGGTTCGTGGGGCCGACGATCTGCTATGCCCACATGCAGGCGGTCGGAATGGTCAACGACCACGTGACGACCTGTTTCCGGTACAAAGTTTCGAGGTCGAAATGAGCGAAATCGAGCGGATCGTCGACCAGCTGAAGAGATCCTGGGGCGGAGAGGCCTGGCACGGACCGTCGCTGTCGGAGCTGCTCGCGGACGTGGACGCCGCGAAGGCCGCCGCGCATCCGGTTGGCGGCGCGCACTCGATCTGGGAGCTCTGCCTTCACCTCGCGACGTGGGACCGGACGGTCGCGGGCCGGCTGCGGGAATGGCACGGGAGGGACCCGTCCGACCGCCGAAAACTTCCCGGCCGTGAGCCGCGACGACCGAAAGCGCCTGGAAGACTGCGCGGGAATCGCTCGCGGGCGCGCATCGCGATCTCGAGGAGGCCGTGTCCACGTGGCCGGAAGACCATCTCGGCGAAATCGTGCCGAACAAGCCGTATTCGGTGTACGTGATGCTCCACGGCGCCGTGCAGCACGAGCTGTACCACGCCGGACAGATCGCGCTGCTGAAGAAGGCCTAGCCGACCTTCAAGCTCTCCAGCACGTCGTCTTTCCAGACGTACTTCAGGCGCTTGCGCCCTTTGTGGGCGTTTTTCTGGAGCGCGTAGGCGTACAGCATCGGCAGCGCGACGGACGTCTCGACGAACGCCATTTCGTGCGTCGCGGTCTTGGAGACCTTGCCCCACGACGTCGCTTCCGACAGTGTCGAGCCGCCGAGGCCGCCCCAGTGCGGCGCGTCCGTCGTGACCTGGAGCGCGTAGCGGTGGCCGCCCGTATCGAGGCCGAAGATGTAGCTCATGACGATGGAATCGTTGATGTAGTTCTTCGGAACTCCTCCGGAGATGTAGAGCGCCGCCGTGCACTTCGATTTCACGACGATCTGCGTCAGCTCGTAATTGTCCCGGATGGACGAGATCTGGAACGGCGTCTTCCCCCGCTGGCGCGCCCGGTGGTAGTGCTCGGTCAGGCCGATGCCGATCGAGGAATCGTTCAGGGCCGGCACGAAGAGCGGCACGTTCCGGCGCGCGCAGGCGCCGAGGATCGAGCCGTCGTCGTGGCGCGCGGTCTCCGCGAGAAGCCGAAGAAAGGCGCGGGAAGACAGCGAGGTCCCGGTGAGCCGGTCGGCGAAATGGGAGACGGCCATGTCGGTCTCCCAGTATTTCTCCTCGTCGATGAACGTGTCGTAGAGCCGGTCGATGTAGAGATCGCGCAGCATCCGGTCGTCGATATCGGGCGTGCCGTGGTAGTGGCGCCCGCCGCGAACCTGGTAGTAATCCTGGGAAATGATCGCGCCGGTCGAGACGATGACGTCGACCATGTTGTTCTCGATCAGGTCGACGATGACCTGCCGCATTCCGGCCGCGATGAGCGAGCCCGCGAGGCCGAGGAAGATCGTCGGCCGGTCCTTGTCGCGCAGGGCCTTCTCGAAGACCTGGCCGCACCGCCCGAGCGCGCGCGCCTGAAAGGAGATGTCCCGGTACTTGTCGAGCAGCTGCGCGACGGTCGTGTCTTTGTCGATCTTGACCGGGGTGGTCGCGCGGCCTAGGAGCGCTTTCTTCTTGCGGCGGTCGACGCCGACCGCCGCGCTGTGGACGTACTCCTCGGCCGTTTTGCCGACGCGGCGCTTTCCCTGGGTTTTTGCCATGTTTGGGGTCCTTTCGAAAGGATTCGGTACGCCGCCATCGCGGCGCCGTACCCGGAATCGATGTTGACGGCGGTCACGCCGTTCGCGCACGAGTTGAGGGCCGAGAGGAGCGACGCGAGTCCCGCGAAGTTCGCCCCGTAGCCGCCGGAAGTCGGCACGCAGATGATCGGCCGCCCGACGAGCCCCCCGATCACCGAGAAGATCGCGCCTTCCATTCCCGCCACCGTGATGACGAGGTCGGCTTTCTCGATCTCCTCGAGGTTCGAGAGAAGGCGCACCACGCCCGCCACTCCGACGTCGGCGATGACGCGGGAAGCGACCCCCATGTAGTCGAGCGTCCGGCGCGCCTCCTCGGCGACGGCGATGTCGGCCGTGCCGGCCGTCACGATCGACACCTCGCCCGGGATCTTCCGGTTCGGCTTTCCGACCCGGAGGATCAGCGTCTTCGAGCGCTCGTCGTAGTCGGCGTGCCCGGGCAGGGCCTCGCGGGAGATCTCTTCCCAGGGGTCGGGGCCGAGCCTCGTCACGAGGACGTCGTGCTCTCTCGCGAGCTGCCGGCAGATCGCGACGATCTGGTCCGGGAGCTTGCCGGTCGCGAGCACGACTTCCGGAAAACCGAGCCGGCGCTGGCGATCGAAGTCGAGCGTGAATTCGGACGGAGGCATCGGAACGCATTCTAACCTCTGGAGGGTCCTGGAGCGCCGTGGTAGAAACGCCAGCGGAGGTCCCATGACTCCTGAAGAATTTCGGAGACACGGCCACCGGCTGATCGACCGGATCGCGGACTACCGCGAGAGCGTCGCCGGGCTGCCGGTCCTGCCGCGCGTCGAGCCCGGCGATCTGAAATCCCGGCTTCCGGCCTCGCCTCCCGAGAGCGCCGAGCCGTTCGACCGGGTCCTCGACGATCTCGACCGGCTCGTGATCCCCGCGATGACGAACTGGCAGCACCCGAGCTTCTTCGGATTCTTCCCGGCCAACAACGACCTGTCCGCGGTGCTCGGCGACATCGTGTCGACAGGGATCGGCGGCGTGGGGCTCTCCTGGCAGGCGAGTCCCGCGCTGACCGAAGTCGAAGAGGTCGTCACCGACTGGCTGCGCGGGATGATGGGGCTCTCGAACGCCTGGAGCGGGACAATCGCCGACACGGCTTCGACCGCGACGCTTCAGGCGCTCATCTGCGCGCGCGAGAGGACGACGGGCTACTCGCTTGCGCACGGAGGAATGGCCGGGCAGGCGCCCCTGGCCGTCTATTGCTCCGACCAGAGCCACAGCTCCGTCGAGAAGGCGGCGCTCCTTTCCGGGTTCGGCCGCGAGAACGTCCGGAAGATTCCGGGCGACGCTTCGCACGCCCTGCGGGCCGAGGCGCTGGCCGCGGCCGTCCGCGCCGATCTTGCGGCCGGCATCCGGCCGTGCGCCGTCGTCGCGACAGCCGGAACGACGGCGACGACGGCCTTCGACCCGATCGAGAAAATTGCGGCGATCGCGCGGGAGCACGGGCTCTGGCTCCATGTCGATGCGGCCATGTCCGGTTCGGGGATGCTTCTCCCGGAGCTTCGGCCGCTCTGGCAGGGAATCGAGTCCGCCGATTCCGTCGTCGTCAACCCGCACAAGTGGCTCGGGGCGGCGTGCGACTGTTCGGTTTACTACGTCCGCGACCCGGAGCACCTCGTGCGCGTGATGAGCACGAACCCGAGCTATCTCCAGAGCGCGATGGACGAGCGGGTGAGGAACTATCGCGACTGGGGAATCCCGCTCGGGCGGAGGTTCCGGTCCCTGAAGCTCTGGTTCTTGATCCGAGCCGAAGGGGTCGAGGGCCTGCGCCGGAGGCTGCGCCGGGACATCGAGAACGCGCGCTGGCTCGAATCCGAGGTCGCGAGCCGGGAGAACTGGCACGTGCTGGCCCCCGTCGTGCTTCAAACTGTTTGCCTGCGGCACGAGCCGGAGGGGCTCTCGGGGGAGGCTCTCGACCGCCACACGCTCGACTGGGCCGAACGGGTCAACCGCTCGGGCCGCGCGTATCTCACGCCGGCGATTCTCGACGGCAAGTGGATGGTGCGCGTTTCGATCGGGGCGCTGCCGACCGAGCGCGAGCACGTGGCGGCGCTCTGGGAGCTTTTGAAGGAGGAAGCCGAGGATCGGGTTTGAAGATGGAAGCCGAGGATCGGCTTTGAAGATGAGAGCCGAGGCGTAGAATACCGCGCGGAGGTCACACGATGATCGTCGTTCGAAACGTTTTTCAGCTGAAATTCGGGAAAGCCAAGGAAGCCAAGGAAGTGATGAAGGAGGGCGTCGCGATCAGCAACCGCCTCGGCCACGCGAAGGCGACCCGGGTGCTCACCGACGTGACCGGCTCCTTCTACACCCTGGTTTTCGAGTTGTCGTTTCCTTCGCTCGCGGACCTCGAGCGCGGCCAGCAGGCGATCACCGCCGACGCCGGCTGGCAGGCGTGGTACGCGAAAATGGTGCCGCTGGTCAAAACGGGCCACCGCGAGATTTTCAGCGTCGTCGAGTAGCTTCTCGAACAGGAGTCAGCAAATGCAGCGTTTCTTCGCGATCCTTGTCGCCGTGTGTCTGTTCGCCGCCTCTCCGCTCGTGGCGGCGGGGGCCGCGGGTCCCGTCGGCAGCCCCGACCTGTACTCCGGCCTGCGCTGGCGCAACATCGGGCCGTTTCGCGCGGGGTGGTCGACGTGCGCGGAGGGAATTCCCGATCAGCCCGACGTTTTCTACTTCGGGGCCGCCGTCGGCGGCGTCTGGAAGACCGACGACGCCGGACAGACATGGGAGCCGCTGTTCCAGAACGAGAGCACGGCGAGCGTCGACTCGATCGCGATCGCGCCGTCGAATCCGAAGATTCTCTACGTCGGAACGGGCCAGGTCGAGACGCGTTACGACCTGGCTTCGGGCGACGGCGTGTTCCGGTCCGACGACGGCGGCCGCACCTGGCGCCACATCGGACTCTCGGGAACCCGCGCGATCGGCCGCATCGTCGTCGACCCACGGAATCCGGACGCCGTGCTCGTCGCGGCGATGGGCCACATTTTCGGCCCGAACGCGGAACGCGGGGTCTTTCGAACCGAAGACGGCGGAAAGACGTGGACGAAAGCGCTGTTCGTCGACGAGAACACCGGCGCGGTCGATCTCGCGGCCGATCCGGCGGACCCGTCGATCGTGTACGCCGCGCTGTGGCAGGCTCGCAATTCTCCCTGGCTCTCCTATTTCCGGCCCAACGTGGGACCGGGAAGCGGAGTCTACAAGTCGCAGGACGGCGGCAGAACGTGGAAACGACTTTCCGGGAACGGATGGCCGCCGGGTGACGGCCTTGGCCGGATCGGGCTCGCGGTCGCGCCCGGCGGACGCGTCTACGCGGCCGTGGACGCCCGCGCCATCTCCGGCAACGCCGGCCGCTCGCGCGGCGGGGAGACGCAAACGGGTCTGTACCGCTCCGACGACGGCGGCGCCTCCTGGACGCGAGTGAATGCCGAGCGGTGGGTCGGAAGCGACTATTTCGGACGCGTGACCGCGGACCCGCGGGATCGCGACACGGTGTACATGACGGGACAGTCGATTCGGCGCTCGACGGACGGCGGCAAGACGTTCGAAGCGTTCAAAGGCTCGCCGGGCGGCGACGACTACCACTTTCTCTGGATCAATCCGAAACGTCCCGACCACCTGGTGACGGCGAGCGATCAGGGAACCGTCGTTTCCGTCAACGGGGGAAAAACGTGGAGCAGCTGGTACAACCAGCCGACGGGGCAGTTCTACCATCTCGCGGCCGACGACCGGTTTCCCTACTGGATCTACAGCGGCCAGCAGGACAGCGGCACCGTCGGAATCGCTTCGCGCAGCGACTACGGCGCGCTGAGCTACCGGGAATGGCACCCCGTGGGAGGCGACGAGCGGGACTACGATGTTCCCGATCCGTCCGACCCGGAGATCATCTACGGCAGCGGGCTCGGCGGCGGCCTCGTCCGCTTCGACGGCCGGACCGGTCAGAAGGCGGCGATCGACCCCGGGGTGGTGAGCACCTACGCGCAAAGGGCGACCGACGTGAAGTATCGCTACACGTGGATCACGCCGCTCGCCGTTTCGCCACGGCCGCCGTACGCGATCTTCCAGGGCTCGCAGTTCCTGTTTCGCTCCGACGACAAGGGCCGCTCCTGGAAGACCGTGAGCCCGGATCTCTCGGGAGCCGTGCCCGGGACCAAAGGATGCGAGGGAGCGATCACGCTCCAGAACGCCGGCCCGTGCGGCTTCGGCGTCATTTTCACGATCGCGATCTCGCCGAAGACCGACGACGAGATCTGGATCGGCACCGACAACGGCAGGATCCAGGTGACTCGAGACGGCGGGAAGAGCTGGTCCGACGTGACGCCGAAGGGGATCGCCCCCTGGAGCAAGATCGCGACGCTCGACGTGTCGGCGCTCGATCCCGCGACCGTCTACGCGGCCGTCGACACCCACCGGCTGGACGACTTCACGCCGCACGCGTACGCCACGCACGATGGCGGACGGACATGGACCGCGATCGCGAAGGGACTTCCTCGCGACGGGTTCGTCCAGGTCGTCCGGGCCGATCCGGCGCGCCGCGGCCTGATCTATGCCGGCACGAGCTCGGGGGTCTTCGTTTCGCCCGACGACGGCGCCTCCTGGCAGTCCCTGAGCCTGAATCTTCCGACCGTCTGGGTCGGCGACCTTCTCGTCCACGGGAACGACCTGATCGCGGCGACTCAGGGGCGCGCGATCTGGGTGCTCGACGACGTTTCGCCCCTGCGCGAGCTGTCGCCTGACGTGGCGCAGGCCCCGTGGCACCTTTTCCGCCCCGCCGAGGCCGTTCGCGTGCGGCGCAACGAGAACCACGACACGCCGCTGCCGCCGGAGACGCCGCTCGGGCCCAATCCCCCCGCGGGAGCCGTGATCGACTACGTGATCCGATCCCGAGCCGACGGTCCGGTCTCTCTCGAGATCCTCGATTCGCAGGGCAACGTCGTGCGCCGGGTTTCCAGCGAAGACAAGATCGCCTCCGCGGCCGCGGAGCGGTATTTCGTCGAGGCCTGGCTCAAGCCGGAACCTCCTCTCTCGGCCGCGCCGGGACACCACCGTTTCGTCTGGGACCTGCGCTCCGAGCGTCCGAAGAGCGCGGCCTACGACTTCTCGATCGCCGCGATCTGGGGAGAAGACACCCCGATCGAGCCGGACGGAATTCTCGTTCCACCGGGGAAATATTCGGCTCGACTGACAATCGGCGGAAAGAGCCAGACCCAGTCGTGGACTCTTCGGATGGACCCGCGCGTGCACGCGACGGCCGAAGACCTCGCCCGGCAGTTCGACGCGGCGAAGCACGCGGCGCAGCTGATGAGTCTTTCCTACGCGGCGCTCGAAGACGCGAAAGAGCTCCAGAAGCGCAAGCCGTCCGACGCGGTCGCGTCGCTCTCCTCGGGGAAAAACAGCTTTGAGTCCGTCAACGCCCGGGCCTCTGCCGCGTTTCAGGCGATCGAAAGCGCCGACGTCGCGCCGACCGAGCAGGCGCTCGCCGAGCTCGAGAGCGCCCGCGCCGATTTCGAGCGCCTCATCGCGACCTGGAAAGGAATTCAAAAATAGGAATGGTGGGGCGGGGCGCGGAGCAGAACCTTTCGGCCGTTCCGCGCCCCGATCTCATGGGGTGAGACGATTTGGAGAGGCGCGAGGGTTTTCCCCTCGTCTGGGAAAACGACTCCGATTCGCCTTTTATTTCAGCCGAACTTCCGAGACTTCTCTTTTTTCCAGCGAAGCGAGCTCTCCCCGAAAGACGGTTACCGCGGATCCTCCGAGAAACACGCGGTTTTCCTCCCCGATTCGGACCGAGAGCCGGCCGCCCCGGGCGGAGAGCTGGGCCGCCCGGAGATCCCGTTTTCCCAGCCGCTCCGCCCAGAACGGCCCCAGGCAGCAGTGGGTGGAGCCCGTCACCGGGTCTTCATCGATCCCGGCGGCGGGGGCGAAGTAGCGCGACACGAAATCCAAGTCCGGAGACGCCGCCCGGCTCGTCACGATGACGCCGCGGCCGCCTCCCGTTTCCCGGCGAACTCCCTCGAAGTCGGGCCGGATCGCCCGAACCTCCTCCTGCGTTTCGACGAGAAGCAGGAAATCGAGCCGGTTCCTTCCGGTCCAGACGGGCCGGACGCCGAGAGCCGCGGCGAGCGCGGCGGGCGCCGGTTCCGCGCGGGCGGGTTCCGCCGGAAAATCGAGCTCGATCTCGACCCCTCGCCGCCATGCCCGGAGGATCCCGCTTCGAGTCGCGAACTCCAGCGGCGAACCGGTTGTTTCGATGCCGCTCTCCCAGAGAAAATGGGAGCTCGCGAGCGTCGCGTGCCCGCACAGCTCGACCTCCACCGTCGGAGTGAACCACCGGAGCCGATATCGCGCCCCTTCGCGCAGGAGAAAAGCGGTTTCCGAATAGCCGAGCTCGCGGGCGAGCGACTGCATCCACGCGGTTTCGCGTTCTCCGTCGAGCAGGCAGACGGCCGCCGCGTTTCCGGAGAAGGGCTCGTCGGTGAACGCGTCGATGAGCGAGAGTTTCATCCGCGCACGGCCTCCAGGGACGGCGCGGCCTCCGCCGCGGCGGCCGGTCTCGAGTAAACCGGCTCGCACCAGGAACGATAGAGGGCCGTCTTTCCCCGGACGGCGTCGAAGAACGTCTTTCGGATCTGTTCGGTGATCGGTCCCGGAGACCCGGAGCCGACCGGGCGGTGATCGATGCGGGTGACCGGGATGATTTCGACGCCCGTTCCCGCGAGAAACACTTCCTCGGCGAGAAACAGCTCGGTACGATCGATCGCCCGCTCGACGACCGGGCGCCCGAGCTCCCGCTCGAGGAGAGTGGCGACGGTGCGTCTCGTGATTCCTTCCAGAACGCTGTCGGTCGTTCGGGGAGTGACGACCTCGCCGCGCCGCACGAGAAAGACGTTCGACACGGTCGCCTCGCTGACCTTCCCCTGCGAATCGAGGAGAATCGCGTCGTCGAAGCCGGCGTTTTGCGCGTCGGTCTTCGCGAGGGCCGAGTTCGCATAGCCGCCGGTGATCTTTCCCCTCGGGGGAATCACGTTGTCGTCGATCCGCCTCCAGGAAGAGACCGTCAGGTGCGCTCCCTCCGGCCGGTCGAGATATTTGCCGAACGGAAACGCGACGATCGACACGGAGCTCTTCAGCCCGTGCAGGCGCACGCCGATCGTCTCTTCGGAGAGAAACGCGAGCGGCCGAATGTAGCAGTCCTCGCGCAGCTCTTCTTTCCTCAGCAGGTCGACCAGCCGGCCCGCGAGGTCCCCGGCGGAAAAGGGAATCTGCATCGCGAGAAGCCTCGAGGATTCCAGGAAGCGGACGAAGTGATCGTGGGGGCGAAAGACGAAGAGCTCGTTTTCATCCGCGCTCCAGTACGCGCGGATCCCGGCAAAGCACCCCGTGCCGTAGTTGAGCGCGTGGGTCAGGAGGCCCACTTTCGCGTCGGAATAGGGCAGGATCCGTCCGTCGAGGAATGCGAATTTCGGGAGAGCCATCCGTCACCTCCACTTAGAGTCCAATAGAGCCAATATACGCGCGCATTGCCGCTATTCTCCCAATATTGAATACCATTGCAAGTGCCAATTGTGTATCATTGGACCTCGATGGCGCACGGCGACCTTTGGGAATTCGTGTCCCGGCTCGGGAGCTGGCAGTCTCGGTCGGGCCCGGCGTACCGAAAGCTCGCGGAAGCGATCCGCGAGGAGGTTTCGTCGGGTAGCCTTCCGGTCGGCGCGACCATTCCCGCCGAACGCAAGCTCGCCGATGCCCTCTCCATTTCGAGGACGACCGTCGTGGGGGCGTACGAGAGTCTCCGCGCCGACGGATGGATCGAGAGCGTTCAGGGAAGCGGAACCCGCGTTTGCCGCTCGGCGTCGCCCGGCCCCGCGCCGTCTTCGGGCTCTCCCGCTTCGAGCCGGCGCAACACGGCGTTCCGCGGGCTGATCGAGTCGAACCCTTCGACGATTTCGTTCCTCGGTCTGCATCTCCCCGCGATTTCCCCGGACTTCGAAGAAGCGTTCCAGGAAGCGGCGCGGGATCTGAAATCGTTGCTGCGGCACCACGGCTATACGGGGCTCGGACTTCCGGCCCTTCGCGAGGCGATCGCCGCCCACATCTCCGACTCGGGCCTGCCGACGAAAGCGGACGAAATTCTCGTCACCCACGGGGCCCAGCAGGCGATCGGCCTCGCGGCCGCCGTTCTTCTGCGCTCCGGAGACTGCGCCGCGCTCGAAGATCCGACCTACCTCGGCGCGATCGACGTGTTCACCTCCGCGGGCGCGAGGCTGATTCCGATCCCGGTCGGAGACGAGGGTGTGCGGATCGACCGGCTTTCGGAGGTCCTCGCGCGCGACTCCCCGCGGCTCCTGTACCTGATGCCGACGTTCCAGAACCCGGTGGGAACGGTCCTTTCCCCGGACGCCCGGCGCGAGATCGCGCGAATCGCGGATCAGCACGGCACGACGATCCTCGAGGACGGAACCCTGGAGGACCTCTCGTTCGGAAGGAGACCGCCTCCCCCGATCGCCGCGTTTTCCCGGAGCGGCCGCGTGATCTCGGTGGGGTCCTTATCGAAACTGATCTGGGGCGGATTGCGCGTCGGCTGGCTCCGGGCTCCGGAGCCCCTGCTCGCCCCGCTGTCGAACCTGAAGGTGATGGGCGATCTCGGCAATTCGGCGATCTCGCAGGCGGTCGCCGTCCGGCTCCTGCGCCGGGCCCGGACGATCCGGGAACGCCGCCGCGAGCAGATCGAGGAGCGCTTCGAGCTTCTCGCGTCGGAGCTCGCCGCGCAGCTGCCCGGCTGGACGTGGAAGAAACCGCTCGGGGGCCTGTCGATCTGGGTCCGGCTTCCGCACGGGGACGCGGACGAGTTCGCGCCGATCGCGCTGCGCCACGGCGTCGCGATTCTTCCAGGCTCGACCTGCTCGCCGACGGGAGGCTGCTCGGAATATCTCCGCCTTCCGTTCTGCCTCGAGCCGCAGCAGATCCGCGACGGCGTCCGGCGGCTCGCCCGGGCCTGGCGCGCGTACGACCCGGCCCCGAAGACTTCGCGGGCCGGATTGCACGTTGTCGTGTGATAGCCTTCCCGTCTTCGCGATCTTTGAATTCTTCGGTGCCCTGCCCCCGAATCCCCGGGGGAGGGTGAAAAGGGAAGCGGGTGAAAAACCCGCACGGCTCCCGCCACTGTAACCGGGGACGCAAGCGCCAGATCCACTGAACGCCGGGATGCAAGTTCCACGTTTGGGAAGGGGCGCGATGCGGCCGATCCGGAAGTCAGGAGACCTGCCGAAGAGAAGTTGCGATGTTTCGTCGAGCGGGAGGCTTCGATGGACACCACTCTTCGTTTTGCACGGTTTTTTGCCATTCTCTGCCTGGCAGTGCGCGCCGGCGCGCAGGGAATTCCCCCGGTAGCCGAGAACGTCGTCGTTTCGGACTCGTTCTCTTCGGAGACGGATCCGAACCTCTCCGCTTCCGTCACCGTCATCACCCGCGACCAGATCGAGAAAAGCGGGAAGACCGATCTCCTGGAGCTCCTTCGGGACGTTCCCGGCGTCGACGTGGTCCAGAGCGGGGACGCGGGGAAGGTGACGAGCGTCTTTCTGCGCGGAACGAACTCGACGCAGACGCTCGTGCTGATCGACGGCGTGCGGGTCAACAGCCCGTATTTCTCCGGCTACGACTTTTCCGCGCTTTCGACGCAGAACGTGGAACGAATCGAGATCGTTCGCGGGCCCTACTCCGCCCTTTACGGCTCCGACGCGATCGGGGGAGTCATCTCCATCCTTCGCCGGGCGCCGTCCGCCCAGCCCGCGGGGCGCGTGACCGCCGCAGCGGGAAACCGCGGGTTCCACGACGAGACGCTCTTCGCGACCGCGGGCTCGGGTCCTCTCGGGTTTTCGATTTCCGGGCGCGACGCCCGTGATGACGGCGAGCCGCAGACGGTCGCCGGGACGCGGGTCGACAACGACGGATGGCGCGACCGCAACGGCTCCGCGGCGCTCGACTGGGCGATTTCCCCCGGGGTCCGGGCAGGTCTCCAGGTGGAAAGGATGTTCGCGCGCAGCGAAATTCCCTCCGACTCCGGCTCGCCCACGCCCCGCCGTTTCACCGATTTCGCCCAGACCGCCTGGACGCTTCCGATCCACGCCGCGACTTCCCCCGACAACTCGCTGTTCGGTTCGCTTTCGGACGTCGAGCTGCGCCCCACGGCGGTCGACCCGGATGACACTTCCGGGTTCTTCCAGAGCGAAACGCATTCTCGAATCCAGGGCGCGCGCGTCGTCGACACCTGGAAGTCCTCGGAGACGAACTCGCTGTCGGGGACGGCGTCCTACGAGCGGTCGACCGTCGACTCTTCCGGCGCCTTCGGGCCCGTCATTTCCGATCGAAGGACCGCGATCTGGGGTATCGGGGCGGAAGACTCGCTCGCTCTCTTCGGGGGCCGCCTGCGGGCCGTGGCCGGTATCCGCTTCGACCGGCACTCGGTGTTCGGCTCCTCGACGAATCCCCGCGTTTCGCTCGTCGCGAGCCTCGATCCGAGCACATCGGTTCGGGCCTCGTTCGGAACGGCATTCCGCGCGCCGTCGATCGGAGAGCTGTACTACCCCTTCTTCGGCAACCCGAATCTCGACCCCGAGCGGTCGAAGAGTTACGAGATCGGCGCGACTCGCGCCGCCGGCCCGACGCGAATCGACGTCGCCGTCTTCCGCAACGACATTCGCGACCTGATCCAGTACGACCCCGTTCGCCAGACCAACGGAAACGTCGGCCGGGCTCGGACGGAAGGAGTCGAGGCGTCGGCCGCCGCTCCGATCGCGGGGCCCCTTCGCGGGCGGATTTCCTACACCTACCTTCGCGCCATCGACGAGACCACGGGAGAACCGCTCGTGCGCCGTCCGCGCCACCGCGGCGCTCTCGATCTGTCCTGGAGCGGTGGTCCCTGGCTGGCATCGGCGTCGATGATCTACGTGGGCCGCCGGCCGGACTTTCAGTCCGTATTCCCTTTCGGGCCGGACGAGGACCCCTCCTACGTTCGCGTCGATTTTCACGCGGAGTACCGGCTCGGGAGTTTCTCGCCGTTTCGTGACCGTCGAGAACGCGGGCGATCGCCGCTACGAAGAGGCGAGCGGCTTTCCGGCCCGGAGGCGCAGAGTCTGGGGCGGATTGATCGCGGCGTTCTGACCATGAATTAGACTGCGGCTCATGCCCCGCATCACGAAGGTCTACACGCGAACCGGCGACGACGGGACGACGGGACTCGGCGGGGGCCAGCGCGTCCCGAAGGATTCGGCCCGGATCGAGGCGTTCGGAACGGTCGACGAGCTCAATTCGCTGATCGGCGCGGCCCGTTCGGCGGGCCTCGACCCGAAGCTCTCGGCCGCGCTCGCGGCGATCCAGAACGAGCTCTTCCATCTCGGTTCCGACCTGTGCTTCCTCGAGGAAGACAAGGCCCGGCTGCCGGCTCCGAAGATCGAATCGCGCCACGTTTCGGCGCTCGAGAAGCTCATGGACGAGATGTCGGCCGATCTTTCGCCGCTCGAGAACTTCATCCTTCCGGGAGGGAGCCCGGGCGCCGCCGCCCTGCACGTCGCGCGAACCGTCTGCCGGCGCGCGGAGAGAGCGACGCTGCGTCTCTCCCGCTCGGAAGCGGTCGGGCCCTTCGTCCTCCCGTACCTCAATCGCCTTTCCGACGCCCTGTTCGTGATGGCGAGATACGAAAACCATCGCCGCGGCAGCCCCGATTTGCTTTGGGACAGCCGGGTGTAAAATCCGGCTCAGGAGCGAAAAATGAAACTGCGATCCCTCTCTGTCGTCGGCGCGACGCTGCTTTTCCTCGGGTGCTCTTCGTCGCACCGCTACGCGGCCCCGCCGCCGCTCCCTCCGCCGTCGGCCGCGCCGGCGCCGGTCCCGCCGCCCGCGATTCCGGTCACCCCGGAGTCGGGCGCTCCCGGCGCGCAGCCGGCGGCCATCGACACCGCGACGGCCGTGTCTCCCCCGGCAGGCACCGCCGTCTCCCCGCTCTCTCCGGCCGCGCGGGAGATCCTGCGCCTGAAAGACGCCGGCTACAGCGAGGACTTTCTGTTGAACAAGGTGCGCAACGAGAACGGAAACTACCGCCTCTCGATCGACGACCTGATCGCCCTGCGACAGGCCGGGCTCTCCGAACCCCTCATCGACGCGATGTTGCATTCCGGCCCGGGCGGGGCCGCGTCCGTCGCGGCGGTTTCGACGCAACCGGTCGCCCGGCACGCCGAGTTCGACGGGCTCGTGCGGCAGAGGCGCGGAATCCTCGGGGTCGGCGGCTCGAAGAACAAGGCGGTCGGCAAGCTCGTGATCGACGGCGAGAGGGTCAACTGGTATCAGATGACCAACGAAGACGACAATTTTTCGATGACGGAAAAAAACATCAAGGAGATGTGGATGAACTGCGCGCCCCGCGCGGGCGAGAATCTCTGCCTCGAGCTCAGCTTCCGGACGTATTCGGGAGACGAATGGTCCTTCCGCGACACCGGGTGGGAAAACGGCGACAACCGGCAGGTGACCGCGGTGTTCGACTACTTTCAGCGCGCTTTTCCGGCGACGTTCTTCTCGAAGCGCGAAAAGAAATCGTTCTGAGTCCGGAGGTCGTCATGGAAGACCCGGGAAAAAAAGAAACGGTGGCGGAAGAGTTGAGGCTGCTCGGCGAATCGCTGTTCGCGCTGGGCCGTACGGCGTTCGAAAAGAGCCGCCTCCTCTCGATCGACGCGATGCGCAAGGCCCGCTCGACGGTCGAGAAGGCGCGCGAGGAGCTGGAGAAGTCGGGGAAGGGGAGCGGCGGCTAGACCGGAGCGTTCCTCACTTCTTGAACGACTTCCGGACGAGCGCGATGACCTGCGCGCTCCACCTCTCGACGTCGCTTTGAATTCGGGCGGTTTCCTTCTCCATCTCGCCGACGAACGCCGCGTCGTCGATCGAAGTCAGGTTGATGCCGACGTTCAGCAACGCGCCTTCGGCCGCCGCCGAGAGGAGCAGCGCCGCGACGCCCGCGTCCGAGGAGGCGTTCGGGTTGCCCTTCTCCGCGACGAGCGGCACCCGGGAGAGGACTCCCGCCGCGACCCGGGCGGTCTCCATCGGCACCTCGGTCGCGCGCCGAGCCGCGGCCGCCATCGCCTGCCTTCTCGTCTCTTTTTCCTCGTCGGTCTCCTTCGGAAGCTTTCGCGCCGCGACCATTCCGTCGTAGGCGTCGGCGTCCTCCTGCATGAGCGCGCGCAGCCTCTTTCCGGCGGCCTCCGCCTCGGCGGCGATCGGGGCCAGATCCGGCTCGGCCGCGCGGTACTTCTCCTTCGAGAGCGTGAGCGCGATCACCATCGAGACGAGCGACGCCCCGACAGCGCCCGCCGCCGCCGACGCCGTTCCGCCGCCGGGAGTCGGGTCGGAGGACGCGAGCGCCGCGCAGAAGTCGGCGATCGACTGCCGTTCAAAACTCATGGACGCTTCCTTTCACGACCGTGTGCGTAACCAGGGAGATGCCCCAATGATAAATGAGGTGGCGGTAGTCGGGAGCGTCGATCAACGCCAGGTCGGCGGATTTTCCGACCTCGATCGAGCCGCGGTCGGCCGCCTTCTTCAGCGACGCCGCCCCGTTGAGGGTGATCGCCGTCAGCGTCTCCTCGACCGTCATCCCGTAATCGAGGCACGCGTGGGCAGCCACGGCCGGCAGCGATTCGGTGTTGCACGAGCCGGGATTCGCGTCGGTCGCGACGGCGACCGGAACTCCCGCTTCGAGGAGCGCCCGCGCCGGAGCCCGGCGCGAGCGCAACCACCACGCGGTCCCGGGAAGGAGCGTCGCGACGGTGCCGGAGGTCCGGAGCGCGGCGATCTCCGGTTCGCCAATGAAGAGGAGGTGGTCGGCCGACGCGGCCGATAGCTCCGCCGCGAGACGAGCCCCGCCCGAGAGCGCGAGCTCGTCCGCATGGATCCGGAGCGCGAGGCCGGCGAGCGCCGCGGCGGAGAGAATCTCGCGGGATTCCTCGACGGTGAAATAGCCGTCTTCGCAAAAGACGTCGCAGAATTCCGCGAGACGCCCCTTCGCGGCGCGGGGAACGATCTCCTCGACGATCCGGCGGACCCATTCGCGGCGGTTCGACCGGTATTCCGGCGGAATTTCGTGCGCGGCGAGGAGCGTCGGGACGATCCGGACCGGCGAATCGGGCCGGAGGTCCCGGAGCAGCTCGAGGGCGCCGATCTCTCCGTCGGCGTCGAGCGCGTAGCCCGACTTGCACTCGGCCGTCGTCGTCCCGCTCTGCGCCATTCGCGCGAGCCGGGAAAGCGCGAGCGCCGAGAGCTCGCTTCGGCTGGCGCGTCGCGTCGCGGCGACGGTCGCCGCGATCCCCCCGCCGGACGCCGCGACGGCCTCGTACGACTCGCCCGCGAGACGGCGCGCGAACTCGGACGCGCGGTCGCCCGCCCAGACGGGATGGGTGTGCGCGTCCACGAAACCGGGAAGGAGGGTCTTGCCGGCGCCGTCGATCTCGACTTCCGCCTTCGGAAACCGGCCGGCGGACAACTCGCTCTCCGTTCCGACGAACGCGATTCGCCCTTCCTCGCAGCGCACCGCGGCGTTGGACAGGACGAAGATCTCCCCCTGAGCTCTTCCGGATCGGGCGCGATCGCCCCGCGGCGTCGCGAGGGAGGCGAGGTTCCGGATTTCGAGCGAACGGGGGGTTTGAATTCCGGGACTACCCGGCATTCGTGTCCTGCGGCCGCACGAGGTACGAGACCGAGGACGTCTTCTCGTCCTCTTCCTCGTCGAAATCCAGGACGGTCTGGAACATCTCGAGCATGGACTTCAGCTTGAGGCGGAAGTTCGCCCGCTGGAGTTTCAGGTCGCGGATCGCTCTTTCGACCTTCGCCGACTGCTGCAGCGCTTCGGTCGTCAGCTGCTGGCCGGCCATCTCGGCCTGGCGCAGGACGATTTCCGCCTCGCGGCGGGCATTGGACTTCATCTCTTCGGAAATCCGCTGCGCGGAAAGAAGCGTCTCCTTGAGGATCCGCTCCCGGTCGCGGTGCTCGAGGTTCTCCTCTTCGAGGCGGCGAAGCCGCGTCTCGAGCTCGGAATTCTCGCGGACGAGCGATTGAAAGTCTTCGGCCACGGAATTCAGAAATCCGCGCACCGCCTCGGGCGGATAGCCCTTGCGGGCAATCGGAAAATCGCGCTTCTGGATCTCGACCGCGGTGATCTTGGCGTTCATACAGCCTCCTTAGAACAAACGGACCGGGGCTCCGAGCAACAACCCGATGACGAGCTGCTTCACGACGACGATCAGGAGAATGGCGAGGATCGGGGAGAAATCGATTCCTCCCGTCCAGCGGGGCGGCAGGATCTTTCGGCAGGGACGCAGGATCCACTCCGTCGAACGGAACAGGAACTGCACGATCGGATTGCGAGGATCGGGAGAGACCCACGTCACGAGCGCGGCCGCGATGATCAGCCATTGCAGCATCGTGAGCAGGATTCCGACCGCCTCGACGACGCCTCCGAGCAGCGTCATGGAATGGCACCGCGCTCGCCGAACAACGCCGTCCCGATCCGGACCTGCGTGGCGCCCTCTTCGACCGCGACTTCGAAGTCGTGGCTCATCCCCATCGAGAGCTCGGGAAGCGCAGCGGAGGATTCCTGCTGGAGGCGATCGCGAAGGCCGCGCAGCTCGCGAAACGACGGGCGGGCATCTTCGGGGTTCTCGCGCGGAGGCGGCACCGCCATCAGGCCCCGGACCCGCACCGAGGGGAAGGCCAGCGCCTTCGCGAGCAGCGCCCCGCACGCGTCCGGCTCGACTCCTCCCTTCGATTCCTGAGCTCCGATGTTGACCTCCAGGAGAATCGGGACGACCGTCGCCAGGGCGGTCGCCTCGCGTGCGATCTTCTCCAACAGGGAATCCCGATCGACGCTTTGAATCTCCTGGAAGTATTTTAGCGCCGTTTTGGCCTTGTTCGTCTGGAGTCTTCCGATCAGAATCCACGCAAGGCTTGGAAATTCCCCCCGGAGCGCCTCGATCTTCGACGCCCCTTCCTGAACCCGGTTCTCGCCGAATTCGGTCAACCCGGCGGCGACGGCGGCCCGGACGGTTTCTACGGGGTGAGTCTTCGTCACCGCGATCATCCGGACGCTCCCCGGGTCGCGGCCCGACTTTTCGCAGGCCCGGGCGATCCGCCCGCGGAGCCGGCGCGCCCGTTCGGAAAGCTCCGCGGCGTTCAACGCCTCTCCGACGCGTCGGCGCCGCGGTTGGCGAGGCGGTCGGCGTCCTTGTTTTTCTCCCGGCGCACGTGCGAAATGGTGAACGACCGAAACGACTTCGCGCGCTGCAGCGCTTCGAAGAACAGGGGCTTCAGGTTTTCCGCCTTCACGCGGAAACGCCCGTTCAATTGTTCCACGAGGAGCAGCGAGTCCGCGAAAATCGCCAGGTCGGTCGCGCCCCGCTCCTGCGCGCCGCGCAGGGCCAGGAGCAGGCCGTGGTATTCGGCTTCGTTGTTCGTGGCGCGGCCGAGCGCTTCGAAGAGCTCGATGGGGCCGTCCTCGCCGCCGGTCGAGGGAAAGAACGCTCCCGCTCCGGCCGGGCCCGGGTTGCCGCGCGCGGCCCCGTCGATGAAGGCCGTCAGTTTCATGATCCGGTCACGAGTCGCGAGTCACGAGACTGAGGACTCTCGCGACTCTCGACGCGCAACTCGCGACCCCGTCAAGACGAGACGGCGGCGTTGTCCTGGTAATACAGGATGCGCTTGCACGAGTCGCAGGTGACGACCTCGTCGGAAAGGCGAAGGGCCTGGTAGAGCGCCGGCCGCAGGCGGACGTGACAGGCCGAGCAGGAGCCCCCGATCGCCTGGACGACCGCGCGTCCGCCCTTGCGCTCGACGAGCCGGAAAAACTCCGCGAGCTTCTTCGGGGGAAACGTCTTCTCGATCGCGGCGGTTTCCGACTCGATCGCCGCGAGCTCGGCGTCGATCTGCTTCTGGGTCTCGCGCCACCCGGAGAGCGTCAGCTCGTGCTCTTCGGTCTCCCCGGGAAGCTTGCCCTCGCGTTCCGTGAGCTCCTGTCGCGACGACTCGATCGTCTCCATGTAACCGACGACTTCGTCTTCCGCCTCTTTCAGGGCCCGCTTGACCTGGTCGATCTCGTTCAACATCGCGCCGTATTCGCGCGAGTTCTTCACGGCCATCAGTTGCGCCTGGTACTTCTTCTGCTTGTCGGTCAGCTCCGCGAGGCGGCCTTCGCCCGCTCGCCGGGAGCGCTCCGCTTCTTCGAGGGTCTGCTTGAGCTGATCGATCGCCGACAGCTTCTGGCGGTAGTCGCGGTCGACTTCCTCGAGCTCCGGCGGAAGCGTGTCGCGCTCCTTCGACTTCGTCTTTTTTCGCAGGAACAGGTCCTGCAGCTTGATCAGATTTTCCATTTCACCCGTCACGCCTTCTCCGTCTGGACATAAAAAAGGGGCGTCCCGTTCGAGGGTCGCCCCGTTTGCTTGCGTTTTGCGGCCGATTCGGCCCTGTTGTGATTTCCCGTTTCCGTCAACGAGTCCCCTTTTCGAAGCGCCCGACTCTGGGTCCACCCGGATTCGAACCGGGGTCTGGCCGGTTATGAGCCGGTGGCTCTGGACCGCTGAGCTATGGACCCGAAGGAATCCTAGCCCAAGTCGGAAAATATATCACAGAGGTCGAGATCGGCTACCTCGTCGCGTGGTTCCGGGGAATCGGGGCCGGCGACGGATTCGTCACGGGGGCGATGCAGCCGCGGTGAGCGCCGGGAGGACACGGGATGGATGCCAGAGAGTAGACGCCTCCGCTGTTGACGTCCGCGTGGCCGTCGTAGCCTGCCCAGACGATCATGCGCGCGCCCGTCCAGACCGCGCTTGCCTGCTCGCGCCCGGACGGCGCGCCGGACGTCGTCGTCGCCGACCAGGAATCCGCGCCGGGGCTGTAGACCCCGCCGCTGTTGGCGTCGGCCTGCCCCGTCCAGCCGCCCCAGACGACCATGCGCGAGCCGGTCCAGACGGCAGTGTGCAGCTCGCGGGCCGAGGGTGCTGCCGTCGTCGACGTCGGTTTCCAGGAATTGGTCGACGGATCAAACACGCCCCCGGTGTTCGTCTCGTTCGTGTTCGCGTAGCCGCCCCAGACGATCATGCGCGAGCCGGTCCACACGGCCGTGTGATCGTCCCGGCCGGAGGGTTGCCCGGCCGTGGAAATCGGCGTCCAGGTGTCGGTGACCGGGTCGTAGAGGCCGCCGCCCCCGATATCGCTGTCGTGGCCGTCGTCGCCTCCCCAGACGATCATCCGGGAGCCCGTCCAGACGGCACTGTGCAGCCCGCGGGGCGAGGGAGCGTTGACGGTCGACATGGTCTTCCACGTCCGCGTGAGGGGGTCGTAGATGGCCCCCGTGTTCACGGCCTTGAAATTCAGCGGATTCGTCGGGCTGATCGCGCTGGAATAGCCGCCCCAGACGATCATCTCCGTGCCGGTCCAGACGGCCGTGTGGAAATTTCGCGCGACCGGAGCTCCGGCGGACGGCAGGGGAGTCCACGCGTTGCGGACGGGATCGTAACTCGCGCCGTCGTTCAGGACCGTGCTGTTGATGAGCCCGGGGGTGTAGTGCGCTCCTCCCCAGACGAGCATTTCGTCGCCGGTCCACACGGCGGCCGCCAATTCGCGAGGGGACGGAGCGCCGACCGTGCTGACTGCCGACCAGGAATTGGCGGCGGGATCGTAGATGCCGCCCGAGCCGAGCGGAGTGAGATCTCCGGAATCGCCGCCCCAGACGATCATCCGGTCGCCCGTCCACACGGCCGTGTGGTTGAAGCGGCCCGCCGGCGCGCCGGTCGTGGACGTGCTCGTCCAGTGGTCGGCCGTGGTCGTTGCGAGCTGCTCCTGGCCGCGCGCGAAAGAGGCGCCAAAAAGGAGAAAGGCTAGGGTCAGGCGAGGAACTACGGCGCGCCTCCGATCGAAAATTTGCGAAATTCTAGCACAGCCGCCGCGCGAGGCTTCGCGTCGATTTCGCCCCGCCGGAGCGATTCTCAGCGGATCGTTTCGAGGAACGGGCGGAGCTTTTTCGACCGCGACGGGTGGCGAAGCTTGCGCAGCGCCTTCGACTCGATCTGGCGGATCCGCTCCCGCGTCACGTTGAACGAGCGGCCCACTTCTTCGAGCGTGTGCTCGGAACCGTCGCCCACGCCGAACCGCATCTTGAGGACCTGCTCCTCGCGCGGAGTGAGGGACTTCAGGACCTTGCGCGTCTGGTCGCGGAGGTTGGAGACGAGAACCGCTTCGATCGGAGAGATCGCCATGCGGTCCTCGATGAAATCTCCCAGATGGGAATCTTCCTCTTCGCCGATCGGCGTCTCGAGCGAAATCGGCTCCTGCGCGATCTTCATGATCTTTCGGACCTTGCCGACCGGCATGTCCATGCGCTTCGCGATTTCCTCGGCTTCCGGCTCGCGTCCGAGCTCCTGGACGAGCGAACGGGAGGTCCGGGTCAGCTTGTTGATCGTCTCGATCATGTGGACGGGGATCCGGATCGTCCGCGCCTGGTCGGCGATCGCGCGCGTGATGGCCTGACGGATCCACCACGTCGCGTACGTCGAGAACTTGTAGCCGCGCCGGTATTCGAATTTCTCGACCGCCTTCATGAGGCCGATATTCCCCTCCTGGATCAGGTCGAGGAACTGAAGTCCGCGGTTCGTGTACTTCTTCGCGATCGAGACGACGAGACGAAGGTTCGCGACGATCAGCTCGTGCTTGGCCTGGTCCGCCTCTTCTTCGCCCTCGCGCACGGCGCGCAGCGTTCGTCGGACTTCTTCGTGGGTCAGGCCGAACTTCTTTTCGAGCTCGCGGAGGTTCTTGCGGTATTTCGAGATCCGCCGCTGGTAGAACTCCCGGCGGGTCGCGTTCTTTTCTTTTTTCAGGATCGTCGAATCCTGGCGGACCATCTGCTCCGGGACGGAGAGCTGGCGATCGACATCGCGCAGGATGTTGAGCAGCCGCATGAGGATGATCGGCGTGAAGTCGATCGAGCGGACGTGCTTGGCGATCTCGGCGACCTTCTTGTCGGTCGAGCCGGAGAGCTTCGCCTCCATCTTGCTGCCCTTTTTGACGGACTTCCCCTTGACCGCGAAGCGCTTCAGGTCCGAGTCGATGCCGCCGATCTTCCGGAACGCGGCGACGATTTCGTCCACGCGGCGCGAGAGGCGCCCCTCCTGGGCGGTATCCTCCGCTTCGAAATCGTCTTCCTCGTCGGTCACCGTGCTTCGAGCCGCCATGCTCTCGGCGATTTTCAGGATCTCTTCGAGGATCTTGAGGTTGTTCGACAGGGCGCGGTAGATCTTCGACTCGCCCACCTCGATGCGCCGGGCGATCTGGACTTCGCCCTCCCGGTCGAGGAGTTTGACGGTGCCCATCTCGCGCAGGTACATGCGAACCGGGTCGTTGGTCTTTTCGACCGGCTCGACGACTTCTTCCCCGTCGCCGGACGACGCCGCCTTGCGCCGGCCCGCCTTGTCGGTGTCCGTGATGACTTCGATGCCGAGGTCCCCGAGGCGGATGTACACCTCGTCGAGCTCGTCCGGAGCGGTCGCGAGCTCGTCGGGAAGGGCCTGGTGGATCTGCTCGTAGCTCAGGTAGCCCTTACCCTTCCCCTGCGCGAACAGGGACCGGACCTCCGGGTATTTTTCCTCGATCATCAACAAGTCTTCCTCCGTGCGCCCGCGCGGGCCAGAACTTTGATCTTCTCGCTCAGGGCAGTCTTTGAACGCAAGAGTTCGTCGATTTCTTCCTGTTTTCCCGTATTTCCCGCCGCCTCGATCGCCCGCTGCAGAGTCTCCGCCTGCCGTTCGAGGTGCCGTCGCTGCAACGCATTCAAAATGGGCTCGATATGGTCCTGGACGCCCTCCGGAGATTCGTCCAATGAAACCTCGGAGAATAACACGAATTCCCGCTCCTCGGTAAGCATATCTCGCAGCCGGGAGAAATCGATGGGTCCGCCCCCTTCCCGCGCCTTCCGGAGTGCCAGAAACAGCGCCCGGCAGTCGGGATCGGTGAAAACCTCGGCATCGAGCTCGTCGATCGCCTGTCCCGCCGCTTCCTCGCTGCCCGGCCGGGCGTTGACGAGACAGCGCAGGAGCCGCCGTTCCCCCTCCGGGGCGCGCACTCTCTTCAACGATTCTTCGGCTGAATTCGTTCCCTCCGATTCCGCCGACCGGGTGCCCGCCCGGGGGGCCTTCCAGAGCAGGTCGACCGGCATCGAGGCCGCTTCGGCGAGCCGCCGAACGTATTCGTAGCGGATGACGCGGTCCGGGATGCTCTCGAGGACCTCCAGGATCGCGTTGACCCGGTCGCCCTTCTCCTTCGGCGAGGCCGCGGCCGAGAGCTCGCTTTCGAGCAGCCAGTCGAGAAAAGGGGCTGCGTTGTCGACGGCCGACCGGACCGCCTCGCCCCCCGATTCGCGAAAATGGTCGAACGGGTCGGAGCCGGCGGGCATCGCCGCCACCCGGACTTCGAGCCCTTCGGCCAGCAGAAGGGGAATCGCCCGCCGGGTGGCTGTTCGGCCGGCAGAATCCCCGTCGTAGCAGAGGATCGTCCGCGAAACCCACTTTCGAAGCTTTTCCGCCTGGGGGCGGGCGAGAGAGGTTCCCATGCTGGCGACCGTTTCCGGGACCCCCGAGAGGAGCATGCCGAGGTGGTCGAAGTATCCCTCCACGAGCACGGCGCGGTCGGTTCGCCGCATTCCTTCGCGCGCCGCGGGAATCCCGTAGAGAAGCCGGTTTTTCGCGAACACCGGACTGTCCGGGGAATTCAGATATTTCGGCTCCTCTCCCGAAAGGGAGCGTCCCCCGAAGCCCACGACCCGGCCCCGTTCGTCGCGGATCGGAAAGAGGAGGCGATTGCGAAAGCGATCGTACGGCCGCTTTCCGGGAGCGCCCGGCTGCAGAACTCCCGCTTCGATCAGGACTTCGGGCGGCTGGGCGAGGCGCGAGAGGAAATCCCACGAATCGGGCGCGAATCCGAGCTCGAGCTCGCGCGCGGTTTCCTCCGGCACGGCCCGCTCCTGGAGATATTCGGTCGCCCGGTTGGGCGCGGCCTGGAGATTCTCGCTGTAGGCGCGGTGAGCCGAGGCGACGGCCGAGAGGAGTCTTTCGCGCCGATCTTCTCCTTCGCCCTTCGCCCGTTTCGGGACCTCGACGCCGTATCGGCGCGCGAGCATCTCCGCCGCTTCGCGGAAGGTCGCGCGCTCGATCTGCCGGACGAAGCCGAAGAGATCCCCGCCCGCTCCGCATCCGAAACAGTAGAAGAGCCCCCGGTCGCGGTTGACCGTGAACGACGGCGTCTTCTCCCGGTGAAAAGGGCAAAGCCCCTTCCAGGAATTTCCCGCCTTCTTGAGCGTCGTGTGCTCGCCGATGACGTCCACGATGTCCGCAGCGGCGCGGATGTCCGCCAGGACCCGGTCGTTGAAATCGAGAAACTCGCTCATCGGGGAAGGTCTCTCCTCATTTCAGCGTGACCACCGTCGCGCCGTCGCCGCCTTCGGCGGGGTCCGCCTTCCGGAACGAGGCGACAGCGGAATGCGTCCGGAAGTATTCGCGCAACCCGTTTCGAAGCCTGCCGGTTCCGTGTCCGTGGACGACCCGGAGCGAATCGGCTCCCGCGGAGAGGCTCCGGTCGATCGCTCGGTCGACTTCCTCAATCGCCTCTTCGACCGTCCTGCCGATGACGAGGATTTCCCGGGGCGACGACGGCGTCTCGGCCGCCGGTCCGCCCCTCTCCGAACGCCCCGAGCGGGCGCGCTCGGCGCCGGAGGGCTTTCCCGCCGCGACGAGGTCCGAGAGCGGAACGGAGAGACGTTTTCCCTTCGCGAGAATCCTCGCCCGCGACCCCTCGATTTCCTCGATCTCCGCCGGGGCGCTACCGCCGCGCAGCCGGACCGCGTCGCCCGGACGAAGCGCGCGCGATTCTTCCTCGGCTTCTCTCTCGGCCTCCTGGAGGAGGGGATCCTGCCTCCGGCGCTCCTCGAGCTCCGCGAGCACGGCCGAGGCCTTCGCGGCCGTCATTTTCTCGTCCTGAATTTTCGCGAGGGCTTCCGCCGCCGCGTTGCGAAACTCCAGCCGGGCGCGGTCGAGCGCGTCCTTCCCCCGGGCCAGGACCTCTCTTCTTCGCGTCGCGAGATCGGCGGACTGTTCCTGCAGCCGCCTTTCGAGGGAACGATTCTGCTCGAGCGTCTCGGCGAGCTCGCGCTCCTGCGCCCGCACGCGGGCGAGCGCCTCTTCGGCTTCCGTCTCGAGCCTTTCCCGGCGCACCCACGCGGAGCCGAGGATTGCCGTCGCGCGCGCGATCGTTTCTTCCGGCAGTCCCTGCTCCCGCGCGGTCGCGAGCGCGCGGCTGCGGCCGAGAAAACCCGGACGAAGCCGGTAGGTCGGTCGGCCGGTGTCCTCGTCGAATTCGAGGGCCGAGACCTGCGCATCGCCGCGCGAGACCGCGAACTCCTTCACGGAGGCCTGGTGGGTCGTGACGACGACGCGCGCTCCCCGGGCCAGAAGCGTCTCGAGCGCCGCGATCGCGATCGCGCCGCCTTCCTCCGGGTCCGTGCCCCCTCCGAGCTCGTCCAGGAGGGCGAGCGTGCCGGGCCCGGCCGAGCGGACGATTTCCGCCAGGCGGCTCATCGCGGACGAGAACGTCGAAAGGTCCGAGGAGATCGCCTGCTCGTCGCCGACGAGGCAGGCGAAGCTGCGAAAGACCGGCAGCACGGCCCGGCGGGCCGGAAGCGGCAACCCGGACTGCGCCATTTTCGAGAAGAGACCGAGCGTCTTCAGGACGACCGTCTTGCCTCCCGCGTTCGGGCCGGAGAGGAGGAGCCACTGCTTGTCTCCCGAAAGGTCCACCTCGAGCGGAACGACGTCGCGTTCGCGCCTGCGCTCGCCGAAGACGGCCTCCCGGGCCGCTGCCAGCCGCGCGTCGAGCAGGGGATGGCGCGCGCCGGAGAGCTCCCATCGGCCGTCGGAAGAAAATTCCGGGAGCACCGCGTCGGTCTCCCTGGAAAAGATCGCGCGCGACTCGACCGAGTCGAGGTGCGAAAGGATCTCGGCAGAATCGCGAATCGCGTCTTGCCGGGCGAGGATCTCGTTTCCGAAATCGCGCCGGATTCTCTCCTCCTCGCGCCGCAGATCGGAAGCGAGCAGCGACAGCTCGTTGTTCCCTTCGGTGAGCTCCGTCGGCTCGAGGAAGATCGTCTGCCCGGAGCCGGACCGGTCGTGGACGATCCCCGCGACCCTCGGAGCGGAGCCGGCCGCGACGGGCACGCAGTATCGCCCGTCGCGCAGGACGACGGTGTCTTCGGCCGATCCGTTTCTCTCGAGCCACCCGCGGGCCGAGTCGTAGAGCCGCTGCCGCTGGCGTCGAAGCTTGCTCCGCAGCTCGCCGAGTTTCGGAGACGCGCCGTCGGAGAGGGTTCCGTCGGGCTCGAAGAGGCGGGCGGCGCGCCGGGCGATTTCCGACAGATCCGGAAGGGCCTCGAGGTGCCGCGAGAGAAGGGGAAGGTCCTGCGCTTCGGAAAGCAGCGCGCGGGTCTTGTCCGCGGCGCGGGCCACCGCGATGAGCGGCCGCAATTCTTCGTCGAAGCCGAGCCCTCCCGCCTCCGCGAGGCGCTCCAGCGGCGGGTCCGGGTCTTCGACTCCCCTCAGCGGCAGGCGGCCCGATTTCGCGAGAAGCACTCCGGCCTCGGCGGTTTCGCCGAGCGCTTCGGCGACCGGTTCAGGCTCGAGAAAAGGAAAAAGGCCGCGCACCTTCTCACGACCCGTCGGGGTTTGAGCGAAGGACGCGGCCAGATTCACAACGGCCGAGAAATCGAGGGGATCAGACGCCGGCGCGGCGTTCCTCCGAGAGCTTTCGCAGCATCTTCTTGCGGGCGGCAATGGCCTTCCGCTTGCGTTTCGCGGACGGTTTTTCGTAGTGCTGGCGTTTCTTGAGCTCGGAGAGGATGCCCGACTTCTCGCACTTGCGCTTGAAGCGACGAAGCGCGTTCTCGAAAGACTCGTCTTCCTTGATGTGGATGACAGGCATGCGGATCACCCCCTTCGTCTCAGATTCCCGCCCCGCGGGACCCTCAATAATAGGGCACGTCCCGCCCTCCGTCAAATTCTCGTTCGTAAGTCATTGTCGGGATTATGTTTCTTGACAAAAAGGAAACGGACCCGGATAATCTCGGCATGTCCTCCGAAGAGACTCGAAAGCAGATCGAGAAGGAAGTCAAACGCCGTCTCGAGGAGCACTTCGACCAGCTTCGCGAGGAATTCGAGCGGATGAGGATCGAGAGCCACCGCAAATGGGAGGAATTCCTGATGCGGCTCGATTTTCCGCTGCCCGAGCTCGTTCCGGCCGACCTCATTCCCGAGCCGGCCGCCGTTTCCGCCGCCGGGGCGGGCGACCTCGCCGACCTGCGGGAGTTCGCGAGGGCGATCGACGCGGCGACGACCCAGGTCGACGCGCTGAAAGCTTTCCTGACGGCCTGCACGCGGCGCGCGGAGCGAGCGGTCCTGCTCGTCTCGCGGGGCGATTCGCTGGCGGTCTGGAAGTCCGAAGGGTTTTCAAACGCCGACGAGGCATCCCTGCGCACGATCAACGTTTCTCCGTCCGCCCATCCCGCGCTCGCGGCGGCCATGCAGGGCGAGCCCATCGCTCTTCCGGGAGGCTCGCCGGTGTCGGCCCTGCTGTCCGTCGGCGAGCCGCTCGAATCGTTGCTCGTTCCGATCGTCGTGCGGGAAAAGATCTCGGCCCTGCTCTATGTCGACCGCCTTCGGAAGGATTCGCCGTTCGACCCGGAGGCGCTCGCGCTTTTTTCGTACCTGATCGGGATCGCGGTGGATCGGCTCGGAGCGCGAAAGATCCAGCCCGCGCCCTCGCTGCTGCCGATCCGGCGATGGGAAGGGGGCGCTCCCGCGCGGGAGCTCGAGCTTCCCGCCGAGCCGCCGGCCTACGAGCCGGCCTACGAGCCCGCCCCCGAGCCGCCGCGCCCTGCGCCGCGTCCCGCTCCGGCGGAAGCGCCGCCGGCGGAGACGCGCGGAGCGCCGAAGCCCATGGACCTCGAGAGCACGGGCCGCGCCTACAAGCCCCCTTCCGGGATCGCTCCGGGCGGCGCGGGAATCCTGCGGGGACTCTCGACGGGCGAAGAGGACCCGCACGAAAGCGCGAAGAAGATCGCCCGCCTTCTCGTCTCCGACATCCGCCTGTACAACGAGGCGGCCATCGAGGAGGGGAAGAAGCACAACGACATCTATTCCCGGCTCAAGGACGACATCGATCGCGCCCGCCAGACGTACGAGGAGAGGGTGCCCGAGTCGGTGCGGAAGTCGACGAACTACTTCTTCGACGAACTGATCCGTTCGCTCGCCGACGGAAGTCCCCAGGCCTTCGGCTCCTGACTTCTTGACTCGCCGCGGTTTCGCGCTTGCGCTCCTGATCGTCGCGCGCGTGGCCGCCGCGGATTTTTCCTCGCCGCCTTCGCCTGACGCCGAGGAACTGTTCGCGAAAGGAGCGGAGGCCCTCGACCGGGGCGATGCGGCCGCGGCGGCGGCCGCTTTCTCCGGCGTCCGATCGAAATTTCCGCTCCCTGCATGGTCGGCGCGGATCGATTTCCTCCTCGCGCGACGAGAGCTGGAAACGGGATCGGCCCGGCGCGCCGCGGACCTGCTCGGCGGCCTGGACCTGCGCCCGATCGGGCTTCAGGAGTACCGGGACTACTTTCTCGGGGTCGCGCTCTCGCGGGCCGGGATGGCGAAGGAGTCCCGGGTCACGTTCCTTCGCTCGGGACAGGCACGTTCGGCGCGGCAGGCGGACGCCGCCCTGGCCTTCGCGGCGTCTTCGCGCACGCGCGCCGAAAAGCACGAGGCGCTCGACGTCCTCGAGCTGGCATCCGCGGGTCAGGAGCCGGCGCAGACCGAGGCGCTGCTCGTCGGCCGCGCCGCGCTGGCGGGAGATCTCGGAGACGACGATGCGCTCGCGAGAGCGGCGTCCCGACTCCTCGAGAATCGTCCCTCGGCGATCTTCGACCGCAAGATCCCGAAGCTGCTGATCCGAGAGGCCCGCCGCCAGCTTGCCCGGCTCTCCGATCCCCTCCAGCTCGATTTCACCGAACGGCTGGCCGAGGCGGGCGAGTCGACGGGCGCGCTGTCGTTCTCCGAAGACGTCGACCCGAGGGAGATCTCTTCGCTCGAGAAGAGGCGGCTTCACCTGGTTCGGGCGCGGGTGCTGTCGCGCCTCGGCCGGCTGGACGCGTCCGACCGGGAGGCCCGCCGCGTCGAGCCGGGCCCGGCCGCCGAAGAGAAAGGGGCCGCGCTCGTCCTCGCCGAGAACGCGTTTCGCCGGGCGCTCGCGGGCCGGGGACGTCGGCGGAAGCGCACGGTCCGGGATCTCTCGCCCGCGGAAGCGCGCAGCCTTGCGCTCGGATTTCACGCCGCGTCCGACGCCGCCGCGCCGGAGAGCACGCGCGATCGCGCCTTTCGGACGGAGATCGGCCTCTGGGTCGCCGCGCAGGAGAGGAACGCGGCTGTCGAGGACGCAAGGCGGATGACCGCGTCGAACCCGTCCGCGACCTGGGGCTTCGAAGCCCTGTGGCGGCCGACGTGGGAAAAGATCGAAGCGGGAGACTACGCGGGCGCTCTTCCCGAGGTCGAACAGCTGGAGTCGATCTATCGGGAGATCTCCGCCGCCCGCCGCCTTCTCTACTGGAAGGCCCGGTGCCTCGAGCGCCTCGGCAGGCCCTCCGAGGCGCGGGAAGCCGGCCGTTCCCTGGCGTGCGCCGATCCTCCCGACGTCTACGCGCGCTTTGCGGCCGAGTGGAAAACTCCGTGCGCGTCTCCGGCGGCGGTCGACGCTCCCGAGAGGTCGGCCCTCTTCGTTCGGGCCGACGAGCTTCTCCGGCAGCGGCTCTACACGGACGCCTTGTGGGAGGTGGACCGGCTCGAGAGTTCCCGGGGGAAGACGCTTCGCCGGGCCGTCGCGACTTTCGCGCTCGGGGACTTCAGCCGGGCGACGGCGGACGTGAAATTGGCATACCCGGAGATCGGGACGGCGCTCGAGGGAGACGTGCCGGAGCAATGGCGGCGTCTGTATTACCCGATCGACCGCAACGGCATGCTCGACTCCGCGGCGCGGGAATTCCGCCTCGACCGCAACCTCCTGCTCGCGATCGTCCGGCAGGAGAGCGCCTTCAACCCGAAGGCCCGGTCGAAGGCCGGCGCGGCGGGACTCACGCAGTTGATGCCCGGCACCGCCCGCCTCCTCTCGAAAAGAGTCCTCAAGCGGCGCTTTCGAACCGCGTTTCTCTACGATCCCGCGGTCAACGTCCGTCTCGGCGCCTCGTATCTCCGATCGCTGCTCGATCTGTTCCAGAACGACGTGCTGCTGGCCGTCGCCGCGTACAACGCCGGTCCCGGCCGGATCGGGGGCGTCGTTCGCGCCGCTCCGGGGAAATCCTCCGACGAGCGGCTCGAGTCGTTCCCGGCCGCCGAAACGCGCGAGTACGTCCGCCACGTGATGCTGTTTTCCGAGTCGTACAAGGAGCTGTACCCGGAGAAGGAGTAGGGGAGTCGCGGCTACGCGTGCTTGACGGGCACGAAGCAGAAATCCGCCTGGAGAGTGCCCTCGCTGTCGTTCGAGGGGCGAGACGTGCTGTGGAGATAGCGGACCGATTCCTTCGATCCGTGGATCTGTTTCAGGCCGTTGCGTCCGCACTTGGGACAGATCGCGATGATTCCGCTGCGGTCGGCGACGGTTTGTCCGAAATCGAGCGACGTGTAATCGACGGCGTCGGCCATTTCTTTTCCCTATGGTCGCACCGGACGAGGGTTTTCGCAAGTCCGGGTGGCCTTCCGGCGACGTCCGCCGCCGGGGTCACTTTCCGCGGACGACGATCGGAACCGAAGTGCCACGCGGCGAAGTCAGCTCGAGCGCGACGTGCAGGCGCCCCCGCGAGCTCGAGCACGCGAGGAGGGAGATCGGGACCGGAACGGGCGTGCCGTCCCGGCGTTTCAGCTCGGACTCGGCCCGGACTCCGCGGCACGGCCCGAGGGCGGGAAGGTCGACCGAGACTCCGCGCAGGGGGATGTCCGCGTCGTTGGAGTTGACGACCCAGATTCGCTTTCCGTTTCGCGCGGGGCCTGCGTTCTCCACGAACAGGCGCCCCGGCTCGACGACGTCGTAGCGCACGCCCGAGCTCGAGAGGGCGACGACGATGTAATGCCCGAAGCCGCCCCGGTCCGGGGAGGCGTACAGGGGCGCTCCTCCGCCTCCCGCCACGAAATAGTCGATTCCGTCGTGCGCCTCGTGCCAGTAGAGGTGCTCGTGGCCCGAGAAGACGGCCTTCACCGGGTATTTCCGGAACAGAGCGTGCAGCTCGTCGCGGTTGCGGAGGGCTTCGTGATTCTTCACGGCGCCCGGGTCGATTTGTGGCGAGGAGAAGAACTCGGTGTGGGAGAAAACGAAGATCGCCGACGCGTCCTTGTGATCCTCCAGGTCGCGCTGCAGCCATTCGAGCTGGGGCCCTTCGATCGAGTCTTCGTGACAATACGCGTTCGTGTCGAGCGAAATGAAATGCGCCCCGCCGGCGTCGAACGACCCGTAGAGGTTCCCGAAGCGCCGGACGAATCGGGCTTCCGAGTCGGGCGAGCCGGGAGCCGGATCTCCCGGCGGCGAAGAGCAGAGCGAATCGTCGGTCCGATGAATCTCGTGATTTCCCGGCGTGTTGAAGACCGGCACCCCCGCCCTTCCGGCGAGCGCCTCGAAGGCGCTGTATTCCTTTTCCAGCTCGGCCGGAGTGTCGCCGTAGCCGTAGACGGTATCGCCGGTCCAGAGGACGAAATCGGGCCGGATCAGCCGGACTTCCTCGAACAGGGTCCGCGTGATGCGCGGAAGCGGAGCGCCCTTGCCGGTCGGACGGTTGTCGCCGCCGACGACGAAAACCAGGCCGGACGGCCGCGGCGCGCCGGCAGCGAGAGCGCCGCCGACGCTCCGCAGCGGCCGGTCCGAGGCGTTCGCGGCCGCCGCGAGGAGAAGCCCGCCGGAAATACCGAAGGCTTTCGAGAATCGCATGCCGGGCATCTTAACTCTGCCGGGGGAATTAGAATGACTTCGTGAACGGCCGCACGTCGATCGCGGAGCTCGCTCGCCGGATCGAATCCGATCTGGCCGAACTGGCGCGGCGCATCCACGAGGAACTGTTCGGCGCCGGCCGCGAGGTTCCCGGGAGGATTCCGATTCGGCTCGAGCTCTCCCTGCCGGCCGGCGGCGAGGCGAAGAGCGGTTCGCTCGCGGAACAGAAGAGCGGTTCGCTCGCGGATCAGTTGTCGCGCGACGTCCGCGAGGCGGGCTCGCTCTCGGATCCCTTCCGTTCCGGCCACGCCTATTGCCACCGGTGCGAGAGCTTCGACTGCGAGCACTCGCTTCCACCCCGGCCGCAATCCGTGTTCGTGGGATACGGGCCGACGGGCCAGCCGCAATGGGACGATCTCTCCCAGGTGCTGCTCGAGGCGCGGCACGAGCGCGTCGAGGAGCTCTTCGGGCCGGCCTCGCCGCCGCTCGCGCTCGTGCAGACCGGCCGGGACCTGAAGCACCGGCTCCTGCGGCCCTTCGGCAAGGCGTCCAAACGCTGCGACCTGCTCGCGCAGCTCGTCGTCGGATATTTCGGCGGAGGAGACGCCCCGCTGTGCGCCCTCACGGTCCAGGCGGTCGAGACGCGGGACCCCGACGGGTCCACCCGGCTGCATTTGAACCGCATTGGCCCGGCGGCCGCGCTGTATTTCGAGCAGCGGCCCGATCACTGGTTCCCGGCCGCGTTTTCCGGCGCGCGCGCGAGGCTCGCGCGAATCGAACAGGACCTGGCGCCCCCGTCCCGGCGCGAGCTGCGCTCGGAGCGGATGCGCGAGATTCCGGGGATCCTCCACGACCTTCGCCGGGCGACCGAGCGGGCCGGACGGCAGGGCGAGCGCCGCACCCGGCATGCCGCGGACCGCCGGCGGGACAACCGGCCGACGCACGCCGCCCTTCGGGACGCGTGGGACGCGTCCGACGCCGCGCTCCTCGCCGACGAGTCGCGCGGAACGCTGATCGTCCTCGGCCCCAACGGCCGGGCCCACGCCTTCACGCCCCAGGGACGCCTCGTCACGAGCCTCACGCTCGACCGCGAATCGCTCGACCGCCGTCTCCAGCGCGAGCGATGGCGCCGGGCGACCCGCGAGGAAATCCGCGGCCTGCGCGAGGCTCTGCCCCGCCCGTAAGGGCCGCGCGAACCGATGGCCGATTCCCCCCGCCCGTACCACGCCCTGCGCCACCGCGACTTCCGTCTCCTCTCGGGGGCGACGCTCGTCTCGATCGTCGGCACGCAGATGCAGACCGTCGGAATCGACTGGCACATCTACGTTCTGACGAAATCGCCCCTCGCGCTCGGGATCGTGGGGCTCGTGCGGGTGATCCCGATCATCGCGTTTTCTCTCCTCGGCGGCGTCGTGGCGGATCGCCACGACCGCCGGAAAGTGATGTTCCTGGCGCAGTCGGTGATGCTCGCCGCCGCGCTCGCCCTGGCCGCGCTCACGTTCTTCGGGCGCGAGACCCTGTGGGCGATCTACGCGCTGACCGCCGTCACTTCGGCCGCGCTGGCGTTCGACAACCCCGCGCGCCAGGCGCTCGTTCCCCGCCTCGTGCCGTCCCGGGACCTTCAGGGGGCGCTCTCCCTCAATCTCACGTTCTTCCACGTCGCGATGATCGTCGGCCCGGCGGCCTCCGGACTCTCGATCGCCATGATGGGCCGTTCGTTCGGCAGCTCGACGAAGGGCCTTTCCGTGATCTATCTCGCGAACGCGGTTTCTTTCGTCGCCGTGCTGGCGGCGATCGTTCTGATGAAAACGTCGGGAAAGCCGGTTTCGACATCCCGGAAGCGCGAGCGCGTTCTCGAGGACCTGCGATCCGGGCTGCGCTTCGTCTTTCGAACTCCGATCATGGTGTCGACGATGGCGCTCGACTTTTTCGCGACGTTCTTTTCGGGGGCGATGTCGCTCCTGCCGATCCTCGCGGACCAGGTCCTCCACGTCGGGCCGGCCGGCTACGGCTGGCTGCGCTCCGCTCCCGCGATCGGAGCGCTCGCCGGTTCGCTTTTCGCCGCGATTCGCCCGCTTCCGCGGAAGCAGGGGCCGCTGCTCCTCTGGTCGATCGCGGCGTACGCGGCCGCGACGATCGTCTACGGCCTCTCGCACGACATCGTGCTCACGTTTGTCGCCCTCGCCGCGACCGGTCTCGCCGATCTCGTTTCGACGGTGATCCGCCAGACGCTCCGGCAGGTCATGACTCCGGACGAGCTGCGCGGACGAATGACGTCGGTCAACATGATTTTTTTCATGGGCGGCCCGCAGCTGGGCGAGATGGAAGCCGGCTTTGTCGCCTCGCTCTTTCGGCCGACGGCGTTCGGAGCCATGTTGTCGATCGTCGGAGGCGGAGTCGTGACGCTTCTCGTGGTGGGGGTCGTCGCGGCGCTTGCGCCGGTCGTGCGGAATTACGACCTCGAACGGGCCCTTCCGGAGACGGCGGACCCGTAGCCGTCGTACGAAGCCGAACAAGGGTAGACTTTTCCCCGTGACCAGGGCTCGCCGGCAGCGCTCGATCGGGTTCGCGGCAGCGGTCGTCCTCGTCGCGCTCGCCGTCTTGCTCCTGAAGCTCATCCCCGGCTTGACGGACGCGGCCCAGGCCCTGCTGCTCCTGGTCGTCGTCTTCTTCGTCGCGTCGCTCTGGGAGAGCGGCCCCGGCGTGCTGGCGGCGGTTCTCGCGACGCTCGCGTTCAACTTCTTCTTCCTTCCGCCTCTGTACACGCTCACGATCCAGGACTCGCGCAACGTCGTCGCGCTCGTCGTGTTCCTCACGGCGGCGCTCGTCATCGGGCGCCTTTCCGCGCTCGCCAGGCTCCGCCTGCGCCAGGTCGAAACGGAACGGCGGGAGCTCGCCGCCGTGACCGATCTCTCGCAGGCGTTCCTGGCGGACACGAACCGCGAATCGCTGCTGGGGACCGTCGCGGAGAGGCTGCGGCGGGCCCTCGAATGCCGCCAGGTGACCGTGCTGCTGGGAGACGAGAGGGCGCAACTGTCGATCGGCGCCCGAACCGGAAACGAGGAAGTGAGGCACGAGCTGGCGGACCTCGCGTTCCGCCAGGGCAACTCGGCGTCCTTTCCCGCGCCCGAGGTCGGGACCGACCTGTACCTTCCCGTCTCGATCGGCGTCCATCGCGTGGGGGTTCTCGTCGCGCTCGGCGCCGCGAGAAGCGAACGGATGGCGGAAATCTGCGCGACGCTGCTGGGCCTCGCCCTCGAGCGGGAGAGGTTCCTCAAGCTCGCGCGGGAGGCGGAGGGAACTCGGGCCCGCGACGAGATGAAATCGACGCTCCTCGCGACGCTCGCGCACGACATCAAGACGCCGCTCGCCGCGGCTCTGGGCTCGGTGGAGAACTGGATCACGGAGGTCGGATCCAACCGGAAGGCGGAGCTTGCCCGGGAGAGCCTGGAGCGGTTGTCCCGCCTCGTCGACGACCTGATCGCGGTCGTCCGGCTGGAATCCGGCTCGATGGCGCCGAATCGGGAGTCGGTCTCCGTGGAAGAAATCGCGGAGGCCGCCGTCGCGCGATTCGGCGAAACGCTCGCGGGGCACAGTCTGTACGTCGACATCGCGGCCCCGCGCTGCCGCGTGCGGGTCGATCCGGCGCAGATCACCGAGGCGCTCGGCCTCGGGCTGGAAAACGCGGCCCGCTACTCGCCCGCGGGTACGGGAATTCGCCTGACCGGCTCCGAGCACGACGGCGAGGCCGTGCTGTCCGTCGACGACGAAGGCCCCGGGATCTCTCCGCCGGACCTCGACCGCGCGTTTTCGAAATTCGTGAGGCTTCCCGGGTCCGAAGGCACCCCGGGAACCGGACTGGGGCTCTATATCGCGCGCAATCTCGTGGAGCTGAACGGCGGAAGCCTTGCGCTCTCGAGCCCCGAACGGGGAGGAACGCGCTTCCAGATCCGGCTGCCCGTGGGGGCGGAATGAGCCGGATTCTCGTCGTCGACGACGACGAGAATCTCCGGCACGTCGTTTCCGACGCTCTGCGGCGCGATCTTCACGAGGTCGAGACGGCGGCCGGCGGACGCGAGGGACTCGCGGCCCTCGGCGGGAACCGTTTCGACCTCGTGATCACCGATTACGCGATGCCGGAAATGGACGGCCTGGAATTCGTCCGCCAGCTGCGCGCCGGGTCGGGCACGCCGGTGCTCGTGCTGACGGTCAAGAGCGAGGAACGGGAAAAGGTGCGGTTGCTCGACGCGGGTGCCGACGACTACGTCGTCAAGCCGTTCGGCGTTTCGGAACTGCTGGCCCGGGTCCGCGCGCTCCTGCGCCGCGGCGCGGCGGAGCTCCCGGCCGGAAAGAGGAAGATCGGCGAGCTCGACGTCGATCTGGAGACCCGAACGATCCGCCGGCGGGGGGAGGAAGTCCATCTGACTCCGATCGAGTTCGACCTGCTGAAGACGTTTCTTTCGAAGCCGGGCCATGTCTGGACGCACTCGCAGCTGATCGCGGCCGTGTGGGGGGGAGGCGCCGGCGTCACGAACGACACGGTGCGCGTCCAGGTCGGAAACCTCCGTCGCAAGATCGAGTCCGATCCGAATCGGCCGAGGCATCTGATCACCGAGCCCTGGGTCGGCTATCGCTTCACGACGGAGGCTCGTCCGACTCGTCGAGCCTCCCTCCCGATAGACGTCAGAAGATCGCCAACGCGAGAAGGGCGGCGCCGAGCAGCCCGAGGTAGACGCCGAACGGCCGCAGGCTGTGCGTCTTCAGGAAACCCAGGAGAAAGCGAACGGACAGAAATCCGACGACCGCGGCGGAAAGAAAACCCGCGGCGAGCAGGCCGATCGGCAGGCGCGGCTCCGGATGGCGATGGAGGTCCAGAATCGTCTTGGCGCCCGCTCCGAGGATGATCGGCAGGGCGAGGAGAAACGAAAAGCGGGCGGACCGCTCCCGGGAGAGCCCCCGGAGCCGGCCGGTCGCGATTGTGAGCCCGGAGCGGGAGAACCCCGCCAGCAGCCCCGCGGCTCCCTGCGCGAGCCCGATCCAGAGCGAGTCGCCGGCGGTCACCGTTTCGCGTTCCCCTTCCTTCGCCTGGCGCCGGTCGCCGGCCCACTCGGAAAGAAAGAAAAAGGCGCACGCGGTGAGCATCGACAGGCCGATGATCGCGAGCGTGCGATGCGCCTCGAACCGCTTGAGAAGAAAGAGACCCGCGAGAACACCGGGAATCGTCCCGAGAATGAGCGGAACGATCAAGGCCCGGTCCTCCGGGTCGCGGGCGGGTTTGCGCGCCGCCCAGCGGAAGGATTCCTGGAGCATGCCGTACAGCTCGCGAGCGTAGACCGCGATCAGCGCGAGCGCCGTGCCGAGGTGGAGCACGATGTCGAAGGTGAGGTTCGCCGACTCGTTGCCGAGGCCGAGCCATTTCTGGACGAGGAACAGGTGCGCCGTGGACGACACGGGGACGAACTCGGTCAGGCCCTGGACCACGCCGAGTAGGATCGCCTGCCAGAGCTGCATCGCGGCGTAGCTTACGACAAAGCTACAGCTCCACGTGGAGCCGGGCGCCGAAGACGTGAACCGGGCCGCGATCGCGGTTGTATGCGGGGTTGCGGATGAACTGATAGTCGAGCGTTCCGGAGAGGTTCCCGAACACCACCTTTGCGTAAGCCTCGGCGATCTGTTCCGGACCGTAGCGCAGGCGCCCGTCGCCGAGCATGAACCCGTACCCGCCGGCGGCGAAGTATTCCCGGTGCGGCCCCGAAAGCCCGTTTGCGATCAACGCGACTCCGAGCTCGTCCCGCTCGCGATTCCACCAGCCCGGCCGGTCGACGAACCCCGCGCAAGCGGAGCGGTCGATCTCGGCATAGGCCCACGACTCGTTCTTCCCGTCGTTCCAGCTGAGGCGAGCGAAGACCCCGGAGGATTTCGTGAGCGGCTGTTCGACGTTCGCTCCGAGGCCCCACTTGGAGCGGCCGGGGCGCCGCGTCGCCGTGACGTCGGGCGGGGCCGCTTCGCGCAGCGCCTCGAGGTAGTTTCCCATTCGCGCGCGGTTCGAGAAGAGCAGAAGCCGAAAGGTTCCCGGTTCCGGAAGCAGACGGTAACGGCGTTGTCCCTCGAGGGCCAGACCGTGAGCCCGTCGAACGTCGTGATCCATCTCGAGCTGATTCGCTTCCTTCGGCTCCATGGCGGCGGCGGCGCGAACGGACCACTCCGGAGAGGCGTATTCGACGACGGCGCCCCACGTGTACCCGCGCGTGTCGGCCGGATAGTCCCAGGCGCCCTGCGTCCAGTCCGCCCAGTTCATGAACCCCGTTCGCGGGTCGTGTCCGTACGCGTTGTCGTCGAAGAAATCCGAAAGGCCGAAGCGTCCCGCGGTGACGACGATGCGTCGAGTCGGCCGATTCCCCGCGAGCTGGTTCTGATCGGATTCGACCTTCTCGGTCTCGGCCGTGAGCGCGAACGTCTGCCGGAGAAAAAGCCGCGCGAGATAGACGTGAGGCTCCGGGTTCCCGACGCGGAAGGCTTCGCCGTTGGGAAAACCCGCGACGCCGAAGCCTTTGCTCAGGCCGCTTCCGCCGGAGACCTCCGGATTGACGTAGATCTGCCCGCCCTTCCACAGTCGCGCGCCCAGAAAGAGCGTCGAGGTCACCGTCGATTCGTGCTCGGGCTCCGGGCGAAGGCTGTTTGCCCCCGAGTACGGCGCGTCGAACGACGGATGCGCCTGCGTGACGACCGTCGCCTGGAAGTGCGCCTGAAGGTTCTCCTCCGGAACCGGCGCTTCCTGCGAGAAAACGTTCACCGCAACGGCGAAAACAGCAGCCGAAATGACGAGCGTCTTCATGACCTCGACGAAGCTTATGTCGAATTTTTCGAAATTCTTTCGGACTTCTCCCGGACTCCTATCGGCCTCGCGGCCGAAGATTCGAGTCATGCGAGACTCCAGGAAACTCATCTGCTCTTTCTGCGGCGCGGTTGCGGCCGTATTGGCCTGCGCCGCCGCGCAGGGACAGACTTCGGGCGAACCGGCGACTCCGACGGGGCCAACGGCGCCCCCCGCGGAGGAGAAGCCGGCCGAGAAGAAGGCGCTCGAGCCGTTCGCGTTCGCGGACTTCACCTGGCTGACCGGCAACAGCCGGCAGAAGGAGTACCCGCTCGCGGGGAAGATCTTCTCCGGGGAATTTCGCGTCGACACCGCCTACCACTACTCGTTCAACCACCCGAAGGACGACACGATCGGTGGCTCGACGGAGGTCTTTCGCTCGAACGAGGTCCAGCTGACCGATGTCGCGTTCGGCGGCGACTTCAATTACAAAAACGTCCGCGCGAGGCTGCTCACGCAGTTCGGCATGTACTCCGAGACGCAGCCGCGCAACGACGCCAGTCCCGGCCGGGGCCAGTACAACCTCGACAGCGCTTACCGGTACCTCGGCGAGGCGTATGGCGGATACCACCTCGACGTGAAGAACGGGCTCAACATCGATGCCGGAATTTTTCTCTCGTACATCGGGCTTTTCAGCTTCTACCAGTTCGACAACTGGGCCTATCAGCCGTCGTACGTTTCGTCGAACACGCCGTGGTATTTCGAAGGACTGCGGATTCAGTACTTCCCGAGCGACAAGTTGAAGATCGAGCCGTGGATCATCAACGGCTGGCAGTCGTACGGAAAGTTCAATAAGGCGCCGGGAGTCGGCGGGCAGATCCTCTGGCGGCCGACGGGCTCGCTTTCGATCGTGTCGAACAACTACTACGGCAAGGACCTGCTCGGCGTGCCGGATCGGCATCGAATCCACACGGACGACAGCATCCAGGTGAAGTACCTCGATCGGTCGGGGTCCTTTCTCGACAAGGCCGCCGCCACTCTGACGTTCGACGCGGGGTGCGAGAGCGGCGGAGACGTCGTCTGTACGGGAGGCACGGCGACGAAGCCGTCGCAGTACTTCATCGGCTTCATGGTCTACAACCGCCTCTGGTTCCACAACGACAAGTACGGCGTCACGCTCGGCGGGGGAGAGATCGACAACCCCGGCCGTTATCTCGTGCTGCTGCCTCCGATCAACGGGGCGAGCGCGTTTTCGGGCACTCCCTATTTCACGGAAAATCCCGGCGACCCGTTCCGCGCGTGGGATTACTCCGTGACGTTCGACTACATGCCGGAAGACTTCGTGACGTTCCGGTTCGAGTTCAATCGGCGCGCCGCGAACGTGCCCTACTTCTCGGGGCCAGGCGGAATCACGCCGCCGGGCGGCAACAGCGGGCTTCCGGGCTCCGTCGTGACGGGGTTCACTCCCGATCTCGTCAAGACGGAGAGCCGGTTCACGGCGGCCCTTCTCGTCAAGTTCTGAAGGAGGTCGTGATGATGGACCTCGTTTTTCTCGCGCTTTCGGTTTTCCTGTTCTGGCTCGCGGCCGCCTACACCCGGCGCTGCGACAGGATTTGAGGATCTCGTCATGAACTGGGAAGACATCGTCGGGCTGCTGATCACGGCGGGGCTGCTCGTCTACCTGCTCTGGGCCATGCTGAAGGCGGAGGAAGTGTGACCGCGATCAACTTCTGGGAAATCGCGGTCTATTTCGCGCTGATCGTCGCGATCACTCCGGTCCTCGGCGGCTACATGAAGCGCGTGTTCTCGGGCGAGAAAACTCCGCTCGATTTCGTGTTCCGGCCGGTCGAGCGCGGCATCTACCGCGTGTGCGGCGTCGATGCCGCGCAGGAACAGACCTGGGTCGAATGGACGATCGCGATGCTCGCCGTCAACGGCGCTTCGCTCGTGATCCTGTACCTCCTGCAGCGGCTCCAGAAGTGGCTGCCGCTGAACCCGAACCACTTCGGGCCCGTCTCGCCCGATTCCTCGTGGAACACGGCCGTCTCGTTCACGACGAACACGAACTGGCAGGGCTACTCGGGCGAATCGACGATGTCGTTCTTCACGCAGATGGCCGGCCTCGCGCTCCACAATTTCCTGTCGGCGGCCACGGGCATCGCGATCGCCGTCGCCGTCATCCGCGGCATCGCGCGCGAGAAGGCGAAGGGGATCGGCAACTTCTGGTTCGACTGCACCCGGGCGATCGTGTGGGTGCTTCTCCCGATCTCTTTCGTCTCCGCGCTCTTCTTCGTTTCCCGCGGCGTCGTCCAGAACTTCCGGGCCGACGTCTCGGTTCAGACCCTCGAAGGCAAGACCCAGAAGATCTCCCAGGGCCCGGTGGCCTCGCAGGAGGCGATCAAGGAATTCGGGACGAACGGAGGAGGGTTCTTCAACGCGAACTCCGCGCACCCGTACGAGAACCCGACTCCCGGCACGAACTTCGTCCAGATGCTGCTGATCTTCGCGATCGGCGCCGGGCTCACGAGCACGCTCGGGAAGATGACGGGCTCCGTCCGGCACGGCTGGGCGGTGTTTGCCGCGATGGCGCTGCTCTTCTGGGCGGGAGTCGTCGTGTGCGACGTTTCGGAGAGGCGCGGCAACCCGATTCACCAGAGGGCCGGCGTCGCGGCGGCGGCCGGAAACATGGAGGGCAAGGAAGTCCGCTTCGGCATCGGCGATTCGACCCTCTTCGCGACCGTCACGACCGACGCGTCGTGCGGGGCGGTCAACGGAATGCACGACTCCTTCACGCCGCTCGGCGGCCTCGTCCCGCTCGCGAACATCGCGACGGGAGAGGTGATCTTCGGCGGAGTCGGTGCGGGGCTGTACGGGATGTTCGTCTTCATCGTGCTCTCGGTCTTCATCGCGGGACTGATGGTCGGGCGCACGCCCGAATACCTCGGCAAGAAGATCGAGGCGCGAGAGGTCAAGCTCGCGATGCTCTCGGTGCTCGTCCTGACGCTCTTCATCCTCGGGCTCTCCGCGATTTCGTCCGTCATCCCGCCGGGGTTGTCCTCTCTGAACAACAAGGGACCGCACGGGTTTTCGGAAATCCTTTACGCGTTCACCTCCGGAGCGGGAAACAACGGCTCCGCGTTCGCGGGGCTCAACGCGAACACGCTCTGGTACAACGTCTCGCTCGGCTTCGACATGTTCTTCGGAAGATTCTTCATGCTGATTCCGATCCTCGGGATCGCAGGCTCGCTCGCGGCGAAGAAGAAGGTTCCCGCCTCCGCCGGGACGTTTCCCGTGACCGGCCCGCTTTTCGCGTTCCTGCTCGTCGGCGTGATCGTGATCGTCGGCGCGTTGACGTTCTTCCCGGCCTTTTCGCTCGGCCCCATCGTCGAACACCTGGCGATGCGGGCCGGCACGCTCTATTGAGGAGGGGCACCGTGGCGAAACCCGCAAAACGAAACCTCTTCGACCGGGCGATCGTTCGGGTCGCCCTGCGGGATTCCTTCGTGAAGCTGAACCCGCGCCTGCAGGCGAAGAACCCGGTGATGTTCGTCGTGCTCGTGGGCGCGGTTCTCGTGACGGTGCTGCTCGGCCGGGACATCGCCCGCGGGCGCGAGGTCCTCTTCAACTTCCAGATCGCGCTGTGGCTCTGGTTTACGCTCCTTTTCGCGAATTTCGCCGAGGCGATGGCGGAAGGGCGAGGCAAGGCGCAGGCGGAAGCGCTGCGGAAGGGCAAGACCGAGATGACCGCGCGCCGGCTGACGAAAAAGGGCGAGGAGACCGTCGCCGCCACGGAGCTCCGCAAGGGAGACCGCGTCGTCGTCGAGGCGAATCAGCTGATTCCCGGAGACGGCACGGTCGTGGAAGGAATCGCCTCCGTCGACGAGTCGGCGATCACCGGCGAATCCGCCCCGGTCATCCGCGAATCGGGAGGGGACCGCTCCGCCGTGACCGGCGGAACGCGCGTGCTGTCGGACCGGATCGTCGTCGAGATCACGTCCAACCCGGGAGAGACGTTCATCGATCGGATGATCGCTCTCGTCGAGGGCGCGCAACGGCAGAAGACGCCGAACGAAATCGCCCTCTCGATTCTCCTCTCCGGTCTGACGATCGTCTTCCTGATCGCGACCGTGACGCTGCGCCCGTTCGCCGTCTATGCGGGCGGCCAGGCGACGACGCCGGTGCTGATCGCGCTCCTCGTCTGCCTGATCCCGACGACGATCGGAGGGCTCCTCTCGGCGATTGGAATCGCCGGCATGGATCGAGTGCTGCAGCACAACGTCCTCGCGATGTCCGGTCGGGCGGTCGAAGCGGCGGGAGACGTCAACGTCCTGTTGCTCGACAAGACCGGGACGATCACGCTCGGCAACCGGCAGGCGACCGACTTCTTTCCGGCGCCGGGAGTGGAGGCCGCGGTCCTCGCCGAAGCCGCGCAACTCTCCTCGCTCGCCGACGAGACGCCGGAAGGACGATCGATCGTTGTCCTGGCGAAGGAGAGGCACGGCCTTCGGGGCCGACACGTCGAAGGGATGCACTTCATCCCGTTCACGGCGGCCACGAGGATGTCGGGCGTCGATTTCAACGGACGCAAGATCCGGAAGGGAGCGGGGGACGCGGTGATGGAATGGGTCCGCGGCGAAGGGGGCGATACCTCGTCCGCCGTCAACGACGAAGTCAACCGGATCGCCGGCCAGGGAGCGACTCCGCTTCTCGTCGCGGACGGCTCCCGCGTTCTCGGCGTCGTGGCCCTGCGGGACATCGTCAAGGCGGGAATGCGCGACCGTTTCGACCGGCTGCGCGCGATGGGGATCCGGACGATCATGATCACCGGCGATAACCCGCTGACGGCCGCAGCGATCGCGCACGAGGCGGGAGTCGACGATTTCCTCGCCCAGGCGAAACCGGAAGACAAGCTCGCCCTGATCCGGAAGGAACAGCAGGGCGGGAACCTCGTCGCGATGACGGGAGACGGCACGAACGACGCCCCCGCGCTCGCGCAGGCGGACGTGGGCGTCGCGATGAACACGGGCACCCAGGCGGCGCGCGAAGCCGGGAACATGGTCGACCTCGACTCGAATCCCGACGAAGCTCATCGAGGTCGTCGAGATCGGCAAAGCAGCTCCTCATGACGCGCGGCGCGCTGACGACCTTTTCGATCGCGAACGACGTCGCGAAATATTTCGCGATCCTTCCCGCGATGTTCGCGGCGACCTATCCGGTGCTGAACGCGCTGAACGTCATGCATCTGGGGAATCCCCGGTCCGCGATCCTTTCGGCGGTCATCTTCAACGCCCTCGTCATCGTCGCGTTGATCCCGCTCGCGCTCCGGGGCGTGCAGTACCGGCCGCTCGGGGCCGGGCGGATTCTGGCCCGAAATCTCGTGATCTACGGAATCGGCGGCATTCTCGTTCCGTTTGCCGGAATCAAGCTGATCGATCTGGCCGTCATCGGCCTGCATCTGGCGTGAGGGGAGCATGAAACTTTTGCTGAAAGCGACCGGATATGTCGTCGTGCTGACGGTTCTCCTGGGCGGCGCGTATCCGGCGTTCGTGACGATCGCCGCGCACCTCTTCTGGCCTCGCGAGGCGGACGGCTCCTTCGTCTCGGCGAACGGCAGGATCGTCGGGTCCTCGCTCATCGGCCAGAATTTCGGCGGTGACCGCTACCTCCATCCGCGGCCGTCGGCCGCCGGCAAGGACGGGTACGACGGCACCGCTTCGACCGGGACGAACCTGGGGCCGACGAGCGCGGAGCTCGCGAAATCGGTGTCGGCCGCCGTCGCCGCGGCCCGGGCCGACCGGCCGGGAGATCTTCGCCCCGTTCCCGCGGACCTCGTGACCTCCTCGGGCTCCGGTCTCGATCCGCACCTTTCTCCGGAGGCCGCTCGCTGGCAGGCCCTGCGGATCGCGAAGGCGAGAAACGTGCCGGAGGCCGCCGTTCTGGGCGTGATCGAAAGACGCGTCGAGGGACGCACCTTCGGTCTCCTGGGAGATCCGCGCGTGAACGTGCTGCTGGCGAACATCGATCTCGACCGGAGTTTTCCGGCGAAGTAGGCTGAAATCCGATGACACCCGAGCGGCGGACCTCGCCGGAAGATTTTCTGAAGCTCATCGAGAAGTCGCGCCGGGGCCGGTTGAAGATCTACATCGGCCATGCCGCCGGAGTCGGAAAAACGTACCAGATGCTCGAGGACGCGCACCTCCTCAAGAAGCGCGGCGTGGACGTCGTCGCCGGAGTCGTCGAGACCCACGGCCGGGCGGAGACCGAGGAAAAGCTCGCCGGCCTCGAGGCCCTCCCGGCCCGGCGCGTGCCATACAAGGGAAAAGAGCTGGAAGAGATGGATCTTCCGGGCATCCTTGCCCGAAAGCCCGAGATCGTCCTCGTCGACGAGCTCGCGCACACCAACGCGCCGGGCGTCGAGCACGAGAAGAGGTTCCAGGACGTGGAAGACCTCCTTTCCGCCGGGATCTCGGTGATGACGACCGTCAACATCCAGCACATCGAGTCGCTCGTCGACGTCGTCGCGCGCGCGACCGGAGTCGACGTTCGCGAACGCGTTCCCGACCGGGTCTTCCGCCAGGCGGACACCATCGTCAACGTGGACCTCCCCTCGGAAGACCTCATCCAGCGTCTGAAGGAGGGCAAGATCTATCCGGCCGGGAGGATCACCCCGGCGCTCGACAACTTCTTTCGCGAAGAGAACCTCGCGTCGCTGCGCGAGCTGGCGATGCGGTCGATCGCGGACCGGCTCGAAGCGGGGCGCCGAACGCGCGATCTGTCCGGAGAAGTCGAGCCGGTCGGAACGAAAGTGATGGTCGCGATGTCCTCCAACGCGGAGACGACCCGCCTCCTGCTGCGAAAGGCTTCCGCCCTCGCGGGACGAATGAACACGAACTGGTTCGCGGCCTACGTCCGCACGCCGAAGGAGCACCCGCACCGGATGTCCGCTCGGGACCACCGGCTCCTTTCGGAAAACGTGACGCTCGCAATGGAGCTCGGAGCGAAGGTCGTCTGGCTCTCGGCGAAGGACGTCGCGCAGGAGCTGCTGAATTTCGCGAGCCGGAACGGCGTCACCGTCGCGATGTTCGGCAAGAGCCGGCGGCCGGCCTGGAAGAGGGTGTTCTGGCGCAGCCCGATCGACCGGTTCGCGAGGATGGGTACCGGCATCGACGTGTACGAGGTCGAGACGGCGGACTGACGCGAGCCGCTCCGCCTTGCGATACGCTCGCGGCGGAGGCGCGCATGAAATTCGCACTTCGTCCCGCATGGGGAGCGGTCCCGCTCGCGATCGGGCTCGCGGCCGCCGCGGCCGCGGCGGACTCCAGGGTTCCGGGGGAGCCGCACGGGGGCTTTCCGCCGCGGCGCACGATTTCGGTCGTCGGGGAGGGGCAGGCAACCGGGACTCCCGACGTGGCGAGGACGAGCCTCGGCGTCGAGATCCGCTCCCCGAGAGCGGGCACGGCCGTCGCGGACGCGAGCTCGCGGATGACCGCCGTCGTCGCCGCGCTGAAAAAGGCGGGGATCGGCGCGAGGGACATCCGCACGAGCGATTTCTCGGTCAATTTCGAACGTCCAGCCGAGCAACCTCCGCAACCCGGGCAATACGTCGTTCGCAACGTCGTCGAGGTCACCATTCGCGACCGCGACCGGGTCGGCGACGTTCTCGACGGCGCGCTGGCGGCCGGCGCGAACGACGTTTTCGGAATTTCGTTTTCGATCGACGACCCCCGCCCGCTGCGCGCGAAGGCGCGCGATGCGGCCGTCGCGGACGCCCGGGCCCGCGCGGAAGGGCTCGCCCGCGCGAGCGGCGTGGCCCTCGGCCCGCTTCTCTCCCTGTCGGAAGAGGGCGGCTCCTCGCCGCGGCCGGTCGCGATGCGGGCGATGTCGCTTGCCGCCGGCCCGCCGATCGAGTCGGGCGAACTCACGATTTCGGCGCAGGTCGAGGCGGTCTACGAGATCGCACCCACGAAAACCGAACGGTGACTCTTTTTCCTCCCACTCCTCCCATCGGAAGGGGTAAGATCGTTCCAATTTCTTCCTGCAGGAGGTCAAAATGAAATCGAGCCCTCTCCTTCGCGTCTCTTCACTGGCCGTGTGCATGGTTCTGCTGGCGAGCCTGGCTTTCGCGGGGTTCGCGGGAACCGAAACCTACCTTGCCGCCATCGGCAACCCGCAGGGGTCCGGGGGGGCGCAGTTCTTTTCGGACGTCTGGATCACGAACGTCGGCGCCTCTTCCGTGAGTTACACGTTCCAGTTCCTCCAGGCGGGGCAGGCGAACCTCACGCCGACTTCCTTTTCCGACAGCCTGGCGGCGGGTCAGACGAAGCGTTACACCGACGTCGTCGGCACGCAGCTTCACCTGACGAATGTGAACGGCGCCGCTCGAATCCTCTCGACGGGGGAAATCTTTGTCGCGGAGCGGATCTACAACCAGCCCGCCTCCGTTCCGCTCTCCCAGACGGCGGGACAGTTCTTCTCGGGCATCCCGAAGGGTTTCTCGATTTCTCTCGGGCAATCGGCGACCCTTCAGGGTGTCTACCTGGGGTCGGGTCTCGATTTTCGCTACAACTACGTGTTGCTCGAGACCTCCGGCAGCTCGTGCACGGTGCACGTCCAGGCTCTCGACGCCGCGGGAACGCAGCTCGGGGCGACGGACGTTCCGCTGCTGCCGTACGAGCACCTTCTTCTCTCGGCCAATGCCGTCGCTCCGGCCGCGTCGACGTCGAACGCGCGCCTCGCGGCGACCGTGACCGCCGGCTCGGGGACGGTGCTCTTCGCGGGCTCGCAGGTGGGCAACGGCGGCCCGCAGGACCAGTCCGGCTTCGAGATGAGCTTCCGCGACGCGCTTCTGGGCAGCGCGGGCGTCACGAGTTTGAACGGGCTGACGGGAGCCGTCACGCTCAGCGCGGGCACGAACGTGACGTTCGGCGGCTCGGGCAACAACATCGTCATCAACGCCGCGGGCGGGGGCGGCGGAGGGCTCGCCTCGGTCTCGCACAACGGGACGCTCACGGGCGACGGCACGGGGGGCAATCCTCTCTCCGTGGCAGCGCCGTTGAACCTCTCCAACAGCGAGACGACGGTGACTCTCGCGGGGACTCAGGTCGGCGTCTTCGCCTCCACCACCGACACGAACGTCACCAGCTATACACCCGCGATCTACGGCACGGCGAAGGTCGTCGGCGTCTACGGCGACGCGACGAACGGAAGCGGCGCCCAGGCCTGGGGAGAGCTCGGCCGGTTTTTCAACTCCCACTATTTCGGCGTGCTCGGTTTCACGTTCGACAGCGGCGCGGGAGCCGCCGCCATCTACGGCGACCAGAACTTCGGGTCCGGCACGACGCCCACGTTTCCGATCGGCGTCTGGGGAGACAGCCACGACGGCACGGGGGTCTTCGGGACGCTCGAGCAGCACGACATATGGGCAAGTGGTACGGCGTCGTAGGCTACGGCGTCCTCGGCGTGGAGGGGATCGGCATGGTTGCCGGTTCGAACGGCGGCGGGTCTTTCTCCTACGGAGTCGAAGGAGATTCGTACCTCGTCGGTGATACGCGAGTCGGCGTCTTCGGTTATGCGAGCGGCGGCACCTCACCCTGGGCGGGACTACTTCTTCGGCAACGTCAACGTCACCGGTACGGTGTCGAAACTCGGGCGGATCGTTCAAGATCGACGATCCGATCGACCCGACAACAAGTACCTCTACCACTCCTTCGTCGAATCCTCCGACATGATGAACATCTACAACGGCGTCACGATCCTCGACGCTCGCGGCGAACGCGATCGTCCGCTGCCCGCGTGGTTCGAGTCCCTGAATAGCGACTTCCGCTATCAGCTCACGTGCATGGGCGGCTTCAGCCCCGTGTGGATCGAGCGGGAGGTCCAGGGCAGCCAGTTCGCCATCAAGGGCGAGAAGCCCGGCCAGAAAGTCTCCTGGCAGCTCACGGGAATCCGGCAGGACGCGTGGGCGAACGCGCACCGGATTCCTGGTCGAAGTGGAGAAGCCGGAATCGGAGCGGGGATTCCTCCTCCACTCCGGTGGAATACGGGCGCTCGATCGAGCAGGGCATCGAATGGAAGACGAACCCCGCAGTACGAAACGCTGTCGAGAAGCAGCGCGAGGCCGAGGCAAGACAGGCGCAGGAGAACCCGCAGTAGGGGCCCTCCGGCGCCGAGCGGCTTGATATTGCGCTCAGGCGCCGCGCAGCTTGCGCGCGGCTTCTGAGCGCATCCGCTGCATCGCGTCGGTTTCCTGGTCGGAGTAGCGCTCCTCTTTCCAGGGATCCGCGCGCATGTGGTAGCCGTTTTCCTCCCAGAAGCCGGGGCGGTTGACGTCGAGGAACTCGATCGCGCGAATCCATTTCGCGCTCTTCCAGAAGTAGAGCTTCGGGACGACGAGCCGGCACGGTCCGCCGTGCTCCGGCGCCAGGTCGCGGCCGTCGTGTTTCGTCGCGAGGAGAACGCCGTCGTCGTCGAGCTCGGCGAGGAGGAGGTTCGTCGTGTACCCGCCTTCGGAATGGATCGTCACCGCCGACGCCTCCGGCTTCGGGCGGCAGCGGGACAGGACCTCGCGGATCGCGACCCCCTCCCACCGGTTGTCGAAGCGGCTCCAGTGCGTGACGCAATGGATGTCGGACACGGTTTCCACGCGGGGCAGGCGGAGAAACTCTTCCCAGGTCCAGGAGATCTCCGTCTCGACGAGCCCGAACGCGCGCAGCGTCCATGTCGAGAGGTCGACTTTCGGGACCGCACCATAGGTCAGCACCGGCCACTTTTCCGTCCGAACCTGGTGCGGGGGCAGGCGATCGGATTCCATCCTCGAAATCTAGCACCGGAGCGGGTTCGATCCTGCCGCCAAAATGCGATATCCTTCCCGGTTCGGCCGCGAGCCGGGAAGGAGCCTCTCGGAAGATGCCCAAGGACCTGCGAAACATCGCGATCATCGCGCACGTCGACCACGGCAAAACGACGCTCGTCGACTGCATGCTCAAGCAGTCCGGCACGTTCCGCGAGAACGAGCACATGGCGGAGCGCGCCATGGACACCAACGAGCTCGAGCGCGAGCGCGGCATCACGATTCTCGCGAAGAACGCCGCGATCCGCTACAAGGGCGTCAAGATCAACATCGTCGACACGCCCGGCCACGCCGACTTCGGGGGCGAGGTCGAACGCATCCTGAAGATGGTCGACGCGGTGCTGCTCGTCGTCGACGCGGCCGACGGCCCGATGCCGCAGACGCGGTTCGTGCTGCGCAAGGCGCTGGAGCTCTCGCTCAAGCCGATCGTCGTCATCAACAAGATCGACCGTCCGGAGGCTCGTCCGCACCAGGTCGTCGACGAGGTCTTCACGCTGATGATCGACCTCGGGGCGACGGACTCCCAGCTCGATTTTCCGATCGTGTACACGTCCGCGAAGGTCGGCTTCGCGCGCCGGGAGATCGACCACACCGACGGCGACGTCAAACCTCTCCTCGACACCGTCGTCATGGAAGTCGCCGAGCCGTCCGGGGATCCCGACGAGCCGCTCCAGATCCTCGTCGCGTCTCTCGACTACGACAACTACCTGGGGCGCCTCGCGATCGGACGAATCGTTCGCGGCCGGATCCAGTCCGGCAAGGACTACGCGGTCTGCCGTCTCGACGGGACGACCGCGAAGGGGCGCGTCACGAAGCTCCTCGCCTTCGAGGGCATGAAGCGGGTGGAAATCACGGAGGCGCCGGCCGGCGAGATCGTCGTCATCGCGGGATTCGACGACGTCACGATCGGCGAGACGATCGCCGACCTGGAGCACCCCGAGGCGCTGCCGGTCATCGCGGTCGACGAACCGACCGTCTCGATGCGGTTCCGGGTCAACGATTCGCCGTTCGCGGGAACCGAAGGCAAGTACGTCACGAGCCGCCACCTGAAGGAGCGCCTCGACCGGGAGCTGCGGACGAACGTCGCGCTGCGCGTCGAGGACACCGAGGAGCCGGACGCGTTCCGCGTGTCCGGCCGCGGCGAGCTGCACCTCGCGATCCTGATCGAGACGATGCGCCGCGAGGGCTACGAGTTCGCGCTCTCGCGCCCGCACGTCATCACGAAGGAAGTGAACGGAAAGTTGAGCGAGCCGGTCGAGCTCCTCGTCGTCGACGTTCCCGAAGAATCGATGGGGGCGGTCATCGAGAAGCTCGGCTCCCGCCGCGCGGAGATGCAGGTCATGGCGACTCCCGCCAACGGCCGCGTCCGAATCGAGTTCCTCATTCCGACGCGCGGCCTGTTCGGGTTCCGGAACGAGTTCCTGACATCGACTCGCGGATCGGGCATCCTCTCGCACGTCTTTCACTCGTACCAGCCGTGGAAGGGCGACGTCGCCCCCCGCGGACGCGGCGCGATGATCGTGCTCGAACCCGGCGAGACGACCGGGTACTCGCTGGAGGGCCTCGAGGAGCGGGGCATCCTGTTCGTCGCGCCCGGCGTTCCGACGTACCTGGGTCAGGTCATCGGGGAAAACGCGCGCGAGTCGGACATGGTCGTCAACCCGAACAAGAAGAAGCACCTGACGAACATGCGCGCCTCCGGCTCGGACATGGCGATCAAGCTCACCCCGCCGCGCCCCATGGGTCTGGAAGCCGCGATCGAGTGGATCGAGGAAGACGAGCTCGTCGAGGTCACGCCGAAGTCGATCCGCCTGCGCAAGGAGATCCTCGATCACTCGCAGCGCAAGGTGGCGAACAAGAAGGTCGAAGCCGTCGAGTAGACCTCACCCCCCTTCCCCCTCTCCAGCTGGCAGCCCTTCAGAAGACTGGTAAACGCGGGAGGGGGTGGCCGTCAGGCCGGGGGTGAGGTTTGGTAATTTCTCCGCGCCTCTTCGATCACCCGCATCGCCTCTTCCGGGCCGCCTCGCGACAGCGTCTTCGTCGTCTCGCCGCGGAGGCGGTGGTATCCCTCGAAGAAGACGCCGATTTCCTCGAACAGCCGGTCGGGAAGGCGGGTCTCGTAAATCCGGTCCTCGTGCTCGCCGGCCGGCGAGGCGAGGATGCGGTCGTTGCGGTCTCCGTCGGACTCCATCGCGATCACGCCGCGCACCCGGGCGAGGATCACGCATCCGCAGAAGGCGGGCTCTTCCATGAACACGATCGCGTCGAGCGGATCGCCGTCGTCGGAACGCGTCCTGGGCAGGAAACCATAGTTCCACGGAAACGCGAACCCTGGCGGCAGGATCTTCGTCAGCCGGAACAGGCCGAGCTCTTCGTCCCATTTGTACTTGTTGCGGTTCCCCTTCGGCGTGTCGATGACGATCCGCAGCGCGCCGTCGGAGTCTACGGGGTCGAAGTCGCGGACGAAGTCGGTCATCCGGGATATTCTTTCGCAGAAACGGGGGGAATGTCATGGCCGAAAAGACGCCGCCGGGCCCGACGCAGGTCACGCTGACGCAGTACCTGATCGAGAACCAGAAGTCGCACGCCGGCGCGACGGGAGAATTCACCGACCTGCTCAACCGCATCGCGCTGTGCGGCAAGATCATCGCGAGCCGGCTGCGCCGCTCGACGCTCACGGGCGAAACCGGGTACGCCCGCACTTCGAACGTCTACGGGGAACGGCAGGAGAAGCTCGACGTCTTCGCGAACCAGATCTTCCTCCACCACCTTCAGTACGGCTCGATCGTCACGCTCGCGGCTTCCGAGGAAATGGACGAGCCGGCGGCGCTCACGAGAAGCCTCGAGCAGGGGCACTACACGATCTGCTTCGATCCCATCGACGGCTCCGCGAACCTCGACGTGAACGGGACGCTCGGCACGATCTTCGGAATCCGCCGCCGCACCGGGTCCGACGCGAGCGAGCTGCTGACCTCCGGGCGCGAGCAGGTCGCGGCGGGTTACCTGCTGTACGGCCCCGCGACGCAGCTCGTCTTCACGGCGGGCAACGGGGTCGCGATCTTCACGCTGGACGGGGAGACGGGCGAGTTCTATCTCGCGCAGGACCGGGTGGAGATGCCGAAGTCGGGCAAGGCCTATGCCGTCAACGAAGGCAATTCCGGCTTCTGGCGCCCCGGAGTCAGAAAATTCGTCGAGAACCTGAAAACCCCCGACCCGAAGACCGGCAACGCGCACGCGACGCGCTACTCCGCCTCGCTCGTCGGCGATTTCCACCGGATCCTCCACCAGGGCGGGATCTACCTTTACCCGGAGGACAGCTCCGACCCGAAGAAGCCGAACGGAAAACTCCGCGTCCTGTACGAGTGCCATCCGCTCGCGCTCGTCGCGGAGCAGGCGGGCGGCCGGGCCTCCACGGGGACGAAGAACGTTCTGGACGTCGTGCCGGAGAGCTTCCACGACCGCTGTCCGCTCGCGATCGGGTCGAAGGAAGAAGTCGCGAGCTACGAGGAGTTCGTCAAGACCAGCGGGCCGAGGAGCGGCCGTCGGCGCGCAGGCGGTTCTGAGGAGCCGAAAAGTGTGTGCGGGGCTCGCCGCGACAGCCGCCAGCATTTGACACCGCTCCCGCGCCTCGTTATCGTTCGGGATTCGTTCTTTGTCTGCCTGTTCCTCAGTAGCTCAACGGTAGAGCATCCGGCTGTTAACCGGAGGGTTGTAGGTTCAAATCCTACCTGAGGAGCCAATCCCCTCAACAACCTAGTGATCGGTGATGCGACGGACGAAAATCACCTCAACGCCAGCTTCCTCAGCGAGTGGGCCGGGTGCTTGCGCGAGCGTCTTGATCGCGGAAGGAATTCGCCTCAGAGCCGAGAATCATCACGGAGCACAGGAGTACAATAAACGCTTAGGTCTTGATTCAAACACATCGCGACCCGCCAATGAAGGAGCCACAATGAACACCCGTACTCGCCGCGTCTGGATCTTTCAGGTGATCGTCGGGCTGATGGCGGCCCACGGATTCGGGGCTACGATCTCGCCGACCCCTTTTGGCGAACAGCTCGAGACGGTCGTGTCCTGCGCCTACACCCCCGTGAATCTCAACACAACGATCAGCGGAGCACTGACGACCTCGGACTGCGCGTTCGGGTCGGGTTTCGGGGATGACTATCTCTTTTTTGCGGCGGCCGGAACGAACATCAACCTGACCCTCAAGGCTCCCGCGCTCGGCAGCGTGCTTCTCTTGATTCTGGATTATCAGACGGGAACCGCGCTGGCACGCGACAATGAGGTCAACCTCGCGATCGTGAAGTTTCAGGCCCCCAAGGACGCGTTCTATCTCTGCCGGGTACGGGGCGTCGACGCAAATCATCCGACCGGCCCTTACACCCTCAACATGACCGGCGTCAAGAACCCGAACGGCTGCTCTGTTATTACCGACCCCACGACGCTCTGCGTCGGCTCGGATCGATTCAGAGTCCAGGTGGCCTGGGATGCCGTGCATGAGGGCACGCAGGGAAACGGAACCGCGACTGCCCTGACTTCCGACACCGGCTCGTTCTGGTTCTTTACGAGCAGCAACGTCGAACTCGTCATTAAAATCCTCGATGCGAGGGTGATCAACGGACACTTCTGGGTCTTTTACGGGGCACTCACAAACGTTCAGTACACGATCACGATCACCGACACCCAGACGGGATTGGTCAAGACCTATACGAACCCGCAGGATTCCCAGGCGAGCTTTTCGGATACGTCGGCGTTCTGAAGAAGTCTGCGCCGCAACCGGTGACAGGCTTTTTACGTTAATATGTGCCTTGACACGTATATACGTGTTGTAGTATATATAAGCCATGGAATCGGTTTTCGAAGTCATTGCCGAGCCGAATCGCCGGGCGATCCTGGGTCTGCTCGTCTCGTCGCAGCAGTCGGTGGGGGAGATCGAGCGTCGGCTTCGCATGGCGCAGCCGACGGTGTCGAAGCACCTGCGGGTGCTGCGAGAGGCCGGTTTCGTGGAGTTCCGAATCGACGCTCAGCGCCGTCTCTACCGGCTGAAGCTCGAACCCCTTCAGGAGGTCGAGGCGTGGCTCGCTCCGTTTCGCCGGCTCTGGTCCGCTCACCTCGATGCTCTCGAACGCCACCTCGACCGAGTGGATCCTGCGACAACAACGAAAGCGAAAAAGAAGACAAGGAGGAAACGATGACCGACCGCGAGCAATACGTACCGGGTCCCGCCAGCGGGGCGCGGGTGGAAAAGGACGGGGACAAGTGGGCGCTCGTCCTCGTCCGAGAACTGCGCCATCCGCCGGAAAAAGTCTGGCAGGCGCTGACCGAACCCGCGCACCTGCGCGAGTGGGCCCCGTTTGAGGCCGATGGGAGCCTCGGTACCGTCGGCGCCACGGTGAATCTCACGACCGTGGCCGCGCCCACGCCGCAGGTTTCCGAAACCAGGGTGACGCGAGCCGACGCTCCGAGACGGCTGGAGTACAACTGGGGCGGCATCGACATGCGGTGGAACCTCGAGGCTCTCGGTGGCGGCACGCGCCTGACGCTGTGGACGAACATCGATCGCCGGTTCATCTCGATGGGCGCCGCCGGATGGCACATTTGCTTCGACGTTCTGGATCACCTCCTCGGCGGAGATCCCATCGGCCGCTTCGCCGGCACCGAGACGATGAAGTTCGGCGGCTGGCAGCGGCTCAACGCCGAGTACGCGAAGCAGTTTGGAACGGAGACTCGTTGAAGCGGCGGTAAGGCTACCAGACTGTGCACCTCTTCTCGGGCGGCCGCACCATGGGCGACCCGTCCCCGCAGTCGAAGGCCTTCTGGAACTCCGGCGAGTTCGACAGCGGCCCGATGATCCTGTACCGCGCGGTCGGGTGCGGGTCTCCCTTCGCCATCTGGCGCTGGAGCTCGAGACTCTCTTCGGCCCCGCGGAACTGGTCCCAGGCGATGAAGAACTGCTGCTCGGGGGTGAAGCCGCCGATGTCCGGCAGCCGGTGCTTCTGCATCGATCGCTGGAGGGCCCGGTACGCCAGGCGCACGCCCGCGAGGTCGCCGAGCGCCTCGCCCAAGACCTGTTTCCCCTGCAGGTGAACGCCCGGCTCGATCGCGTAGCCGTCGTATTGATCGACGGTGCACTGGCCGACTCTCTGGAACGCGTCGAGATCCGCCTGCGCCCACCAGTTCCGCGCCTGCCCGGTGGAGTCGAAGTCCCTGCCCAGGGCGTCGATCGCGTGCGTGAGGTCGTGCGCGATTCCGATGCCGATCGCGCCGTAATTGACCGCGTCCGACGCCGCGAGGTCGAACGCCGGCGGCTGCAGGAAGCCGGCCGGCAGCGCCATCAGGTTGAGCTGGACGTCGATGTACGCGTCGGGCGACGACGGCGGCAGTTGCCAGATCGTTCGGCTCGTGCGCTGTCCGACGCGCTTGCGGTCGATCTCGACGCCGAAGCGCCGGGCCGCGGCGACGTCGGCCCAGAACGCGTCGCGGCGAATGGCGAGCGCCGAGGTAGTCGGTGGGCGTGTCGGGGTAGCCCACCATCACGTCGTAGGACTCGATCTTCGCGAGCGCCTCCCGCCGGGTCGCGTCGGACATCCACTTCAGCTCGCCGAGGTCGTCCTTCAGGACCGCCAGCAGGTTGTGCGCGATCTCCTGGACCTTCGCCTTCGCGGCGGGTGGAAAGTACCGGTTCGCGTACGCGCGGCCGAGAGGCTCTCCGAGCAGCGCCTCGGTCGATTCGAGGCAGCGCATCGCGCGGGGCCTGATCGAAGTCGCGCCGCCGAGGTACTTGTCCCGGAACGCGAAGGACTCGTCGGCAAAGGGCTTCGAGAGCCACGGCGACGCCGACTCCAGCACCTGCAGGGCGAGGTAGGCCTTCCACACCGCCACGGGCGTCGCTTCGAGCTCGCGGTTCAGGCGCTCGAGGAACGCGGGCTCGGTCACGTTGACGTCGATCCGCGGGAGCCCGGCCTGCGTGAAATAGCCGTCCCAGTCCACGCGCGAAGCGATTTGCTCGAGCTGCGCGAAGGTCATCTTGTGCGAGGTCCCGGCCGGGTCGGCGGCCGCCGCGGGCGCCAGGCTCGCCTCGGCGAGGCGGGTCTCGAGTGCGAGAATTTCGTCGGCGGCCTTTCTCGCATCCGACACTCCGCCGAGCGTCAGGACGGTCGCGACGTGCGCTCGGTACTTTTCGCGCTTCTCCGCGAAGGGCGCATCGGGCTTCAGGTAGTCGTCCCGGTCGGGCAACCCCAGGCCGCCGGCGGCAATGTTTGCGACGACGGCGGCGGGGTCGCGGTAGTCCGAGGCGCCGGTGAGCGCGAACGGCGCCGGAATCGCCAGCTCGTGGAGCTTTCGGATCATGCGCTGGACGCCGGCGATATCCCGGACGTCTGCGATGTCGGCGAGCAACGGGGCCAGCGGCGTCACGCCCGCGGCCTCGATCGCGGGCTCGTTCATGCACGCGGCGTAGTAGTCGCCGAGCTGGCGCTCGGCTGGATCGGGCCTTCCGGTGGTCCGGTCCGTCTTCGCGGCCAGCTCCTCCAGGAGGGCCTTCAACTGCTGCCGGTTCGCCTCGCGCGCGGCCCAGCGCCGGCTCCAGCGCTGCGTTCCGGCCGGAATGGGGTTCGCGGCGCGCCAGGCGCCGTTGGCGAAAGCGTAGAAGTCCGTGCACGGCTCCGCGGTGCGGTCCAGGTCGCCGAGCTCGACGCCTTTCGGCGCCCGGCCCTGCGCGGCGAGCGCGGAGGAGTCAGAAGCCGCGGAGATCGAGGCGACACTCGAGATGGCGAGGGTCGCGCCGGCGACCAGAGCGAGACGCAGGATTTTCATGATGCCCTCCTTGAGGAAACGGGAGTCTGCAAAGCGGCGATCACCGTCCCCGTGTTGACCACGGTGGCGAATTCGCCGTGAAGGTCCGACAGCGCGATCGCGTGAATCTGCTCGGCGGAACGCAGGACGCCGTCCGGGCCGAGGCGATCGAACGCGGCCGTGGCGTCGGACACGACCCATGTCGCGAAGCCCAGGTTGCCGGCCATGCGCGCGGTCGTCGAGACGCAGTGATTCGTGGTGAGCCCCGCGATCACCAGCCCGCGACAGCCGGCGCGCCGCAGGTCGGTCTCGAGCGATGTGCCGATGAAGGCGCTGTTGACGCTCTTTTCGATCACCGTCTCGCCGGTGGCGGGAGCTGCTTCGGGCTTGAATTCGTTTCCGGGCTGACCGGGCCGGAGCGGCGACAGCGGCTCGGTGGACATGTGCCGCACGTGCACGACCGGGCGCCCGGCCGCGCGCCACGCGCGCAGCAACTCGGAGGCGCGCTGCTCGAGGGCCGGGTTGTTGCGCCGGCCCCAGTACCGGTCGTCGAAGCCGCGCTGGAGATCGACGACCAGCAGGGTGGCCGAGGGTTCGGGCAGAAGCATGGTGGAACCGTACGGGCGGCTCGCCCGCGCGCCAAAACGCCGATGCCGTCCATCGGCGGGGCCGATGAATCGCAGCCTGCCTGGATGTGGATGATAAATTCGCGCGGTGAAGACCGAGCTGGAATTGCGGCACCTGCGCGTCTTCGCGGCGGTCGTCGATGCCGGGACGCACACTCGAGCGGCTCGAGCGCTCGGCATCTCGCAGTCGACGGTTTCCGAAACCTTGAGCGCGCTGGAGCGCGCGGTGGGCGTCGAGCTGTTTCACAGGGCGGCCAAAGGGGCGCCGGCTCTGACGCCGTCGGGCGAGGTCCTGCTCGGGTACGCGCGGCGCATGTTCGCGCTGAGCAGCGAGCTCGTCGGGGCTCTCGCCGACGCGTCGACCCGCGTCAAGGCCACTCTCGTGGTCTCCGCCGTCGAGTCGATCGGCGCCTATGTGCTCCCGTCGCGGCTCGCGTCCCTACACGAGCGCTGGCCGGCCGTGCGCGTGGAAGTTCTCACCGGGAGCTGCGGCGAGATCCGGGAACGGGTCGCCGCGGGCGAGAGCGACGTCGGCCTGGTGCTCGAGCCGGAAACGGGGCCCGGGGCCGGCGCGATCCTGGCGAAGGCGCGCCTGTTGATCCTCGCCGCCCCGGCGCACCCGCTGGCGCGGGGGGTCGCTCCGGCGGACGAGCTGCGCCGCTGCGACTTCTACATGTGCGACGCGGGGGGAAACTACCATCAGGCGCTCCTGCAGCACTTCGAGGCGGCCGGGGTTCCGGCTCCGCGGATGCAGGCGATGGGGACCATCGAGGGCGTGAAGCGGGGGATCCTGGGAGGCGGAACGGCGCTCGGCCTGTTGCCGGAGCATGCCGTCGAGCCCGAGCTGCGCAACGGCGTGCTCGCCGAAGTGCGCGTCCGTCCCGCGCTGCCCGGAGTGGCGCTGCGCGCCGTGCTCGCGCCGGGCGCGGCCGGCTCGGCGGTGGTCGACGACCTGATCGACGCTTTGCGCGGCTCGCCCCGGCGAGGGCTGCAACTGACCGCGACTGCGGAGGCCAGTGTCTCGTCACGGAAATAGATTGAGCGCCGTTCGCCGCGAGAGCGTATGCTGCCCGTCGTGGAACCCGAACGCCCCTCTCCCGAAGCCGTCGCGCCCGCTCCCTCCGCCCGCTTCGTCGGTCTCGTTCGCGAAGACGACGACGTTGGCGCGCGAATCGAGTACTTGCAGCCGGACGGCGGAAGTTCCGCGATCGTCTTCTACGACATCGAAAGCATCACGGCGCACATCGCGAACCTCGAGGCCGAGAATCGGGACACCGCCGAGGAGCACGCCGCGCTGAGCGCCCTGATCACCGAGGCCGGCAAGAAGAAGTAAGAGCGGTTCGGCGGTAAGATCTCCTCAATTTCTCTGCAGGAGGTCTCGGAATGAAGCCCATCGTCGTTCTTCGTGTTGCTTTGCTGATCGCGTGCGCGGTTCTGTCCGCGAGCGTGGCCTTCGCCGGTTTCGCCGGCACGGAGACTTACCTTGCCGCGATCGGCAATCCCCAGGGAGCGGGGGGCGCCCAGTTCCTGTCGGATGTCTGGGTCACCGACGTGAGCGCTTCGCCCGTGACGTTCACGTTTCAGTTCCTGCGCGCCGGCCAGGCGAACCTGAGCCCGGCGTCCTTTTCCGACACGCTCTCGCCGGGGCAGACGAAACGCTACAGCGACGTCGTGGGAACGCAGCTTCACCTGACGAACGCCAACGGCGCGGCTCGCATCCTGTCGAACGGAGAAATCTTCGTGTCCGAGCGGATCTACAACCGGCCGGCGGGCGTTCCCCTTTCGCAGACGGCCGGGCAGTTTTTCTCGGGCATCCCGAAGGGGTTTTCGATCGGCCTCGGGCAGTCGGCGACGCTCCAGGGCGTCTACCTCGGATCGGGGCTCGACTTCCGCTACAACTACGTGCTCCTGGAAACGTCCGGCAGCGCGTGCACGGTGCACGTTCAGGCGCTCGACGGCTCGGGCGCTCCGCTCGGCGCGGCGGACTTTCCGCTGCTCGCGTATGAACACCTTCTTCTCTCGGCCGGCGCGCTGGCTCCCGCGGCGTCGACCACGAACGCGCGTCTCGTGGCGACCGTGACGGCGGGCTCGGGGACCGCGCTCTTCGCGGGCTCGCAGGTCGGAAACGGCGCGCCGCAGGACCAGTCGGGCTTCGAGATGAGCTTTCGCGACGCGCTCCTCGGCAGCGCCGGCGTGACGAGTCTGAACGGGCTCACCGGAGCGGTCACGCTGACCGCCGGCTCGAACGTGACGCTCGGAGGCTCCGGCAACAACATCGTCATCAACGCTTCGGGCGGCGGGGGAGGGGGCAGCGTTTCCGCCCCGCTGACCCTTTCCAATGGACCGACAAACGTCACGATCGCGGGTCCGCGGATCGCCATCGCGGCTTCGACGACCGATTCCGCGAATCCCCCAGTTCCGGCCATCTCCGGGAGCGGCGTCGGGGTGGGGGTCTACGGGCAAGTCGCCGCCGGGGGTCACTCGATTGCGTGGGGCGAGCTCGGGAGCGCGGACACGCTCATCTACTTTGGCGCGGTCGGATCGACCGTCAGCATCGAGCAGGGAACGGCGGGAGTCTACGGAGTCGAAGGCGGAGGGGCCGGAGGCGAGCTCCTTTTCCCGACCGGAATCTGGGGCGACAGCGCTCACGGGGTCGGGGTGTACGGGACCTCCTCGCACGCGAGCTCGGGAGGGGACAACTTTAATTACGGCGTTTACGGTACCGGCGCCGTCGGAGTCAGCGGCAACGGCGTGCTCGCCGCGGGCAGCCCCACGACGTTCTCGTACGGTGTTCAGGGATTGGCGTACACCGCGGGGGACGTTCGCGCCGGCGTTTACGGATTCGCGTCGGGAACAAATCTCAGTTATGCCGGACGATTCGACGGCAGCATCGAGATCAACGGAACCGTGCACGCATCGGACACGGTCGTTCGCTTCGATCATCCCCTCGATCCCGAGAACAAATATCTCTACCACTCGGTCGTCGAATCGGCAGACAGGATGAACATCTACAACGGAATGGCACTGCTCGACTCGAAAGGGGCGGCGATCGTCGTCCTCCCCGATTGGTTCCAATCCCTGAACGAAGAGTTCCGCTATCAGCTGACCCCCGTGGGGGCGCCGGGGCGCGACCTCTACATCGCTGAAGAAGTCCAGAACAACCGTTTCAGGATCGCCGGCGGGACGCCCGGCCTCAAAGTGTCGTGGCAGGTGACGGGAATCCGGCACGACGCCTATTCGGCGCGCAACCCCATGTCGGTCGAAGCCGAGAAGCCGGACGGCGAAAGGGGCCTGTACGTGCATCCGGAGGCCTTCGGCCAGCCGATCGAGAAGGGACTGGCGTTCAAGACCCTGTCGGGATTCTTCCCGAGAGTGAGCTGAAAAAAATCCGCGAACAGAGCGAGAAAGCCGCGGATAAATAGCGGTAGCGAAACGACGCCGAGCGGGTGGCCCGGCGCGAGACCCCTTTTGCCGCTCGCGACGCGGGTGTAGCAAAGTCCTCAGGCTTGCGGCGAGCGGAAAAGCGGGTCGAGTGCCGTGACAGGACCCGCTCGGCTCTCGCCGCGCCTCGTAGTGCCCAGGTCAGGACTTCGGCGGGGCGAAGGCCTTCTCGTCGATTTCGACGTTCTGCTTCAGCTCGGTGGCCGCGATCGTGTCGGTGCGATCGGGCGCCGTGTGTCGGATCGTGAACGGCACCTTCACACCGTCGACGTCCCGATAGTCCGAGTAGTCCGCCTGTTCCGGAGTGTCGCCGAGGGCCGTGCGCTGGAAGCGGAGGGTCCTCAGGAGAAGGCCGTCTTCGGCGTCGAACCAGAAGGTCGCCTTCTTCCCATCGGCGTCCCGCGCCTGGAGGATCCACGCGTCCCTTCCGCCGACGCTTTCCCGGCCTCGAACGGCGAGAGTCGGGAAACGGGATTTGAGGTCGGCTGCGGGGAACAGGTCCGCGCGCCAGCGGATCCGTTCGATCTCCGACGGCTCCATCGGGTTGTTCCAGGTGGGCCCGCCGGTCGTTCCCGCCTTTCCGTCGAACACGATCGTGAAAGCGCCGTCCTTGAGCGAAACCGAGCTTCGGTATTTGCCCGAAGAGGTCTGTGAGATCTCGATCGGATGCGGCTCGCCGTCGCCGCCGGTGAAGCTGCCGCGCAGGCGGCGTGTGTGAATCTTCTCGATGGCCTCCTTTCCGCCGACGGCCGCGATGGACTTCGACAGCACGGCGTCGACGGAGGGTTCCGCCGGCGCGGCCGCCGCGGAGGCGGGGTGTGCCGCGGCCGATTCCGCGAGGAGCGGGGGAGTCGAGACCGGGTCGTGCGAACCGTGGTGGCAGGTCGCGCACGTGACGGCGAGTCGCCCCGGGAAGTTGGCCTTGTTGATCTCCCTCATCATGCGGATCATCTCGCGAGCCTTCCCTTTCGCGGCCTTGTCGTCGCGCTCCATCGGCCATCTCCCGGTGTTGTCGGTGACGTGGCAGAAAGAGCACTTCACGCCGAGCGAGTTGGCCATGAAGCTCATCGCGGGCATGAGCTCCGTCGACGGCAGGCCCTGGAAGACCTGGATGTTCTTGTAGAACTTCTCGGCCGGAATCTCCGGCGACGGCGTCTTCCTCGGCGGCTGGGCCGCGAACGCGGACAGGGCCGTGAGAAGGGCGCAACATCCGAGAGCGGAAATTCTTTTCACCACGTTTTCTCCTTCAGCGCCGGCGTGGCCGGCTTACCTGTTCGCCGCGATGTAGCGGTCGATCTGTTCCTCGAGGACCGGCATCGGGACCGAGCCGTGCAGAAGGACGGCGTCGTGAAACTCGCGGACGTCGAACTTCTTTCCGAGCGCCTCTTCGGCCTTCGTCCGGAGCCGGCGGATCGTGAGCTCGCCGATCTTGTACGAAACGGCCTGTCCCGGCGTCGCGATGTAGCGGTCCGTCTCGGTCTGCACCTCGTGAAGCGAGAGCGCGGTGTGCGAGCCCATGTAATCGAGGGCCTTCTCGCGCGACCATCCCATCGCGTGCATGCCCGTGTCGACGACGAGGCGGCACGCGCGCCACATCTCGTAGGTGAGCCGGCCGAAGTTGCTGTACGGGTCCCTGTAGAAGCCGGCCTCGAGCCCGAGGTGCTCGCAATAGAGCCCCCATCCTTCGCCGAACGTCGAGATGTAGGAAAACCGGCGAAAGTCGGGGAGGTCCCTCTGCTCCTGCGAGAGCGCGATTTGAAGATGGTGGCCGGGGACGGATTCGTGGAACGCGAGCGCCTCGAGCGTGTAGAGGGGGCGGTGGTCGAGCTGGTAGGTATTGACCCAGAAGTAGCCCGGCCGGGTCGAGCCCACGGGCGATTCGACGTAGCGCCCGCCCGTGAACTTCGGCGCGATCTCCGGAGGAACGGGTGCGACGCCGTAGGGCAGACGGGGAAGCGTTCGGAAGAGCGACGGGAGCTTGCCGTCCATCTGTTTGCAGATCCACGCAGCGCGCTCGAGCAGCTCGTCGGGCGTCTTCGCGTAGAAGCGCGGGTCGGTCCGGAGGAATTCGAGAAACGCCTGAAAGTCCCCCTGGAACCCGACCTCGCGGATGACGCCGTCCATCTCCTTCTGGATTCGGTCCACTTCGGAGAGTCCCGTCCGATGAATCTCTTCGGCGGTCAGGGGAAGCGTCGTGAAACGGCGGAGCAGGAACTCGTAGTACGCGCGGCCGTCGGGCAGATCGGCCGTCGCGATCGACGTCCGCGCGCGCGGAATGTAGTCCTTGACCATGAAGTCCGCGAGCTTCGCGAACGCGGGCACGGCCGAGTCGAGAATCGCCCGGCGGCCTTCGGCTTCGAGCCTCGTTTTTTCCTCTGCCGTGAACGTCGCGGGAAATCGCGCGAATGGTTTCCACCAGACGCTCTTCTCGGCGTCTTTTACGACGTGTGCCGTCATCGTCTCGTCGATTCCCGCGAGCACGACCTTGGGCAGCGTCATGCCGCGCGCGAGACCCTCGCGCATGACCGAGATGTGCTCGTCGACGAAATTCGGAATCGCGTTCAGGCGCGAGACGTAGTTCTCATATTCGCGCGGGGTCGAGAACGGCATCTCCTCGGGAAGACGCGTCAGCGTCGTGTGGAAGCCCCAATCGGCGGACAGGGGGATCTCGTATTCGCGAAAACGGAAAGACTCGATCCGGTCCTCGAGCTGCCGCGAAAAAATCTCTGTGTCGATCCGATCTTCGTTGGAGAGAATGTCCCGCGGGATCGCCCGCAGCTCGACGAGAAAGGCCTTCGTCGCTTCGGCGCGCCGGGCCTCGTCGGCCGCCGCCACAGCGCCGAGCCGGTCGTCGTAATCGTGGACGCCGACCGAGGTGGCAAACAGCGGGTGCTCCGCGAGGCGCCATTTCCATTCGCGATCGAAGAGGTCGTGGAGCTTTGCCGAAGCGTCGGAAGGAGGCGCCGCCGCGGCGAGGGGGGCGGCGACGGCGGCGATCGTCAGGAACAACAGAAGCGTCTTCACGACTGAGTTTTCTCCATCCGCCGGGACTCCGAAGGAAGGCGGATCACTTCAGTCCCTCCACGAGATACAGCGTCGAAAGGATCCGGGTCGCGCTGTACACGTACGAGTCCCCGCCGGGCGTCACGATGACGGGGGCGATCCCGGTGATCCCGCCCGGGTCGGGAGGGGAGATCTGCTTCCAGAGGGTGCGTTTTCCGCTGGCGAGATCGATCCGGTAGATCGGGAAGGGGTTTTCACCGCGGCGACCCACCAGGACGTTTGCGCCGTCGGCGCTCCACCCCACAGAGGTATCTCCCTTCTCCGAACCCTTGATCGGCCGTGCCGGGCCGCCGTCGATCGGATAGCTCGCGAGGAGCCCGTCGCGACTCGGCGCGAGCACCGATCGACCGTCGGGAGACACGGGGATGTACGAGATGGAGCGAATTCCCTCTTCCGATATGGGCCGAGTCTTGCCGGTGGCGAGGTCGAGGACGTAGAGCCGGGGTCCGTGTCCCTTTTCGACCCCGAAGAAGCAGAGCGCTTTGTCATCGCGGACGAACTGCGGTTTTCCGCCGATCATGGTGAGCGGGAACGTCTTCGACTTACCGGCGCCCGTCGGGTAGACGGAAACGGTACGACTGTCGGTCGAGAGCAGCGCGACCCACGCGCCGTCGGAAGAGATTCCGCCCGACGCTCCCGTGCCCAGGAGAACCGGGGGCGATCCATCCGTCTTCCGGATGTACACGGCTCCCTTGTCGCCGCCGCCTTCGCCGCTCTCGTCGAAGCTCACGAGGGACCCGTCCCGCGAGAGTCCGCCCGGCGCCGCCCAGTCGAGAGCGGAGAGGTCTCGCTCGGGACCTCCGTTTCCGCCCCGAAACGTCGCGTTCCGGTAGTCGTCCTCGGTGATGAGCGCCCGGCCATCTTTGCCGAGGTCGTGGATCGTGAACGTTGCGGGGACGCGGTAGACGGTGCGAATTTTTCCCAGGAGCGTGATCGCGACCAGGTATCGTGCGATCCCCGACGTCGTCCCGGTGACCCAGATCTCGCTGCCGTCGGACCGCCAGGCAAGGCCCTGGACGCTGATGAAATCCTTTGCGATCGTGCGCGGCTTCTCCTTGCCGTCCGCCGCGGCGACGATGACCTCGCCGGCATCGCCCCCGGGCGGGTGATCGAGGAAGGCGATCTGCTTCCCGTCGGGCGAGAATCGGATGCTGCTGATCCACCCGGAGCTCTCGTAGAGAAGGTGATCTTCCGGGTAGAACAGGCCGAATCGTCCCCCGATGTCGCGCGCGACCGCGAGCGACTGGCCATCCGGCGCCCAGTCGGCGGCTACGACCTTCTCCTCGAGGTCGCGAGGCGCACCTCCGGAGAGCGGCGAACGCGCAAGGGTGCCGATCTGGACCAGCGTGGTCTGGGACACCGGAGCACGGCCGATCGCGAGCTCGCTCTGGGGCGACATTCCGAAGAGGAGCGCGGGAGGGAGCGGCAGCGCGGTCGAGAAGAGATTGTCCTGGCGGACGGAGTAGAGAGTCGGCTTGTCGCCGCTCCACCCGGCCGAGTAGACGATCGTCCCGCCGTCCGGAGCAAAGCGCGCGCCCCAGATGGTCCCGTGGCCGAAAGTCAGCCGGTGGAAGACCGGTGCCGCCTCGGTCGGGTGGGCTCTGAGAGTCAGGCGATTTGAGAGAAGAGCGGCCACCGCTGCGGTGATGACGACCGCGAGGGCGATCGGCGCGAAGGATGTCCGGCGCACCTTCGCCGTGGATACACCGGCGGAAACCGAAGTGGATGTCGCTTCCGACAGGTGATCGCGAAGGCTCTTGAGCTCCCGGGCGAGGTCCGTCGTGGAGGCGTAGCGGCCGTCCGGTTCCTTCGCGAGGCATCGGTCGATGATCCAGCGCATCGGCGCGGGGACCTTCGCGTTCGCCGCCGCGATCGGTTCCGGGTCCTCCTGGATGATCGCCGCCATCGTCTGGGCGGCGGTGTCCCGCTGGAAGGGCCTCTTGCCCGTCCCCATCTCGTAAAGAATCGTTCCGAGCGAGAACTGGTCGGAGCGGAAATCGACGGAACGTCCCCCCGCCTGCTCGGGCGACATATAGCCGACCGTTCCCATGACGGTGCCCGCATCCGTGGGTATCGAGGTCGGCATGTTCGAAGCGTCCATCTTCGGTCCTGCCGCGATCTTCGCGAGGCCGAAGTCGAGGATCTTGACGAAGCCGTCCCTGGTGACCATCACGTTCTCGGGCTTCACGTCCCGATGGACAATGCCCGCGGCGTGTGCGCGGGCGAGACCTTCCGCGATCTGCGTTCCGAAATCGAGGCACCGGCTGACCGGAAGGCGTCCGCTTTCGAGCAGTTCGCGCACGCTCTTGCCATCGACGAGCTCCATCGCGACGAAGAGATGTCCGTCCGCCGCCCCGACGTCATGAACGGTCACGATGTTCGGATGGTTCAACGCCGAGGCGGCACGCGCCTCTTGTTCGAACCGCGAGCGCCGCTGCCCGTCCGAGGCGAAGTCCGGCGGAAGCACCTTGACCGCGACCTCGCGCCCGAGACGCGTGTCGCGGGCGCGGTAGACCTCGCCCATTCCACCCGCTCCGATCGGCGCGATCACCTCGTAGGGCCCGAGCCGGGTTCCCGCAGCGAGACTCATCGGTGGCCTCCTATTTCAAGCCTTCAACCAGAAGCAGGTCCGAGAGTATGCGATGGTAGCTGTAGGCGTAGGAAGCCGCGTCGGGGGTGAGCTGGACCGAGACGATTTCCACGACTCCGGCGGGATCGGGCGGCATGAGATCGAGCACTCGCTCCTTGCGGCCCGTGCCCAGGTCGAGCCTCGTCACCTGCGACGGGAGGTCGCCGCGCCGGAAGACGTAGAGGGAATTGCCCATCGGCGTCCAGCGAATCGGGCGGTCGTCGGAAGTCAGCGTCGGAATCGGCTGCGCCTCGCCGCCGTCGAGCGGATAGAGCGAAAACAGGTGATCCGGGCCCTGCGCGACGACGAATTTTCCGTCCGGCGAGACGGGGAAGAATCCGACACCCGTTCCCTCGGGCGTGATCGGCCGCGGCGGGCCGGCGTCGGGGTTCTGGATGTAGAGCTTCAAGCCTGCGTCCGGCTCGTTCGCGAGCAGGAGAACGTGCTGGCCGTCCGGCAGCCAGCGGGCGGCGTGCACCGCGAGTCCGCCGTGCTCCATCTCCCGGGGCGTGCCGGCCTTGACCGGAAGGAGCCGCGCATTGTGCGGCGGCAGCTGGGCGAGCGAAACGACCCACTTGCCGTCCGGAGAGAACGACCCCGCGCGGCCGTCGCCGAGGCGGACGGCGGGCGAGCCGTCGGTTTTTCGGGCGAAGACTCCCCCCGCGGCGCCGCTGCCTTCGCCCGACTCGTCGAAGAGAACGGTCTTTCCGTCGGGCGACAGATCGCAGACGCGCGACCAGTCGAGCAGCGAGAGGTCGCGCTCCTTCTCCTGGCCGGGCGGCAGGCCGACGATTCCGACCTTGCCGTTGTCGCTCGTGACGAGAACGCCGCCGTCTTTCGAAACGTCGTGGATCGTCAGCTCGCCCGGCGTGCGCAGGAGCATGCGCGTCTCGCCGGAGAGTGAAACCGCCCAGATCGCGCGCGCGACCCCGGCGCGCGTGGCCGTGTACCAGATCTCCTTGCCGTGGCGGGGCCAGGCCAGGCCGTACACCGTCACCCAGTCGTTTGTGAGCGTGCGGACGCGGCCGCTCCGGTCGACGACGCAGACCGATCCCATGTCGTTCCCGTGAACGGGATGAATCACGAACGCGACGAGCGAGCCGTCGGGCGAGACCCGCGGATGGCTCACCCATCCCGCCGTTTCGAAAAGGACGGTTCCGATCGGGAACTCGATCCGGTTCTTGCCGCCCACGTTTCGGGCGATCGCGAGCGACGCGCCGTCGGGCGCCCAGTCGGCCCACTGGACGTCTTCGAGAATTTCCCGCGGCGCGCCGCCGAGCATGGACACCTGCGCGAGCGTTCCGCTCCAGATGAAACGCCCGGCCCAGTGACGCTCGAGCGAGATGGCCATCATCCCGTTGGCGGAGATCGAAAGGATCTCGGCGTCCGGCAGCATCAACGCGCTCGATTCCGGGCTCTCCGGCCGGGTCGAGAAAAGGCGCGTCGGGTTGCCGTCCCAGGAGGCGCCGTAGATGACCGTGCGCCCGTCCGGCGCGAAGCGCGCCGACAGGATCGTCCCGCGTTGAAACGAAAGCCGCTGAAACGCCGCGACGTTCGGCTGCTCCGGGGCCGCGGCGGGCATCTCGCCCGACATCGTCGCCTCCGGAAGATGGTCGCGGAGAGTGTCGAGGTCGCGCGCCAGGTCTTTCGTCGAGGCGTAGCGCTCCTCCGGCTCCTTGTTGAGGCATCGTTCGATGATCCACCGCAGCGGCGCGGGGCTCCTGGGCTGGAGTTGGGAGACGGACTGCGGCTCCTCGCGAATGATCGCGGTCAGCGTTTCGGCGGCCGTGTCGCGCCGAAAGGCGCGTTTGCCGGTCGCCATTTCGTAGAGGATCGCGCCGAAGGAAAACTGGTCCGACCGGAAGTCGAGCGCCCGCCCGGCGGCCTGCTCGGGCGACATGTATCCGGCGGTGCCCATGATCATTCCGGGAGTCGTCCCCGTCGGGAGGTCCGACAGCTCGGAGGCCGCCGTCTCGACGAGCTTCGCGAGCCCGAAGTCGAGGATCTTCACGAAACCGTCTTTCGACAGCATCACGTTTTCCGGCTTCAGGTCCCGGTGGACGATTCCGGCCGCGTGCGCCTTCGCGAGACCGTCGGCGATCTGCACGGCGAGATCGAGAATCTTCTTCGCCGGGAGCGGGCCCGCCGGGAGCGAGTCCCGCAGAGTCGCGCCGTCGACGAGCTCCATCGCGATGTAAGTGATCTCGCCCGCTTCCCCGATGTCGTAGATCGAGACGATGTTCGGGTGGTTCAGCGCCGAGGCGGCCCGGGCTTCCTTCTCGAAGCGCGACCGGCGCTCCGGGCTCGCCGCGGCGTCGCTCAGGAGCACTTTGACGGCGACGTCGCGGTTCAGTCGGGAGTCGCGGGCGCGATACACCTCGCCCATCCCGCCGGCGCCGATCGGCGCGAGGATTTCGTAGGGACCGAGCTTCGTACCGGCGGGAAGGGTCACGACCCTACTTCAGCCCTTCGACGACGAAGAGGTCGGACAGCAAGCGCGCGTAACAGTAGGCGTAGCCTTTTCCATCGGCGCTGACGACGACGTTCGAGATTCGCTCGACGCCCGCCGGGTCGACGGGGAGGAGCTCCTTCCAGATCTCGCGGTGTCCCGATCCGATGTCGACGCGCGGGACGCGCGCCGGAATCTCGCCCCGTTTCCAGGCGAAGATCGAGCGCCCGTCCGGCGAGAAACGCAGCGGAAATTCCCCGTCGGCGACGCCGGGGATCGGGCGGGGAGTACCGCCCTCGACGGGAAAGAGCATGGCCTTGTGATCGGCCGCGACGGCGGCCACGAACTTTCCATCCGGGGAAACCGCGAATCCCGGAAGGCCCACGGTGATCCCCTCGGGCGTGATCGCGTGGGGGCTCCCGCCGTCGATGCCGAGCCGATAGAGGCGAAGCCCGTGGCCGGCCTCGCTCCCGGCGAAGAGGATTTGCCGGCTATCGGGGAACCAGGTCGCCGCCTGTTCGGGGTTGATGCTGCCGATCGAAAGGAGACGCGGCTCTCCCGTTCCCGTGGCGAGCAGGCGGAAGGGAGAATTCGGAACGGGCATGATGGACAGGGCCCACTTGCCGTCGGGGGAGAGGGAGAGCGCGTTGCCTTCGCCGAGCCGCACGACGGGCGAGTGATCCGACTTGCGCAGATAGACCGTGTAGTTTGCCCCGCCCGCTTCTCCCTCCTCGTCGAAAAGGAGCGCGTGCGAGTCGACGCCCATGTCGGCCGCGAAGGAATAGTCGAGAAACGACATGTCGCTTTCCTTCGCGTCGCCCTGGAGCATGCCGAGAATGCCGACGCGCGGGCTTTCCCGGGTCAGCAGCACGCGGCCGTTGCGCGCGATGTCGTGCAGCTTCAGTCCTCCGGGCACGCGGGCGACGACGCGCATCCGGCCGGTCAGCGTCACCCCGTAGAGTGAGCGATTGGCGCCCGCCTCGGTGGCCGTGAACCAGATCTCGTCGCCCGACGCCGACCAGGCGAGGCCCCCTTCGCTGGCCCATTTGCCGGTCAACGTCTTCTTGTTCCCGTTCAAGTCCACGACGGCGACGGTTCCCGCGTCGTCCAGCGGAAAGGGATGATCCATGAACGCGATCCGATCCCCCTTCGGGGAAAGGCGCGCGTAGCTGACGTGTCCGGAGGTCCGGTAGAGGACCTTGCCCATCGGATACTCGATCAGCGACTTTCCGTCCGAGTCGCGCACGAGGAGAAGGGAGCTCCCGTCGGAGGACCAGTCCGCTTCCTGGATGCCGTCGGCGACGTCGCGGGGCGCTCCGCCGGTCAGGGCTGCCCGCGCGAGCTTTCCGGCGCAGACGCCGGGATGGTTCGACTGGCAGTCGAGAGCGATTGCCATTTCGCCCGAGGGAGAGATCGAGAGGAGGTTTGCGGTCGGCAATTCGAGCGGCAGAGAGTCGGGGCTGCTCGGGTGTTTGAGAAAGATCTTCAGCGGGCCGCCGTTCCAGGAGGCGCTGTAGACGAGAGTCTGACCGTCCGGAGCGAACCGGGCCGAACGGATCGTGCCGCTGCCGAACGTGATCTGCTGGTACGAGGGGGGAACCGGGCGGCTGATCTTCTTCTCGAGGAACATTCCCAGGAGAAGCGCGCCCGCGATTGCGGCGACCGCGGCCACCGCGCGCGCCGGACGCCCCGCGCGCTTCGCCGGGGACGCGGCGACTCTCCCCGAGACGGCTCCGGAGCCCGCGGATTCCGACAGATGGTCGCGCGCATCCCGGACGTCCCGAGCGAGATCCCGCGTCGAGGCGTAGCGCTCCTCGGGGTCCTTTTGAAGGCACCGCTCGACGATCCATCGAAACGGCGCCGGGACCGCGGCGTTAATCTGGGCGACGGGCTCGACTTCTTCGCGGATGATCGCGGTCAACGTCTCGGCGTTCGTCGAACGATGGAACGCCCTCTTTCCCGTCGCCATCTCGTAGAAGATCGATCCCAGCGAGAACTGGTCGGTCCGGAAGTCCACGGGTCTCCCGCTCGCCTGCTCCGGCGACATGTAGCCCGCTGTTCCCATCACGGCCCCGGCCTCGGTGCCCTGCGTCCGGGTGGGAAGGTCCGAGGCTTCCCCGTCGGAGGTTTTCACGAGCTTCGCGAGGCCGAAGTCGAGGATCTTTGCGACTCCGTCGCGGGAAACCATCACGTTCTCCGGCTTCAGATCGCGGTGGACGATCCCGGCGGCGTGCGCCCGGGCGAGTCCGTCGGAGATCTGGCAGGCGAGATCGAGGAGCTTTTTCGTGGGAAGAGCATTTCCGTGCAGCACCTCTCGGAGAGTTCTCCCTTCGAGGAGCTCCATCGCGATGTAAATCGTGGAGTCGGTCGATCCGATCTCGTGGATCGTGACGATGTTCGGGTGGTTCAGCGCCGACGCGGAGCGGGCCTCCTGCTCGAAACGCCTTCGGCGCTCCGCATCGGCCGAAAACTCGACGGGCAGCACCTTCACGGCGACTTCCCGGCCGAGGCGGCTGTCCCGCGCTCGATAGACCTCTCCCATTCCGCCCGCGCCGATGGGCGCGAGAATCTCGAACGGGCCGAGCTTCGTTCCGGCGGGTAATGTCATCCGTTGGAAATTCTAACCAAAAACAGGGTCGTCATTTCTTTCGGTTGAGAGTGTCATTGATCCGAGCCCGGATCATACCGCGGAGCGCGGTTTTCTATTTCAGACCGTCGACGGCATAGAGGTCCGAGAGCGCCCGCGTGTAACCGTAGACGTAGTACCGCCCGTCGGCCGAGAGGTGGATCTGGCCGATCCCCTGCAGCCCGGCCGGATCGCCCGGGCTCAGCTCGCGCATCAGCTCCTTCTTTCCGGTTTCGACGTCGACCCGGTAGACCGAGACGGGAACCTTCCCCACGTCGCGGAAGAAGATGAAACGGCCGTCGCCGCTGGCGCTGATCGGCTGAAAGTCCGCGAGGCTCGCGAAGTCGACGTGCGGGAACGCGGGCGCCGGTGCTGCCCCGCCCTCGAGAGGATAGGCGAGCGGCTTCCCGTCGGCCCCGGGGAGGTAAAGGGTCTTTCCGTCGGCCGAAAGGCCGAAACCGGGAATTGCGACACCCTGGGGAGACACCGCGCGAGGCGCGCCCCCGTCGATGTCCTGGAGGAAAACCCGCCTCGATGGTCCTGGCTCGTTGGCGCCGAAAACGAAGCGGCGGCTGTCGGGAAGCCAGAGAACGCTGCCGAACTGGGAGAGATTTCCCGTCGGCAGGTCGCGGGGTTGGCCGGTCCCCGTCGGGAGAAGCGCCAACGGCGCTCCCGGCTTCGGAAGGTTCGCGATCACCCACTTGCCGTCGGGGGAGAGCGCGCGGGGAATCCCGTCTCCGAGGCGCACGACGGGGGATCCGTCCGTCTTTCGAATACAGACGGCATAGTTGTCTCCGGTCGCCTGGCCCTGCTCATTGAACAGAAGCGTCGTCCCGTCCCGCGAGAGGTCGTACGGAAGCGACCATTCGAGCCACGAGAGCTCCTTCTCCTTCGTCTGGCCCGGGCCGAGCCCCATGATTCCCTTTCGAACGTTCTCGTGGCTCAAGAGCACGAGACCGGTCTTCGAAATGTCGCGAAGCGTGAGGCCGCCGGGAACCTTGGAAACGACCCGTTCCTTTCCGGAAAGCGTCACCGCCCGGAGCGCGCGTCCCGTCCCCGACTCGGCGCCGGAGAACCAGACCTCCCGCCCGTCGGGCGACCACGCGAGCCCCTGGACACTTTCGTAGTCGCGCGAGAGCTTCGTCCGGCGGCCGGCCAGGTCGATGAGGGCGACGGCGCCGCGGTCGTCGATTCCAAACGGGTGGTCGAAGATCGCGATCGTCTTTCCGTCGGGCGAGAAGCGGGGCCAGCTGATGTGGCCGGCGTTTTCGTAAAGGACTTTCCCGACGGGGTACTCGAGCTTCGCCTTCCCCTCGGTCTCGTGAACGATCGCCATCGAGCTTCCGTCGGGAGACCACTCGGCCCACTGGACTCCGTCCTCCAGCGGGCGCGGAGCACCTCCGGAGAGCGGCACGACGGCGAGAGTGCCGGCGCAGGCGCCGTTGTGGACCTGTTTGCAATCGAGCGCGATCGCGGCCTGCCCGCTCGGGGAGACCGCGAGCACTTCCGAGGGGGGGAGTTGCAGGGAGAGCGCGTCCGGAGAGTCGGGCCGCTTCAGGAACACTTCGGCGGGTTGGCCGTCCCACTCGGCGGAGAAGACGACGGACTGCCCGTCGGGCGCGAAACGCGCGGACCCGACGAATCCGCGCCGGAACGTCAGTTGCCGGAAATTCGCGTTCTCCGCCCCGCCCTTCGGGCCGAGGCGTTTCGCCGCGAACCAACCGATCGCGAGGGCGACAACCACGGCGGCCGCCGCGGCCGGCAGCGCGACCTTCGGCAGGCGCGGGAAGCCTCCGCGCGCCTTCGCGGCCCGCGAGTCAGACGCGGAAAGGCCCGACACGGCCTCGAGGTCGTAGGCGAGGTCTCGCGCGGATTGAAACCGGTCTTCGGGGTTCTTCTCGAGGCAGTGGTGGACGAGCCTCTCGAGCGCGGCCGGAACGGCCTGGTTCGTTTCTGACAGATCGGGCGGCTCTTCCTTTAGGATTGCAGTCATCGTGTCGGCCGCGCTGTCTCCTCGAAAGGCGCGGCGGCCCGACAACATCTCGTAGAGGACGGCTCCGAACGAGAAGATGTCCGTCCGATGATCGGCTTCGCGCCCCCGAACCTGCTCCGGCGACATGTACCCGACCGTTCCCATGACCGTGCCCGGCGCCGTTCCCGCGGCTTCGACCGTCGGGGCGTTCGTCGCGGCGCCGAAGCCGGCGAAGCCGGTCATCCGCGCCAGGCCGAAGTCGAGGATCTTCACGTGGCCGTCTTTCGTCAGGAAGACGTTCTCGGGCTTCAGGTCGCGGTGGACGATTCCCCGCTCGTGGGCAGCCGCGAGTCCGCGCGCGATCTGGAGACCGAAGTCGAGCGCTTTGCGGCCCGGGAGCGGCGAGCCGGAGATCCTCGAGCGAAGGGTCTCCCCGTCGAGGAGCTCCGTCACGGAGTACGCGACGCCGTTTTCGATTCCGAAATCGTGGATCGCGAGGATGTTCGGGTGCGACAGCGCCGCGACCGCCTGGGCTTCCCGTTCGAACCGTGCCCTTGCATCGGCGTCGCTCGCGAGATTCTCCGGCAGGACCTTGATGGCGACTTCCCGCCCGAGCCGCGTGTCGCGCGCTTTGTAGACCTCGCCCATGCCCCCGGCGCCGATCGGCGCGAGGATTTCATAAGGGCCGAGTTTCGTGCCGGCGGAAATGGTCATCGATTTTCGCGGGCGATCATATCGCGGCGGAGCGCGGATCGGGTTCTAGGGGGACTTTCGAACCTGCGGCAACGCACCCGGAACGCCCTCGGCGAGAAGGATCGTCGCGAACTCGTCGCCGGTCGAGATCGTGATCTTCGAGCCGTCGGGCGAAATCCCCAGGGACTCCGTGACGTACTCGGGCGAGAACCCCGCGACCTGCCGCCGCGTGACCGACGTGTCGCGGCCGGGAGCGAAATCCTGCTGAAAGACGCCCGAGAGCCCCGCGGCGTTCTGCCCGATGTAGTAGATCGACCGGCCATCGGGCGCCCAGCGCGCGCGGCCGTAAATGACGCCCGGCGCCGCGAGCGTGTAGGGAACGACGATTGTGAACGGATCGACCTTGCCCGATTCGATCTCGAGAAAGCGAACGACGCAACGCAGGTTGCTCTGCTCCTGGGCGGCGCTGAGGACGTAGCGGCCGTCCGGCGAAACGTCCGTGCCGACGGCGCTTCCCGACGCGAGCTGTGCGGCTCCCGAGCCATCGGGGTGAATTTTCCAGATGCCGTGTTTCGCCGGGTTCCCGCTCCAGTACACGACCCATTTTCCGTTGGCCGTCATGGTCGGATTCTCCGCGTCCATGCCGTCCCGCGTGAGCTGGCGCGCGCCGCTCCCGTCGGAGTTCGCGATCCAGACCTCGAGATGTCCGCCTCGGTCGTTGTCCCAGAGGATCTGCCTGCCGTCGGGAGTGAAGCCCGGGTCCCAGTCCTGTGCGGAGTCGTCGGTGAACTGACGAAGCGAGCCGGCGGCGACGTCGAGGAGCCAGAGGTCCAGATTCGCGTTTCGGTTTGAGGAAAAGAGAATTTGCTTGCCGTCGGGCGAGTAGGTCGGCTGGCGGTCCACGGAGTTTCCCTGCGTGAGGAGGCGCGGGGCCGCCGGCGTCCCGGTCTTTCCGAGCGAGAGCTCCCGCAGGTTCTGCCGGTGCCGTCGCTCGGCGATCAGGAGGCGCCCGGGTGAGAGCACGTCGCAGTACGCGACTCCGCCTTCGGTTCCGTTGATGGTCGCGAGCCCGTCACTCCAGAGCATCGTGGTGCGCTTTCCCGTCCGGGCGTCGCACCGGTAGACGCGACTTTCCGAGCCGGAGACGTCTCCCATGGAGCTGGCAGACTGAACGAAGAAGAACTCGCGCCCGTCTCCCGACCACGCAAAACCGCCGGTCGGGTTCCCCTTCGCGCCGGGCGGGACGGGAGTCACCTTGCGCGTCGCCGTATCGACGCGCATCAGCTCCCACTCGGGGGCGTTGCGGTTTCGGTCACCGCGGGCAAAGACGATCGACCGGCCATCGGGCGCCCAGCGCGGGCAGAACAACGCCTGGCCTTTGCCGTCGACGATCAGGGATTCTTTGCCGGTCTCCGTGTCGTAGACGAGCATCGTGCCGGCGAGCAACTGGCCCTCGTGGAGCCGGATGAAGACGATCTTCTTCCCGTCCGGCGACCAGTCGGCCTCGACCGCGTCGTCGACGAGCCGCCTCGGCTCCCCGCCGACGAGCCCGACCCGAAAGACCGCCTGGGTCGTGCCGGCGTTCCGGAGAAAAAGAATGCTCGAGCCGTCGGGGGAGAACCGGGGACGGCGGTCCGAGCCCGATGTGAGCGGAGCCTCGCCGCCTCCGACGAGCTGTTTGATCCAAATGCGCGAGGTGCCGTCGCGCCACGACGTGAACGCGATGAGACGCCCGTCGGGCGACGCCGAGGGATCGCTGTCCTTGCTCGAGAACGTGAGCGCGCGCAGCCGGATCGCTTCCGGCTCCGGGGAACGCCGAAGCCAGAGCGCCAGGGCCGCGCCGGCGAGCATTCCCGCGAGAACTGCCGCCGCGATCAAGAATCTCCGCGAAGGGGCGACGCTTCCGGGCATTGCCGGCACAGCTGAGGAGCCTGAAAGATCCTCAAGGGCAAAACCGATGTCGCTCGCCGATTGAAAGCGCTGTTCTGGCTTCTTTTCGAGGCAGTGCCTTACGATCCGGTCGAGCGCCGGCGGGATGCTCTTCCCGGTGGCGCCGGGATCGGCGGGCTCTTCCCGAAGGATGGCCGTCATCGTCTCGGCGGCCGTCTCGCGCTGGAACGCGCGTCGGCCCGTCAGCATTTCGTAGAGGACCGCGCCGAACGCGAAGATGTCCGAGCGAGCGTCGACCTCGCGCCCTTTCACTTGTTCCGGCGACATGTAGCCGACCGTCCCCATCACGGTGCCCGGTTCCGTGTAGGCGGAGACCGTGGGAGAGTGAGTTTGATCCGTCGCGCGGTCCTTCGCGGTCGGCTTCGCGAGCCCGAAATCGAGGATCTTCACGCGGCCGTCGTTCGTGACGAAGATGTTGTCGGGCTTCAGGTCGCGATGGACGATGCTTTTTCCGTGCGCCGCGGCCAGACCGGCGGCGATCTGTCGCGCCCATTCCGTGGTTCGGCGAAGAGGCGGAGCGCCTTCGGAGAGGACCTCGCGCAGCGTCTCTCCTTCCAGCAGCTCCATCACCGCGAAGGTGGAGCCCTCGTGCGACCCGAAGTCGAAGATCGAAAGGATATTCGGGTGGTTGAGCGCCGCGACGGCGTGCGCCTCTCTTTCGAATCTGGCCAACGCGTCGGGATCCTTTGCGAGCGACTCGGGAAGCACCTTGACCGCGACATCGCGGTGGAGCTTCGTGTCCTTCGCCCGGTACACCTCTCCCATCCCGCCCGCGCCGAGCGGCGAGAGGATTTCGTAGGGGCCGAGCCGGGAACCGGAAGCTAGCGTCACCGCAGCCCCGTCACGACGTAGAGATCGTCGAGAAAACGGACGAAGGAATACGCGTAGGAGGATCCGTCCGGGGTGATTGGCGGCCGTTCGCCGATGAAGGTGACGCCCGACCGGTCAAACGGGGCGAGTTCGCCGATCGGCGTCGTGGCTCCGGTGCGAACATCCACGCGCAGCAGCTTCGCGGGCACCCAGCCGCTCCGGACGAAGATCGCGGATCCGTCGCCGCTCCATCGAAGAACCTCCCTGGCGGTCACACCGGGAATGGTTTTCGGCGCGGCCCCGTCGATCGGGAGGAGCCGGACTTCGCCCGATTCGGAAGGGATGGCGACAGTCGAGCCGTCCGGAGAGATCGGGCCGATCTCCGCGGCCGTGACCGGTAACGCTCGCGGCGCGCCACCCGAGACGGGCTGCTCGAAGAGCCGGGTGGAGTGATCGCCGGAGCGCTCGCCGAGGATGAGCACGCGCTTTCCGTCCGGGAACCATTCGGCATCGAGGTACTTCATTCCCGGCGTCGTGAGGTCCGCCGACGGCCCGGCCCCGGTCGGCAGGACGACGAGCCCCCGGTTCGGCCCCGCCGAAATCGCGATCGCCTGTTTCCCGTCGGGAGAAAGGCCCGCCGGGTGCCCTTCGCCGAGCCTGACGGGGGGCGAGCTTGCGTCCGTCTTCCAGAGGAATACTTCGCCCCGGGCGCCCCCGCTGATCCCGCCCTCGCCGAAGAGCAGCGTTTTTCCGTCGGTGGAAAGATCCTGCGCGAAGGAAAACTCGAGCCACGAAAGGTCCTTATCGACGCTGGCGCCGGGGGCCCTGTAGAGCGTCGTGGTCGGCCAGTAGCCGTGCATCAGCAGCACGCGGCCGTCTCTGAAAATGTCCTGGATCCAGAGAACCCAGGGCGCGCACGCGACCACGCGCGTTCGGCCGGAAAGATCGACGGCGTTGGTGACGAGTCCGCCGGACGTCGATCCGGCCGGCCGGGCCCCGAACCAGATCTCCTTCCCGTCCGGCGTCCACGCGAGGCCCATGGCCTCCCAGCCGGAGGTCAGCAGGGTCGCCTTCTCCCGCGCAAGGTCGTAGATTCCGATCGAGGACACGTCCAGATGGCCCATTCCGCCCACCGCCGCAGCCTTGTGAATGAACGCGAGACGGCGTCCGTCGGGCGAGAAACGCACGTTCTCGACGGCGCCTCCCGCACCCGGATCGACGAGAACCTTGCCGACGGGGTACTCGAGAACCGAGCGATCCCGGAGGAAATGTGTGACGGCGAGGTCTTTTCCATCGGGCGACCAGTCGGCAGCCGTGACGTCTTCGAGGATGTCGCGCGGCGCTCCGCCCGCGAGGGCAGCCTCGGCGAGAGTTCCCCGGATTCCGATCGCGATCTTGCCGGTCGACGAGATCGAGAAAAGACTTGCGTCGGGAAGTGCCAGCGCGCTCGATTCGGTGCTGTCGGTCCTCGTCGAATAGATGCGCGAAGGGCCGCCTTTCCAGCGCGCAGAATAGAGGATTGTCTGGCCATCCGGCGCGAACCGCGCCGCGTCGACATCTCCGGATTCGAAGGTGATCTGATGGTACGTCGGCGGATTGGGACGGGCGCCCTTCCAGCCGAATTTTCCGACGACGATTCCCGCAGCGAGGACGGCGACACCCGCTGCGAGGAGACCCGGCGAAACAGGCCGCGGTCGGTCGGGACCCGGCCGCGCGTTGGCCGAGAGCGGCGCCGCGCTGAAAGCGGCTTCGCTCAGATGTTCGCGAATGGTCGCCAGGTCGCGCCGCAGGTCGGCTGTCGAACCGTATCTACCGTCGGGCTCCTTGCTCAAACACCGCTCCACGATCCACCGGAGGGGCGCGGGAACGGGAGCGGGCAGCGGAGGCGGCTCCTCGCGGAGAATGGCGGCGAGCGTCTCGGCGGGGCTGCCCCGCCGGAATACCGTTCGGCCCGTCAGCATCTCGTGCACGATCGCGCCGAACGCGAACTGGTCCGAGCGGAAATCGATGGCGGCGCCGCGGGCCTGTTCCGGCGACATGTAGTTGATCGTCCCCATGAGGACGCCAGCCGCGGTCGGGTGCCCGTCTGTCGTCGGAAAGGAAGAGAGATGCGCGCCGCTCTGTTCGGCGAGCTTGGCCAGGCCGAAGTCGGCGATTTTCGCGAGGCCGGAACGGGTCAGGAGGATGTTTTCCGGTTTCAAGTCGCGGTGCACGATTCCCTTCTCGTGCGCGGCGGCGAGACCCGAGGCGATCTGCTCGGCGAGTTCGAGGACTTTGCGCACCGGCAGCCCGTCGCTCGCGATCAGCGCCCGGAGGTCGGGACCTTCGACGAGCTCGGCCGCGAACCAGTGAACGCCGCGGTCGGCACCGACGTCGAACACGGTGACGATGTGAGGGTCGGAGAGCGCGGACGCGGCGCGGGCTTCTCCCTCGAAGCGGCGGAGACGCTCGGGATCCCCGGCGAGCTCTTCGGGGAGTACCTTGACGGCGACGTCGCGGCCGAGCCGCGTGTCGCGCGCCCGATAGACCTCTCCCATCCCGCCCGCGCCGAGTGGACTGACGATTTCGTATGGCCCGAGACGCGTGCCGGCGGAGAGGGTCACTTCGAGGTACTTCTCACGTCATCCGGAAGGACATCGGCATGTCGCCAGATGTCGCGAAGATCCGCGTAAGTCCGGCGCGACTCTTCCGCTTCGCCTGATTGGGATTGCGCACGGGCGAGCCCCAGGAGCGACGTCGGGCGTTGGGGAGCGCGCGCGAGCGCGGCCTCGAACGCCTTTACGGCTTCGGCCGGCCGCTTCAGGGTCAGCAATGTCTCGCCCAGCATTTCATCGGAGGGTTTCTCGACGAAAGGAGGCCCGAACGCCGAAGGAAGCCCGTTTTCCTCCGCGGAGGCCTTGCGAAGGAGGTTGACGGCGTCTTCGGCTTTTCCGCCCGCGAGCTCGATCGCGGAGTCGAGCTCGAGCCGCAGAACCTTCAGTCGCCCGGCGTACATCTTGCCGTTGCTGCCGGGGTCTTTTTTTTCGACTTCCGTCCGCGCCTGGTCGAATGCGGCCGACGCCTCCCGCAGCCCCTTCGGATCTTCTTGTTTCGCCAGACTGAGGCCCCGGATGTACTCATAGGTCAGCCGCGTTTCCGGAGAATTTGCGAGGTCGATTTCCTTCGGCAGCTCCGGGAAAGCGGACTCCCCGGCGTCGAGCACCCGGAAGACCCACATCTCGACGAAAGATCCGGTCGGGGAGCTGTCCGGATCGAGATGACTTCCGTGATGCTCGTCCTGTGCTGCTCTCGCGACCTGGGCCTGGCAGCGGGCCAGGGCCTGGTCGGCCTCCCGTACGCGTCCCTGCTGAAGGTAGCCATATTCGAGCCAGATCGGGGCATGCCCGCACGCGTGCTCGGGGAGTCCATCGCGGCTTCGGTGTCGGTTCACGACGGCGATGGCCTTTTCGTTCGCGGTCACGACGTCGTCCCACATGCCGAGCGCGAGAAAGATGTGCGAGCACATGTGCTGCGCATGGCCGGCATCCGGCGCGATTTTCGAGTAGGCCCGCGCGGCCGGAAGAGCCAACGGCGCGTGAACGGGGTCGTCGCAGGAGTGAATGAGGTAGTGCGCGATTCCGGGATGTTGCGGGTACCGGTAGAAAAGCGGCTCCAGAATTCCGGCCGCCTTCATGTAGGTGGGAATGTCGCGCCCTTCCTCCGCCGTGCCGAGGAGGGACAGCGCATAAAACGCGGCCGCGTCCGGGTCTTCGGGGAATTTACTCAAAAGGGCGCCCATCGCCTCGGAATAGGCCGTGTCGCGCTCGGCCTTGGTGCCCTTTCCGTAGAGGATCTCGAGCGCGCCCAGGTAGGCTTTCTCGCGCGGCGTCGGCGCTTTGGCGAGGCGTCCCTCGGGCGTCGGCGCCAGACGGTTCAGGATCTCGCGAGCGGCATCGAGGTCCTGCTGCATCCAGATCGGGTGATTCTTCGTCATGGCCTCGCCCCAGTAGGCCATGGCAAAGCCCGGGTCGGTCTCCTCCGCGAGCCGGAAGGCTTTGGCCGCGTCGTCGTACTCGAAGTTGTGGAGCTCGGCGAGGCCGTAGAGGAACGCCTTCTGCGCGGCCGCCGATCCGGAATTCGGGAACGCGAGGCTCCCGACGGTCGGTTCCTGGGCCGCCGCGCACGCGGCGAACAATGCGAGCACGATGCAAAATGTCCGCATTTCAGGCCTCCTTCGAAAAATTCGATTCCTTCACCGGATTCTACTCGGGTGACAGGGCCTCAGTTGTGGAAGGACGAGGTCCAATTGAGGACGACGGTCATCGGCGCGATGCGGTCTTTGCCGAGCGAAGTCAGGATCAGGAACTTCTGGCCGTCCCCGGTCACGAGGAAGGAATTCCTCCTCTGGCCGGGCTGGAAGAGGGTCCCGAAGAGGGGTTGGGGCACTCCGGCGGTGAACGTCGAACCCGTCTCCACACCGACGGACATCACCTTGGAATCCGGGCTGCGGAAATATATCGTCTTCCCGTCGGCGCTCCAGTGGGGTTCGAGACCCCCGCTCGCCGACACCTGCCATTTTCCGCCCGGTCCCGGAAACTGCTGCACGTAAATCTCGAAACGGCCGGTCTCGTTCGACATGTAGGCGACATAGCGTCCGTCCGGGGAGAAGACCGGCAGCACGTCGAGGAAAGGAGTTTGGACGAAAGCGAACGGCTTGCTCGATCCGTCCATCGGTACGATCCAGATGTCAAAGCTATTCTTCGCGGTCAGGCGGTTGACGGCGAGGAATTTTCCGTCCCGCGACCAGTCGTTCGCGAGCAGCGTCTCCCCGCAGGTCCAGATTTCCTTTTCCGATCCCGTCCCCGCTGCGGATTTTTCGTAGAGGCTCGGCGTTCCGCTTCGGTCGGACGAGAAGAGCACACGGGTTCCATCCGGCGACCAGACGGGCGACGAGCCGCTGGATTCGTCGAACGTCAGTCGCGAGGTCACGCCTCGCGCCAGGTCACGGATCCAGATCGCATTCTTGCCCGCACGCGCGGCCTTCATCTCGATCGCGAGGCGCGCGCCGTCGGGCGAAAGCGCCGTCGTCTCGAACTGCGCAGGCTTGTCGACCTCGGAGAGCTCTTTGCCGTTCCGGTCCACCCAGACGAGGCGATCTTCGTTTGAGGCGCCGCCGCGGTACACGAGGACGCCGTTGTCCGAAACCGAGAAATCCGACTGCCCGTTGGCGTTCATCCCGATCTTTTCCGCCACCGGGACCGGCTCGCCCGCGATCTTGAGTGCGGAAGGATCGAAGGCCTGCGCGACGAGCGTGCCTTCCTTGACGTAGAGGAGCTGTCCGGGCTGCGCGAACTGGGGCAGCGAATCCGAAGAGAGTATCGCTTTGGGTTTTTCCTTCGGGTCGAGGCTTGCTGCCATCAGCCGACCCTCCCGGGTCTTTCCGCCGTTCTCGTAGTAGAGGAAGTGTCGGCCGTCCGGCAGGAAGCTCGGCCAGCCGACGGCCTGGTTCTCTTCGCCCTTCACGGCTGTCTGGGGGATCCCTCCGGAGGCGGAAACGCGGCGGATCGGATCGGTCGTCTGGCCGTCGAAGAGGATCACGCCCTCTTTACTCCACGACCCGTCGGCTCCCGTTCTCGCGTCGCAGATGGTCTGCGGCGGCGCTCCGAAGATGTCCACTTTCTTCAGCTTTCCGTCCGCGATGAACCCGATGTGACGGCTGTCGGGCGACCAGAAAGGCCGGAACGACGCTCCCTCCGTGCCGGGAACCGGCCGGGGATCGAGGGCTTCGAGCGGGCGAAGCCAGATTTGCGACTTGCCGTTTTCCATCGTTGCCGAAAAGGCGACGAGCTTTCCGTCGGGTGAGATTTTCGGCGCCTCGATGGTCACGATGGCTTCGGGAGGCAGGATCTGGAACCGCATCGTGCTCGTCGGCGCCGGCGCCCGGCGCGCGTACCCGACTCCGAGGACGGCGGCCGCGAGGGCGAAAACGACGGCAGCCGACCATGCGAGCTTCTCGCGCGTCTTGCGGCGCGAAACGACGACCGCGGGAGCGCCCGCCTGGGAGCCGCCCTCCGCTATCCACTGGAGCTGAAGCTTCACGTCGTGCGCAGTCTGGAAGCGGTCTTCCGGCTCCTTGGCGAGACACGTCTGGACGAGACGGTCGAGCGCCGGCGGAGTCATCTGTTGGATCGAGGAAATCGGCGGGGGCTCATCCTTCAGGATCGAGCCAATCAGCGAGACGCGGGACTTTCCCGAGAACGCCTTCCGCCCGGTCGCCATTTCGTACAGGACGCAGCCGAACGCGAAGATGTCCGTCCGGGCGTCGGCTTCCGCTCCCTCGATCTGTTCCGGCGCCATGTACTGGAACGTCCCCATGACGGTGCCCTTTTCCGTCAGCGGCTGGCTCGGAATTCCTTCGGTCGGAAGGCTCGACATTTCGGAAACGACGCCGGAGGGCGCCGCCATCTTCGCGAGACCGAAGTCGAGCAGCTTGACGCCCGACTTCGTCAGCATGATGTTGCCCGGCTTCAGGTCCCGGTGGACGATCCCGCTCCGATGCGCCTTTTCGAGCGCGTCGGCGATCTGGATGCCGTAGGTGATGACCTGAGGCGGAGGCAGCGCTCCGTTTTCGAGCCTCTGCGCGAGCGACTCACCTTCGAGATATTCCATGACCAGATACTCGACGCCCGCTTCGTTGCCAACGTCGTAGAGCGTGCAGATATGCGGATGCGTCAGCTGGGAGATGGCCTTCGCCTCGCGTTCGAACCGCTGCTTGAGCTCGAGGTTCGCCGCGAACTGCTCCGGCAGAACCTTGATCGCGACAATCCGGTCGAGCCGGGTGTCGCGAGCCTTGTAGACTTCGCCCATTCCCCCGGCGCCGATCGGCGCAAGGATCTCGTGGGGGCCCAGGCGGGTGCCGTTTGCGAGAGTCATCTTGAGTCGATTCGCATTCTAACTTGGATGGCGCACCCGCCTTCCGTTGGATCCCCGGCCGTCGAAGCAATTGACGGTGTGTGACCCACCGCGTAGAGTACTCGCACCAAAAGGAGAAGCAATGTTGAAGACGGCCCCGCTCCGGTTGTCGGTCCTTGTCCTGGTCACGGCCCTCGCGGGTACCTCGCGCGCCTCGCAAGTACTGGTGGCAACCGCGAGCCCTTACGATTCGTGCACGAGCGACGACGTTGGGTCTCAGTCGGGTACCAACTACCCGGACAGCCTCGTCGAGCCGTTCCTCGCGGTCAACCCGACGAACCCAAACAACATTGTCTCCATGCATCAGCAGGACAGGTACAGCGACGGCGGATCTCGCGGTGACGTCATTGAGGTGAGCACCGACGGAGGCTCGACCTGGACGCAGGTCACCGTCGCCGACATCGCCAATTGTGACGGCGGCCCGTGGTCGCGCGGGACCGACCCGTGGCTCGCGTTCACCACCAATGGCGACCTCTACCTTGTCAGCCAGTCGTTCAGCGCCTTCAGCAACCCGCAGCAGTTGGGCATGATCGCCGCGAGATCGAGCGACGGCGGATTCACCTGGAGCTCTCTTGTGAACGCCGCGGACACCGTCGTGCAGCCGCCGCGCTTTCCGTATGACGACAAAGTGTCCCTGACGGCCGACCCGTACGACCCTTACACGCTTTACATGGTGTGGGACCGCTACGTGCAGCCGCGCTGGGGCTTTGGCGACTGGCCGGCGCATTTCCGGTACCAGGGACAGTACTCGTCGGTCTATATTTCGAGGACGACCGACGGCGGCCAGACCTGGTCGGTTCCGGCCCCGGTCTATCGTCCTGGCGGTAACAATTACACGAGCGGTCCCCAAATCGCCGTGCTCCCGGACCGCACGCTCGTGATGGCGGTCAATGTGTCGTTCCTGAAGAAATTTGGGAAGAGCAACTACTGGGTTCAGTACATGATGACGAGCCGCTCGAAGGACGGCGGCAACACCTGGTCGACGCCCACCCGCGCGTCGGCGGTCAACCCGGCGGTCGTCTACGCCCCGCCGTACTTCAGCTATATTCGCGCCGGCGGCGACGTGGACCCGATCGTTCAGCTGGCCGTGGATGCTTCAGGCCGCCTGCTGATGACGTGGCAGGACGGGGGATTCGGCAAGGCGTCGTCGATCGTGTTTTCCGTGTCGACGGATCGCGGTATCCATTGGACCTCGCCCGTGCCGATCGACAAGTCGGGGAGCTGGCCCGCGCTCAACCCGATGATCGCCGTGGCTCCCAACGGCACGATCGGCATTTCTTATTTTGACTACCGTTATAGCGACGGCTCCGCCGCGCCGGTTTCTGACTGGCTCGTCCGCTGCTCCTCAAACTGCATGAACCCGGCAAACTGGAGCGAGACGTTCCTGGGAGGAGCGACAAATACGACGAACTACGATCTCAACAACGCGCCATACGCGGACGGCCTGTTTCTCGGCGACTATCAGGGGCTGACCGCGAACGCGAACGGCTTTCAGGCACTGTACGCTCTGACCGGGCCGAGCTACCCGCAAACCCAGCTGTGGTTCACGGCGGCCCCCTGACGAGATCCGCCGTATCGTCTTATCTTGTATTCAAGGCCTGCGCTCAGTTTTTGTCACGATTCGCACGCTTGACGCCTGAGGGTCCGCGAATCTATCCCCATTCCGTCAGCGGCTCGGTGTGGCGGTGGCCCCGGGACCGAGAAGAACCTGTCCCGGCCGGGCGTCGGTGATCTTCCCGCCGTCCACGACGAGCGTTCCGTTGACGGCGACGTAGGGAAATCCGCTCGAATAGTGGAGCGGATCGGTGTAAGTCGAATTCACGGCCACCTTTCCGAGATCGAGCGCCACGACGTCGGCCGCCATTCCGTCGCGCAGGATGCCCCGGTCGAAGAGGTGGGCGCGAGCGGCGGACAGTGACGTCATCTTCCGGACCGCTTCCTCGAGCGGGAGGAGCTTCTCGTCGCGCACGTACTTCGAGAGGATCTGCGCCGACGAGGCCCAGCCGCGCGGGATGCGACTTCTCCTGGGAGAAGATCCCGTCTTCGGCCTCCGCTCCCGAATCGGTGCAGAGGGCGACGAGCCGGTTCTTCAACGCCGTGCGGACGTCGTTCTCGTCCATGATGAAGATGATGTTCGCGGAGTTCGCCTTGTCGGCCAGCACGAGGTCCATCAGCGCGTCGATGGGGTCTTTCTTTTGAACTTCTGAGATTTGGGCGATCGTCATGCCCTCGTACTTCTTGAGGTCCGGGTTGAGCACGGTCGCCAGCATCACGCCCGATGGACCTCCGGCGCCGTAATACTGGTTGGTCCACTCGTCGCTATCCTTCAGCATGTCCTCGCGCGCGCGAGCCCGCAGCTTCGGGTCTTTCAGGCGAGCCAGGAGCTTTTCGCTGCCTCCCTCCCGGATCCACGGGGGCAGGCACGCGTCGAGACCGTTCTCGCCTGCGGTCCACGGGTACTGATTCGCGGCGACGTCGAGGCCCTGCGCGCGCGCGGCTTCGAGTTTTTCGAGCGCGTGCGGCATTTTTCCCCAGTTCGGCTTTGAGGCGGTCTTGAAATGCCAGATGTTGGCGGGAATGTTCGCCTCGCGGGAGATCCGGAACACCTCGTCCATCGAGGAATCGATGCGGTTGGACTCCGATCGCTGGTGGGTGAAATACGTTCCTCCGTATTTCGCCGCGACCTTCGCCATCGCGATGATCTCCTCGGTCGAGTTGTACATGTCCGGAACGTACTGAAGCGAAGTCGAGACGCCGAGCGCGCCTTCGCGCATCGCCTGGTCGACGAGCGCCCCCATCTTCGAGAGCTCTTCGGGCGTCGCGCGCCGGTCGTCCTCGCCGATCACGATCTGTCGAACCGTGCCGAGCCCGACGAAGGTTCCGAGATTGATCGCGGCCCCTTTTCGATGAAACGCGTCGAAATATCCGGAAAGTGTCGTCCAGTCGGGCCGAACGCCATAGTGCTTCCAGATTTCCTCGCCGAGGCCGATCAGCCGCGCGTTGGTGGGCGCGATCGACTGCCCCTCGCCCGTGACCTCCGTCGTGATTCCCTGCGTGATCTTGGAAGCGGCCCGGGGATCGACGAGCACGTTGTATTCCGACTGGCCGAGAAGATCGATGAACCCGGGTGTGACGACGAGGGCTCGCGCGTCGATCCTGCGCTTTGCGCGCGCTTTGCGCGCGTCGGAGAGACTCCCGATCGCGGAAATGCGCCCCTGCCGGGCGGCGACATCGGCCCGGAAGGCGGGGCTTCCGGTGCCGTCCACGACGAGCCCTCCCTCGAAGACCAGATCGTCCGGCGGCTCCTCGCAACGGGCAACGCCGCTGAAAAGAAGCAGGAGGGAAACCAGGGCGCCGATCGCCGGTCGACAGAATCCCACTTTCATTCGGGCCTCCTCGTCGCGGCTAATCTACATCGGACGCCCGTGGGAAAGGAGGGGAGGGCTTCAGTCGTCGTCGCCGGAGTCGGGTTTGGTCAGCCGGTCGGGATGGTCCTCCCGGGGCGCGGTCTCCCGGGGCGAGGCGCCGCCCTCGAGACGGACGCGGATCGAACCGTTCACCGTGGACGCCTTGAACAGCGACCGCCCGCCGTTGATCTCGCCCTCGAAGCTCTTGATGCCGAGCGCGTGGCCGCGGCTCTGCTTTTCGCCGACTTCCATCGCGCCGTTGATCGTCTCGAGGTTGTATCGAAGGGAGGCGTCGGAAGGAAATTCCGCCTCGATCGAGCCGTTGACGGTCTCGAGCTTCGTCTCGCGCGAGCTCTGTTGCGAGAGGAAGATCCTGCCGTTGACGGTTTCCGCGCTCACGACGGCGTCGATTCCGCGCATGTCGATTCCGCCGTTGACCGTCTCCGCGTGAATTTCGCCGCGCCGCGAGCCGATCGAGATCGTTCCGTTGACGGTTTCCAGCTTGATCGGCGTCGTCGCGGGCATCAGGAGCTCGTAGTCGACGCGGGCGAGGCGCTCCGAGGGGAAGAAAAAGAGAAAGATGTGGTGCTTGCGCGTGGAAATCGTCTCGATCCGGATCTGGCCGCCCGGCTGGGTCACTCGGATGATCGTGTGCTCGAGCGAGGCCGGCGAGCCGGTCTTCGTGGCCGTGACCCGGACGTAGTTCCGGTCCCAGCTTCGGACGTTGACGCCGCCATTGACGTTCTCGAGCCGCACTTTCGAAACGCCATCGAGCGAGTAAGCCTTTTCGAATGTGTCTGTTGCGCCGGAGACGGCGGCCGTCGCGGCGATCGACGCCAGAACGGCGGCGAGGAAACTTCGGGAAAAGCGGGTTTTCATTTGTGCCTCGCTTCCACAAACGAGATTGGGGGGGAAAAGTTCACGGCATCTCCCGGAATCGCAGCCCCAGGAGCCGGTCGATCGGCCGGGGCTGGTCTCCATGGCGAAGCACGAAGACCGCCTCCCAGACGTTCCACCCGGGAACGACGAGCGGCAGGTTCCGGAGGAACGAGCGGATCCAGCCGGGCGGGCGACCCTGTTCGTCCTCGATTTTGAATCCGAGCCACTTGCGGGAGAATCCTCCCCGGACGTCGCGCGCGAGGAAGACGAGGAGAAAGAGAATGAAGGCGAGAGCGCCGATCTCGAAGAGCCGGGCATCCGGGAAGAAGAGGAAGGCCACGCCCGTCGCGACGAGGGCCGGCGCGTCCACGAGGAACGCGAAGATCACGGCGTCGAGAGCGAGCGAAAGCGCGCGGAGTCGTCCCACCCCGAAGATGCTAGCCGATCTTCACCTTCACTTCGAAGGGTCGGTGCCGCGGGAAACGCTCGTCCGCCTCGCGGGGAAGAACGAGCACGCGTTCGGCGCGGCCGGCGCGTTCGAGACGGCGCTCGCGCGGTCGCGCCAGGCGGGCTCGTTTCTGCGGCTTTTCGCCGATTGCTGCCGCGTCTTCCATTCGCCCGGGGACTACGCCGAAGCCGCGGGTGCCGTCGGCCGCGAGCTCGCGCGGAATCTGAAGCACGCGGAAATCTACGTATCGCCCGAGATCTGGGCGCGGTTCGGCCTCGACCGGCTCTCCGTGCTGGAAGGGGTCGACGCCGCGCTCGCGGAGGTGGAAAAGGAGACCGGCGCGCGGTTGCTCCTCCTCCTGGATTCGGTCCGCCAGTGGGGGAGCGACGCGGCCGAGCGCGTGCTGGACGTCTACGAGAAAACGCGGCTCGCCCGCATCGTCGGCTTCGGGATTGGCGGCGACGAAGCCTCGGTTCCCGCGAGGGAGTTTCGAAGGGTCTACGAGCGCGCCCGGCGGCTCGGGCTCTCGACGGCGATTCACGCGGGCGAGTGGGCGGGGCCGGAATCGGTCGAAGAGGCGCTCGACGAGCTTTCTCCGCAACGCATCGATCACGGGGTGCGCGCCGTGGAAGACGCGCGCCTGCTCGCCCGGCTCGCGCGCAGCGGCGTGACGCTGTGCGTGGCGCCGAGCTCGAACGTCGCAACTGGAGTCGCCGCGAGCTGGAAACGGCATCCTCTTCCGCGCCTGCTCGACGCGGGGGTTTCCGTGTGCCTCTCCGCCGACGATCCCTCGATTTTCGGAACGACGACGGTCGAGGAGTATCGCCGCGCGCGGACCGAGCTCGGGCTTTCCGCCGGCGCGATCGAGGCGATGCAGAAGTGCGCGTGGAAGGCGAGGTTCGGAAAGTAGGTTCGCTCGGCCCTTTCGCGGCCTGGCCCCAGCGCCGGCTCGGCGAGCGGGTCCTGTCGCGGGACTCGCCCCGCTTTTCCGCTCGCTGCGGTTTGAGGACTTTGCTACGACTCCGCGCCGCGAGCGGCAAAAGGGGGTCTCCTCCCGCGCCACCCGCCGTTCCAGCTCCGGCGCGTTAGCCCCGGCCGCTCTCGGGACTCGCTCGCGGGATCCCGAGTTCGTCCAGGCGTTGTCGCAGCTGTCCCACGCGGCTCTTGCGCACCCGGAGTTGAAATTGCGCGACGTCGGAGAAGCTTTCCTCGACGAGCACGACATGCGGGGGGTCGAGCAGGGACTTGACGAGCGAGATCTTTTCGTACGGAACGACCACGCCGAGAATGTCGGTGTCGAGGACCTCTTCCCGTCCCGAGCTGTCGAGGGCCAGTCGCGCCGCTTCCCGGTAGCAGCGGACGAGTCCCGCCGTCCCGAGCTTTGTGCCCCCGAAGTAGCGCACGACGGCGACGCACGCCTCGTCCAGGCCAGCCGCCCGGATGGCGGCCAGGATCGGCTTTCCGGCGGTCCCGGCCGGTTCGCCGTTGTCGGCGGCGCGGCTCCGGCTCCCGATCGCCCAGGCGAAGCAGACGTGGGTCGAATCATGGAAGGTCTTCCCGAGCGCGGCGACGAATTCCCTGGCCTCTTCGTCGGATCGGACCCGGATGGCGTGCCCGAGAAACTTCGAAGCCTTTTCGCGGACCTCGCTTTCGCCGGCGCGCGCGGGAACGAGCCGCGAGTCGCCGGTCACCCGGATTCGAGCGCGCGCTTGTAAACCTCGAGGTACTGCGCAACCGCGCGATCTTCCGGGAAGACCTCGACGGCGCGCTTTCGGGCGGCGCGCGAAAACTCGGCCCGCCGGTCCGGATCGGAAAGCAGGGCGAGAGCGTCCTGGGCCATTCCGTCCACGTCCCCGATCGGACGCAGGAACCCGGAGACCGCGTTTTCGACGACCTCCGGAAGGCCGCCGGCATCGGTGCCGACGACCGGAACGCCGCAGGCCATCGCCTCGAGCGCGGACAGACCGAACGATTCGCGGTCGGAAGTGAGCAGCAGGAGATCGCAGACCGGGAGGAGCGTCTCGACGGCCGTCAGGTTGCCGAGGAAATGGACGAGCTCGCAGATGCCCTTCTCGCGGCAGAGCCGCTCCACGAGCGCGCGGTCGGGGCCGTCGCCGACGAGAAGCAGCCGGGCGGGGATGTTCTTCTGCACCCGGTCGAAGATCTCGATCACGTCCCCGACGCGCTTGACCGGGCGGAAATTCGAGATGTGGACGAGCAGGGCTTCGCCGTTCTTTTTGAAGCCGCGGGCCCACGTCGACGCGGCGTCGGGCCGGTAGCGCTCGCCGTCGACGAAATTCGGAACCACGTCGATCGAACGGCGAATTCCGAATTGCGCGATCGTCACGTCGCGCAGGTACCCGGAGACGGCCGTGGCCGCGTCGCTCTTCTCGATCGCAAAGCGGGTGATCGGGAGATAGGACTGGTCCTGCCCGACGAGCGTGATGTCGGTTCCGTGCAGCGTCGTGACGACCGCGAGCCGGGAGGGCTCGCGCATCTGCCGCGCGAGGATCGCCGAGATCGCGTGCGGCAGCGCGTAGTGGACGTGCAGAAGGTCGAGGGGCGCGTGCTCGGCGACGTCGGCCATTTTCGTCGCGAGGGCGAGCGTGTAGGGGGGCGACACGAAGAGCGGATAGCTCGGCGCGGAGACCTGATGGTACGTCACGCCCGGGGTGAAATCGGGCAGCCTCGACGGGCGATTGTACGAGAGGATGTGGATCTGGTGTCCTCGCGCGGCGAGCGCGAGGCCGAGCTCCGTCGCGACGACGCCGCTGCCGCCGAAGGTCGGATAGCACGCGATCCCGATCCTCATTCCGTCCTCACTCGAATCCCGGCTCGTACCCCTCGAAGGCCTCGAGAATGTCGGCGATCCGAGGAGGCCGGCGGGAGATGAACCCTTCGCCGAACTCGACCCCCGTCATCTGGCCGAAGTGCCTCGCCCTCGCTTCGATTTCCTTCAGGAACTTCTCCGCCGTGAGCATCGTCTCCGGCTCGGAAGAATCGGGGTTGTGGAATTGGGAGGCGAACGCGCGCACGGCCTCCATTTTCAACGCGTGCGTCTCGCTCACGTCGACGACGAACGTCGGCTCGTGGTAGTGCATCGTCGAGAAGAACAGGACCTGCTGCGGCCGGTGGGCCGGGTGCGCGGTCTCCCGCTTTCGCAGCCCCGCGTAGAACGCCGCATCGGCGACGAGCCGTCCGCACCGCGCGTGGTCCGGGTGGCGGTCCTCGAAGTAGGAGGTCAGGATGATCCGGGGCCGAAAACGCCGGATCGCGTCGATGAGGAGGTCTTCCTCGTCGCGGCCGGTTCGCAGCGCGCCGTCGCCCAAATCGAGGTTCTCCCGGACGGCGGCGCCGAGTATGTCGGCCGCGCGGCGCGCTTCGCGGTCGCGGACCTCCGCGGTCCCCCGCGTCCCCATCTCTCCGCGCGTCAGATCCAGTATCCCGAAGCTCTTTCCCCGAAGGCGCAGCTTGGCGAGCGTTCCGGCGCAGCACATTTCGACGTCGTCGGGGTGCGCGGCGATCGCCAGGACGTCGACTTTCATGAGAAGTCCACGAAAGAGGCGCCGTCGAGACGGCTTTCGGCGCCGGCGAGGATCCCCGGGACGAACGCTTCGCCGAACCTCAGCAGGTAGGTCAGCGGGGAATAGACGCGGTCCGCGGGAGCTCCCCCGGGCGCCAGAGTGTGCTCGATGGCTTCCAGCCGGCGATTTTTCTCTTCGTCGCGCCGTTCGGCTGCCTTCTCGACTTTCTCCCGCACGCGCCCGATCTGGTGCGAGATCTTCTCGGCGGCTCCGGCGAGCACGGGCGAGAGCGTCGGGTCGACCGAGCCGATGTCGGGCGCCAGGGCGGAGAGCTCGGCAGCGATCCGCGAGTCGAGGTCGGTCAGTCGCCGCGCCGCGGGAGTGCCTTCTCCCCGGGCCGCTTCGCGCGCCCGGAAGATCTCCGCGTCCGGAATCTCGAGCGCCTCCTGAGCGCGCCGTTCTCGGGCGCCCCGGGGCAGGAGATGCGGGCGGGGAAGAAGAACGGGCAGGGCGAGGCCGAAAATCGGAAAGAGGGGCGCCGATTGCGCGTGGTAGGCGAGCTCGGCGGGGCCGAGGATCTCGGCCGCGACCGGGAAGAGCCACGATTGGAGGACCGGCCGCAGGAGGGCTGCGGGCGACGGCTCGGGACCGTCCTTTTCCGCGTGGTCCGCGAGCTCGTTCGCCGAGTACTTTCGCTCGTCTCCGTGCACGGCAAAGCGCGATCCGTCGAAAGAGATCTTTCGGCGGATGCCCCCTTCGATGAGGAAGCAGGGAAAATCGCGCTCCGCGCGCGCGACCTGCGGAGAGAATCCCGCCGCTCGAAGCCGCGAGTCGGCGGCGTCGAGCGCCGAGACGATTTCCGGGGCGCACCGCAGGGCGCGGCGGAAGAACTCGAGCTTTCGTTCTCGCCACCGCGCTTCGAGGGGGTCGACCCATTCGAGTTCCGCGTTCGGCAGGAGGCGCTGCATCGTGTCCCGGAAGGCTTCTCCGAACGTTCTTCCGGGCGACCAGAGGCGTTCGAACGCCTCCACGATCTCCGGGTTCGCCGGGCCCGGAGTGCCCCGCAGGGCCTGGAAAACGCTCCGGATGTCGGCGGGGATCGGGACCGTCCCGGAGGGGTGGAAATTCTTCTCGGCGGGCTTCTCGAGGCGGAACGTCTCCGGCCCCTTCTCCCCGAGAAGCGTGACCCGGGAGATTTCCTCGAGGTCGTGGTCTTCGGTTGCGATCCAGAAGAGGCCGCGGACGCTCGTTCCGCTCTTCGACACCTGTTCCGCCGTCCGGGTCGCCGCCGCGGCCTTCGTCAGCGAATAGAGGGGGCCGGTGAAGAGGCTCGCCTGCTGGCCCGCCGCGATCCAGACTCGCCCGCCGCCGGCCGAAAGCTCCCGGGCGCGGACTTCCACCGCCTGCAGGGCGGGCTCGACGGGCAGGAAGTCGCGGGCCCCGCCGCGGACGTATCGAAGGAACAGGGGCGGCAATCCGGGCATTCGTTCGAACGGGATCACCGCGTCATTATCTTCGAAAGCCGCCCGCCGAAATGGACTTTCGAGCCCCGCCCCGTATAATGCCGCGCGTGACTGCGGTCCGCCGTAAACAATCTCTCGCCCGCGAATACTACGAAGCCATCCTCGTCGCGGTGATCTTCGCGCTGTTCGTGCGGACCTTCGTTTTTCAGGCCTTTCAGGTTCCGAGCGGATCGATGGAAAAAACCGTGTTGATCGGCGATCACATGCTCGTCAACAAATTCATCTACGCCCCCCACGCCGGCGGTTTCCTCGAGAAGCTCCTACCCTACCGGGCGCCGAGACGGGGCGACGTCTTCGTCTTCAAGTTTCCCGACAGCCCGGACCGGGACTTCATCAAACGCCTCGTCGCGCTTCCCGGCGACCGGGTCGAAGAGCGGGACAAGACCGTTTCCGTCAACGGGGAGCCGTTCTCCGAAAAGCACACGTACCACACCGATCCGCACGTCTGGCCCTCGGACCCGGCGCTTCCCGAGCTCTCGCGCAAGCGCGACAACTTTGGGCCGATCGTGATTCCGCCCGACCGATTCCTGGCGATGGGAGACAACCGGGACAACTCGTACGATTCCCGTTTCTGGGGGCCCGTGCCGCGCGACAACATCAAAGGACGGGCTCTTTTGGTATACTGGTCCTACGAGGCCGAGCCGGATTCCGCGGAGTGGCGCGGTTATGCGGACAAGTTCGGGCGACTGGCCGGCGTCGCGCTCCACTTTTTTACTCGCACCCGGTGGGACCGCACGTTTCGAATGGTGAGGTAGGGGGCCAACACGATGCGAGCACGCAGGTCGATCTCGGGGACTGGGCGAGCCGGTTGTTTCATCTGGCTCATTCTTCTCGCGGCGGTCGTGCTCGTGCTCTCCAAGGTCGTTCCCGTGAAGATGCGAACGTCTCAATTCTTCGACGCGATGGAAGAGCAGGCGCAGTTCGGAAGCATCAAAGGCGACAAGAGCATTCAAAACGAGCTCTTCCAGAAGGCCCAGGACCTCCAGCTCCCGTTGAAAAAAGAAGACATCGTCGTCCATCGCGACGGCTCGAACGTCTTCGTGGAAGCCCACTACCAGATCACGATCGAGTTCCCGGGCTACAAGTACGTCTGGCAGGAGAACCCGAAGGTCATCCGGCCGCTCTTCGCGGTGTAAGGGCTCGCTCGCCAACGGTCGCGGTCTGAGCCCCGCGCGGGTCCTCGGCGCTCGCGTAGAGAACGTTTCGGGAGGTGGCTCGCTCCTTCGGGAATCGCAGCTCGTCGCCTTGCGCCGACCGCTGCGGAGTGAACAGCGGAGGTTTCCTCCGGTTTCGCGCTCGTCGGTCTTCGAGCCGCCACCTTCAGTCGGCGCCGAGACGGCGCCTTAGACACCGATTCCCTCGCTCGCGCACCTCCCGCACGCCGCATCCCTGAGCGAAGCCCCGGCGCAATAAAAAACGGGGCTTTCGCCCCGTTTTTCGGTAACCGGAACGGTTTCTGGAGTTACTTCTTGGCGGCGACGGGCTCGGCCTTGGTCGCGTGGACCATTCCGTCCTTCATCGACACGCCGGAGAGCGTCACTTCCTGGGCCATCATGCCTTCCATCGGCTTCTGGCAGTCGGCGTCGAAATTCATGACCTTTTTGGTGGCGTTGTCATAGAAGGCGACTTTCTGGCCCTCTTTGACGCACTTCGCGCCGCACTCTTTGTGGCTGGCGGCAGCGCCCTTGGCGCCGCAGTGGGCTTCGGTGACCCATCCGGTCATCGAGTCGGCCGCAAGGGCCAGGGAAGCCGTCGCCGCCAGTGCCGCGGCGCCCAGGATTGCAAGGATCGATTTCTTCATGGAGTCCTCCTCTTTTTTGATCTGGTAGTAGATCGTTGGAACCCGATTCTAGTGAAGCCCGGCCCGGGAATCAATTGTGGGAGAAGCGCGCCCCGATATCCGTTCGGTAGCTCTTGCCAGCAAAGGAGATCCGGTCGACGCCAGCGTACGCCTGGCGGGCGGCATCGGCGAGCGTTGCACCCCGCCCCGCGACGACGAGAACGCGTCCCCCGGCGGTGACGACCCGGCCGTCCCGAAGCGCCGTTCCGGAGTGAAAGACGCTCACCCCTCCCACTTCCTCGGCTTTCTCGATCCCCTCGATCGGGTGCCCGGTCTGGTAGCTCCCCGGGTACCCCGATGCGGCGAGGACGACCGCGACGCACGCCTCGGCCTTCCAGGCGAGGTCGATCTCGGAAAGGGTTCCCCGCGCGCACGCCGCGAGGGCCTCGCCGAGGTCCGAATCGAGCCGGGGAAGGATCGCTTCGGTTTCGGGATCGCCGAATCGGGCGTTGAATTCAAGGACTTTCGGGCCCGACTTCCCGAGGATCAGGCCGGTGTAGAGGAGTCCGCGGAACTCCCGACCTTCCTGGGCCATTCCCGAGAGCGCCGGGTGGACGATGTCCCGCAGGATCCCGGCGGCCTGTTCGGCTCCGAGAACGCCGGACGGGGAATGCGCCCCCATTCCGCCCGTGTTCGGGCCGCGGTCGCCGTCGAACACCTTCTTGTAGTCCTTCGCCGTCGGAAGCGCGAGCGCGACCCTTCCGTCGCACAGGGCGAGAAGCGAGACTTCCTCGCCTTCGAGGAATTCCTCGACCAGGATGCGATCGCCAGAGGCGCCGAAGACCTTCTCCTGGAAAAACAGGTCGAGGGCTCGCTTTGCTTCGTCGGCGTCGGTGACGGTGATGACGCCTTTCCCCGCGGCGAGTCCGTCCGCCTTGAGCACGGCCGGAAATCCGATCTCGGAGAGCGCCGCCTTCGCCTCGGCGAGCGAAGAGGCGACTTGCGCGCGAGCCGTCGGGATTCCGTTGCGCCGGCAAAGCTCCTTGGAGTAGATCTTCGAGGCCTCGACCTCGGTCGCAAGGCGCGTCGGCCCGAAGACGAGGAGGCCCCGCTTCTGGAACTCGTCGACGACGCCCAGCGAGAGGGGAAGCTCGGGGCCGATCACGGTGAGGTCGATGTTGACGCGGCCGGCGAAGTCCGCGAGCTCGACGACCGATGCCGGCGAGATGGGAACCACGTCGGCGATCTTCGCGATTCCCGCGTTTCCCGGCGCGGCAAAAAGTTCGGTGACGCTCGGGCTCGCCCGGAGGGCCGCCGCAAGCGCGTGCTCGCGTCCACCGGAGCCGACCAATAGAACCTTCACTGAGACCATGAGTTTATCTCAAACGAGGATCGGGATTAAGATGGCCGTTGATGAAGCTCGAGATTCGCGGAGCCGGAACCGCCCTCGTCACACCTTTCGACGAAAGGGGAAAAATCGATTTCGGGTCGATCGAGTCGCTCGTCGACTGGCAAATCGGCGAGGGGACGGAATTCCTCGTTTCGTGCACCGCGGAGGGGGAATCGCCCGCCCTGTCGGGCGACGAGAGAAAGGCGGTGACCGCGCACATCGTCGCGGCCGCCAACGGGCGCGTGCCGGTGGTCGCCGGCGCGGGCGGGAACCACACGGCGAAGTCGGTTTTTTGGGCCCGCGACGCGGAGAAGGCGGGCGCTTCCGCGCTTCTCGCCGTCAACCCGTTCTACAACTGCCCGACGGCGGAGGGCCTCACCCGGCACTTCGCCGCGATCTGCGACTCCACCCGCCTGCCGGTGCTGATTTACAACGCGCCGGCCCGAACGGGAATCGACCTGGAGATCGATCGGATTCTGAAGCTCGCCGAGCTGCCTCGGATCGCTGGGCTCGTCGAGTCTTCCACCGACTTCCGCAAGGTGGCGAGTCTTCTCCCGCGCGTTCCGGAGGAGTTCGCGATTTTCTCGGCGGACGACCGGACGGCGCTCGCCGGCCTCGGCCTGGGGATGCGCGGAGTCGTCTCACTCGCGGGAAATCTCGCGCCCGGCGCCTTCTTCCGCTACGTCGACGCGGCGCTGCACGACCGGGGTGACGAGGCGCGTGAGCTGCACCGGAAATATGCCCCGTTGATGGAAGCGTGCAGCTTCGAGACGAGCCCCGGTCCCGTCAAGGCCGCGCTCGCCATGATGAATCGGTGCGGCGAAACGCTTCGCCTTCCGCTCGCGCCGGTTCGGGAAGACACGCGGCGCCGCATCGAGAAGATCGTGCGAGGATTGAAGCTCGACGCGAACCCTAGTTCGATTCGACGTTCCAGACCTTCCCGTATCGAAAAGTAACCTTTTTGGAGATCGCCTCGAAGCGCCAGATTTCATTGTCGAGAGCATCGTGCTCGACGGAGGTCGGATCTCCCCAGATCGCCTTCACTTCTTCCCTCGTCATGTTTTCCGAAACCGTCTGACCGGAGGCGGCGCTTTCGACGGTGTGCATTTCGTTGACACGCGCCTTTTCCCGTCCCGCCGCCTTTTCGGCCCGGGGGATGGCCTTCGTTTCGTCGAGGAAATTCTGGTCGACGTATTTCGAAAAGACGTTCGTCCGCGCCACGAGGTACCAGACGCCCGCGAGAACGAGCAACACGAGGGTCAGTTTCTTCATCGCCGCCTCAACCCTTTCGCGCGACCTTGGACATGCCGGCCTGAGCGACGGGGCGCACGACGATCTCGTCGATGTCGACGTGCGGGGGCCGCGTGAGCGCCCAGAGGATGCAATCCGCAATGTCGTCGGCGGTCAGCGGCTCGATTCCCTGGTAGACCGCGGCGGATTGCTCGCTGGCCTTCCGCTGATCTTCCTCCGAATGGAACCGCACGAGGGAGAATTCCGTCTCGACGAGCCCGGGACAGATCTCGGTCACGCGAACGTCTGTCCCACTCAGCTCGAGGCGCATCGCCTGAGTGATCGCCTTGACCGACCACTTCGTCGCGCAGTAGACGGATCCTCCTTCGTAGACTCCGAGCGCCGCGACCGACCCGAGGTTGACGACGTGCCCGGAATTCTGCCGGGCGAGGTGAGGAAGCACGAGGCGGCTCATGTGGAGAAGGCCCTTGACGTTCGTGTCGATCATCTCGTCCCACTCGCGCTCGTCCCCTTCCGCGACGAAACGCCGTCCCCGAGCGAGGCCGGCGTTGTTGACGAGGATGTCGATGCGGCCGAACCGGTTCATCGCGCCCGAGACGAAGGACTCGCAGTCTTCCACGCGGCGCACGTCGAGCGCTTCGGTGAGCGTCTCGGCGCCAGCCTCCAGGAGCTCTGCCGCGAGACGGTCGAGCCGGTCCGTCCGGCGCGCCCCGAGCACGAGCTTCGTTCCGGCGGCAGCGAGAGCCCGCGCGGTCGCTTCGCCGATGCCGGAGGAAGCTCCCGTGACGAGGGCGACTCTGTCCTTCAACGATTGCATGGGGAAGATCTTACTCCCGCGGGACGGTCGCTCCGGATTGCGCGGCATCGCCCGCTCCGGTACACTTCCCGGCTCCGGCGGCGGGCGTAGCTCAGCTGGTTAGAGTGCCAGATTGTGGATCTGGATGTCGTGGGTTCAAATCCCATCGCTCGCCCCATTCGTCGCCTTCGCTTGCGCCGCGGCTCCCGCCGCACGAGCCTCCTCCCCTCGGTTACTTCGGGGAGACTTCTCGTGCGGCGAGGGCTCCAAAGCCCTCGCGTGCGGATATACTTTCCGCCCGGCTCTTTGCGCCCGTAGCTCAACTGGATAGAGCGTCAGCCTCCGGAGCTGAAGGTTAGCGGTTCGAGCCCGCTCGGGCGCACCACAACATTGTCGAAGCCGATCCCACCGGGGAGAGCCCGAGAGGTCCTCCTCTCGGGTAGAACAATCCAGCTCGCCGGTTCGGTCGCCGAAGTTTCCGAGGCGACCGATCCGCGGCGCAAGCCGCCCGGCGGAGCGAGAGCGTCAGCCTCCGGAGCTGAAGGTTGCCGGTTCGAGCCCGGCCGGGTGCACCAAATTTCGCTCCACTTCGTTCCGCTGCGCTTCCGCCTTCGCCGAGGCTTCGGCGGACGGGTCGCGCGTCTCCGCTTCGCTCCGACAAATTTGGACATCTGACCTGGGGGAAGCCTCCCCCAAGCCCCCTCGGTCTGGCCGATTTCGCTCCACTGCGTTCCGCTGGCGCTTCCGCCTTCGCCGAGGCTTCGACGGACAGGTCGCGCGTCTCCGCTTAAATTGCCGGATTCGGCTGGTCGAGCACTTCGCGCAATTTGTGCGCGAGAGCGGAAGGGGTGAACGGCTTCTGAAGAAGCGCCACCCCCTTGCTCAACATGGATTGATGCTCGATAGCGTTCTCCGTGTAGGCGGAGGTGAAAAGAATCCGGGTCCGCGGATAAAGCACCCTCACGCGGTCAGACAATTCCTTGCCGCTCATATGCGGCATGACGACATCGGTGAACAACATGTCGATGTGGCCCGACCCCGGCTTCTGCTTCAAATTCAGGGCCTCGATCCCGTCCGCCGCTACCGTGACCGTGTATCCGAGCCGTCTCAGTAATATTGCCGCCATCTCGCGCAACGCGGGATCATCCTCGACCAGAAGAATCGTTTCGGTTCCGCGCGGCAACTCCGCAGGGTCCAGACTTTGATCGGGAGCTCGCGGCTGCAACTCGGCCTGGGGGAGATACATCTTGAAGGTCGTGCCTCTCCCCGGCTCGCTGTAGACGCTGATGTGTCCCCCGCTCTGCTTGACGATGCCGTAGCAGGTGGACAACCCCAGCCCGGTCCCCTCCCCGACGCCCTTGGTGGAGAAGAACGGATCGAAGACGTGCGCCTTCACTTCCGCGCTCATTCCAACGCCCGTATCCGTGATTGCCAGCATCACGTATTCGCCGGGATTCAATTCCGGAAACCGTCCCAGACTCTCCCGATCGATCGAAACATTCGAAGTTTCCATCGTGAGCATTCCGCCGTTGGGCATCGCATCGCGGGAGTTCATCGCGAGGTTCATGATGACCTGCTCAATCTGGCCCGCGTCGGCCCGCACCGAACGGAGATCCGAATCCGGAACGATCCGCATATTTACACGACCGCCCATCAGATTCTGAAACAGTCCTTCCATCCCGGCGACGATTTGATTGAGGTTTAGACATTCCGGCTGGAGGATTTGTTTTCGGCCGTAAGCCAGGAGTTGGCGGGTCAGAGCGGCGGCCCGGCCCGCGGCCTTGCGGATTTCGGTCACGTTGACGGCAAGCGGGCTGTTCGGCGGCAGGTCCGCGAGCAGGAGCTCGCTCTGGCCGATGATTGCCGTCAGAATGCTATTGAATTCGTGCGCGACACCGCCCGCGAGCTTGCCGACGGTCTCCATCTTTTGGGACTGGAGCAATTGTGCCTCCAGGCGCATTCGATCTGTGATGTCGGTCGCGATCCCGATATGCCGGATCTCTCGGCCGGAGGGATTCCGTGTCACGAAGCCCCGGTCGTGGATCCACCGCACTTCGCCATTGGGTCGGACGATCCGATACTCGATACTCACGCTCATCCTGTCGGGTCCGAGGCCGGCGAAGACGGCGGCGACCTCCTGACGTTCCTCCGAAATGACGGCGTCAACCCAATCGCGGGGATTCGAGTACAGGCCATCTCGCGAGCGGCCCCACACGCGCTCATAGGCCGGGCTCGCGTAATAAACCGTCTTTCCGTCGTACGACCGGATCCAGAACACGTCGGTGATGTTTTCCGCCAGATCCTGGAAATTCTTCTCGCTTTCGCGCAGAGAAGTCTCGGTTCGCTGGTGTTCGACCACCTCGTCTTGAAGCGCGCTGTTGGTTTGCCGCAGCTCCATGGTGCGCTCGGACACACGGTGTTCCAATTCATCCATCTTTCGGCGGGACTCCCGGTGCAGCCACCATTTCTCCGTGAGGGCGTGAGCGAGTTGAACCGCCTCGACGCTGTCAAAGGGCTTCTTGAGGATCAGCAGCGCGTCGCGCTGGCCCAGCTTTTCAAACACCTCGTCCCAGGAATAGTCGGAATACGCCGAGCAGAGGACGATCTGAAGGTCCGGATCAAGTTCCCAGAGGTTGCGGGTGGTTTCGACGCCGTCCCAACCGGGCGGCATTCGCACGTCGACGAACGCGAGGGCGTATGGCCGTCCGGCTTCCAGAGCCTGTTGCGCGAGGAGAACGCCATCCTGCCCCTGATAGGCGGAATCCACTTCGAATTCCGCCATCTGAACCGAATTCGTCGCTCTCCCGAACAGGGCCGCCTCGCTGGCGTCGAGCGCCGCCGCCGTCGAGCTTCCGGGCGAAAGAATCTTGCGAAAATCGTCGTGAATCGCGCGATTGTCATCGATGACAAGAATCCGACGATTCCTGCCGTCCGGCACTTTACTCGTCATGCGGCCACATCTGCTTGAGGACCCGGCAGCTCCAGCGTGAAGGCAGCGCCCCGGCCCGGTCCGTCGCTCCAGGCTGTGAGCGAACCTCCCATTTCCGCCGCGGCAAGCGCGCCGCTGTGAAGACCGAAGCCGTGGCCTCCCTTTCGCGTCGTGAACCCGTGGTTGAAGATCCGAGTCAGGTTCTCGGGCAAAATACCGACCCCGTTGTCGATCACGGAAATCCTGACCCGGCCATTGCCGTTCGTGACGCGCACCGTCACCCGCTTGTCCGACCGTCCAGAATCGTCACACGCATGCTTCGCGTTTCGCACGAGGTTGACCAGGATTTGAAGGACCTTGTGCTTTTCGACATTCAGTTGAGGGACGTCTTCGAACTCGCGAATGACCTCCACACCGTGGCGACTGAGCGAGACCTCGTTCATGTGCATGCTGTCCTCCACCAGATCGACGATGCCGACCACTTCCTTTACGCCGCCGACCGTCGCGTAGGTCTGCTGCATGGCCACGATCTCCTTGATGTGCTGGACATTTCGACGCAAAGAGTCGACTTCCTGGACGACAATCTCCTGATCGGCCAGAAGATGGTCCGACAGCCGGGCCAGGTGATCTGGCACGAGTCTGCCCGCGGAGTCGTTGGTCATGAACGTCCCGAGGTCGCCTGCGTGTTCGCCAAGTATGGCGACGACACGCCCGAGACTGGACACCCGCGACTTTTTGATTCTCTCGGCGATCAACCCCGCGGAGATGTTTACACTGTTGAGCACGTTGCCGACATTGTGAAGCACGTTCGACGCGATTTCCGCCATCCCGCTCCGGCGTGAGGCATCCACCAGCTGCCGATGAATGGCCTCGACTTCCTGAATTCGCTCGGCGGCGCTCTTCTCCCGATCCACCCGTGCGTTTTCAAGCGCGGTGTCCCGCGACTGGATCTGTTCGAGCATTTCGTTGAACCCATCGACAAGCTGTCCGAGCTCATCGTCGCTCTCTTTTATCGCCCGCACCGAGTAATTCCTCTCCACCGCCACGGACCGGGCCAGGCTTGCCAGCCGCAGGATCGGAACGGACACGAACCGCTGCAAACGGCTGGAAAGGGCCAGCGCGGCGAGCATTGCCGCCAGCAAAACGAAGCCCGCGATGCCGATGTAGCGGCGAAGGCGCGTCGCAAGGTCCTTCAGGTCTACTCCGACAAAGATCGTGCCGACCTGTTGGCCCTTCTGCTGGATGGACCGGTAGAGACGAAACTCGCTCTGCGAGAATTCCTGCGATTCGCCTCGCACTTGAGGTACATCTTGAACGTCGACGACATCAGCCGGCGCCAATGGTGAGGCGTCCATGCGACTATACGTGGCGAAGACATGGCCGTCGCGTGTATAGACGCATGCCGCGCGGATGTCGTCTTCGGCGCGGAGGGCGGCGAGAATCTCCCGGGCGCCCTTCTGATCGTCGAAATCGATGGCTGCCGCGCAATTGGCGCCCACGACATCCGCGAGAATGGTCATTCGTGCAATCATCGCGTCTCGCAAAGAGAGCGTGTCATAGGTCACAAACACCGCGCAGGCAAGCAGCAGCGCGAGACCGCTCGTCAGCATGATGATGAGCGTTTGTGTGCGGCGAATGGAGGTGCGCCAGAGAGCCGGCATGATCGCTAGTTCGCCTTGCCTGTCACGACGTCGGCGACACTCAGTAATTTCGCGCTGAGGTGGAGCCGCGCCTCGCGCGCGGCCTCGAGATTGATCTCGAGGCGCACCTTGCCGTCTTTCTTGACGAAATTGATGATTCCGCCAAAGTCGGTGAAGCGCTCGCTCTCGCCGACGCTCAACACCGATTTGGTCCTGATGCGCCTGAGAATCCCGGACACGCCGGCTTTCGCCGATGCGCTGACAAAGAGGATCTGACACTTGTCGGCGTCGGCCGGCGTTTCGATCGCTTTCTGGAGCACAGGCCGCCCCTCGACGTTTCTGCCCGCCACCGCCGCGGCAAGATCGCCGCCAAACCTGTTCTCGCCGATCACGCCAATCACGATTGGAGAGGTCGCGCTTTCAAAGCTATCCACCGGCCACTCGACGTATCTGGCGAAATTCATGAGAAAGAGAGCCTTGACCCGGTATTCCGTCAGCGGTGGATCGCTGGCCTGCCCCGCCCGAGACGCCAGGCCGATCGCGAGCAACAGCGCGACAACGACCGCTGTTCGAGATGGTCCGTGGCCCGTCGAAAGAGGTCGCCGCGGCGCGCGCCAACGAATTCGTAGATTCCATGTGCGCATTTCGTCAGAACTTGTAGGTCAGCTTCAGGCGCCAGGTTCGGCCGTCCTGTGGGACCCTCTCCTGGTCAAGGCCGATCGAGGCGGGGTAGGAATAGTTCTTATTGAACATGTTGTACATCGAACCCGCAACCTCCAAATGAGGCACGAGTTCGTGAAGCGATAACGTCGCGTTGCCAACAAGAAAAGCCGCGCTTTCACTATTGTCTAAATCCTTCATGCTGCTCGTGTACTGCAGCTCCTGTCCCAATGACACCTTGTCGCCACGCAGCGGCACGATCAGATTGAGCTTGGCCAGATGCCGGGGGGAATTCGGAAGCGGGACTCCAGTCGTCGCATCCTCGGCCCGCTGAAAAGCATAGCTGGCCCGCACGAGCGTGCCGCCCGGATATTTTCCCTCGAGCTCCAGCTCCACGCCTTTCGTGTGAACGTGATCGATGTTCTCGAAAATCAGAAGCCCGGTGCCGGCCTGGGTGGTCTGAGCGATCAGGTCGTCGATCCGGTAGTAATAGCCGGAAACGCTGAAGCGCAGATGCGCGGGAAGGTATTGTTCGTAGATGGCCTCGTACGTTCGAATCTTTTCGGGCGCCAGGCCGGGATTTGGAGACTGTCCGAAAGCCGCCGACCCGTAATAGAGCTCGTAGTCGCTGGGAGCCCGAAAGGCCTGACCGTAGAGAAGCTTGAATGTCGTCGTCTGCCACGGCGTGTAGATCAGCCCGATCCGCGGATTCAGAGTCCCGCCGAAGGTGTCGTAGTAGTCGTACCGCAGGCCGGCATTCAAGATCAGATTCGGGCGAAGGACGAGCTCGGCCTGCCCGTAGGTTCCAAAGCTTCGGCCCGTTCGCCGATCCTCGACGAATGTCGTATGGTCGCTGTCGTAGTTGAAGAGATGCTGCTGCAGGTCTTCCCGATAGTCCGACGCCGACGACGATCGTATGGCGGTCGAGACAGCCGCTGCTTGACTTGCACTTCGGAAGTCAGCCAGCTCCCGTAGTCGCCGTCGTAGTCGATCGCGATATCCGCCGGCTGGTTGTTGACGCCGTAATCGTAGGGATACTTCCCGAGGTGTGGAAAGGCGTCGTACGACACCCTGCCCGAGACCTCTGTATCCTTCTCAAACAGGTGATCGTATTTGAGGTCGAGATATTCGCGCCGATCCGATGTCTCGGCGTGTCCGGCCCCGAAGAACGACCCGAATGGCGCCGTGGGAATGTGTTTTGTCCGTGATGCGTAAGCCCCCGTCAGCGTGAAGTCCTCGTAGGACACGCTCGTGAACATCCGGTGGATCAGCTCGCCGTCGGCGTTCCGAGCAACGCCATCGTTTCGGGCTCTCGGTTCGCCGCTGATGCGCTGGTCGAACTCGGGAAAGTACAGATTGGCCTGCCCGTTTGTCGGTACCGTACGAGCCGGAGAGCAGCCAGTTGACCGAATTCGCGAATTGTTTTCCGAACGATATCCGTCCCTTGTAGGTTCCCAGGCTGCCGGCCTCGCCCGACACCTCCGTGCCGCCAAGCTGGCTGCCCGTCTTCGTAATGATACTGATGACGCCCAGAAAAGCGCTGTTTCCATAGATCGACGAGCTCGGCCCCCGGATGATTTCCACACGTTCGATGAGATCGACGTCGATCGTGATCGAGCTCCCCTCCTCGCCTTCACCGAAGATGTTGTCATTCATCCGGTGACCATCGATCAGAAACAGATACCGGGTATTGAAGTCGCCGGGGCGCAGAAACCCTCTCGATCCGAGGGAAGAGTAGTTGCGGTCGTACGAAACGTAATATCCGCGAATGCTTCGCAGAATGTCCTCCAGCGTTCGATAGCCGAATTTTCTGATCTCATCCGCGGTGACGATGCTGACGGATGCCGGGGCCTCTGTGACTTTTTGCTCATACTTCGATGCGGCGAAGACGGAATCCACCCGGATGTTCACGAGCTCTTCCAGGCTCAGATCCTTCGGGTCCGTCGAGGGCGGCACGGCAGGCTCCTGGGCCGACGCCCGGCCGACCAGAACCGAGAACGCAGCGGCGAAACAGAGCGTGAGCAGCCGCGGCCCTGCTTTCCTGATTGTCATCGAGACCCGACGAGCGTGTGATCGGCCGCCGGCCCTCCCTCCAGCGCACCTACGCCTCCCGGCCCAGCGTCCAGCATTGCCCGGACTCGAAGCGCGAGGGCGGCGGGCGTGTACGGCTTTGCGAGAAACTCGGTTCGGCCTTTGAGCACACCTTCGTGCGCGATCGTGTCGTACGTGTAGCCCGACGTGAAGAGGATTTTCAGATCGGGGTAGGACGTCTTGAGCCATTCCGCCATCACGTCGCCACCCATCAGCGGCATGACAACGTCCGTGACGACCAGCCGAATCGGAGAGCCACTGTGCTCCCGCGCGACGTTCAAGGCATCCTGACCGTTCGTTGCCGAAAGCACCGTGTAACCCTGGGCTTCCAACACGCTGCATGCGAGGTTCCTCACGGAAGGCTCGTCCTCGACGACCAGGAGGGTTTCCGTCCCGCGCGGGACGGAGGCGATCTGGATCGGCCTTGCCACTATGTTGACCTCCTCGTCGACCCGGGGGAAATAGATCGTGAACGTCGTGCCCTTCTTGGGCTCGCTCGCGACGTCGATGTGGCCCCCCGATTGCTCGACGATCGTTCTGCATGTCGCCAGCCCGAGGCCGGTGCCGTGACCCTTCGGCTTTGTCGTAAAGAAGGCCTCAAACAGGTGGGCCTTAACGTCATCGCTCATGCCGGTGCCGCTATCTCTCACGGTCAGCACCACGTACTCACCCGCGCTCACCCCCGGGTGATCGCGCGCATGGGTCTCGTCGAGCACGGCAACGCTCGACGAGATCGTGAGGGTGCCGCCGTTGGGCATCGCGTCGCGGGCGTTGACGACGAGGTTCATCAGAACCTGGCCGATGTAACCGGAGTCCGCGTTCACCCGGGCGTCTTGCGCGCCGGAAACGATCGTCATCTCGATTTTCTCGTCGACAAGCCTCCGAAGCATCGTCTCGACGTTTTTCAGCACGTCGTTCAGATCCAGGACGACCGGTTGCACCGTTTGTCGGCGGCTGAACACGAGGAGCTGTCGCGTCAGGCCTGCCGCGCGCTCCGCCGCGTGACGGATCTCCTCTGTGTACTTCTGGAGCGGATGATCGGGGCCGAGCTTCAGGCCGATCAATTCACCGCAGCTCATGATCACGCCGAGAATGTTGTTGAAGTCATGGGCCACTCCGCTGACCAGCTGGCCGACGACTTCCATCTTCTGGGCCTCGATGAAATTCGCCTCCAACTGCTGGCGCTCGGTCCGCGCCTCGACGTCCTGCATCGCGCGGCGCACCGCCGGCGCCAGCCGGGTCAATCGCTCTTTCAGGACGCAATCCGCCACGCCGTTCTTGAGCGAGTCAACTGCGAGCTCCTCGCCGAGAGTGCCCGAGACGAGGATCACCGGAATCGCCGGCCATTTCTCGCGAACGATTGCCGCGGCCGAAAGTCCGTCAAACGCCGGAAGCGAGAGGTCCGAAAGGATCAGGTCGATGCCGCCGGATTCGAGGGCCGCGACAAAGGCGTCCCGGGTCTGAACCCGGTCGATGGCGCACGCGATTCCCTCGGTCTCGAGCGCGCGTTGAACGAGCACGGCATCCTGCGGATCGTCTTCCAGATGCAGAATTCGAAGCGGAGAATTCATTCCGGCCGTCCTACTTTCCGGAACTGTGTGTTCAATCCTGTCCTCTCGCCGGGCCGGCCGGCAATATGGAGGTCCCGGATTGCTAGCTTCTGCGCCTATTCGACGCGGGTCTAATCGTTTCTTCTTATGGAATCGAGACCTCGAAACGATGAAGGACGCCGGCGTCGTAAGCCACTTTTCCGCCGACGATCGTCAGGAGGGCCGTCGTCTTCGGCAGGTCCGGCGCCGGGACCGTGAAGATGTCCTGCGACAGGACGGCGAGATCGGCGAGCTTGCCGGGCTCGAGGCTCCCGTTTCTGTTTCTCCGCGAACTCGGCGTAGGCGGAACCGAGCGTATAAGCGGCGACTGCTTGTTCTCGCGAGATGGCCTCGGTCGGGCGATTCGGCTCCAGAGAGGCGAACAGGATATTCAGATAGGGATTCGTCGGCCCGTCCGAACCGAAAGCAAGTGGAATGCCCGCGACCAGCAGCGATCGAAGGGGCTGGGACTTCGTCTTTTCAAAGACGCCCGTGAGGTCGGGATTCAACTTCGCGGCGGCGAAGTGCGTCGGGTTCTGCACCACCACGATCCCCATTTCCTTTGATCGAGGGATCAAGTCCGGTGTCAGGCTGTCGCCGTGTTCGAAACGTACTCGCTGGCTGCTCCAGACTCGCGGTCCGCCCGCGGACTGCATCGCGTCCAGCATCGCGACCGTCGCCGGATAACCCACTGTGTGGACCATCAGCTGATCGTGATCGCTCAGCGACTCCCTCAGCATGGCGGCGAGCTCCGTCTTCGGAAATATCAGCTCCAGATGCTGAACGAACTCATCCATGGTTGAAGGATCGTCGCGCGGCGCAAACGTTCCTTCGACCGGAACCCCGTCGATCATCCATTTGGTTCCGCTGACCGTGATGAGCGGATTCGAGCTGCGTGGCGCTGGCCGGCCTTCCTGGATGTCGCGGCCGGCGGGAGTCGTTCCCGGCATCCTCATGACGCGAACCCGGATCGGGGTAGGCACTTTCTCCAGGAGCGCAACGCACCGGCGGGGCGCCATCCGGTTCGACATGTCCTGGAGGGTCGTGATTCCCCACCGGGCGGCCGCGGACAGTGTCTTGCGCAACTCCGCGACGGCGTCCGCCTCGCTGATCTGATCCGAGAGGCGGCGCTTCACGATCGTCGCCGCGTATTCGCGAATGACCCCGGTGAGCCTGCCATCCGGGGACCTTTCGTAGCGTCCGCCCATGGGATCCGGCTGGTCCTCTCGAATCCCGGCCCGCGCCAGCGCGGCGCTATTGACGATCAGGGCATGACCCGTGAAGGTTTCCAGAACGACGGGGTTTTTCGGAGCGATCCGGTCGAGGGTGTCCCGATTCACCGAAAGATCACGAAAGATCTTCCAGGCGATCTCGGAGTGGATGGGGGAGCCCTCTCGAGCGCTCCGCACCGCGTCTTCGATTGCGGACTTCATTTCGGGCCAGGCCGGATCGGGGGTCTTGAGGTCCAGCTCAATGCGATCCGGGGGATCGATCACGAGGTGGTTGTGAGCGTCGTTGATGCCCGGAATCACGGTGCGGCCGCCGAGGTCGATCCGTTTGGTGCGCCGATCGGCAAGCGCCTCGATCCGGGCGGTCGTGCCTGTCGCGAGAATGCGGTCGCTGCGGATCGCCAATGCCTGGACGTAAGGCTGTGCTGCGTTGCTCGTGAAAATCTTTCCGTTGAGCAGGACCAGATCGGGCGCGCCTGGAGTTTGCGCCATCGCGACCGCGCACATCGACGCGCCGAGAACAAAGAGTCCGGATGTTTTCATCGCTCCTCCACGTCACTGAACCCGCCGCTCGCCTTCCTGCTTCCCGAATGCGGCATCTCGTGTGTGCGGCCCTCGGGATGAACGGTCTTCCGCCGCATCCGGATGATCTTGCGGCAGGGAGTAGGCTGCAAACAACTGAAATAAAAAGCTATATTGCGATAATTATACTGCTTCTTGACACCGTACCATCTAGTTGGTATGGTGTCTGGCGAGTTGAGATGGAGAGAGTGATGGAAGCGGAATCGCACCACGAATCGAAGATCAAGCTCATCGAGTCGTCCGTATATGTGATCCGGGCCAAGGGCTATGCGGCGACGACGGTCGACGACATCTGCCACAGAGCCGGTGTCACGAAGGGCAGTTTCTTTCATCACTTCAAGACTAAGGACGAACTCGCCGTCGCCGCCGCCACCTATTTCGGAACGATGTCGGTCGGCCTCTTCGCCACCGCGCCGTACCGCAACCTCGAAGACCCGCTGGATCGCCTGCTCGGCTATCTCGACTTTCGCGGGGAGCTTCTCCAGGGTGAATTGCCGGACTACACCTGCCTGCTCGGCACGCTCGTTCAGGAAACGTACGCAACTCATCCGCACATCCGCGCCGCGTGCGATCAGGGCCTGTCTTCGCACATCGAAGCTTTGACTCGCGATATCGAAGCCGCGAAACAGATCTATGCGCCGATGGCCTCCTGGAGCGCGGAAAGCGTCGGCGACTTCATCCAGGCCGCGCTGCAGGGCTCCTTCATCTTTGCGAAAGCAAGGCAGAGTCCCGATGTCGTGCGCGACAGTCTCGAGCATTTGCGCCGATACGTCAGCCTTCTCTTCAGCGAACCCAACGTCACATGAAGACGGTTTCGCAGCCTCGGCAGATTCCCGGCGAAGAAGTGGCCGACGAGCCAGTCAGCGTCGTGACGTCCGTTCGCCTCACGGAGGGGCAAATCTATTTCCTCGACCGATTCCGCGCGCGCGTCGCTCGAGACACCGGGTGCCGGATCTCACGCGCCGGACTCCTGCAGGTCCTCGCGGAAGTCGTCAGCGCCGCCCCTCCGGACCTTCGCGATGTCGCGTCGGAGGCCGACCTCACGCGACGCCTTTGCGAGGTCTCGGGCCTTCCTCACGGCGAGGGGCGTAATTGAGCGCCGTTCTTTCGACGACCGACCATCGAATCGCGCCGGAGACGCACTGCACGGTGACCCTGCGCGTCAGCAACGAGGCCCTTGTCACTCTTCAGCTCCTGGCCATCGACATCCGGTCTCGCTCGGGCGCGAGCATGAGCCGTTCGGCAATCCTTCGCAGCCTCATTCGATGGATGGAGATTTGCGACGTCGACACGCGCCAGGTTCTGTCCGCCGAGGCCCTTCGAACGTCGCTTCTCCTGACGCTGCCGTGCAACAGGGAAGCATGAAAACTCCGGACAGGTCTGACGATCGCAAACCGATGCCTTCGGATTCCCTGGGCTCTCCGGGAGATTCGACGGGATCCTTCGGAAGAGCACTCCGGGAGGAGCGGCGAAGGCGCAAGCTGACGGTGAGCCACCTGGCCAGTCTCAGCGGGATGAGCGCGTCGTACCTTTCCCGCATCGAACACGGCCAATTGCCGCCGCCGAGCGCGAAGATCATGCATCGTCTCGCGAGTGCGCTGAACATCGAGGTCGGCGCTCTGCAGTCGGCGGCGGGGCTCATCCCCGAGCGCGTCATGGCTGTCATTCGCGACAGGCCGGCCGTCCTCACGTTGCTCAGCCTCATCGACCGACAGCCCGAAAACGAGCTCCTGGACTTGTGCGATGAGCTGCTCAAGAGACGTGAACGCCTCAATTGACATTGACCCGATCAGCCTTTCCAACCACGACTCTCGACATTTAGTATTTCCGAAACAGTCAACACGCCCTCGGTGTCTTTCGGTGTGTACTGTCATTCGTCTGTGACTATGGCGTGTTGAGTATTTCCGAAAAAGCAATAGTCGCCCGACCGCCTGAATCCGCGTCCAAATAGCCGACCGGCACGCTCGCAAGAAGTCACGTAAGTGTATGAGTTCATAGTCCAGTGAAGCCCATTGACTGTGGCAGCCGCGTTGCTCTTTAGCGGCATCGAAGCTCTCACATGCCGCGTGCGCGGCACAGTGCAGCGACGATGACCCGAGAGGGTCGGGAAGGAGTGTTATGAAGGTATTCAGACTACTTGCCATCTGTCTGATGGCGGCTGTCGTCTCCGCGCCCCTGTTCGGACAGGGAGCGTCGGCGACGTACGGCAACATCTACGGGAAAGTGTCGGACGAGTCGGGCGGGGCGCTGCCCGGCGTGTCGGTCACGCTCACCGGCGGAGGCGGCGCCCGAACGGCGACGTCGGGAGGCCAGGGGGAATTCCGATTCCTCAACCTGGCGCCCGGGAGCTACACCGTCAAGACGGAGCTCAACGGTTTCTCGACCGTCGAGCGCACGAACGTGACCGTCAGTCTGGGATCGAACACGGAGGTGGCGATTCCGATGAAGATCGCGTCGGTCGCGACGACGGTCACGGTGTCATCGGAGACCCCGCTTCTCGACACCCGCAAGGTCAGCACGGGCTCCGACTTCACGTCGGATCAGCTGAAGAGCATTCCAACGGCGCGCGATCCCTGGGTCGTGTTGCAGCAGGTGCCTTCCGTCCAGATCGACCGTGTCAACGTGGCGGGCAGCGAGAGCGGCCAGCAGTCGGCCTACATCGGCAAAGGTGTGGATTCGACGCAGAATTCCTGGCTCGTCGACGGCGTCGAAGTGACGGACATGTCGGCTCAGGGCTCGTCCTCGACGTACTACGATTTCGACGCGTTCCAGGAGATGCAGGCGACGACGGGAGGGTCCGATCCTGCGGTAGCGGTGCCCGGCGTCACGCTCAACATGGTGACCAAGCGCGGCACGAACGAAGTGCACGGCTCGGCGCGCATCTTCGAGACGCCCAGTGGGACGGAAGCGCGAGCGAACAGCAACGCGGTCGGACCCTACAACGCGGCTCTCGGCGGACCGACCGAACTGAAAGTCGGCAGCGGCAACTCGATTGACCACATCCAGGACTACGGAGCCGAGGCCGGCGGACCGATCGTGGCCGACAAGGCCTGGCTCTGGGGCAGCTACGGGCGCGATCAGATCGACCTGACCAAGCTCTCCTCCGCTGCCAAGGATTTGACGACCCTCGAAAACTATTCCGGCAAGTTGAACATCCAGCCCATCGAGTCGAACTCGGCGACCGCGTTCTATTTCCGCGGCGACAAAATCAAGCTCGGCCGCACGGGCGGCAACAACCGCGGCCAGGGCACGGCCTGGGACCAGACCGGCCCGACGACGATCTGGAAGGCGGACGACTCTCAGGTCTTCGGGCCGAACTTCGTCGTCAATGCGGCGCTCGACTATGTCCGAGCGGGATTCACCCTTGCGCCTCAGGGCGGCCTCGGGCCGAACATGATCCAGGACCAGAACGAAGTGTGGCAGGGAACGTTTTTCCAATTCGGGACGTATCGGCCACAGCACCAGGCGACGGCCAACGCCTCGTACTTCTTCAACACGGGCTCGATCGGCCATGAGCTCAAGTTCGGGTTCGGATACAAACACATCATCGGTGGATCGTCGACGACATGGCCCGGGAATCAGGACGTCAACTACCTGAACTACAACGGCAGCGGCCAGTCGTACGTCAAGCTCTTTCGCAACCTCGTGACCAACGCGACGCAGACGTACTATGACGCGTACGTGGGCGACACGATGACGGCGAACAACCTGACGGTGAACGTCGGCATCCGCTACGACGACCAGAAGGGCTTCAACGCTCCCTCGAGCGCGCCGGGAAACAACTCGGTATGCGATCCCGGCCAGCCCTTCTCGATTTCGAATCCGTGCATCCCGGCGCTCAACTATGGCGGCGCGGCGGCGGAAGTCCATTTCAAGGACTGGGAGCCTCGCGTCGGACTGACTTACGCTCTCGGCGCCCAGAAATCGACGCTGCTGCGCGCCTCCTATGCGCGCTTCGCGGACTCCATGGGCACGACGTACATCGCGTACGACAACCCGGTCGCCTACACGTACATGCTGTACCCCTTCACCGACGCCAACCATAACGGCCTCGCGGACCCGGGAGAGCTCGGTCCGAACGCCGGCTTCGAAGGACTCAATCCGAATAACCCCAACTCGCTTCTCTCGCCGAACAAAATCCAGCCGAATCTGAAGGACTCGAAGACCGACGAGTTCATGATCGGCGTCGACCACCAGATTCTTCCGGAGTTGGTCGCCGGCCTCTCGTACACGCACCGCCACCGCTCCGACAGCATCAACGGCCATCTCGTCGGTGTCACCGCGGCAGATTTCCAGCTGGATCCGTCGCGCAGCAACCTGCCGGCCTACGATCAGCAGGGCCATCTCATCGGAAACACGGGCAACTACTACGACTTCATTGCCCCGGCCGGGTTCACCGGCGGTGAAGAGCTCGTGAACGACCCCGGCTTCACGACCAACTACAACGGCGTGGAGATGCAGCTGACGAAGCGGCTTTCCAATCGCTGGATGGCGCACGCGTCGGCCGCCTACACGGACTGGAGGACGAGCAACAAGGGAGGAGACTCCTGCCTCGCCTCGAGCGCCGGCCTTGGCGCCTGGAAGGGCCCAACCAACGTCCTGACCACGACTCTGGGGGCGAGTTGCGCGGACAACGTGCAGGCATTCGAGAGCTCTCAGGGCTCCGGGTCGAAGGCGGACGTCAACCTGAGCTCGAAGTGGCAATTCAACGTGAGCGGCCTGTACCAGCTTCCGCTGAACTTCAACGTCGCGGCGAACCTCTTTGCTCGCCAGGGCTATCTCCAGGTCTACTACGCGTCGATCACCGGGGGCGACGTGGGCACTTCCCTCGGTTCGCGCAAGGTCATCGTCGGATCGAGCGACGATCATCGTCTGAACAACCTCTACCAGCTGGATCTGCGGGTGGAGAAGATTCTTCCTCTCTTCCAGAAGGCGGACATGACGCTCTCAGTCGACATGTTCAACGCCTTGAACAGCAACACGGTTCTCCAGCAGTCGCAACAGTTGAGCACGAATGCCTGCGGCGGCACTGTCAGTTGCACGGGCAAGGGCAATCGAGTGGAGGAAACGATGAGTCCCCGAGTCCTTCGCTTCGGAGCTCGTTTGAGCTTCTAGGATCTCTCGGTCAATGACTTCGCCCGCCGGGGGATAATGCCCCGGCGGGCATTTTTTCTGGATCGACGAAAGAGGAATCATGAAACTCAAGAGAAGCCAGTTCATTTCCCTGGGGACCTTCGTTCTGGTCGTCGCGCTGAGCGCAGGTCATACAGCGCGCGCACAGGCACCCCAAACCCCGTATCCGAGCATGGCGCCGGTCGAGCAATACCTCGTGGCCGATCGCAATGCCGAGATCGCCCTGGCGCGGAGCGCAGGGCCCGCGGCGGTCTCGGACAAGGCCGAGATCCTCGTGCTCGGCGCCCGCGGCTATGAGACGGCGGTGAAGGGAAGCAATGGCTTCGTGTGTTTCCAGGAAAGATCGTGGGCGAACGATTTCGAGAATCCTGAGTTCTGGAACCCCAGGATCCACACTCCCCAATGCTGGAACGCGGCTGCGGCGACCTCGGTTCTCCCCGACTATCTGAAGCGCACCCAATGGGTGCTCGCAGGAATCTCCAAAGACGAGATGCTGGCCCGGACGAAGGCGGCCCTGGCGGCCCATGAGATCGGCTCACCCGCTCCGGGGTCCATGGCTTACATGTTGTCGAAAGACCAGTACATCCACGATCCGGAGCCTGGCGCGGAGCCACGCTGGTATCCCCATGTCATGTTCTTCGTGCCAGCGACCGAGGCCTCGACGTGGGGCGCGAACGTTCACGGGGGGCCGGTCTTCTCGACCACGAGCGATGTGGAACCGATCACGACCTTCTTCGTGATCGCGCCCAAATGGTCCGACGGGAGTATTGGTCCCTACGTCCCGACCCCGGCTGCGACGACGGCGAAACCCGAAACCCATCGCCACGGCTGACAGATCATCGCGTTCGAGGGGGTCAAGTCATGCCATTCCTCAATATTCTCTTTTGGTCTTTCTTCGCATCCTACGTCGTCCACATCCTCGATGAAACGCTTCTGAACGGCGGATTTGTGCCGTGGATTGCGAAGAATTTTTGGCCGACCTACCGGATGCGGATGTTCTTCTGGTTCAATACTGCGTTTCTCGTGGCGCTCGCGGCAGCGAACACTCTCTTTGACACCCTGGGCGGCCATTGGGTCATCCTGCCGCTCATCTTCCTCGCCGGGTTCGTCACTCATGCTTTCACGTTTCACTTATATTGGAGTGTCCGCCTCAACACTTATTCTCCGGGTTTGCTCACAAGCTCGCTCTATGTCGTCATCTTCTATCTGGTGATCAGATATGGCCTCGGCAATAACCTTGTGAGCGGAGCAGATTTTGCAGTCGGAACAATCGTTGGCGTCCTGACTATCGGCGCGTTCTTGACCGTTGGGCTGACGGCACTCTTTCCGAAGATCATGCGCCGGAGGTAGTCAAGCAGAGGACTCAGGGCAAGCACGATGCGAACGAGAAGGTTGTGATGTGGGTAGCTTACGGTTACGAAGGGAAGGTCGACCCGGTGAATTGGAGTTCAGACCTGCCAGTCTCCCCGGTCCTGCAGCTTCCCATGTTTCATGGCCGCCCGGAACCGATCACGGTGTTCATGGTTCCCGTTCGCAAGTGGTCCGATGGCACGGCCGTTGTGATGGAGCACAAGGGAGCATGAATTGAAAAGGACAGGAGCGAGGCCCGACTAGAAGAACCTCGCCATCCTGTCGTTCCACTCGAAGTGGCCGCGGTCGCTGTTGGTGTCCTTCGCATCGATCGAATTCCCCGCGGCGTCGCTGTACTTCAGCAAACGGGTTTTTCCCTTCTCGAGCCGGCCGACGTTGACATCCCCCTGGTTCTCGACGACGACGGGAGTCTTGTCATCCGCGCCGAGAAGCATCTCCGCGTCGAAAGAGCCGGCCTCGCCGACTGCAACCCGCGTCTCCGTCGGCGTGATCGTCTGGGCGATCGGCGCCTCCCGGTAAGCGACGGAGCTCCATTTCGAGATGGCCGCCATGTTCTCGGCGACGGCCCGCAGTGCTGCCCGCTGAGTCGCGGGAGCCGCGGAATCAATGTAGAAGACGATTCCCTTGTCGCCGAAGACGAGCGCGAGCTTCGTGCCGTCCAGCTTCACGTCGCCCCGGCGGCCCTTGTCGATCGACAGCGTGATGATCGACCGGCAGCCGGGTCCGGGCGTTGGGCCTTGTCCGAACTGGCAGGTGCAGGGGACTTTGCAGGTGCACGCCTCCGCGAGCTCGCCGGTGATCTCCCAGAGGGAAGGGATCGCGGTCGGCGGGGGCGCGGCGACGACGGCCATGACGGAAACGAAAAACAGTCCGATCATTTTGTTTTCTCCTTAACTTCGAACGTCCAACAATCGAGGGGCGGCGGGAATTCCGCTTTGCGATCGGGTAATCGCCGAATGTTCGGGTGTTGTCGTCGTGGACCGGTATCGCCGGACGGGAAATGAGCTTCTCTGCGTTGACCTCAGGCCGTTCGGATCTGCAGCTCCGGGGTGCCCCGGTGCCCGAGTTTTTGCGGGCTCGGCCGGCCCGGAATCTCGATCCGAACGGGCGCCGTGCCGCATTCGGGGCAGTGCCGGGCCGATCCGCCCGCGACGAAGCGCTCCGCGTCGACGCTTCCCCGGAACGGGCAATCGGGACTTGGACAATACACGTTCACGTGAAGAACGACGGTCATGGGAACGCTCCTTTCGTCGATGCGGGGCGTCGGTTTCGCGCGGAGTGAGTCTTCGATCACGGCCCCCAACCCCTCCGCGGAGGTCGGGCGCGCGAGCAGGAATCCTTGAATGAGATCGATTCCGCGACTGCAGACCTCGAACAGTTCTTCGGGAGTCTCGACTCCTTCCGCGACCACGCGGGCTCCCATTCGGCGGGCGAGCAGGGCCAGAGAGTCGAGAAGCGCGCCTCGCGCGGGATCCGCGTGACAGCCCTGAATGAGATAGCGGTCGAGCTTGAAGTAATCCGGGCGGCAGTCGAGGATGCGCCGGTAGTTCGACTGGCCGAGACCGATGTCATCCAGGGCAATTCGAACGCCGAGCCGTCGGAGCTCCGCGAGGGCGCCATCGAGGCCGGGACCGTTCCCGTCGGGTCCGTGCTCGACGATCTCGAGGACGATCCCCGTCCGCGCGATCCCGCTTCGATCCGCGAGCCTGGCGAGAAAGAGGGGGAAATCGGCGTCGCGATCGAGAGTCGAGGCGTGGACATTGACCGAAATCGCCGGCCGATATCCCGAAGCGGAGACCGCTCGAAAGGCTTCTTCGATGCAGATTTTGTCGAGCGTCGCTTCTTTTCCCTTTCGCCGCGCGTACTCGAAGAGAACTCCGGCGGACTCCATGTTCGTTCCCTTCGGTCCCCGGGAGAGACACTCGACGAAATGCACGGCGGGAGCTCGGTCGGTCGATTCGTTGATCTCGTACACGGGCTGAAAAACGGTCGTGATCGCCCGCGAGTCGAGCATCGAGTCGAGGAGACTGGGGTTCACGACGCGAGCCTCGGCAGCCCGAAGATCTGACTCTTCTCGAGAATGTCGATTCCGCGGCCGCGGGCCTCGTCTTCGATCTCAGCGTGTCCCGGCGTCGCCAGCAGGACCGTGCGCGTCGACGGACAGTGCTCGTGCGCATAAGAGAGAATCCGAAGCCCTTCGGATCCGTGGGCCGTCGTGAGCCGCGCGCCGCTGATGACGATCTCATATGTGTAGTTGGAGAGAAGCGCTTCGGCTTCCTCCATCTCGCGGGCGCAGTCCACGCGAATTCCTTGAAATTCAAAAAATCGTTTCATCGAACGGTCTGTTGAATCTTCGTCCTCGACGACCAGTATTCGAACTTTCATGCGGGACGAACGAAGCAATCGATGCGCCACATGAGCCGGCAGAGCTCAGCGCGCGAAGTGATTGGTTTGAATCGAGAACGCGCGACCCGCCGATGGACGGTCGCCGCGAATTGTCCGAAAGCCTGGAGGAGCGCGTCCTGAATTTTGGACGATCGAGAGGGTTACAATTTCGCGTCTTGCGAATTCCCACGTTCGTCCGAAACGCGGCCGCCACCGCCCTGCTGCTGCGCCCCGCCTCGGCCGCGAGCTCGCCTCCGCGGATCGGCGCAGTGGATTCGCCGCCTGCCGTCTCGATGAAAGGCAAGGCGCCGGACCACGACTGGCCGAAGTATTGCGCGGACGCGGCGATGACCGGGCAGGCCCATGCCGAGACGATGATTTCGCCCGTTTCGGTCGCCTCGATGCGCCTCGCGTGGAAGGCGTCGCTTCCGGGCTCGATCGCTTCTTCGCCCACGGTCGTTTCGGGGCGGGTTTACGTCGGCGACTGGGCGGGCAACGAGTGGGAGCTCGACGCGTCGACCGGCGGCGCAATCGCCTCGAAGAATCTCGGAACGACCCAGCCGGGAAACTGCGATCCCCCCGTCCAGGGAATTACGTCCGCGCCCGCATTCGACCGGGGAGCGCTCTACCTTGCGGGTGGCGACGACTCCTTCTACGCGCTGAACGCGGACTCGCTCGCGATCCTTTGGAAGACGAAGCTCGGGGACAATTCCCCGGCGGGCGGCTACTACGGGTGGTGCTCTCCCTCGCCGGCCGGCGGCATCGTCTATCAGGGGATCTCGAGCCATTGCGACGATCCGTTCGTCGACGGTCGCGTGGTGGGCCTGGACCCCGCTTCAGGAAGCATCCGTTTCGCCGCCGACCTCTCCCAGACTTCCGATCCCGCCCGTTTCGGCGCGGGAATCTGGTCCTCGCCGGCGATCGACGCGGATTCGGGCGTCCTCTTCGTCACGACCGCGTCCGCGTACGCGTACGACGACGGGCTCGCGTACTCGATCGTCCGGCTCGCGCTCGGCGATCTGGCAATCCGGGATTTCTGGAAGATTCCGCTGGACGATTACAACTCGGTGCCGGACGCGGACTGGGGCTCGTCGCCGACCCTGTTTCGCGATGCCGCCGCGCGTCTCCTCGTCGGCGCCGGACAGAAAGACGGGAATTACTACGCGTTCCGGCGCGACGATCTCGCGTCCGGGCCCGTCTGGAAGACTCGGATTGCCGTTGGCGGAGATTGCCCGCAATGCGGCGACGGCACGATTTCGACGGCGGCCTTCGACGGAAAGCGCCTCTATGTGGGCGGCGGGCGCGTCCAGATCGGCTCGGCCAGTTTCCCGGGGTCGATCTCCGCCCTCGACCCTGCCACCGGCTCCGCGATCTGGTCGTTCGTGTTGTTGGACGGCCCGGTGCTCGCGCCCCTCTCGGTTGCGAACGGGGTCGTGTTCGCGGCCGCGGGGACCTCGGGCGTCGCCCTCGACGCCCGCAACGGAGTGCCGCTCTGGAAGTTCGACACGGGAGCGCCCCTCTACGGCGGCATCGCGATCTCGGACGGCCGCGTCTTTTTCGGCGACACGGCCGGCAATCTCTACGCGTTCGAGGTTCCGAGGCGCCGGGCTGGATGACCGGGCGAGATCACGGGAGTCGTTCCGGATGCCGCGCGTCACCTGAGGGAGGCGGACGTTTTCGTTCTGCCGTCGCGCGAGGAACAGAGCGGCTCGCTCGCGCTGATCGAAGCGCTTCAGGCGAAAGTCGCCGTGGTCGCTTCCGGTGTCGACGGAGTGCTGGAGGACGTGGAGGACGGCCGGAGCGCTGTTCTCGTCCCGCCTGGCGACGCGAGCTCCCTTGCGGTGGGAATCGCGCGGGTGCTGCGGGAACCCGGCCTTCGGCGCCGCCTCGCCCTCGAGGGCCTCCGGGTCTTCGAGTCGCGCTTCGCGCCGCAGGTCTTTTCGGCGGCGCTCGCCGGGATTTATGGGCGGTTCGGATTCTCACCGATCTCCGTTCGCTAGCAGATGTCCGGCGCGTCGCGATGTATCCTCGCTCCATGAGCCCGGTGAAGGAAATTGTTTCGTGATTTCTACCCGGGAACGAGGCTTGGGCCCTATGAAATCCTCTCGCCGATCGGCGCGGGCGGAATGGGAGAAGTGTACCGCGCCAACGACGCGCGGCTCGGCCGCGAGGTCGCGATCAAGGTCCTTCCCCCGCGTCTTGCCGAGGACGCCGACGCGCTCGCCCGTTTCGAGCGCGAGGCGCGTGCCGTCGCGGCGCTGTCGCATCCGAACATCCTCGCGATCCACGATTTCGGGAAGGAAGGCTCTGTCGTTTTCGCGGTCACCGAGCTTCTCGAAGGGGAAACGCTTCGAGACCGGCTGTCGGGTGGCGCGCTCGCGCTCCGGCGCGCGACGGAGTATGCGCTCGCGATCGCCCAGGGCCTGGCCGCGGCGCATGGAAAGGGAATCGTCCACCGCGACCTGAAGCCGGACAACATCTTTCTGACTCGCGACGGCCGCGTGAAGATCCTCGACTTCGGCCTCGCGAAGGTGGGAGGCCCCCCGGGATCCCGCGAGGACACGAATTCCCCGACGCTCGCGATGGCGACCGAGCCCGGAATGATCATGGGAACGGTCGGCTACATGTCGCCGGAACAGGTCAGAGGTCTCCCGGTCGACGCGCGCTCCGACATCTTCTCCTTCGGCGCCGTGCTCTACGAGATGCTCACGGGGAAGCGCGCATTCCAGCGCGATACGGCCGCCGAGACGATGACGGCGATCCTGAAAGAAGATCCGCCGGACGTCGCCGCGTCGAACCCGAACCTCTCGCCGGCGCTCGACCGGATCGTGAGGCATTGTCTGGAGAAGACCCCCGACCAGCGCTTCGAATCGGCGCGCGATCTCGCGTTCAGCCTCGAGACGCTTTCGGACCGGTCCGTGACGTCGAAGACGCCGTTCCCGGCGAGCCGCCGTGGTCCTGCCGTTCAGGGCAATCGCGGCCGCAATCGGCGATTGCGGCGGTCGCGGGACTCTCGGAGCCTGGTTGGGCCGCGGCAAACCGTCGGAGCCGCCCGCGATCCACTCCCTGACCTACTCGGGGAAGGACCATTCGCCCGCGGTGTCTCCCGACGGCCGGACCATCGCGTTCTGCTCGGAGCGCGACGGACGCCCGCGCATCTGGCTCAAGCAGCTGTCCGGGGGAGCGGAGGCGGCCGTCACCGCCGGCCCGGACGACTTCCCTCGCTTTTCTCCCGACGGCGCCTCGATCCTTTTCATCCGTACGACCGAGAACGGCAGCTCCCTCTACCAGATTCCGACCGTCGGCGGCGAGCCGAGGAAGATCATCGACAACGCTTTCGAAGCCGACTGGTCGCCCGACGGGCGCCGCATCGCGTTCTGCCGCAACCGGACGGTGAACGGCCGGATCGGCGTCGATCTCGATCTCGTCGACGCCGAAGGCAACGGCGAAAAGCAGCTGGCGCGTCTGGAGAATTTCATCATCGCCGCGCCGCGGTTCACCCCGGACGGAAAGTCGGTCGCCGTCTCCAAGGCGGCCGGCAACAACCCGGGGTCTCTGTACGTCGTTCCGCTCGACGGGGGAAAGCCGTCGACGATGGAGCCGCCAGGGCACCGCGGGCTGTTCGTGATTCCGAGCTTTGCCGGCCGGCGTGGCGAAGTCGTCTACGGCCAGGCCGACAGCTCGGTGGGCTTCTTTGCGGTCTCGGCAACCCGTCTTCTCCTCCAGCGGGTCGGCTCGCGCGACGCCCGGACGCTTGCCTGGATTCCGGGGGTTTCCAGCCGGGTCGAGATCTCGGGTCCCGGCACGGTCGTCGCCGAATCCGGGACGAGCCGCTCGAACCTGCGGGAAGTCGCGGTCCCGTCCTCGGGCGAAGCGGGCAGCTCCCGCTGGCTCACCCGCGGGACCAGCAACGACCGCCAGCCCTCCTTTTCCCCCGACGGCGACTGGATGGCGTTCTCCTCGGACCGCAGTGGCAACCTCGACATCTGGTCGATGTCGACGAAGACGGGCGCGATCCATCCGATCACGCACGATGCGGCCCAGGACTGGGACCCGTGCTTCTCGCGCGACGGAAAGACTCTCGCGTGGAGCTCCAATCGGGGCGGCCATTTCGAGATCTGGACCGCCGCGGCGGATGGAAGCGGCGCGCGCCAGGTGACGAAGGACGGCGTCGACGCGGAGAACCCCGTCTTCTCGCCCGACGGGAATTGGATCGTCTACGTCTCGTACGACCCCTCGAAGCAGGGAATCTGGAAAACGCGGGTCGACGGCAGCGAGGCTTCTCGCCTCGTGGCCGGCTCGCTCATCTGGGGAGAAATTTCGCCGGACGGTCGCTACGTGGCCTTCGGAGAGGCTTTGAGCGATCAGACCGCCCCGGTCAACGTCCAGGTCGTCCGGTTCGCCGACGGCAAGCCGACGGCTTTCCGGGCCCGCCTCCAGAATCGATTCGGCGGCGCCGGGCGCGACCGCTGGATGCCCGACGGAAAATCCCTCGCGTTCCTGGGCGCCGACGAAAGCGGGGTTCTCGGCATCTACATCCAGCAATTCGATCCGGACCGCGACACGGCCTCGACGCGGCGCAAGCTCGCGGGGTTCGATCCGGAGATTCCGACGGAGACGTTCGGCATTTCCCCCGACGGGAAACGAGTCGTCTTCGGAGGCTTTGAGCTCCTGAACAGCCTCGTTCTCGTCGAAGGCCTTGCCGGAGTCGAGCCGTCGAAACGCCCGCGCTGAGAAAACCCCTCTACTTCAGCCCCTCGGCGAGCAGCAGGTCGGTCAGGCCCCGGCGGTAGGAGTAGACGACCGTCTGGCCGTCCGGCGTGATCCAGAGGGGGCCGATTCCAATGACGCCGGCGGGATCCTGGGGGGCGACCTCCCTCACCATTTCGTGAAGGCCCGTCGCGAGGTCGAGCCGCTGGATTCGCGCGGGGTTCCGCGAGCGCTCCTGGTAGAAGACCGACCGCCCGTCCGCGCTCCATCGGATGAAGTTGATCGCGTTGAGATCGGCCGGGAAGACGCGTGGCGCTCCGCCCTGCACAGGTACGATCGTCACTCGAAGGTCGGCCGTGAGACCCCCGATCGAGCCGCCGTCGGGCGAGACGGAGGCAAAGAACGGGTTCATCGGCGGCGCGGAAATGAGCCGCGGCGGGGCTCCCCCGATCGCGACCTCGTAGATTCCCGCCGGATGATTCGGCGCGTCCGCGCTCAGGAGAAGCCGCTTGCCGTCGGGGAACCAGGCCGCCCAGATCGGGTCGAGATTCGGAAGGTCGAGGACCGTCGATTGCCCGGCTCCCGTGGGATACAGCACGATCCGTCGCCCCTTCTCGCCGGGGGCGGGAGCTCGAATCGCGGCGACGAAGCGTCCGTCGGGCGAGATCGTCGTCGCGTTTCCCGTGCCGAGCTGAACAGCCGGCGAGCCGTCGGTCTTTCTCAGGTAGACGAGGTAATCGGTTCGCGTCGCCTGTCCCTGCTCGGTGCTGAGCAGCCAGTTTCCGTCCGGCGAGATGTCGTCGGGGAACGTCCAGTCGAGCCACGAGAGGTCGCGGTCGCGGCCTCCGGCCCTGCCCGCGAGGTACGTTTCGCGGCGGGTGCTCGTCTGAGTCACGAGGGCCGATCCGCCCGGCGCGACGTCGTTCAAACTTTCCGAGATCCCGCTCCGATAGATCAGCCTTTCCCGGCCGGAGAGATCCGCGGCGGACAGGGCGGCGTTGTTGCCCGAACGAACTCCGCTCCAGAGGATCTCGCGTCCGCCCGGGGCCCAGGCGATCCCGTCGATGATCGTGAGACCGGCGACGAGCGTTTTCGTCTTGCCGCCGCGGTCGACGAGCATGACGTCGCCGGCCGAGTCTCCGCGCTGGTGGTGCTCGGCGAACGCGACATGGTCGCCGTCCGGGGAGATCCGGACGCCGTCGATCCAGCCAAGCGTCGAATAGATCGCGTGGCCGATCGGGTACTCGAGCACGTCCTTCGCGTCGACGTATCGCGAGATCGCGAGGTTTTCACCGTCGGGCGCCCAGTCGGCCGAGACGACCCGCTCGGCGACCGGCCGCGGGGTCCCGCCGGACAGCGCGGCCCGGGCGAGCGTCGCTTCGGACGTGAATCCGAGCGTGTAATGCCAGCCCAGGCCGATCGCGAGCTCGTCGGAATGCGAAACCGAGTAGAGCATCGCCGGCGGCAGATCGAGTTTCTGCGAATCGGGGCCCGTGGACCGAACGGTGAAGAGTGCCGGCGATTCTCCCTGCCAGGCCGCGCTATAGACGACCGTCTTGCCGTCGGTCGCGAACCGCGCGTTGAAGACGGTGCCCCGCCGGAACGTGAGTCTCTGAAACGAGGGAGGGTTCGAACGCGCGCGGCGTTCGCCCGCGCCGCGGCCGGCCCAGTACGCGAGCGCCGCCGCGGCGACTGCGGCCAGGATTCCCGCCGGGAGAGCCCATCTTCGAACCGAAATCGTTCCCGCTCCGCCGACGGCTCGCAGCCGCGTGGAAGATCCCTGCCCGAGCGACTGGAGCGCGAAGACGATGTCGCGCGCCGACTGAAAGCGTTCTTCCGGGGATTTTTCGAGGCAGTGCCGGACGATCCGTTCGAATTCCGGGGGAACGCTCCGGATCGTCGAGATCTCCGGCGGCTCCTCCTTCAGGACGGCGTTCATTGTTTCGACGGCCGAGGTTCCCGAGAACGGCCTCTTGCCGGTCGCCATCTCGTACGTGACGGCGCCGAACGAGAAGATGTCGCTGCGCGCGTCCGCGCCGCGCCCCCGAACCTGCTCGGGGGACATATAGCCGACGGTCCCGAGAACGGTGCCCGGGTCCGTTGCCTGCGCCAGAGTCGGCGACTGCGTGTCGGTTCCCGCGGAAACGACGCCGAGCGACTTCGCGAGGCCGAAGTCGAGGATTTTGATGCGCCCTTCGGGCGTCACGAACACGTTCTCCGGCTTCAAATCCCGGTGAACGATTCCCTTGTCGTGCGCCGCCGCGAGGCCCTCCGCGATTTGAATTCCGTAATCGATGCATTTTCGAAACGGCAGGGCGCCCGCGTCGAGGCGCTCCCGGAGCGTCGAGCCCTCGAGGAGCTCCATCACCGCGAAGACGACGGAGTTCTCCCGCCCGAAATCGAAGATCCCGAGAATGTTCGGATGCGAAAGGGCGGCGACGGCGCGCGCTTCGGTTTCGAAACGGGCGAGAGCTTCCGGATCCTCCGCGAGTCGCTCGGGCAGCACCTTGATCGCGACGTCTCTTCCGAGGCGCGTGTCCCTCGCCCTGTAGACCTCTCCCATTCCGCCCGCGCCGAGCGGGGACGAGATTTCGTACGGCCCCAGGCGGGTCCCGGAGGCAAGGCTCAAGCGGTGTCTCTCAAGTCGCGGATTCTATCGGAGGTTCAAACCGACCCGGTTACTTTTTCGCCGGCCGCTCTTCTTCCGGTTTCCACTCTCGTGGCAGGAGATGCGACGAGCCGTCGGGGCAGTGCCAGTTCGTCATCGGTTGGCCGTTCTGCACGGCCTCTTCGCGAAAATGAAATCCGCGGGCCTTGCATTTGCCGATCGGGCAGTCTTCTCCCTCGTCGCGCGTCCGTCTTGTCATGTCTTCTCCATATCGGCGCGTCTCGTGCGGCGCGGCCGGTGTCGTCCTGTGGCCTCGATTGTATCTCTCCGGGGAGAGGGATGCGGGATCTTCTCTACTTCGCTGTAGGAGCGGCCGCCGTCGAGGAGAGCTCGTTTCGGACCGTCGCGGGCAGCTTGTCCGCGTTCGCGACGAGCGACGCTCACCTGCCAGATCTGCGTCTCCGTGAGGCTGCCTTTGAACTCCGGCATTCCCGACATTCGAATCCCGTTTTCGACCTTCCAGTACGACTCCCACGGCTCGTCGTCGGTCACGCCCTTGCCCTGGAACAGCGGTGGCGGCGGCGGAAACATGCCCCGGGCGATCGCGCTCTTGTCCAGCCCCGGCAGCCCGTGGCAGACGGCGCATTCTTCCCGGTAGATCATCGCTCCGGCGAGGAGGTTCGCTTCGTCAGCCGGAATCGGAGGCTTCGGGTGCGGAAGCCGCGCCAGATACGCATGCAGCCCCATTCGGGCGAACGTTCTCTCGAACGGCATCGGGGGAGCCGACGCTGCGACCGGGGCGCGGCCGGTGGAGAAATAGAACAAGACGGCGCCGGCGACGAGCAGCACTCCGAGCGCGATTCCGAGCAGCACTTTCATCATGCCGCCACTCTATCCGTCTTTTTCTGCGGTCTTCAACCCTTGCCGATGGCGAAGCTCCGCGCACACCCCGAGGAGCTCGTCGTCGGTCATCCGCCCCATGACGGCGAGGAGCAGCGCCATCGGCGCCGGCCTCTCTCGCAGGACCGCCAGAAGATGATCGGGAATGACGCCGGCGGCCGCGAGCAGGACCTCGGGGTCGGCGCCCAGCGCCCGCGCGAGCTCGTGGATGAGTTTGAGGCTCGGCGGCGGCACGAGATCGCGCTCGATGCGCGACAGGTACGACGCGCTCAGGCCGCTGACGCGCGCCAGGCGTCGCAGCCCGACGTTGCGGCTCTCTCGTTGTTCGCGCAGCGCTCGTCCGAACGATTGCGGAAGTCCGGGAAAGTAGTCTGTTCGGCTGGCGTCGGTCGAATTGCCGGCTGCCAGGAGGGGGCCTCGTGCCATCGGCGGGAAGGATGAGCACGGCCAATGCCAGCGACTCGTCCAATTAAACCGAAAGGTTACGGGATTCGATTGTCCGAAAAATCGGACAGTCGTCCAAATTTCTGTTTGAAATCGGTTCTATTTTGCCGGCCGGCGGCGCACGAACAAGTCGACGCGGATCGGGATTTCGTTCTTGGTCGGCACCGTCAGGAGCGTCGGCGGGTCGATTTTGAAATCCGCGAGCGTCGCCGGAATCGTTCCGGTGATCCGGATCCCGTCGCCCTGGGGCGTCGGGTGGAACGGAACTTTCTTGTAGCTGACGGTCTGCCCTGCAAACTGAATTTCCAGGTCCACGTCGACCGACGGGGACTGGGCGGCCGTCTCGGGCACGCGCGCGCGGACGACGACCATGGGGAACTGCGCGCCGCGCGCCACCTGCAGCATGTGGAGGTCGCGGTTGCTGTCTCCCGAATCGAACGACTTGACGGGCACCGCGACGAGGATTTCGCACTGGCCGCCCCGGCAGATCGCCTTGCCGCGGGCTTCGTGGCTGACTCCCTCCGTCTCGTGCAATGGGTGGGAAACGTGGTACGCGAGCGTCGATTTTTCGAGCGTCCACTGGCTGTCGGCGAACGCGCACACGGGGATCGAAAGCAGCAGGAAGATCGCCGCGACGGTGGAGCGAGCCCGTTCGTTCATCGTCGGCCGCATTCGCGTCTCAAAACTTGATCGCCACGGCCCCGATCGCCGCGGCATAGGCGGCGACCGTGACGTCCGCCACGGCGGAGTGCGCCGAGGCGATTCCGTGGACCCGTTCTCCGCGGTCGAGCTGGGACCTCGCCATGGCGCCGAGGATCGGCGTCAGGATCATCCCGATGCCGTGGATCCAGGCGAGCGCCTTGTGCAGGCGGATGGGGCCCCGGGTCTCGGTGCCCGGCAGTTTCGGCGCCCGAAGGGCGTAAGACGCGGTCGTGATGTACAGGCCCGCGGTCACGATGCCGAGCGCGCCGTGCAGATTTCGCCCCGCGGACGTTCCCTTCCGGGTGGCGTTGTTCGACGTGAAGATCGTGGCGAGCAGCGGAGCGAGCGTGATCAAGCCGAGTTTCTGGTGCATCTTCAGCATGCGCGATCGTTTGTCCAGGGTGGCCTGATCGAGGAGATTGCCCCGGGTCTGTTCCGCCGTGAAGCCCAGGTCCTGCAGCGAGGGCTGGGTCGCCGGTGGCGGGGGCGGAGCGTCGTCCACGGCTTCCATCCGCATCGCGAGCACCGAATCGGGGAGACGCGTTTCGGCCGGGTCCGCGGTTGCGGAACACGGTTCGTCCGATTGCGCCCGGAGGCTCGGCAGCGAAAGTCGACGATCAGGCACGCGGCGGCCGCGACCCGGAAATTCTTTCGCCACTTGCGCTCGGGGCTCGTCCGCATCTTTCGCCTCGTTTCTCTCTCCCGAAGCCGGGGAAGCAAGACCGGTGCCGAAGCTACTCCGATAAGGTTAAACGCCGGATGTATTTCGGGGATCTCGCCGGCCCGAGAACGTTTTCCCCTTCTCGTCGTAATATTCGCCAACCGGAGTGAAAATTCTCGCGGTAAGGAGGATTCCCATGAGCCTGTATCTCAAGAAGTTCATCGCCGCGGCGTCTCTGGCATTGGCCGCCTCGGCCGCCGCCGAGACGGCCGACGACGTGATCGCGAAGAACGTGGCGGCGCGCGGCGGGCTGGAGAAAATCAAGGCGATCCAGAGCCTCGAAATGAAAATCAAGGCGAACCAGCAGGGGCTGGAATTCCCGGGAAAGATGGATCTCAAGCGCCCCGAGAGGGTCCGCCTCGAAATGACGATACAGGGCAAGACGATCGTGCAGGCCTACGACGGCAAGACGGCCTGGATGATCATGCCCTTCCTGGGATCGCCCGATCCCCAGGCGATGTCGGAAGACGATGCGAAAGACGTGATCGAGCAGGCGGACATGGACGGCGCCATCGTCGACTACAAGGCCAAAGGGAGCTCCGTCGAGCTCCTGGGCAAGGAAGACGTCGACGGATCGCCCGCGTACAAGCTGAAAGTCAGCCTGAAAAACGGCGACATTTCGTATGTCTACATCGACACCGAGACCAGCCTGCAGGTCAAGGAGACGACGAAACGCAAGCAGCAGGGATCGGAAGTCGAAGTCGACAGCTACATGACGAATTTCAAGCCGGTCAACGGCGTGCTCTTTCCGTATTCGATCGAGAACAAAGTCGGCGGAAAGTCGGTCGGGCAGTTCACCGTCGACGACATCCAGGCAAACGTCGCGATCGACGACAAGATCTTCGCGATGCCGGCGGCGGCCGCGAAACCGGCGCCCGAGAAAGAGAAGAAATGAAGAATCGCCTCGCGCTCCTCTTCGCCGCGGTGGTCGCGGCCGCCGGCTCTTCGAGCGCGGCGAAGCTGGATTCCTCCGCGATCGCCGGGCTGCACGCGCGAGCGATCGGGCCGGCCGTGTTCGGCGGCCGAATCGAGGCGATCGATGCGTCGGCGAAGAACCCGAAACTGATCTACGTCGGCGCGGCCGGCGGCGGAGTGTGGAAGTCGATCGACGGAGGCGTGACGTTCAAGCCGGTCTTCGACAAGTACTCGCAATCGATCGGCTCGGTCGCGATCGACCAGGCCCATCCGGAAACCGTGTGGGTCGGCACCGGGGAGGGGGACACGCGAAACAGCGTTTCCCTCGGCTCCGGCCTCTATCGAACCGACGACGGCGGGGATGACTGGCGTCTCGTTGGTCTCGGCGACACGGAGCGTATCGCGCGCGTCGCCGTTGACCCGACCGACTCTTCGACGGTTTTCGTCGCGGCCGTGGGTCACCTGTGGAACGACAGCGCGGAGCGCGGCCTGTTCAAGACCTCCGACGGCGGAAAGACCTGGCAGAAGGCTCTCTACGTGAATGCCTCGACCGGGTGCGCGGATGTCGCGATCGACCCGAAGAACCCGAAGCTCGTTTACGCGGCGATGTGGGACTTCCGCCGGCGGCCCGATTTCTTCCGGTCGGGCGGGCCGGGCTCCGGGCTCTACAAGTCGGCCGACGGGGGCGCCCACTGGAAGCGGATCGTCAATGGAATTCCGGGCGGAGACCTCGGGCGCATCGCGATCGCGATCGCGCCATCCCGTCCCGAAACCGTGTACGCGACCGTCGAGTCGAGCCGGACGGCCCTCTACCGTTCCGACGATTCGGGCGAGTCCTGGCGGATGATCAACACCTCGTTCAACGTGGGCGTGCGGCCGTTCTACTTTTCGCACCTCGCCGTCGATCCCCGTAATCCCGAGCGGGTCTACAAACCGGGCTTCATGCTCACGATGTCCGAGGACGGCGGAAAATCGTTCTCGGGCGCCGGGTTCAACTTCGGCAGCTACCACTCCGACACGCACGCGTTCTGGATCGACCCGGCGAACTCCGATCACCTCATGCTCGGCACCGACGGGGGCGTCTACGTTTCGTGGGACCGGGGCGGCCGCTGGATGTTCCTGCGGACGCTTCCCGTTTCTCAGCCGTACCGCGTCGCGCTCGACGAGGCGCAGCCGTACAACGTGTACGGCGGCTTCCAGGACAACGGCTGCTGGTACGGCCCGTCGAGCGGCGGGGGCGGGATCGGCAACGACGAATGGAAGAACTTCGGCTTCGGCGACGGGATGTACACGTTTCCCGACCCGACCGACGCGAACGTCATCTTCTGGGAGTACCAGGGAGGCGAGATCTACAAGTTCTTCCGGAAGACGAAGGAGACCAAGCAGATCCGCCCGTATCCGTCGAAGGGCGAGAAGATCCTCCGGTTCAACTGGGAGTCGCCGTTCGTGGTGTCGCCGGCGGATCCTCATCTGCTGCTGGCCGGCGCGCAGTACCTCTTCGCGTCGACCGACCAGGGGGAGTCGTGGAGGCAGATCTCGGGGGATCTGACGACCGATAACCCGGAGCTCGAGCGGCAGGTCGAGTCGGGCGGACTCACCCCCGACGACAGCTCTGCGGAGAACCATTGCACGATCTACGTGATCGCGCCTTCGCCCCTGGATGCAAAGGTCATCTGGGCGGGCACCGACGACGGCAATCTCCAGGTCACGCGCGACGGCGGCGCGCACTGGGTAAACGTCGTCGCCAACGTTCCGGGCGTCCCGAAGGGCACGTGGGTCTCCGGGATCGAAGCGAGCCGCCGGGAGCCGGGCACGGCGTACGCGACCTTCGACAACCACGCCCGCGGCGATTTCACCGCCTACGTGTACCGGACGACGGACTACGGCCGAACCTGGGCGCCGCTCGCGACGGGCGATGTAGCTGGCTACGCGCACGTGATCCGCGAGGACCCGAAGTCCGCCTCCGTTCTCTATCTGGGCACCGAACAGGGGCTCTTCCTTTCGATCGACGGCGGGAAGGAATGGGCTCAGTTTTCCGGAGACCTTCCGAAGGTGCCGGTTCGCGACATCGCGGTGCATCCGCGCGAATCGGACCTCGTCCTGGCGACGCACGGGCGAGGCTTTTACGTCGTCGACGACGTCTCCGTCCTGCGGCAGCTGACGCCGGAGGTGCTTGCCGCGGACGTGACGATCCTTTCCTCGCGTCCGACCTATCTTCGAATTCCGTTTCAACAGCAGTCGTGGAACGGCGACGGCGATTTCGTGGGAGAGAACCCCTCGGATTCCGCGGTCATTTCCTTCTACCGCAGCAAGCGGCGCCTCCTCGGCGAATCGAAAATCGAGATCGCCGACGCCTCGGGCAAGACGATCGCGACCCTCCCGGGCAGTAACAAGAAGGGAATCAACCGCGTCCTCTGGAACACCCGGTTGAAGCCGCCCAAGACGGCGACCGCGACCGGTCTCGCCGTCGGGGCCCTCGTGGGGCCGACGGTTCCGGTCGGAACGTACACCGTGAAGGTGATCGACGGCGCGCAAACGTACTCGGGAAATCTCGTGCTGGCCCCCGATCCGCTCCTGCCTTACTCCGCGGCCGACATTCGGGCCCGTCAGGACGCGATGATGCGGCTCTACCAGATGCAGGAGGACCTCGCGTTCCTGGCCGACTCGGTCACGAGCGTCCGCGATCAGTCTCTCGACCGATCGGGAAAGCTCGGGAGCTCCGCGGCCGCGCGAAAGCTGTCGCAGCTCGCCGGCCGGCTCGACGCGCTTCATCGGACACTCGTGACGACGCATCCTGCCCTCGAGGGCATGCCGTCGGACTCCGACCGGCAGCTGCGGGAATGGGTGACCGACCTTTTCGGCGCGATCAACGGATTCGGAGGACGGCCCTCGGCCGGCCAGCTCGCTCAAATCCCGGTGCTGGGCGAAAGGCTGGGTGAAGCGCGGAGCCAGTTCGAAAAGATCAATTCGGAAATTCCGGCGATCAACCGGGAGCTGCAGAAGAAATCTCTCGCCCCGATTCAAGCGCCCGCGCGCGACGCGTGGGAGAAGGATCAGGCGTCGTAGGGCCCGGAGAGTCTTCGAGCGACTAGCGCTCGAGCGAGGCTTCGACTTTTCGCGATTCGCCGGACGCGACGTCGATCTCGGAGGACCATTCCCGGAGACCGGGGCGAGTGACGGAGATCGTGTGCGTGCCCGGCGAGACGGGCACGCCGCGAAGAGTTCGGCCGACTTCCTCCGCGGTGCCGAGCAGGTGCCCGTCCACGTAGACGGCCGCGTCGTCCGGCTGGACGGCGAAGGTCAGCATCGCGCGGTCGTGACGCCGGCGCGTCCTCGGGCTCATCGGCGTCCTGCTCGTCGGCATCCGAATCTTCGGGCGCCGCATCCGGCGCGATCGCGCCGTCGGGTCCGTACTCTCGCTCGTCCGGGGGGTATTCGTCCGGCGCTTCGACATACGGCCCGGCATCGGGGTACCACCAGCCGAGACCGCCCCAGAAGGGAGCGCCGAAGAAAATCCATTCGCCGCTCGAGTGCGACCGGCCGTGGCTTCGCTCGTGGCCGCCCGAATGACCGCCCCCGCGATGGGAGCCGCCGCCGTGCCGAGCCGCCGCTGTGGGAGCCACCGCTGTGCGACCCGCCACCGTGGGATCCGCCGATGTGCGATCCTCCACTGTGAGAGCCTCCGCCATGCGACCCGCCCCCGTGTCCGGCCAGAAGGGGAGCAGCCGGGAAGACGAGAGCGAGTGACAGAGCCGCGCCGAGGGTTCGCCGAACGTTTCGTGTCATTTGCTTGACGAAAACAAGATCTCGAGTGGAATTATGCCCTCTTGCGGATTTGGAGGCAATCGAACCAGGTCACTCCGAGATCCGGAACGGATAGGAGGCGTCGTTCGGCGAGAGGCCGTCGACGAGGAGAGGTTGTACTTTTTCCGCATTCCCTTTCTCGCTCGAGAGAAGAAACGAGAGACCATCGGGGGATCGGGCGAGAAATCTCTCGACGTCGTCTTTCGACTCGAGGACCCGGGGCGAACTCATTGCTTCGCCTCGAAAGATGATTCCCAGCCAGAGGCGAGAGAAATCGATATCGGACATCCGGACGGCATCTTCGAAAAACGCTCGACCGGCGGGCGTCGTCGGCGGGCCGCATTGCGAGGAGTATCCGCCGGCCGCCTTTCCAGCGTGTCACTCGCCCCGCGAAAATCTGGCGCAGCTCCACCGAGGAGACGGCTTTCGTCGGCGACTGCCGCGCCGAAACCACGAAAACCAGAGCGTCCGATCGTGCCGCGCCGGCCGGCCGCTTCTCGTTGCCGGCCTGGAGCGCCAGGACGGCGGCCAGGGTCCAGCACGCCGGGATTTTCAAAAGGCGACCGCCACTTGCAGGCGAACGCGGCGCTCGAACTCCGCGGAGCTCGCCCGTTGCGACCGAAAATCGAGCTTGAGGACGAGCTTGCTTGTCGCGTCCCACCGCACTCCCGCGGCCCAGGCCCGCTGGTCGTTGACGTCCTTGAGGTAGGGCTCGTCTCGCGCGACGTCGAGATAGTCGAGCAGGACGTAGGGACGCAGCTCCTGGAGACGACCCGGGAGACGCACGGAGGCCAGGGCGTACCATCCCTGCGTGACGCGAGTCGGTCCGCCTGATCGCGGCCGGTGATTCATCCGGCTCCACTCCCCCCGGACCTCGATCGGCCCCTGGACGTAGCTCGTGGAAACGGTCTCGTCGAGCTCGCGGTAGGTTCCTTCGGGCGCCGGAATGTCGTCGAGGAACGCCGCTCCTCCGATCTCGAAGCCGTGGACCGAATCGGGGGCGAACGAGAGCGACAGCAATCCCGCGGGCGACGTCGGGCCGGTCAGCGGGGCGGTATCGTCGCGCGTCTGGCCGCGGCCTTCGCCGACACCGGCTCCGTAACGAAGTCCGGCGGCTCCTGGAACGTTGCCCGAGATCCACGCGCCGATCAGGTGCATCGGCCAGGCGCCTCCCTGTTCCTGCCGCTTGGCGATGGAGGGGACGTCGATCGAAGTCTGGACAAAGCGGGGAAGCTCTTCGCGCTCGTTCCATTCGACGAGGCCGGTGCTGACCTCTCCAACCTGGATCCGCAACGAATCGGAAGGGCTGTAAGCGGCGAAGAACCGCTCGACGTCGAACTCGATTCGCCGTTTCCCGGGAACGTCCGTGTCCGAGCCCCTTTCCAGGCGCTGGACGAGTCCCTCCGCGACTCCGGACCACTTCTCCGAAAGCTGGACCTCCACGAAAGGATCGAGCTCTCCGGAGTCGAAGGTCGTGGTTCCCGCGCGCGTCGAATGGCTGAGGAGGATGTCCGCGAACGCGGAAAGCCGAACCGTCGGGTAAGATCGATCCTGAGCGGCCGCGCCGCGCACGAGCAGCAGGCAGCCCAGAACAAGCGCGAGGCGATGCATGAAGAATCGATTGCGGCCGTGAAGAAACATGGGAGACCCCCTTGTCGGTCACGCGGAAGTGTATCGGGAGATCGCGTGATTCATCTTCCGTTTATCTCGCCGGCTTAGTCTCAGCGCGATGCGAATTCTTCTGGTCGAGGACGACGCGCAAATCGCCCGTTTCATCCGGAAAGGGCTCACGGAGAATTCGTACGCCGTGGACACCGTGACCACGGGCGAAGCCGCGCTCTACGAGGCCAGCGTCGGCAACTACGACGCGGTCGTCCTCGACGTCATCATCCCTGCCCCGGACGGCATGGAGGTCGCCCGCCGCCTCCGCGCGGAAAACGTCAACGTACCGATCCTGATGCTGACGGCCCGCGACACGGTCCCCGATCGGATCCAGGGTCTCGACGCCGGCGCCGACGACTACCTGGTGAAGCCGTTTCAGTTCGCCGAGCTTCTCGCCCGGCTTCGCGCGCTCCTGCGACGGGGCGGGCCGACCCACGCGGCGGTCCTCGCCGTCGGCGGGCTCGAAATCGACACGCGTTCGCACCGCGTCCGGATCGACTCCTCGCCGATCGCGCTCACGACGAAGGAATACGCTCTGCTCGAGTATCTCGCTCGAAATGCGGGGCGCGTGGTCGGCCGGGCGGAAATCGCCGATCACGTCTGGAACGAGGAATTCGACCCGTTCTCCAACCTCATCGAGGTGTACGTCAACCGGCTCCGCCGGAACATCGAGAGAGTGTCGGACAAGAAGCTGATCCACACGATCCGCGGATCCGGGTACATGCTCGACGAAAATTCAAACTGAAATGTTCCAGTCGGTTCGAGCGCGTCTGACGCTCTGGTACTGCGGCCTCCTCGCGGTCGTCCTCGTGACGTTCGGCGTGGTCAGCTATGTCGCGAATCGCGCGCGCGATCCGCGCGGAGACCGACGCCTCGCTTTTGGACACCGCGCACGAGCTGACCTCCGCGTTTCGACAACTCGCGTTCGAGGAGGAAGAAGGCCGCGACGTGCCGCTCGATTTTCGGTTCAGCGACCGGGCGCTCCTCGTGATCGGGCCCGACGGCCGCATTTTCGCCTCGTCCCGTTCCCGGGAACTCGACTCGGCGCAAAGGGAAGAGATCGCGAGAAGGGTCACGCGCGGCGGCCGCGGGTTTTTCACTGTGAGAGAGGGAAGCCTGGACGAGGGAGTCCGGGCGCTCGCGATTCCGATTACCGTCGTCTCGCAGCCCTTCGTCGCGGTCGTTGCGCGGGGGCTGGGCAACCAGGCGCAGCGGCTTCGAAATGCGTCCGCCGCGCTGATTTTCGGAATTCCGGTCGCCCTCCTCGTGGCCGGCGTCGGCGGCTACCTTCTCGCCCGCGGAAGCCTTGCGCCCGTGCTCCGCATGAGTCGAAAGGCGAGGGAAATCGGGGCTTCCAATCTCGGGGAGCGAATCGAAGTCCGGAATCCGCGCGACGAGCTCGGGGTTCTCGCGGAGACCATCAACGGCCTGCTCGCGCGTCTCGAGGCGGCTTTCGATTCGCAGCGGCGCTTCATGGCCGAGGCGTCCCACGAGCTCCGAACGCCTCTTTCGATTCTCCAGGGAGAGGCGGACGTGACCCTCGCCCGCACCGACCGGCCGGTCGAAGAGTATCGCGAGGCCCTCGAGGTCGTGCAGAAGACCTCCCGAAAACTGAGCCAGATCGTCGAGGACCTCTTTCTGCTCTCGCGCGGCGACGCCGGGAACTATCCGGTCCGGCCCGCGCGCTTCTATCTCGACGAGTCGGTGGCGAGATGCGCGAGGGCGATGCGAACCCTCGCCGCTTCGCGTGGGATTGCGATCGAGGTCGAGCCTTCCGGCGAGCGGCTCGTCTACGGCGACGAGGAGCTGCTCCATCGTCTCGTCCTGAACTTGCTCGACAACGCGGTCAAGTACACGCGGCCCGGCGGTCGGGTAAGTGTTCGGATGGCAGTCGAGGGTGGTGTGGACAGGATCTTCGTCCACGACGAGGGGCCGGGCGTGCCCGAGAAAGAGCGGGAAAGGATTTTCGAGCGCTTCTATCGCGGAAGCGAGACGGGGACCGGCGGGGGAGCGGGGCTGGGCCTCGCCATCGCGAAGTCGATTGCGCAGCTCCATGGCGGCGACGTGCGCCTCGCGGAAACCTCCCCGGCCGGATGCACGTTCGTCGCGGAGGTACGAGTCTCGATTCCCGCGTCCGGCTGATTCGGCCGGTACATCCCGTGTTTAGGTGGTGCGTCGTACCGTCAGGCCATGCGAAAAATCCCGTCCGCTGCGCGGGGAGACTTCGTCTTGCTCCTGGCTCTCGGAATGCTGGCTTCAGGGTCTTCGCTGGCCGGCGCCAACCTCGCTCGCGGACCCTTCCTTCAGCGCCCTTCGGACACTTCCATTGCCGTTCTCTGGAAGACCTCTCTTCCAGACCTGGGATCGGTGGCCTACCGTCCGGACGCTCCCGCGGGGCAGCCGAGGAGGAGGGTTCTGGCCGGAGGACGACTTTCCGAGGAAAGCAGGGGGCTCCGTTCCTGGACGATCGCCGTTGAAGCCGGGCCGCAGGAAACCCATCGCGTCGTCTTGCCAGACCTCGCGCCCGGAATTGTTTATGAGTATGAGATTTTCGGGGACGGGAACGCACTTTCCCCGGCGTTCCGGTTTCGGGCTCCCCGCTGCCCGACAGACAACAGCCTCTCCTTCGCCGTAATCGGCGACACGACGGGAGGTGCCGTGCCCGCGGCGATCGCCGACCGGCTCTCCCAGGCAGAGGTGGATCTCGTTCTCCACGTCGGGGACGTCGTCTATCCGGACGGCCGGCGGGAGGACTACGACCCGAGCTTCTTCGCTCCGTTCGCGCCGCTGCTCGCAACGGCTCCGATCATGCCGATTCTCGGCGATCACGACGTTCGAACCTCCAACGGCGCTCCTTTCTTCGAAGCGTTCGATCTGCCCCCGAACGGCCTCACTCCCGACCCACGGTTCTATTCTTTTCGGCAGGGAGACGCGGAGTTTTTCTGTCTCGATGTGGAGAGCTCGGCGTTCGGCGAAGATTCCGTCCAGTACCGGTGGCTGGAACAGGGCCTGGCCGCGAGCACCGCGACCTGGAAGTTCGTCACCGTGTTCGAACCGCCGTTCACTTCCGAGAATTCAAACGTCGTCGAGCAGCTCGTGCTCTCTCCTCTTTTTGAGCGGTACGGGGTCGACCTGGTGTTTTCGGGGCACGAGCATCTCTACGAACGCACCCATCCCATCTGCCTGACGGGGCCCCCCGGACACGGCGGTCGTCTACGTCGTGGAAGGGGGAGGCGGGGCGTCGGTTTCGAATTTCGACCCGGAGAGCTTCTCCGCATTTCTCGCGGCCGTCCATGGCTATGTCACGGTTCGCATCGAGAATGGCTCGCTGCTTCTCGAAGCGCACGACGTCGGCGGCTCCGTCATCGACTCGACGACACTCGTCGAGGTGCCGAAAACGGCTAACGGGGACGGGAATTGTTCTTCCGCTGGAACTCCCGGCGGTGCCGCCGCGGCGCGGTGAGATCGATTCGCACCCTGGTCGTGGCTTTTGCAATGCTCGCGGTCGCGCCCGCCTTCGGCGATTCCCCTCCCTCGTTCTTCCTCGGGCTTCCGCAGCCGGTTCGCGGAGAAACGACTCTGGAAACGGCGTTCGAGGCGGTTGTCGACCCGGTCTATGACGACGCGAACGGCCGCAGCAACGAGCTCGCGAGCTCGCTGGGTCTCTTTCGGAATCGAACGAGTCTCTCCTACGGTCTCTCCTCCTCCTTCGCTCTCGGAATCGTCGGGTCGTACGCGGCGAACAGGTATTGCTGCTCGAACGGACCCCCGATCCGGGATTCCGGGTTCGTCGGGGGAGGAGTCTTCGTGGACTGGAGCCCCGGCACGCTTCCCGGGCGGTCGAATCTCGTTCGTCTGGGGTACGAAATCCGGAGGCGTCCGGACAATTCGGTGCTCCCCGTCTCCGACGGCCAGGACAGGGTGTTCCTCCGAACCGACTGGTCGATTTTTGCCGGGCATTCGGGTCAGGCAGGGCTCGGGTTGCGGTTCGAAGGGGACTATGGAAGACCGTTCGAGATTCAGAAGGCGTATCTCCGCGCGAGCGCCGAGCTGGCGCCGCGGGTGACAGTCCTCCGTTTTCGGGGCTGGGACGCCGACGCCGTGGCCACGGCCGGATATGTCGTCGCGACCGACGCCCGCGAGAACGGGACGATCTTTCACAACCGGCGCTCGACGGAAGGTCGAGCGGGCATCGAGCTCCATCTCGGTTGGGGGAGCCGTCGGCGCGATCAGATCGTCGCCGAAGTGAAGCACGACTTTGGCGGTCGGAACGCCTTGAACGGCTGGCGGCTCGCGTTGACTTACCGCCGGCGCGTCGGAACGAGCGGACCGTGAGCCGCGTGAACCGTACATCGACCGTTTAAGTTCGGCGAAGTACCTTCCGGACGATGCCAACGACCGCCGCGGCCGGCGCCGAGAACGTTTCCGCGTGAGAAGTCTGCCGGTTCTCGGTTGCGCCCTCCTGTTTTCGGTTCGAGCGTTGCCGGCCGCCGCCCAGTCGTCCGATCCTTCCGTCGTTGCGCCCGCCGTTTTCGAGGAGACGGCCGGCGGCGGCGGGGTCTTGCCGGCGTTGGGGAACGAGGCAAAGCGATACGGCCTCGACTCCCTCGGGCTCGTGAGCGCCCCCTTTTCCTGGAAGTTGGGAGACTGGGAGAAAGCCGCGGGGTTCGGAGTCATCCTCGGCGGCCTCTTCCTCGCGGATCGGTCGATCGATCACCAGGCTCAGGAGACGCGCTCTCCGTTTCTGAATTCCGTGTCGAGCTCGACGACATTCCTCGGGGCCGAGGGAGGATTCGGGGTGTCGGCGGCGTTGATCGTCGGCGGCCTCGCATTTCGAAGTCCCGAGACTCTCGACACGGGTCGGGACGCCCTGGAGGCTGCCGTTCTGGCCGGCATCCTCGACAATGTCGTCAAACGCGCGGCCGGGCGCGTCCGGCCGAACTCTTCCAACGGCCAGACGACCTTCGAGCCGGGCTCGAGCAACGGTTCATTCGCTTCGGGGCACGCGACCGTGGCGTTTGCCGTCGCTTCCGTCGTGGCGGCGAGGTCGAGCGGCTGGGTGATCCCCGGTCTCGCGTACACGGCGGCGACGATCGTCGCGATGGACAGGGTGAACTCGCGGGCGCATTTCGCGAGCGATGTCTTCGCGGGCGCGATTCTCGGCACCGTGACCGGGCGATGGCTCGTTCACCGCCATCTCGCCGAGGACGCGAACGGACGCGAGGCCACATTCGATCTCGCCCCGACGGGGCGCGGGCTCTTTCTCCGGGTCCGATTTTGATCCCCTCGCGCGCGCGGCGGAAGGGCGGCGGCATGCGCGACTTGCTCTGCGGCGCCCCGGGTGTTAGCTTCCCGACCGAACGGACACGGGGGTCCGGAATTCTCGAAGGGGGGTGAAGCGAAGGAACAGGAATTCAAGAATTCACGAGTTGTCTCGAGATAAGAATTCTCGTTGAAGGACTTCAGCCAGAATTCGTATTTCGAACCGGGCCGCGAGGCCTTCACCGTTACACACAATGGAGGTTTTCATGTCCAGGAGTCTGAGAATTTTCTCTCTTGCCGGGTGTTCTGCTCTTCTGCTCGCCGCGATTCCGGCTTCGGCGGGATCGCGCCGAAGCATTCCCGGCATCTCCACGGCGTCCGCAAACGCGGCCACGCACTCCAATCTTCCCGCTCCGGCCGACGTGACGGCGTGCGTCGACGCGAATGGAAATCTGAATATCGCGTGGTGCGCCGTTGCCGGAGCCACGAAGTATTCGGTGGAGGTCGAAGCTCTCTACAATCTCGGCACGGCGTGCGGCGACGCGTCGCTCGACTTCGACTTCGGCACCGACGGAGCTTCTCTCGAAATCCCGGCTGACTCGTTCGACAACGATTTCGGCAGCGGAGCCATCCCGGCGTGCAGCCTGAACGTGAAGGTCAAGGGCCTGAACCCTCCGCAGAAGCGGGGCGGACGGCAGAACAATCCTTTCACTTCGGCGGATCAGAATCCGATCGATCCCACGGTGGCGACGTGTCCCGACGTCGACACGGGAATCGCTCCCACCTGCCCCTAGGAACACCGTTTCGGAAGGCCCGGCCGAATCCGGCCGGGCCCGTTTCGGGCTTTTCCGACTCAAACCCCGGCGTCCGAACGCGTCGACGCGTTAGACTCTTCGGGGGAGTGGAATGAAGTTCCCAACTTTTTCGGCCTCTTGTTCGGTCCTGGCGATGCTCGCGTCGTTCGCGTGCGCGCCCGGATCTCCTCCCGTTTCTTCGAGCGGGCCGGCGCCCGGCGAACCGCTTCCGCTCCCGACCGGGAGGTCGATCGGGTCGGTCGAAGAGACCGGGCCGTCGATCGGAGTCGGAAACATGCCCCTGGCCATGGCGGCAACCCCGGACGCCGGCCGCATCGCGGTCCTTCTGAGCGGGTGGCGCGAACAGGGACTTCAGATCGTCGATCTGGCGACCCGGCGAGTCGTGCAGACGCTCCCGCAGGAGGGCGCATTCCTGGGCCTGGCTTTCTCGCCGGACGGAACCCGGCTCTTCGCTTCGGGCGGAAACGAGGACGTCGTGTATCGGTATGCCTGGAAAGGCGGCGAGGCTTCGTTGATCGACCGGATTTCCCTGGCCGCCGGCGCTCCCGGGGAAAAGACCGCGGCAGAAAAGACGCCCCGGTACCCCGCCGGCTTGTCGATCTCCCGCGACGGCCGGGCGATCTACGTCGCGGAGAATCTGGCGAACGATCTCGCGGTCGTCGAGGCGGAGACGGGAAAGGTCCTTCAGCGCCTGCCGACCGGTCATTTTCCGTACGCTGTCGCGGTGTCTCCGGCCGGCGCGGTGTACGTTTCCGCCTGGGGCGGCGAGACGGTCTCCGTCTTCTCGCGCGGCGAAGGGCTCGCCCTCGCGCCGGCGGCCGCGATCGCCGTCGGCCGCCATCCCTCTTCGCTTCTTCTCAACGCGGCGGGGACGAGACTGTTTGCCTGCCTCGCGAGCGTGGATCGCATCGCGGTCGTCGACCTGCCCGAGGGCCGCCTTCGGACCACCCTCGCCGATCCTCCGCCCTCCGGGCCGCAGGAAGGAAGCACGCCGAACGCTCTCGCTCTCTCGCCGGACGGGACCCGGCTCTTCGTCGCGGAAGCGGACGACAACGCGATCGCGGCTTTCGATCTCTCGGCCGCGACGTCGGGCGTTCCCTCGGGAGGCGGGGAGGATCGTCTCGCGGGACGGTTCCCCGCGGAGTGGTATCCGGTCGCGCTCCTTCCCGACCGGGGCCGGATTCTCGTTCTGAACGGAAAGGGGCGCGGCAGCGCTCCCAACCCGGGGGGAGCGCGGCTTCCGGAGCGCGCCCCTCCTCTCGCGTACACCCTGGGCCAGCTGAACGGGACGGTGACGAGCATCGCTCCGGACCCGGGCGCGGCGGCCCTTTCGGATCTCTCGAAGAAGGTCGCGCGATGGAACCACTGGGAGCCCAGGCCCGATCGGCGCGCGGCCGTTCCGAAGTTCGAGCACGTCGTCTACATCATCAAGGAGAACCGGACCTACGACCAGGTCTTCGGCGACCTTCCCGAGGGCGACGGCGATCCGGCGCTTCTCTATTTTCGCGAGACCGAGGGTCCGAACCACCGGGCGCTCGCCCGGCGTTTCGGCCTCTTCGACCGTTTTCTCTGTAACGCGGAAGTGAGCTCCCAGGGGCACCCCTGGTCGACTTCGGCGTACGTCACGGACTACACGGAAAAAACCGTGCATTCGGTCTACGCGGACAAGCGCCCGGAGCTTGAAGAGGAGCCGGACGAGCCCGCGAGCGGGTACCTGTGGGACCTCGCGACGCGCCTGGGAATCAGCTTTCGCGATTACGGCGAATACGCCGGGGAGATCAGCCGGCCACAGGGAGTCATCCGCTACGGATCGAAGCTGAAGGGTCTCGCGCCGTACGTGAGCCCCGACTATCCCTCCTTCGACCTGACGATTCCGGACCAGCGCCGCGCCGATGCGTGGATCGGGGAGCTCGGCGAGTTCGTTCGAAAAGGGGCCATGCCGGCCCTCGAGCTTCTCCACCTGCCCGCTGACCACACCGCGGGCGGCCGCCCCGGACTGGAGACGCCGCGCGCGTACTTCGCGGACAACGATCTCGCGCTCGGCCGCATCGTCGAGGCGCTCTCGAAGACTCCGTTCTGGAAGAGCACGGTGGTCTTTGTCGTCGAGGACGATGCGCAGAACGGACCGGATCACGTCGACTCCCACCGCGCGCCGTTCCTGATGATCTCGCCGTACAACCGGCCGGGGAGGATTCACCGGTTCGTGAACACGACCGACGTCCTCGCGACGATCGAAGGGATTCTCCGGCTCCCCTCGCTGTCGCAATTCGACCACTTCGGGACGCCGCTCGACGGGGTCTTCGCCGGCGAGCCGGACGTCCGTCCGTATTCCGCGATCACGCCCGCGCAGTCGCTCACGGAGAAGAACCCTTCGTCGGGGAAAATCGCCCGGGAATCGATGAAGCTCGATCTCGACGAGCCCGACGCTGCCGACGAGGAGCTGTTCAACGAGGTGCTCTGGCAGGCCTTCAAAGGCCCGTCGGCGCCCTATCCTCCGACGCGGCGCCTTTCGGCCCTCGACCAGATCCGTTCAAACTGAAGCGCCGGAGGCGGCCGCCTCCTCGATCGGCAGGTCGACGGAAAACGTCGAGCCCTCGCCGAGCTCGCTTTCGACGCGGATCCTTCCCCCGAGCGCCTCGACGGTCTGCCGGGCGATCCAGAGTCCCAGGCCGAATCCGCTGACGTGCGATGTGGACACGGCTCGCTCGAACCGCTCGAAGATCCGTTTCTGGTCCTTGAGCGGGATTCCGAGGCCGTGATCCCTCACGGAGAGCCGCGCGATCCCTTCGCTCGCGGAGACCGTGATCTCGATCGGCTTCGACTGCCCGTACTTGATCGCGTTGGCGAGCAGGTTGTTGAAAACGTAGCCGAGGCGCTCGGGGTCCGTGCGGCACCAGACGGGATCGTCCGCGAAAACCGAGGCCCGGCATTCGGCCGACGCGAGGTCCTCGAGGAAATGGGTCGTCGCCTCCTTCGCAAAGGCGGACAGCTCGACCCGTTCCATTCTCAGGGGCATCACGCCGGAGGTCACCCGGCTGACGTTGAGCATCTCGTCGACGAGGGCCGACAGGCGGCGGCCGGAGCGTCGAACCGATTCCATCCTCGCCTCGAGAGTCTCCGAAGAAGCGCCCTGACGGAAACCGCGCGACAGGTTTTCGACCTGCAGCGTCAGGGTCGAGAGAGGGGTCCTCAACTCGTGCCCCGCGATCGAGAGGATGTCGTCGCGCGCCTGCGAGGCCCGCCCTCGCTCGGCGACGAGCGCCGCGACGGAGAGCATCGTGACGGAAATCACGGCCATGAAGGCCTGGAGAATGAGAAGGGACTGGGCGGGATCCAGGGAAGCGAAGGGCCCGAAGCCCCGGGCCGTCCCCCAGACGGCGACCCCGGAAAGCAGCAGCAGCACCGTCGCCGTCTCCCGCGAGCCGAACCGGAACGCCGACCACAGAAGAATCGGAATGCAGAGAAACTGGAGAGGAATGTGCCGCGCGGCGAAGCCGGACCGGCTGCTGAACAGGAGGAACCCCACGAGGACGAGCGACAAGAGGAGGCACGCCGCTTCCAGGAACTTCGCCCGACTCCCGCGGAACCGGCCGCCGTTCGCCCAGAGAATCAACGCGGGCGCCACGACGAGGGCTCCCGAAGCGTCCCCGAGCCACCAGGTGCTCCAGATGCTGCCGAACTCGCTCCAGCGGGCGAAACCTCCGGCCGCGAGGCTCGTCACTCCCAGCGTCGGAGAGAGCGTCGTCGCGACGAGGCCACCGAGGAGCATGAACCCCAGGACGTCGATCGCCCGGTCGAAAGCGTCACGGCCTCCCGCGAATCGGCGGATGAGCGCGGCGCCGACGAGCGCCTCGAGAGTGTTTCCCGTTGCGATGCCGATCGAAGTGGCGACGGTCCCGGCCGTGACGACGTTGACGAGGAACGCTCCGACGTAGACACCCGGCCACGTTCGGAATCCGAACACGAGAAACGCGGCGAGCGCGATTCCGGTCGGCGCCCAGACGGCGGTTGCGCTCGGATGGACGACGGCCAGATGCAGGCCCAGTCTTCCGGCGGCGAAGTAGACGGCCGCCACCGCGATCGTCCTCGCCGCGTCTCCCGGGGACCGGGGCCAGAGACTCCCCTCGGAGATCGGCTCGCGCTCGCTCATCGGAACGAAGATGTCATTTTTCGGAAAGTATATCCGCGCCGTCGCCGGCACGCCGCGAGAGTAGAATTCTTGGATGCCATTGTCCCGCAAGGGAAATCGAGTCGCGGCAGGCCGTGCGGTCGGGCTGGCGGTCTGCGCCTGCCTTCTCGCCGGGACGTCCCGGGCCGAGATCGCCGCCGCGTCCGTCCGGCAGAGGGTCGAATACCTCGCGTCCGACGTTCTCGCGGGGCGCGCGACCGGCTCGGAGGGCGCGGAAGGGGCGGCCCGGTACATCGCCGCCGCGTTCCAGGAGGCCGGGCTGAAGCCGCTCGGGACTTCCCGGCAAGGAGACGTCGGCGCCGTTCTGGATGGAAGCGGATTCTTCCAGCCCTTCTCGTTCGCGGCCGGCGTCGCCGAGGGGAAGAACAATTTCCTGTCGGCGCAACATTCGGGAAAGTATTTCGAGTACCGGCTCAACTCGGAGTTCGTCGCCTCGAGCCTCTCGGGGAACGGCCGGGCGGAGGGGGACGCCGTTTTCGCCGGGTACGGGATCGTCGCGCGAGACCCCGCCCGGGACGATTATGGAGACGCCGACGTCCGGGGGAAGATCGTCGTGCTCCTGGCCGGGGCGCCGGGCAACGATTCCCGCTCGCCCCTGTCGGATTTCGGCGGAATGCACCACAAAATCCTGTTCGCCCGGGATCGGGGCGCCGCCGCCGTCCTCGTCGCGGCCCGGCGGGACTCCGACCTTCCGGACCCGTCCGCAAGCCGGAATTTTGCGAACGAGGGAATTCCCGTTTTTCTCGTGAGGCGTTCGATCGCCGAATCGTGGCTCGCGACCGCGGGTTGGACGCTCGGGGCCGCGGAGTCGAAGCTCGCCGAGGGCGCGCTCGCCGTGCCGCTCCGGGTCCGCGTCTCGCTTTCCGCCGACGTTCGCAAGGTTCGAAAGTCGGCGGACAACGTCGCCGCGCTGCTCGAAGGGAGCGACCCGATTCTCAAGAACGAGTACGTCGTCATCGGCGCGCACTACGATCACCTCGGAATGGGAGGCCCGAGCTCGCTCGCGGACACCTCCTCGCCCGCCGTGCACCACGGCGCCGACGACAACGCCTCTGGCGCCGCGGGAGTGATCGCGCTCGCCGAGGATCTCGCCTCGCGATCGCATCGCCCGAAGAGAAGCATCGTGTTTCTCGCGTTTTCCGGCGAGGAGCTGGGCCTGCTCGGTTCGATTCATTACGTCGCCCATCCCCTCGTCCCGACCGAATCCACCGTCGCGATGTTCAACATGGACATGATCGGAAGGCTTCGCGATCGGAAGCTGACCGTGATCGGGATGGGAACGTCGCCGTCCTGGGAGCCGCTCGTCGTTGCGGCGAACCGCGAGGGGGCGTCGAGGCTATCCCTCCAGAAGACCGAAGGCGGATTTGGAGCGAGCGACCAGCAATCCTTCTACCTCGCGAAGATTCCGGTGCTGTTTTTCTTCACCGGCGCCCATCCCGACTACCACAAGCCGAGCGACACGGCCGACAAGATCAACGCGGAAGGGGAGGCGGACGTTCTCCGCCTGATCGAGCGATGCGCGCTCCGGGTGGCCGAGGGGCGGGAACACCCGGCCTTCCACGAGCTGCCCCCGACGACCGCGTCTCCGTCCCGGCAGTTCCGCGTCTGGTTCGGATCGATTCCCGACTCCGCGAGCGAAACCGAAGGGCGTGAAACTGGCGGGCGTGCGCGCCGGCAGCCCCGCGGCGAAGGCGGGCCTTCACGCCGGCGACGTCGTCGTCCGTTTCGGAAAACACGACATCCGGAGCGGCGACGACTACACGATCGCGATTTCGGAGTGCCGTCCCGGCGACGAGGTCGAGGTCGGCGTGCTTCGCGACGGAGCTGCGCTCACGCTGCGCGCGGTGCTCGAAGCCCCGCACTCGTGACCGGAAGCCGCCTCACCGTTTCCCGAGGGCATTCCGAAACGCTTGCTCGAACCCGTCGCGGGTCTGGCGCGAGGACAGCGAAGCGCGCGCCGCTCCCGTCCTGTCGTAGACGATCGTGCGCGGAAGCTCGCCGCCCCACTTCGGATCGACCGCGTCGATGAACGCCTGAGGGTCCTGCGACTCCTCGAGAAAGCAGGAGAACGGAACCCGGAAACGCCGCAGGAACCGCTCGACGGCCGGCAGGTCTTTTCGAAAGTCCGCGGAGACCAAAACGACGTCGAGCCCTTCGCGCGCGTGCCGGCGCGCGGCCTCGACCAGATCGGGCATTTCCTGCCGGCAGGGCTCGCACCAGGTCGCCCAGAAATTGACGGCCAGCACGCGGCCCCGATGGGGCGCGACGATCCGCGATCGGAACTCTTCCGGCCGAACCGGGACGACGCGCGCCGCCAGTGGCCGCGGAAAGACAGAGGAGAAACCCGGCTCCGAGGACGGCCTTCAAGGACGCTTGATGCTGCAGCCGAAGGCCTTCGTTTCGGCGGCCGGAACGTCCCGGCCGGCGAGAAGAGCGTCCAGAGCGTTTCGCAGGTCCGGGGAGCGCACGCCGGAAGGATTGTCCGCGCTCTCGTCGATTCTTCCGTGGTAGCGGAGCGTCCCCGACCCGTCGATGACGAAGATCTCCGGGGTTCGCTGGGCGCCGAAAAGGTCGGCGACGCGGCTCCCGCCGTCCTTGAGAATCGGAAACGTCAGCCCGTGGGACCGGGCATGCTCGACGACAGCCGAGGCCGGCTCTCCCTCGTTGCTGTTGATTCCGACGAACGCCACATTTTTCGCGGCGTAGTCGGAGCTGAGCCGCTCCATCCGTTCGTTGTAGGCATTGGAAAACGGGCAACGCGTCGCGATGAACATCAGTACGGTCAGCCGGTGTTTCGCGAGCTCCTGCGACAGGGAAAAGGACTGGCCTCCCGCGGCGGCCGGGAGGGAGAAGTCCGGCGCGCGGCCGCCGATCGACGGCGCCGCGAACAGGAAGCCGGCGTTCAAGACGAGAGCCGCGATCGGGAAGATCCTGTTCATTCGCATTCTTATTCTCCTTTTTCTGTTCTCTTTGACCCGCCAACGGCCGAAGGCGGCAAAGAATTCCCGCTCACGCGAGGCGGGAAGCGTCGATTCGGCGCACGAAAATCCACGCGACGACGAGACCTGCGGCCGCGAGCGCGATCCCGCCCTGAACCCTGTCGGCGCGCGCAGCCTGGCCGAGCAGTTCCAGAGCGGGCGCCCCCACGAGCGCGAGGGCGCCGAAGCACAGCCAGGCCGCCGGATCGTCGGCGAGAAGCACGAAGAACGAGAATCCCGCCCAGGCGAGCGCCGCGGCGAGCGCGAGCGTTGGCCAGAGAGCTTCTCCCGGAGACTTCGCGCCGATCGGCACCGCGAGGAGAAAAACGAGAAAGGCCGCAAGGACGCGGAGGCGCGGGGCGGAGAAGCGAACCGACCTCGTGGCGAGCACGGCGGCGGACGCGACCGCGGTCAGGAGAAACAGCCGAAAGGCTCCCGAGGTCAGGATCCGCAGCGCGGGAATCGCGGCGTTGGCCGGCGGCGGAAGGCCGGGTTCCGCGCCGAAGCTCGCCGGGAACCGAAGCGCGAGGACGGCCTTCAGCCGCGCGGCCTCGGCGAAGCCGATCGCCGCGAGCGCTGCGCGAAGGAAAGAGCTCGAAGCGCTGCCCGAAAATCTCCACCGCCGGGTCCAGCGAGGCCTCACCCCGTCGAGGAGCACGCAGCCGACGAGGGCCGCGATCGACACTCCGAGCGCGCGGATCAGGACTCCCACCGCCGCGCTCACCCGGAACAGGGAAACGGGGATGACCGTGCGGTACGCGCGCCAGATCTGCGGAACGCCGTTCGCGGCGTCGACAGCGGAAAAAATCGCCGCAAGGGCGATCGGCGCGGCGAGCCACTTCCAGCGAAAACCCGGCCGGCGAAACTGGTCGAGAACGACGAACAGGCCGCAGCCGAGCAGAAGCGCCGAGGCGACGAGCTTCGCGCAGACGGCGATCCAGTACAACGGGCCCTGCGATTCTCGCGATCGAAGGTAGTCCTCCGGAACGCGAATGACCGGATAGAAGGCCCCGAGCATCGAGCCGTGGAACACCGCGACCAGTCTCGGCCGGGCAGCGGCCACGCCGTCGGCGGCGGCCTCGAGCACGATCCGGGTGTCGACGCGATGGGGGCGCGTCTGGACTCCCGCGTCGACGACCGCGTACGACGCGCTCCGGTAGCCGAGCTTGCCGGCCGCTCGCAGAGCCCTCTGCTTTGCGGTCTCGAGAGCGAGCCCGCCCGCCTGCGCGGCCGAGTCGTCTTCTTCGAGAGGATGCGCGAACGCCGCGATGCGGCCGGTTTGCGCGTCGATCAGAAGCTTCCATTCCCGCTTGTCTCCGGGCGCAACGAACCGCAGGGCCCAGAGCTCCGTCGGCAGGTCCCGCCCGGCGAGCCGGTCGAAGTCCTTCGCTCCCCCCTCGCGGAGCACGTAACGCGCCGCGTCCTCCGAAAACGCCGCGAACTGCGCCGTCTCCTCGGGATTGGCCTGCGCCATGTCCCGTTCCTCGGCGAAGCCGGTCGCGCCGTAGGAGGCGAGCCGGTAACGCGAGGGGTCGCCTCCGTTGGCGCGCAGAAACGCCTTTCCCGCGGCGATCGCGCCGTCGCGACCCACGGCGTCGCGGAGATCGCCGCCGGGAATCCCCGCGGGAAGAAAGAAGAGCAGAGCGAGAGGAACGAGCACGATCACGCTCGCGCGAAGAGCCGACGGGGAGAGCGGCCGCGGCGCGGTTTCCGCGGAAATCTCCTCCTCGGCTCGGGCGGGAGCGGGCACGAAGCCCAGGTCGGCGTTCGTCAGGCCCGTTTCCGGCTCGAAGCCTCCGAAACGCCGGAGCGCGACGATGCTCGCGACAAGGGGGATCAGCAGCGCGCCCGCGGAAATCGCGCCCGAGAGCGCGTAGTACGCATTGCCGGATCGCAACAGCAGGAGGGCCGTGTAGGTCGCGTCGACGGTGAAGTGCCACACGAGGATCGGCACGATCCCGTACTTCCAGAACACGACGCCCACGAGGAGGCCTGCGAGGCCGACCTCCAGTCCCCGGATGAAGAACGGCTGGTTCGGGTAGCTCGAGTGGCCGAACCCCCAGATGAACGCCGGCAGGACGATCGCGAGCGCCTTCGACCGAAAAATCCGGTCGAGAAAAGAAATCGAGAAGATGCGGCTGATGAATTCTTCCGACACGGCGGGGAAAAATCCCATGAAGAGGACCGTCGCCCACGGAAAGGTCGTGTTCAGGATGTCGTCGTAAGGAACCTCCGCGGGCGCCCACGCGCCGAACCGCGCCGCGACGACGTAGAAAACCGCCTGGTAGGCGAAGAAAAACGCCGTCAGGGCGTAACCGAGGACGATCCCTCGGAAGCAGGTGCGGCTTCGCAGCCCGCGCCGCGAGAACACTCCGGGAATCGAGATCTTTTTCGGGAACTGTTCGCGAAACGCCGGCTCGCCCGAGGCGACGACGACGCCGATCAGGACGGCCTGCCCGAGCGCGGAAAGGACGGCGAACGTGATTCGCTGGACGAGGAATGCGGAGTACGGGCTCGAAGTGCTGTAGTCGAAGCCCGAGACGGAAAATCCGTTGACGATCGAGAGGAAGGCCAGAACGAAGGCTGCCCCGCAGAATCCCGCGACGAGCTTCCACGGAACGTCCTTCCGGATTGTCTTCTGGACGAGCACCGCGATCATCGCGACGATCGTCAGGAGGAGGAAGAGGGCGTCGACCTGGGATGCCGAATCGTTGGAAGAGCGCAGCCGCGCGTAGTCGCGCTCCCATTGCTCGGGGACTTTCACGAATTCGGAGAACGCGCCGACGCGCTCTCCCTGGAGCTGCACGCGGTACCGAATCGTCGCCTCGCCGAGACGAACGCCGCGCTTTTCGAAGACGAGGTTCCAGTCCACCCGCTGCGGGAGGGTCTGCGGGGCGGATTCGACGAGATCGACCGCCGACGGGGCGATTCCGCGCCGCTGGAGGTAGGCCTCGGCGAGGGCGCGAGCCTGCGGCGCCGCAAGACGCGATCCCGCTGCCGCTTCCGGCACGAGGTGGGAGAACCCGGCAAAATCTCCGAGCGGCGTCACGGAGGCTCTCCACTCTTCCTTCTGGCCCGAGCGAAACCAGCGGAGCTCCCATCTCCAGACTTTCGCCTCGCGCCCGAAGAACGCATTCGCCCGCTTCAGCCCGAGCGTCCGCTCGAGGTAGACCTTCGGCGTGTCGTCGACGGCGAATCGGAACGCGTGGTGCCAGCCCGACTCGCCCCGGAGCGCCTCCGCCGGGAAGGCGGACTCGCGGGACAGCACGCTTCCGGCGATTTCCCCGGCCTGCTTCGGCTGCACCTTGAGAACGAGCGCCGCCTCCGGGAAGGCGCGCGGAAACAGTCGCGCCCCGACCGCCCCGCAGATCGCGATGGCCGCCGCGCACGCGAGGACGAAGCGCCGGTCGGCGGGACCGAATTTTTCGAGCATGACGCTGGCCATTCTAGCTTTTGCCGAGGATTCGCTTGTACGTCGACGCGGCGACGTTGCGTCCCGTCACGACGATCACGGCCGGCCCGGCCAGGGCCCCCGCCTTCCCCGTGAGAACGGCGGCGATCGCCGCCGCCGCGGAGGGCTCGATGACGTGCTGATGATTCTCGAGCATCCAGACGACCGCTCCGAGCAGTTCCTCTTCGGAGAGGAGGGCGACGCGATCGACGCGGGATCGGAGAACCTCGAAAGGGAGCTCGCCGATCCCTCCTTCGATTCCTCCGGCCAGCGTCTCCGCCGGCGGAAGCCGGGTGATGGCGCGGCCCGCTTCGAGGGAGAGGGCGAGGCCCGGAGAGCTTTCGTGCTGGCAGCCGACCACGAGCGAGCCCGGGTTGCGATTTTTCGCGACGAACGAAAAGCCGGCGGAGAGCCCTCCGCCGCCGACCGGAAGCAGGAAGGTCGCCGCGGCGGGGATCTCGTCCAGGACTTCGCGGGCCAGGGTGCCGCCGTTCGCCGCCATCACGCGCACGTCGTCGAAGGCGGAGAGAAACGGCTTGCCCTCGCGTTTCGCGAGCTCGATCGCCCAGTCCTGCGTCTCGTCGTAGCCGCGGAATTCGGAGATCCGGACCTCCGCGCCGCGCGCGACGATGCCGTGCAGCTTCGAGGCGTCGACCGTCTTGGGCACGCACACGGTCGCCGGGACGCCGGACCGCTTCGCCGCCTCGGCGACCGCCTTTCCGTGGTTGCCGGCCGAACAGGTGACGACGCCGAGCTTTTTCTCGCTTTCCGACAGGCCGGCGAGCTGGAAGAGAGCTCCCCGGATTTTGAACGATCCCGTCTTCTGGAGGTTTTCCAGCTTCAGCCAGACGGGCGACCCGGCGAGCCGGGAAAGTTCCGGGGACTCTTCGAGAGGCGTCGCGAGGATCTGGCCGCGGAGCTGCTCCGCGGCCTCTTCGACGAGCGAAAGAGAGAGTTCTACGGCTTCTTTCCGGCCGGCTTCGGCGCGGGCGCCGCCGGAGGAGGAATCGGGTCGGGCGTTGGGTTCTCGATCGCGGGAATCGTCCTCAGGTAGGCGTAGATCGCTTTCAGATCGGCGTCGGTCATCTGGCTGTACACCTGCCACGGCATCGGGGGCAGAATCGGGCGCGAGACGCCCATGTGCTTGCCGGTCCGGATGGCCTTGATGAACGTTTCCTCCGTCCAGCTCCCGATGCCGGTGTTCGGGTCGGGCGTCAGATTCCTCGTGTAGCTGATGCCCCAGGGTCCCGCCCAGGCCGTGAGCTGGTCGTTCGTGTGGATCATCCACGGGCCGGAGGAAGCCGGCGGCGGGGGCATCTTGACGGCGACGTGGCCCGCGAGCAGGCGGCTCGTATCCAGTTCCGGCCCGTTCGGGCCCATCTTCTTCGGCGTGTGGCAGTCGTTGCAGGCGGAAGTCGTCACGAGATACTTCCCGCGCGCGACCGCAGCGCCGCCGCTCTTTCCCGCGGACTTCTGTGTCGCCGCCATCGCGCCCAGGCTCGCGACGGCGAGCAGGACCCCAACTCCGATCGATCCCTTCGACATGAATCCTCCTGTCTCGGAAAAAATTTGGAGGAATCTTCTCACCGAGCGGGAGAAGAGGCAAGGCCCTCGGGGCCGCGGAAAACTTTGCCGCCCTTCATGACGAATTCGACGCTGCGCAGAAGCGCGATGTCCTTGAGCGGATCGCCGGGCACCGCGATCAGGTCCGCTTCCATGCCCGGCGCGATCGCGCCGATTTCCTTGCCGAGCCCGAGCGACTCCGCCGCGGCGGAGGTCGCCGACTGAATCGCGCGGAGAGGGTCCTGGCCGACCTCCCGGACGCGGCAGACGAGGTCTTCGGCGTTTCTCCCGTGCGCGCCCGCGACGGCGTCGGTTCCGAACACGACCTTCAGGCCGGGGGTCCCGAGCGCTTTCCGGACGGTTTCGATCGCGAGCGGAACGGCCTTTTCCATCGCCGCGAAGCCCGCCTCCGAATAATTCTCGATGCCGAGGTACTTCGCCTTGTTTTCGAGGTAATTGTGGAAGATCAATCCGCATTGCGGGTCGAAGACCGTTCCGCGCTCGGCCATCAGCTTCAGGACCTCCGGCGTCGCGAAAATTCCGTGCTCGATCTGCGAGCAGCCCGCGAGCGTCGCGGCGCGCATGCTTTCGGCGCTGTGGGCGTGCACGAGCGTGCGCAGGCCGAGGGCCTTCGCCTCCCCGCAGGCGGCCGAGAGTTGCGCGTCGGTCATCGTCTGCGCCCCGCCTTCGCGAATGCTCTTCGAAGCGAACAGCTTGACGACGTCGGCGCCCGCGGCCTTGCGCTCGCGAACGAGCGCGCGGATCTGGTCCGGCGTGCCGCTCTCTTCCGAGAGCGGCTCGAGCGAGGTCAGGATCCTCGGCCCCGCGACGACCCCTCGCGCGACCGCGTCGCGCAGCTCCCGGTCCTCCGGAGCGCCGACGCTCTGAACGGTCGTGAAACCGGCGGCAAGGGTCGCGGCCGCGTTTCCCGCCCCGGCGAACGCCGACTCCGCGGCGCTTTCGCCGTCCTTTTCCGTGTGGAGCCTTCCGTCCCTGTTGAAGTGCCAGCCGATGTGCACGTGCACGTCGATCAGGCCGGGGAGAACCGTCGAGCGGGAGAGGTCGATCTCCCGGGAGGCCGTTCGGCCGCGCGCGATTTTCGCCGCCGGGCCCACTTCCCGGATCTTGCTCCCTTCGATCCAGATCGCCTGGTTCGTCGCGACGCCGCCCCGGCCGTCGAGGATCCGGCCCGCGCGGATCAGGATCGAGCCGGCGGAAGGTTCGGGTTTCGGGGGTGCGGCGGCGGAAACGGCCGCGAGAACCGCGAAGAGAAGTCTCGAGAGCATGGTTCTTTCTCCGAAGAGAAAGATATCAGAGGATCACGCGTCGGAGCGGTTGTGCGAGCTTGCGACGGCGAGATTTTCCCGCCATGCGCTTCCCAGGAACGCTTCGACCGGAAGGGGCCGCGAAAAGAAGTAGCCCTGGAACAGCCGCACACCCTGGTCGCACAGCCAGTCGAACTCCTCCCGGCTTTCGACTCCTTCGGCGATGACGGTGGCTTCGAAGTCGCGGGCGAGCTCGACGATCGAGCGGATCACGGCGCGCCTCTTCCGGTCGTTGTGGCAGTTCGTCACGAAGAACCGGTCGATCTTGAGGTAATCGGGGTTCGCCTCGAGGATCATCTTGTAGTTCGAGTGGCCCAGCCCGACGTCGTCGAGCGCGATCTGGACGCCGAGCTCCCGAAGGCGGGTCAGCGTGTCCAGGAACGAACCCTCGTGCCAGGTCGGGGCGTGTTCGACGATTTCCACGGTGAGTCGCGACGTCGAGATTCCCCGGCGCCGAGGCGGCCTTCTTCAGGAAGTCCGGGAAGTCCGGATCCGTCGCGATCGTGATCGCGTGGACGTTGACGGCGAAGTGGGGCAGACCGGGCAGCCGGCTTGCGGTTTCCAGCCCCGCCTCGATGCACGCGCGGTCCATGTTCTGCTCGATTTTCTTTCTTCGGATGTACTCGAACAGAATATCCGCCGACGCCATGTTCGTTCCCGAAGGACCGCGGCTCAGGCACTCGTACGAGTGAACGGCGGTGAGGGGGCCCTCGACGTCGAGAATCGGCTGGAGCTCGACCCGGAGGCCGCCCGGCGCGAGGATTCGGTCGACCAGATTCGGGCCGGCGGAGGGAGAGCTCGTCATCGTCGTCTCCATCTCAGGCGGTCCGCGCCAGCATGCAATCGGCAATTCGCGCGATCTCGGGGAGGGGCATCGGCTTTTCGAGGAACGCGTCGACGCCTCTTCGGACGGCTTCCGCTTTCACTTCGCCGCTGCCGTATCCGGTGAGGAGCATCACGCGCGTGCCCGGCCACCTCTGATGGATCGAGCGGACGATCTCGAGCCCCTCGGTCCCGCCGAACCCCGTCAGCCGCAGATCGCTGATCACGAGCTGGTAGCGGCGCGAGGCCAGAAGGGCCTCGGCTTCTTCCCACTCGCCCGCCACGTCGACCTGGTAACCGAGGACCGAGAAGTACTCGCTCAGGGCGAAGCGGATGAATTCCTCGTCGTCCACAATGAGAATCGTCTTTGGTTCGCTCATGCCGGACGGAAATTGCAACGAAGGGGCCGCTTTCGATGGGACGAATTCGAATTTAAGTCTTTTAATTATGAATGAGTTGGAGTAATATCACCCTCCATCGGAGGGCATCCGCCGTCCCGGTGAGAGAAACGCTTTCTAGACCTTGGAGACCACGATTCCGTGCCGGCGGATCTTCTCGTAGAGGGAGCTCTTCGGGACTCCGAGGCGCGCGGCGGCCTTTTCGACGTGGCCCTTCTCGTCTTCGAGCACCCGCCGAATGTGCCGGACCTCGACCTCCTGGAGGCTCAGCTGGAGGTCCCCGTCGCTGGAAGAGGCTTGCGGCGAGGCGTCGAACCGCAGGTCCCGGGCGGTGAGCGAATTTCCCTCGACGAAGAGGAGGGCCCGCTCGATGACGTTTCGAAGCTCCCGCAGGTTCCCGGGCCACGGATAGCGGCAAAAAATCTTCTCCGCCTCGGTCGAGAGGGTGACGCCGCCGCGCTCGGCAGCCCCGGGGAGGGCGGAGAGAAAGTGGCGGGCGAGAACCGGGATGTCCTCCACGCGCTCCCGCAGCGGCGGGACGGTGAGCGGGATCGTGCTGATCCGAAAGTAAAGGTCGCTGCGAAACGTCTTTTCGCGAATCAGCGCGCTCAGGTCGTGATGCGTCGCCGCGATCAGCCGAACGTCGACATGCCGGTCGCGAACTTCTCCCAGGCGGCGGAAGGATTTTTCCTCGAGCACTTTCAGGAGCTTCGGTTGAACCTGGAGGTCCACGTCGCCGATCTCGTCGAGAAACATCGTGCCCCGGTGGGCGACCTCGAAAAGACCGGGCTTGCTCGAGATCGCGCCCGTGAACGCTCCCTTTTCGTGGCCGAAGAGCTCGGACTCCAGGAACTCCCGGGACAGGCCCGCGCAGTTCAAGTCGACGAACGCCTCGTCGGGCCGCGGGCCGTTCCGGTGCATCCAGCGCGCGAGCACTCCCTTTCCCGAGCCGGTTTCGCCCTGGATCAGGACGGGGCTCTCGGACGCGAGACTGCGGCGCGCCTGGTCCGCGAGCGCCCGGATCGGCGCGCTCTCGCCGAGAAAAGGATCGTCCGCCGAGCGCTCGCCCCGCGCCTTCGCGGCGTCCTTGCGGCGGATCCGCTGGTTTTCCAGCGCCCGCTGCAGGATGACGAGAAGAGCGGGCAGCTCGACCGGCTTCGTGAGGAACTGTTCGGCCCCCTGCTGAATCGCGCGCACGGCGAGGTCGATCGACGCGTGGGCCGTGAGCACGATCACCGGAACGGTCGAGTCCTGCGCTTTGAGCTTCGGGATCAGGTCCAGCGCGTTGCCGTCGGGCAGCCGGAAATCGAGAAGGGCGGCATCGGGGCGGCTCGTGCGGAAGACTTTCTCGGCTTCGGCGCAGCTGGCGGCCTCTTCCACGGCGAAGCCGCTCGATTCGAGAAAGTCCCGGAGCGCGAATCGGATTCCGTCCTCGTCGTCGACGATCAGCACGCGATGGGTTTCGTTCATGTCTTCCTCTCGCTTTCGGCCGCTGCCGGCGGCTCGCAGGGGATCCAGACCGAGATGCTCGCGCCGCCGTCCGGCCGGTTCGCGGGACTAATCGTACCTCCATGCTCTTCGACGATCCGGCGAACGATCGCGAGGCCGAGTCCCGTTCCTCCCTGGCGTTTCGTGAAAAACGGGTCGAAGAGCTTCGGGATGTCCGCGGCCTGAAACCCGGGCCCGCGGTCTTCGACGGTAAATCGAACGCCCGGCGTGCCGTCGCGCGCGATCTGCTCGGCCCGGACCCGGACGGGAAGCTTGCCGGGCGAATGCTGGATCGCGTTTTCGACGAGGTTGATGAACACCTGTACTGTCCGCCCGCGGTCCACTCGGAGAACGGGCAGACTTTCCGGCACCTCGACCTCGACGGGGACGCCCGTGCGGGACGCGAGGTCGGAGCAGCCGCGGACGGCATCGTGAACGAGCTCGGTGGGCGCCACTTCGCGGAACTCCAGGATCGCGGGCCTCCCGTAGTCGAGGAGGTCCCGCATGAGGTGGCTCATGCGATCGAGCTGCGTGCGAAGAGCCTGGGCGTATTTTTTGTAGTCGTCGCGCTCGCGGAAACGCGCGTCGAACGCGTCGAGCGTCGCGGAGATCGCGAACAGGGGATTGCGCACCTCGTGGGCGACGCCCGCCACGAGCGAGCCCATGGACGACATCGACTCCGCGCGAAGGACCGATTCCTGCAGCTTTACGGTCGCGGTGACATCCCGCAGGATCACGATCGACATCGGGGCCTCCTTCGAATCCGGCGCCTGGTAGCCGCTGACGGAAATCTCCCAGACCTTCCGGGCCTCTTCGTCGTGGCAGACGATGCCCGAGCGCGAGCGCTCCGATTCGGGATGCCGGACGAGCCCCGCGGCCGTCTTCCAGAGCGGTCCGTCCGCCAGGGCGTCGAGCGGGCGTCCGAGGATGTCCACGTACGTCTGGCCCGAGAGCTCGATGGCCGCCCGGTTGAGCCGTTTGACGAGAGCGTCCCCGTCGACGACGAAGATCGGCGTGTCGATCGCATCGAAGGTGTCCCGCCACTGCCGCGCCGTCTCGAGGACGGCTTCCTGCAGGCGCGCCTGCTGCTCGTTCACCCTTTTCGTTTCCGTGACGTCGAACGTGAAACCCTCGAGGTATTCGACCCTGTTTTCCTCGTCTCGAATGGCCTGGGCCGTGATCCGGACCCAGACCGGATCACCGGTTTTGCCCTTGAGCGCCCGCTCGATCGTCATTCCCGGCTTGAAAGATTCGTTGAAGTCGCGAATCGCCGCGTCTCGCTCTTCGGGATGAAGATAGAGGTCGTAGGCCGAAAGATCGCGGACGAGCTCGTCTGCGGTGTAGCCCAGCATCTGCGCGAACGCCGGATTGACGGTGAGCACTCTTCCGTCGGCCGTCGTCTGATAAATGCCGACCGGCGCGAAGTCGAAGATGTGACGGTATTTCCTTTCCGATTCCACGAGCGCCCGTTCCGCTGCCTTTTGTTCCGTCACGTCGCGTGCGAGCGCCATGCGCCGCCGAACCTGTCCGCCCGGCAGGTCGACGGCGGAGACCTCGACATCCGCGACCTCGCCATTCTTTCGCACGTGCCGCGATGCGCTGAAGGGCTGCGGATTCGTGGCGACCTTCGCGACCGGATGCAGATCCCGGTCTTCCGGTGGCCACAGGTCGGAGATCCGCATGGAGAGAAGTTCCGCGCGCGAATATCCGTAGTGCGCGACTGCGGCTTCGTTGACGTCGAGGAACCGGAGCGATTCGATCTCGTAGACCCACATCGGCAGCGGGTTGCGATCGAAGAGGAACCGGTAGCGTTCCTCGGAAACGCGCACGGCCTCCTCGGCATTTCGGCGATCGCTGATGTCGATGATCGAGCCTTCGAAGATCGCGGGGCTTTCGCCGGAGGCGGGGATGAAGGTGATGTTGTCGAATACCCAGACGGCCGTTCCGTCGCGCCGCCGCAGGCAGATCTCCCGGCCCGAGATCTCGCCCGCGGACGCGACCTCGTCGAGAAACGTGTCCCGATCGCTTTCGTAGAAGTACAGGGATCGCGCATTTCGCGCGAGGATTTCCTCGCGCGACGGGAAACCGAGAATGTTTGCGAACGCCTCGTTGCAGTCGAGCAGCGTTCCGTCCGGCATCGAGCGGTAGATTCCGGCCAGGTTCCGCTCGAACAGCAGCCGGTAGCGCTCTTCGGCCGCGCGCAGCGCTTCGTCGGCCCGCTTCTGCTCGGAAATGTCCCGGTAGATCGCGCAGGCTCCCGTCAGGACGCCGCCGTCGAAGAGGGGAACGCCGAGGATCTCCACGTCGACGAGGGTGCCGTCCTTTCGGCGGCGTTTTCCCGCCTCCCGGAGAAGGGATCCCGAGATGAGCAGGTTCGAATTCGCGCGGAGCTCGTCGATTGCCCCGGCCGGTGCGATGACGTCGTCGATGTCGCGCCCCAGGAGCTCGCCCTCCTCGTACTGGAACAGTTTTTCGAAAGCGGGGTTGGCGAGCTGGACTCGCCGGTCGGCGTCGTGGGCGAGAATTGCCAACGGGCTGTGTTCGAGAATTGCGCGAAGATACGCGGTGCGCTGGTCGAGGACATGAAGGGCCGAGCGTTCAGCGTGGATCAGCTCGGTCACGTCGATGGCGGTCGCGTGCGCGATCTCTCGGGCTCCTTCCGACCGAAGGACATTCTGGTAGTGCCAGTAGCGCTTCTCGCCCGCCCGCGTCACGACCGTCATCACGCCCGTCGCCGCCCCGGATCCGCGGATCCGGGCGAGGTAGCCGCCGAACTCTTCGCGGTATTCGGGAGCCAGGATCTCTCCGATGCTGCGGCCGACGAGGTCGCTTTCCGCGTATCCCAGGGCCCGGCTGCAGGCCTCGTTGATGGTCAGGAGACGGCCCTCGAGGTCGTGCGTGCAGAGGAAAACCGCCTCGCTCTCGAAGAGGTCCGTGACCTTCGGTTTCCGGACCTTCAGCGCGCCCTTCGAAAGGCCGGGAGTCGGCCGGTCCCTGCCGCCCGGCCGAGGCTTCATTTCGGCGACTCCAGGACACCGCGGATCTTCTCGAACTCGGACGACTTGTCGAAAAAGAAGTCGGCTCCCTCTTCGAGGCAGCGCGCGCGGTACTGCGGCTGCGAGTAGTTCGTGAGCATGATGACGGTCGGCGAGGGCGTCTGATGCTTGATCTCGTGGAGGACCTCGATGCCGCTTCCGCCCGGCATGTTGATGTCGAGGATCACGACGTCGGGCTGAAGAGCGGTGATCAGGAGACGCGCGGCGATCGAGTCCTCCGCGTGGCCCACGACCTGGACTCCCGGGATTCCTTCGAGCATCGAGACGATTCTCTCCCGAACCGGCGCGGAGTCGTCCGCGACGAAGACCCTCATCGGCCGCCTTTTCTTCGGAGCGGCACGAGCAATCGGACCGTCGTTCCGTCTCCCGGCGTCGAAACGAATTCGATCGATCCCCCGACCGACCCGGCCCGCTCTCGCATCCCGATGAGACCGAGCGACGACGCTTCGTGCAGCCGCGAAGAAGAGAAGCCCTGGCCGTTGTCGCGGATTTCGAGCTCGAGTCCCGCGTCCGAGACGCGGATCCGGCCGCCGACTTCCGTCGCTTTTGCGTGACGGGCGACGTTCGTCAGCGTTTCCTGAAGGATCCGAAAGATTGCCGTCGATTGCGCCCGGTCGAGGTCGACGGAACCGATTTCCGACGCGATTCGAATCGGTATGCCGTTGCGCTGGGAGAAGTCCTGCGCGAGCCATTCGATCGAAGGAAGAAGGCCCAGGTCGTCGAGCATTCCGGGGCGAAGCTCCGAGGAAATCCGGCGCACGGTGTGGATCATTCCATCGGCGACTTGCGAGGCGGCTTCGATTTTCTGGATCGCGGCCTTCCGCGCGTCTGGAACGCCGGCCAGCATGCCGCGGATCGACGCGAGATCCATCTTCAGCGCCGTCAGGGCCTGGCCGAGCTCGTCGTGCAGCTCGCGGGCGATGCCCGTGCGCTCGTCTTCGCGAACGGTCTGGAGGTGCGCCGAAAGCGCGCGAAGTTGTTCCTGCGACTCCCTCAGCTCGTCCTCCGCCCGTTTCTTCTGCGAGATGTCGTGGTGGACCGCGATGAAACCCGTGCGCTTTCCCGATTCGTCGAAAATCGCCTTGGCCGAGAGCTCGACCGTGAGGAGCCGGCCGTCCTGGGTCTTGTTCACGATCTCGCCCCGAAACCCTTCGCCCGAGACCAGGGAGCTCCAGAAGGTCCTGTAGTACGCCTCGTCGTGGCGATCGCTCTTCAAGATCCGTGGCGTCTTGCCGATTACCTCTTCCTTCGAGTACCCGTAGAGTTTCTGGAAGCCGGGGTTGACGTACTGGATTCGCCCTTCGGGATCGGTCATGACGATGCTGTCGACCGTTTGCTCGATGGCGGTGAGAAGCTTCCGAATTGCCTCCTGAGCTTTTCGCTGTTCCGCTTCGTGAAGGCGCCGGATCGCCTGGTCTCTCAGTTCGCGGCGAATCGTTCCGGCGAGCCGGGCGAGCCGGTCCTTCATGATGTAGTCGGCGGCGCCCGCCTTGATCGCGGCGACGGCCGTGTCTTCGCCGATCGTGCCCGAGACGACGATGCAGGGAGGGGCGTTTTGCCGGCCCTCGAGAATCTCGAGAGCGCCGAACGCATTGAAATGCGGCATCGAGAAGTCGGTCAGGATGACGTCCCACTCGTGCGTGAGCGCGGCGGAGAAGTCTTCTGCGGTCTCGACCCGCTCCCATTCGGGCTCGAACCCTCCGCGGCGAAGTTCGCGCAAAACGAGCTCCGCGTCGTCGGGGTTGTCCTCGAGGATCAGCACCCGCAGCCGCGAGCCGGAGTCAGGACTTCCCGGGAGGGTGCTCATTGATGACCAGCCAGTACAGGCCGAGTTGCTTGACCGCTTCGACGAATTTGGCGAAATCGACCGGCTTTCGCACGTAACTGTTTGCGCCGCTCGCGTAACCTTCGATCAGGTCCTGCTCCTGTTTCGAAGACGTGAGAATGACGACGGGAATGAGACGGGTCCGGTCGTCCGCGCGAATCCTCTTGAGCACTTCCAGCCCGTCGATCTTCGGCAGTTTCAAGTCGAGCAGCACGACCGTGGGGACGACCGGGGGCTTGGCGGATTGCGGACCGGTCGCGAAGAGAAGATCGAGCGCTTCGGCGCCGTCCCTCGCGATGACGACCTCGTTTCGGATGTTGTTGCGCTCCAGGGCGCGTCGCGTCAACTCCTCGTCGTCCGGGTTGTCTTCCACGAGAAGAATCACCTTTTCGTCCATCTCGTTCTCCTTCATCTTTCAAAGAGTGAACCAGAACGTCGCGCCTTCGCCGACGCGACCTTCCGCCCCGACTTTCCCGCCGTGCCGATGAACGATGCGCGCGACCGTGGCCAGACCGATTCCTGTGCCGGGGAACTCGCCGGCGGCGTGCAGCCGCTGGAAAGCGCCGAAGAGCTTTCCCGCATAGGCCTGGTCGAATCCCGCGCCGTTGTCTCGAACGAAGTATTGACGCTCGCCGCCGGCCTCCCGGACGCCGAACTCGATCTCCGCGTCCGCTCGCTTCGATGTGAACTTCCAGGCGTTGCCGATGAGGTTCTGCAGGACGATCCGAAGGAGGCCCTCGTCGGCGTCCGCGTTGATCTGGCGAGCGACCTGGAACGCGACTTTCCGATCCGGCTCGGCCCGGGCGAGAGCGGCGAAGACTTCGGCGGCGATCTCGCTGAGATCGACAGGCGAGCGATCGAGGTTCTTCTGCGACACCTTCGAGAGGGACAGCAGGTCATCGATGAGCTCCGCCATCCTCTGGGCGCCAGCTCGAACCCTACCGAGATAACGCTTTCCGCTTTCGTCGAGCCGGTCCCCCGATTCCTCGAGGAGAGCCTGGCTGAAGCCGTCGATCGCTCGAAGCGGCGCGCGCAGGTCGTGGGAAACGGAGTACGAGAACGCCTCCAGCTCCATGTTGGCCAACTCCAGCTGAAGGGCGCGGCGCTTGCGCTCGGTAATGTCCCGAATCGCGCTCGAGACGACAACGCCCTTCTTGGTCCGCAGGGGGCTCAGGCTGACTTCGACGGGGAATTCCGTTCCGTCCTTTCGCTGGCCGAAGAGCTCCGTGCCGGCGCCCATCGGCCGGGACCGCGGTTGGGCGACGTAAGCGGCTCGATGCTCGGGATGTTTTTCACGAAAGCGGGGGGGGACCAGGACGTCGACGTTGCGGCCGAGGAGCTCGTCGCGCGAATATCCGAAGAGCCGCTCGGTCTGGGCATTGACGAGGACGATCTTGCCGGCTTCGTCGGCGATCACCATCGCGTCGGGCGCCGACTCGAGCAATCCGCGGAATCGCGCCTCGGCGTTTCGCCGGGCTCCCAGCTCGTTGACGGAAATGAAAGTCGCGAGGAGCAGGAGGACAAAGCCAAGAAGATTTCCGACGATGACGATTCGGCCGGTGCGTTGCGCGCTTGTCCGGGCCTCGGCCTGCCGGACGGCGAGGAGATGCTCCTCTTCCTGTGCCATACGCCGAGCCAGGTCGTGGATCCCCGTGGCCAGGGGGCGAGCCTTCTCGGTGTAGTCGTTCTGTTCCTGAAAAACGAAACCGTTCCGATCCTGGGCCGCGATCGAGGAGTCGAGCACGGCGCGCCAGCGGGAAATGAGCGGAGCAAATTTCCAGGCATTGGCGAGCTCCCCCGGGTTGTCGCCAACGAGTGTCGTCAGAGCCGCGAGCTCGCGATCGATCAGTTGCTGGGCGGCGAGATAGCGTTCGCGCTCGATCGGATTGCCCGTCGTGACGAAGCCGCGGCGGCTGCTGGCGACTTCGGTGACGAGCAGCCGGACACTGGCGATCGAGGCGAGGACCTGATGCGTGTGGTCTACCCAGGCGGTATCCGTTCTGACCCTGCGCAGACTCTGCGACGAAAGGAATGCGATCGCCGCCAGGGTGAGAAGGCCGCCCCCGAGACCGATCCAGCGCAGGAAGACACTCATCCGGAGTACCTATCGCCGAGAGCTTGATCCGGGGACAACCTGAGTCGTTAAGTCATTGTGCTGCTGTATCAGTTTCACCTCGGTTGGCCCCAGGACCTTGAGAGCCATTTCCAGTTTCCCCTTTAATTGTCGTGAGATAGATCGACTGCCGATTCGCGTCCGGCGACACCGATTCTCACAGTCAAGGTACGCCTCGGCGTGCGCAGGAAGATATCGGTGACGGTATGATTTTTGTGTAGTACGCGGTACGACGCCCGCGAGAGCGGGACCTCTCCTACTCGAAGAGCCGGTTTCGGAGCGCGTAATCGGTCAATTGCGAGTTGGACCGCATTCCCATCTTGGTGAGCAGTCGGGTGCGATAGGTGCTGATGGTCTGGACGGAGAGGGAGAGCTCGGCGGCGATCTCCTTCACGGTCTTGGAAACGGCCAGTCTCCGAAAGACTTCGTACTCGCGGTCGGAGAGCCGCTCGTGCGGGAGCTTCTGGGAGTCGAGCCGAAGGTCGTCAGCGAGCTTTTCGGCAACGGCAGGGGTGATGTAGCGCTTCCCCTCCAGAACCAGGATCACGGCCGCGGCGATCTCGCGCGGCGCTGTGCCCTTCGTGACGTAGCCGGCGGCGCCCGATCGCAGACTCCGCACTGCATATTGCTCTTCCGTGTACATGCTCAGGATGAGGACCGGAAGGCGAGGAGCAATCACGCGCGCTTCCCGGAGCACGTCGAACCCGGTCTTGTCGCGAAACGAGATGTCGAGCACGAGGATGTCCCACTCCTCCTCGCGCACCCTTTCGATCGTCTCTTTCCCGGTCGACGCCTCGGCGAAGAAGGCCCCCGGAAGCTCGTCCCGCAGGATCTGGATCAGCCCCTGGCGGACGACGGAGTGGTCGTCGGCAATGAGAATTCGCGGCATCCAGCGAACGGAGCCCGTGCTTCGGCGCTTCGTCACGGAGCTCAAAGCGGAATCCTCGCGGAAAGGACCGTGCCGCCTCGCGCGGAATGGCCGAACTCGACGTCTCCACCGAAGAAGCGCGCCCGTTCGCGCATTCCGAGGAGGCCGAGCGAGCGAAAGTCGTCGATCCGCCCGTCGTCGATGCCGACGCCGTTGTCCTCCACGACGAGGCAAAGATCGGGGGGTCTCCGGACGAGGAGGACGTCGACCCGGCTCGCGCGGGCGTGCCGGGCGATGTTCGTCAGAGCTTCCTGCAGGATCCGGAAGATCGCCGTCGCGCGAGTCGGCTCGGTCGGTTCGCCGTCGAGGAGCTCCTCGAGCCGGCACGTGATCCCGGTCCGCTGCTGGAAACCGGTGACGGCCCAATCGACGGCGGCCTCGAGACCGAGGTTGTCGAGAAGGCTGGGGCGCAGGTCGGAAGCGATGCGCTGCACGGCCTGGGCGGTGGATTCCACGAGCCCGGCCATCGATTTGAGTTTCGCGGCAAGGGTCGATTTTGCTGCGGAGCGGCCGAGGTTCTTCGACAGCCACGCCACGTCCATCCCGAGGGCCGCCAGTGCCTGCCCGACTTCGTCGTGCACCTCCCGGGCGATCCGCGTGCTCACGTCTTCCCGGGCCGATTGAAGGCTTGCCGAGAGCGCCCGCAGCTGTTCGGTGGTCGCCCGGAGCTTCTCTTCCGCCTGCTTTCGATCCTCGATGTCGGTGCTCGTTCCGTACCACTTGACGATGTTTCCGTGCTCGTCGCGCAACGGCACGGTGCGCACCAGAAACCAGCGGTACTCGCCGTCGGCGCGGCGCAGACGGATCTCGTTCTCCCACGGGGTTCCCGTCCTCATGTTGCGAAGCCCCTGTTCCATGACCATCGAGAACTCCTCCGGGTGAACGATGCGGGTTGCGTTCTCGAGTGCCTCCTCCAGCGAGAGACCCGTGTATTCCAGCCAGCGTTGATTGATGAAATCCACGGCTCCATCCGGCCGAACGACTCCACGCCATCGCGGGAATGGTGTTGATGACGAGCCGAAGGTGAGCTTCCTCTTGCTCCGATAAAGCCTGGACCTTCCGGGCGATCTGCTGCGAGGCCTCTTCCGCGCGCTTGCGTTCCGTCACGTCCAATCCGAACCCGAGGCGCGTTCCGTCCGAGAGCTCGTTCCGGATCCAGAAAGTGTCGATTTCGCGCCCGTCTCGCCGGCGCGTCCGGAAGTCCGACCACCGCCCCTCCGACTTCTGCATGAACTCGCGGACCTCGCGCAGTTTTTCGGGATCCGGGTACGCCTCGGCGAGAATGTCGGTGTGCCGAGCCTCCTCAACCGACCAGCCGAGGAGGCGTTCCCATTCCCGATTCGCGAAGAGCAGGCGGCCCTGAGCGTCGTAGAGCGAAATCATGAGCGGAGCGTTGTCGAGAATGGCGCGCAGGATCTCCGACTCGCGGTGGAACGCCTCTCGTTCTCCCTGGTGCCTCGAGAGGTTGGCGGCCTCGGCCGAAAGACTTCCCGCGACCTTCTCGAACGGAACGAAGAGAGGATTGCGGAGAGACGCTCCCGTGGCAAAACGTCTGGGGATGCGTTTCCAACACGCCGTGCCGAAGGACCGGCCCCGTCGTGGCCTTCACTTCGTGCAGACAGAAAACGACGCAGGGCCAGCTCCTGGCCGCCTCCGTGAGGAGAGCCTCGAAGCAGAAGAGCTCCCCATCCACCAGGCCGGCCTGCCGGCCCCAACCCGAGATGTTGAAGAGGCGAACCAGGGGAGCGCCGGCCGCAAGCGCGGTTTCGACGGCGTTCGAGATCTGCTCGAGCGTCTGCCTTCGCCGTCGCCGCGCGTTCGAGGACGGTCAGTTGCTTTCGGGCCCGGAGACTTTCGACGTCGAAATCGTCGCCCGCGAGAGCGTCCAGAGTGCGTTCGAGATCCGGCGCGATCTCCCACCACGACACAGTGGTCCGAGCCCGAGAGCCCGGCTCTCCAGAAAACCGAGAGCATCGGCGACTTCCTGCTCGGTTTCCCAGAAGCAGGCGATGTGGGAATGGAGGGGAACCCGACACCCCGCGATTCCCAAATCGATCGTTGGATTCGTGGTTACCGCCAATCCCCGGCAAGCCATCGCCAGACGACTTAGTTTAGACAAAAAAGAACCCTAAGGAAGAGCGGCCGCAAGGCTGAGGCCCGCCGCTTTCCCCGTTCTCCAGGGAATGACGACGTTGGGAGTGACGTCGATCTCCCCGCCTGGCGCGACCGCGGCGCGGTTTCGCCCGGCGTGCTTGGCCCGGTACAGGGCCTTGTCGGCTTCCCGGAGAAGGTCATCTGCAGTTCTCTCGGGGTCGCCTTCGGTCGAAGCGATTCCCGCGCTCGCGGTCATTCCCATTTCGTGTTCGCGGTCGCAGACGGAGGTCTTTGCGACCGTGGACAGGATCCGGTTCGCGAGAGGGATCGCGTTCTCGGTGCCACAGTTCGGCAGAACGACGAGAAATTCTTCCCCTCCGTAGCGCCCGACCGCGTCGTAGGACCTCACGGTTGCCTCCGTTCGCCGAACGAATTCCCGAAGCATCGCGTCTCCCGCGGGATGTCCGTACCGGTCGTTGATGAGCTTGAAATGGTCGAGGTCGAACAGCATCGTCGCCACCGAGGTGCCGTCCCGCCGCGCTCGCGCGAGCTCCTGCTCCAGGAATCCGAGGATCGCTCCCCGGTTCCAGGCTCCCGTGAGCGAATCGTGCGTCGCCTCCGCCTTCAGCGCCTCGCGGGAGGCGATCAGCGCCGATTCGAGCTCGAGGATTCTTCGGGACACCTGCAGGCGGGCCTGCAGCTCCGCCGGCTCGAAGGGCTTCGAAACGAAATCGTCCGCCCCGGCCTCGAGGGCTTGAATCAGGTGCTTTCGTTCTTTCTTTCCGGTGAGAACGATCACGTAGACGTAGTTGCCGGAAGCTTCTTTCCGCAGTTGCTGGCAGATCTTGATGCCGTCCATTCCGGGCATGTGCCAGTCCAGGATCGCGATCGAGGGCCGGTTGTCCCGATGGAGCGAGACCCACGCCTGGATTCCGTCGGTTGCGGTGAGAGTTTCGTGGCCCCAATCCGCGAGCGACTTCTCCAGGACGTTCCGGGAAAGGGGATCGTCGTCGGCAATCAGAATTCGCATCATCAAACGGCGAGAGCCGCTCCCTGGAACTGGCCTTCGGCCCTGAGGAACTCCACGGGCTTTCTCGACGCGCTCGTGTTCACGATCTTCATCAGGACTTCGAGCGCCTTCAAGAGCATTTCCTCGTGGTCGAGCGATTCGTCCGTCCCGCGATGGAAGGAAATCGCCTTTCCGTCTTCTCTCAGGTGGAACTTGAACTGACCGAAGTAGTCCCACTGGACGAGATAGAACGTCTTGCGCCAGTTCCGGTCCGCCTTCCCGCGGAGGTCGACGTGATACTCCACTCCCGAGCCCTGTCTCGTGTCGGCGGCGGATTCCTCCCAGCGGAAAGTCGAGCGTTTCATGTCGATCTGGTACTGGTGTCCGATCATCGAAATTCGCATTTCCTGCCTCCCGGCTCCGGGATGGAGCAAGAGCCGGTCCCGACCGTTGCCCTCGGGATCATGGAAACAACTCGTTATTCGACAAAGAGTTCATGGATTCTCTCGGCAGGGGTTGGGCAAGGGCATTTCCGGTTTTCGGACATCGATTCCCGAAACCGGAATGCTTGACACGGCGTCCGGACGCCGCGTAGCATGACTTCGGATCTTTGATTTCATCCAGAGCGGCGGAGGGTATGGGCCCTGCGAAGCCGCGGCAACCGGGTTCCGTATCGCGCGGAAAGCGTCAGGTGCCAAATCCCACCCCGGCGGATCCGGTAGCCGATCGCGGCTAGCTGATCGCGGGGACAGATGAGAGGCTCGCGAAAGAACCGGAAGAACTGCCCCTCATCGACTTACGCATGAGGGGCTTTTTTCATGACCGCATCGTTTCGAAAAGCACTTGCCGAAGAAATCCTCCTCGCCGACGGGGCGATGGGAACGCTCCTCGTCACGAGGGGAGCGGAGCCCTCCAGCGCGAGGTCGTCTCTCAACGTCGTCGCGCCCCAGACGGTCTCCGAGATCCACGAAGACTACGCCGACGCGGGGGTGCGGATTCTCACGACGAATACGTGGGACGCGAACCGCGTGAAACTCCGTGAGCACGACTGGGCGGACTCGCTGGAGAAAATCAACCGCGAGGGCGTTCGACTCGCGCGGGAGGCGGCCTCGGGTGAGCACATCTTCGTCGCCGCGTCGGTCGGTCCGCTCGGGGCGATGGTCAAGCCCTACGGAGCGCTCTCGCTCTCGCAGGTCCGCGAGATCTTCGAGGAGCAGATCCGCGTTCTGCTGGAAGCGGGAGTCGATCTCCTCCTGCTCGAGTCGTTCGGAAACCTGCTCGAAGCGGCCGAGGCGGTCCGCGCGGCGCGCGGGCTTTCGCCCGAAATTCCCATCGTCGCGCAGATGACGTTTTTCGGCGACGGGCGCACGGCGTTCGGCGAGCGCGCGGCCGACGCTTTGCACACGCTCGTCTCCGCGGGAGCGGACGCCGCCGGCATCAACTGCACCCTGGGGCCGCAGGAGACACTCGAAGTCTTTTCCCAGGTCGCCTCGCGGGTCCCGGCCCCCCTCTCGGTGATGCCGAACGCCGGCTACCCGACCCTCATCCGCGGCCGCAACGTGTACAACGCCTCGCCGGACTACTTTCGCGAGTACGCCCTCGAGTTCGTCGACAAGGGCGCCGCGATCGTCGGGGGATGCTGCGGAACGACGCCCGAGCACACGCGCGCCATGGCGCGAGCCCTCGCGGGCGCGTCGCGACGTCCGCTCGCGGTCTCGGCCGAGGCGGCGCCGGCGGACGGATTCCCGACCGTTCGGCGGCAAACGGCGATCGAAACTTCCCATTTCAAGAGGAAGCTTTCGACGCGCGGATCATTCACGGTGACCGTGGAGGTCGAGCCGCCGAAGGGCGCCGATTGCTCGAGCTCCATCCTCGCGGCGAGACAGCTGAAGGCCCTCGGCGTGGACGCGGTCAACGTCACCGACAACCCGATGGCCCGCCTGCGGATGTCGTCGATCGCGGTCGCCGGCCTGATCCAGCGCGAAACGGGCCTGGAGTCGGTCGTCCAGTTCACGACGCGCGACCGCAACGTGCTGGGGATCCAGTCCGACCTTCTTGGCGCCTCCGGCCTCGGCCTGAAGGCGCTCCTGTGCCTCGGGGGAGACCCGCTGAAGATCGGCGATTATCCCAACGGCCACCAGGTGTCCGAAGTCGACACGCTCGGACTGCTCCGGATCGCGAAGATCCTGAACGCCGGCTCCGATCTCGTCGGCAATCCCATCGGCGCCGCGACGGCGTTCGCGATCGGCTGCGCGGCCAACCCCGCCGCGCGCGACCTCGAAGTCGAGTTCTCCAAGCTCCGTGCGAAGATCGAGGCGGGCGCGACGTTCGCCCAGACCCAGCCGGTTTTCGATCCGGCCGCGCTGGAGACGTTCTTTCGGCGGCCGGAAGCGAACGAGATCCCCGTTCTCATCGGGCTGATTCCGCTGAAAACTCTCAAGCAGACGCTCTATTTCGCCAACGAGGTCCCCGGAATGGTCGTTCCGGACGAGACGATCGCGCGGATGCGGAGGGCGTCCGAAAAGGGAGCCGAGTTCGAGGCCGCCGAAGGGCTCGCGATCGCGCGGGAGCTCGCGGCCGAGATCGCCGGGATCGCGCCGGGGATCCACATCATGCCGATGCAGCGCTACGCGCTCGTCGAGAAGATTCTCGAGGCGGTTCCCCGCCGCGCCGCGGGCGCTTCCGAAGAGTCGAGCGTGCGGGCATGAGCGGACCGGGCCGCGGAGCGCTGCTCCATCCGCTGTTGACCGAGAAGATCGTCGTTCTGGACGGCGCGATGGGGACGATGATCCAGGCCCACCGGCTGGACGAGGCAGGTTACCGCGGAGAGCGCTTTCGCGACCACCCGGTGGACCTGAAAGGAAACAACGACCTGCTCTCGATCACGCGCCCGGACATCATCGCCTCGATCCATCGCGAATACCTGGAGGCGGGCGCCGACATCGTGGAGACGAACACGTTCAACGCGAACGCCGTCTCGATGGCGGACTACGGGATGGAGTCCCTGGTTCACGAGCTGAACGTCTCCGCCGCGAGGGTCGCCCGCGGGGCCGTCGACGCGTTCGAGGCCGCGCACCCGGGCCAGCCGCGTTTCGTCGCGGGAGCGATCGGCCCCACGAACCGGACTCTTTCACTCGCGATCGACGTGAACCGGCCGGGCTTCCGCGAGAAACGGTTCGGCGATTTCGTGGCCGCTTATTCGGAACAGGTTCGCGGTCTCCTCGAGGGGGGCGTGGATCTTCTGCTCGTCGAAACGATTTTCGACACGCTCGTCGCGAAGGCGGCCCTGTTCGCGATCGAGGAGACGTTCGAGCGCGCGGGGCGGCGCGTGCCCGTCATGGTCTCCGGGACGATCACGGACCGCAGCGGGCGAACGCTTTCCGGGCAGCTGATCGAGGCGTTCTGGAACAGCGTGTCCCACGTCGATCTCCTGAGCGTCGGCATCAATTGCGCGCTCGGGGCGCGCGAGATGCGGCCCTATGTCGAGGAGCTGTCGCGAATCGCGTCCGTGCGAATCAGCGCGTACCCGAACGCCGGCCTTCCGAACGCGTTCGGGGGCTTCGACGAGACGCCGGAGAAGATGGCCCGCGACCTCGCGGACTTCGCCGAAAACGGCTGGGTGAACGTCGTCGGGGGATGCTGCGGCACGACGCCGGAACACATCGCGGCGATCGCGAAGGCCGTCGCGCCGTTTTCGCCGCGTCCGCTGCCTTCGGTCGAGCCGTTCACGCGTCTCTCGGGGCTCGAGCCGCTGACGATCCGTCCGGACTCGAACTTCATCGTAATCGGCGAGCGCACGAACGTCACCGGTTCGCCGAAATTCGCGAAGCTCGTTCTCGCGGGCAAACTCGAAGAGGCTCTCGCGGTCGCGCGCCAGCAGGTGGAGGGCGGCGCCAACATCCTCGACGTCAACATGGACGAGGGCCTGCTCGATTCGGAAGCCGCGATGCGCGAGTTCCTCAACCTCGTCGCCTCCGAGCCCGAGATTTCCCGGCTTCCGATCATGATCGACAGCTCGAAATGGTCCGTGATCGAGGCGGGCCTCCAGTGCCTCCAGGGAAAGTGCGTCGTCAATTCGATCTCGCTGAAAGAGGGGGAGGACGCTTTTCGCCGGCAGGCGAAGCTCGTTCGCCGGTACGGCGCGGCCGTCGTCGTCATGGCGTTCGACGAGAAGGGCCAGGCCGACACGGCGGACCGAAAAGTCGAGGTCTGCACGCGCGCCTACAGGATCCTGACGGAGGAAGTCGGATTTCCGCCGCAGGACATCGTCTTCGACCCGAACATCCTGACCGTCGCGACCGGGATCGAAGAGCACAACGGCTACGCGGTCGCGTTTCTCGAAGCCGCGCGGAGAATCCGGGCCGCCCTCCCGCTCTGCAAGGTGAGCGGCGGGGTCAGCAACATTTCGTTCTCGTTCCGCGGAAACAACGCCGTCCGCGAGGCCATGCACTCGGCGTTTCTCTACCACGCGATCCGCGCGGGGCTCGACATGGGAATCGTCAACGCGGGCCAGCTCGAGGTGTACGAGGAGATTTCGCCGGTCCTCCGGGACCTCGTGGAGGACGTGCTGCTCAATCGCCGGCCCGACGCGACGGAACGCCTCGTCTCGTTCGCCGAGTCGGTCAAGCAGAAGGACAAAGGGGCCGTCTCGGAAGACGAGTGGCGCAAGGGGAGCGTCGAGGAGCGGCTTGCCCACGCCCTCGTGAAGGGCATCGTCGACCACATCGACGAGGACATCGAGGAGGCCAGGCAAAAACTGGGCCGCCCGCTGTCGGTCATCGAGGGCCCGCTGATGGACGGAATGAACGTCGTGGGCGATCTCTTCGGCAGCGGCAAGATGTTTCTTCCGCAAGTCGTCAAGAGCGCGCGGGTGATGAAGAAGGCGGTCGCGTACCTCCTTCCGTACCTGGAAGCCGAGAAGGCTTCGTCGGGGAGCCGGAGAACCGCCGGCAAGGTCCTTCTCGCGACGGTCAAAGGCGACGTGCACGACATCGGCAAGAACATCGTGGGCGTCGTGCTGGGATGCAACAACTACGAGGTGCTCGACCTCGGCGTGATGGTCGCGAGCGACCGGATTCTGAAGACGGCGAAGGAGCAGAACGTCGACCTGATCGGTCTCTCGGGGCTGATCACGCCTTCGCTTGACGAGATGGTTCACGTGGGGCGCGAGATGGAGCGCGAGGGCCTTCGAATTCCGCTGTTGATCGGCGGCGCGACGACGAGCCCGCTCCACACGGCGTTGAAGATCGCTCCCGCCTATTCGCGGCCCGTCGTTCACGTGTCCGACGCGTCGCGGGCGGTCCAGGTCGTCGGGTCGCTGCTGGGCGCGCGATCCGCGGACGAGTTCTGCGCGGAGAACGCCCGCAGGCAATCGGCCGCCCGCGAACAGTACCGAAACCGGGAGGAGAAACCGCTCCTTTCGATCGCCGAGGCTCGGCGGCGGCGGACGCCGGTCGTCTGGCAGCCGGCGGATCTCCCGTCCCCGGCGTTCACCGGCCCTCGCCCGGTCGGCGACGTCCCGCTCGGGGAGCTCGTGCCGCTGATCGACTGGTCGCCGTTCTTCCACGCCTGGGAGTTGCGCGGCCGTTATCCCGCGATTTTCGAAGACCCGCGAGTCGGGCCGAAAGCGCGCGAGCTGTTCGACGATGCCCAGAAGCTCCTGTCCGAAATCGTCGAAAAGCGGCTGCTCACGGCTCGGGGGGTGTACGGATTCTTCCCCGCGAGCGCCGTCGAAGACGACATCGAAATCTACGCGGATTCCTCGCGCCGCGAAGTCGCCGGCGTTGTCCACACACTGCGCCAGCAAATGGAGCGGCCCGAGGGCGAGCCCAATCAGGCGCTCGCCGATTTCATCGCCCCGAAGTCGACGGGTCTGCCCGATTTTCTCGGGATGTTCGCCGTGACCGCGGGGATCGGGGCCGCCGAGCTCTGCGAGCGGTTCGAACGGGATCACGACGACTACAACTCGATCCTGACGAAGGCTCTCGCCGACCGGCTCGCCGAGGCGTTCGCCGAATGGCTTCACCGGAAGGCGCGTCGCGACTGGGGCTACGGGCTGGAAGAAAGCCTGTCGACGGAAGAGCTCCTGCGGGAGCGTTACCGCGGAATCCGGCCCGCCCCCGGATACCCCGCCTGTCCCGACCACAGCGAGAAGCGGCTGTTGTTCGATCTTCTCGGCGCGGAATCCCGCGCCGGGATCCGGCTCACGGAGAACTTCGCGATGTCGCCCGCCAGCTCGATCTCCGGCTTTTACTTCGCCCACCCGAGGGCCCGGTACTTCGCCGTGGGCCGGATCGGGCGAGACCAGGTGCTCGATTACCGCCTTCGGAAGGGAGCCGACCTCGCCACCCTGGAGCGGTGGTTGTCGCCCAACCTGGCCGCCAGCGTTTAAAAACCCTTTGATTTTGGCTGTTTTCTCTCTAGAATCCGCCTACAGGGAGGACCTCTCGAGATGCGATTTGTTTTACGTCCTCTCGCCGTAACGGCGGGAGCGCTTCTTGTGTTTTCGTCGGCAGCGTTCGCCGCGGAAGGCCGGCTCTCCGGGACGGTCGTTGATGAGAGCGGGCAGGCGATTTCCGGCGCTTCGGTCACGGTCACGACTTCGAGTCTCGCGACCGTCAACCTCGCGCTCACGTCCGACGAAGCCGGCCGCTGGTCCACGGACGTCCCCAACTCGAGCTGGACGTATTCGATCCGCGTCCAGAGGGACGGTTTCTCCCCGAGCCAGACACAGATGAAGCCGAACGGCACGAAAGAGACGAAAGTCGACCTCACGCTCCATCCCCCGATCGTTCCTCCCGCGCCCCCGGCGCCGAAAATCGATCCCGGCGTCGCGTCGTACAACGAGGGCGTCGACCTCATCCAGAAGGGGGACAAGGCGGAAGCGGAGAAGAAATTCGATTCCGCCGTCGCGGCGAAGCCGGATCTCGCGTCCGCCTGGAAAGTCCTCTCGCAGCTCGCCTACGAGCGAAAGGACTATGCGAAGGCGCTCGCGAGCGGCCGAAAGCTGATCGAGCTCGACCCGAAAGACAACGACCTGTACGGCATCCTGATGGACTCCGCGCAGAAGGCGGGAGATACCAAGAGCGCCCTGGCCTACAAGCAGAAATTCGTCGAAGCGAACGCCGACAACCCCGAGGTCAACTACAACTCGGGAGTCGAGTCCTACACCGCAAGCGACTATGCGAGCGCGGCCGCATCTTTCAACAAGGCGGTCTCGCTGAAGCCCGACATGGCGAACGCGTACTTCTGGCTCGGGATGTCGGAGTACAACCTGAAGCGCTACTCGCCGGCGCGCACGCACTTCCAGAAGTACCTCGAGCTCGCGCCGAAAGGCGACCAGGCGCAGACATCGAAGGAGATGCTCGCGGCGCTTCCGGCGAAGTGACTTCGCCGCGAGGCGAAGTCATCCCCGCGCACGCGGGGAGGTGGATTCACATTTGAAGTGCAACAGATGAGAGAAGACCTCGGCCGGGGTTTGGAAGTCAAGGCATTTCCTAGGTGTGTGATTGTAGAGCTGGGCAAGGCGGAGGATTAGGCTCGTGGGAAGGACTGCCAGGTCGGTTTTTCGGGGGAGGAAGCGACGAAGCCGGCCGATGGCATTTTCGACTCCGCCCTTCTGCCAAGGAGACCGTGGATCGCAAAAGAATGTTTCGACTCCGAGGGTTTTTCCCAGGCGGTGATGGAAAGCGAACTCGGTTCCGTTGTCGAAGGTCACGGTGCGGCGCAGGGACGGGGGAAGAGGTCGCAGAAGATTTTCGATGGTAGAGACAAGAGGTGCGGCGGCCTTGCTTTGTTGACGCAGGATAACCGTCAGTCGAGAAGTACGTTCGTGAAGGGCCAAGACGGCCTGCCCATAGGTGGCAAAGAGCATGAGATCGGCCTCCCAATGGCCAGGGTTGGTTCGGTCGCTGGCTTCTGGGGGTCGCAGAGCAATGGGGACACGGTTTTGGATGTGCACGGTCGAGTTGCCGTGTTTTGGGGAGCGTCGGCCGCGCTTGCTCTTGCCGCGGGGGAGGTAGAGCCGCCAGGAGTAATCCTTGGTGCGAGCGATCTGAGCGGCGATGAAGCGATAAATGGTTTCATGACTGACAACCGGCCGGCCTTCTTCGCGCGCGAGCCTGCCGGCGACCTCCTGCGGCGACCATCCCTGACTGAGGCGGTCCAAGACCAGAGCCTGGAGGTCGGGCCGACGCAACAGTTTGCTGCCGGTCCAGCGCCGTGCCTTGGCCTGTTGACCGGCGTAAACGGGCTGATACCCGCCCGACGTCGTGCTGTTGCGCTTCAGCTCCCGAGCAACGCTCGATGGCGCGCGATCCAGACCTGCCGCGATTTGCCGGATCGATTGCCCGGCGCAGCGACGCCGGGCAATCTCACACCGTTCCTGGATCCCAAGCTGCCCGTATTGGCGCCCCATCGCAGCACCCCCATCAGAAGGTGTTGCACTTCGTTTGTGAAATCAAAGGATCGCCCGAGCGGTTCCCCTGGTCGATCGCCGAGAGCGACTCCCGCTTTCGCGGGAGTGACAGCCGCGCCGGGTCAGCGCCGCAGCGAGTCGAATTCTTCCGGATGATTCGCGCGGGCGCGCGCGTCTTCCGGCGAGACGAGACCCTGGCCGACGAGCGCGGCAAGCGACTCTTCGAGAGACACCGACCCGTTCTTTCGCGAGAGCGCGATCTCCTGGTGCAGATGCTGCAGCGCGTTCTTCCGGATGTGCTGCCGCGCCCCGTACGTCACGAGGAGCAGCTCCGCCGCCGCGATGCGTCCCGTGCCGTCCGCGCGCGGAAGGAGCTGCTGCGACAGGACGGCCGCGAGCGCCATCGCGATTTCCTGCCGCACGGTGGACTGCCTCTCGGGCGGAAACGAGTCCGCGATGCGGGCCACGGCCCCCGCGGCGTCGGAGGTGTGCAGCGTCGAGAAGACGAGGTGCCCGGTCTCGGCCGCGGCCAGCGCGATCGACATCGTCTCGGGATCGCGCATTTCGCCGACCACGATGACTTCGGGCGCCTGCCGCAATGCGGCACGCAGCGCCGACGCGAAATCCGGGGAGTCGCTGCCGATCTCGATCTGTTCGACGATCGATTTCCGGTGAGCGTGCTCGTATTCGATCGGGTCTTCGATCAGGAGAATGTGCTTCGAGGCGGTCCGATTGATTTCGCCGACGAGCGCGGCGAGCGTCGTCGTCTTGCCGGAACCCGTCGGCCCCGTCACGAGGACGAGCCCGTGGGGCAGCCGGACGAGCTTCTCGACGCCCGGCGGAAGCCCGAGCGAAGCCAGCGACGGAGCTTCGGACGGAAGGGCGCGGATCGCCGCCGCGGCGCGGCCGCGTTCGCGGTGGAGATTCACCCGAAACCGGGTGCCTTCCGCCTTCACGGAGAGGTCGGCGCTCGAGCGTTCCCGATAGTCCTTGCGATGTCCGGGGCTCAGGGCGGGCAAAAGCACGCGCTCGATGTCTGAGCCTTCGAGCTTGTCGTCTCCGAGGAATTCGACCGAGGAGCCCCGGCGGAGCACGGGCGGAAGGTTGGCGACGAGCAACAGGTCGGTCGCCTTGCGGGCGATCATGGCGGCGAGCCACCGATGGAGCCGCGGATCGGGCTCGGAGACCTCCGACAGCAGGGCGCTTTCCGCCTCGAGCGACGCATCTCCCGGCTCCGCGCCGGCGTTCAGGTCGGCGATCAGCCGGTTGAGGTCCTCGATTTCCGCCACAGAAGGATTTTAACGGTCACTGGACCCGAAGTATTCCGGTCATTCCGAGGTGCGAGTCGAAATCGCCGCAGACGTGGGTGCACTGAAAGGAATAGCTCCCCCGCTGGTAGGCCTGGGGAGTGAAGCGCACCGAGAATTCGGTTCCCGGCGAGATGTCGTCGGTGCCCGGAATGCCGAGATCGGAAATCCCCGAGAACCCGTGCTGGACGTCGATCGAGTGAAAGACCAGCGTGTAGTCGACTCCGACGGTCAGCACCAGCGGACCGGAGACGGGACCGCCGGGGTTGTAGTTCCACTGCGAGACGTCGATCGTGACCGTCTGAGATCCGGCCGGAGCGTCGGAAAAGGCCGACGTGTCGGCGGCGCTCGCGAGCGTTCCCTGCGGATTGAAATAGGTTCGAACGGCGCCTGTCTGCGTGTCGGTCGCCGTAATCGTGTACTGGACGTTGGAGAGCGCGCCGTAGAACAGCCAGAACCGGCCGTTGATCGCCCGGCCGTCGAGAACCTTGACGACGAGCTCGAGGTTGGAGCTGTCGAAGAACCAGAAGCTTCCGGACGCGGCCGTGAGCGGCGACGCCTGCCCCTGCCCGCTCGTGCCCGCGTCGAGCGCCTGCCAGTCGACCCGGACCTGGAACCGTCCCGAGCCGAGGCAGAGCGTCGTCGCGTCGGAAACGCAGGGAGCCGCGAAAGCCGCGCCGGGGATTCCCGAGGCCGCGAAAAGGAAGAGAGCCGAGAAGAGAAGCCGGACGCGCGCCATCCTCCGTTGGACGACGGAGATCCGCGGCGGATTACGCCGGCTCCCGGACGCGGCCGAGAGTTCTCTCCCGTTTTGAAGGGTCTTGGGAAATAATGCCCGGAACATGGCTTGGCCGGATGACGTCAACTACGAAGCCCTGACAAAGGGCTGCACGCATGTGATCGATGAAATTGATCTCAAGCGAAAATTGGAGCGTTCAAAACGGGAAGCGAAACCGCTGACGGTGAAGGTCGGCTTCGATCCGTCGGCTCCCGACATCCACCTCGGACACACCGTGCTGTTGCTGAAGATGCGCCATTTCCAGAACGCCGGCCACCGCGTGATCTTCCTGATCGGCGATTTCACGGGGTTGATCGGCGATCCGAGCGGGAAGAAGTCGACCCGCCCGCAGCTGACGCGCGCGGAGATCGAGAAGAACGCGGAGACCTACGCCGCGCAGTGCTTCAAGGTCCTCGACCCGGAGAAAACCGAGATCCGCTACAACTCGGAGTGGTTTCTCGGGGGCGGCCCGGAGAAGCGGCCGCCGCTCGGCGCGGACGGGTTCGTTCGTCTCGCCTCGCGGATCACCGTCGCGCGCGTGCTCGAGCGCGACGATTTCGCGCGGCGCTGGAGCGCGCACCAGCCGATCTCCCTCCACGAGCTGATGTACCCGCTGTCGCAGGCCTACGACTCGGTCGCGCTGAAGGCCGACGTCGAGCTCGGCGGCACCGACCAGCTCTTCAACCTCCTGCTCGGGCGCGACCTGATGCGCGAGGAGGGCCTCGAACCGCAGGTCGTCATGACGGTGCCGCTGCTCGTCGGGACCGACGGCGTCGAGAAGATGTCGAAATCGCTCGGCAACGCGATCGGCGTCAACGACCCGCCCGGCGAGATGTTCGGCAAGATCATGTCGATCTCCGACGAGACGATGTGGAGCTACTACCTTCTTTTGACCGACGAGACCGCCGAAGACGTCGAAAACCGGAAGCGCGACGTCGCGGCAGGGCGCCTCCACCCGATGGACGCGAAGAAAGGCCTCGCGCGGCAGATCGTCGCCCGCTTCCACGGCGGCGAAGAGGCGGGGAAGGCCGCACAGGAGGAATTCGTCCGCGTCTTCTCGCGGCGGGAAGACCCGGCGAATGCCGAGGAGATCGCTCTTCCGGCGGCGGGGGAGGGGGCCCTTCCGAAACTCCTCGCCGAGGCGGGCCTTGCCCCGTCGGTCGCGGAAGCGCGGCGCCTGATTTCCTCGGGCGCCGTCGACGTGAACGACGAGCGCGTCACCGATCCGAAGTTCGCCGTCTCTCGATCCGCGGGCTCGGAGATTCGCCTGCGCGTCGGCAAGCGCCGTTTCGCGAAGATCCGCTTCCGGTAGGCTCGCTCGGTCTCGGCAGCCGGCTAGAGCGCGGCCTGTTTGTCGGTCGCCGGAGGCGCCTCCGGGTGGAGGCGGTGTTTGATCCACGCGCCGAAAAGCCAGAGCGTCGGAACGGCAGCGAGCGCGTACGCGAGCCACTGGCCGTACTTTCCGTCCGGACCGATGGCTTCGGTCGCGTCATGGAGCACGGCCGAATTGGGCCACACGCCCGCTTCCGCGAGCTCGTGGAATCCGGCGATCAGCAGCTGGACGAGGAACAGGGCGAGGAACACGGAGGACACGTTGAGAATCGCGCGAAAATTGATCTTTCTCCCCATCCGGATCCAGAGAAACCCGATCGCGACGGCCGCGAGAAGGCCGATGACGAGACCGAGAAGAACGCGCGCGCTCTTCAATTGAAACAGGGCGCTGTCGATCAGGAGAGCCGTCTCCATTCCCTCCCGGGAGACCATGAAGACGGTGAAGAGGAAGATTCCCCAGAAACCGGCCGAGGCCGAGCGCCGGGATGCCGCGCTCTCGACTCTCTTTTCGATGTCGGCCTTGAGATGCGAGGAAACCTTCTTCATGTAGACGAGGAACGAGCCGACGAACACCGCGGAAACGAGAGCGAGAACTCCTTCCCAGAGCGACTGGCTGAGCGCCTTCGACAGCAGGTATCCCGCGCACGCGCAAACGGCGACGGACAACCCCACGCCCCACCAGACGGCGGAGAGGAGGCCCCGGCGGCCGGTGCGAACGAGATACAACACCGTCAGCGCGACGACGAGAAACGATTCGATTCCTTCCCTCAGAGCGATGGTCAACCCCTGCCACACGTGAGCCTCCCGGCCGCCTGGACTTGACAACGGCCAACGCTTGCGAAACTATCACGACTGAGACTGAGTCGCAATGTCAAAAGCATCCGATCCGGGCCGCCATGCCGCATCGTCGTGAAGCCGCGCTGTTCCAGACGTACCTGAAGCGTCGGGGCCTGAAGCTCACGCCGGAGCGGAGGGACCTCTTCGAGGAGATCTTCAAGAGGCACGAACACTTCGAGGCGGACGAGCTCCTCTTCCGGATGAAGAAACGGGGGCGGAAAATCTCCCGAGCGACGATCTACCGGGGCCTCGAGCTCCTCGTCGCGGCCGGAGTCGTGGGCCGGGTTCGCGTGGGCGAGGAGGGTTACCGGTACGAGCGGCTCCACGCCGGCGAGCACCACGACCACATGATCTGCATCTCGTGCGGCCGGATTATCGAGTTCTACGAGCCGAAGATCGAAGACCTGCAGGACCAGGTCTGCGCGCGCGCCGGGTTCCGCGCCGTCGCCCACAGCCATCACATCCGCGGCTTCTGCCGCGAGTGCCAGAAGACGAAGAAGGCCGCCGGGGAGCTGGAATCCGCCCGGTCCCCCGCAGCCGATACCTAGGGATTCATTGAGACTGAGTCTTAAGCTCAGAGAAAAGAGGGAGACCTGCCCGATGATTCTCCGACGACTCCGCCCATTCCTGCTGCCCGTCCTCTGGGTCGGCGCGCTGCTTGCCGCGCGCGAGGCGCGGGCCGACCGGAAGTATTACCTGTTCACGTACCAGTACGCGACGCTCCCGAAGGGGTCGGCCGAGCTCGAAGTCTCGGCCACGCGCGAGGACGATGATGCGAACTCCTCGCAGACGAACGGGCAGTTTCAACTCGAGGGCGAGTTCGGCGTGACGGACAAGCTCGACGTCTCGCTCTACACGACCTTCACGAAAGAGGGATCGTCCTCGCTCGATTGGGACTCCTCGAAGATCGAGGCGAAGTACAGGCTCGGAAGCGCCGGCGCGTGGCCCGTCGACGTCGAGCTGTACGCGGAGTACGAACAGCCGTTCAAAGTGCGCGGATTCGGCGAACCGGAGCTCAAGCTCATTCTCGCCCACGATTTCGGTCCGCTGAACGCGGCGGGCAACTTCATCTTCCAGAAACCGGTCGACGACGAGACGGGCCGGCATTTTCCGTGGCAGAAGGAGTGGGCCGCCGGCGCTTCGTACGAGATCTCGCCGCGCGTCAACGCCGGTTTTGAAGGCCACGGCTCGTTCACGGCGTCGACGGCGAAGATCGGGCCGGTGGTTTCGTACCAGGCCGAGAAGGCGTGGGTCGCGTTCGGGCCGTACTGGGGATTGACTCGCCGCGACGGAAGCTTCGGTGCCCGCGCGATCCTGTCGTTTTACTTCTGATGACGGACAGGAGGAAAGCCGGAATCCCCGTGCTTCTGCTGGCTGGCGCCCTGTGCGCGCTCGTTGCGTGCGCGACGACGCTCGATCCCGCTCCCGAGCCTTCCTTCGAGCCGGGGCGCGCCCTGTACGCGGCGAAGTGCGGGGGATGCCACCGGCTCCGCCAGCCTTCGAAAATCGACCCGCGGAAATGGCCGTCGATCCTCGACAAGATGGCGGCCAAGGCGAAGCTCACGCCGGAACAGAAATCGTCGATCGACGCGTACGTCTCCTCGGTCGCGCCCGAAAGAGGGGAAAAACGGTAGGCTTGTCGCGCGCGGAGGAAGAGTGACGACAAAGCTCGTGTCCCTGGCCCTGGTGTTCGCCGCCGTTCCGGCCCTCGCCGGGGACCGACGCATTCCGTTCTGGCCCGACGAGGTGCCCGCCGCAATCCGGGCGCAGATCGACGGGAACGCGGCGCTCGAGACCGTCCGGGAGCTCGGGCGTTTCCATCGCGTGCACGGATCGCCCGGGTACGCCGCCGCGGCCGAGCACATGCGAAAGAAGCTCCTCGCGGCCGGGCTCGCGGATGCCTCCGTCGAGCGCCTCCCGGCAGACGGGAAGACTCGCTACGCGCACTTTCCTCAGCTACTTCGGGTGGGACGCCGTCTCGGCCTCGCTCGAGGAAGTCTCGCCGCGCGCGGGCGCGGTCGAAACGTTCCCTGCGTCTCCGGTGGCCCTCGCCGACTACAGCCAGGACGCCGACGTGACGGCGGAGCTCGTGGACGCGGGCACCGGCTCGGACGCGAAGAGTTACGAGGGGAAAGACGTCCGCGGAAAGATCGTGCTCGCGGACGGGCCGCTCCCCGCCGTGCATCGCGCAGCCTGCGAAGACCGCGGCGCGGCGGGGTTCCTGTCCGACTTACCCGAACCAGACGACCGCCTGGTCCGGCGACGACAGGGACCTCGTGCGATGGGGCCATCTGTCCCCGTACCAGCTCAAAAACCGATTCGCGTTCATGGTCTCGAAGCGGCAGGCGGAGACCTACCGGGCGAGGCTCGCCGGGGGCGAGAAGATCGTGCTGCGCGCGCGGGTGCGGGCGAAAATGGTCCCGGCGTCTTTCGACGTCCTCACGGCGACGATTCCCGGAACGGACCCGTCGGGCCGCGAAGTGATCCTGACGGCGCACCTCTGCCACGAGTCGGCGGGAGCGAACGACAACGCCTCGGGCTCCGCCGCGATTTTCGAAATCGCGAGGGCGCTCGAGGCCGCGATCGCGAAGGGGACGCTGCCGAAGCCGCGGCTCACGATCCGGTTCGCGTGGTTCCCGGAGATCGCGGGGTCGCAGGCGTGGCTCGTCCGCCATCCGGAGATCGTCCAGCGGCTCGTGGCCGGCATCCACATGGACATGGTCGGCGGCACGCTCGCGGCGACGAAGGGGACGTTCCACCTCTCCCGGACGGCCGAGACCCTTCCGCACGTCGCGAACGAGATCGCGCGCGCCTGGTTCGACGACGTCGTTCGGGCTTCCTCGAAGTACGCGGAAAAGGGAGGCGATCCGTATGCCGGTCTCGTGTGGCCGCCCGGCGCCCGCGAAGCGTTTCTGGGCGACATTCGCCGGCTCGAGATGGGAAGCGACCACGAGGTCTTCGAAGAGGCGGCCTTCGCCGTTCCGATGGTGTATTTCCACGACTACCCCGACGTGACGATCCACACGAACAAGGACCAGCCCGAGAACCTCGACGCGACGAAGCTCGGCCGCGTCGCGTACATGGGCGCGGGCATCGCGTGGACGCTCGCGGCGCTGCCGGATTCCGAGGCGTCTCGCCTGCTCGTTCTCGCGGGGATCGGCGCGGAAGAGCGCGTCGCGCGCGCCCGCGCGGAGGGAAGCGACGCGGCCGACGTCGAAGTCCGGCAGGTCGAATCGGGTGTCCGGACCGTGCGTTCCGTGGCCTCTCTCTGGAACGTTCCCGCGGCGGAGGTCCGTCTCGAAGAGGAGCGGCTCCGGAACATGGCGGCGCGGCTCCGGAGGCCGCGAGTTCGCGGGAGAAGCGCGACGAGCGGATCCCGGTCCGCAACCCGGAGATCCGCGGGCCGCTCGACGTTTACTACTTCAGCTATCTCGAGTCCGCCGGCGTCGACGCGAGCAGCGCGGCGCTGATGAAGCGCGACGGCGGCGAAGTGCTCGCGTACGAGGCGTTCAACCTCGTGGACGGGAAACGCTCCGTTTCGGAGATCCGAAATGCTCTGACGGGTCTCTACGAATCGGTTCCGCTTTCCGAAGTCGCGGAGTATCTCGACCTGCTGGCGAAAGCCGGCGCGGTCACGTTCCGGCGTTGAACCCTGACGCGGGCGGCGCGAGGCGGATTTCGCGCTGCCGCGGAATTCTTCGAAGCGTCGAAGCTTGCGAGCGCCTCTTTCAGCGTCGGGGCTTCTGCCCGAGCGTCGTCAGGAGCGCGGCGAGCGATGGCGGGAAGGCTTCCGCGCTCCGCCGCCTCGGCGAGCTGGCGGCTGCCGGCGCGTTTCGAGAGCTTCTCTCCCTGATCCGACACGAGCAGCGGGATGTGCGCGTACGCCGGTATCCGGAAGCCGAGCGCCCGGCCGAGCGCGATCTGGCGCGCCGTCGAATCGAGGAGGTCCGCTCCCCGCACGACCTGCGTGATCTCCTGCGCGGCGTCGTCCGCGACGACGGCGAGCTGGTACGCGTACGCTCGCGCCGGCTGCTCGCGGCGGACGACGAAGTCGCCGACTTCGTTCGCGACGTCCTGCGAGATCTCGCCGAAGACTTCGTCCCGGAACGAAACGGTCCCCGCCGGAACGCGAAAGCGCCACGCGCGGGCCTCGTCCGGGCGGATCCTCGCGTCGCGGCACGTGCCGGGGTAGACCGGCTCCGCTCCGTGCGGAGCGGAGGCCGAGGTCGAGATCTCCCGGCGCGAGCAGACGCAGGGGTAGAGGAGATCCTCGGCCAGGAGCCTTTCGAAGATCGCGTCGTAAGTCGCGGCGCGCTCCGACTGCCTCACGATCGGCCCGTCGCTCTCCAGGCCGCAGAGGGAAAGGAGGCGGACTTGCTCCTCCGCGCATCCGGGGATCGTCCGGGGCTCGTCGAGGTCTTCGATCCGGATCAACCAGGCCGCTCCGCCGCTTTTCGCGAACAGGTACGACGCGAGCGCCGCGAGCAGAGAGCCGAAGTGGAGCGGCCCCGACGGCGTCGGGGCGAATCGGCCCCGCCCGCCGGCTACTTCTTCCCGAATCCCCGAACGTCCTCTTTGACGAGCTTTTCGATTTCGGCGGCCGAGAGGACCTTGCCGAACGGGGGCATGTCCATTTCGGTTCCGTTCGTGACCGAGTCGATCAGCTGCGCGTCGGTCTTGTCCGTCTGGAATTTGGCGTCGGTGAAATCGCGCGCTTTCATTTTCTGCCCCTTCGGGGTCTGGGCGCGGCCGTCTTCGCCGTGGCATTTCGCGCACCGCTGGACGAAGAGGCTCGAGGGCTTGTAGGCGGCCGCCGCGAGAGACGCGTAACCGGCCAGAACGATCAGGGAAAGTCGGATCTTCATTCTTCCTCCCGGGGGGATTCTCTCAGAAAGCCGGCCGTTCGCCGATCCTCTTTAGAAAGGGAGAGCCCGACGGCGACCGCGAGAAGCCCGAGGTCCCTCGCGACGACCCACCGCATCTCTCCGATCAATTGGGCGTGGCTCTTTTCGGCGGCGTGGACGTCGAAGCAGCCGCACTGGACCGCGTGGTCCCGCGCGAGGTTGATGCCGATCGCCAGAATGAAGAGGACGAGGAGCGCCGCCGAGAGTTTCGCGCCGGTTCTCCAAAACACGCCGGTGACGAGCGCGATGCCCGCCAGCATCTCGATCCACGGAAGGAAGAGGGCCAGGAAGTTGACCGCGGGCGCCGGCACGAGGAGGTAGTTCGAGACCATGTGCGCGAATCCCGGCGGGTCGGCGATCTTCGGTCCCGCGGCGACGAGGAAGACGGCGCCGAGAGCGACTCGCCCGAGCAGAAGGGCGACGCGTTTCATTTTTTCGCCTCGCGTTCAACCGGCCAGCCGCGCTTTTCCCAGTCGGGGAATCCGTCCCGATAGACGAGAACGTCGTTGAAACCGATCGACCAGAGCCGTTCCGCCAGGGAATGCGAATCCTCGCAGTCTCCGCCGCTGCAGTAGGCGACGAGAGGTGCGGCCGGGTCGAGCCTCTCCTGCGAGAGGGCGAGGAGCTTGCCGTCGAGGTCGGCCTCCCAGACGGAAAGCGATCGGGCTCCCCGGACGTGGCCCTCGCGATAGACGGACCGTGCGGCGGGCGTCGAGGAACGGCGCTCCGCGGTCGAAGAGTTTCTTCGCCTGGTCCGGCGTGATTTCGAGATAGGGCTTGTCGGGGTGCGGCGGAAAATCGGAAGACGAGGCGGGGGTCGTGGCCGGCGCCGCCGGGACGGCCGCCTTCGAAACCGCGGAGCTCCTGCCGATCCAGTCGAGGCGGCGCTCCGGGCGGGCCGTCAGGTTCGAAGCCGCGGCGAAGAGGAGCGCGAGCGCCGCGAGGATCGCCGCCTCCCGGAGCGTTCTCCCGCGAGACCGATCACCGGGCGGCTGGCGTCTCACGCGAAACCCTTTCGAGCGCCTGGGCGCGCGTAATGCCCTCGGCAATCACATCCGCGTAATAGCGGGTCATGTTCCCCCGAACGAGGGGGGCAATTGCGGAGCCCTTCGCGCGTTCCTGCAGCCGCAGGCCTTCCAGGGCGGAGAGCCCCTTCGCCTCGATCAGGGGCCGCACCCAGGCGAGCGGCTCGGTTCCGACATCGGTGACCTCGGCTCGGAGTATCGTCCCGTCCGCGTCAAAAGCAGCGCCGACCCCGATCGGTCCGTGTTCGGAGGGCATCCAGACGAAGGCGACCGACCCAACGAGGCGGCCGGTCGCGTCGCGACCAATGTAGATTTTCGCGTCCTCTTCGGACGGTCTCCAGCCGGTCGCGTTCTTGATCGCCACCATGTCGGGACCGCCGATCATCAGGACCTTTTCGGAGAATTTCACCGCCCCCGCCAGACTCGATTGGATGAATTCTCCCCGCCGCACGAGCTGGACGTTCGGAGTCACGTGCGCGAAGAGAGATGTGGAAATCAGGAGCGCGGCTCCGGCTGCACAGATGTTACGCATGGTTTGCCTCCATTTTCTTTCTGAAAAACCAGCACTGAGCCAGGGTGAGGACGAGCACGACGAGGTACGCGAGCCCCATGGCGAAGCCTCCCGCCACCGCGAAGAGGCCGAACAGCGTTCCCTTCGACGGAAAGAGGTGTGCGCCCCAAAGGCCCGCGAAATCGAGAAACGGCGCCGCGAACGAGCAAAGAACCAGGGCGACTCGAGCGCCCGAAGGGAGAACCAGGCCCAGGACGATCATCGACAGCAGCGCGGCCGATATTGCGTAAACGGGGACGTGAACGTGCGTGTCCTGAACGAGGAGCTCGCGGCTGACCTGGTGGCGGGGATGATCGAGCATGGCGAGGTCGACCGGCTTCTCCTCGGCGGCCGAGGTCTGGCAGCAGGCCATCGTCATGTCGTGATGGGCCTCCGGCGCGACCGTCGCGGCGACTCCGGCGGGTGAAAACGAAGCGAAGTTCTTCACCTGCCAGGCTCCGAACAGGTTGGCGACGCCGAGGAGCAGCAGGAACAGCGTCGCCGTGAGCCGGGTCTCGATCGCGCTTTGAGGAAGCTTTCCCATCATCTTCTCCTAGAAAAGAAACACGGTCTGCAATGTCGCGGAATAGGCGTCGCGCCGCCCGACGGCTTCCTCGCGCGTTCGAAAGGCATCGACGCTGGAACGGTCCCACCTCAGGTCGAGCCGGACGGTCACTTCTGGAAGGCGCAGCGACGTATGCTCGAAGTTTCGGTAGAGTCCGTAGAAGCCGCCGCCGACGAGATACTGGGGAGAGACCGTCACCGAGCGAAGGATCTGGCGCGTTCCCGTGCGCGAGCCTCCCGCGTCGTCGAAATACTCGGCGCGCAGGGTCCCCGCCCAGTGCTGTCCGAAGCGGTGGTGGAGATAAAACATGTCCGAATACCAGCGGGCCGTTCCGCCGTCGAGCGGCCGCGTGCGGCTCGCTCCCCGCGACGAGCTCTTCGCCGTAAACCCAGGAATCGGTGGGCTGCATCAGGATCGTCGCGACGGCCGTCGTCCTTTGATCTCCGGTCTGACCTTCCTTTTCGCCGCCCTGAATGACTCCGAGGCCGAAATGATAGCGCAGCGACGGGTTCCAGAGCGCGTAGAGCGCGCCGGTTTTCGCGTTGTTGTTGTCGGTGTCGTTGTCCCAGCCATTGCCGACGATGGCCCATCCTTCGAACTTCGGCGAGAACGCCTCGTGCGCCTCGATTCCCGTGAACTTCACGGGACGCGCGAAGTCGAACGTGAAGGAATTCGTGGCCTGGAAGTTCAATGGAGCGTCGTCGCGTTCCAGCGCGATCGGCGAATCGAATTTTCCGAACGTGAGCTGGAGTCCGGCGGCCGGTGACGGCATCCACGCGAGTTGCAGATTGTCGATGTCGGTCGAAACATCGCCTTCGAAGTTTCCCGTATCGCCGACGAACGGCGAAGCGGATTCGCGCGCGGTCGTCAGTTGCGCGAAGACCGAAATCCGGTCCGTGATCAGCTTTGAAAAAGAAATAGCGAGAGCGCTGTCGGCAAACGAGTTCTCGTTCGTATTGAGGTTGTAGGCATACGTCGCGACGCCGAAACCGTTGATGACGAGCCTGCGGGCCGGGTCATCGCCGAAGGAAAGAGCGACCGGCGAAGAGCCGGAGTCGAGCGACTGGGGGGATATTGCTTTCTCCTGCGCGACCGCGGGAGCAGAAAGGAGCGCCGTGAGTAGCAATACCGAATGAACCCTCGAACTCGAGAAAGACCTCAAGCTTCACCTCCTCAAAAAAACGAATCGGGATTGAGGCGCGGAAGCTTTAGAAGCGAGGAGGCTGGTCGGGGGGCTGGGCGGGGAGAGTCGCGGCCGCGGCTCGGAGAGAAACGAGGGGATCCGGGCAGAGAACCCGGTCGATTTCGTAGGACGTCGACACGGGGACCGCCGGCTCGAGGCTCGGCAGCATCGTCGCCCGATCGGAGTTTGGACAGCTCTTCATCTGGCAGCCGGCGGAAGGGGCGCAGCAGATCATCTTCGCGCCGTCCCGGCAGCAGGCCATTGCGCCGGCGCCCTCCGCAGCGCCCGCGAAGGGTGAGGCGAGGATCGTCGCGAGGGCCGCGAGGAGGACGAAAGAGAGCAAACGCCGCAACATCACGAAAACATTACCACGACCTCACCCCCCGTCCCCCTCTCCAGCTGGCAGCCCTTCAGACGACTGGTCAGCGCGGGAGGGGGTGGCCGAAGGCCGAAGGTGAGGTTTTACTTCACCACTCCGCACCCGATCCGCCCGCCGGCGTTTCCGGTCGGCTGGGTCGTCATGTCGTCGGCGTTCGCGTGCACGACGACGGCGTGGCCGGAGACCGACATCTCGCCCGGCGCGATCGTGAGGATCGTCGAATCAAGCTCGAGGTGCCCGTGCCCGTCGTTCCCGACCGTCATGTTTCCGAAGTCTCCCGCGTGGTGATTCGGCGAGTCGGGCGAGCCGTGGGACATGTGGGTCGGGTTGAAGTGGCCTCCCGCGGAGCTCGCGTCGGGCGCCGCGCAGTCACCTTTTTCATGGAGGTGAACCGCGTGGACGCCTTCCGGCGCGTTGTTGACGTCGACGACGATGTGGACGGCTCCCGAGCTCTGGGTGAACGTGGCCGTGCCGGTGAGCGCGCTTCCGCTCCGGCCTTCGATCATCGCGGTCAGTTGCGGGCCCGCGGAGGCGGGCGGCACGGCGGCGGAGCTGGCCGATTTCGAGGTCGAGCAGCCGAAGAGCGCAGTCAGCAACAGGAACGGTGGAGCGAGAATCCAGAGACGGCGCAAGGGTTTCATGATGGGCCTCCTCCCGACGATTCTAATTCGTCTTTTTCGTTCGCGGCTTCGAAGCGGGCTTGGATTTCGCGGTTTTCGAGGCGCCCTTGCGCCCGCGGGCCGAACCTCCCGAACGCGAGCGCCCGGAAACCGGGGCCTCCACGACGTCAAAATATCGAAAAACTCCGTTGAAGCCGATCAGCGTTTCCGCCTTTTCTCCGTTTCGCAGGATCCCCTGGAAGCGGCCCCGTTCGCGCTCGACGACGACTCCGTTCTCGATCGCGGACGCCTCGAATCCGATGCGGCGTCCGTCGAGCGGGTCTCCGGAGTAGTTCGTCACCGTGACGCGGCAGATCGTGGCGTTGTCGGAAGAGACGCCGAAGTCGGGAAAGATCTGGAACGTGAGATCCGAGCCTCCGCCGGCGAAGGCCGGGGGAGCGACGCCGAGCAGGACCGAACCGAGGATCGCGAGGCATTTCATCTTTTCTCCTTTCGGAGGCAGACGAAGGAATGCCGGCGCTTTGTGTGAGGACGCACGAATCGTACACGAATCGAAAATGTGTTTCAATGATCGTATTCCGATGCGCCTTTCCCTTTCCGCCGCGGTCGAAGAGTTCCTGAAATTCCTTTCGCTTCAGCGCAATTTCTCCCCCCAGACGCTGCGCGCGTACGGCGCCGACCTGGAGCGGTTCTGCCTGTTCTGGGAGAAGGACTTCGCGAACGAGCCGGCGGCGTCCACGCCGCTTTCGCGCGTCGACAAGCTCGCGATCCGGGCCCACGTCGCCTCGCTCCACCGGGCGAAGCTTTCGAGCCGGTCGCTTTCGCGGCACCTTTCCGCGATCCGCTCGTTTTTCGCCTGGGCCTCCCGCGAAGGGATCTGTCCGAAAAACCCCGCCGCGGGAATCCCGAGCCCGAGGACCCCGAAAACGATTCCGCGGGCGCTGACGGCGGCCGACACCGACCGGCTCCTCTCGGCCGGGGACGAGACGGCTCCGTTTCCGGAGCGCGACCAGGCGATGTTCGAGTTTCTCTACGCGACGGGCCTGCGCGTCTCGGAGCTCGCGGGCGTCGACCTGGACGACCTGGACCTCTCCGAGAGGCTCGTGCGCGTGCTCGGAAAAGGGGGAAAGGAGCGGATCGTGCCGTTCGGAGCTCCCGCGGCGAAGGCGATTCGAAAATACCTGCCTTCGCGCGGCGCCCTTCGCGCGGCGCACGTTCCACGCGAAGAGGGGGAGCCGCTCTTCGTGAACCGTCTCGGCGAGCGTCTGACCGCGAGATCCGTCGCGCGGGTCCTCAAACGCCGCCTCCGCGACGCGGGCCTTCCTTCGCGCATTTCGCCGCACGCGCTGCGGCACACGTTCGCGACGCACCTGCTTTCGGCCGGCGCTGACCTGCGCTCGATCCAGGAGCTGCTCGGCCACGCGTCGCTTTCGACGACGCAGCGCTACACCCACGCGGACGCGGCGCGGTTGATGGAGGTCTACCGGAAGAGCCACCCGAAGGCTTAGGGGGCGAGCGTCTTCTGAAAAATCTCTTCGAGCCCGGACGTGTCCGCGCGGCGTGCGGGAGGTCTCACCGGAGCGGTCGTAGACGGCTTTTCCGGTTTTGTCGAGGAACGCGAGCGTCGGGATGTAGCCGTGGTAGTACGCCTCCATCAGCTTCCTCTGCGGCCGCGACGGGTGGTCGAGGTCGACGACGAGGAAGCGCGCCTCGTCCTTGTGCTTCGCGGCAAACGCGACGAGGCGCTCGGCTTCGCGGTTCGTGTTCCAGCAGTGCGACGTTCCGAAGAAGACGATCGTGGGGAGCCCCGCGGCGATCTCGCCGCTCCCGAGGTTCGCCCCGCGGATCGGAAAATTCGCGCTGGAATCGTCGGTGAAGGAAAGACCGGGAGCGAGCGAGAGGCCCGTCGCGCCGCCCGCGTCCGCACCGGCGGCGATTGAGAATGCCGCAGACAGGATCGCGACCGCAGCGAGCGCGAAAAGGATGATCTTCATCGGTTCCTCCCGTTGGAGTGTGCCACGTTCCTGAGATTTCGAATCGGAGGGGAAGGTTTCAGCGAGTCGACGCTCAGCCTTCGGCGGCTGGATCGTAAAGCGCCAGTTCCGGGATGTCCTTGAAATCCCGGGGATTCAGGGTCCAAAGGCTCGCTTCGCGCGAAATCGCGCAGGCCGCGATCGCGAGGTCGACCTCCCTCCCGCGCGGTTTCTTCAGGCGGCGATACAGAGATCCGGCAAGCGCCGCCTCGCGCGGCCCGAAGGGCAGAGCAAGCTCAGAAGGAAAGAGTGTCTCCTGAACGATCAGCTCCTGCGAACGTCGAGGGCCTCGATTCCATTCATAAAGGACGAGTGCGGAGATCTCGATTCGTTCACCGTGATCGAGCGCCTCCCGCAGGGCTCGGACTGACCGCCTCGGTCCCGCCAGCGTGTCGACGAGAACGGATGTGTCGAGGTGAATCAGCGAATCTTGCTCCGCCGGCCTCCGGAGCGCCGGCTTTCGCGGATACTCTTGAGCTCTCGCTCGACCTCCGCAACGGGTCGCTTTGGGATCAAGGGCACGAGTCGGTCGAACGCCTGGAGCATTCGCCGCCGCTCGGCTTCGGAAAGCTTCCCGACGCGAAGCGCGTAGTCGTTGATCGCCTCACGGACGACCGCGCTCTTCGGGCGGCTCAATCGCTGCGCGGAGAGGCGGAGTCGTTCGACCGTCGGTTCATCGAGTGTGAAGGTGACTTTCACCATACAAACACCATACTACCATACTAAGTTGCCGAGGTGCGTTCTTGAAGCTCGATCGACAACGCTTGGTTGGCCCTGCTACCGGCCTCTGGATTCCCTCGGGTAATGGACACCTCCCGGGATCTGACGTTCGCTCAGTACTCCCACGACCTTTCCTTGTCGCGGCGAGCAGAATTGGCTACTGGATTCTCTGGAGGACGAGATCAAAGAATTGTGTTGAGTATCCACATTTTTCCGGGCAACTGCCTTTGCCGATGACTCTTGAGAGTTCGATCGTCATACCGTTCTCCTTCACATCGAGGTTCCAGCTCGAGTTGGCGGGGCACACCGCTTCGGATGGGATGATTGACGCGCTCTCGATTCGGTTTTGCTCCGACTGACGCGTAACGAGGATTTCCAGAGCGCCAGCACCGGGAATGTCGCTCTTGACGACCTGACCGTCTTGCTTTAGCTCAACGACGCTGGAGTAAGGATCGCAAAATGTATACGTAGCCGAATAGCTCCCTGCGATGCTATGAAACCCCGACGGTTTCTCGGTGGGGGAACCGCGAGTCCCTTCATCACGAGGGTTTACGGAATTGGAGGACAACGCGTCGGAGGGTGAGCGAGGAGCCTGTTTCAGTACTCCAGTACCTTCTTCGCGGCGGCGAGCACTCTCTCGGTGTTCGGCAGGATCGCCCGCTCGAGGATGCGGTTGAAGCCGACCGGCGTGAACGTCGATCCGACGCGCCCGATCGGGGCGTCGAGGAACGCGAACGCGTTCTCCTGGACCTGCGAGGCGACCTCGCCGCCGAAGCCGCCGTGGACCTTGTCTTCGTGCGCGACCAACACCCGGCTCGTCTTCCGGACGGAGGCGAGGATCGCGTCGAGGTCGAGAGGAACGAGCGACCGCAGGTCGATCACCTCGACGCTTTTGCCTTCCTTTTCGAGGGCCTGCGCGGCTTCGAGCGCGAAGTGCACGGGAGTGCCATAGGCGAGGATCGTCAAATCCTTCCCCTCGCGCCGCGTCCTCGCCTTTCCGAACGGGACCGCGAAATCGGCCGGAACTTTCGCCCTCGCGGCCGGAAGGTTGTAGAGGAATTTCGGTTCGAGGTAGAGCGTCACGCCGCGCGAGCGGATCGCCGAGCGCAGGAGCCCCGCCGCGTCGTCGGCAAAGGCGGGGACGACGACGCGGATTCCCGGCAGCGTCGTGAGCCATCCCTCGATGTTCTGGGAATGGTAGAGGCCGCCCCCGATGTATCCGCCGGAGGCGAGCCGGACCGTCACGTTCGGCGAGAACTTCCCGTTCGTGCGCCAGTATTCGTGCGACATCTCCACCATCTGCTCGGCCGCCGGCCAGAAGTAGTCCGCGAACTCCGCCCCTTCCACGATCACGCGGATCTTGTCGTCGAGGCGCGAAAAGCCGTCGGCCGTGCCCATGATGTAGTCCTCGGCGATCGGCGCGTTTCGGACACGTTTCTCTCCGAATTCCTGCTGCATCCCTTTCGTGACGTTGAACACGCCGCCTTTTTCCTTGTTCGCGACGTCCTGGCCCCAGAGGAACGTGTCGGGGCTCGATCGGAATTCTTCCTTCAGCGTGGTGTTGAGCGCCTGGATCAGCGACATTTCGGTCCCGGAGCCGTCCGGCAGCCCGTCGGGCCAGCTCGCGGGCTTCCACGCCTCCGGCACGACGAACTCGAAGATCGAGTCGGGCGAGGGGTCGGGGGCTTTTCGCGCCGCGTCGGCCGCCTGCTCGTAGGCGGCTCGGTTGGATTCTTCGATCTCGGCGAGATCCGCTTCGCTCAGCAGGCCCTGCTCCAGGAGCCGCCGGCGAAATTTCGGAAGCGGATCGGCCGCCTTCGCGGCGGCGAGCTCCTCGGGGGAGCGGTAGAGCTCCTGCCGGTCGGAGTTCGAATGCGGTCCGATTCGCACGCACTTTGCGTGGACGAGCGCGCACCCCTGGCCGCGCCGGGCCCATTCGACCGCCTCTCCCATCGCGCGGAAGGAGTCGAAGACGTCCGTGCCGTCGCAGTGGAGGACGGCGACGTTCTTGAATCCGCGAAAATTGTCGGACGCAAACTCGTTGGCCGTCTGGTCCGATTTCGGCACGGAGATGCCGTATCCGTTGTCCTGGACGACGAAGACGACCGCGAGCAGCTCGCGGCTCGCTCCGTTCACGGCTTCGTAGAAGTAGCCTTCCGAGGTGGACGATTCGCCGACGGAGCAGAACACGAGGGAGTCCCGCCCGTAGTCCTTGACGGCGCGCGCGAGGCCCGCGGCGTGCTGTGCGTGGTTCGAGACCGCGGAGGACACGTTCTGAATGCCGATCTCGGGCTTCGCGAAGTGGTTCGACATGTGGCGGCCGCCGGAGGCGGGATCGGTCGCCTTCGACATCCCGTTCAGGAGGATTTCCTCGACCGTCAGCCCCGCCGCGAGGCAGGTCGTGAGGTCGCGGTAATAGGGAAAGAGGTAATCCCGTCCCGGGCGAAACGTCAGCCCGAGCGCGAGCTGAATCGCGTCGTGGCCCGCGTTCGGCGCGTGGTAACTCCAGCCGAGGCCCTGCTTCAGGTAGTTCGGGGCCTTGTCGTCCAGGACGCGCCCCAGGTGAAGAAGCCGGTACCAGCGTTGCAGTTGCTCGCGGCGCGGGCGTTCAATTCCGGCCAGCGCGATTTGTTCGGTCGCCATCCCCGGCAATCTTATTCGAGTTTTCGGCTATTCTTTTTCCGTGAAATACCTGGCCGTGGACTTCGGGGAAAGGCGCATCGGCCTCGCGACCTCGGACGCCTCGGGGCTGATCGCGACGCCCCGGCGGACCCTTTCCCGCCGCAGCGATAACCGGGCGGTCGACGAGATCCTGAAGTTCCTGCGGGAGGAGGAAGTGGGGGAGATCGTCCTCGGAATTCCCCACCACGCCGACGGCCGGGAAAACGAGCTCGCGGCTCGCGTCCGGTCCTTCGGCAGGAAGCTGGAAAAGGCGGCGGAGTTGCCGGTCCACGCCGTCAACGAGCACCTGACGACCCGGGAAGCCGAGCGCCGGGTTCCCGGCCGGGAGGGCTCCGACGCCGACGCGGCGGCCGTCATCCTCGAGGAATTCCTTTCGGGGCGCGGGCGATGAGCCGGCACCGCGCCCGCCGGGCGATTCTCGTGTTCCTGCTGATCGCGGCGCTCGCCTGCCTCGCGGGCTACGTCTGGATCCGGACGCCGTTTCAGGGTTTTGCCGGGCCGTCGGCGACCGTCGAGTTCCCGATCGGGACCTCGACGCGCGGGATCTTCCGGCAACTCGAGCGGGCCGGCGTCGTGCGCGACGCGGTCGTCGCGGAAATCTACTATCGGCTCTTCTATCGAAGCGAATCGCTTCGCGCGGGCGAGTACGCGTTTTCGGGGCCGCAGTCGCTCGACCGGGTGATCGCGACGATCGTTTCGGGCGAAGTCGTCCGCCACACGGTCGTCGTCCCCGAGGGGTTGACGGACGAGGAGAGTTTCGCGCTGTTTCTGCAGCAGCGGATCGGCTCGGCGCAGGGCTTCCGGCGCGCGGCCGGCGAGGCCGTGAAGGTCCTTCCGTGGGCGACGGCCCAGACGACGGATCTCGAGGGGTTTCTGTTTCCGGACACCTACATCGCGACCCGGTCGACGCCGACCCGCGAGATCGTCACGCGCATGCTCGAGAACTTCGAGCACCACTTCAGCACGGAGATGCAGAAGAGGGCGGAGGCCACGGGGCTCTCGGTGCGTCACGTCGTCACGATTGCTTCGCTCGTCGAGAAGGAGACTTCCCTGCGTTCCGAAAGGCCCCACGTCGCGGCCGTTTATCTCAACCGGCTGAAGCTCGGCATGCGCCTCCAGTGCGACCCGACGGTGATCTACGCGCTCGAAAAGGCGGGCAAGTGGACGGGCCGCCTGCACCGCTCGGACCTGGATTTCGAGTCGCCGTACAACACGTATCTGAACTCCGGCCTTCCGCCGGGGCCGATCTGCAATCCGGGCGTCGCGTCTCTTCGGGCCGCCGTGGAGCCGATGGCGAGCGACGATCTCTATTTCGTGGCCCGGGGAGACGGCGGGCACTACTTCTCGAAAACCTACGCCGACCACCTGCAGATGATCGAGAAGAGCCGGGCGAACTCCGCGGCCGCGAACGGCGAAGAGCCGCGTTGACGATGGTCCGGGGGGCGTGTTAGCTTAACCCCGTACCCATAAAGGTTTGATGGCCGAAAACGAGATCGTCCCGCGGCTTTTCGGGTCGTATCTGCTCGCTGAGAAGATCGGCGCGGACGCGCTCGGAAAAGTGTATCGCGCGCGCAAGATCGAGAACGCGTCGGCGTTCTTCCGCCTCCGGATTTTCGACGCGCCGCGCCTGGACTCCGAGCCGGTTCTCATCTCGATCGAGGAGAACGGGGCCGTTCACGATTTCCTCAAGAACCCCGCGGTCGCGCGCGACGTCGAGCTGGATTCCGTCGAAGGGGACGCCTTCCTCGCCTATCGGGACGCCGGGGGACGGACGCTCGATGCGCTGATCGAGATCTCCCGCAAGCGCCCGTTTCCGATTCCCATCGAACACTCCCTCCTGATCGCGGAGAAAATCGCGACGGGCCTCGACCACGCCTACAACTCGCTGATCGACGGCGAGCGCACGCTCCACGGGCTCGTCTGGCCGGGCTTCGTGGACATCTCGGACGAGGGAGAAACGCGGCTCGTCGGCTTCGGCCTCGCGGAGGGCGTTCTCGCCTCGCGCTCTGCGGCGTCCGTGCAGGGACTGCTGTTTCCGTTCCTCGCGCCGGAAGTTCGATCCTCCGGAAAGCCGACCCGCACCGGCGACGTCTACTCCACGGCCGCCATCCTCGTCGAGATGCTGACCGGGGCGCCTCCGCCGCTCGATCCCGCGCCTGCCCTCGCCGGTGAGCTGAAGCTCTTCGGCGGCGAAGAGGCCATTCCCGCCGACATCTCGGCGGTCCTGAAGGTCGCACTCGCCGAATCGCCCGACAACCGTTACGAGACCGCCGGCGCCCTGCGCCGCGAGCTCGGCAAGCTGCTCTTCTCGGGCAAATACGCGCCTTCCACGTTCAACTTCGCGTTCTTCCTCACGAACCTGCTGAAGGCGGAAATCGGGGCCGAACAGGCGCACCGGAAAGAAGAGAGCGGCTGGGATGCGAGCCGATATCCCCGGCCTGCCGTCACCGCTCGCCCCCCGCGGCTCGTCGCGGCTCCCCGGTTCGGGGTCACCGTCGCGGCCGTGGACGACACGTCGGAAAAGAAGTTGCCGCTGCCCAAGATCATCGGGGGAGCGATTCTGGGGATCCTCCTGCTGTGGGGCTCGATCTACCTGCTGCGCATCAAGGGCCGCCCTCTGTTTCCGCAACCGGTACCGAAGCCGGCCGCGGCGCTGGAGCCGCCTTCGGCCGCAAGCTCGACCGCGGCGGGTTCCTCCGCGACCACGGTCCCGGCGTCGGCCTCGGCGCGCCCTCCGGCCGCCGCAGCCGCGCCGGCGCCGACCGCAGGCATGACGCAGGCGGAGTTCAAGAACGAAGTCGCACGCCGGCTCGCCGAGGAAGTCAGGAAGTTGGAAGCGGAGCAGAAGACGAAGCTCGCGAGGGTGCAGGCCGAAAACCGGGTCGCCTCGCTCAAGCCCGTGCCGGCACCGATGTCTGCCGGCCTCTCCGCGCCGAAACGGATCCCCGTCGGAGGCACGGCCGCCGCTCCTCCGGCCGGCGGCGCCGCGCGGCCGGCGCCGATTCCGGTCTCGCCCCTTTCGAGCTCGGCCGCCGCTCCGGTCTCGCCGGCTCCGGCAGCTCCCGCGACGCGCCGCGGAGACCTCGTCGGTTCGGCGGAGCTCGACCGCGCTCCGCAGATCGCCAGCGTCGTGAAGCCGGAGTACCCGTCGATCGCCCGAAGGATGAACATCAGCGGGACGGTGGTGCTGAGCGTGCTCGTGACGGAAACCGGGAGAGTCGAGGACGTGCGGGTCGTGCGGGATCCCGGCCGCAATGTGGGCCTTCCGCAGGCGGCGGAAAAGGCGGTCCGGCAGTGGACGTTCGTTCCGGCGGAAAAGAACGGAGTCGCGGTCAAGACCTGGTACATGGTCCCGATACCGTTCGTGCTGTAAGGGAAGACGTGAAACTCGTCACTTTTTTGCACGGTGGGCGGGAGAGGATCGGCGCGAAGACGAGCCACGGAATCATCGACCTTGCATCAATGGTTCCGGAGTTGAACGTCCCCATGGAGGAGTTCATCCGCCGATCGGCCTCCCTGCTGCCGATCGCGAAGAGCGTCCTCGCGGGGGACGGAACGTTTCCGTCCGGCGCGCTCATCGCGGAGGAACACGCGGTTCTGCGTTCGCCGCTTCCCCGTCCGTCGTCCATGCGCGACGGGTACGCGTTCCGCCAGCACGTCGAGACGGCCCGAAAGAACCGCGGCCTTCCGATGATCCCGGAGTTCGACCAGTTCCCGGTGTTCTACTTCACGAACCACCAGGCCGTGATCGGTCCCGGGGAGCTTCGCGTCGGGAGGGGCCGGCTCGACCGGCTCGACTTCGAGCTCGAGATCGCGGTCGTCGTCGGGCGCGAGGTGCTCAACCCGACGATCGAAGAGGCCGACCGCGCGATCTTCGGCTACACGATCATGAACGACTTCTCCGCCCGTGCCCTGCAGATGGAGGAGATGAAGCTGAACCTCGGGCCGGCGAAAGGGAAGGACTTCGCGACGGCGCTCGGACCGTACCTCGTCACCGCCGACGAGCTCGCGGGCCGCCTGACCTCGACCGATCGCGGCAACGTCTTCGACTCCCGGATGACCGCGGAGGTCAACGGCGTCCAGGTCTCCGAGGGCAATGCGTCGGACATGAACTGGACGTTCGCACAGATCCTCCAGCGGGCGGGAGACGGGGTGACGCTCTTCCCCGGCGACGTGATCGGCTCCGGCACGGTCGGCACCGGGTGCTTTCTGGAGCTGAACGGATCGAAAGTGACGAAAGACCAGTGGCTGCGGCCCGGCGACCGGATCTCGCTGTCGGCCGGAGGGCTGGGAACGCTGACGAACACGATCGTCGAGGATCCGGCGTGCTGATCGCCGACGACTTCGAGAATCTCTACGCGTACAACCGGTGGGCCAACGAGCGAACCGTTGCCTCGTGCCGGGAGCTGACGACGGAGGAGTACGAGCGGAAGATCGGGGGAGGGTGGCCGAGCGTGCGCGACACTCTCGTGCACATCGGGTCCGCGACGAGGGCGTGGCACGATCGTTTTCTCGGGAATTCCCCCTCGCGACTCCTGACCGGAACGGACGTTCCGGAGCTCGATTCCGCCGTTCGCCTGCTCGAAGAAGCAGACGCGGTGCTGACCCGTTTCGTCCTCGGGACGTCTCCGGAACGCCGAAGCGAGATCCTCGCGTACAAGAACCTGCAGGGAAGCGTGAAGAAGGTCCCCTACTGGGCGGTCTTCCGCCACGCCGTCAACCACGCCTCGTACCACCGCGGCCAGATCTCGACGATGATCCGCTCGATGGGGAAAGACCCGAAGCCGACGGATCTCGTGTTCTGGGCGATCGTCAACACGAACCAGGAGTAGGGGCGGAGTAAGCTCCGCGGCATGGAAAAGCGGCGGGTCGGGACGGTTGCGAGCCTGAAGGCCGCGTTCGGCTCGTGGCGCGTCGGCGCCGTCGTGCTGCAGTCGTTTTCCTCAGGGCTTCCTCTCGGCCTGATCTGGATCGCCCTTCCCGCCTGGCTGAAATACCGCGGCGTCGACATTCGGACGATCGGCCTTTTTTCCCTGGCGCAGGCGCCGTGGACGTTCAAGTTCCTGTGGGCGCCGCTGATGGACCGCTACCGCCTCCCGTTCCTCGGCCGCAAGCGCTCCTGGATGCTGCTGTTCCAGGTCCTCCTCCTGGCCGGAATCGCGGCGCTCGCTCTCGAGGGAGCAAACCCGAGAGTCGCGGTCGTCGCCGCGGTCGCGACTTTCATCGCGTTCTGCTCCGCGAGCCAGGACATCGCGATCGACGGTTACGCGGTCGAGGTCCTCCAGAAAGACGAGCTGGGCGTGGCGGTCGGCGGCCGCGTCGCCCTGTACCGGGCCGCGATGCTCGCCGCGGGAGGCGTCGCGATCGCGCTCGGCAATTCGATCGGATGGTCGACGGTCTTTCTCGGGCTCGCGCTGCTCTACGTTCCGCTGATGGCCGTCGTCATCGCGTCGCCCGAGCCCCCCGCGTCGATCCGCCCGCCCGTCACGCTTCGCGACGCCGTTTTTGATCCGTTCGTGTCGCTTTTCCGCAAGCCGCGGGCGACCGCGATCATTCTTTTCATCCTGCTCTACAAGCTCGGCGACAACATGGCGACCGCGCTCGTCCGGCCGTTCCTCATCGAAAAGCGCTTCTCTCCGGCCGACGTCGGGCTCGCGACCCTGACGATCGGGCTGGTTTTCATCATCGCGGGCACTATCGTCGGCGCGGCGCTGACGAAAAAGATCGGCGTCGGCCGCGCGCTGTGGATCTTCGGCGTCCTGCAGGCCGTCGCGTGCCTCGGGTACGTCGCGGTGGACCGACTGGCCGGAATCCCCACGGCGGGCAGCGCCGGGCAGCCCTTCTCGATGAGGCTCGTCATGTACGCGGCGACCGCGCTCGAGACGGGATGCCAGGGCCTCGCGACGGGGGCGCTCGACGTTTTCCTGATCCGCCTGACGCAGAAACGATTTTCGGCCACCCAGTACGCGCTGTTCGCGAGCGTCTTCGCGCTCGGCCGCACGCTCGCCGGCGCGCCCGCGGGAATTCTCGTCGACGCGCTCGGCTGGACGCCGTTCTTCGTCGTGACGATCTTCGCGTCCGTGCCCGGGCTCATCATGCTGTCGCGCTTCGTCGCTCCGGGCGTCCGCGAGCCGGACTTCGAGATCGAGGACGTCCGTCCGAGAGAGCCCGTCACGCGAACGGCGCTCGCGCTGGCGGGTTTCGCAGCCGCGATCGTGGGTGTCGCCGGCGCGCTGTTCGTCTCCGCCCTGCTCGACGCCGCGAAGGCGATGCGCGGAAAGCCGGGAGCGGTTTTCGACCTGCGCGGGCAGCTCGCCCGGCTCGTCTCGCCCGCCTCGCCGTCGGACTGGCTCTCGGTCCTCGGTCCCATTGTTCTCGGCCTCTTCTGCGGCCTCGCGGCGGCCGGGCTTCTCGCAGCGGAACGCTCGTGCTTTGGGCTTTGGGAATCGCGATCGGCTGAGCGTCGCTGGCGCACTGCTCGTTTCGGCCCTGCTCGACGCCGCGAAGGCGATGCGCCGAAAGCCGGGAGCGGTTTTCGACCTCAACGGGCGGATCGCCCGGCTTCTCTCGCCCTCCACGCCGTCGGACTGGCTCTCGCTCCTCGGACCGGTCGTGTTGGGGATCTTCTGCGGCCTCGCGGCGGCAGGGCTTCTCGCCGCGCGGCGGGGGGTTCGGAAGGCTGAGCCCGTTTCTTGACACCCGCCGGCGGCTCCGATATCTTGCACATCCCTGACGCGGGGTGGAGCAGCCTGGTAGCTCGTTGGGCTCATAACCCAAAGGTCGCAAGTTCAAATCTTGCCCCCGCAACCAATTACGAGATGGCCGGGATGAACATTTCCGGCCTTTTTTCTTCCTCGAAGCGGGAACTTGCGACCCGTAAGAATCGCCGCAAGTTCGCATTTCGGAAGACTTCGAAGCGGTTAACGTCCCGGCCTTTTTTCTTCCTCGAGGCGGGAACTTGCGACGATCCCCCCGCCCGGCGCTCGACCCGCCACGTCCCCGGCGTCCAGCCCGTCGCCGTAACGTCCTGCTAGAAGTGCGTCCGCGTCCCGAGTTGCAGGCTCGTATCGTTGGTGACGTTGTCCACGGAAACGGCATAGACGATCGCCCGCCCGTCCGTGACCTGGATCTGGATGGAGTCGTTGGCTGAAACCGCGAAGCCGCCAAGGAAGTCGGAAATGGTCTTCTGGTCGAAGAAGTCGGCCGGATAGTCGATGCTCCGAGTCGTCTTGACGGCTCCAGTCGCCGCATCGAGGACCTGAACCGCGAGGCTTGCTCCTTCCGACAGGGTCCGGACGCCGACGTTCATGCGGTACTGCGTCAGGTCTCCCGGTGCGAAAAGGAAGGCCGTGTCGAGCGTCTCGAGCACGTAGACGTCGCCAGAGCGGACCGTCGGCTCGGAAAATCCCGCGGTCCCGGCGGCGCCGGCGTCGTTGAAGACGTGGGTCACGAGGAGCGGTGGATAGCTCTCGTCCGACAGAACGTCGATGCTCCCGAGCCCGGAAATACCGAGCGCGTCTCCGATGTCGTGGATCCGCGTGGACTGGAACGCCCCGAGGGAGAAGGAGACCGAGGGATCCGACGCCGAGCCGGTGAAACCCCGATGGGATGGAAGCGGAGCTTGACGTTGATCGCGACCGCACCGGGATTGATCGCCTGGATCTCCGTCTTGAAATTCGATCCGGCCGCGCCGTGCGCGGAGCCGGCGCCGGTGACGATGCCCGATCGGACCTCCGTGCCGCCCATCGTGGCGCGGGCCGCCAGAGTGTAGGGGAAAAGGCTCCCTGCGCACACGGAGCGCGACGTGCCGGCGGTGTCCAGGTTGACCACGAGCGTCGCCGCGGTCTCCCCGCTGCTGCCGAGCACCGGGCCGCCGCATGAAAACCCGAGTATCGAAACGACGGAGATAAGATCGCCGGTCGAAACCGTCACCGCGGGAGAGAGCGCGACCGTCACGAGGCCCGGGCTCGCGTCAAAGGGACCCCGCTCCGCCACGAGCTGGAGGTCGGTCGAGCCCAGGGCAGCCGGATGGTAGAAGCGAAGCTTGAACGCGGACGAACACGAACTGCCGGCGTTCCCCCCTCCCAGTAGACGGTTGCAGACGTGTAGTTGCCGGCGGCGGTGGCGCCATGGACGAGGTCGATGAGCTCGACGCTCGACAGGACCAACGAGTTTGAGGATCCCAGGACGCCCACGACGCCGGTCGCCGCGCTTCCGAGCGCGAGCGTGGGACAGAAAACAGCGAGAGCGGCAGCGAGTCGGATTTTCACGGTTCCCTCCTCTCGGGTATCGGGATCATAGCTCGGGCCGGGAAGCGCTTCGTTCTAAGAGCCGCGCACTCTGCTGCGGGCGCGATGAAGAGCAGCCCCGCCTTAGCGACATTCAATCAACCGTCGAACTCGACGACCCGGATTCAACGGCAAGAAGAGAGGGGTGGGCCGGTGGAAGCGGATGTTATCTCACACGATTGGTAGAGCCCCGTGCGCGTTGGGCGACGAGGATAATCACCCCCACCGCCTAAGGCCCACCAGATCGGGTGAGCCAGCCCGAGCCGAACCGCACCCAGAAAGATGGCGCACGGAGCGGCGATCACCAAGACAACTCTCAAAAAGAGCTTTGCACGATCTGACGCCTCGTCCGGTTGCAGAGGGTTGCATCACACTCTCCGAAAGCATCAGAGCCCCCCGTGAAACCGACCGAAGCTGTGGGCAAGCATGAGGGACATGATCAGAATACCGGCGCCGAGGTGGACCACGTGCTCCGTTTTTCGCAAATTGAAATCGCCGACGCGGCAGATGAGCAAGTACGCGACAACGAGGTTGAGGAGGCCCCAGAGGACATTCACCGTGGCAGACGAAAGACCCACACCGGGCGGCGATGCGAAGGGGCTCTGAAAGGCGTGTCCCGAGATTCCGTTGCCGAGATGGGGCAGGGTGTTTGCCAGGAAAGCTCCGCCGAAGAAATACGCCAAGTGTTGGTACCAGCGCATGGTGTGCCTCCTTCTGGATCGAAAATGAAATTACCGATGACAATCTATCGTGACTTCCGCTTTCGCGTGCCGAGCGGCGAACTTCCGCCTCTTCCCGACGTAGTACCGAGCATGAACGTCAACGAAAAACGCAGGCTCGCCCCATGAACGCTCTTCTGATTCTCCTTCTCCTCGCGGCTAGCTCTGCGCCCCCCGCGCCTCCTGTCGATTGCTCCGTTCGACGCCGCGGACAACGCCTCGATGGAGGCGAATCAACGAAAGGCGCGTGATCTTTTTCTCGAGGCTTCGCGATCGGACCCGGATCCGAAGCGGCGCGATCAGGCGATCCTTCGGGCGGCGCGTCTCGATTGGTACGTCTTCCACGACGCCGCGGCCGCGCGCTCGCTCCTGGGCGGTCTCGCGAAGGGCCCGGAGGCTTCCGCGGCGCTCTCGGAGCTTTCCCGGCTCGAGACGGAGCTCGCCCGGGACTTCGAAGCGGCTCGGAAGGCCGCCCGGGACGCCCGGACGCGCGCGACGAAGGCTTCTGATCGGGACGAGGCGCTCACCCGGCTGGGCACCGCGACCATCGAAGAAGCGCGCTCCCGCCGTCTGGGCGGACGCTGTCCGGCCGACCGGCCGAGCCTCGAAGAGGCGATCGCGAGCCTGTCCGCGGCCATCGAAGAAGGCGGCCCCACGCTCGAGCGGTCGCGCCTGCTCCTCGACGCTTCTCTTCTCGCGGGCGACGAAAAGACCGCGCGCGAAGGCGTGGGGCTGGTACGACTCGGGGCTCCCTTCGCTCGTTCCGGCGGACGTCCACGATCGGCGCGCGACGGGGCTGGCCCTCGCGAAAGCGAAGCTCTTCGACGAAATCGAGCTCGTTCTCGACAATCCGTGCGCCCCGCTCGCGGCGAAGCACGACGCCCCCGTCCTCGACGTGAGGCGGTACGCGGAATTCACGCGCCGGATTCATGCCGTCGCGGACGAACACTTCCGGCAGGTCGCCGCGGGCATCGACGACGCCCGGCAATTTCATCAGGCACTGGACGCAGAGGGTGTCGCGCTGTGGAATGCCCTGCCGCCGCGTCCGAAAGACTCGGCGTTCTCGCTGGAGTCCTTGCAACGCGAGCTGGACGAGCGCTTCGGCGCGATCTTCACCGTCGGCGACACGGAAGGAGTCCCCGACATTCTCTACGGCCACCGCGTTGCCGACGAAACCCGCGAAGTCGAGCAGCACGGCCGGAAGGCGTCGCTTCGATTCGTCCAGCTGGACGGGATGATCGCCGGCGGGTATGCGACCTGGGCCACCCACGGACGGTCGGGCACCGGCGGGTGGGTGGGAGACGGCGTCGTCTACCAGGTTCGTCCCATGTACGTCGGAGGCCCCCTGCGCCTCTGGCGACAGTTGACCGATCCCGAGACGAGGACCCGCGCGCAGGAAGAGATCCGGTCGGAGTCCATCCGGGACCGCGAGCGGGTCAAGGACGACGAGGTCGCGGCGTTGCGCGGCCTCGAGTCGAGGTTGTCCGATCAGTATGCGGAGAGCCTGCGGCAGAGGCTCGAAAAGGAGGGGCTGTCCGGCGACGCCCTTCGCGACGCCTTTCTTCGGACCGTTCGCCGGGACTCCGACGCCGCTTCGATCTGGGCTCACGAAGGGCGTCACGCGATCGACAAGGCCATGGGAATCCACGACGACGAGGAGCTGGAGTTTCGCGCCAAGCTCTCCGAGGTGCAGTTCGCGCCGGGACCGAGGGGATCGCTCGGATCGATCCTGTCGCCGGTGGGGGGTTCGAGCGCTCACGGGAAGGCCAACGAGCGCGTGCTCAAGGGAATCGTCGCGTGGATGAATGCGCACGCCGCGGAAGTCTCCGGGTTCGAGCCCGGAGTCGCGCGCCTCACGCAGCTGGATCGCCTGACAGACGATCAGCTTCGCGCGGCCTGCCGCTCGCTCGATCCGCTGGCTCACTGAGTGATCGGGTGTACGCTCCCGGGGAAAAGAAGGAGGCATCCATGTTTGCAGTCGTCCGTCACTACCATTTCAAGCCGGAGAACGGCGCCACCATCGACAGGATGGTCAAAGACGAGTTCGTTCCTCTGATCAAGAAGGCGAAGGGTTTCATTCGCTACTACTGGCTGGACACGGGCAAAGGCGAGGGCGCGTCGGTCAGCGTTTTCCAGGACAAGGCCGGCGCCGACGAGTCGATCCATCTCGCCGCGGACTATGTCCGGGACCACATGGCGAAGCTCATCACCCAGAAACCCGAAGTCATCGAAGGGCCGGTCAAAGCGCACGACTGAAAATCGTACGGGGGAAGCCCGCGGGCGATCGGGGGGAGGCTCGCCTCCGGAGCGCGTTTGGGCTAGACTGCGCCGCGCAAAACGACGACCAGTTCACCCTGGCTTTCGACGCTTTCGAGCGGGAGGGAGGGCGCGGATTGCCGCGGTCTGGCCGGATCGAAACGAGGTTATGGCCGTGACTTCCCAGGCGTTTCATGACGATCTCACCGGGTTGCCGAACCGGCAGCTCTTTGCCGACCGATTGGGCAACGCGCTGGCGCGCGCCCGGCGCATCCAAAGCCGCGTCGCCGTCATGTTCGTCGACCTGGATCACTTCAAACAGGTGAACGACCGGCTCGGACACCGAATGGCGGATTCCCTTCTGAAGGTCGTCGTCCACCGGCTCGAGGGCGCCGTGCGGGAACAGGACACGATCGCGCGGGTGGGAGGAGACGAGTTCGTTCTGCTCTTTCAGGATCTCCGGACGGACGATGCTCACGTCCACATCGCGAAAAATCTGCTGGCCCGGGTGGCGGAGCCCGGCGACCTCGGGGGGAATCCGATCCAGATGACGGCGAGCGTCGGCGTCAGCCTCTTCCCGCCCGACGGCGACGATCCGGAGACGTTGATCGTCAAAGCCGACGCCGCGATGTACCGGGCGAAGGAAAGCGGCCGGAACAACTTCCAGGTGTTCGCGCCGGCGATGGCCGCGAAGCCCGCGTTCGAAGTGTCAGTCGAATACCAGCTGCGGGAAGCGGTCAAGAACGGGGATTTCCTTCTGCATTACCAGCCGGTCCTCGACCTCGCGAGCGACAGGGTCGTCGGCGCGGAAGCCCTCGTCCGGTGGAGTCACGCTCAGAAGGGGCTGATCGAGCCCAAGTACTTCATCCCCCTTGCCGAGGAGTCCACTCTCATTCTGCCGATCTGCTCCTGGGTTTTCCGTACAGCGTGCCGACAGGGGGCCCTGTGGCAGAACGAGTCGGATCCCGGCATGGGGGTCTCCGTCAACGTGTCGGCGATGCAATTCCGAAAAGGCGACCTTTTGGAGACCGTCCGCCGCGGGCTCGACGAGAGCGGGCTCAAGCCCGAGACGCTCACCCTGGAGATCACGGAAGGCGTCGCCATTCACGACGAAGTGAACGCGACGCGAATCCTTCGCGCCGTTCGCGATCTGGGCATCCGCGTGGCCCTCGACGACTTCGGGACGGGGTATTCCTCGCTCGCTTACCTGAGAAGGCTGCCGATCACGCACATCAAGATCGATCAGTCGTTCCTGAAGGGCAGCCTCGAAGATCCGCGCGACCGGGAAATCGTGGGATCGATGATTCGCCTCGCGCACAGCCTGGGCCTCCGGGTCGTGGCCGAAGGCGTCGAGACGAACGAGCAGAAGGCGCAATTGAAAGGCCTGGGGTGCGATGAGTGCCAGGGTTATCTCCTGAGCCACCCCTTGCCGGCCGACCAGTTCTCGACGTTCCTCCGGTCGAACGCCTGAGCCCGGCGTTCGACGCCGCCTATTTCCGGGGCTCGACGACGACGAGGTCGCTCAGGCCGCCGAGCGCGGAATGGGCGAGGTACACGGTTCCCTTGTCGGTCACGGCCGGATTGCGCGCGCCGACGACCGTCTTCACTGTCGCGACGGCGGACAGCTTCCCGTGCGCATCGTCGCGCGCGATCGTGAGCTGTCCGGCTTTGGCCGCGCCGACGTACAGCAGGTGCGTCGCCGGCGAGTAGTCGATGTCGTCCACGCCGTCTCCGGTGTCGATCGAGGAGAGGACCTCGCCGCCGTGGGCGGCATCGAGGACTTCCACGCGCGCGCTGCAGGCGACGAAAAGATGTCCCGCGGACGCGTCCACGCGAAGGCCGTGCGGGCCGTCCGCGCCGCACGAGGGCTTCCAGGTCGCGACGGTCTTGCGCGACACGAGATCGATCGCGAGCGTCAGGTCTTTGTCTTCCAGGTTCGTGTAGAAGCGATGGCGCTTCGCGTCGACCGCGAATCCCTCCGGGTTGCCTTCGAAGGCGAGCCTCGACTTCTCGTCGAGGGAGATCGCGTCGAGGATGCGGACCGATTTGTCCCGCGGAGTCGTGACCCAGACCTCCTTCGTGGCTTCGACGAACGCGATCCCGTCCGGCATCGAGTCGAGCTTGTGGCACGCGCCGCGCGCGAGCGATCGAGCGTCGAAAGCGCACACGGTCGAGTCTCCGCGATTCCCGACGTAAACGATGCCTCGACCGATCGTGACCGAGCTCGGGCCGACGACGCGCTTGCGCTCGCCCGTCCCCATCACGGCGGTCGGAAAGCCGGGAATCTGCCGAATCGCGCCCGTCGAGGCATCGACGACGTCCACCGCGCCAGTGTTCCCCGCCGGGGCCCACACCGAACGGCTGGCGGGGTCGAACGCGATGTAATCCATGAGGATCGGCGCGCCGGCCCCGCCCGGCAGCGGCAGCCGGCGAACCGTGTACGTGGCGTCGGCCGCCCGGGCCTTCGGGACATTGAAGATACTGGCCGCCGCGGCCAGGACCAGACAGACGCCAATGCTCTTGGTCGGATTCATGGGAACGCTCCTCCGCGCCGATTCCGCCCGGCGCCTCTCGATTCTAACCGCCTCAGGGGTTGATGATGATTCCCGGGTCAACGGGGTTGCTGCAGGTCACGCCGTCCTTGTCGCAGGTATAGGCCTTGTAGAGATAGACCCAGTTGGGGTTCCCCGGTCTCGTCGGCGCGCCCGAGTTGCACTGGGCATGGAGCCCGTCGCAATCCTTGATGTTCTTGAACGCGTCCGGATCGTCGAACACGATCTTGACGTTCGGACGGGCTGTGTCGATCGACCTCCACGTGACGGTGTTCGCCTTGCTCTTCGAGACGACCGCAAGCTTGCAGCTCACCTCCGTTCCCACGTCGATCTTGTGATCGCCGGGATCGGAACCGCAACCGGTATTCCATTTCGGCGGCGTCGCCGCGCATGCGCCGGACGAGAAAGCCGCCAGAGCGATTCCGAAAGCGAGCATGACGGAGATCCTGTTTCTCGAATCCATGGCCCCTCCTTCTCTCAATGAGCGCCCCGGTTTCCGCCGTCGAGAAGATTCTGGAACCTCACGTCCGCACGGAGGCCCGAGAATTCCGGATCCCTTTCGACCAGGACGCTGGGATAGCCGGATTGTAGCGCCTTGCGGAGATCCTGCAACGCGGCCGACGGGTCGCGCGTGAGAACTTCCACGACGGCGGCCTGGTACAGGATGTCGGGGTCGGCTCCGCCGGTTTTCCGCGCGCGCCCGATTTCGGCCGATCCTTCCGCCGGTTTGCCGCTTTTCGCGAGCGAGCTCGCCAGAATCGCGCGCACGAGCCCGTCGCCGGGATTCCGGTCCAGCTCCTTCCGGCAGAGCTCGATCGCGCGCGCGTACGCTTTCAGACTGTCCGGCGCGCGTCCCGGAAGCCACCGAAGCGCGTCCCCGAAATTCGACCAGACGCGATAGTGGTCGGGCGTCAGCCTTGTCGCGCGCTCGAACGCGTCGGCCGCCTGGCCGTAGTTGCCGAGGAAGAATTCCGCCGTTCCGATGTTCGATTGCGCGAACGCCGTCGGTTCCAGGGCGAGGGAACGCTGGAACGCGGCGAGAGCCTTTTCGAGATCGCCGGCGAGAAAATACGCTCCGCCGAGGTTGGACAACGCCATCGCGCTGTCCGGCGTCAATTCCGTGACGCGGCGAAACGCCGCGGCGGCGTCCGCGTAGCGCCCCCGCGAATAGTAGAACCCCGCGAGCTTGCTGTATCCGCCCCAGGAGGTCGGCTGGAGATCGATCGCCTGGCGGAAGGTCTTTTCCGCCTCGGCGCTGTTTCCCGCCGCGCCGAGCGAGCGCGCCAGGCCGAGACGGGCCGGGTAGTTCGCCGGCGAGCCGGCGAGCGCGCGGCGAAAGGCGTCGATTGCGCCGGGCACGTTGCCCGAGTGGAGCCGCAGCTCTCCGAGCGTGATGTCGACATCCACGAGAGTCGGCCCCAGCTCGCGCGCGCGGCCCGAGGCCGTCTCCGCTTTCGGAGTCACCGTCGGATCGTGCGTCAGGTCGAACGTCTCGAGATACGCCCGCGCGAGCGAAGCGAAGACGTACGGCGACCGCGGTGCCTCGCGCGAAAGGGACTCGAGGATCGCCGTCGCCTCGTCGACCGAAGCTTTCGTGTTGTAGTGCTGAAGAAGGCCGACCGCTTTGAGGTAGCGCGCCTGCTCGTCCCCGGAAGCGAGCCCCGCCGCGGGCGGCGTCGGACCGGTCATCGGAAGGGACTCCGCGCTGCTCACCCGCGCGACGAGCCGGTCCTGCAGGTCGAACAGGTCGGAGGCCGACCCGTCGAGGGTGCCCCCCGAGATCTCGGTTCCGCGGCCGACGTCCCAGAGCGAATACGTGATCCGAACGCGGTCGCTGCTGCGCTGGACGGATCCGCGAAGAACGACGGTCGCCCCGAGGCTTCGCGCCGCCTGCAGCGGGTCCGGGTTTCCCGCGGAGGCCGCGACGGAAGCGGCGGGAGAGACCACCTGGAGCCCGGTCGCGCCCCCGAGAGCCGACGAAACCGTTTCGACGAGGCCTTCGCCGACGAGGCCGTCGTCGCGAACGTTCGAGAGATCGCGGAACGGCAGGATCGCCAGAAGACGGGCGGGCGGGGGAGGGGTCGGCCGGCGAGAGCGGCGGCCGACGAGCAGGACGCCGGCGAGAATCGCGAATGCCGCGACGGCCGCGGCGGCGGAGATCGCGGCGATTTTTGGAAACCCGCGCTTCCGGGGAGCCGCGACGATGGCGCTCGAGGTCGATCGCCGCGGCTCGATTTCCGCGAGCACCTCGTCCATCGCGAGCCGCGCGTCGCCGATGTCGCGCAGCCGCTGCGAGGCGTCTTTCTGAAAGCAGCGCGCGAGCATCTCCCGGATGGCGGGCGGCGTGTCGGCGGGCAGCTGGTCCCATTCCGGCTCGGACCGAAGGATCGCGGCGAGCGCGTCGGAAACGGAGTCTCCCGTGAAGGCCCGCTGCCCCGTGAGGCACTCGAAAACGACGCAGCCGAACGCCCAGATGTCCGTCCGCTTGTCGATCGGCTGCCCGCGGGCCTGCTCCGGGCTCATGAAATCGACGGTTCCCATGATCGCGCCGGGGCGCGTGTGGTCGAAACCCGCGGTCGTGTCGCGGGAGAGGCCGTCGACGAGAGTTTTCACGCCGTCCACCATCTTCGCGAGGCCGAGATCGAGGAGCTTCACTCGCCCGTCCGGTCCGATCATGACGTTGGCGGGCTTCAAGTCGCGGTGGACGATGCCCCGCTCGTGCGCGGCCTCGAGGGCCTCGGCGATCTGGCGCCCGATCCGGAGCGTCTCCGCGACGGAAAGCGGGCCGTGCATGTAGTCCGCGAGCGTCTTGCCCGGCACGAGCTCGAGGATGAGGTACCGCTGGTCGCCGTCCTCCTCGGCTCCGTAGATCGCCGCGATGCCGGGATGGTTGACCGATGCGAGCAACCGGGCTTCCCGCTCGAATCGCGAAACCCGGCTCGGGTCCTGCCCGTGTGTCTCGGGAAGGACCTTCAGAGCGACGTCCCGGCCGAGCTTCGTGTCCCGGGCCCGGTACACCTCTCCCATCCCGCCGGCGCCCAGCGGCGCGAGGATTTCGTAGATACCGAGGCGGGTGCCTGGCGAAAGACTCAGTTGCGATCTCCTGTTCGCGGCATTTTATCCTTCCAGGGCCGGAACGCGGCACTCTCGCCCGGCGCGTGAAACGATTAGGATTCCTGAATATGGCAATTCGAATCGTCCGGCTCGGCTCGCCGCGGGGGAAGGGCGAAGGCCTGCGGATCGGGACGGTGCGCCGCCCGCCGCGCGGCGTGCGCAAGCAGGATTTCGCTCGGATGAATTTCTACGACGTCTGGCTGCCGGAGCTGGCGCCGAGCGACGAGTTGCTCAAGTTCGCCCACGGCGGCCTGACGCCGGCGCGGTGGAAGCAGTTCGCCCGCCGCTACCGGAAGGAAATGTCCGCGGCGACGCCGCAGCGGCTGCTCGCGCTGCTCGCGGCGCTCTCGAAGGAGACGAACTTCTCCGTCGGCTGCTACTGCCCGGACGAGGCCGCGTGCCACCGGTCGCTGCTGAGGGAGATGTTGGGGGAGAGTGGTGGTATCGTCGCGTGATACCATAATTTTTGGAGGTTCCCATGGAACACGCCCATGCCCTGACGGTTCGTCTGCCCGCTCCTGTCTACAAGGCGGCGAAACGGCTCGCCCGGATGGAAGGGGTGAGCGTCAACGTTCTCGTGCGGGGCGCGATCGAAGAAAAGGCCCACCGTTCGGCCTCGAAGAGGCTGGCTGCCGCGTACGACGTCCTCGCGGGAGATCCGTCGGAGTCGGGCGTCGAAACGCTGCTCGCCGCTCAGGTCGAAGCGCTCTTGAATGAGTGATCCTCCTTCTCCGCGGCGCGGGGAGATCTGGATGGTCGATTTCAATCCCGCTCGCGGCTCCGAGCAGGCGGGCGTGCGCCCCGCGCTCGTGATCCAGAACGACGCCGGCAACGCGAGCACGCGCTACCCCAACACGATCGTTCTCGCGATGAGCACGAAGGGAAAGCCGGTGCCGTTTCACGTCCGGCTGGAGCCGACGAAGGGCAACGGTCTGCGCGAGACGGGCTTCGTGAAATGCGAACAGGTCTTGACGATCGCGAAGGCGCGCCTCAGGGGCCGGGCTCTCGGCCGCGTCACGGCCGCGCAGCTCCGCGCCATCGAAGTCGCGATGCTGCTGTCGCTGGGGGTCGGGCTTCGACCTTAGGCTGATTCCACGGGTACGCGACACGCATCGGGTGAGGGGTTGCGTGTTTTGCTGGCTCGCGAAAATACACGAAAACAAGACCTTCCCAGAGCTGCCCCCGTAAAGGCCGACCGGGGCCGCAGAGTTTGTGTTTCAAATAGTGAAGCCGGTTGGTGTAGGTATCCGTATCGGGAGTATTGGGTTGCCAGAGCCATGGTGCACGATCGCAGGGTTCGTGCTCTTCGCTAGGTAATAAGTGGTGGCCGTAATTTTCGCCTTCCGGTCCTCAAAACTGACGACGTAGGGAATTTGGGTGGCAAAAAGCCACAGGCCGGCGTCGTGGGTTGTCTCCAACTGCGCCCCGAGGTCGCGTGCGAGTTCAATTCGTTTGCTTGGCGGTACTTCACTTGCGATGTCTCCCCAGTCCTTGATGAGATCGAAGAGTACGCCGGCGACTTCCATACTCTGTTCGTCGGTGAGATCGTCGTTGGCGAAATTTACAGCTTCGGCGCCGATGATGAGCTGAACGAGGGCGGTGCCGTTTGTGATTCGGGTGAGAAACTTGAGGTCCGGTGGGAGTGGGTCGATTGGAACTGGCGTTGGCGTGAGGTCTCGCGAGACTCGAGAGGCTGCGAACGGAATTCATGTTTCCAGCTTCGATGGATCGTCCGACTCGATGCTGAGATCGGCGAGCGCGAGCTGGAACTCCTAGACCAACCTCGTTCTTCGCCGCCTCGGAATCCCTCGTTTGTGTCGTGTCAGCAGGTTAGTCTCGCCTGAACGACATTCAGACGCCGCGCCGCGTCACGAGATGGGTGTGTTCGGGGGTGAAGGTGCTGAGATTCTCGCCTCAATCCCCCGATCCCAGCACATCCTCCGCCATCCTCTCCTCAATCAACCGATCCGCCAGCGCGAAATCGACCTGATCCACGCTCTTCGCGGTCTTCGTCAGCTCGTCGAGGATCCCGGCCTGGATCGCGCCGAGGCGCTGCGCTTCCGCATACGGAATGCGGTGGAACATGACCATCGAGTAGCGGGGGATGAAGCGGCGGGGATGGCGCTCCTCCAGCCGGAACGAGATCTCCTTCTTCAGCTGGAACAGCGGCTCGCGGACGGTCGAGCGCATCTCGACGTAGTTCTCCAGCGCCATGTCCGCGATCGCGTCCGCGTTCGGCCGGCGGAGGGATTCGAATTCCGCAAAGATCTGGTCCCACGTCTTGTCTTTCTCGTCCAGCAGCCCGTCGAGCGCCTCGCAGTCTTCGAACGCGGCGTTCGCGCCCTGGCCGTGGAACGGGACGATCGCGTGCGCCGCGTCGCCCAGAACGAGCGCGTGATCCTCGAAGGACCACGGCCGGCAGCGGATCGTCTCGAGGTGGCCGGTGGGGTTCTCGAAGAATTGCTCCTCGAAATCGGGGAGGAGAGGAATCGCGTCCGCGAAGCGCCGCTCGAAGAGCCGCCAGACATCTTGTTCCGACTTGAGCGCTTCGAAGCTTTCCTCTCCGGAGTTCGGCAGAAACAACGTCGCGGTGAAGCTGCCGTCGGCGTTCGGCAGCGCGATCAGCATGTACTCGCCCCGCGGCCAGATGTGGAGCGCGTTCTTTTCCATCCGGAACGCGCCGCCGGATCCCGCGGGGATCGAAAGCTCCTTGTAGCCATGGCCGAGAGGAGCGTCGTCCAGATCGCCGCCGGTTTTCTCCAGGATCGCCGCGCGCACCGCCGACGCGCTTCCGTCGGTCCCGATCAGGACTTCGTACGGAAAGTCCCGCGTCTCCGGGCTCTCGCCGGATCGGATGCGGACCTTTCGGCCCGAGAAGTCCACGCCAATGCACGCCTCCCCGAACCGGATCGCCACGCGGCCGGTCGCTTCCGCGGCGTCCATGAGCAGCTCGTTGAGTCCTCCTCGCGAGACCGAGTAGATGACCTCGTGCGGCTTGTTGCCGTACGGGACGAGCTGCAGCCGGCCCTGCTCGTCGTGCAGCATCCGTCCCGCCATCGGAATGAGGGCGGCCCGAAGGCGTTCCATGAGGCCGGCCTGCTCCAGCGCGTGGATTCCGCGGTTCGCGAGCGCGAGGTTGATCGAGCGGCCCCGGGATGCTCCTGCTTTGCGCGGGTCAGGGCGTCTCTCGTGGATCGTCACGCGATGGCCGCGCCGAGCCAGAAGAATTGCGAGCAGGGAACCGGCCAGGCCAGCGCCGACGAGAGTGATTTCTTTCGTTTCGGGGGGCTTCTTCAAAGAGCCTCGCGAAGGACCTCGACGAACCGATGGACGTCCTCGTAGGTGTTGTAGAGCGGAACCGGCGCGACGCGGATGACATCCGGCTCGCGCCAGTCGCAAGTCACGCCTGCGGCTTCGATTTTCTGGAAGACCGTCTTTCCCGGAGTTTTGCCCGGTCGAACGCGGAGGGAAAGCTGGCAGCCGCGCTGTTCGGGATTCGCCGGCGTGAAGATCTCGATCGCGTCTCCGACCTCGTTCTTCAGGAGCCACTCCAGATATCCGGTCAAGCGAATCGATTTCTCGCGGAGGGGCGCCATTCCTCCCGCCGCGCCGAAGACTTCCAGGGACGCTCGAATTGCCGCGAGCGACAGGATCGGAGGATTCGACAGCTGCCACCCCTCGGCGCCCGGAGTAGGCCGGAAGCCGGACTGCATCCGGAAGCGCGATTCCTTGTCGTGCCCCCACCAGCCCGCCAGGCGAGGCAGTTCCGTGTTCGAGGTGGAGTTCGCGCCATGCCTTTCGTGCACGAAGCAGCCGCCGACCGAGCCGGGCCCGCTGTTCAGGTACTTGTACGTGCACCAGACCGCGAAATCGACGTTCCAGTCGTGCAGTTTCAGGACGAGGTTGCCCGCGGCGTGCGCGAGATCCCACCCCGCCACACACCCCTTCTCGTGGACGAGCCGCGTGATCGCTTCGATGTCGAAGGCCTGGCCCGTGTAGTACTGGACGCCGGGAAGGAGGACGAGCGCGATCGAATCGCCGTCCCGCGCGAGGACTTCGGCGATGTCTTCCGTCGCGATTCCGGGCCGGTCCCCTCGCGGTCCCAGGCGCACGATCGCGGAAGCCGGGTCGAACCCGCGATGGGCCGCGTGGGACTCGACGGCGTAGTCGTCGGAGGGAAACGCGCGATCTTCGATCAGGATCTTGTGCCGCTCGCGCGTGGGGCGGTAGAAGCTCGCCATCATGAGATGGAGGTTGACGGTGAGCGAGTTCATCGTCACGACCTCCGCGGGGCTGGCGCCCACGAGGCTGGCCGTCGGAGCGGCCAGGAGCTCGTGGTACGGCATCCACGGGTCCGGCCCCGAAAAATGGGCCTTCACGGCGAGCCGGCCCCACTTGTCGAGCTCCGCGTCTACGAAGAGTCTTGCGCGGCGGGGCAGGAGCCCGAGCGAGTTGCCGGCGAAATAGATTTCGTCCGATCCATTCTCGCGCTTTGGAATCAGGAACTCGTCGCGGAAGGCGCGCAGGGGATCTCGCTCATCGAGCGCGACCGCGAAATCCCGGCCCGTTTCGAAATGCTCGTTCACGAGAGGCCGAATCTTTCGCCGGAGAGCCCGAGCCATTCGAGCGCGGTTCCGTGCAGGAGCCGCGCTCGCGTCGCGTCGTCGAATCCCGAACCCTCGATCAATTCGCCGGGCCGCGCTTCGCCGAGCGGAAACGGATAGTCGCTCCCGAGCGCGATGCGCGCGGCGCCCATCCGGTCGACGAGGTAGCGGAGCGTCAGGGGATCGCTCACGAGCGAATCGACGTAGATTCGATCGAGGTACTCCCGCGGGGGAACGGCGTTGTCGACCGCGACCAGGTCAGGCCGGGCCTCGAAGCCGTGCGCGATGCGTCCGAACGTTCCGGGGAACGCCCCGCCGCCGTGCGCGAACGCGATGCGGAGCCCGGGAAGCCGTTCGAGCACGCCGCCGAAGATCAACGAGCAGATCGCGAGCGAGGTTTCCGCGGGCATCCCGACGAGCCAGGGAAGCCAGTACTTCGCCATCCGCTCTCTGCCGACCATTTCCCAAGGATGGACGAAGACGGCGGCGCCAAGATCCCGCGCGGCTTCCAGGATCGGAAAGACCTCCGGGCTGTCGAGGTTCGCGCCGTTGACGTTCGACCCGATCTGGACGCCGGAGAGTTTCAGCTCGTGCCGGCATCTTTCGAGCTCTCCGATCGCGAGCGCCGGATCCTGCATCGGGATCGTCCCGAGGCCCGCGAAGCGCTCCGGATGACGCTGCCTGCAGCCCCGCGATGTGGTCGTTGAGCCTCCGCGCGAGCTCCAGCGCCCGTCGGGGAGGAGCCCAATAGCCGAACATCACCGGAACGGTCGAGAGGACCTGGACGTTCACTCCGTTGCGGTCGCACTCGGCGAGCCGCGTCGCGGGGTCCCAGCTGTTGCTTTCGATCTCGCGAAACAGCTTGCCGTCGATCGTCATGCGCGCGCGGCCCGGCGACGAGGGCTCGATGCGGACGAAACCCGGGCCGAGGTCCGGCAGCGTCTCGGGAAGGACGTGGGTGTGGATGTCGATTTTCAGCAATTGATCTTCAAAGGAGTTGCGGCTATCCGCGGCTCGGGGCAGGCATCACCGTGCCGCACTTCTTGCAGGTGCGAAGCTTCTCGCTCGCGAAGAACCGGTCGAAGACGGGCGGGAAGTCCTTTTCGACGTTCTGGAGAGGAAAGAACTCTTCATGGAGGAGCGTCGTGCAATTGTCGCAATACCACTGCAGCCCGTCTCTCTCGTTGGAAAGGCGCTTGCGCTCGACGACGAGGCCGACGGAATTCGCCATGCGCTGCGGCGAATGGGGGACGCGCGGCGGGTGCAGGTACATCTCGCCCGCCCGAATCGGAATGTCGACGACGCGCCCGTCCTGGATCGTCTTCAAGACCATCTCGCCCTCGATCTGGTAGAAGAGCTCCGGTCCCTCGTCGATGTGGTAATCCTTGCGGTTGTTTGGGCCGCCGACGACCATGACGATGAATTCGTCTTCGTCGAAGACCTTCTTGTTGCAGACGGGCGGTTGGAGGTCTTTCCGATGCTCGTCGATCCACCGCGCGAAATTGATCGCCTTCCGTTCCATTGCCGCCTCCCGCGAAGCCGATATTATAGGTGCCATGACCGACGGTCCCGTCGTCTCGAAGCGAGCTCCCCGGCCGGTGGGGCCGTATCCTCACGCGCGGAGATTCGGAAATCTGCTGTTCGTCTCGGGTATCGGGCCGCGGCATTCGAAGACGGACGCGATCGCCGAGGGCATCGAGGCGCAGACGCGGTCGTGCATCGAGAACGTGAAGGCGATCCTCGAGGACGCCGGCAGCTCGCTCGAGAAGGTGATCGACGTGACCGTCTTTCTGACGGACATTCACGAAGACTTCGCGGCCTTCAACAAGGTCTACGGCGAATACTTCGGCGAGATTCAGCCGGCGAGAACGACCGTCGGCGTCGTCGCGCTGCCGACGCCGATTTCGATCGAGCTCAAGGTCATCGCGGAAAGTTGAAGCCCATCGTTCCCTTCACTTCGGCCGGAAGCTTCGGCAGGGCCGACCGCGGGATGAAGAACGACGAGAGGCCGACGAGGTCCCCGAAGACCCGGTGACGTTCGGCCGCCCTGCCGAGGTACTCGCTTCCGGAGCTTCCCCCGGTGCCGATCCGCGTGCCGATCATGCGCTGCGCCATTTGCGCATGGCGCTGGCGCCACGTCGTGAAATTCCGTTCCATGTCCGTGACGAGGGTCAGGAGCCGGAAGGGCAGGTGGAGGATCGGCTCGTCGCGGTAGAGATGGATCAGGAGGGCCGCCTGGAGCGCGCGCCGCGAGAAACGCGGCCCCGGTCCCGGGGCCTCCGCGGCGGGCGCGCCGGCGGATTCTCCGAAGACGTCCTCGAAACGCCGCCCGGTGGCCTCCAGCCCGGCGAGCTGCGTGGACTTCTCTTTCTCGGTCAGAGTCGGATTGTTCCGGATCGATTCGCGATCGGCCGCGAGCATCGCGTCGACGGCCTGCCGGTACTCCCGCCAGAAGTCGAATCCGCCGAAGCTCAGGAAAGGGGTGCGCTCGAGCCAGCCCTGGAGAAGATCGAACAGGGAAGGCTCCTTCTCCGAGGCCTCGAGCCGCGCTTGATCTTCCGGGCGGAATCGGGACGTGTAGGGGGCGTCGCTCAGCTGGAGGCGGTTCTCGCGCCGGAGTCCCATCTTGTTCTCGACGAGGCGGAACTGAACGCTCTGGACTCCCGAAGCGGGAATCAGAACGTCCCGGAACTCGAGAAAATCGAGCGGCGTCATCGTCTCGAGCACGTCGACCTGCTGGATCAGGACGCGCTGGATCTCGACAATGCGGGCGAAGTGGGAGACGGCTCGGCCCACGTCCTCCTCCTGCACGGTCGGGTTCCGGAAGAACGCGAGCACGGCGTCGAGCTCCCAGAGGACTTGCTTGAACCACAGCTCGTAGGTCTGGTGAACGATGACGAACAGCATCTCGTCGTGGGCGAGGCGGCCGCGCCGCTCGCTTTCGAGCCGCTGGCAGTCGAGCAGTTTTTCGAGCTGGATGTAGTCCGCGTAATAAAGGGGCTCGCTCGGCTTGGGCATCGGTAGATCCTACTCGGAATAGAATCGGCGGGTGAAACGCGTCTTCAATTTCATCGGCGGCGAGTTTCGCCCGCCCTGCTCCGGCAAGTTTCTGGAGGACGTGAACCCCGCGACCGGCGAGGGGATCGCCGAAATCGCCGACAGCGACGGGACCGACGTCGACGCGGCCGTCGCCGCCGCGGCCCGCGCGTTCCCGGCCTGGCGCGCGACGCCCGCCGAAGATCGCTCGAGGCTTTTGCTGCGGCTCGCCGACCTCATCGAGGAGAATTTCGACGAGCTGGCCTCGCTGGAATCCGAGGATAGCGGAAAGCCCATCTCTCTCGCGCGGCGGCTCGACATTCCGCGCGCGATCCGAAACTTCCGATTCTTCGCGACCGCGATCCTCCATGCCGAGACGAAGTGCCACCCGATGGACGGCGGCGCGCTCAACTACACGCTTCGTCAGCCGCTCGGCGTCGCCGGCCTGATTTCGCCCTGGAACCTTCCGCTGTACCTGCTGACCTGGAAGATCGCGCCCGCCATCGCGGCCGGCAACTGCTGCGTCGCGAAGCCTTCGGAGCTCACGCCGCTGACGGCGAACCGGCTGGCCGAGCTGGCGCGGGAAGCGGAAATTCCGCCCGGCGTGATCAACGTCGTCCACGGCCGGGGAGCCGTCGCCGGACGCGCGCTCACGGCGCACCCCGGCGTTCCCCTGATCTCGTTCACCGGCGGGACGAAGACGGGCGCGGACGTGATGGCGCAGGCCGGGCCGCTCTTCAAGAAAGTCTCGCTCGAGCTCGGGGGAAAGAACCCGAATATCGTCTTCGCCGACGCGGACCTCGAGGAAGCCGTGGCCACGTCGATCTCATCGAGCTTCGCGAACCAGGGGGAGATCTGCCTGTGCGGCTCGCGGATCTTCGTCGAGAGAGAGATCTACTCCGAGTTCCTCGACCGATTCCTCGCGCGGGCAAAGAGGCTCCAGGTCGGCGACCCGCGGGACCCGGCGACGGAAGTGGGCGCGCTGATCAGCCGGGCGCACCGGGAGAAAGTCTCCGGCTACGTCGAGCTCGCGAAGCAGGAGGGGGGCGAGGTCCTCTGCGGAGGGAAACCTCCGGCCGAACTCCCGGAACGCGTTCGGGGCGGCTATTTCCTCGAGCCCGCCGTCGTTGTCGGGCTCGGCGTCGAATGCCGCGTCCTCCAGGAGGAGATCTTCGGCCCCGTCGTCACCGTGACGCCGTTCGATTCCCCCGACGAAGCGATCGCCTTCGCGAACGGCTCGCGCTACGGCCTTTCCGCGAGCGTGTGGACGCGCGACGTCGGCAAGGCCCACCGCGTCGCCGCGGCGATCGACTGCGGGACGGTCTGGGTCAATACCTGGCTGCTGCGCGACCTTCGCGTCCCCTTTGGAGGAATGAAAGACAGCGGCGTCGGACGCGAGGGCGGCTTCGACTCGCTCGACTTCTTCACCGAAGCCAAGAACATCTGCCTCAAGCTGTAACGAATCGCCCTCGAGCCGCGTTTGGACGTTGGTCGTCTGCGCGGCCAACGATGAAGATGAATTTTCGATCCACAGGCGCCCAACCTCGTTTCCGATGGATTTTCGGTCTCCTGGCGCTCGTGTTCTTGGGCATTTCGCCGTCCGAGAGCCAGGCCGGGCAACGATTCTCCGGCGTGCGCGTCCCCTTCGTGACGAATTCCGGCCAGGCGGATTCGGCGGTCGCATTCTATGCGCCGACCTTCTCCGGCACGGTGTTCGTCACTCGAGCCGGGAAGGTGGTCTATTCGCTCCCTTCGGGAAAGAAATCTTCCGCGCTGACGGAGACGGCGGTCGGCGGACGGCCCCGGCCGACAGGGGGAACCCGGGCCTCCGCGTCCGTGAGCGAGTTCCGGGGAAACGACCGGAAGCGGTGGAGAACCGGACTTCGGACCTTCGAGGACGTTTCCCTCGGGGAGGTCTGGCCCGGGGTCTCGCTCGATTTGCGGGCGCGCGGCCGGGGAGTCGAGAAGGTGTTCACGGTTCGGCCAGGCGCCGATCCCGCGTCGATTCGAATGAGCGTCCGCGGCGCGCGGAGGCTGCGGGTGGACTCGGCCGGGGCCCTCGTCGCGGAAACCGGCTCCGGGGCCGTGACGTTCACGGCGCCTTCGGCGACCCAGACAGACGGCCGCGGAACGTCGTCGCGCGTGCGCGTCGCGTACGAGCTGCACGGACGGCAATATGGATTTCGCCTAGCGGACCGCGACGCGGCGCTGCCCGTCGTGATCGATCCCGTGTTCCAGGCGACCTACCTGGGCGGCGACAACGACGACGAGGCCTTCGCGATCGCCGTCAACCCGACGTCGGGCGACGTGTACGTGGCGGGCGATGCGTTCTCGACGGATTTTCCGGGCACGGCCGGCGGAGGGCAGCCGGCCAAAGGAGCCGGGAGCTTCGACGACGCCTTCGTCGCGCGCTTCACGCCCGGACTGACGGCGCTCGAGCAGGCCACCTACCTCGGCGGCAGCGGCGTCGACGCCGCCCGCGCCCTCGCGATCGATCCGGCGTCGGGCGACGTGTACGTCGCCGGCTACACGGACTCGACGGATTTCCCCGGCGTCACCGGCGGCGCGCAGCCGCAGAAGAGCACGGACAGCTCCACCACGATCGTCACGAGCGACGCTTTCGTCGCGCGGTTGAGCTCCTCCCTGACGACTCTCGAGCAGGCCACCTACCTGGGCGGCAACAACGTCGACCAGGCTCTCGCTCTCGCGGTCCATCCGACCTCGGGAGAGGTCTACGTGGCGGGCTGGACGCTCTCCAAGGACTTTCCGCGGACCTCCGGCGGAGCGCACTCGGGGACGGCCGGCGAGGGCGACGCGTTCGTCGCTCGTCTCAGCTCCGACCTCAAGACGCTCAATCAGGCGACTTACGCGGGCGGCGACAGCTACGATCAGGCCAACGCGATCGCGATACATCCGGCTTCCGGAGACGTGTACATCGGGGGCTTCACGCTTTCCGTCGATTTTCGGGGCACGTCGGGCGGGGCCTTCCCTTCGCACGCGGCGGACTCCGGCAACACGGACGGCTTCGTCGCCCGATTCAATGCCGGCCTGACGGCGGTCGAGCAGGTCACGTACCTGGGGGGCACCGGCGGCGACGTCGTTCGGGCCCTCGCGATTCATCCGGTGTCGGGCGACGTGTACGCCGCGGGATATACGGATTCCACGGACTTTCCGGGCACGTCCGGCGCGGCGCAGGCGGGCGCTGCCGGGGGCGCGGACGCGTTTGTCGCGCGTCTGACCTTCGACCTGTCCTCGCTCGAGCGGGCGACCTACCTCGGAGGGAGCGGCGACGACGTCGCGAGCGCGCTCGCGATTCACCCCGCCACGGGGGACGTTTACGTGGCCGGTGTCAGCTCTTCCGCGGACTTTCCCGGCACGTCCGGCGCGGCGCAGGCCGCGAACGGAGGCGGGGGGTTCGAAGACGCGTTCGTCGCGCACCTGACTGCCGACCTGGCGACGCTTGCGCAGGCGACCTATCTCGGAGGCGGCGGAACCGACGCCGCGAACGCGCTCGCGATCCACCCGATTTCGGGGGACGTGTATGTCGCCGGGACCACGACCTCGAGCGATTTTCCCGGCACCGCCGGCGGGGCGTTCGCGGCGCATGCCGCGGACGGCGGTTCCGAGGATGCTTTCGTCGCGGCCCTGCCGGCGACGTTGAGGCCGATACCGGCCGCGCTGCAGTCCGTCAGCGTCAGTCGCGACTCGGTCGCGGGAGGCTTCGATTTGACGGGAAGCGTGACGCTTTCCGCCGTCGCGCCCGCGGGCGGCGCCGTCGTGACGCTCTCGGCGAGCGGTCCGGTCTCGGTTCCGCAAAGCGTTCTCGTTCCCGAGGGTTCGGCGTCCGCCTCGTTTTCGGTGACGACGACGGCCGTCTCGTCTCCCACGGCGGCGGCGGTCGCCGCGACCTACCTGGGCGTCACGGAGAGCGCGTCCTTCACCGTCGATCCGGTCCCGATTCCCGTGATCGCCCCGGTCGAGCCGCCGCCCCTCGTTCCGATTGCGGGGCCGGAAGGCCGATAGAGAGCCGGGGAAGTCCCTACGGAGGCAGCACGGCCGCGGTCGCGCCGCGCCCCTTCGCGGCGGCGGACTCGATCTGCTTCCACGCGGCCAGCTTCCGCGACCGGGATCGAGGTTTTCTTCACGCGGTACGACTCGGTCGCGACGATCGCGGAGCCCTGCTGCGAAACCGAGAAATGGTACGCGGCGTAAGCGTTGTCCGCGTCGACGGCGTCGGGCAATCCGTCGAGCTTGAAACCTTCCGGGAGGCGGAGAGTGGCCTTGAGGTCCAGCTGCCGGGGCTCCCCGAGCTCGATCGGAAAGCGCCGCTCGGAGAGGCGCGAGATTCGTGAGGGCCCATCGGGAACGGCAGGACGGAGAGAAGCCATACGCCGCCCGCGTGGTGCAGGTACCCGGGCGCCGTCACGGAGTAGCGGGCTTCGAGCGGCTGGTCCCGGTCGTCGAGGTGCTCGAGCGTCAGGCCCGACAGCGTCGATCCCGGGATCGCCCGTTCCACGCCGCGCGCGAGGGATTCCGTGCGCTTCAACGGCGGCATCGACTGATAGATGTCCCGCTGGCACCGCGTGCCTCGCGTCGTGTCGGTCACCGAGGCGGAGAGCCGCCCCGAGCGGTCGAGAGCGGCGTCCACCGTTCGGTTCTGCGAGTTGACGGAACCGTCCGCGTACGGCAGCTCCACGAGAATGCCGCTGCCGTTCTCGACGACGAGCGCCCGCGTGCCCTGCAGGCCCTGGGGGAGCTCGCCGAACGGCGTCCACGGGTCGGTCGGATCGAAGATCACCGCGGGCCCGTCGGGGAGCTTCACGAGCCCGGGCACGGCTTCCACCTTCGGCGGCCGCACCGCGACGACCAGGTGATCGAACTGGACGGGAGACGGGAAGCCGGGGTCCACGCTTCCGAAGTCGCGCGGCCTCGCGAGGACGGGATACGCCTCGATCCCGTTTCTTTTCAGCAGCGCGATGAGCAGAAACGCCTTGTCCTTGCAGTCTCCGAACAGGCGCTGCGCGACGAGCGCCGGAGGCCTCGCGACGTAGCCACCTTCGCCGACCTCGAGCGCGACGTACCGCACCTTCTCCTGGACCCAGCGGGCGCAGTCCGCGAGCGGACTCGTGCCGGGCACGCGAAGGGCGGCCGGCACGGCGCCGCGGGCAGGAACGCTCTTGCGCTCGAACCACGAAGCGACGTCGTTCCAGGCCGCAAACGCGAGATTGCCGAAGCTTCCGGCAGGCGGGATCAGGGCGATCTCGATTTGTGCCGGGAGGTCGGCTTCCGGAGGCGCCGACGCCTCCTCGGGAAGCGCGCGCTGGGGCCCGAACGGGTACGAAGCCTGGTTGGACCCGTCACCCGAGAGCGGTCCGGAGTAGCCCTCCGGCGCCCGGGTGAGCCGCCAGCGGTGGCGCCATCCCGCCGGAAGGTCGATGACGATCTGTTCCCCGACGACGGGTTCCTTCCTTTGCAGCGGGAGGATCCATTGATGCACGTCCCGCCGTGACTTTCGGGAGAGCGCGAACGCGGCCACGTCGCCCGGGGCCAACCGCGGCGGACGGAAATACAGCATTTGCGTGTCGGTGAAGTACTCGGGGTTCGCGAGTTGCGTCGTCACGACGTCGCGAAGCTTGAGCTCTTCGGTGGTGCCGTCGCCGTGGAGGCTCCACGCGCCCTCGATGTCGACGCGCGAATCGTCGTCGTAAGCTTCCTCGAACGTCCCGGCGGAGCTTCCGCCGACCGTGAGGATCCGAACCGCGTGCCGGCGAAAGAGCTTCGTCGAACCCGTTGCGGCCGACGCCGTGATGATCTGCTGGTCCCACAGGACGACCGCGTCCGGCGCGGGCCGGACCGAGAGCAGCTCCGGGGGAACGGCCGCTTTCGACGCGCGGGTGATCCAGTCGGGCGTCGCGGCGAGCGCGGCGGCGCTCACGAAGCCCGCGGCGGCGGCGAGCAGCGCCCGCCTCATTTCGAGCCCGCCGTCTTTTTGAGGACCAGCGAAAAGTCCGAATCCCCCCGGGCCGCCGTCTCGAAGAGCGACTGGTAGAGCGGGTACGCACTCGCGCTCGCCGCCGCGCGGCGAAGCTCGAAAACCCGGTCGACGATGACGGTATTGCCCTCCTGGCGGGCGGTCACCGAGTAGTGACCCGCCTCGTTCGAGTTGTCGTAGCCGCGGGGAATCCCTTCGAAGGCGTATCCCGGCGGAAGGGAGATCGTGAAAGTGTCCGCGTTGAGCCACGGGTAGGCGAACCGAATGGGCTCTGTTCGCTTCTCCTGCGTGAACGGGTTGGACTCGCCGACCATCGAAAGGGGAGAGAAGATGACTCGCCCCGACATGGCCGGCAGCAGCCCCGTTCGCTCGAACGAGATCTTCGTCACGAATTCCTCGTTCGGCGCCGAGTCATTGCGCGTTTCCACGGAGTCGATCTCGGCCGGGGGATCCATCTTCCGGTAGTCCTCGCGAAGGTCCTTCTCGTACTGCGAGCGCCCTTTCTGAAAGAGGGTGGAGCGCGCCTCCAGGGCCTGCTGGCCGTTCCAGTGGCTTTCGCGGACGATCTTCGCGTCGCCGTCCGCCGTCAGGCCTACCGTCCACAGCCGGCGCCGCAGGTTTTGCGCGGGCGCAGCCTGCGGGATCTGCACGACCTCGGCCGTCGCTTTGTCGAGATCGACCGCGTAGCAATCGGTTCCAAGGTGGTTCCATGCGACGACCCCGAACGGCGTGTCGGGATGCTCGAAGCTCAGGTAGACGGGGTTCGGCAGGCCCGGGTCGCGGACCTCGACGACCTCCGTGTCGAACTGGTAGATCGACGGGATCTGCGGGTGAAAGACGCGCACCTGGAGATCCGGGCAGTAGACGACGCGGCTGGCCCAGCCGTCGGCGCGAAGCAGCGACACGAATGCCGACACGAGATCCTCGGGCGTTCCGCTCCCGCGGGAAAACGCGTCGCCCGCGTCGGCGTTTTTCTTCCAGCCGCCCGGCGGAGGTGTCTCGCCGGCGGGCAGGGCCTCGCGGTTTTTGAGAGTCGTCTGGACGTAGGCGTAGAGCGCCTTGAGTCGCGCTGGAGCGTCCGCGCTCCGGGATCCCGGAATTTTCTTGAGCCGGTCTTCCACCTTCGAAGGACGAAGGAGGCGGTTCTTCACCCATGGCGCGAGGCCGAGGCGCGTCGCGCCGGCCCAGTACTGGTCGGCGGTCGACGCGCGGAGGTCGGAGAAGAAATACGAGAAAATCACGGCCGCCGACCGCTCGTTTTTCGGCAGGCCGTGCGGCTCCGGGTGGATCGCAGGGGCGTTGTCCGCCGAGTAAACGACCTTTCCCGCCTCCGGGCGCGTCTCGATTTTCACGCCGTTCGCGAAGCGAATCGCGCTGGAGTAGGGAAATCGGAACTCGTGCGGCACGGTGAGCGAGTGCCGAAGCACCGGGAAAGTTTTCTGAAACGGCACCTCGGTGTGGTACTCGCCGAGCGATCCGAACGCGCCATACTCGCGGTACGTGTACTCGATGAACGAGCCCGGTTCGAGGCCCGGCATCGTGAACCCTTTTCGGCGGATGGAGCCGCCGGCGGCCTTGACGGTCGTCATCGTTCGAATCTCGCGTTCGGGCAGCGGCGTGACGACTCCCGTCGCGCTGATCGTGCGGCCTTCGATTTCGAACGCTTCGTCCGAGAGGTCGTCGACCGTTCCGACCTCGAACCCGGTCCGGGACAGGATTTTCGCCCTCACGTATTGGTGGAAGACCGCGTCCACTGACTCCTGGGAGATCTCCAGGTAGACGGCGCCCGTGAGTCCCTTCGCCGGGTCCTCCACGATCTGCTTTTCGGCGGGGGTGGGGTCCTTCCATTTGTACGACGCGCGCCCGGTCGCCGGGAGCGAAAGCAGGAACGCGATTGCGACCGCGGCTCGAATTCTTCCGATGGTTCCCAAAGTGAACATCTCCTTTGCATCCTTTCGATCGGGCCTTCCGATCGCTATACGTTTCCCTTCGGTCCGGCGTCTCTCCCTCTTCTATCTTCTATCGCGTGCCGGCCGAAAAGGGGACAGGGCCGGTCAGGCCGCCGGGCGGACTTCCGCGGCGAGCACCATACCGTCGTTGCGGGGGCGCCAGTCGAGGGACCGGTCGATGGCGTAATCGTCCTCGTCCACGTAGAGGGGAATCACGACGAGATCGTCCATGACCTGACCGACGATTTTCTGGAGCGCGCTCCGGCGGGCGTTCGTGTTCGTGATCGCGGCGCTCTCTTCGATCAGTTGGTCGATCTCCGGGTTCGCGTAGCCGGCCGCGTTGAAAATTCCGAAATGCCGCGCGCCGTCCGGGGAGTGGACCACGTTGTCGAAAATGTCGCTGATGTCTCCGGTCGTGCAGCCGAATCGGTCGAGGATCAGCGTCTTGGCGCCCGGCGCGGCGAGGGCCGCGAATTCCCGGTCGGAGTGGACGTGCAGGTCCGCGAGCACGCCGACGGCCGCGAGCTGGCCGGCGACGAGGGCGGCGGCCGGCTCGAAGAGGCGCCGGACGTCGAACCTCACGCGGAAACCGTTCGGGTATCCCGCCTCCTTCAACAGGCGCTTCGCTTCCGTTCGGTCCGTGCGAGGCGTCGTGATCGACGGGTCGAACCCGAAGATGAACGGTGGTGTGAGCTGAGAGGCGGCCACGGCGGGCGCGGGAAGCTCCGCGGCGAGCGAGTCGCGGTCGATCGCGAGGTTGATCGCCCGCCGCACGCGAATGTCGCGAAAGGGATTTCGTCCCCCGGACACTCCGGGCGTGGTTTCCTGACGGAGCTCGTAAGCGAGGTGTTTGAGAAAGAGATCGGGCCGCCGCAGGATCCGGATCCGTCCGCCCGCGCTCGGGAGACCCGCAGCCGCGCGGCTGTTGCACTGGACGAGACCCGCTCCGCCCGACCGGATCAGATCGATCGCCCGGGGGGGACTCGTGGCCAACCGGTAAGTGACGGTGCGAAATGCCGGCTTCGGGCCCCAGTAGCGATCGTTGCGCTCGAACTCGACCGCGTCGGCCCGCAGCCGCCGAAGGCGGTAGGGCCCGGTGCCATCCTCGCCCGCGGCGAGCTTTTCGTCGGCTGATCCGTCGGGAACGATCGCGACGTCGGTGGTCTTGTTGAGCAGCACCGCGAGCGGCCGCGTCGTGCGAATGCGAACCGTCGCCGGGTCGAGCGCCTCGACGCTTCGGATGTAGATCAGGTAGCCCGACATCTGGAGGTCCCGCCGCCGCAGAAGCCGGTTGAACGAATACGCCACGTCGCGCGAATCGAGGAGCTTGCCGCTGTGGAACCGGACGTCGCGGCGCAGATGGAAGATCCATGTCTCCTGGTCGGGGTTTTCCCAGCGCTCGGCCAGGCACGGCAGGAGGCGCATTTCCGCGTCGGTGGAAACGAGCGTTTCATAGCTGTTCATCAGGATCGCGAGGTTCGAAAGCGTGAACGCCGCGTGCGGATCGAGGGTCGTCACCTCGTACGGAAGCGCGATCGTGAGCGAGTCGTTCCGCGGGCTCTCCGAGCACGAAGCCGCGGCGAGCGCCGCGGAAGCCGCAGCCGCCAGGGCTCCCGCCCGAGCCCATTTTCGAAAGTTCACGATCAACCCCGCGGTTTCCCTTTCTTCGCCGGGGCCTTCTCCGCCGGCGCCCCGCAGGCGTAGAAGCTCGCCCTTCCCGCGTACTCGCTGAACTTGCGGGCGGCGCCGCGCTCGTCCTGGCAGGAGACCTCGTTCAGCGTCTCGCCGCGGTAGCGGTCGCGGTCCTTGCTCACGATCGTGCAGTCATGGAGGCCTTTGACGTCCTTCAGGTCTTCCGAGTCGCTGAGAAGAAGGTAAATCGAATTCGCGTGGAATTTTCCCGCGGCGTTCTGCAGCTCGATCGGATGCAGCACGAGCGGATCGTCGGCGTCCGGGTCCGGGGCTTTGTATTGATCGCCGAGGATTTCTTTCTGGTCGGACGGCTTGAGCGTGTACTTGACGGCTGTGAAACGGCACTTTCCGGCGTAGGGATCGGGCACGAACGCCGCGGCCGGGAGGGAAAACGAAACGGTGAGCGCGACGGCCGCGCCTTCCGGCGTCTGGACGATCGCGTCGGAACCCGCGAGGGCGCCGAAGGAGACGTGGAAACGGTGGTCCGTCGCGCCCTCGGCGAAGAGCGCGCGGCTCCCGGGAAGAATCAGGAAGACGAGGAGGGAGAGACGCTTCAATTTCATGGTTCCTCCTTCGATCGAATGGTAGCTCTCTTTCCCCGGATCCAGAGCTCCGCGGCGTTCCTTCTCTCCGGGTCGCGAAAGGCTTTTTCGGATTCCCAATTCCGCATCCCGGCCAGCGACAGGAGCAGCGACCGGGAATCGCCCGGTCCTTCCTCGGCGCCTCCGGGGTCGCGGTCCGAGCGGAAACGGACGAAGGGGCTCGGGTCGTCGCGCCGAAGCTCCAGCGCCAGGGAAGCGCCTTCGACTTTCTCCTGGTCGAATCCGTCCACCGTCCCCGAGAGCAGGACCCATCGCCGCGGGCCCGATCCCGCCTCGAGCGAGGCGACGGCGAACGCGAGCGCGCGAAAAACCGACGCCTGCCCGTCGGGGAAGGTCAGGACGCGTCCGGTGTGCTGGAAGCGGATCGCGAGCTGGCTCGCCGCGCCGTTGGAAAGGCGGTGGGGAATGAAACGCGGCGGGAGGGCGCGTCCGGTCTCGGCGGCCCTCTCGAAGATCCGGCGCTGGCCGACCCGCGACCCGTCGCCGGCGACGATCAGGCCAGCGGGGTCTTCCTCCGCGGACGCGGCCGGCGACAGGCTTCGATAGGCGGCTTCCAGCAGAGCCACGAGCGGATCGTCCCGCGGGCCGAGCGCGGCTTCCCGGACGAGCGCCGGCTCGCCGCCGAGCGCGCTCACTCGAACGGCTCCAGCAGCAGGGCGACGTTCTGCCCCCCGAAGCCGAAAGCGTGAACCGCCGAGAGGCGCGGTTCCCAGGCGGCGGTCTCGCGGGGAAAATTCAGGCGCGGCAGTTCCGGGTCGGGGTTGCGAAGCGTCGTCGTTCCGAGGCGGACCCTGTCGCGGAACATCCGACAGAGCAGGACGACCGAGAGCGCCGCGGAAGCGCTCATCGTGTGTCCGATCGGGGGCTTGAGCGACACGACCTCCGGATGGAGGCCGTAGATCTCGCGGATCGCCTCCGTCTCGGTCGAATCGTTCAGGCGGGTCCCGGTCCCGTGGCCGACGACGAGAGCGATCGAGCCGGCCGGGCGGCCGGAGCTCGCGAGGCATTCCCGGAGCGCGCGGCGAACTCCTTTTCCCGTGCGATCCATCGCGAGCGGGTGCGTGGCGTCGCACGAAATTCCGGAGCCCGCGATCCTCGCGTAGGGACGGGCCTTGCGGGCGCGCGCGCGGGCGGCCGACTCCAGCACGACGAACCCCGCTCCTTCGCCGATGACGACCCCCGTGCGTTCCGCGTCGAACGGGCGGCAGACCTCGTCGGCCATTCCGCCCATCTGGCAGAGTCCCGCAAACGCGGCGCGAAAGAGCCCCGCGACGCCTCCCGCGAGCGCGACGTCGCACGTTCCGGCGCGAATCCGCTCCTCCGCGAGCGCGATCGAAATCCCCGCCGCCGAGCACGCGGTCGCGACCGACGTCGAGAACCCGCCGAAGCCGGCCTCTCTCGCGACGAGGTCGGGGGCGGAATTCCCGGGGCACGGCATCTCTTTCTCGAGCGGCCCGGCGTCGGGCTGGAGAATCCCGAGCCACACCTCGCCGCGCTCGTCGCCGGAATTCAGGCCGGCGTCGTCGAGAGCCTCGCGCGCGGCGCGAATCGAGAACTCGGTCTCGCGAAAGAGCGGCCACTCCCCGGGGACAGTTCCCCCGACGTGGCAGTTGAGATCGCCGGTTTCGAAGCGTTCGATCGGGGACGTCGCGAGCCGGCCGTCGCGGCAGCCCTCGAAGTACGGGTCGACGCCGACTCCGAACGCGGTGACGGCCCCGAGCCCCGTGATCCAGACGTCCTCTTCCGGGTCGCGCGCGCCCGCCATCGTCAGACGATCCGCTTTCCGTCGGCCCGGCCCGGGTTCCATCGATGGGTGAATCCGTCGAAATCGTGCCGGGACGCTTCGCCGCTCGCCCGCAGCAGGTCCGCGAACCGCGCGAGGGCGGCGGCCGGTTCTGCGGGGAGAGGGTCGCCAGCAGAGACCGTCAGGCGCCCTCCCGGGGCGGTCAGGAAGATCGGCCGGGCCGGTACCCGGGCGAGATGCGACAGGCGAAGCGGATGAGCGTCGATCTGAAGGAATCCCCCGAGGAAGGAAGCGGCCCAGAAGCGTCCCTCGCTCTCCGGTGCGGGCGCGTGGCGCTTGAAAACGCGGTCGATGACCGTGATCAGGCTTCCGCGCGCGAGAGCGGCCTTCAGCTGGTGGGGGTGATCCGTGGAGAAGAAGTGGGGAAAGTCGATCGGGTTGTCCCGGTCGAACTCCCTGTCCTGCGCGGCGATTTCCTCGCGGAAGAGATTTTCCGGTCCCAGAACGTGCGCCGCGGGGATGCCCCGGCGCCTCAGGATGTAGCGAAGGGGGCGAAGGTCTCCGAGGTGGGCCGTCAGGTAAAGCGTGGGCTCGCTCGTCGGAGGCTCGCCCTTCCAGACGGGCTGGTGCCGCTCGGTGGCCATGGCCCGGCCGACGAGGAAGCGGAAAATCTTTCGCGCGCGGGCCGCCTTCCGGCCGGCGCCGGTACCGAGTCCCGGGAAGCGGAGCGCGACTTCGTCCCACTCGCTCTCGGTGAGATGCGTGAGGCGCAGGACTTCCTCGCCCCGCGGAAAAGGCGAAAGCGATTCCCTCAACGGGAGCAGGCGCGCCGGGATGGCGTTCGCGATTCTCAAAGGGCGCCGCTCGAAGACATCTTTCCATTCTAATCTCCGCAACCCCGGTTACTGATGCCCCGGCGCTGATACACTTTCGGGGTTGGACCCGGAGGAGCTCGACGTCAAGGTTCGCTCGCGACCGGAGGAGGACCTCCGAGAGTCGGAACCGCTGTACCGCCTCCTCTTCGAGTCCAACCCCGTCCCGATGTGGGTCTACGAGCGCGAGACGCTGCGTTTTCTCGCGGTCAACGACGCGGCGATCGAACGATACGGGTTCTCGCGGGAAGAGTTCCTCGCGATGACGATTCTGGAGATCCGTCCTCCCGAAGAGGTCGCTCTCCTTCTCGAAGACGTGCGGAACCTGGGCTCTTCCACGAGCGCCGGCCAGTGGCGCCACCGCGCCCGGAGCGGAGAGATCTTTTTCGTCGAAGTTGCGTCGTGCGGGGTGACGTTCGCCGGAAGCCCGGCGCGGATGGTCGTCGCGAAAGACGTGACGGAGCGTCGCCAGTCCGAGAAGCTGCAGTCCGCGCTCTACCGCATCGCCGAGATCACGAGCTCCGAGCGGGACCTCCCGGCGTTCTATTCGGCCCTCCACCGGATCGTCGGAGAGCTGATGAACTCCCGCAACTTCTACCTCGCTCTCTACGACCCGGCGAGCGACACGATGAGCTTCCCCTATTTCGTGGACGAGTTCGACCCGGTTCCCGCGCCGAAGAAACCGGGGCGGGGCCTCACGGAGCTCGTCCTGCGCACGGGCGTTCCGCAACTCGTGTCTTCGGAATCGTTCAACCGGCTCGTCGAAGAAGGCAAAGTCGAGCCCCAGGGCGCGCCTTCCATCGATTGGCTCGGCGTACCGCTGCAGGTGGGCTCCCAGACGATCGGCGTTCTCGTGGTTCAGACCTACAGCGAGGACGTGCGGTACGGCGAGGAAGAGAAGGGAATCCTCACGTTCGTCTCGCAGCACGTCGCGAGCGCGCTCGAGCGCAAGCGCAACGAGGAGGCGCTTCAGCGGTCGGAGAGGCATTACCGGAATCTGTTTGAGAGCGCGAACGACGCCGTTCTGATCTTCGAGCCGGAGACCGAGGTCATCCTCGAGGCGAACCAGAAGGCGTTCGAGATTTACGGGTTTTCGCGCGAAGAGCTGCTCGGAATGAGCCTGAGGTCCATCACGAAGGAAGTGGCGCGGGGCGACGAACGGCTGCGCCAGCTGATGCGGGAGGGCTCGCTCCAGAACTGGGAGACCATTCACCAGAGCAAGGACGGGCGATTGCTCGACTTCGTCGTCAGCGCCTCGGTCGTGGACTACGACGGGCGTCCCGCGGTGCTCTCCATCAACCGGGACGTGACGGAGAACCGGCTTGCCGAGAAGCAAATCGAGCAGCTCGCGTATCACGATTCGCTCACGGGCCTTGCGAATCGCGCCCGGTTCGAAGAGGAGCTCGAGACGGCCCTCACGCAGGCGAAACGCCAGGGCCATTCGATCGCGATCCTGTTCATGGACCTGGACCGTTTCAAGATCGTCAACGACAGCCTCGGCCACAAGGTCGGCGATCTTTTCCTGCAGCAGGTCGCGTCGCGGCTGCAGGGGTTGCACCGCGCCGGCGACACGCTCGCCCGGCTGGGCGGAGACGAGTTCATTCTGCTGCTCTCGCGCATCGAGCGGCCCGAAGACGCGGGAGTCGTCGCGCGCAAGATCCTGGAGCTCTTCCGCCGCCCGTTTTCGGTCGCCGAAAGAGAGCTCTTCGTGACGATGAGTCTTGGCATCGGCGTTTTTCCTTACGACGGCGAGGACTCCGAGTCGCTCGTGAAGAGCGCCGACATCGCGATGTACCTGGCCAAGCAGAAGGGCCGCGACAACTACCAGTTCCACGCGAGGGCGATCGAAGAGAACGGGTTCGACCGGCTCGACCTCGAAGCCGGAATGCGCCGCGGTCTCGACGCGGGCGAGTTCGTCGTCCACTACCAGCCGCAGTTCCACCTCGCGAGCCGGAAGATCACCGGGATGGAGGCTCTCTCGCGCTGGCAGCACCCGGTCCGCGGCCTCGTGCTGCCCGGCGACTTCATTCCCGTGGCCGAGGAAACCGGCCTCATCCTTCCCCTGGGATCGCGGATCCTGCGCGAGGCTTGCGCCCAGACGCGCTCGTGGCGGGACCTCGGGTGGGCGAACCTGCGGATTTCGGTCAACCTCTCGGTTCGCCAGCTTCAGCGGCAGGACGCCGCCGAGCGGATCCGGAAGATCGTCGTCGAGAGCGGTCTCGAACCGGGCTGGGTCAGCCTGGAGATCACCGAGAGCCTCGCGATGCAGGGTTTCGAGGCGAGCGTGCGGAAGCTCCACGAATTGAGGGAGCTCGGGCTCGGCATCACGATGGACGATTTCGGCACGGGCTATTCGTCCCTGAGCTACCTGAAGCTCCTTCCGGTCGACACGATCAAGATCGACCGCACGTTCATTCGGGACCTCGCAACCGATCCCAACGACGCGTCGATCGTCCGCGCCGCGATCGTGATGGCGCACGAACTCAAGCTGAAGGTCGTGGCGGAAGGCGTGGAAACCGAGGACCAGCTCGATTTCCTGCGCCAGTCCCACTGTGACGAGGTCCAGGGGTTTCTCTTCAGCCCCGGCCTCGCCGCTCCGGAATTCGAAGCGCTCCTTCGGACGCGAAAGACGAGGAAAACGAAGATCGCTCCCGCCCGGACGCCGCCGATCCTCTAACGGCCCGGATTAACGGCTCGAGGCTGCCGGGGCGCCGCGCCGTTCCCGCAGCATCTGCTGCGCGCGCTCGAATCCTCGCCGGAACGCCGCGTTCTCCCAGGAGTCGAGATACTTGCGACGAAGGCCTTCCTTCGCCTCGTCGAAGCTCTTCCCGCGGAAGTCGAGGCGCTGCGCCGCTTCGAAACCGCAGCGGTACATCTTCTCGAAGACGGGGAATTCGTCGTTCTCGCCCTGGAATTCGGAACGGGCGACGTCGCGCAGGCCGACCCACCACTCCTCGCGGGCGGCGTCGATCGAGACGGCCCCCGATTCGTCGAGGATCCGGCGCGCTCTCTCCGTTTCGTCGTCGTCGTCCGGCATCGCGATCACAACGGACCGGCCACGCCGCAGCGCCTCTTCGTAGAGAAAAATCTCGTCGTGAGGCAGACCGTCGGACAACGAGTTCTCGATCGCTTTGCCTCCGGCGGCGCCCCCGATCGCGCCCCCGATCCCGAGCAGCGCCGCTCCGGCGAGACCGATCGCGGCGACGGCTCCGATTCCGGGCACGAACAGCCCGGCCACGAGCGGGCCGAGCGCGTATCCGGCCGACGCCCCCGCGGCTCCGCCCACCACTCCGCCGATCGCTTCCGCCGTCCCCGGCTGTTCGGTATCGCTCAAGGGCACGTGCCCGATTTCTCCTTTCCATTCTCCGGGCGTGAGGATGTTGATGCGCTCCGCGGGAGTTCCGGCGGCAATCAGGCGTTCGGCCGCGCGCCGGGCGTCTCTCTGGGTCGAAAAGATTCCCACTGCTGTTTCCATGTCGTGATGCTCCCTTCCGGGAGCTATCACCAGCACGTGCTGTGCCATTCGGAGGGGTGAGGAAGGGAAATTTACAGCGGCTGCACCGAAATGGCGATCCCGTTTTCGAAGACGACCATGCGGTGCGCCTGCCGGTAAGTCCATTTTTCGCCCGGCTTGCCCGCGTCCGACGTGTAGCTCTCCACCTCGTCGGGGCTTCCGAGGAGCCCGCGCACCTGTTCGGGGGTCATGTTTTCCGTCACGCCGCCGCCAGAGGACTTTTCGGCTTCCCGCGCCGCCTCGTTGAGCTGCGAATTCGGCTGCGGCTCCGAGGCCTTCGGGGATGGCGCGGCGTTTCCCGGCGCGAGCTTCTTGAGCTCTCCCGGATTTCTCCAGATCCAGATCGCCGCAGCGGCGAGCACGAGAAGGGCGATCAGTCGGCCTGGCTTCATGTTTCCTCCCGGGAGATTCTTCCGATTCTAACGCTGTTCCCTCATCCCGCTGCTGCCGCCGCGAGCCACGCATTCATCGTCGCGCTCGGCACCAGGCCCGCCTGCTGGCGCAGGACGAGTCCCGACTTCAGGACGAGGAAGTTCGGAATTCCCTGGACGCCGTAGCGGGCCGCCACGCGCGGGTGCTCCTCGGTATCGACCTTGAGGACGATCGCGCGCCCGGCCATTTCCTGCGCCGTCTTCGCGACTTCGGGCGCCGCCATCCGGCAGGGCGCGCACCAGGCCGCCCAGAAGTCCACGAGTACGGGAACGCGGGAGTTCAGGATGATCTCGTCGAACTCCGCCGGTCCGACTTCGATCGGCTCGGAACGCGGCGGCAGGGGAAAGCGGCACGCGCCGCAGCGTCCCGTGTCGGCGAGGTGTGAGAAAGGAACGCGGTTCTTTTTTCCGCACTCGCCGCACGCGACGACGACGCTCGAGCTCGCTCCGCGCTCTTTCGCCTCAGGCATGGTCGTGTCGCATCACGGAAATTCTAGAGGCAATTCGCGTTCCAGCTCCGATCGGGCGTCGACGGCGGCTCGCGCGCGCGACCCGCCAGCACACGGAGCCGAAGTTTTCCGCGAGGGTTTCGGAAATCTCTTCGGAAATCCATGCGGAAATCATCAGAAAACACCGAAAAAACGGCCCTCTCGATCAACTTGCACTCATTCATGTGCTGTTCGACAAGCTCTGTGTTTTCAGTTTGTTATTTCGGAACTGGAGCAGGCGGTGGCCTCTCCCGCAATCACGCAATCGCAATGCCATCTTTTCCCACAGGATCACTCCATTCCGTTTGTTAGGGTTACCTGAAGTTCGTGGCGTTTCCCGACGACGAATTCCTCTCGGATAAGATCGCGTCTCTCGCGTGAAAGGGACCATCTTGCTCGATTCATCCGCCGCAACTCCGCCGGTAGCCAGAAAAGCTCCGCGAACGCTCCGTCTCCACGGCGAAACGCGCGTCGACGACTACTTCTGGCTCCGGGAAAAGAACGACCCCGAGGTCTTCGCCTACCTCGAAGCCGAAAATACCTACGCCGCTGCCGTGATGAGAGCGACGGAGCCTCTCCAGGAAGCTCTCTACCGCGAAATGCGGAGCCACTGGAAAGAGACGGACCTCTCGGTCCCGTACCGCGAGGGCGGATACTTCCATTACTCCCGAACAGAGGAGGGAAAGCAATATCCGCGCTATTGCCGGCGCAGGGGATCGCTCGCCGCGCCGGAGGAAGTCACGCTCGACCTCGACGATCTCGCCCGGGGGAAGAAGTTCCTCGCGCTCGGCGAATACTGCGTGAGCCCGAACGACCGCCTGCTCGCGTATTCGCTCGACGAGACGGGCTATCGGGAATACACGCTTCGCGTCCGGAACCTCGACACGGGCGAAGACCTCGCCGAGCGTGTCGAGAAGGCCACCTCGGCCGCGTGGGGCGCCGACAATCGCACCCTGTTCTACTCCGTCGAAAACGAAGCGAAGCGTTCCTTCCGCGTCTTCCGCCACCGGCTCGGGGAGACGGGCCGCGACGAGCTCGTGCACGAGGAAACTGACGAGCGTTTCGACGTCGAAGTCGGCCTGACCCGCAGCGGGAAATACCTCCTTCTTCGCTGCGCGAGCCACACGACGACGGAAAGCCGGTTCCTTCCCGCGGGGGAGCCCGCCGGCGCCTGGAGGATCATTGCGGCGCGGGAGCCGGACGTCGAGTACGACGTCGACGAGCGGGAAGGGCTCTTCTACGTCCGAACGAACGACGAAGGGCGCAACTTCCGGGTCGTCACGGCGCCGGCCGCGGACCCGCGCCGCGAGAACTGGACTGAGATCGTTCCCCACCGGGAGAGCGTCATGGTCGAGGGCGTCGACTGTTTTTCCAGTTTCCTCGCGCTGTCGGAGCGCGAAGCGGGCCTGCCCCGGATCCGGGTCACGGAGCTGCCGTCGGGCCGGTCGCGGCGGATCGAGTTTCCCGAGCCGGCTTACGACGCCTTCCCGACCTCCAACCGCGACTACGGCGCGCTCCATCTCCGCTACAACTACCAGTCGTTTCTCACGCCGTCCTCCGTGTTCGATTACGACGTCGCGAGCGGCGAGTCGATCCTCCGCAAAAGGACGGAAGTGCCCGGCTACGACGCCTCGCTCTACCGGTCGGAGCGGTTCGAAGCGGTCGCTTCCGACGGTGTGAAGATCCCGATCTCGCTCGTCGCGCGCAAAGGCATACCGCTCGACGGTTCGGCCCCGATGCTGTTGTACGGCTACGGGTCCTACGGCCTGACGGTCGACGTCGCGTTCAACTCGAATCGCCTGTGCCTGCTCGACCGCGGCGTCGTCTTCGCGGTCGCCCACGTTCGCGGGGGCGGCGAGCTCGGCAAGGCCTGGCACGACGAGGGCCGCATGGGCAAGAAGATGAACACGTTCACCGACTTCATCGCGGCCGCCGAGGACCTGATCGCCCGCGGATGGACTTCGCCCGGCCGGCTTGCGATCGAAGGCCGGAGCGCCGGAGGGCTGCTCGTTGGAGCGGCCGTGAACCTGAGGCCGGATCTGTTCCGCGCCGCGGTCGCGACGGTTCCGTTCGTCGACGTGATCAACACCATGCTCGACGCTTCCCTGCCGCTGACCGTCGGCGAATACGAGGAGTGGGGAAACCCGAACGTCGAAAGCGAGTACCGCTGCATGCGCGAATACTCTCCCTACGACAACGTCGCCCCCCGAACGTATCCTGCGATTCTGCTGAATTCCTCGCTCCACGACAGCCAGGTCCCGTTCTGGGAGCCCGCCAAGCTCGCCGCGAAGCTGCGGGCGATGAAGACCGGCGGCGGCGTCCTGCTGCTCCGGACGAACATGGCCGCCGGCCACGGCGGCTCCTCCGGGCGATACGACCGCCTGCGCGAAATCGCGTTCGAACAGGCGTTTCTCCTTTCCGAGTGGGGGATCGGCAGCTAGGTCAGCTCCCGGGGCTTTCGTCCGGTTCTCTCTTAGACGAGTGATCCGCCCGCCGGGCACGCGGGCCGGCGCGTCGCGGGGGCGAGCGCGGCGGGACGGGGCGAGCGCGGGGCACGCGTCTGCCGGCCGGCGCGGCTCGCCGCAGCCGCGATCGGACACTGGCTCGGCCCGGCGAGCGCGAGCAGCGCGGAGCGCCGAACACCCGGGTCCATTTTCGTGAGGACCGTTCCGAACAGAATTTCGTAGCCTCCGAGGTTGCGGAGATCCTGGAGGAGAGACTCGGCCCTGCAGGAAGCGGAGCGTCCCAAATTGGTGACGCCGGTTTGCCCGGAGGCGGTGAGCGCGGCGGCCCCGATCAGCAGCGCGGCGATCAATCTCTTGTGTCGGGGTCTGTTGCGTTCCATGCCGGGCCTCCTGTCCCCTTATGACGGGGCCCGGCGCCGGAGGTTACGGAGTTTTCGAGCTCAAGGCGGGTCGAGATGAGTCCAAAAAAAACCCGGGCCGTTTCCGGCCCGGGATAATCCACTCGTGGGAGGGATTCCTCAGTAGCGGTTGGAGCCGCCGCCGCGGGAGTAGCCTCCGCGATTGCCGCCGCCGGTGCGGGGCTCCTGCGGACGCGCCTCGTTGACCGTCAGCGGGCGGCCGTTCATGTCCTGGCCGTTGAGGCCGGCGATCGCGGCGCGCGCTTCCTGGTCGTTGGAGAACTCGACGAAGCCGAATCCCTTGGCGCGGCCGGTGTCGCGGTCCGTGATGAGACGGACCGAATCGGGCGTGCCGTAACCGGCGAAGAGGTCCTTCACCTGGTCTTCGGTCGTGTCGTAGCTCAGGTTGCCGACGTACAGTTTCATTTGGGTACCTTCCTTTGTGCCGGAAAATCCGGCGAATCCTTGCCGCTTGTCAATTTACGTAGGGCGGGTCGCAGCAAAAACATCCCAACGTTTCTTCTTAGATCGGTCGGAATTCTACAGGCGAGCTGAAAAAGGCGAGCGATTCGAAGAGCCTTAAGAATAGCAAATGTCGTGGGGGAATGCAAGCCCCCGGGTTTTGGGGCTCGCTGGGGCCGCGCGGGCTACCTAGCTTTCGTCGGCGCTCGGGCCGTAGATCGAAGGCACCGGCACGTCGAGCAGCCGCAGGTAGATCGAGAGCTGTCCGCGGTGGTGATACCAGTGGTTCAGCATGACGGCCCGCAGAAATCCGATTTTCGGAAGGCGGGCCATCGTGACCTCGCCCCGGTGAAAGTGAATCGTCTTCCGGAGGTCCTCGTCGCCGAGCTTAAGGAGGTTCTCTTTCGTCTCGGGAATTCCCGCGGTGAAGGCCTCGAGCATCGCTTCGGCCGTTTCCGGCAGCGGCGGCTGCTTGTGGGCCATCACATCGGCGTCTTCCAGCAGCGCCATTGCCGACACGCGCCGCGGGATCGAGGCCACGTGCCAGGCCAGCTCGCCGAGAGAGCGCGACTTCTCGTGCGGCTTCCAGGCGAGCCGGGCCGTCGGCACGCGCGCGAGAACGCGCTTCGTCGTTTCCGCTTCGCGAAGGAATTCGTCCACGATCGGCTCGATCATCGCCATGGTTCTTTCCCCTCCGCGGCCGCGAAGTCGCGGCCGTCGAGCTGCCGCGGCGGAGCGACTCGAAAGCCATTGCGTCCGGAGCTTTTGACGGCGTACATCGCGGCGTCGGCCCGGCGCACGAGATCCTCCGGTTCGGCGCCGTGATAAGGAAAAAGGCTCAGGCCGATGCTCGCGCTCACTCGCAACGGTTCGCCGGCGATCTCGATCGGCTCCGCGATCGCCTTGAGGATCTTCTCCGACACGATGCGCGCGTCGGTTTCGGAAGAGATCCGGTTCAACACGAGAACGAACTCGTCGCCTCCGACACGGGCGATCGTGTCCTCGTCGCGCACGCACGACTTGAGCCGCCGCGCGACGGTCTCGAGCAGCCGGTCGCCCGTGTGGTGGCCGAGAAAATCGTTGACGTCCTTGAAACGGTCGAGATCGACGAAGAGCACGCCGAGGCCCGTCTTTTCCCGCCGACAGCGGGCAAGGGCGAGCGTGAGGCGGTCCGCGAGGAGCGCGCGGTTGGGAAGGCCCGTGAGCGCGTCGTGGAAGGCCAGGTACTGGTTTCGTTCCGAAAGCTGCCGGTACCGCTCCTCGGAGGCCCGCAGCGCCTCGATCGCGCGCTTGTGCTCGAGGGCCGCGGCGACGTGCTGGGAAACGAACGTGAGCACGGCCTTTTCCGACTCGACGTAGCGAGTCGTCGGCACGTAGCTCTGCACGGCGAGCACCCCGATCGTCTTGCCGCCGATCTTGAGCGGAACCCCGAGCCAGTCCGCCGACGCTGCGCCGACGAGGTCGACCTCGCCGCGGGACGCCATCTCGTAGAACGTTTCGTCGGTCACGAAGAGCGGCTGGCCGCTCCGCAGCACGAGCGCCGTGAGGCTCCGGCCGGGCCGCATCGGCGCGGGAGACTCGTCGCTTTCGTCGACGAAATACGGAAACGTCAGGAGGTCCGCGGCCGGGTCGTACAGCGAGATGTAGAAGTTCTTCGCGTCGAGAAGCTCGCCGACGATCGCGTGGATCGACGCGTAGAACTCGCTCATTTCCTCCACCGAGCTGGCCTTCGCGGCGATGCGGTAGAGCGCCGACTGCAGCGCGAGGCCGCGGCGGTACTCCGTCACGTCGCGGAACGTCGCGACGATCGCGGAGATCGCGGGATCTTTCAGGCGGTTCGCCCACACCGAGTTGAGAACCTTGCGTGTTCCGTCGGCCCCGCAGCAGCGAAGCTCCATTTCTTTCGCGAGGCGGCCCCGGGAGCGAAATTCCTCGAAGAGGTCCTTCACGGCGTCGGCGTCGGCGGGCTCGAGGAACTCCGTCACGCGGTGGCCGGGAATTTCCCGGAACTCCAGGCCGCAGAGTTTCGAGGTCGCGGGTGTCGCGTAGAGGATCTTTCCTTCCGCGTCGAACAGCACGACGGCGGCGGCGCTCGTCTCGACGAGCGCGCGAAACGTCTCCTCGCTCTCGAATATCCCGGCGGCGGCCTCGGGGGCCGTGTCGAAGTCTCGAATCGTTTTTCCCCTGTTGGACCTCGATCCTATGCCGAATCGGATAAGATTCCAAGAAATCCATGGAAAACGGCGGCCTCCGCAACATTTCCGACACGGCGCTCTGGGTCGCCCAGTACCGGGTCATGGAGACCGAGCGCCCCGACGCGATCTTCCGCGACCCCCTCGCGAAAAAGCTCGTCGGCGACCGGGGGGAGGCGATTGTCCGGAAGATGAAAGTCGGCGGCCTGGCGTGGCCGATGATCGTCCGAACGGCCGTGATGGACGAGATCATCCTCCGGTCGATCGAGCGGGAGGGCGTCGACTGCGTCCTCAACCTTGCGGCCGGCCTCGACACGCGTCCCTACCGCCTGCCCTTGCCGAAGACGCTGCGGTGGATCGAGGCGGACCTTCCGGACATTCTCGCCTACAAGACCGAGAAGCTCGCCGGCGACACTCCCGTCTGCCGGTTCGAGAGGGTCGCGGCGGACCTGACCGACACGGCCGCGCGCCGCGGCCTGTTCGTGCGCGCGGCGCAGGGGAGCAAGTGCGTCCTCACGGTGACGGAGGGCCTGCTCGCGTACCTTGCTCCGGAGCAGGTCGGCGCGTTCGCGGACGACCTCCACTCGCCCCCGGCGATGCGCCAGTGGTTGATCGACATTGCGTCGCCACGCTTGAAAAAAATGCTCGACCGGAAGGTCGGCAAGCACGTCTCCTCCGCGAACGCGCCGTTCAAGTTCGCTCCGGCCGAGGGGACGAAGTTCTTCGAGCCGCACGGCTGGAAAGAGCGCGAGTTCCGCTCGACGATCGAGGAAGCGTTTCGCCTGCGTCGGACGATGAAAATGGGGTGGATCTTCAAGCTGCTCGGAAGGCTCCAGCCCGCGGCGAAGCGCGAGGAGATGCGGCGCATGGGGGGAATGGTCCTGCTCGACCGCGTCTAATCGGGGTCGAGCGAGCCCTTACCGCGGTCCGCTCGAGATCCGGTCGTGCAGTCCCGCGGGGACCTGCTCCGGCGCGGGCGCGATGCACGCCCCTTCTCGCCCCGCCTCGGCGGGCGAAAACCCGCCCCACCAGGTTCCCCAGCGGCTCGCGCCCTGGATCGGCGCCGCCGCGTACTCCTGGATCGTCCAGATCGAAAGATCGTCCTGCGGGTCGACGACCGTTTCGGAGAGGTCTCCCCACCGGTTGAGGCCCGTCGAATCGAGTTTCACGTAGACGCCAAGGCCCGTCTGGAGCGTGTGGATCTTTGAAAGCTGCCCGTCGCACCCTCCCGCCGGCCGGATCGAGTACCCGGCGGAGGCGTACGCCTGCGGCGAGAAGACCGAGTAGCCGATGACGGCCTGGTCCCGCGCGTTGACCGCGACGCTCGGGTACGCGAGCCAGGTCTGTCCCGACGCGTCGCCGATCCGGCCGAACCCCGAAAGCGCTCCCCCCGTCGTGACGCGCCACCACTGAACGACGGAGTGTTGCGGAATGGTTCCCGCCGCGGGAATCGTCGCGGTCTGCGCGGCCCAGATCTGTCCGTTTCGCAGACACGCGCTCGCGACGTCGTCCTGCGATGCCGTGATGAGGCGAGAGGTCCCGACCTGCGGCAGCGCGTCGAACGGGTTCGGGTGCGCGACCCACGTCGTGGCCGCGGAAATCGTCGCGACCGTCCTCAGTTTCGCGCTTCCGCCGACGTCCGTCACGCGGAACAACTCCAGCTGGCCGTGGCCGCCGTTGTTCTCCGACCACTGCTCCAGCAGGAATTCGTCCGGCTGGTCCGCGTCGAGCGTCACGACGGGTCGCCACGGGAGAGACCGCATCCGGCAACACGAAGCGGGTGAACGTCAGCGTCCCGGTCAAGAGCGGCGCCTTTTCGATCGCCCAAACGGCCACTCCGTCGCTATCCCCCGAGAACGAGATCAGGTTCGCCGTCAGGCAGATCCAACGGCCGTTTCCCCCGAGCAGCGGGAACTCCGCGGCGTTGTTCCCGAGCGGATCGGCGGGGATCCGCCGGAAGGTCCACCCCTGCGTCGGGTCGGTCCCGTCGGAGACCGCGAGGAGCAGGGCGGGGTCCGAGGTGACGCCGGCCGTCGCCATCACGGCGATCCATCGGCCCGCCAGCGCGTCGTACATCACGCGCGGGTCGAAGAGCAGATCGTTCATCGAAACAGATGCCCAGAACTGCGCGGGCGTCCAGGTCCTGGCCAACGCTCCGTCCTTGCGCTGGGCGGCAAAGCGCGTGTTCGTCATCGTGAGGAGATATTCGGGCCCGGCGGCCCCCTGCGGATCGGGCGGCACGCCGCCTCCGTCGTCGGTCACCGCCGCGAAGCTCGCGGACAGTGCGAGACCGGAGGGCTGGGCCCGCACCGGGGGCGAGGCGCCGAACAGCGCGACGGCGACAAGGACGCCGGCGAGGGAGCCGGGGAAAGCCCGTGTCTTCGCGGTCGGAATGGGAGGCGCCGGAGATCCGAGGTACCGGAGTTGCACGACCCGGCTATTTTACACGGTCAGACTTCGCTCGCCGACGCCGCCGCCCAGCCCCAGCCCTCCGCTCGGCAAGTCTTCTCGACCCTCGGCCGCAGTTCGCTTTCCCTCGGGGTCTCGAAGACCAGCCTGCGCGGAGTGCGTCAGCCCCGGGCCGCTCCGCCGGCTTCGCTCAGGGGCGGGGCTGAGAGCGAGTCGCAGGTGCCTCCCGAGAGGAGCGTATGTTTTTTCGCTGGTAAAGCCTGAACTTCAAGAGGACGCTCACTTGCGAAAAAATTTGCCCGAGGAGCGCGCACGGACTGATGCCACCGCCGGGCGCGCTGCGTCTCCTCGAGGGAGGCGCCGAGGACCCGCTCCGGGGCCTGGCTCGCTCCTCGGGCTGAGCGAAGCGTTTACTTCGCCTTCTTCTCCGTCTTCTTTTCCATCTTCTTCGCGCCGACCATCTGGATGTCGAACTTCCCGGTCGCCTGCACGAACATCTCGCACTCGCTCGCGGCATCGCACGCGGTCGTGTGCTGCTCGGTGTGCGGGTCGAACAGGTAGGAGCCGGCCGGCAGCCGCGTTTCCGAGCCGTCCGCTTCGCCGTGGATCATCGTGCCCGAGATCACGACGCAGTGCAGGTCGCTCGAGTGCGTGTGGAGGGGAGCTTTGAAGCCCGCGGGGAACTTATGGATCGCGCCGAACGCGCCCTTGTCGGGATCTCCCCACAGGACCGCGACTTTCACGCCCGTTACCCCGGGAGCGTCGACCCACTTGAGCTTGTCGGCCGGCCACACGACCGGCTTCGCCATCGCGTGCATGGCGGGTTTGGCTTTCGCGCCGTCGGCCTTCGGTGCGTCGGCCGCGAACGAGGCGGCCGCGATTCCGAGGACAGCGAGGCATACGAATCCGGAGAACCATTTTCCGGGCTTGGCCATGGAGTCCCTCCTTCGAAAAAAATGAGGTCTCGAGAATTCTGTCGAGGGCGAGCTTTGATGCCTTGGGTTTGACGGTCAGCGGCCTCGGATAAGGTGCAGGACGATCACGATCACCGCGACGATCAGAATGATGTGGATGAGCCCGCTGCCAACGTGGAAAGCGAAGAAACCCAGCAGCCAGAGGATGAGGAGAATGATCCCGATGGTGAGCAACACGGGGGCCTCCTTTCTTATGTTGAGCCGATCATACGACGAGTCAGGGCTTCGCTGAGGCCGGGGGTGAGGACCGGCCCTGCAGAAAGACGATCACCGCAAGCAGCGGCGTCGCCGCGAGAGATCCCATCGCCCCGAAGTAGATCGGGATGCCGATCCAGACGGGGAGATCGGCCTTCGGGATCAGAAAGCCCGGAAGGAGATGGACCGAGTTCGAGATCAGAATCAGCTCGACGAGGGCAAAGACGGAGGCGGACGCGATGAGGAGGGAGTGGGCCCTGCCGGGCCTCGCCCAGGAGCGCCGGTTCAGGACGAGAAGATAGGACGCAGGCGCCCACAGGGTGAAGCAGGTGAGCCAGGCGGAGGAGTCGCCCTCGCGCTCGCCGTTGTATCCCTTTGCGATCGCGAACCACATCGCCCATCCGGCGATCGCGAGACCGGTGAAGATCCTTCGCTCGGAGGGTTGTCGAGTGCCGCCCGGGTCCATGTCGGGCGACCCGTCCCGGCTCAGCCCTGGAGGGCGCGCCGCAGCTCGGCGGCGACGAAATCGGGCGAGCGGCCCTCGATCTGGCGGCGTTCCAGGATGTAAACGGGCGCGCCGTCCTTCAGCAGGACGACCGACGGCGACGAGGGCGGAAAGTTGCGGAAGTATCCGCGGGCCTTCTCCGTCGCCTCGCGGTCCTGCCCGGCGAACACGGTCGTCAGCCGCGGCGGAGACGCGAGACCTTTGACGGCGGCGACGACGCCCGGCCGCGCGGACCCGGCCGCACATCCGCAGACGGAGTTCACGAATACGAGGACGGAGCCGGACTTCTCGCCAAGGACCCGGTCGACCTGCTCGGGAGTCTTCAGTTCTTCGAAGCCGGCGTGAACGAGCTCTTCGCGCATGGGACGTGTCATTTCGATCGGATCGAATGTCTTGAGCATGGGGCCATCCTACCACCGGGGAGATTTCTAACCCGTTGGTTCGCGATTTCGGGAACTCTCCCGAAGCGATTGCGTTGTAACGTTACGTATGAAGAAAATTCGTTTCCCGGCTCTCTTCCTGTTTCTCGCGGCTGGAGCTCTCGCGGCGGAAACTCCGAAAGGCGCGCCGAGTGCCCGGCCGAACCCTCCGCACCTCGACCTTTCGCCGTGCAAGGTGCCCGGAATCGAACGCGAAGTGCGGTGCGGGCGCTTCGAGGTGTGGGAAGACCGCGTGAAGCGCGCCGGACGAAAGATCTCGCTTCGCGTCGTCGTGCTGCCGGCGACAGGCTCCGCAAAGGAGCCCGATCCCGTTTTCCTCTTCGAGGGAGGGCCGGGCGAGTCGGCCGTCCAGTCGGCGGCGGGAGAGGCGGCGGCCGGCGCCGAGGTGAATCGAAAGCGCGATCTCGTGCTCGTCGACGTCCGCGGGACCGGCGATTCCAACGGGCTCCACTGCAAAGCGCTCCAGGGGCACACGGGCGTGCTCGGGTTTCTGGAGAGCTTCCTGCCGGTCGAAGGGGTGCGCGCCTGCCGGCGAGAGCTCGAACCGCGGGCCGATCTCAGGTTCTACACGACGGCCCCGGCCGTGGACGACGTGGACGACGTGCGCGGCGCTCTCGGCTACGATCGCGTCAACGTCCAGGGCGGCTCCTACGGCACGAACGCGGCGCTCGAGTACATGCGCCGGCATCCGGAACACGTTCGAACGGCGGTGCTCGGGGGCATCGTTCCGCCCGGCACCCGGAGTCCCCTGTACTTCGCCCGCGACGCGCAGACGGCTCTCGATCAGGTGCTCGCCGCGTGCGCGAAAGAGGCGCCCTGCCACGCGGCTTTTCCGGACACGCGGGGAGAAATCGACGGCCTGCTCGCCCGCCTCGGAAAGCAGCCGGCGGAAGCGACCGTGAAAGACCCGGACACCGGCAAGCCGTTGAAGATCGTTCTCGGCCGCATCGCCGCCGCCCAGACGATCCGCTACATGCTCTACACGCCGATCACCGCGGCGCAGATTCCCCTGCAGGTCCACATGGCGGCGCAGGGCGACCTCGCACCGCTCGCGGAGAGCGCGTATCTCTTCGGCAACTTCGCCACGTCGATGTCGGACGGCTTTTACCTGTCGGTCACCTGTTCGGAGGACGTCGCCTTCTTCACGCCCGACGAAGCCGAGAGGGCGACGCGGGGGACTTTTCTGGGCGATTTTCGCGCTCGGGCGCAGAAGGCCGCGTGCGCGGAATGGCCTCGCGGAGAAACGCCCCCGGACGTCAACGAACCGGTGCGGTCGGATGCGCCGACGCTTCTGATGTCGGGCGAGCGCGACCCGGTGACGCCGGCGTCCTGGGGCGAGCTCGCGGCACGGACCCTCACGCGCTCGAAACACATCGTCGTTCCGGGAGGCGGCCACGGATTCGACGGAGAAAAGGGGACCGAGTGCCTCGATCGCCTCGGGCTGGAGCTCGTCGAGCGCGGAACGGAAAAGGGCCTGGACACGAGCTGCGTCGCGAAAATCGAGCCGGCACCCTTCGCATTGAAAGACGAGCGCGCCGCCGAGATCGATCTTCCCGCCGCCGAGCTCGACCGGTTCGCGGGCAAGTACGTCGCCCCGGACGGCCACGAGCTCGTCGTCCGGCACCAGGACACGATCCTTCAGGCCGTGCTGGGCGAAGACTGGACCGTCCGGCTCGCGGCGGTGAGCAAAACGCGCTTTCGCCTCGAAGGCGCGCCTCCCGGGTTTTTCATCGAGTTCCAGAGCGACGGGCAACGGGTGACCGGCCTGCAGCTGGAGGAGGGCGGGAGCGAGCGCCAGGTTTTCGCGCGAAGACCCTAGGCGCTTGGCGCTCGCTCTGGGATGCGGTATTCCGCGATTCTCGTCTCGAGTGTTCGGCCGTCGAGCTCGACGTAGAGTTGGCGTTCTGTAACGGAAAGGGAGATTCGCGAGCGGCGGTCGATCGACTCGGCGATCGTGTCCACGAACCCGGGATCGAACGCGAAGATCGGGATCTCCGCGGCGCGGTGGATTTTCGCGGCGGCGAGCTGCTTGACGAGCCGCTCGGGGTCCCGCTGCGTGTAGACCGCGACGCGCTCGGCCGCCTTCGCTCCGCGGTGCAGCCGATCGGCGTCGGGCATGCCGACTTCGATCCACGCCGTCATCCGGCCGGTGAGGTCGCGCGCGAGCACGGCCGGCTGGTCGCCCGCCGCGACTCCCTCGGTGAACGCGATCCCCTCGCGGTACTCCAGGCAGTAGGCGAGCAGGCGCGTGACCATGTAGGCGGCCGTTTCGGACGGCTGCCGCGCGAGGCAGAGCGCGAGCGACTCGTACACGCCCCGATCCACGTCGGAGATCTCGACGTCGACGTTGTGGATTGTCGCCCTGGTGGCCATGCCTGCGAAGATCTCATGGAAAAGGCGAAGACGTGAAGACGTGAAGGCGCAGGGGCTTTCTTGTATGCTTGGCCGAAGAAAAGGAGAGTCTATGAAAAAGATTCTTGTGGCCGCCGTCCTGGCGGTCGTCCTTGCAGCAATTCCCTCGTCCGTCCGCGCCGCCGACGCCGGCGCGAAAGCCGCCTTCGAGGGGACCCAGCACGCCTTCGTTTCGGCGTGGAACGCGCACGACGCCAAGAAAATGGCGATGGTGTGGGCGGAAGACGGCGACCTGGTCAACCCGTTCGGCAGGGCCGAGAGAGGCCGGGCCGCGATCGAAGCGCTCTTCGAAGAAGAGCACGGCGGCGTGATGAAGCCGACCACGTACAAGGTGGAGTCGGGCTCGATGCGCGAAATCGGCGAGGACCTCGCCGTCGCGGACTGGGTCGGAGTCGTTTCAGGAATGATGACGCCGGACGGGAAACCGGCGCCGGATTTTCGCCACAACGTGACGCTCGTCTACCACAAGAAGAACGGGCACTGGATGCTGGAGTCCGTGCGCGCGTACGTCTTCGTGCCGATGCCCGCGAAGTAGCGCGCGGGCCGATGCCCGACACGTTCTCGCTGCACGACCGGTTTCGCGTGTGGATCACGCACCGCTATTTCATCCGGCTGCACATGGCGATGATGTTGTCGCTCGTGCTGCTCTCCGGCGTGCTCGCGAGCCGTTCGCTCCATGCCGTCGGGGTGCGGTGGCTCGTCGTCCGGTACCCGGCCGCCGTGGCGGTTTCGTACCTCGTCTTCTTCCTGATGGTCCGCCTCTGGGTCGCGTACGCGATGCGCGCCCGGAGCCGCAGAGAATCGGGCTCGGGCGGCGACCTCGGCGATCTCTTTCCGGGCGGCTCTTCCGGGGGCTCGGGAGGCGGGTCGGGCGGGGGATCGATGTTTTCCGGGGGCGGAGGGAAGTTCGGCGGCGGAGGCGCGAGCGCGACGTTCGAGGAGGGCGACGCGCCCGCGCGAATGGTCGCGGTTCCCGTTTCGCACTCGGGTGGCGGCGGGGGCGGGTCCGGCTCGGGGGGGTTCGACATTGACGGAGACGGCTTGATCATCCTCATCATCTTCCTCGTCGCTGTCGCGGGGATCCTGGGCGCGGGGATCATCCTGGTCGTCCATGCGCCCGTGATCCTCTCCGAAGCGGCGTTCCAGGCCGCGATGGCGGCGGGACTCGTCAAGGCATCGCGCGGCATGCACGAAGACGGGTGGATGGAGAGCGTCTTCAAGCAGACGCTCTTTCCTTTTCTGGTCGCATTCGTGGGCGCGGCCGCGTTCGGTTTCGTGGCCCTGCGCTACTGCCCGGGCGGAACGACGCTGCACGAGGTCTTCCGCACCTGCGTATTCCGCTGAGCGAGCGAGGCCCTTACTTCCTCCCGCACGCCTCCCGGAACCCGAGCTGGCAGGCCTTCCGGAAGAGACCCTTCGCGCGGTCGCGGTCCGCGGAGACGCCCCGTCCCTTCTCGTAGTCGACCCCGAGGTCGAAGCATCCCTCCCCGTCGCCGAGGTCGCACGCTTTCTCCAGGAACCCTGCCGCCTTCGCGGCGTCCCGCTCGGTGCCGATTCCCGTGATCGCGGCGGCGTTGAAACACCCGAAGGAGTCTCCGCGCTCGCACCCGAGCTCGGAGAGGCGGAGCGCGCTGGAGGAGTCCTTCTCCACACCGTCGCCGTCGATGTACAGCGCGCCGAGAAGCGAGCACGCGCGCGACCGGTTCGTTTCGGAACCGGGGTCGTTCGCGTCGAGGTCGCGATTGCACGCATCGCGGAAGAGCGGCGCCGCCCGCGACGGGTCCTTCGCGACGCCCGTGCCGTCGCGGAACGCGCGGCCGAGGTTCACGCAGCCGTTCCGGTTGGAGGGCTGGCAGGTGGTGCCGTCGCATCCCCGCTTGTAGAGCGCGGCCGCTTTCGCGGCATCCTTCCCGACTCCGCTTCCATGCTCGTAGAAAAATCCGAGGTTCGTGCACGCGGGCGCGCTTCCTCCGTCGCACGCCTCGCGGTATCGCGCGACGGCCCGGGAGAGATCGCGGCTGGTCCCGCGCGCTTCGTCCGCCATCAACCCTTCGTTGTAACAGCCCTGCTCGTCGCCGAGGACGCAGGATTTCACGTACAGCGAATTCGCGCGGCGGTCGTCTTTCGGAACGAACTTTCCAGTTGCGTGGAGAAACGCGAGCGTCGCGCACCCGCCGCCGCTCCCGAGATCGCAGGCGCGCTCGAGGACGGCGACGCTCTCCCGGTTGCCGTCCCGGCTGAGGAACAGGCCTCGGTACGTGCACGCGTCCGCGGAGCCGGCGCGGCAGGCGGAGTCGTAGAGCTCGAGCGAGCGCCCGCGGTCGGCGGCATCGCGGCTGCCGGCGAGCGACCACGCCTGTCGGAAGCAGGCCGCGAGGACTCCTGCGCGGCAGCTCTTCGCGAAGAGAGCGTCCTGTCCCGCGGCGGCGACCGTCAGGGAGAGCTTCGAGGCCCCTCGGCGGACGACGACGCCGACCGGGCCGGACGGGCGGTTGAACGCGGCGTCGAGGAAATCGCAATCGACGAGGATGTTCGCGCCGCCGATCTGCTCGACGACGTCGTTCGGGCGAACTCCCGCGAGCGCGGCCGGGCCGCCGGGAAGCACGTCTCCCGCGACGACGCCGACGAGGTTTGCCGGCAGGCCCAGCTTCTTGCGGAGCTGCCGCGTGATCGGCTTTCCCTCCATGCCGAGCGTCGCGCGCTCCGACGGCGCGGGCGCCCGGCCGGACCCGGGCCGGCCGACGGCCCCGTCGAGGCGCACCCCGCTGCGAGGAGGAGGGCGGCGAGCGGAAGAAACCGGGATCCGTGCATTGTGAATTTCGATCTCATGGGCGCATTCCATGCCGGAGGAGAAAAAAAGGCAACCGGGAAAGCCGACCGGCGTCGGTATGGGTCTTGCTCTCGAAAGCTGCGTGAAGAGACGGCTCGCGCTCTTTGTTCTCGCCTTCCTTGCTGGCGGCGCGATTCTTCGCGGGGATTTCGTGCCCGTCCGCTACCCGGAGGGCGTCGTGCGCGGATTTCTGGCTCTCCGAGGTCCCGACGGCGCCGTGATCGCCGACGGCGATTCGATCCAGTTCGCGCGGGGAGACCGCGTCACGAGCCGCCTGGTTTTCCATTTCCGGGACGGCTCGCTGCAGGACGAGACGACGGTCTTCACGCAGCGCGGGCGGTTTCGGCTCGTGAGCGACCGCCTCGTCCAGCGCGGCCCGAGCTTTCCGGGTCCGATGGAAGTGTCGATCGACGAAAAGAGCGGTCGCGTGACCGTGAAGTACGCGGAGAAAGGCGTGGAAAAATTCCTCGACGAGCGGATGAAGCTTCCTCCCGACCTGGCGAACGGTCTGCCGTCGACTCTCCTGAAAGACCTTGCTCCCGAGATCGCCTCGACGACGTTTCCGATGCTCGTCGCCGCCCCGAAGCCGCGGCTCGTGAAGCTCGTGGTCTCGCGCGCGGGATTCGAGACGATTTCCAACGGCCGGCAGTCGTACCGGGCGGAGCGATTCAACATCCACGTGGACCTTCGCGGGCTCGCGGCGCGGTCGCGCCGATCGTCGGGAAACAGCCGAAGGACGCTTCCGTGTGGATCGTCGGTCGGAGACGCGCCGGGTTTCGCGAAATCCGAGAGCCAGTTCTACGAAGGCGGGCCGCTGTGGACGATCGAGCTCGCGGGGCCGCAGTACCCGCGGTAGCCGGCGGCCGGCCTGCTACCATACCTTCGCGTGACCGACCTTTCCTCGCTCTTCGGGCAGATCGACATCTACCTGTTCGACCAGATCCTGCGCGGGCGAATCGCGCCGGGAATGACGATGCTCGACGCCGGCTGCGGGAGCGGGCGCAACCTCGTGTTCTTTCTGAGCGAGGCATATGAGGTCTACGGCCTCGATCCGGACGCGAACAGCGTCCGGGCGGTGCGACGGCTGTTGCAGGAGCTCGCTCCGCAGTCTTCCCTCTGCCAACATCCGCGAAGAGGCGGTCGAGTCGAACAGTTTTCCCGACGCGATCGCGGATGCCGTGGTGAGCAGCGCTGTGCTTCACTTCGCGCGCGACGAAGCGCAGTTCCAGGCGATGCTCCGCGGCACCTGGCGTCTCGTGAAGCGGGGCGGCCTGATGTTCTGCCGTCTCGCCTCGACGATCGGAATGGAAGACCGCTTCCGGCCGATCGGGGGGAGACGCTTCGGGCTGCCGGACGGCAGCGAGCGCTACCTGGTGGACGAGCGGTATCTGCTCGACTGGACAGCGGAGCTCGGGGGCCGGCTGCTCGATCCGCTGAAGACGACCGTCGTATCCGGCCAGCGATGCATGACGACGTGGGTGTTGGAGAAGGCGTGACGGGAGGCCGCCGGGCCTCCCCCCTTCTCAATTGCCGTGATCGTGGTCGTGGTCGTTCGAACGCCGTTTGGACGGAAGCGAGGGGACCGGCCGGGAAGAGTCCGCGGGCCGGTATTTCCGGGAACGGTTCTCCTCGCGAGCCGGACTGCTGTGCGTGTCGCGGTCGCGATCGCCGCGAGGAGGGGCGACGTGGTAGCCCGACGGCCAACCGCCGTAGGGCTGGCCATACGGCTCGTAGTAGCCCACTCCGTAACCGCCTCGGCGGCCGTCGTCGACGGTCGCGACGCATCCCGACAGGACCGCGAGCAGCGCGGCCGCGAGCGCGCCGATTGCCCAGCGCCGGTAGGTGATTTTCATTTTGTGACCTCTTTGCTTTCGGTATCCGACCATTCGAGGAGGCCGAAGGGCGCGCCCGACGGATCGGCGACGACCGCGACCATTCCGCCCTGCCGGTCCACATGCGGCTCGACGAGCACCCGCCCGCCGAGCGCGGCGGCCTTCGCCGCCGAGTCCCGGGCGCTGGCGACTCGCACGAAGTTGAGCCAGTGGGAGTGACTCTTGCCGGAATCCGGCAACGGGCTCGCGCTCGCTCGCGCATAGCCGTCCGTCGCGAGCAACAGGTGCTCGCGCTGATCGGCGGCATTCAGGTCGAAGACTTCGTATCCGAAGAGCGACTGGTAGAACGCGGCGCCCGCGTCGGGATCGCTCGTGATCAGCGAGCTCCAGATCCAGTCGCCCGGTTCGGCGAGGAGATCGGCGGGATCGCCGCTCGAGGATTGCAGCACGGCGAACACGGCGCCCTGCGGATCGGTGAAGATCTCCTGCCGTCCGCGCCGGGGGTACTCACTGGCCTTCCTCAGGACCTTTCCGCCATGGGAAAGTGCCTGGCGCTCCGCTTCTGCCGCGTCGCGCACGGAGAGGAACGTCAGCCACGCCGGCTGCCGATGTTCTCCCGACGGCACGGCCCGGTGGACGAGGCCGCCGACGGGCTGCCCGTCGAGCAGGGCGACCGAATAGTCCGTGTCGCCGGTGTGGATGTCCTTGTACGTCCAGCCGAACAGTCCCGAATAGAAGCGCTTGGCGCCGTCGAGATCGGGCGTGACGAGGTCGACCCAGACGACCTTGCCCGCGTGAAGATCCTTCGTCGCCGGCTGGACGAGCGGCGGAAGCTCGAAAGAAGTAGCGCCGATTGCCGCGGCCGAAACCGCGCTCAAGAGCGCCGCGAAAGTCCAGATCGCCGAGCGTCGTCGGGAAGGGTGTCGTTCCATTTTCTTGTGTCTCCTCTGCCGCCAATTTTCAGCGCAAGATGTGTGCCACGCTGGAAATTTCGAGGAAAACGCCCAAAAAGCGGGGTGAAGGGCGGGTGAGGCCGGCCGGCTGGTGCCTCACCCTGCCGGGTAGCTAACGACCCATGAGCAGGAAGATGCCGGCCGCAATGGCCAGAACGTCCAGCAGCTGACCCGAGTGGGCAAACGTAATCGACAGGAGCGGAAGCAGACCGAGCAGGATCAGCCAGATGGAGAGAAGGATCATCCCGAGGCCTCTGGATTTGAATGACATTGGGCGCCCCTCCTTTTGGTCAGCGTATCCCGAATCGCGGGCCGGCGCGAGCCGCTTGCCCCTGCTACGATGCCTCGTGAACAGGAAGTGAGAAAACAGAGGCGGCTGCAATTGCTCGTGGGAAAGCTCGCAAGGTTTTACGGCGAGCCCGCGCCGCTCCCGGTCACGGATCCGTTCGAAGTCGTGCTCTTCGAGAATGCCGCGTACCTGGTGGACGATGCGCGGCGGCGCGAGGTGTTTCGGGAGCTGCGCCGGAAGGTCGGCGTCTCGCCGGATCGAATCCTCGCCGCTCCGCTCGAAGCACTGGCCGCGGCGATCGGGTCCGGGGGAATGCGGCCGCTCGACCGGGCGCGCAAGCTTCAGGAAGCGGCCGAGATCGCGCGGGAGGCGGGCCTCGAGCGGCTTCGCGCGGAGTCCCGCGCGCCGAAAGTGGGTACGCGAAGGCTCCTGAAGCGCTTTCCGGGAATCGGAGAGCCGGGAGCGGACAAGATTCTTCTCTTTTCGCGCGGCGCTCCGTCGCTCGCGCCCGACTCCAACGCGCTGCGCGTGCTGCTGCGGCTCGGCTACGGGACCGAAGACAGGAACTACGGCAAGAGCTATCGCTCCGCGACCGAGGCGGCGGCGCCCGAGCTTCCCGCGGATTTCGATTTCCTGATCCGCGCCCACCAGCTGCTGCGCCAGCACGGCCAGGAGCTGTGCAAGGCGGCGCATCCGCGCTGCGAGGCGTGTCCCCTTCGGGCCGAATGCGCGTGGTACGCGAGCCTGCGAGCCAGGTTGTTGTGATATCCTGCAACTGGTCTCGTTTCGCTCGCCCTTCTCAGAACTGCTGAGTTTTCGAACGAATCCCAAGCGAGATGGCGCCACACGCGTCGGCGAGTGCTGCGTCCCAGATTGATCGCCGTCAACACGCCGGACCGCCGGCGCAGAAGGGCTCGACCATGAAAATCTACATCGGCAACCTCTCCCCCGATTCCACGGAACAGAACCTCCGCGATCTCGTCACGCCGTTCGGCAAGACCGACAGCGTTGCCCTGGTCATGGACAAGGCCACCGGCAAGGCGAAGGGTTTCGGCTTCGCCGAATTCGCGAGCGACGAAGAGGCGAAGGCCGCGATCGCCGGACTCAACGGGAAAGATCACGGCGGCAAGCCGCTCACGGTCAACGAGGCGCGCTCGAAGGCCGCTCCCGCCCCCGCGCTCGCCGCGAACTAATTTCCCTTCGGATCCGGAATGTTCGAGGCGGGCTTCGTGCCCGCCTTTTCCTTTTGCTTCAAGACGTGGGTGTCAAACGGTGAGGCCGCGAAACCCGGGGTGCTCGCGCGCCGCCTGTTCGCAACGCCGAAGCAATTCGCGGTTGCTCGTTTCGGCGGGGTAGCGGTCGATCAGCGCCCGAGCGATCCGGAGCGCATCGGGCGCTCTCTGGCACAGCAGGAGAAGCTCCGCGTAATCGATCATCAGCGACTGCCGCATCGGGTCAAGCCGGAGGGCCTCCCGGTACTGGTCGAGAGCGCGTTGCCGCCAGTTCTTGTTGTGCGAGAGGGCACCGGCGAGCCGGTACCGATATTCCGAATTCTCCGGCGCGAGCCTCACGCTTTCCTGGAGCAGGAGGATCGCCCCGTAGTAATCGCGCTTCTCGAGGAGACCCAGGGCGTCGACGTATCCGGCGCGGGCCTGCTCGAAGCGAACCTTCGGGTCGGACTCCCGTTCGCCGCGCTGCGCGATCGGAAGAACGAGGGGGCTGTCGTCGAAGGGCGGCGGCGCCGGCCCCTCGAAGAAAGAGGGCGCGAACTCGATCAGGCCGCACGCGAACAGCGTGTAGAGAGTCTGGCCGGTCTGCTCGCGGGAAGTCCCGAGTCGGAGGATGTCGCGCAGCCGCGTCTTGCCGTCGCAAAGCGAGAGCAGGTAGGCCTCCTCCGAGTTGAGGCGGAGCGAGTCGACGTGAAGGGCCAGGTCCGTCGTCCTGCCGAAATTCGCGGGATCTCCGAGCGCTTCCAGAGCCCGATCCTGCTCCGGAACCCGGCGAACGCCCTCGATGATCAGGGCGGCGGTCGGCAGGTCGACGGCGACGCCGGAATCGAGCTCGCCCGGAGAGGGGAGGAACGCAAACTCGCCGTCCTTCCAGAGGAAGCACGAGAAGAAGATTTCCTCGAAATGCCTGCGGATCTCCCCATCGAGAACGTCCTGCGTGAGCAGTCCCTTTTCGACCAGGAGCTGTCCGATTCGTCCCCGGCGGCCGGGTTCGACGGAGCGGATCGCCTCTTCGATCTTTTCTTCCTCGATGACGCCGTTCAGAATCAACATCTCGCCGATCCGCATGCCCTTCCGCGTCGTCGCGGCGGTTTTCAGCTCGCCGCCGACGAAAAAGAGATGGACCGTTTCGCCGGGCTTCGTGAGGGTGAGGGTGCCTTTCGCCCGGGCGCCGACGATTCGATGAAGCACCATCGGCACGGGGATCTGCCGAAGCTCTCCCTGAAAGGTTTCCGTCAGTTCCAAGGGCCGCTCCGCGTTTTCTGCGGGGAGGTTAGCAGAATCTCCGCCGCGGACGAAACCGCTCGGCGAGTGACGATCTTCATCGCCCGAGCATAGGGCGTCGGCCCGCCCGCCGCCAGAGGAAGGCTCCGCCGGGCGCGAGCCCGAGCCGAGAAAAGGCATGGTATGCTTGCGTTTTCCGCATCGCTCGCCTTTTGACAGCATCGCTGCTGAATCCCGAACGATCAAGACCGTAACCGGAGGTTTCCGTGGAAGTCAGGTTCAACATGCCCCAGTTCACCCCCGCGGGTCTCGAGCGGATCCGTCTGGCGATGGAGCGCGGCCACCGGGGAGACGACCCCGTTCTGCCGATTCGGCGGGTCGCGCTCAAGAAGAGCGGGGGCGACTACATCTCGTGGAGCGGACCGATCGATTACGGCTGCTCGGAAGAGATGCTCTGGGAGATGGAGATCGACGTCGAACAATTCCAGGGCGGGAAGCGAGCGGCCCGGTGAGCCGGCCGGGCCGGAGGGCGGTTCGCAATGTCGCATGATCCTCTTCTCGACAAGTTCCGGGAGGTTCGCTCCCTCCTGACGGCATTCAAGAACACCCTGAGCAAGCAGAAGCGATTCACGCCGGAGGCGGCCTCGATCTTCGGCGACGAGGACAGGAAGTTCTGGGCGCTGCAGGAAGATCACGAGAGGCGAAAGCATTCGGGGATCAGCCCGGGCGCCCGCGATGACATGATGAAGCTCCTCGCGGCCGAAGCCGACCGCTGGTCCCGGCTGTGCGCCCTCGCCGAGAGCGGCGCGCCGATCGACGGCGAGCTCGACGGACGCTGATCTCGCGGGAATCTTGCCGGCCGCGATAAGCTTTCTCGAATGATTCCGGTTCTCCGAAATTTCGTCGACGGCCGATGGATCCGCTCCGGCTCCCGGGAAATGGCCGACGTTCACGACCCCTCGATCGGCGAGGTCATCGCGAGGACCCCGATGTCCACGCGCGAAGAAGTCGGCGCCGCCGTCGAGGCCGCTCTGGGCGCCTTTCCCGAGTGGAGCGAGGCGTCCCCGGCGGCCCGGGCGCGGCCGATGTTCCGCTTTCGCGCGCTGCTCGAAGAGCATTTCGAGGAGATCGCCCGACTCGTGACGCGGGAGCATGGGAAGACGCTCGACGAGTCGCGGGGCAGCCTCCGGCGCGGAATCGAATGCGTCGAGGTCGCGTGTGGAGCGCCGTCGATGCTGATGGGCCAGAGCCTGGAAAACGTCTCGACGGGCGTCGACTGCGCGGTTTATCGCCAGCCGATCGGCGTTTGCGCCGCGATCGCGCCTTTCAACTTTCCGGTGATGGTGCCGCTGTGGTTCTTGCCGTTCGCGGTCGTCTGCGGAAACACGTTCGTCGTCAAGCCGTCGGAGCAGGTCCCGACGTCGCTCGCCCGAATCTTCGAGCTGCTCGACGAGTGCGGCCTGCCGCCCGGGGTGGTCAACCTCGTCAACGGCGGCCGCGAGGCGGTCGAGGCGATCTGCGACCATCCGGGAATACGCGCCGTTTCTTTCGTGGGATCCACCGCGGTGGCGCGCGCCGTGTACGAGCGGGCGACGCGGGCGGGAAAGCGCGTCCAGGCCCTCGGCGGCGCGAAGAACTACGTCGTCGTGATGCCGGACGCCGATCTCGACCGGGCGATCGCGGCGATCACGGAGTCCTTCTACGGATGCGCCGGGGAGCGCTGTCTGGCGGGGAGCGTCCTCGTCCCGGTCGGCCGGGCGCACGGCCCGACACGGGACCGGCTGATCGAGTCAGCCCGGGCGCTGAAGGTCGGATCGGGAATGGAGACCGGGACGCAGATGGGACCCCTCATCAGCGCGCGACACCGGGACCGCGTCGTCGGCCACATCGAGAAGGGAATCGCCGAGGGCGCCCGCCTCGTCCTGGACGGCCGTCCCGGGGCCGCGCCGGGAATGGCTCAGGGCGGCTTCTTTCTCGGCCCGTCCATCTTCGATTCGGTCGACCCGGCGATGACGATCGCTCGCGACGAAATCTTCGGCCCGGTCGCCTCGGTTTGCCCGGTCGACGACCTCGCGGGAGCCCTGGAAGCGATGCGTGCGCACCCGAACGCGAATGCGGCTTCCATCTTCACGTCTTCGGGCAAGGCTGCGCGGGAGTTCGCGCATCTCGCGCCTTCCTCGATGGTCGGGATCAACGTGGGAGTCGCGGCCCCGATGGCGTATTTCCCGTTCGGCGGAGCGAGGGACAGTTTTTTCGGCGATCTGAAAGTCCACGGCCGGGACGCCTTCGAGTTCTACACGGACAAGAAGGTCGTCACGTCTCGATGGTTGTGACATTTTTGGAAGGAGAAAGACTCATGACGGACACACGTTCCCCCAACTACCAGGACGCCGATCTCGTGCTGAAGCTGTTCGACTTGCGCCGGGAGACCAAGCTCCGCGAGGCGCGCAGCTGGTTCGGCAGCTTCTACGCGGACTCCGCGAAAGACCTTCACAACGCCTACTCGGCGCCGGACGCCTACATGCGGATGGTCGCCGGGTACTGGGACATCGCGACCTCGTTCGTGAACCAGGGCGTCGTTCACCGCGGTCTCTTCGTCGAAGCCGGCGGTGAAGCGTTCTTTCTCTGGGCGAAGATCGGCGAGTACGTGCCCGCTTTCCGCGAGATGACGGGCAACGCGGGATTCCTCGCGAACGTCGAGCGCTTCGTTGCCGAAACGCCGGGCGGAGCCGAGCGCGTCGCCGGAATGCGCGAGTACCAGAAGAAGGTTCGCGCGGATCGCGAAGTCCGGAAGGGTTAGGGGGCGTTCCGGGCGCGGGCGGCCGGCGGGAGTATGATCCCGCCATGAAACAAACATATACGGCTGTCTATTGCCAGACCGACGGGCGGTGGTTCGGCTGGGTCGAAGAGATTCAGGGCGTGGGTGCGCAGGCGAAGAGCCGCGAGGCGATGATGACGGGGCTGCGATCCGCGCTGAAGAAGGCGGTCGCGAAGAATCGCCGCCAGGCGCGCACGATGGCGGGGCGCGCCGCGACCGAGAAGACGTTTCGGATTTGAGGTTCCTTTCTCCCGGCCGGGCCGCTAGCTTCTTCCTCGGTGGCACGAGATTCGCTCTTGGAACGAGGCGAAGCCATCTTTGAAGGAGGTGCTCATGGGCCTGGTACTCCTGATCATCCTGATTCTCGTCCTTCTCGGCGTCTTTCCCCGCTGGTCCCACAGTCGCAATTGGGGTTACGGCCCGAGCGGCATCGTTGGAGTCGTCCTGATCATCCTGGTCGTGCTGCTCTTGATGGGGAGGCTGTAAGACATTCGCGCTGCAGCCATCGTCGTCGTTCTCGGCTTCGCGTCGGCCGCTCTCGGGGCGGAAACGGACAACGTGACGTTTCGTTACGTGCCGCTGGAGGACTCGGCGCCGAAGCTGAACGCGGCCGTGAACACGACTCTCGCGTCCGCCGTGGAGCGGGCGAACGGGGAACTGCGGAAGTCTCCCGGCGGTCCGGCGGCGGCGAGCGACACCGGAGCGGAGCTCGCGTTTTTCAAGGCTTATCGGGAAATCGTTTTGCGCCGGTTCCTGGACCGGCTGTTGCCGGTCGTCGGCGCGTGCGTCGAGAGCAATGACTGCGCCGGCTGGCCGCGACTCGAGCGAATCGTCCTCGAGGGAAAAGAGAGCATCTACGGGGAAAGCCGATACAACCGACTCGCCGAGACCTCGCTCGCGCCGACATTCGAGCTGTGCGGCGTCCGCATGGGAACGGACAAGCTGACGCACCTCTTCTCGAACGGGTTCTTCTATTACAACGCGAGCCGCCGGGAGGGCGCGCGGCTTCGAACCGACGAGGACGCCCTGCGGGCCGCCCGGGCCGACGAACGCGGCCTCATGGGCGCGAAATCGACGGCGGTCGAGAGTCCCGCCGACGCCGAAGCAACGCAGGCGGGGTTCCGCCTCGCGAGAGACGACTTCGAGGGGCCGGATCCCGTCTTCGAGCGCGACGGGCCGACAGGTCTTCTCCGAAAGAGACGCGACGTCGACGTCTGTGCCTACGTCTCTTCCGGGTGGGACGAAGCCGTGAATCCTCCTGTGTTTACGGCGAGCCGCCGGCGAGTGGAGAGAATTCGGGCCGCGATCGCGGAACGCGTGGCCGAGAACGCGTCCGCCGAGAAGTCGATGAGCCCCGAGGAGAAGGGCGCTCTCGCGGAGAAACTGCTGAGCCGGCGACTGCCGGAGTCGCACGGCCGGCTGCCGTTCTATTACAAGCTTTACGTCGTGTTGAAATGGGCCGCCGCCTACCTGACGGCCCCGAAAGACTCACGCGAGGCGATCAGCTATCTCGTCTTTCCGAAGTTTCAACTCGCGGGACGCCGCCCGATCGAGCTCCGGCGGTCGCGGCCTCAGCGGGCCGCGGCGGAGGCCAGGGGAATGAGGCTCGGTGCCGGAGCGAGAGCTTGTCCGGAATGGCGGGACCCTTCGACGCGGACGGCGCCGGAACGGACGGCGAGGCGGCAGCCGCGGCGAGCACGACGCCGGGGGCCGAGACCCCGAGCTCCCGCCGCAGCGCCGCGACGTTCGCGTTCGAGACGTATCGGTCGAGATTCCGGAACAGGGAGCTGTGGTGGTAACCGCCTTCGTCCATCTCGCGGATGGCGTCTTCTTTCGTCCATCCCTGCACGACGACGCGATAGAGCGCGAGGATCATGCCGGTCCGGTCGGCGCCATGCTGGCAATGCACGAGGATCGGCCGGTTCGAGCGGTCCGCGAGGATTCGAAGCGCCTGAACCACGAGGTCGTCGCTGGGCCGACCAGGCTCGCATCGGCACGTTCAGAAACTTGAGAGCCGCCTTGCCCGCCTCCCCGGCGTCGCCGTGCCCGGCGCGAAGGTCGAGAACGGTCTTGACGCCCAGAGACGCGCTCAGCTCCTCGAATCCGGTCGAATCGGGCTGGGCGCTCCGCAGCAGGTCGGGCTCGACCCGGTAGAGATTCGGCACGTGGGTGCCGGTGACCGCTCCGGCCCAATTCGAGGGCCGCGACGCCTGGGGATCGGCGGACGCGGCGCCGGCGAGCCCGAAAACCCGACAAGGGCGAGACGACAGGAAAACTCCTGAAACGAAAGGCCTTTTCATGCTCGAGAGAACTGTATCACGAATGAGAGAACAATGGAGTCGGACGGATTGATTCCAGTCGACTCGCTCGGGAAGTAAGTCTTTGACGCTTTGGAAGGAGATCTGGATGAAGCAGCCAAAAAAGCCACGAAAACCGCCCCGAAAATCGACGCCCGATGACGACCCGCCGAAAAGGACTCGCTTCGTCGAGCAGGTCGAGGAATTCGAGGGGCCGGACCGTCGTGAAAAGCGAGGCAGCGAGAAACCCGAGCCTCACGAGCCCGGCGTCGCCAGGTCGTAAGGCCCTATTTTCGGTCGATCTGGATGTTTTCCTTCACGCCGCCATGGGAGACGGCGATCATGATTCCGAGCCCGATCAGGATCACGAGCCCGATCGCTGTCCATGCCGCGCCGATGTGCTGCAGGATTCCCATCTTCCAGAGCGCGGCGAGAAGGCCGGCGATCAGGACGACGTAGCCGAGCAGATACAAGCCGGTCCATTTCATGAGATGCCTCCGGAAATCGGAGGGAGCAAGGCCTGTGCCATCCCCGCTCGCGATTCGCGGATAATGGCGAAACCATGCGCACGCCGTTTTTCACGGTCTTCGCGCTCGCCGCGTTCGCGGCGAACTCGCTGCTCGGCCGGCTGGCCCTGGGGGGAAACGCGATCGATGCCGCGAGCTACACGGCGATCCGGATCGTGTCGGGGGCGGCGGCGCTGCTCGCGCTCGCCCTGCTCGCCGGCAAAGGACGGGAGCCTCGCCGCGAGCGGGAGCTGGCCGTCCGCGCTCGCGTTCTTTTTCTATGCCGCGCCGTTTTCCTTCGCGTATCGGACGATCCCTGCCGGCGTCGGCGCGCTCGTGCTCTTCGGCTGCGTCCAGGCGACGATGATCGGCTCGGCCCTTGCCTCGGGCGAGCGGCCGGACGTTCTCCAGTGGGCGGGATTGGCTCTCGCGCTCGGCGGCCTGGGATATCTCGTCCGGCCCGGCGCCGCGGCCCCCTCGGCCGTGGGCTCGGGCCTCATGGCCGTCGCGGGCGTGAGCTGGGGGATCTATTCGCTGCGCGGTCGCGGCTCGAGAAATCCCCTCGCCGACACGGCTGCGAACTTCCTTCGGGCCGCACCGCTCGCCGTGCTGACGAGCCTGGCCATGGTCGGATGGGTCGGATCGTCGCGCGCGCAGCCTCGCGGGATCGTCCTTGCCGTGCTCTCGGGAGCCGTCGCGTCCGGCGTCGGGTACGCCGCGTGGTATGCGGCGTTGCCCGGTCTCACGGCGACCCGCGCGGCGAGCGTTCAGCTCGCGGTGCCCGTCCTCGCGGCGGCCGGCGCGGTCGCGTGGCTCGGCGAGGGGATCACGGCGCGGCTGGTCTTCGCGTCGCTCGCGATCCTCGGCGGGGTCGCGCTCGCCGTGGCCGGCCGGAGCCGGATCGCCTCCGAATCGCCCGGGCGCCGGGCATGATGCTACGATTCTCCGAGATGCGCGCCTCCCGGATCGTTGCGATCTCGCTCCTCCTCGGCGCGCTCGCCGCTTTCGCCTCCGCGGCGCCTGCGGACTCCCTCGCACCGGGAGAGGCCGCCGGGAGTTTTTCGATCGACGGCAAGGCCGTCTCGCTGCACCACGCCTACGCGATGACGCAGCCCGGCGATTTCGACGAGAAAAAAACCGACACGGCGATCCTTTTGACGGAGGGCCCGCTGCCGGCCCGGGCATTGGAAGGGCTGAAAGACCTCGAGAGCGCGGCGCAGGGAGAGGGCAATTCGCTGCTTTTGAAACTGGACGAGTCCGGCAGCGCGATTCGCGAGGTCGTCCACCATTCGGCGCTCGGCGGGGGAAGCCTTCAGATGTCGGGAATGACGCATTCGGAAGTGCGCGTCGGTTCCCGGAGCGCCGGCGAGATCTCCGGCTCGGTTTCGACGGCGAACGAAGAGGAGTTCCTCGAGCACCGCTACAAGAGCGACGTTCGCTTTCACGCCGTTCTCCGCGAATCGTTCCGCGAACCGCCCGCGCCCGACGCGAAGACCGGACAGAAGCTTCCGGCCGGCGGCGGCGAGCCGGGGAAGGCCTGGATGGCGCTCCACCGGGCAATCCTGCGGAAGGACCTCGCGACGATCCGGAAAATGAGCCGTCCCGGCGAGATGCCGGACATGTCGGACGAGGACCTGAAAAAGGGGCTGGAGCTCATGGCAGCCATGGCCCCGGAGAAGGTCGTCATCGAGGACGGCTACGTCCGGGACGACGAGGCCGTGCTCTATATGACGGGCCTGCAGGGAGGCGAAAAGCAATACGGAACGGTTCGCCTTTCGCGGATTGCCGGGAACTGGCGGCCGGCGGGAGAGAAGTGGACGAACACTCCGCCCAAACCTTGACGATCGCGCTCGGAGGTCACATGACGCGGAACTGGAGAAATCTTCTGGGGATGTCGCTCGCAATCGCGGCTGCCGCCTTCCTCGGCGCCTGCGCGTCGGCGGGCGGGGGCGGCGCCAAAGACACCCCGGGCGCCGCGGCCACTCCGCGAAAGGACGCGCAACGGGACGCTCCATCGCCGGCTCCGCCGCCCGAAAAGGCGGGAGAAACCGCAGTGGAATTCCCGCCGGACCCGTTCCCTTCGACGTACAAGCCGCTCCCCTCGAAGCCGACTCTCATCTCCGGCGCCCGGATCTACACCGGCGAAGGCGGCGAGATCGAGGAGGGCGACGTTCTCCTGAGCGGCGGCCGGATCGTCGCCGTCGGGCCGAAGATTTCCGCCCCGGAAGGCGCGGTCGTCGTGAACGGAAAGGGGAAATACGTCACGCCCGGGTTGATCGACGTCCATTCGCACCTCGGCGTCTATCCGTCCCCGGAGGTCGATGCGTTGTCCAACGGAAACGAGCTCACGAGCCCGGACACGGCCCAGGTGCGGGCGGAGAATTCCGTCTGGCCGCAGGACCCGGGGTTCCATACCGCGCGCGCCGGCGGCGTCACGACGCTCGAGATCCTGCCCGGCTCCGGCAACCTGATCGGCGGGGTGAGCGTCGTTCTCAAGAACGTTCCCGCCCGGACCGTTCAGGCGATGAAGTTTCCCGGCGCCCCGTACGGCCTGAAAATGGCCTGCGGAGAAAATCCGAAGCGGGTGTACGGGTCTCGCAAGCAGTTTCCTTCGACGGAGATGGGCGACGTGGCCGGCTATCGCCAGGCCTGGGCCGACGCGCAGGACTACGACGCGAAATGGAAAGCGTGGGAGAAGGAAAAGAAGGGCGCTCCCCCGAAGCGCGATCTGAGGCTGGAGTCGCTCGCCGCGGTGCTCGCGGGCCGGATGCGGGTCCAGATGCACTGCTACCGCTGCGACGAGATGGCGACGATGCTCGACGTCGCGAAGGAATTTCACTACCACATCGCCTCGTTCCACCACGCGACCGAGGCCTACAAGATTCCCGACCTCCTGCAGGAGAACGGAACCTGCGCGTCGATGTGGGCGGACTGGTGGGGCTTCAAGATGGAAGCCTGGGACGGCATTCCGGAGAACATCTCGATGGTCGATGCGGGGGGCGCCTGCGCGATGATCCATTCGGACGATCCCAACGGGATCCAGCGGCTCAACCAGGAGGTCGCGAAGGCGTGGGCAGCGGGGCGCCGCGCCGGCCTGGAGATCTCGAAGGCGCGGGCCGTCGAGTGGATGACCCTCAATCCGGCGCGTGCGCTGGGAATCGACAAGGACACCGGTTCGCTCGCCCCCGGGAAAATGGCGGACGTCGTGATCTGGAGCGCAGACCCGTTCAGCGTTTACGCGAAGGCGGAGAAGGTCTTCATCGACGGCGCGCTCGCGTACGACCGGGACGACCCGGGCCGGCAGCCGAGCTCCGATTTTTCGCTCGGGAGCATGGGAGGCGAACGATGAATCGACGAATGCTTCTGGGCGCTTTCGCGGCGGCCCTCCTTGTCGGGTCTTTTTCCGTCGGGGCGGAGGGCGAAACGTATGCGATCACGAACGCGACAGTGTACACGCTCGGCGCGGCCGGGAAAATCGAGCATGCGACCGTCGTTCTGCGCGACGGAAAGATCGAAGCGGTCGGCGCGAATGTCGCCGTGCCGGCCGGCGCCTCCCGCATCGACGGGACCGGGAAGATCGTCACTCCGGGGCTGTTCGACCCGGTCAGCCGGTTCGGCATCGAGGAAGTTTCCGGGGTCAAGCAAACGAGAGACTTCTCGACGGAGGAACGGCGGTTCACGGCGTCATTCGACGTGACGCCCGCGATCAACCCGCGTTCGATGCTGATTCCCGTCAACCGGATCGCCGGGGTCACGACCGCCATGGTCGCCCCCGCCGTCACGGACAAAGGAACGATCATCGCGGGGCTCGGCGCAATCGTGAGCCTCGGCTCGACGGATCGCTATGTCCGCAAGAGCCCCGCCGCGATGTTCGTCGCGTTCGGGGAAGCGGGTGCCGAGCTGTCCGGCGGATCGCGCGCGGCCTCGATGCTGTATCTCCGCGAAGCGCTGCGGGACGCGCGGGATTTTCGCGAAAATCGGAGCGCGTACGACTCCGCGCGCCGGCGGCCGTACCTGCTCGATCGGGCGGACCTCGAGGCGCTCGGCGACGTGCTCTTGGGAAAGATTCCTCTCGTGGTCTCGGTCGAGCGCGCGAGCGACATTCTCGCGGCGATCGGCCTTGCGCGGGAATTCAAGCTCCATCTCGTCGTGTCGGGCGGCGCGGAGGCCTCCCTCGTCGCCGCGGAGCTCGCGAGCGCGCGGGTTCCCGTCGTGTTGAATCCGCTCCAGGACCTTCCGTCGGCGTTCGAGGCGCTCGGGTCGACGCTCGAGAACGCGGCCCGGCTCGCAAGGGCGGGCGTCGTCATTGCGTTCGAGACGGGCGATTCCCACAACGCCCGCAATTTGACGCAGCTCGCCGGCAACGCGGTCGCCAACGGCCTGCCCTACGAGGACGGACTCAAGGCGATCATGCTCAATCCTGCGCGGATCTACGGACTCGACGGCCGAACCGGTTCGATCGCCCCGGGGAAGGACGCCGACGTGGTCTTGTGGAGCGGCGACCCGCTGGAGGTGACGACGGCCGCCGAGCAGGTGTTCATCGACGGCCGGAAGATCCCGATGGTGAGCCGCCAGACGCTGCTGCGCGACCGGTATCTCAACCAGCTTCGGGGAGACGGCGCTCTGCCGCCACAGTACCGTCCCGTCCCCCGCCGCTGAAGCCATGGGCACGGAAGGCCCGGAGATCAGTGAGGCGGTGCGCCGCGATCTCGCCGACTGGGAGCGAATCGCGGCGAGTTACCTCCAACGTGGAGATTCACCCGACGGTCGGATGCTCCTGCAATCCGCGGAAGTCTTCTGGAAGGTCGTCGGAAATGTCCGCCGCCGCCGCGTCCTGGACACGGGCTGCGGCCCGGGCTGGATGACGCGCGCCCTCAAGGACGCGGGCGCGCGGGTGCGCGGGATCGACGGTGCAGCCGAGATGCTGCGGCTGGCGCGAGAAGCCTGTCCCGGGGTCGAGTTCCGGCGGGGGGACCTCTCGCTCGGCCTTCCGTACCCGACGCGGAGCTTCGATCTGATCCTCGCGCATATGCTCGTCCTGGACATCCCGGACATCGCCCCCTTGTTTCGGGACGTGCGCCGATGCCTCAAACGGCGCGGCCGGTTCATCTTTTCGATCCTGCACCCTGGTTTCGCCGGGTCTGAAATCGCGCGCGACGAGCTGACCGGGCGGCCTTTCCTCAAGGTCACCGGCTATCTCGATCCGGCGGTCGTTCGCAGGACGGACTTCGAAGGCGGCCACAACTACTATCATCGGAGCCTGACCGACTATTTCGAGGCCTTGCGCACGTGCGACCTCGTCGTCCTCCGCCTCCTCGAACCGCGAACGGATCCCGGCGCCGACGAGCCGGACCCGGCGCTTCGGGCCCTTCGTTCGAGTGTGCCCCGTTTCGTGATCGTCGAAGCCCGGCGGGGCTGAATTCTCAGAACAGAATGCCGAGGTTCACGGGCACGAACTTGAACCGGTTTCCGCCCGTGTGGAGGCTGTTGGAGAACCGGTCCGAGTCGACGGAAACGCTCGTGTAGCGGGCTTCTACGAAAAGCCGGCTGGACGAGTCGCGCGCGAGAGGGAACGCGACTCCGACGCCGGCGTTCCATCCGAAGCGAGTCGTGCTCTGGGAAAACGAGTTCCCGGTCGTGATGTCCTCTCCTCGGAAACGCAGGTCGTACGCCCCGACGCCTCCGATGAAATAGGGCTCGACGACGAGGCCGCGGGGTCCCGCCACCAGGTCGACCGTTCCGTCGATGATGCGCGTCTTGCCGGAGCCCACGAAGAACGCCTCGAGGTCGCTCTTCGTCGTGAGCTCGTGGTACGAGCCGTCGATTCGAAGACCCACGGGCGAGGCGCCGAAATTGAAGGCGAGGAGCGCCGTTCCATTCCAGCCGGTCTTGTAGACGTCTTTCTGGTCGGAGACGGGAAAGTCCGCACCGCCGCTCAGCCCGAATTGGACCGGACCTGTGCCCTGGGCCGACACAGCGCGGGCTGCGAGGACGCCGAAAACGAATAACGGAATGATCGCGAGTCGTTTCACCTTTCACCTCCCGGGGAGTCCGCTCGATCGCGTTTCCCCGCCCTCGCCTTCTGCAAGCGGGGTGCCGGACTCGCGGTCAGTCGATCGTATTTTCTCGTAATCGAAGCGCGGCCGGCCTAACGGGAGAGATCGATCGCGTCCCGAAGAACCGCGAGGCAGGCGCCGCGGGCCACGGGGCCGACGACGGCGCACGCGATGGGCGAGCGGGCCGCAATCGACCTCGCGGAGAGGGAAGTTTCCGGGAAGTATCCGGCGGAATCGCCGAGGGTGAATCCGTACACGAGGCGGCCGACCCGCGCCCAGAGCGCCGCACCCATGCACATCGCGCACGGCTCGCAGGTCGTGTCGAGTGTGAACGCCGAAAGATCGAGAACGCCGAGCTCGCGGCACGCTTCGCGAATCGCGAGCACCTCGGCGTGCGCCGTGGGGTCCCCCGTCGCGAGGACCCCGTTTCGCGCCCGCGCGACGATGCGCCCCGTCGCCGTGTCGACCACCTGCGCTCCGTAGGCCGTCGGGTTCTCCGTGGCGAGGCTCGCGCGGGTGAATTCCGCGAGATCGTTCATCCGCTCCTCGTCCGCTGCGGCCGGCCGGGGACGGCGCGAGAGCGACAGAAGCACCGGCCGTACACTCGCGCGGTAGGCGCGCCGAGGCCTTGGTCTCCAGAACATCGGGCGTCCTCCCGTCCGCGCCGATCTTAGCGCACGCGCGGATATTCCCGGTTTTCGCCCTGGATTTCCGGAACGGATCTTGCTGCGTTCTCGTCCGGGAGCAATGGGGCTCCGTCTTTTCAACAGGCCAGGAGGCCTCGAAAGGAGTTCGAGATGTCACGCAACAAGAGTTACGAAGACCCGGCCCGGGACCGCGGCGCGAAGGAATCGCCGGGTCAGGGCGGGAAAGAGTCGCCCGGAAGCAGTCGCGACCGGGATTTTCGCGGCGAAAAGAAGCACGAAGATCCCATGAGAAAACCGGACGAGGGCTCGCCGCGCGAGCCCCGGTTCTGAACCGATCGGAGGTTTATCCAATGCAAACTCTGGTTGAAATGAAATCGCGATCCGTCACCGCGATAATCGGCCGCGAAGTCAGGGACACGGCCGGCGAGAAGCTGGGAAAGATCGAGGATTTCGTGCTGGACCTCGAAACGGGCCGTATCGCGTATGCGGTGCTCTCGTTCGGGGGGTTCCTGCACATCGGAAACAAGCTGTTCGCCATCCCGCCGAGGGCGCTGAATTTCGACGCCGACCATGGCGACTTTGTCGTCAACGCCGACAAGAACATTCTGAAGAACGCGCCCGGGTTCGACAAAACCCACTGGCCCGACATCGCGGACCGCGGCTACGCGACGAAGATCTACGCCTACTACGGTTACACGCCGTACTGGGAGTAGTGAGGCTCGTCGTTCTTTCGTGACTCTGCCGGGGGGATTTTCTTTCCCCCCGGCAGTTTCTTTTATCGATCGGCATCCACGGCGCGGAGAAGCTGCGCCTCTTCAGCGGTCAATCTCGGCAGGTGCCGGGTGAACGCAACGATCCTCCAGATCTCTTTCTCGTCCTTCGTGGTGGAAAACGCGGGCATACCCGTGGCGCGGATTCCATGCGAGATCACCCAGAAGAGCTCACCATCGCTCATCGATTGGATCTCGTTGGAGGCGAGCGACGGAGCTCCCGGGTTCATTCCCGCGGCGAATTCCCCGGGCGGGATTCTTCCCGCGCCATGACAGGCGATGCAATTTTGCCGGAATTCCGAAAGCCCTTCGACGGCGGCGGCCCGGTCGTCGCCGAACGGATCTCTCCCGCGGGAAGCATGCCGGCGAATCGACGCGCGAGACGCGCTGTTCAGCGCGGAGTCGACCCGGGCGTCGAGGGATCCGTACTGGTCGGCCGCGACCGAGATCACGCCCGAAAAGGCGAGCACCGCCGCGGTGAGAGCCATCCCGAGCAGGCTCGCGAGGACGCCGGAGAGAAACCTCACGGCAGGCGCCCCTGCGGATTCTCGCCGCCCGGCGGCTCTGCCGGATCCGGTTCGAGAATTCCCATGGCTCACTCCACTTCGACCGACATGTGCATGTTTCCGTGCTGGGCGCCGCAGAAGTGATCGCAGATGATCAGGAACTTTCCCTCCTGTTGCGGCGTGATCGTGACGTCGGCCGACTGGCCGGCGGGAATGTCCGCGTCGATCTTCAGCTTCCGGTTGAAGAACCCGTGTTGCACGTCTTCGCTCGTGAGGTGAAACGTGACGGTTTCTCCCTTCTTGAGCTTCAGCTCGTGCGGCAGGAATTCGAACCGCTTCGCGGTGATGGGAATGACTTTCGGCTCGCCTTCGGCCGACGCGCGGCTGCCGGAGAGGGAAAGGACGCACGCGCCAATCGCGGCGCCGAGGAAAATTGCCTTCTTCATACGATCTCCTTTCTCGAGAATTGCTGGATTCCGGCGGTGCCGGCGAACTCCCGCGCCGTCAGCTCGATTTCCTCGATGCCGACGGCCGGCCCGCCCTCGCGGACTCGCCGGACGCCGAGGTTCGCGAACGGGCGAGACTTGTCGAACGGAAGCGGTTTCTTCTCGACGCCGGCGTCGGGATCGGGAAACGCGAAGATCAGGGAATTCGCGCCGTAGTGCGTCGCGCCGCCGAGCTGAGTCACCTGCCGGCGATGAATGTGGCCGTAGAGGACCGTGAGGTTGCGGTAGGGCGCGACCGCGTTCATGACGTCGTCGCCGTCGCTCGTGAACCACTCCCACTCCGGCTTCAGGTCGAACAGCGGCCTGTGCGTGAAGAGGACGATCGGAGCCGCCGGGTCGAAGCGGGCGATATCCTTCTTCAGCCAGGCGAGTTGTTCGGGGCCGACCTCGGGTTTCGCGCGCGACACGTTGTCGAGCGCGACGAAGTGCACTCCCTTGTGATCGAAGGAGTAGTGGGTCTCTCCGAAGACGTCCCGGAAGAGCGCGCCGCCGTCGAGGCCGGCATCGTGCTCTCCCGGGATGAGCTTCACGTTCTTGACGTTCAGGCGTTGAGCGATCTCCCGAAACTTGTTCATGCGCGCGGCGTGCTCGGCGCGGTCTTCCGAATCGTGCGTCAGGTCTCCGGTAAAGAGGATGAGGTCCGGCGCCTCGGGCAGCGCGTTGATCGTTTTGACCGCCTCTTCGAACGCGCGCGTTCCGAGCGGGTTCGGCGGCCCGTTGAATCCGACATGCGTGTCGCTCAATTGCACGAACGAAAACGGGCGCGGCGCCTCGCCCGTCTTGCCTTTGATCATTCTTGCGAGCTCGGCGCCCGCGGGGCTCGCTCCGAGAGCGGGGGCGAACTTCAGAAGCGCGCCCACGCCGATGGATGCTCCCGCGATTTTCAGAAATGACCGGCGATCGGTTTCTTTCATCCCTGCCTCCTTGCTGGACGAGGAGACGGGGGAGACGGCGTGGTTATTCCATCGCCGGGCGCTCTTTCTCCGCAGGGAATAAAAAGGGACCTGCGCCGGTCTGGAAGGCGGAGGCAGACCTTGCAGTTCGCGGTCCGGGCGAGCGGCGGAGATAAGATCGACGCCGAGCTCGGAGAGATGAAGGATTCAGCGGAGAGTCTGGTGCAGGCGCGGTTCGAGACGATCGTTCTGCCGCATCTTTCTTCCGCCTACAACCTCGCGCGCTGGCTGACCCGCAGCGACGTGGATGCTCAGGACGTCGTCCAGGAGGCGATCCTGCGCGCGTGGAAGTTCTTCGGCGGCTACCGGGGCGGCGATGGCCGCTCGTGGCTGCTCGCGATCGTGCGGAATTGCTGCGCGACGTGGAGAGACCGCAACCGGTTCGCCGACAGCGCGACGCCGTTCGACGAGGAACGGCACACGGCGGAGGAGGACGCGCGGGACCCCGAGGCCCTCGCGACGATACGGATCGATTTTCAACGGCTGCGCTCGGCGCTCGAGGACCTTCCGCCCCACCTTCGGGAAGTGATGATTCTTCGGGAGCAGGAGGGCTTGTCGTACAAGGAAATCGCCTCGATCGTCGGGGCGCCGATCGGCACGGTGATGTCGCGTCTCGCGCGCGCCCGGTCGCGGCTGCTGCGAATCCTCGCGGGAGAAGAGGAAAACGGAATATGACGGAAAGTACGGCGGAGCTCGGCTGCGCGGAGGCGCGCCGGCTCATCGGATTGCACCACGACGGCGAGCTGGGTGCTCTCGAGGCGATTCCCCTGGAAAATCACCTCGCGGGCTGCGAGTCGTGCCGGACCCGCGCGCGCGCGACCGCGGCGCTCGGCTCGGCGCTGAGGGAACGCTCGCTCGCGTTCGAGGCCCCGGCCGGATTTTCGCCGCGCCTTCCCTGGAGGGCGGCCTCGCGATTTCGATCCTTCCTGCCTCTCGCGGCCTCGCTCGTGGCGGGCTCTCTCCTCACCCTCGCCGGCGCGAAGCTCTTGCCGCGCGCCGATCGCGGCGGAGCCTCCATCGCCCGGGAGGTCGTGGCCGCGCAGATTCGGGCGACGCTGCCCGGGCACATGACGGACGTGGTCTCTTCCGACCAGCACACGGTGAAGCCGTGGTTTTCCGGAAAGCTCGACTACTCGCCCCCGGTTGTCGACCTCGCAGACGCCGGGTTTCCTCTCGAGGGGGGACGGCTCGACTATGCCGGAGGACGCACCGTCGCCGCGCTCGTGTACCGGCGGCGCAAGCACGCGATCAACGTCTTCCTTTGGCCGTCGGAGGGTCGGTCGGACGAGACGGAATGGAACGAGAACGGGTTTCACGTTCTCCACTGGACGCGCGGAGGGATGACGTTCTGGTCCGTTTCCGACGTCGACCCGGCCGAGCTTCGGAAGTTCGCGACTCTCGTCCGCGAGCGGATTCCGGCGTTGCCTCCGAACTGACGGCGGCTAAGGGAGTTGATCGTCGGCCAGGCCGAAGAAGTGTCCGATCTCGTGGACGACGGTTTTGCGAATCTGGCCGACGACTTCGTCCCGGGTGCGACAGAACCGCAGGATCGGGCCGCGAAAGAGCACGATCGCGTCCGGCAGCGCGGCGAAATTGGATTCCCGTTTCGTCAGGGGAACCCCCGTGTAGAGCCCGAAGAGCGTCGATCCGGGGCGAACACCGAGCTCCTGAAGCGTTCTCGCGGACGGGTTGTCTTCCACCGAGACGAGCGTGTTTACGAGGTACCGTTGAAATTCGGAGGGAATCGAATCGAGCGCCTCGGAAACGAGCTCTTCGAATTCGGCCGGGGAAACGCTCTCCACGAGCGCGACATTACAACGGACGAGCGGAAATTCGTTCTATTCGCGCGGAGCTTCCTTTGCGATCGCGAGAACGACCTGTCCGTTCGAGCGAACGATCTTGATGACGGTCACCTGATCCCCGACTTCGAAGTCGGTGTCGCCCGAAACCTCGGCGTGCGCGAGGTCGAAGGACCGGGAACCGTCCGGAGTCGTCAGCACGAGGGATTTGGCCTTCTCGTAGCTCTGGACCGTTCCGGTGGTTTTCTCCGGAGCTCCCGGCGGCTCGTCGGGCGATTTCGGATGGTTGATGTCCGGGGGCGGCTTGAACGGCGGCGCATCGGGCGGTTTGACCTGTCCGGAAGCCGCCGTCAGAAGTCCGCTCGCGAACACGGCGAGGAGCAGCGTTCTTCGCCCCATGCCCCTGCCAGGTGCATATCTCGTGCCGCCGCGGGCCGGATTCTCCGGGGCCCTAGAGCGCCCGGATTCTGACGGATCCTCCGGAAGTCTCGAGGCGCAGCGGCGAACCACCGCCGTTGAGTTGGCCGTGCAGCGACCCGTGGGAGACGGACCCGCGAATCTGGAGCGGAAGATCCGTGTCCACGCTGTCTCCCTCCGCGTCGATCGACAGGCTCGCCGCGGGATCCACCGAAACCGTGATGCCTCCGCCCGAGCTTTCCAGGTGTCCGCCCTTCGAGTTTCCGCGGGCGAAGGAGGCATGAATGCCGCCGCCGGACGTGTCCGCATCGATCCTGCCCCCCGCCTCGGTGATCCGGATCGGCCCCCCGGAGCTATGGGCTCGGAGGTCGCCGCTGATCTGCTGGATCTCGACGGACCCGCCGCTCGATCCGGCATCGAGCGGCCCGTCGATGTGGACCGCTTCGATTCCACCTCCGGAGGTCCGCACGCGGCTCGATCCGCGGAGGTCGCGAAGATCGATCGATCCGCCGGAGGTGTCCGCGTCGAGGTCTCCAGCCAGGTCCGCCGCCGCGACCCCGCCGCCCGAGGTCCGAAGCCGTGCCGAGGCCCGAAGCCCTTTCACGTCGATCGATCCGCCTGCCGTGTGGATTTCGACGGCGGTCTGAAACGGAACCTCCACCTCGACGCGCACGCGGCCGTTCCAGTGCTCCAGCCAGCCGTGGCGCCGGTTCTTCGCGGTGACGCTCACCGAGCTCGCGCCGGCTTCGAATCGGATCGCGAGGTGATCCTCGAGATCGCTTCTCGGAGACGTGAACACGACGTGCGCGGTGTCGCCGGCCTTGCCGGTCACGACGACGCCTCCATCGTCGGTGTCGAGCACGAACCGCCCTCCCGGAGCGAGCTTCAGGGTCTTTTCGACTCGCGAATCGGCCCGAAGGCCGCCGGCGAGGCCCGCGGAAAGCGCGGCCAGGAGAAGTGTGGTTTCGAGGCGCATGGATCCCTCCCGTCTCTCTTCCTTCCAAGAGACGAGAGCCGCCGGAAAAAGTTTCCAGAAATCGCGGTCCCGCCTACTTGCCGCAGCGGTACGCCTCGCCCGAGATCTCGGTCTTCGACTTTGCTTTCATGACGAACCGGTCCCCCCCGGCTTCGGCGGTCTTCAGCCGGATCAACTCCTGGGTGTTGCCGTAATAGAAGTTGTGGCCGGCGATCTCGTAGACGCCGCTTCCCGAATCCGCGACCGTGAACTCCGCGACGCGGGAGCATCCGGACACCGCCGACGAGTCCTTGTCGATCTTCACGCGGTTTGCGGCCTTCCGGAAACTGTTCAGGGCGACGTCCGCGCGGGGCGGCGCGGGTTCGGCCGAGGGCGCAGGGGGCGCCTCCCGGGGGAGCGCGGCCGGCGGAGGAGCGGGGGGCGGAGCAACCGGTGGAGTCGCGGGAGCGGGCGGAGGCGTTGCGGGGGGCTCGGGTGTCGGTGGAGCGGTCTTTTCCGCGACGGGGGGCGGCGCCGCCACCGCGGCCGGCATCGACTCGGCCGCCGAAGGCGGTGTGACCGGCGCGGGAGGCGGAGGGACGACGATGGGAGGAGCCGGGGGCGCCACGGGCGCAGGGGGCGGAGGGACGACGACCGGGGGCGCCGGGGGCGCCACGGGCGCAGGAGGCGGAGGGACGACGACCGGGGGCGTAGGCGGAACGACCGAGGCAGGAGGCGGCGGTGTTTTGACCGGAGGAGCCGGCGGAATGACGGGCGCGGGCGGGGGCGGGGCCTGGACCGGAGGCGCCGGCGGGACTCTTGCCGGAGCTGGCGGCGCGGGAGCCACGCTCGGCTCGGAAACGACGGCCGGGGGAGCCGCTTTTGGAGGAGGAGGGGGCGCCAACTTCGCCGTGCCGTTGTAGAGCTCGTCGGCCTCTTTCAGCTCCGACTGGATTCGGTGAAGATCGGCGAAATACTTCGCGCGCGATTTGTCCCGATCGAAGCGGTCCCGGGCATCCTGGTAGCCCCGAGCGGAGGCGGAATAGATCTCGACGACCCTTTTCTCCTCGGCCGTCGCGGCGGCTCCCGCGGAAACCGCGGCTTCGCGATCGAGCTTCTGCCGGAGATCGCGAACCTCTTCGACCGAGGCGCTCGGATCGTCGAGGCCCTTCTCGAACGCCTTTCCCGCGTCGTGGAGAGGCTTGAACTTGTTCTGGTCGACGGTCTGGGCCAGCAGCGCGCCGGCGCCGAGCGCGGCGGCGAAAAACGCCGTGAGAGCTTTCATGGGCTTCCCCCCTCGGCGATTATAGGGGGGCGGGGCACCGGAAAAACCGGAATTCAGCCGACCGCGCCGCTCCCCGCCGCCGGCCTGCGATAGAGTCACCCGAAGCCGAGGAGCACTCATGCCTCAGACTCCCCACGTGGAAAAACACTTCACGTCGTCGGAGACCATCCGGGACGTCGTGATCGGAATGTCCGACGGGCTCACGGTGCCGTTCGCTCTCGCGGCCGGCCTGTCGGGCGCGGTCGGATCGACGCGCGTCGTGATCACGGCGGGACTGGCCGAGATCGCCGCGGGCTCGATCGCGATGGGACTCGGCGGGTACCTCGCGGCGCGAACCGACGCGGAGCACTATGCGTCGGAACACGCGCGCGAGCGGCGGGAAACGATCGAGATTCCGGAAGAGGAGACCCGCGAGGTCGCGGAGATCTTTCACTCCTACGGGCTGCCGAAAGAAGAAGCTTCGCGCGCCGCTCACGCGATCCGGGCGGATCGCGGGCGCTGGATCGATTTCATGATGCGATTCGAGCTCGGCCTCGAGAAGCCGGACCCGAAGCGGGCGCGGACGAGCGCGCTGACGATCGCGCTCTCGTACATCGCGGGCGGCCTCGTTCCGCTCGCGCCCTACTTCTTTTTTCGCGAGACCCGGGAGGCTCTGATCGGCTCGATCGCGGTCACGCTCGCCGCTCTTCTCGTCTTCGGATACGTGAAGGGACGATTCACCGTTCGCAAGCCGTTTCGAAGCGCCTGGCAGACCGCCGTCGTCGGGGGTCTCGCCGCGGCCGCGGCTTTCGGCATCGCGAAGCTCATCAGCTGAAAGGATGAAGATGAAGAAGGCCGTCGCGTTCCTTTCCCTGGCTCTGCTCGCCGCCTCGGCGGCCTTCGCGTCTCCGCCGGACCCCTCGGCGGACCGCCGCGCCGCGCGCGAGCTGTTCGAAAAGAACCTTCGCGCGATCCGGAGTCGCGACAAGACGGCCTACCTCGCCTGCTATCTCCGCTCCCCGGGCCTCGCCCTGACCGGCTGGGAAGGTCCTTCTCTCGGATACGAATCCATCGAGAAGAGCGCGGGCGAGGCGTGGCCGGACACGTTCGATGCGGAAGACCTCCAGCTCGTCCCGATCTCGCCGGGAGTCGTCTACGGTACCTATCGCTACCGCGTCCGCTACGGCGCGGAAGAGCACGCGGGCATCTCGGAAAGGGTCTTCCGCCAGACGCCCGAGGGCTGGAAGATCGCGGTCACGACGGCGTTCGACGCTCCCGCCGGCACGCCGCCGCCTCCCCGCGCGCTCGTGGGCGCGACGCTCGTCGATGGAACGGGAGCCGCGCCGGTCCCCGACGCCGTTGTCATTGTTCGCGGGGGAAAGGTCGACTGCGCGGGCAGCCGGCGCGCGTGCCCGCTCCCCGAGGGGATCCTCGTGGACGACGTCCGCGGGATGTGGGTCACGCCGGGCGTGATCGACGCGCACGTGCATTTCTCGCAGACCGGCTGGGCCGATGGGCGCCCGGACGCGCTCGACGTGCGGAAGAGCCATCCGTACGAGGAGGTGGAGGCGGACCTGCGCTCCCATCCCGAGAGGTTTTTTCGAACCGACCTTTGTTCCGGCGTGACAGGAGTCTTCGACGTCGGCGGGTACGCCTGGACGCTGGGCCTGCCGAAGCTCGCGGAGGACGATCCGCGCGCGCCGCACGTGTCGGCCGCCGGCCCCCTGCTGTCGACGCTTGACCACTGGCTGAATCTCCCGGCCGAGCGGCAGTTCATGTTGCTGAAGGACGCGGAGTCTGCGAAATCGGAAGTCTCGTACCTCGTCTCGCGCGGCGCGCAGGCCGTCAAGGTCTGGTACATCGTCAACAAGGACCTTCCCGTGGAGGCGTCCGAGCCCGCCGTTCGGGCGGCGGGGGAAGAAGCGGCGAAGGCCCACCTGCCGCTGATCGTCCACGCGACGGGCCTCGCGGAGGCGAAGGCGGCGCTGCGCTCCGGAGCGAAGATGCTCGTTCACAGCGTCGACGACGCGCCGGTCGACGCGGAATTCCTCGACCTCGCGAAGAAAAACGGCACGATCTATTGCCCCACTCTGACGGTCGTCTCCGGCTACTTGAAGATGTACGAGGCCGCCGACGCGAAGCGCGAGCCGGAGATCGACGATCCGAACCGTTGCGTCGATCCGGCGACCCGGGCCCGCGTCGCCGAGACGGCCGGGCTCTCGTCGGGCGTCGACGCCGCACGGATCGGCCGGATGCGCGATCGCGTCGCGAGGATGGGGACGTTCATGGGGGGAAACCTGTTGGCGGTGAAGAATGCGGGAATTCCAATCGCCATGGGCACCGACGCCGGCAACCCCCTGACGCTGCACGGAGTTTCCGTCTATGCGGAAATGGAAGCGATGCAGAAGGCGGGAATGACGCCGATGGAAGTCCTCGTCGCCTCGACGCGCGGCGGAAGCCTCGCGATGCGGCGCGAGAAGGAGATCGGGACGATCGAGAAGGGGAAGATCGCGGACCTCCTCGTCGTTGCGGCAGACCCGACGAAAGACATCGCGAACCTGAGGAAGCTCAAATCGGTCGTGCGCGGCGGGATGCTGCGCTCGGTCGAAGAGCTCTCGGCCGTGATCGCGACGCAGAAGTAGAAACTCGAGCCGACGCGAGCCGCGCGGGTCCTGTCAGGTCGGCGAGTGAGCTTCTTACGCCTCGAGCTTCGCGTCCATCGTGATCTTCGCGTTGAGGACGCGCGAGATCGGGCAGCCGGTCTTCGCGTTGTTCGCGGCCGTGTCGAATTTCGCCTGGTCGGCGCCCGGGACCTTCGCGGTCACGTCGAGGTGCATCTCCGTGATCGTCCAGCCCGCCTCGAGCTTTTCGAACGTCGCCGTCGCGGTCGTGTGGATCGCCTCCGCGGTCAACCCCGCGGCTCCGAGCTGGCCCGAGAGCGCCATCGAGAAACAGCCCGCGTGCGCGGCCGCGATGAGCTCCTCCGGGTTCGTCCCCGCTCCGTTCTCGAAACGGGTGCCGAAGGAATACTGCGTTTTCGAGAGGACGCCGCTGTCCGTCGAGATCGCCCCTTTTCCGTCTTTGAGCCCGCCGTTCCACACAGCCGAAGCTTTTCGTTTCATTTCCTCACCTCGTTCCCACTCTATCCGCGCGCGTCGAGAATGCCAAGCGCCTCCGTGTTACGCTTTCGGAAGTGAAGACGCTCCGTTTCGCCTTCCTCGGACTCGCGCTCCTTTCGGTCCGCGTCCTCGTCGCCGCGGCTGCCGCTCCGTCGGAGTCCGACGAGTACACGCGCTACGAGTTGCTCGCCCCCGGCACGTCGCAGTTCCACATCCTGTACGAGGTCACCGCAACTTCGCCGGGCGCCGCTTATTTCTTCAACCCGATTCGAAAGGGAAGCGAGGCGAGCGGCGAGTCGGTCGTGGACGTCGCCTCGGGACTGCCGCTCTCCTTTGACGTGGTGTCCGGCGAGGAAGCTCGGCGCGGGGGGCTCTCCGACGCGGAGAACGACGTGTCCTACATCCGCGTGAAGCTGCCGCGCCCCGTCCCGAAAGACGGCGGCGTGCGCCTGTTGATCGACAAGACGTACAAGGACCCGAAGAGCTATACCGTCGCCGGCGACACGATCGTGTTTTCGCGGTCGCTCGGAATTCGCCGAAATTCGATCGTCCTTCCGCCCGGCTACGAGGTGATCGAATGCAACGTCGCGGCGCAGGTCCTCCGAGAGGCGGACGGTCGGCTGAAGATTTCTTTCATGAACCTGGCTCTCGACCCGGCGTCGGTCGTCCTCCGGGCGAGGAAGCTCGCGCAATGAGGGCCCGGCCGACCCTCGCGGCCGTGACCCTTGGTGCGGCGATCTTCGCGGCCGGGGCGGCGTTCGCGGCGGAGAGCCGTCCGGACCCTCAGGCCGAACGGCTCGACGAGCGCGCTCACCAGGACCGGACGATCGTCTATTTCCTTCTTGACCCGGATTCGCACTCCTTCGACCTCTACCACGATTACACGGAGACGAAACCGGGCGAAGACAAGTACGTCAACGTCGTTCGGAAGGGGAGCCGCGCTTCGAAGCCTTCCGCGCGAGTTCTCGACTCGGGAGAAGAGCTGAAGGTCGAGACGCTGCGGGGCGAGGAAATCCGGAAGGCGGTCGTCGACATCGGCGAGCCGATCGGTCCCGATTCGGAGATCGTCCTGGTCCGCTATCCGGCCGTCCGCAAGGGGCAGTCCGTGCGGCTCCGGATCTCGGAAACCTACACGGACCCGAAGAGCTACCGGCGGGACGGCGACGAGCTCGTGTTCGACCGGTCGTTCGGCCGACCGCGCAACGCCGTCGTGCTCCCCGCCGAGTGGTACCTGACGGCGAGCTCGATTCCCGCGACGATCTCCGAAACTGCCGACGGCCGCATCCGGCTGGATTTCGTCAACCCCCGCCCCGACGAGATCGCGGTGCTCCTCCGCGCCGCGAGGCGCCCCGCGCGAAAATAGCCCCCCGTTCGTCGGATCTTCAGTGCATCGGAGCGACGGGCCCTCCCCGCCGGGTCCGTTTGAAGAGCAGCAGGAGCGGAATGCAGAGGAGGAAGAAGATCCCGACGACGCGAAACGCGTCCATGTAGGTCAACAGGAACGTCTGCCGGGCGACCGCTCCCTCGATGGCCGCGTACGCCTGTTTCTGCGCCTGGTAGGCGCTCGAGCCTTTCGCCAGGAACCCTTTCGAAATCGAGTCGAGACGCTGCCGCAGGGCGAAATCGTAGACGGACACGTGCGCGAGCAGGTTCTGGCGGTGCGTCGCGGAGCGGTGCTGGATGAATGTTGCGACGAGAGCGACGCCGAAGGAACCGCCGAGCTGGCGCATCATGTTCGTGAAACCCGCGCCCTGCGGAATGTCCCTCCCGCGGAGATTCGAGAGAGCGAGCGTGGTCAGCGGAACGAAGAGGAGGCCCAGCCCGACGCCGCGCAGGATGAGGGGCCAGAAGAAGTCGTGCGTGCCCGACGCCAGGGTCGAATGCGACAACAGGAACGTGAATCCGAAGAAGGAGACGAACCCGAGCGCGTTCATGATCTGCGGCGGGAATCCTCTCTGCATCAGCTTGCCGACGACCGGCATCATGATCGCCGTCGCGATGCCCCCGGGCAGCAGGATCAACCCGGTCTGCATCGCCGTGAACCCGAGCAGGTTCTGCGCGAAAACGGGGAAAATGAAAACGGACGAATAGAGGCCGAAGCCGAGAATGAACGTGAAGAGAGTCCCGACGGCGAGAGAACGGTCCTTGAGGACCCTCAGGTCGACGATCGGATGCTCCGCCGCGAGCTCTCGCCAGATGAAACCGACGATGCCGGCCACCGCGACGATCGCGAGGATCGTGATGTAAGCCGCGGAAAACCAATCCTCGCGCTCGCCGCGCTCGAGGACGACCTGGAGCGAGCCGATTCCCGCGACGAGCAGGGCGATCCCCCACCAGTCGACGGCGCCGACGTGGCGCTTTTCCTTCGGGTCCCGGATGAACGCGAAGGTCAGCAGCGCCGCGACGATTCCGATCGGAATGTTGACGTAGAAGATCCACGGCCACGAATAGTTGTCCGTGATCCAGCCGCCGAGGGTCGGGCCGATCGTCGGGCCCACGACGACCCCGAGGCCGAACAGGCCGTTGGCGAGGCCAAGTTCCTCGGGCGGGAAGGTCTCGACGAGGATCGATTGCGACGTCGAGAGCAGCGCCCCTCCGCCGACTCCCTGGATGAAACGAAACACGACGAGCTCCCAGATGCCGGTCGCATGGCCGCAGAAGAAAGAGGCGATCGTGAACAGGACGATCGAGCCCGCGAAATAGTTTCGCCGGCCGAAGAGCGAGGAGAGCCAGCCGGTCATCGGCACGACGATCACGTTCGCGACGACGTAGGCCGTGACGACCCAGGCGACCTCGTCCAGGGTCGCGCCGAGATTTCCCATCATCTGCGGGAGCGCGACGTTCACGATCGAGGTGTCGATGAGCTCGATCACCGAGGCGAGGATCACCGTGATCGTGATGATCCATTTGCGGGCTCCCGTTTCCGACATGGAGCCCTACCGGGCGAGCAGCAGCCCGAGCGTTCGGACGAGCGCCCAGACTTCCGCGCCGAGGGAGCCGACGGCGAGCAGCGCAAAGAGCAACGCGAGGCGGTCGGGCTTCCGGCTGGAGCTCATCTTCGACGTGTATACGTTGGCCGGGCCGAAAACGATTGCCTCCGCGAAGAGATTCGGCGCGGTCATCTGTCGAAGTCGACGGTCGCGTTGACGCTCATTCCGGCGCGAAGGGGATACCGGGCATCGGGAGCCTCGGTCGGGACGATCTTGACGGGGACTCGCTGGACGACCTTCGTGAAGTTTCCCGTCGCGTTGTCGGGCGGCAGGAGGGAGAATTTCGCGCCCGTCGCGGCAGAAAACGAGTCGACGCGGCCGCGGAAGACCTTTTTCGGGTACGCGTCCACCGTGAATTCCGCCGTCTGGCCGACGCGCATCTTTCGAAGCTGAGTTTCCTTGAAGTTCGCGACGACCCACACCTCCGAGCCTTCGACGATCGCCATGAGCGGCTGGCCGGCGGCGACGAGCTGGCCGACCTCCACGTCTTTCTTCGAGACGACTCCGGACGCGGGAGCGGCCACCGTCGCGTAGGAAAGCTGGAGGCGCGCCCAGTCGAGGTCGGCCTGTTTCTGGGCGACCTGTCCGGAGGCCGCCTGGACCTGCTGCGCCGCCGCCTCGAGCTGCGATTTCGCGGCGTCGGCGGCCGCGCGGGCCGCGTCGAACTGCTGCTGGGAAATTTCTTCCTTCTGTCGCAGCGGGCGGTAGCGCGCGAGATCCTCGTCTGCCTTGTTCGAGGCCGCCCGCGCGGCGGAGACGTTGGCGCGCGCGACCGAGACCTGCGCGCGGGCGTTCTCGACGGCTCCCTGCGCCGTGTCCACCTTCGACTGCAGGTCGCGCGGGTCGATGCGGACGATGACCTGCCCGGCTTTGACCGTTTCGTTGTCGCGAACGCCGACTTCGGTGACGTATCCCGGGATCCGGGGGATGACGGGGTCGATGTGGGCCTCGATTTGAGCGTCGTCGGTCACGGCATGGTGGCCGTAGAAACGGACCGTCCGGACCGCGAAGATCGCGCCGACGACGAGCGCCGCCGCCAGGAGACCGATACGCGATCACGCGCCTCTTCCGGGAACGCGCGGGTCGCGCTTCCGGCCTGGAGCCCTCTTGAGCTCGAGCTTCCATCATCTTCCTCCCTGCAGAATCGCCTCCCGGATCCTCCCGGTCGCGTGCTCCAGATCGAACCACGCCTGCGCGCGATCCGCCAGCGCGGCGAGGCGCGAATCGCTCGCGGACGTCAGGGCGGTCTGGGCGTTATCGACTTCGACGTCGTTGGAAACCCCGTTGGCGAAACGGTCCCGCGCCAGATCGAGCTCGTCGGCGGCGAGGCGCGAGGTCTCCTCCGCGAGCGTGACGCGGCTGACCGCGCTTTCGTAGGCCAACAGGGCGCGGCGAACATCTTCTTCGACCTGTCGCTCGGCGTCGAGCGCCTGAACTTCGAGCTCCCGCGCGCGAGCTCTCGCTCCCGCTTCTCGCGCGCCGATCTGCCCCCCCGTGAAAATGGGGACGGAAACCGTCGCTCCGACGACGCGGTTCCAGGAGAGGTCGCCGAGGTAATTGCCGTTGTATCCCCCCTGCGCCTGCGCGACGAGCCGCGGATACTTCTCGGATCGGACAGCGAGAAATTCGAGCCGCGCCTCTTCGAGACGCTCCCGGGCGGTAGCGATCTCCGGCCGATCCGATCGGGCCTGGCCGAGCGCTTCTTCGAGAGAGGGCGCGTCGCGCTCCGGTGTCGTCGGCTCTTCGAGCGCGAACGCCTCTCCGAGATCCGCCCCGATCGCTCTCAACAGCACGATCTTCGCCGTGTCGCGCTGCGTCTGCGCGACGAGAAGGTCCTGCCTCCGCCGCGAGAGCTGCACCCGGGCGCGGGTGGTGTCGAGCTTCGTCGCGACACCGGCGTCGAGCTGGTGCTGCGCGAGCTCGGAAAGGCGATCGAAGAGCGTCACGTTTGCCTGCGTCTCGTCGACCTGAGCCTCCGCCTTCCGGACCGCGAGATAGATCGTCGCGACAGCGGCCGCGACGTCGTCGTCGGCCCGGCGTCGCTCGGTCTCCGAGATGCCGATCCCGCTTCGAGCGGCCTGGTATCGGCGCCGGGCGGCGAGGTCAACGACGTTGTAGGCGGCGGCGAGATGCGCGTCGAAGACGTTGAACGGTCCGACCACGGAGGGAAAACCGGGAATCGTCAGTCCGAACGTCTTGAGATTGAGGACCTCGTTCTGGTCCTGGACAGCGGCGTCGAGCCGCGGAAACAGAGCCGACTTCGCCTCGAGTGCGGCCGCCCGGGACTCCTCCACGCGCAGCGACGCGAGCTTCGCGGCGGTGCCGTCGGACAGCGCTCGCTGGACCGCGTCGGCGAGCGTGAGTTTTCCGGGAAGGGGCGCCCCGCCCGGCGTCTGGGCCGTGAGCGCGGAAGAAAGGCCGAAGTAGACGAGCGCCGCGGCCGCCGCGTTTCGGGTTGCTGTGCGACTCATTGCGCGATCTTCCGGCCTTCGCAGCGCAACCACTCGCTGACGTACACGGGGCAGTGCAGGAGTTTCGATTTCGCCCCCTCGCCCTTCGTGAAGAACTCCACGGCCTTCCGATCCACGAGGCCGACGCCCTCGAGGTCGAGGGTCACGGTCTGGCCGGCGTCGCGGGCCTCTCGAAGCAGCCGGTTCAATTCGGGAACATGGTCCGCGGAGATCCGGCCGGAGAGAAAGAACGTGACGGCCGTCGCGGTCTCGGAAGTCTTCTCGATCTTCAGCATGGGCTCACGCCGAAGAGGAGATCAAGACGCGTGCCAGCGCTACCAGGGCCTAAGTCGTTGATGGCACAGGTAGCGCCCGGCCTGTCTTTCCCAAGGTTCGCGTGTTTTTACGCAAATCCGTAAGTTCGGAAGATCCGGAGGGCTGCCGGTCAGACCTTGAGCTTTCCGGGCAGCGGTCCCCCGTCGCCGGCCGCCTTCACGATCTTCTCGATCGCGGAGCGCGTCCTGTCGTCGATCTCCTCGAACGAGAGCCCCGACTGGTAGCGCGCGCCCTTTCCCGCGAGCATGTGGCACCTCACGACTCTCGCTATCGCGGTCGTCGCGACGCCGCCGAGCTCGAGGTGAAGCTCGCATCGGGACCCCGGCGCGAGCGCCCGGTCCGACTCGATGAGCGCTCCTCCCGTCGAGAGATTCCGGATGAAGGCCTCGGTGACCATGCGGACCCGGGCCGAGAGCGGCTTCGCCGGGCTGATCCGTCTTCCCCGGCGCCGCTCGTTCGGAGGATCGTTCTTCTGGTCCGCCATGGAAGGGAGTGATTTTATTGGATTTTCGCGTTCGATTCCGGTTTCGCGCCGCTCCACCCCGGTTTCCGGTCCCAGCCGAGCCGGTGCGCGGTCTTGAGATTGATCGAGCCGTCGGCGTTCAGGATCCCGTTGGCCTTGAGCGCCGCGATCGCGTTTGCGTCGAGATGGCGTGCGAATTCTTTGTCTTCGGCGGAGCGCGGAACGAAGTCCTCATTCCTGGCCACGGGAGCGAAGTCTTCCGATCCTTTTCGAACGCCGTTGACCATGTAATTGAAATCGACGTCGGCCGAACCCTGAATGACGATCTTGTCGAGACCCTGATGAATTGCGGCGAGCACGGCGAGTCCGCCGACCGGCGTAACGACCACGGTTAACCCCTTTTCCGTCGTCACCATTCGGAAATCCTCGGGGACCTCGATCGTTGCAAAGCCGTTCACGATCCGCGCCGTGCCACGGAAGTAGGTGCCCGCCTCTCTTCCCTCGAGGGAGACATAGCGAATCTCCATCTCCGGCCGTATCGGATCTGGAGATACGGCCAGCGTGACGCCATGGGCGCTCAAGTGGCCGGTGACGGTGACATCGCCCTGAAAGCTGCCTGCATACACAGCGCGATCAATAAACATCGGAGCGACGCCGAGCACGCCGTACTCGTAACCACCGAGGTACCCGTGCCCGTTTGTCGCTGTGTTGTATCCCTCGGCACCCCATCCGGAGGAAGAGTCGTTGTTACCAATCACGCCTCCTATTCCGCCGGCGTCGCTGAATCCCTGGACTCCGTTGTTCGTCGCACTGCGACCGATCACGCCGGCCTGGTCGCTCGACGAGCCCTCGACGCCGGCAATATCGTTCGAGACGTCGGGACCGGTCAACCCCTGTTGGCCAAAAACGCCGGTGCTTTTTGACGAGGAAGAAAGTCCAGCAACGCCATAGCCGACGGTTCCTGGACTCTCCGTAAAAACCACGCCCAGTACGCCCGCTATACCGCCGCTCGCGCCGAGGACGCCGACGGAGCCCAAAGAGGATCCCACGACGCCTGTCCCTGTCTTTGAATCGCCGGTGACACCGGTCGTTCCATTCGAGAATTGTCCGCCCGCGAAACCTGACGGAACGCCTCCGATGCCGGTGATGGCCGAGTTGGCTCCCCCGCTCGGCGCGGTGGCGGTGTTCGTGATGGCAAAGCCGGGATGATCCGCATCGGCCACCATCTGGCTGTACGGAAGCGTGAGGATTCCGCCGCTTCCGGCGGTGGCGGCGACCATGATGGTATTCCCGGACGGCGTGATCGTGATTCCGGTTCCGGCTGTCAGGTTGAGCGCGCCGGTGAGGCTGTTCAGGCTCGTGACTCCGGTGCCGCCGCCGAGGATGCTGTCGCGAAAGCTCATCTCGAAGCCGGAGGAGTCCTGCGACTCGTTGGCGAGTTGTGCGCCGGCGATCAGGGCCGATCCCGAGCCCCCGGTCACCGTCGCGGTGATCCGCGCGTTCGTCGTCGCGATTCCTGAGAAGAGATCCGCGACGTTGGGCTGGACCTGCTCGTAGGGTTGCAGGTTGTACGCCTTCTGCCCGAGCATCGTCGCGTTGCCGTCGAAGAGCTGGACGTTGACGGTCGGGCTCCCGCCTCCGGTTTCCACGAGGGCGAAGTTGTAGCGAAAGCTCTCCGAACCTCCCTGGTTGATCCCCTGGATCGATGCGGACTGGCCAAGCGAGATCGAGAGAGATCTCGGCACGCCGGCGAAGAAAAGCCCTTCGGATTTTCCGACGTCGTCTCCCGGAGCCTGGTTGTAGATCCGCTCGGAGACGAGGATCTCGCCGGAGGCGGTGATCCGCGCGGCGCCGAGCTGGCCGGAGAGACCGAGCTTCGTCTCGACGATGTTCTCGTAGACTTTCGTCTGTCCCGGCGCGAGCGTGTCCGAGAAACTCGCCGGGCTCGGGTTGGCCTGTCCCTGCTTGAGGAAGTCGAAAGTGAAGGAGACCGTAACACCCGTGAGGTTCGTTGCCCAGATCGTCGTGTAGAACTGCGCCCCGCCCTGTCCCGTCACGCGTCCGACGGCGGGCAGGAACGTTTCGGTCGATGCGAATCCGGCAAACGCCAGCGAGGAGAACGACAAAGCAGCAGCCAGAATCGCCAGGGACGGCGCCACGGTTTTCATGAATTTCTCCTGTCTCATTTTTTTGGAATAACGTGAGTCGTATTCTAGGCTCGAATGGCGAGAACCGCGCGGAAGACTCGCCTAAACGGAGCGAAACCGGTACTTGTCGATCTTCAACTTTCGGATCTTCGATTCGAGCGTGGTCGAAGGGATTTGCAGCCGCGCCGCCGCGCCGGAAGGCCCCGAGACTCGGCCGCGCGTTTCCGCGAGAACGGCTTCGATCATTCGCTTTTCCTGTCCCAGGAGGCTCGCCGGAAGCGCGCCGCCCGGGGCGGACGCGGACGGTCCCGCGAGGGCGCTTTCTTCGATCTCGAGCGTTTCGCCCTCGGCGAGAATCGCCGCCCTCTCGAGGAGATTCTCGAGCTCGCGCACGTTCCCGGGCCAGGAGTAAGCGACGAGGCGGTCCATCGTCCTCTTCTCGACTTTTCGGATCCTCTTCCCCAGCCGGGCGGAATGGCGCGCCGTGAAGTATTCGACGAGGATCGGAATGTCTTCGCGCCGTTCCCGCAGCGGGGGCAGCTCAATCGGAAAGACGTTCAGCCGGTAATAGAGGTCGCTGCGGAAGGCGCCCTCGTCGACCGCGCTCGCGAGGTCCCGGTTCGTCGCGGCGATCACCCGCGCGTCGGTGCGAAGCGTTCGTGTTCCGCCGACGCGCTCGAATTCTCCCTCCTGAAGGACCCGCAGCAACGCGACCTGGATCTCCGAGGGGAGTTCCCCGACCTCGTCGAGGAAGATCGTTCCGCCGGAGGCGAGCTCGAAGCGGCCCGGGCGCCGCTGGAGGGCTCCCGTGAAAGCGCCCTTCTCGTGGCCGAAGAGCTCCGAAGCGATGAGCGAAGGCGGAAGAGCCGCCAGGTTCACTTTCAGGAGGACGCTTTCCGACCGGCGGGACCGCCGGTGGATCGCGCGCGCGATGAGCTCTTTTCCGGTCCCAGTCTCCCCGGTCAGCAGAACGGTCGAGTCGGTCGGCGCGACTTTTTCCACTTTCGAAAGGACTTTTCGCAGGGCTTTCGAGGCTCCCACGATCTCCTCGAACATCGATTCCTGGTCGATTTCCTCTTTCAGGACGAGGTTCTCCTGCTGGAACCGGTCCTTCAGCTTTCCGATCTCGTCGAAGGCGAGCGAGTTCGCCACCGCGGTCGCGATCGGCCGGGAGACGCCTTCGAGAGTATCGACCTCGTCGGGCTCGAAGCGCCTCTGGCGAGTTCGCGAGAACGCGATCGAGCCGATCAGACGCTCCCGGACGAACAGGGGAGTGCGGACGTACGACTGGATTCCATAGGAGAGAAGCCGGTCGTCCTCCGCGAACAACTTCTCCTCGGGAAGGTTCTGGCAGACGTAGGCCTTCCCCGTCCGGCCGACGTACTCCGTTCCCGATCCGTGGAACGGCAGCCCGCCGGAGATTTGCGCGACCTGGTCGGCCGAGAGGTGCAGGGCCCGCGTCATGACCTCCGCGAACGGCTCCCCCGGCAGGCGCTCGACTCCTTCGATGTGGATCGCGTGCAGGCGGACGAGCTCTCCGTCCGTGGTGGCGACGCCGATCGCGTCGACCGGCACGAACGCCTTGAGGGCGCGAGCCACGGCTCCGAGGACTCCCGCCAGCTCGAGCTGCGCGTTTGCCGCTTCCGACACCTGCAGCAGGAGGCGATATTTCTCTTCGCCGCTCCGGGGACAGGAGGCGTCGGACATTGGCGGGATTTTATCCCGCCGAGCGTTCTTCCTTGCCGAGCGTCTTCAACATCGTCTTCAGGTCTTCGGCGTGCTCCTCTTCCATGGCGAGGATGCCCTCGAGCATGCGCCGCGTGGTGACGTCGTCGTCCCCGATGTATCGGATCATTTCGGAGTACGAATCGATGGCGATGCGCTCGGCGACGAGGTCTTCGCGAATCATGTCGAGGAGGTCGGTGCCTTCCACGTATTCGGCATGGCTCCGGGTGGAGAGGCCCTCCGGGCTGAAGTTCGGCTCGCCGTCGAGCTGCGTGATGCGCTCGGCGATCAGGTCGGCGTGCCCCTGTTCCTCGTTGGCGTGCTGGAGGAACTCCGCCTTGACCGCCTGGGCGTGGATTCCGTCGGCCATGAAGTAGTGGCGTTTGTAGCGGAGGATGCAGATGATCTCGGTCGCGAGCGCCTCGTTGAGGATCTTGATCACCGTGGGCCGGTCGGCTTTGTAGCCTTCGGTGACCGCGCCCTTGTCCATGTGCTGTCGGGCTCGGCGGCGGAGCTCCTGGATGTCGCTCACGAACGCCTTTTTTCCGCCCGCCCCTTCCGTTTTCGGCATGCTGATGCTCCTTTCAAATGACGCTTTCTAGCCTACAGCAATTTCAGAGCCAGCCAGTGCGCGCGAAATCCCCCGGCTTTCGAAGACGTTATGATCCATGAGATGAGCGCGATCGCGGCCCGAACCGAAGGACCTTCCTCGATCGACCCGCGGATCGATTTGGAGCGGGAAATCCGCCGGCTCAAGCGCGAAAAGCGGGTTGTGTTGCTCGCCCACTACTACCAGGAGGCGGAGATTCAGGACCTCGCCGATTTCGTCGGCGATTCGCTCGACCTGTCGAAGACGGCGCAGAAGACCGACGCCGACATCATCCTGTTCGCCGGCGTTCGCTTCATGGCGGAGACGGCGAAGATCCTGAATCCGTCGCGAAAGGTCCTGATCCCCGACATGGGAGCCGGGTGCTCGCTCGAAGACTCGTGCCCTCCCGACGCGTTCCGGGCCTTCCGCGATGCGCATCCGGGCGCGGCGTCGATCACTTACATCAATTGTTCGGCCCGCGTGAAGGCGCTGTCGGACGTCATTTGCACGTCGTCGAATGCCGAAAAGATCGTGCGTTCGTTTCCGTCCGACCGGGAGATCCTCTTCGCCCCCGACCGGCATCTCGGCGCCTGGCTGGAGAAGAAAGTCGGCCGCGAGCTCGTCCTCTGGCCCGGCACCTGCATCGTCCACGAACAGTTTTCCGAGCGCGAGCTCGTCCGGCTGAAAGTTGCCCACCCCCGGGCGAAAATTGCCGCGCACCCCGAATGTCCCGAGGCGATCCTGAAGCACGCGGATCACGTCGGTTCGACGAAGTCGATCCTGAACTACGTCACGACGAACGAGGCGCCCGAATTTCTGATCGCGACGGAGCCGGGGATCCTGCACCAGATGGAGAAGGCCGCTCCCGGGAAGAAGTTCATCCCGCTTCCCACGGACACCTGCGCGTGCAACCTCTGCCCCTTCATGAAGAAGAACACCGTCGAAAAGATCTACCTCGCGATGCGCGACGAGACGCCCGAGATCACGATTCCGGAAGACGTCCGCGCCGCGGCGGAGAAGTCTCTCCTCCGCATGCTCGAGCTGTCGTAGGTCGAGCCCGCTCGGCCGGCGAGGGTCCTGTCACGGGACTCGCCCCGCTTTTCCGCTCACTGCGGTTTGAGGACTTTGCTACGACTGCGCGCCGCGAGCGGCAAAAGGGGGTCTCGAGCGGCGTCGTCGCCGCCGGTTCGAGATATCCTGCCGGCGTGAGCCGGATCGATCCCGCCCTGAGGTCGCGCCTGGAGATGTTCCTTCTGGGAGGACATCGGTCGCGGCGACGCGACTTCCCGGGCCGTCGTGCCGGAAGGCATTCGGGCGAAAGGAGTTCTTCTGGCCAAGAGCGAGCTCGTCGCGAGCGGCCTCGAAATCGCCGGCGAAATCTTCGGCCTGGCTGACCCCGGATCGGGTTGGACCTCCCTCGCGGTCGAAGGGGAGCTGGTCGCCCCGGGATCCCGAATCGCCGAAGTCTCGGGCGGCGCCCGGGGCCTTCTCGCGGGGGAACGGGTTGCCCTCAATCTCCTCCAGAGAATGTCGGGCATCGCGACCGAGACGAGGCGCTACGTCGAGGCCGTGCGCGGAACGGCCGCCCGGATTCTCGACACCCGCAAGACGGCGCCGGGCCTTCGCTCCCTCGACAAGCAGGCGGTCGTTGCCGGCGGGGGAACGAACCATCGCTTCGGGCTCGACGACGGAATCCTGGTCAAGGACAACCACATCGCCATCGCCGGCGGGGTCGCCGCTGCTGTCGCCGCCGCCCGGCTTCGCGGGCCGTTCGGGCTTCGGATCGAAGTCGAGGTGGAGAGCGAGGATCAGCTTCGCGAGGCCCTCGAGTCGGGCGCCGATCAACTGCTTCTGGACAACCGGACGCCGGCCGAGGCGTCGCGGCTCGTCGCGCTCGCGCGGGGGCTCGCGCCCGGGGTCCGGATCGAAGCTTCGGGGAACGTCTCGCTCGCGAACGTCCGCGCGTACGCCGACGCGGGCGTCGATTTCATTTCGATCGGCGCTCTGACGCATTCCGTGCGGGCCAGCGACATTTCTCTGGAGCTCGCGATCGGATGAGCGAGATCTACGACGTCCTCGTGATCGGCACCGGCATCGCGGGCTGTTCCGCTGCGCTCTCGGCGGCGCGCGCGGGCGCGAGAGTTCTCGTGGTCACGAGATCCGAACAGGTGGAGTCGTCGAACACCTTCTGGGCGCAGGGAGGCATCGTCGGCCGTCCGGCCGGCGACACGCCCGGCAGTCTCGCCGCGGACATCGAAAAGGCCGGGGGCGGGCTGTGCAATCCTTCCGCGGTCGAGCTGCTCTCCCGCGAGGGGCCCGACCTGGTGGAAAAGCTGCTGATCGGAGAGCTCGGCGTTCCGTTCGACCGCGAGGACGGGACTTTTCAATGGGCCCTGGAGGGCGCTCACTCCCTGCCGCGCGTCCTCCATGTCAAGGACGAAACGGGGATTCCGGTCGAGCGCGCCCTGCTCGGGGCCGTGATGTCGGAAAAGACGGTCGAATGGAAGACCGCGCACACGGCGGTGGATTTTCTGACTCCGGCGCACGATTCCTCCAACCCGCTGGATCGCTACGCGAGGCAGCGCGTCTTCGGAGCGTACCTGCTCGACCGCTCGACCGAAGCCGTCCGGCCCGTCTACGCGCACACGACGATCCTCGCCACCGGCGGCCTCGGGCAGGTCTTCCTGCACACGACCAATCCGGCCGGGTCCCGCGGCGACGGAATCGCGATGGCGGCGCGCGCGGGCGCCCGCCTGCTCAATCTTCAGTTCGTGCAGTTCCATCCGACGGCCCTGGTCCATCCGAAGGGGCGGCTGCTCCTCTCGGAGGCGCTGCGCGGCGCGGGCGCGAAGATCACGGACGCGGCCGGCCGGCCGTTCCTGAAGGAGTTCGATGCGCGCGAGGAGCTGGCGCCGCGCGACGTCGTTGCCCGCGCGATCCATCGACGCATGCTCGACGAGGACCAGTCGCACGCTCTTCTCGACATTTCCCACAAGCCTCCGGAATGGATCCGCGAGCGGTTTCCCGGGGTCGCCCAGCGCTGCCAGGAGGCGGGTTACGACGTGACGAGGGGGCCGGTGCCGATCGTTCCGGCCGCGCATTATTCCTGCGGCGGCGTTGCCGTCGACCTGGATGGGCGCACGACGCTTTCGGGCCTGTACGCGGCCGGAGAGGTCTCCTGCACGGGAGTCCACGGGGCCAACCGGCTCGCGTCGACCTCGCTTCTCGAAGGTCTGCTCTGGGGGTGGCGGGCGGGCAAGCTCGCGGCGGCGGAAGCCCGCTCGGACGCTTCCGCGAAATCGTATTCGGCCTGGGCCTGGCAGCCCGAATCGGAACCGGTCGATGCCGCTCTCGTTTCGCAGGACTGGCTCGTGATCAAGCACACGATGTGGAACTATGTCGGCCTCGTGCGCTCGGGCCGCCGCCTCGACCGCGCTCGCCGCATCCTGCAGGAGCTGAGGGACGAAATCGAGGATTTCTACCGCCAGGGAACGATGTCCGACGCCCTGATCGGGCTGCGCAACGGCGTTCGCACGGCCCTCGAAGTCACGCGCGGCGCGGCGGACGACCGTGTCTCCCGCGGCACGCATTTCCGCGAAGATTCGCCGACTTCTCCCGCGGCGTGATAAAAAGGGCTTCCGGAAACACCGGAAAGCGAATAAATTCAGCCGAAATGAGGTCTGCGATGAAGGTGCTGTTTCTGCATTTCGCGAGCGAGACTCGCGACGCGAAGGCCTCGCGGCTCGCCAAGTCGGGCGCCCAGTTGATCGTCGAGGAGCCCCGCTGGCCCCGATTCTCGGAAGTGGCCCGGCGGGAGAAGCCGGCGGCGATCGTCATCGACTTTTCGAAGGCTCCGTCCCACGCTCTCGAGACGGCGGACTACCTCTCCAAGGCGAAGGACACGCGCGAGCTCGAATTGTTCGCGATGCACGTGTTCGACGATCGGAAGGATCTGCTGAAAGAGCGGGTGCCGAAAATCCAGGTCTACTCCGAGCGCGAGCTTTCGGCCGTCATCGCGGAGCGGCTGCCGAAATGGGAGGCGCAGCGAGCCGCAGCCGAAGAGGCCGCCCGGGAAGAGCGCCAGCACCGGGCCGAAGAGCGCAAGGCGGCCGCCGCGGCGTCGCGAAGCGTGGCCCGCGAGAAGCGTATGGCCCTCAAGGCGGCGACCGCGCCCGAAGCTCCCGCCCAGGCGCCCCGCTCGGAGCCGCGAAAGCTGGAGAAGATCGTCGCGAAAGGCAAGAAGAAGAGCCCTGCGAAAGCCCCCCCGAAAGCGAAGAAGAGTTTGCCGAAGCCTTCCCGGAAAAAGAAGTCGGCCCGTCCAAAACCCCGCGCACGGAAGGCCCCGGCCCGGAAGGTTTCCGCAAAGAAAGCCCGGCCGGGTTCGGCCCGGGTTCGGAACGCGTCGAAGTCTCAAAAGAAGAAGTGAACAAGGAGTGAGGATGCCGGATCAATTCTCGAAGAATTCGGTCTCGCAGTACGCCGACGCGTCGCGGGACAGGTTCGAGTCGGTGCTGCGGGACATCGTGGATATCCCCACGGTCTCCGTCGAGCCGGAGCACCGGGACGACATGGCCCGCGGCGCGCGATACGCCGCGCAGCTGCTCGAATCGATGGGCGCGCGCGCCCGGGTCTACGAGACCGGGGGCCACCCGCTCGTCCACGGACGGTTCGAGCTCGACCCGGCATTTCCGACCGCCACGATCTACAACCATCTCGACGTTCAGCCCGCCGAGGGGCCGGACTGGAAGACCGAGCCGTTCCGGTTCGTTCGCGACGGCGATCGCTATCTCGGGCGAGGAACGACCGACGACAAGGGGCCCGCGATTTCCGCACTCTTCGGGGCGAAGTACGCCGCCGACAACGGCGCGCGGGTCAACATCGACTTCCTGTGGGAGCTCGAGGAGGAAATCGGCTCGCCGCATTTCGAGGCGACGATCAAGGCCCACCGCGACGATTTTCGCACGCAGTCGGTCGTTGTCTCCGACACGGTCTGGGTTTCGCGAAAGCATCCGGCCTGCCCGGCGGGCCTGCGGGGCCTTCAGGGTTTCCGCTTCACGCTGCGGACGGGCGAAACCGATCAGCACTCCGGGACGACCGGGGGCGCTGCGCGAAATCCGCAGGCCGAGATCTGCGCGCTCATCGCCGAGTGCCTCGACGCGAAAACGGGGCGGGTGAAGATTCCCGGCTTCTACGACGACGTCGTCAAGCCGACGAAGAAAGAGCTCGACGATCTGCGCAAGTGCGGATTCACGACGCGCGAATTCAAGAAAGACCATCTGTTGAAATCGCTTCGCGTCGACGATCCTCTCGAGGTCATGAAGCGGATCTGGATGATGCCGACCTTCGAAGTCCACGGAATCGCCGGGGGCTACGTCGGACCGGGCGTCAAGACGATCATTCCTCCGTCGGCGACAGCGATCGTTTCGTGCCGGCTCGTTCCGAATCAGAATCCGAAGAAGATCGTCAAGCTCGTGAAAGCTTTCGTGAAGAAGAAGAACCCCGACGTGGAAGTCTGGCACGAGCACGAGCTGCCGGGCTATCTCGCGAAGACGACGGGGCCGCACGCCGATGCGATCAGGGCGTCGATGAAGTTCGCGTTCGGCAAAGAGCCCGTCTTCGTCCGCGAGGGTGGTTCGATCGGGGCCGTCCTTTCGATGGAAAAAGTGCTGAAGGCGCCCGTTTACTTCCTCGGCCTCTCGCTGCCGGAGCACGGCTACCATGCTCCGAACGAGAACTTCGACTGGCAGCAGGCCCGCGGCGGAATGATGGCTTTCGCGGAATACTTTCGAAGAGTGGGAGAAATCCGGGCATAAGGCCCCTCGTTTATTCCTCGGGCCCCGGAGGTTCCGGCGGCGTTTCTCGCTGCGCGAAGTGCGGGTGGCCGGCCGACCAGTGCGCCTGCTCGAAGACTTCCGCCGCTCCGAAAAAGGATCAGCGTGTCCGCGTCTCGCGAAGCTCGTCGGGTCGCGCCGGCAAGACGGTGACCGTCGTGACGGGCCTCGAAGAATCCGAGGACCCGCTCGCGGCTCTCGCGAAGAAATTGAAGGCGCGCTGTGGCGCCGGAGGCACCGTCAAGAACGGCGTCATCGAGATCCAGGGCGACCACGTGGAGACCGTTTTGTCACTTTTGTCAAGCGAGGGATTCCGCCCGAAGAAATCCGGCGGGTGAGCGTTCCACCCGTTGCATTCTCCCGCGGCGAGGCGGACAATTCTTCTGCCATGTTGCCCGAGGTCTTCGAATGCCCCCGCTGCGAGAGGCAGTTCGTGATCGACGAGCCGCTCGACGGCTATCAGACGATCCACTGCCCCCAGTGCGGGCGCTATCTGGGCGATCGGGACCTCTCCTACATCCTCCGGTCGGAGATCGACGAGCTCGTCGAGCGACTCGAGTTCGAGAAGAACCGTCTGGAAAGCGATGCCGCCGTCTACGGCATGACCGACTGCGAGGCCGAGATGAAGCTCTACGGACGCGAGATCCCGGGAGCGGTCGGCGTCCTGCGCGAGACGATCCGGAAGCTGCGTGCGATGAGCGAATCGTACAGGCCCGCCCCGACGAAGGCCCGGGAGCGCTGACCGCCGTCCCCGAAATCAGCCGCGCGGGAGGATCACCGCGCGCAGGTGCGACGTCCCGGTATCGAGCTCGTCCAGGACCCCGTTGATCTCCGCCGCTTCGAGCGGCACGGTTCGGGTGACGGCTCCCGAAAGGTCGATGCGCTTCGCTGCCGCGAGATCCATCAGTTCCGTCAGGTCGCTGAAGAGATGGTCGGAGCACCCGATGATCCGTCTCTCCTTCCCGAGAACGTCGCGGTACGGGTCGAAGGGGAACGGCCGGTCGTCGAGCGCGACGATCACGAGCCGGCCTTCCGGGGCGAGCGAGCGGAGAGCCGAGGTCCGCGCCGCGGGCGAGCCGGCGAAATCGAGCGCGACGTCGGCACCGCGTCCGTTCGTGAGGGCGGCGACGCGGTCCTCGATCGTCCCGTCCGAGGCGTCGACCGTTTCCGCGCCGAGCGCCCGGGCAGCCTCGAGCTTGGCCGGGACGACGTCGGCCGCAAAGATCCGGCCTGCCCCGAACGCCTTCGCGAGCTCGACCGCAGAGAAGCCGAGGCCTCCGAAACCGACGACGAGAACGGATTCGCCCGGGCGCAGACCCGCGAGCCGGAGCGCGTGGAGCGCCGTGGCCGAGGAGCACATCATCACCGCGGCCTGCTCGAACGGCACGGAATCGGGTATCCGCACGGCGTTGGCGGCCGGGGCGGCCACGAGCTCGGCGTACCCTCCGTCGCGATCCTTTCCGAACATCGAGGCCTCGGCGCAGAACCTTTCGCCGCCGCGAAGGCGATCGGAACATTGGCTGCACGAGACGAGCCCGCAAGAGACAAGGTAGTGGAGCGCGACCCGATCGCCTGCGGAGAAATCGGCAACGCCCTTTCCGACGGCGGCGACGACGCCCGCGATTTCGTGGCCCGGCGTGACGGGCAGCTTCGTCCGGCCCGGGTCCTTTCGATAGTGCGCGTCCGAGTGGCAGATCCCGGCGGCCCGGACCTGGACCACGATCTCGCCCTCGCCGGGTGCGGCGTCGGGAACGTTTTCGTCCCGCAGGCCTTCTCCGGTTCGATTCAGTCGGACGGCGCGCATCGGGAAGGCGGGGTGCCTAAGGAGACTGAGGTCCCGCGCTGATCGCCGCGACGAAGTTTCGAATCCTCCGTTCGACGGTCTCCTTCCCGAGCAGCTCCAGAACGTCGAAGAGCGGCGCGCCGACGGTCTTTCCGGTCGCCGCGAGGCGAAGGGGATGGATGAGCTTTCCCGCGGCGACGCCCTTTTCGTTCGCGACCTGGCGGAGCGCCTCCTCGAGGCCGGCCTTTTCGAACGAGCCGAGGGCGGCGAATCGTCCGGCGAGATCGGACAGGAGCGCGGGAGTCTCCGGTCCCACGTTTTTCTTCAGGCCGGCCGGGTCGTAGTTGCTCGGATCTTCTTCGTAGTCGGCGAGGGCCGAGAGAAGCTCCGGAAGCGTCCGCGACCGCTCGCGGTGAAGGGGAATCGCGGCGAGGGCGATCCTGGGATTGCGGATCGTCGCGCCGCCGGCTTCGGCGCGGCGGAGGATCTCTTCGGGAGACATCGCCGCCAGGTACTTCGAGTTCATCCAGAGGAGCTTGTCCGGATCGAACACGGAGGGCGACGATCCCACGCGGTCGAGCGAGAAGTCCCGGATCATTTCCGGCAGCGTCATGATCTCGCGGTCGTCGCCGGGCGACCATCCGAGCAGCGCGAGGAAGTTCACGAGGGTCTCCGGAAAGATGCCGGCGTCCCGCCATTCCTCGACAGAGGCCGCGCCGTGCCGCTTCGAGAGCTTCTTTCGATCCGTGCCGTAGATCATGCCGAGGTGGGCGAACTTCGGAAGCTCCGCTCCGAGCGCCCCGAACAGAGCGACGTGCTTGGGCGTGTTCGCGAGGTGGTCGTCGCCGCGGATGACGTGCGTGATGCGCATGTCCACGTCGTCGACGCAGACGGTGAAGTGGTAGAGCGGATGTCCCCCCGACCGGACGAGCACGAAGTCGTCCGTCGCGCCGGCGGGAAACTCGATTCGTCCGCGGATGAGGTCGTCGACGGCGATGGGGTCGGGCGGAACGCGCAGGCGCAGGACGAACCTTTCGCCGGCGGAGGCCCGGCGGTCCGAGTCCGCCGGATCGAGATTTCGGCACTTCTTGGAATACTGGTAGGCGCGTTTTTCCGCCTCGGCGCGCTTTCGCTCGGCGTCCAGATCCTCCTGAGAACAGAAGCACCGGTACGCCTTCCCCGCGGCGAGCAGCTCGTCGGCCTTCGCCCGGTAGAGGTCCATGCGATCCGACTGGTGGATCGGCCCTTCGTCCCATTCCAGCCCGAGCCATTCCATCGAGCGCAGGATCTGGTCCGTCAGCTCGGCGCGGGATCGCTCGACGTCGGTGTCCTCGATTCGGAGGATGTGGACGCCGCCGGAGTGCCGCGCGAACAGAAAATTGTCGAGAGCCGTTCTCGCCCCGCCGACGTGGAGGCTGCCGGTGGGAGAAGGCGCGAAACGCACGCGGACGGACATGAGATCCGCGATCTTATACGATCGCGCGCGATGAGCGCCGCGTCGGAAAACTCCTCGTGGAAGGCAGACATCGCGCTCGTCGGGATCACGCTCATCTGGGGGTCGACGTTCATCGTCAACGCGAAAGTGATCGGGCGAGAGCCGCCGATCGCCTACCTCGCCCTCCGGTTCAGCGTCGCAGCGGTGCTGCTGCTCCTGGCTTCGGCCCGCCAGGTCCGCACGCCGTCGATCGTTCGAGACAGCGTCTTTCTCGGAGTCGTCCTGACGTTCGGGATGGCGTTTCAGATCGCCGGCCAGACCGAGACGAGCGCTTCGAAGACGGCGTTCATCACGGGGCTCTCGGTCGTGTTGACGCCGTTTTTCGCGATCTTCCGCACGCGCCGCGGGCCGGGAATCGCGAATCTCCTCGGCATTCTGCTGGCGACGGCCGGTTTTTTTCTGCTCTCCTGGCCGGCCGGCGGTGGCCACGTCAACCGGGGCGACCTGATGGTGTTCGTCTGCGCGGTAATGTTCGCGATCTATATCGTGGAGAACGCCGAGCGCGCGCCGCGGCACCCGACGCTGCGGTTCACCGCGTTTCAACTGACGGTAGCTGCGGCGACGCTGTGGATCCTGTCCTTCTGGCTCCGGGTCGGGCATCCCCCGCTCGCCCTCGTCGGGTACGAGGCGAGGCCGATGGTGTTCGATCGCAGCCGTTCGTCGCCGCCATCTCCTACATGATCGTGTTCGCGACCCTGATCACGTTCATCGTGACGACGTGGGCGCAGACGAAGATGTCCGCGACCCACGCGGCCGTGATCTACGCGCTCGAGCCGTTCTGGACGGCCATCTTCGCGGCGATCATCCTGGGGGAGCGGCTCGGAGCCCGGGGTCTCGCCGGCGGCGGGTTCGTCATCGCCGGGATCGTCGTGTCGGAAATGAAGCCGGGCAGGCGCGCGGCCGCGAACTAATCCAGCGGAAACGTGAGCGTGTACTCCCAGCCGCCGCGGGCGACGGTCATCAGGAGCGTCGTGCGGTTGAAGTCGCGATTCAGGACCGCCGCCGCGTCCTTCTCCGACCGAACCGGCTCGCCGTTGAGGCCCACGAGGGAGTCGCCCGGCTCGAGGCCGGCGCGCGAGGCGGCCGATCCCCGCGCGACCTGCGCGATTCGGAGAGTTCCCCGCTCCGGCGCCACCTCGATTCCGACGTCCTTCCGCAGGACCTGCGACCAGAGCGACGGGGGAGGTTCCGCCGTGCGCAGCGAAATCTTTTTCGAGGAGTTTCCGGTCTTGATCGACAGCGGGATGAGTTGTCCCGGGACGACGCTCGAGAGCGCCGTGTCGAAGTCGTTCTTCGAAGCGACGGCGCGCCCGCCGGCCTCGGTGATCACGTCGTTCTTCTCGATCCCGGCGCGCGCCGCGGGGGATCCGGCCTCGATGGAGGTCACGCGGAATCCAAGGGGCTTTCCCTCGCTCCCGAGCCGGGACGTCGCCGTGCGGCCCCGCACTCCGATCCAGGCCGGCCGCACCGAGCCGAAGTGGAGAATGTCTTCGACGATCCGTTTCGCGCGGTCGATCGGGATCGCGAAGCCGATTCCGGATGCGCCCCCGACGATCGCCGTGTTGATGCCGATCAGCTGGCCGTCGACGTTGACGAGCGGGCCGCCCGAGTTTCCGGGGTTGATCGACGCGTCGGTCTGGATGAAATCCGTGAAGACGCGCTGGGTGTTTTCTTCCGGAACGGTTCGGCCGAGAGCGGACACGACGCCGGCCGTGACCGTGTTGGACAGGCCGAACGGGTTGCCGATCGCGATGACCGTTTCGCCGATCAGGATGTCGGAGGAATTGCCCATCGGGAGCATCGGAAGGTTGCCCCGGGAGCCCTTGACGCGAAGCACGGCGACGTCGTTGTCGCGGTCCGAGCCGACGACTTCGCACTCGTACTCCTGGCCGCTCTTCGTCGTGGCGATGATTTTCGACGCGCCCGACACGACGTGGTCGTTGGTGAGGATCACTCCGTTGCCGTTGATGACGACGCCGGACCCGAGCGACTTCGTCTTATAGCGCCGCGGCGAGCCGCCGGGTTCGCCGAAGAACTGGTCGAAGATCGTGGGCTGGCGGCGAACCGTCTGCTCGGCCGAAATGTTGACGACCGCGGGAGAGACTTTCTCGACGACGGCGACGACTTCGTTGCGCCGGGTCGGGGGAGTCGCGGCGCCGGACCAGGAGGCGAGAAGAAGGGAGACGGCTCCGCAGGCCGCCGCCCGGATTTCGAGGGGCTTCCGGAAAACACTCGTCATGCGCTTTCCAACGCGGGCCGGCTTTCCGGCATTCCTTCCGGTCGGCCCGGATGTCGGCCGGGAAGTTTCAGTGAATCGCCGCGGAGGCCGGGTCGGCGGGCGTTTCCTTCTCCCGCGCTTTCGCGAGCTGTTCGAACTCGCGGTCGTCGATCTCCCGGAACGTCAGGGCGTCGGCGGCCGGGTCGACGCCGATCGCGAGGGCCTTCTTTCCCGTGAGCCTGCCCTCCAGGACTCGGCGCGCGAGGGCGTCCTGCACGGTCTTCTGGATCGTGCGCTTCAGGGGCCGGGCCCCGAAAGCCGGGTCGTAGCCCCGTTTCGCGAGCCATTCGCGAACCTCGGGCGTCCAGGCGAGCCGGATGCCGCGGCCCGAGAGCGTCGCGGCGAGCCGATCGAGCTGGATGTCGACGATCTTTTCAATCTGGGCTTCCTGAAGCCGGTGAAAGACGACGACGTCGTCGATGCGGTTCAGGAACTCCGGGCGGAAGTGGCGCGCGAGCGCCTCGGTGACCTTCGCCTTCATCTCTTCCTCGTCCCGTTCCGCGAGCTCGATGATCCATTCGGACCCGATGTTCGACGTCAGGATGACGACGGCGTTGCGGAAGTCGACCTTGCGTCCCTTGCCGTCGGTCAGGCGACCGTCGTCGAGCAGCTGCAGCAGCACGTTGAAGACTTCGGGATGCGCCTTCTCGATCTCGTCGAAAAGGATCACGCTGTAGGGCCGGCGCCGGACGGCCTCCGTGAGCTGGCCGCCCTCTTCGTAGCCGACGTACCCCGGGGGAGCGCCGATCATCCGCGAGACGCTGTGCTTCTCCATGTACTCCGACATGTCGAGCCGCACCATCGCGTTCTCGTCGTCGAAGAGGAATTCCGCCAGGGCTCGCGACAGCTCGGTCTTCCCGACGCCCGTCGGCCCGAGGAAGATGAAGGAGCCGACCGGCCGATTCGGGTCGGAAAGGCCCGCGCGCGACCGCCGCACGGCGTCCGAGACCGCCTGCACGGCCTCCTCCTGCCCGACGACGCGGAGGCGCAGCCGCGACTCCATCCGCAGGAGCTTCTGGCTCTCGGCTTCCATCATGCGCGACACCGGAATGCCGGTCCACTTCGCGACGACTTTCGCGATGTCCTCTTCGTCGACCTCTTCCTTGAGCATCGGGGCCGCCGTCTTCTGAACCGACGCGAGCTTCGCGTTCGCTTCGGAGAGAGACTCTTCGAGCTGCCGCAGCGTTCCGTAGCGCAGGATCGAGGTCTTCTCCAGGTCTCCGGCGCGTTCCGCCTCCAGCGCCTGCGCCTTGACCCCCTCGATCTCTTCCTTCAGCGACCGGAGCTTTCCGATCGCTTCTTTCTCGTTGTTCCACTGGAGCTTGAGTTGCGAGGACTTTTCCTTTTCGTCGGACAGGATCCTCTCGATCGCCGAGAGCCGCTCCTTCGCGGCCGGCGTTTCCTCGCGGGACAGGGCTCGCTTTTCGATCTCGAGACTCACGATCCGCCGCTCGATCTCGTCGATCTCGGTCGGGAGGGAGTCGATCTCGATCCGCAGTCCGGACGCCGCTTCGTCGACCAGGTCGATCGCCTTGTCCGGCAGGAACCGGTCCGTGATGTAGCGGTAAGAGAGAGTTGCGGCTGCGACGATCGCCGCGTCGGTGATCCTCACGCCGTGGTGAACCTCGTATTTCTCCTTGAGGCCGCGAAGGATCGCAATCGTGTCCTCGAGGGTCGGCTCTTCCACGTAGACGGGCTGGAAACGCCGCTCGAGGGCCGCGTCTTTCTCGATGTACTTCTGGTATTCGTTCAGGGTCGTCGCGCCGATCGCGCGAAGCTCGCCGCGGGCGAGGGCCGGCTTGAGCATGTTCGAGGCGTCCATCGATCCTTCGGACGCGCCCGCGCCGACGAGCGTATGGAGCTCGTCGATGAACAGGATGACGCGCCCCTCGGCCTCTTCGACTTCCTTCAAAACGGCCTTGAGCCGGTCTTCGAATTCGCCGCGGTACTTCGCGCCCGCGATGAGGGAGCCGAGATCCATCGCGACGACGGACTTTCTTTTGAGACCCTCCGGCACGTCCCCGGAATGAATTCGCTGCGCGAGGCCCTCGACGATCGCCGTCTTTCCGACGCCGGGTTCGCCGATCAGGACGGGGTTGTTTTTCGTGCGCCGCGAAAGCACCTGGATCACGCGCCGAATCTCGTCATCCCGGCCGATGACCGGGTCGAGTTTGCCCTTGCGCGCCGCCTCGGTCAGGTCTCGAGCGTATTTCTTGAGCGCCTGGTATTTGTCTTCGGGATTCGGATCGGTCACTCGCGCGGAGCCGCGGACTTCCTTGAGCGCGGCGAGCAGGGCGGACTCTTTGGCTCCGGCGGCCGACAGGATTTTCTCGGCCTGCGTTCCGCGCGCGTCCGCAATTGCGAGAAGCAGGTGCTCGGTCGAGACATACTCGTCCTGGAACTTGTGGGCGATTTCCAGCGCCCGGTCGAGGACCTTCGCGAGAGCGGGCGCGATCTGCGGCTCGGCCGACGATCCGGAGACCTTCGACCTCCGGGAGAGCGACGCCTCGAGCTCGCGGGAAACGGCTTCCCGCGCGACTCCGACTTTCGCGAGGATCGGGGCGACGATCCCCTCTTCCTGCTCGATGAGCGCCTTCAGGAGGTGGTCCGGCGTCGTCTCCGCGTGCCCGGATTCGCGGGCTCCGCGCTGCGCCTCCGCGAGCGCCTCCTGGGCTTTGACGGTCAGTTGATCTGCTCTCATAACACTGCAACGATATAATCTTAGTGGTTTAATGTCAAATCATTTGATGGTAAATCTTCTGGCAACTGCTAAGATTGTAATATACTTCATCCGAAACACTTAGCTCCAGCAGCTTTTATCTTGAGTGCTTTTGGAGGCGCCGAAGCGCGCGATTTCGAATCCGGCAAGAGTCGCAATTCCCGCACGGTGATCCCTCGGCTGAAGGGTCGTAGCAGGAAAAAGTCCAGGCGTAATCCAGGCCGAGGGAGGTGCCCAGTCGCAGGATCTCCACCTTCGTCAACTTCAAGAGGGGCGCGACGACCTTGAATCGTCCGCTCTTTTCCGCGCCGGCCTTCGTCGCGAGGTTGGCCGTCCTTTCGAATGCTCGGAGAAATTCGGGGCGACAGTCCGGATAGCCGGAGTAGTCGAGGACGTTCGCGCCGATCCAGATTTCGAAGGCGCCGACCGCCTCGGCCCAGGAAAGCGCGTGCGCGAGAAAAATCGTGTTGCGTCCCGGGACGTACGTGACGGGAATCGTTCCGCGCGCCCCGGCGCGCCGCGGGACCGGAATTTTCCGCGACGTGAGCGCGGAGGTTCCGGCCGCCGGCAGGTCCACGTTCACGATGCGGTGAGCCGCGCATTCGTAGCGGCGCGCGAGACGGCGCGCGAAGCGCAGCTCCACGCGGTGCCTCTGGCCGTACCGAAACGAGAGCGCGAACACCTCGCGCCCCTTCGCCCGCGCGAGCGCGAGGCACGTCGCCGAATCGGCGCCCCCGGAAAGAAGAACGACGGCTTTCATCTTCCCGGAGCGTCTCCCCACAGGAGCTTGTGGAGCTGAAGGCCGAGCCGCACGCGCCGGCCGCTCTCGAGAATCCAGGCCGCGAGTTCCGCCGGGGAGAGGGAATCCCAGACCGGCGAGAACGTGACGGTCCTTTCGGCGTCGAGGTCTCTCTCGCACACAAAGGCGATCGCCCAGTCGAAGTCGAGCCGGTCCGCGAGAACGAACTTGAGCTCGTCGTGCGGCCGGAGGCCGGCGAACGTCTCCTCGCGGTTGAACGACGCCATACCGCTCCCCGGCGCCTTGACGTCCACGATCGCGATCGTGCGGGGGTCGAGGCGGTCGAGCGGCACGTGGCCCCCCGTTTCGACGAGCACTTCTTTTCCCGCGTCCAGGAACCGGGCCGCGAGGGAGTAGACGCCCTCCTGTTCGAGCGGCTCGCCTCCCGTCAGTTCGACGAGGCGGGTGCCGTGCGATTCGACTTCCCGCACGATGTCGTCTTCCTGCATGGGCGCGCCGCCGTGGAACGCGTAGGCGGTGTCGCACCAGACGCACCGGAGTGAGCACCCGGTCAGCCGGACGAACGAGCACGGAAACCCGGCCCGGGTCGATTCTCCCTGGAGGGACTTGAAGATCTCGGTGACCTGCAGAGCGCCCACTTCTGCGATTCTATTGCGGCGGAGGCTGAACGATTCCACCCTCCCGCCGGGGTCGACTCGGCTAGAATCGGCTGACATGCCGACCAGTTCGGAGATGCTCCGCGACATCCCCCTGTTCCAGACGATGGACGACGAGGAGCGCTCGGCCGTCGCCGCTCTCACCGACGAAGTGCATTTCGACGCCGGAGGCCGGATCTTTCACGAACGGGATCATGGCGGGATGTGCTACGTGCTGCGCAGCGGCCGCGTCGAGCTTTCCGTCGTCGACGAGATGGGAGAAAAGCTCGTCGTCGACGTCCTGGAGCCGGGAGAGTTGTTCGGCGAGCTCGGGCTCTTCGACGGAGGAAACCGGTCGGCGACGGCGGACGCTCTGACCGATGTCGAGGTGCTCGTTCTGGAGCGGGACGAGTTTCTCGAATTCCTCCGGCACCAGCCCGACGCGGCTCTCGACGTGCTCTCCGCGCTCGCGAAGCGAATCCGCCGGGCCGACGCGCTCCTGAAAAATCGGGTTCAAAATCCGAACGAGTTGATCGCGATCCAGCTCACGCTCGGCGAGCGCATCGCGGACCGGGTCGCTTCGTTCGGCGGGAGCTGGCGGTTCATCCTTCTTTTCCTGTCCTTCATGTCGGTCTGGATCATCTTCAACGTGGCCACGCGGCGCACGTTCGATCCGTTTCCGTTCATTCTGCTGAATCTTCTGCTCTCGATGCTCGCGGCGCTCCAGGCCCCGGTCATCATGATGAGCCAGAACCGGCAGGACGCAAGGGACCGGATCCGCAGCGAGGCGGACTACCAGGTCAACGTGAAGGCTGAGGTGGAGATCGCGGAGCTGCACGAGAAGCTCGACCGGATCGAAGGCGAGTTCCGGCTCGAGCTCGAAAGACTGCACGGAAACTTCCGGACGCCCTGACGCGTCCAACGCTAGAAAACGAACATCCCGATCGCCGCGCCGAACATGAGGAGCGTCGTGACTCCGACGGCGATCCTTCCGAGAACCGAGCTCGGCTGCCCGTGCATGAGCTTGCGGTCCGAAGCGACGATCAGAATGCCCACCAGGAGAAAGGGGGCCAGCAGGCCGTTGGCGACCGCCGACCAGAAAAGGGCCTTGACGGGATTCACGTCGGCGAAGTCCATCGCGATTCCGGCCGCCGTGGAGAGCAGGACCACGCCGTAGAACGCCCGTGCCCTCTTGAGCTTCTGATCCAGGCCCTGCCGAAAGTGGAACGTCTCGGCGAACGCGTAGGCCGCGGACCCGGCGAGCGTCGGGATCGCGAGCGCTCCGACGCCGAGGATTCCCACCGTGAAGATCGTCGAGGCGAGCTTGCCGGCGAGGGGGCGAAGGGCATCGGCTGCCTGGCGGGAGGTTTCGATTTTCGTGACGCCGTGAGCATGGAGCGTCAGCGCCGTCGTCAGGATGATGAAGAACATGACGGTGTTCGAGGCGAACGTCCCGAAGCCGACGTCCATCTTTCGGTCGCCGATCTCCCGCGAAGAGGCGCCGATCCGGCTCACGAGCATCCGGCGGCCCATCGCTTTTTCCTCCTCGACTTCCTGAGAGGCCTGCCAGAAGAACAGGTAAGGGCTGATCGTCGTGCCCAGGATCGCGACGAGCGTCGCCCAGGCGTTCTTGCCACGGGGAAGCGATGGAACGAGCGCGTCGTGGAGCACCGCGAGCCAGTTCGGGTGAACGAGAAACGCCGTGACCACGTAGGCCAGCAGCACGAGGGCCAGCCATTTGAGGGTCGAGGCGATCTGATGGTACCGAAGTCGAATCGTCGCGATCGCGATGGCCACGCCGAACAGGATGACCGCGAAGTGGGAATTGATTCCGCTCAGCATCTGCGCCGCGTCGGCCATCCCGGAGAGGTCCGCTCCGATGTTGATCGTGTTCGCGAGAAGAAGGGCGAAGGCGGCGAAGACGAGCAGGGACTTCGGGAACTTCCGCCGCAGCGCGCTGGCGAGGCCCTCGCCGGTGACCATTCCGATTCGCGCGCACATCATTTGAACCGCGGCCATGAGCGGCCAGGTCAGGACGGCGGTCCAGAGAAGACTCGTTCCGAGCTGCGCGCCGGCGACCGAATAGGTCGCGACTCCGGAAGGATCGTCGTCCGCCGCGCCGGTGACGAGGCCGGGTCCCAGGGCCGCCAGGAATCGCCTTGTGAATGACCTGCGCTTTCGGGGATCGGCGTGCGAAGGAGGGGCGGCCATTCCGCGGCATCGTACCGAAGAAACGGCCGGAAAACCTGTGAAGCATCCCGGAAAATCGGTTTGAAGTTCGGCGCGCTTTCGCGTACGCTCCGCCCGCATGATCGGCCTCCGGCGCCGCGATCGCCTCTTCTTCGATCTCTTCGGCTCGCAGGCTCGCGTCTGCCGGGAGGCCGCAAAGCTGCTGTACGAGGCGTTTTCGACGCTCGAAGACCTTCCGGCCCGGGTCCAGAAGATCAAGTCTCTCGAACATCAGGGCGACGAGCTCGCCCATGTGATTTTCTCCGAATCGTCGAGGATCTTCGTGACTCCGCTCGACCGCGAGGACATCCACGCGCTCGCGTCCTCGCTCGACGACATTCTGGACAACATCGACGCGGCCGCCGCGAGGCTCACGCTCTACAAGATCAACTCCCCCGTCCCGGGGGCCGCGGAGCTCTCCCGGATCCTGATCAGCCAGACGGAGATCCTCGAGACCACCGTGCCCCACGTTTTGGAGAAGGACCACATCCTCGAGTCGTGCATCCGCATCCACGCGCTCGAAAACGAGGGGGACAAGGCTCTCCACGACTCGCTCGAGAAGATCTTCGACGAGGTCCGGGACCCGATTCTCCTGATCAAGCAGAAGGAGCTCGTGGAAACGCTCGAAGCGGCGACCGACCGGTGCGAGGACGTCGCGAATGTGCTCGAGACGATCGTCATCAAGAATGCCTGACGGACCCGCGGGACGTTCGCGATGACCGGCGGCGTTCTCTTCATCTTCTTCATCATCGCGGCGGCCTTCGCGTTCGATTTCTCCAACGGCTGGCACGACGCCGCGAACTCGATCGCGACCGTCGTGTCGACGAGAGTCCTCTCGCCGATGCAGGCGGTCGCGTGGGCGGCGTTCTTCAATTTCGTCGCCGCGTTCACTTTCGGAACGGCCGTCGCGAAGACCGTCGGCGGCGGCCTGATCGACATCCGCGTGGTTGACCCGTTCGTGATCCTCGCGGGTCTCCTCGGAGCGATCGCGTGGAACGTCGTGACGTGGCGTTTCGGCCTGCCGTCGTCCTCTTCCCACGCCATCGTCGGCGGGTACGCGGGCGCGGCCGTCGCGAGGGCCGGCCTCGGCGCGATCCTGTGGTCCGGCTGGATCAAGGTCGTCGCCTTCATTTTCATCTCGCCCCTGCTCGGCTTCGCGCTCGGATGGCTCTTCATGAAGTTTGCGACGAGCCTGCTTCGCTATTCGCCGCCCGGCCCCGTGACGACCTGGGCCCGGAGGCTCCAGCTCGTTTCCGCCGGCGCCTACTCCCTCGCGCACGGGACCAACGACGCGCAGAAGACGATGGGAATCATCGTCGGCCTGCTCGTCTCGAGTCGAGTTCTCTTCGCCTCCACGACCTCTCGTTTTCACTTCATGTACCTGAGCTCGACGCAGGAAATCCCGGTGTGGGTCATCCTCACGGCTCATGCGGCGATCGCGCTCGGGACGTTGTCGGGCGGATGGCGGATCGTGAGGACGATGGGGCAGCGCATCACGAAGCTCCATCCGGTCGGCGGCTTCTGCGCGGAGACGGCCGGTGCGATCACGCTCTTCGGAGCTTCCGCGCTCGGAATTCCCGTTTCGACGACGCACACGATCACGGGCGCTCTCATCGGCGTCGGATCCTCCCGAAGACTCTCGGCAGTCAAATGGGGAGTGGCGGGGCGGATCGTCTGGGCGTGGGTTCTCACGATCCCGATGGCCGCGCTTGTCGGCTTTTTTCTGCGGCTGCTGTTCAACCTGTTGTGACGGCGGGGTCCTTCACGGCTCCGAGCCCGTCGAAGCGTTGAATCAGCGACAGCAGGACGATGTAGAAGTAACCCGAGAAAAACATCGTCAGAAAGGGCAGCGCGAGATAGATCCGCTGCTGAACGGCGAGACCGATCGCGAGCGCGAAGTAGACGGCGAACGCGACCTCGATCGGAAAGAAGATGTCGCCGGCCGGCCGGTACGACTTGTCTTTCCACTTCTCCGAGGCTTCGACGACCGAATATTTCGGCGTCCGGCGGAATTCGCTCTTCGCTCCGATCAACGCTTCCAGCACCGCGTGGGCGTTGTTGACGGCGAGGCCGATTCCCAGCCCCATGACCATCGGCATGTAGCGCAGTTGCCGCCGCCAGCGGGGGCCGATCTCTTTCTGGGAGACGGCGTAGAAGGCGATCACCGAGACCGTCGAGATCAGGAAGAGGGGCGCGTCGAACAGGATGAGCCGCGTCCATCCCAGGCGGTGGCGGATCACCATCGCGGGAAAAACGAGCAGCGAGAGCGCGACGACGAGCGGGTAGGAGACGTTGTTCGTCAGGTGGAAAAACGATTCGATCTTGACCTTCACGGGAAACCGACTCTGGAAGATCGTCCGAAGGAGCTTCCGGCCCGTCTGAATCGAGCCCTTCGCCCAGCGGTGCTGCTGCGCCTTGAAGCCGTTGATGTCGACCGGGACTTCGGCGGGCGAGACGAGGTCTTTCAGATAGACGAATTTCCAGTCCGAAAGCTGCGCGCGGTACGAGAGATCGAGGTCTTCGGTGAGCGTGTCGGCGTTCCAGCCTCCCGATTCTTCGATCGTCCGCCGGCGCCAGATTCCCGCCGTTCCGTTGAAATTGAAAAATCGGCCGCTTCGGTGGCGCGCGGTGTGTTCGAGGATGAAGTGGCCGTCGAGGTAGATCGACTGGATCTTCGTCAGGAGCGAGAAATCGCGGTTCAGGTGGTCCCACCTCGACTGGACCATGCCGACGCGCGGATCGGAGAAGTAGTCGATCGAATCGCGGACGATGCCCGCGTCGGGAACGAAATCGGCGTCCAGCACGAGGAGAAACTCGCCCGTCGCGGTCCGCAGCCCCTCCTGGAGGGCTCCGGCCTTGAACCCGGCTCGATCGTCGCGGGGAAGATAGCGAATGTCGACCCCGAGCCGCCGGTGTCGCTCGACGGCCGCCCGCGCGAGCTCCCTCGTGTCGTCGGTCGAGTCATCGAGCACCTGGATCTCCAGGAGCTCTCGCGGGTAGTCGATGCGCGCGGCCGCGTCGATCAAACGCTCGGCGACGTACCGTTCGTTGTACATCGGAAGCTGAACGGTGACTCTCGGCAGCGGCGAGAGCCTGCCGGCCGGCGTCGGAATGCGGTGACGCGTCCGGTAGTAAAGGAAAACGAGCAACATCCGGTGCGATCCGTAAACCGCGAGGCCGAGGAGGACGCTGTAGTAACAGATTAAGATCGCGATGTCGGAAACATGAAGCATTTTCTTCTCCCGGCCATTCTACTGGAGGCGATTTTCGCTTTCGTCGCGGGCGCCCCCGATTTTCGCACCCGCCTTCTCGTCTACCTTCCGCTCGTTCTGACCGCCGCTCCCGCGGCTCTTCTCTTCGCTTCCCGCGCGCCGAAGAAAGCCGCGCTCGTGTGCGGGCTCGTCTTCCGCGCGACTCTCCTCGTTCGCTCTCCCGACCTCTCGGACGACCTCCTTCGGTACGTCTGGGACGGACGAGTGGCGGCCGCGGGCCGTTCTCCCTACGAGCTCCCGCCGGCGGACCCGGGGCTTTCGTCTCTCCGGGATTCCCGGTGGCGGGCAATGTCTTATCCCGACGCTCTCACGATCTATCCGCCAGCCGCCGAATTCTTGTTCAAGGTGGGTGCCGTCTCCGGGTCGCCGGAGCTTTTCTTGAAGACGGTCTTTGCCGCCGCCGACCTTTCCGTGGTCTGGCTCCTGGGCGGCTTTCCCGGCGGAGAATTCGCTTCCGCCCTGTATGCCGCGTTCCCGCTCCCGGTCATCGAGAGCGCCGGAATGGGACACGTGGATTCCGTCGGGATCGCCCTTCTTCTCGCCTCGCTGCTCCTTCTGAGGCGGGGCTCGCGGGCGCTCTCCGGGCTCGCGGCGGCGCTGTCGGTGCTCGTCAAATACGTTTCGGGGGCGGCGCTCCTGCCGTGGCTCCGCCGGGGGAAGCTCGCATTTTTCGCCGGGTTTCTTCTGGCCGGGGGACTGCTCTGGCGCGCGGGGAAGGGCTCCGGGCCCTCGCCCGCAACCGGGCTGGCGAACTTCGCGACGCGGTGGGAAGGCAATTCCGTGCTCTATCCCGCGGTGCGCCGGGTCGTTTCCGAGCTTCGCCTCCCGGAGAGAGCGAAAGCGCGCTACGCGGAGTGGAAGTCCCGGCGGCCGCAGCGGCCGTGGATGGAGCGCGTGTGGCCTTACTTTTATGCCGAGTTCTTCGCGCGCTCGGCGCTCGCGCTGGTTCTCGCGGCCGGCCTCGTGACGATCGCGATCCGGATCCCGGACCCCGTCCGCGCGACGGGCGCGAGCATCGGCCTGCTCCTCCTCGTTTCCCCCGTTCTCCATCCCTGGTATTTGCTCTGGGCGCTGCCTTTCGCGGCCCTCTCGCGCTCGGCGCCCTTCCTCTATCTCTCGGCCGCCGTGCCGCTCGCGTACGGGCTTCTGTACCGGACGGCGTTTCTCTCTTCTCCCGTCATCCTGCTGCTGGAGTACGTTCCCTTCTCGGCCCTCCTGCTTCGCGAGGTCTGGCGGGCGGAGCGGCCCGCGGGGGTCGCGCGCCCGTGAGATACCGCGCGACGGTCGCGTACGTGGGAACGTTCTTTCACGGATGGCAGATCCAGGAGAACGCGCCGCGGACGGTTCAGGGGACGATCGAATCGGTCCTGTCGGAATTTTTCGAAGAGCCCCTTCGCGTTCACGCGTCGGGCCGCACGGACGCGGGCGTCCACGCGGACGGACAGGTCGTGCACTTCGACGCGGCCGCGATGCCCGCGCCGGCCGTGCGAAGCGCGGCGAATCGCAAGCTGCCCTGGGACGTTCGAATCCTCTCGATGGAAGAAGCGCCGCCGGCATTTCACGCCCGGTCGTGCGCCGCCGGAAAGCGCTACGTCTACCGCTTTTCGAGGGAAGCCGTCGTCGCGCCGAGAGATGCGCTCTTCGTGGCCCCGATTTCTCCCCGCGCCGACGCGTCGCGGATGGCCCGGGCGGCGGCGTCGGTCGTCGGGACGCGCGACTTCTTTCCGTTCTCGACCTCCGGCACGGAGACGGAAACGACGGTTCGAACGGTCTCGGCCTGCCGCGTGCGGGAAGACGGGCCCCGGCTGACGATCGAAATCGAAGCGGACGGATTCCTGCGCGGAATGGCCCGGGCGATCGCCGGCACCCTCGCCGATGTGGGCCGGGGCCGGCTCGACCCCGGGTTCGTGGAGGAGATCTTCGCCCGGCGCTCCCGGGCGCTCGTCGCCCCGAAGGCGAAACCCCGGGGGCTGACCCTGGAAAGGGTCTTCTATCCCTTTTTCGATAACATAGGCGCCGAATGAAAGATCGCCAGCTGCTGGCCTCTCCGGGATCCGTCGAAGAAGAGCTGCTCGCTTCGATCGACTCGAAGCGGCTTCCGCGCCACGTCGCGGTCATCATGGACGGCAACGGCCGGTGGGCCAAGCGCCAGGGGAAGCCCCGCGTCGAGGGACACCGGGCCGGGATCGCCTCCGTTCGGGAGATCGTGGAGACGTGCGCGCGGCTGGAAATCGACGCGCTGACCCTGTACGCGTTCTCGGTCGAAAACTGGAAGCGTCCCCGATTCGAAGTCGTGACGCTCATGACGCTGCTGAAGGAGTACCTGCGCAAGGAGCTGCAGAACCTCATCGACAACGACATCCGGTTTCGCGTCATGGGCCGTATGAACGAGCTCGATCCGTCGGTTCAGAAGGAGCTCGTGCGCGGGCTTGCCGCGACGTCGACGTGTCGCGGAATGACGTTCAACATCGCCCTGAACTACGGCGGCCGCACCGAGATCGTCGACGCGTGCCGCTCGCTCGCGCAGGACGTTGCTTCCGGCCGCCTCACTCCCGAGCAGATCGACGAGGAAATGCTCGGCTCGCGGCTCGGCACCGCCGGAATTCCGGACCCCGATCTCCTGATCCGCACGTCCGGCGAGATGCGGGTCTCGAATTTCCTCCTGTGGCAGATCGCCTATTCGGAGATCTGGGTGACGCCGACCCTTTGGCCCGATTTTCGGAAGAAAGACCTTTACGAAGCGATCCTGGAGTTCCAGAAGCGGGAGCGCCGATACGGAGGCGTGCTCGAGAGCCACGGCGCGGCCGCCGGCGGATGAAGCTCCAGCGCGAGATTTCCGCCGGTGTCGCGATCCCGATCGTGGCGGCGGTGCTGTGGTTCGCGCCCCCGTGGGCGTTCGGGTCGCTGGCCGGAGTGCTCGGTCTCGCGACCCTCCTGGAGTTCTATCGTCTCGCCGAGGGGGCGGGCCTGCCGGTTCCCAAGACGCTCGCGCTCCTGTTCGCGGCCGGAATTCTCGCCGCGGCCGCGGCTCCCGCGGCTTCGCCATCCGGAGTCGTCGTGGCCGGCGGCATTTTCCTCCTCGCGGCGCTGTTCGCCGCGGCGGAGCTCGTTTCGGACGTTCCGCTTGCCCTCTCCCTCGCGGGAGCGGGCGCCGCGCTGCTCGGCATCGCCCTCGTCGTCTTGCCCTTTTGCGGCCTGATGTGGCTCGACCGCGCGTACCTTCCCGGCGCCACGGCGAAGTTCGGCGCGCGGCTCGTCTTCTTCCTGTTCGCGACGATCTGGGCGTGCGACTCCTTCGCCTACTACGTCGGAAAGAGTCTCGGCCGGCACAAGCTCGCTCCCGAGGTGTCGCCGAAAAAAACCGTCGAAGGCGCGATCGGGGGCTTCGCCGGCTCGCTGCTCGTCGCGGCGATCGCCGCGTCGCTCTTCCTCCGGGAGTTCCGGCCGATCGAAGCGGCCATCGTCGGCGGCCTCGCCTCGTCGGCGGGCCAGCTGGGGGACCTCGTGGAGTCGATGTTCAAGCGCGCGGCGGGCGTCAAGGATTCGGGCGTTTTTCTGCCCGGACACGGCGGCTTCTACGACCGGGTCGACTCGCTGCTTTTCGCGGTTCCCGTTCTCTGCGGCGCCGTTCTCCTGAAGATGGCGACGTGAGAACGCTTTCCCTGCTCGGCTCGACCGGATCGATCGGCGTTTCGACCCTCGACGTCGTCTCGGCGCTGCCCGGACAATTCCGAATCGCCGCGATGGCGGCCGGGCGCCGGATCGGCTTGTTTTCCGAGCAAATCGAGAAATTTCAGCCGCTGCTCGCGTCGGTCGAGCTCGAAGAAGACGTTCCCCTGCTGCGAAAGCAGGCCCCGTCGTACCGCGGCGAGATCGTGTTCGGGCGGGAGGGCCTCGTCGCGTGCGCGACGCTTCCGGAGGCCGACACCGTGGTCGCCGGGCTCGTCGGGGCGGTCGGGCTCGCCTCCGCGCATGCGGCCCTTCGCGCGGGAAAACGGCTCGCGCTGGCGAACAAGGAGACGATGGTCGTCGCGGGAGAGCTGATGGCGCGCACCGCCCGCGAGAGCGGCGCGGAGATCGTCCCGATCGACTCGGAGCACAGCGCGATCCACCAGGCCCTTCGGGCCGGCCGGTCCTCGGAAGTGCGCCGGCTGATCCTCACCGGTTCCGGAGGCCCGTTCCGAACGCGGCCGCTGGACACTTTCGACGAGATCGCGATCGAAGACGCGCTGCGCCACCCGACGTGGAAGATGGGCCCGAAGATCACGATCGATTCCGCGACGATGATGAACAAGGGCCTGGAGATCCTCGAAGCGCATTTTCTCTTCGGCGTCGATCCCTCCGCGATCGAGGTTCTCCTCCACCCGCAGTCGCTCGTCCATTCGATGGTGGAGTATTGCGACGGCTCCGTCGTCGCGCAGATGGCGCGCAACGACATGCGTTTTCCCATTCTCTACGCGCTCGCGTATCCGGAGCGGCTCTCCAATCCCTTCGGCGAGCTCTCGCTCGCCGGCGCCCGCTTCGAGTTCTCCGAGGTCGAGCCGGAGCGCTATCCGGCGATCGGCCTCGCGCGCGACGCGCTGGCCGAAGGGGGCGCGGCCCCGGCCGTTCTGAACGCCGCCAACGAGATCGCCGTCGAGGCGTTTCTTCCGGGAAGATTCGCTTCCCGTCGATTGTTCGGATTGTCGCCGACACCCGGACCGCTTTCGGACGCCGCGGAGCGCCTGACAGCGTCGCGGAGGCGGAAGAAATCGACCGCCAGGCTCGCGAGACGGCCCGGGAGCTCGCGACCCGGCTTTCAGGAGTTCGCGCGTGAGTTTTCTCGAGGACGTGCTGGCCATGGCGGTCGTGCTTTCGATCGTCGTCTTCATCCACGAGTTCGGCCATTTCGCGACCGCGAAACTCGCGAAGTTTCCGGTCGAGGTGTTCTCGTTCGGCTTCGGCAAGAGGCTGTTCGGCGTGAAGTGGCGGGGAACCGACTACCGCGTCTCGGCGCTCCCTCTCGGGGGCTACGTGCGCGTCCTCGGGCTCGGCCCGGACGAGTCGACGGCCGTCGGAGCGGCCGAGGCGTCCGCGGCGGTCGCGGGGCCGCGCTGGAAGCGCGCCGCGATTCTGCTCGCCGGGCCCGCGATGAACTTCGTCCTCGCGATCGCGCTCGGGGCCGGCGTCTTCATGGTCGGACGAAAGGTCCCGGCGTATCGGCTGCAGCCGGCCGTCGTCCAGTCGATCGCGCCGAACTCCGCGGGCCAGGCGGCGGGTTTTCGAAAAGGCGACCGCATCGTCGCGATCGACGGCAAGCCGGTGGAAAACTGGCAGGACGCCGAGTTCGCATTCGCGATCAGCCCCCGGCAGAAGCTCTCGGTCGCCATCGACCGGGCGGGAAGCTCGCTCACGATCCCGCTCGTCCCCCGCGGCGTCTCGAAGTTCGACATCGGGTACACGGGGATCGGCCCCGCGCTGCGCCCGCGGGTCGGCCGCGTCCTTTCGCGCAGCCCGGCCGAGGCGGCGGGCATTCCAGAGCGGCGACGTGATTCTTTCCGTCTCCGGAGAGACGGTCGAGAGCGTCCCCGAGGTTCTCGAAGCCGTTGGCCGCCATTCGCCGGCCGGAGACGTTCGTCGTCACCCGCAAGGGTCAGACGCTCCCGCTGACGGTTTCGCCGCGCAAGGAGACCGACGGATGGAAGATCGGCGTCTCGCTCGACGTCGATGTTCCGGAAGTGCTCGAGAAGTTTCCGCCCGTCGAAGCCGTTCGCCAGGGGTGGCGGAGCTCTCCGCACCGACACGCAGGCGACGCTCGGCGTCATCGTGAAGCTCTTTGCGGGGCGCGCGTCGGTCAAGCAGATGTCCGGGCCCATCGCGATCGGCCAGTTCGCCGGAGAAGCGGCGCGCGAGGGATTCATTCCGCTCGTCTCGCTGATGGGGATGCTCTCCCTCCAGCTCGGCATCCTGAACCTTCTTCCCGTGCCGATGCTCGACGGCGGGCAGCTCGCCGTCCTGCTCGTGGAGGGCGCGATCCGGCGCGACTTCTCGCTGCGCGTCAAGGAGCGGATCCTCCAGTTCGGGTTCGTCCTGCTCGTGCTCCTGATGGGGGTCGTGATCTACAACGACATCCTCAAGGTGTTCTGAGGCGGGGCCGCTTCCGCCGCCGCGAGCGCGATCAGCGCCGCCGGCAGGAGCGCCGCGGAAATCCGAAAAAACGACGAGCGGATGTGGTCGGCGGGGTCGAGATACGTGAAGAAATAGACGGATGCGTACACGGCGAGCTGCGCGGCGATCACGGAGGTCAGAATCGCGGCCGTCCGCCGCTGGCGGACGATGGAAAAGACCCAACCCGCCGTAGAAAACGATCCAGAATCCGAACCATTCCGGCGCGAGCAGCTCCTTTGCGAGGAGAGCAACGATCGCGGCGGGGTGCGCGGCGCGAGCCAGACCGCGTGAAAGCCAGTCGCCGGCGAGAAATCTCTCACCCGGCGGAAGAAGAAAGCTCGAGACGAAAACGGTCGCCGCGGTCCAGACGAGCGCGAATCCCACCGGGGCAAGCCGGCGAGAGACGGATCCGTTCTCCGTTTTCGGGACAGCAGCTCGGCGGCTGCGAGAAGCAGCACGAGAGACAGGCCTTCGCGGAGCTTGATCCACGGAAGGAACCCGGTGATCGCGCCCCAGATCCATCCTCCGCGCGACGAGTCGCCGTGCCGGCCACGAGAAGAAGGAGAAAACTCGCGGCGAGGAAGAGCGCGAAAGGAACCTCCATCAGCCCGAGCGATTCGGTGTCCCAGCAGAGAGGAGAAATCGCGACGAACGCCGCTCCCGTGTTCGCGAGCGTTTCCGAACGTCCCCCCGCGAGGATTCCCGCGCGGACGAGCGCGAGAAGAGTGAGGGCGAACAGGGCGTGAGCGATCCTGGCCGAGCGTTCGTCGGGCACCGCCCCGAGAGCGATCACTCGCCACGCGAGAGGCCCGCCGACGGGATAGTCCGGATGCGACATTCCGAGCGCGGCGGGCTTCAACCCCCCGAGATCGAGGCTGTGGCCGGCGAGGATTCGTCTCGCTTTCGTTCCGTGCACGGCGTAGAAGTCCCAGCTCCAGACGGGAACGAGCGCCACTTTCGCGAGAAAAAGGACGGCCGATGCCGCGAGGAGAACGCGGGTCACGAGCGCGGTCCGGGAAAGGGGAAGCGCAGCGCGGGCGGCACGGCCGGTGGATCGAGCGGCCCCCAAGCGAAGCGCGAATGAGAGCAGAATACAGATCGCGGCGATCACCCGGCCGCGAAGCGGGGCTCCGAGCAGCGCAGCCGCGAAACAGGCCGGAACGCAGAGCCAGGCCCAGAGCGAACGCGAGCGCCCCCTTCCCGCCCGGCTCGCCGAGGCCGCCCATGGGGCCATTCGAAGGGCGGGATAGCCCGGAAGACAGACGAGAGCCGCTCCGGCCGCGCTTCGAAAGAGCCAGCTGATCACCGCGGAGCCCCGCGGACGACGGCCACGTCTCCCGATTCGGATACGGCGATCCGGACGGGGCCTGCGGTTCCTACCGGAGCGCTCGGGCACGCTCCGGCGGGAAGCTCCCGCCAGTACGCGTAGTTCGTCATCGCCTGCAGCCACGTCGGGTCGATGCGCCGGGAATCGAACTCGAGGCAGAATCCCTCGCCGGGCCGAAAGCGGTTCTCCGAGCTCTCGAGCCGGGCGAGCAACGCCGGGTCCCGGTATGCCCACCCGTACCAGAGCCTTTCGCTGCGGGCGGTCAGGGCCCCCGGGCTCTTGAGCTGTTCCGCCGTCCGGAAGCCGACGACGAGCGCGATTCCCGCGATCGCGGCCGCGAGAAGAAATCTCCGAAAAGCCGCGCTCACGGTTTTCTTCCGCGCGGGAGCGAAGCTCTTCCTCGTCGGGTGAACGCGGCCGCGCCCGCCGCGAACAGGAGGGCCGAGAGGGAAATCCGCACCCGCCCGAAAACCCGGCGGCGAGTAGTCGAGAAAGAGATCGTGGTCGCCTGGCGGAATCGCGACTCCGAGAAACGGCCCGCCGGCGAGGCCGAAGCCGCGAGCACCCGGCGAAGGCCCGCGAACCCTCGTCACCGAGAGTTTCCTTCCCGCCTCGTCCCGCGCGGACCACCCCCCGTCCTGCACGAGGCTCGCTTCCGCGAGCACGAAACGGTTCCCGGGCGCGCGGCTATGGAACGCGACGCGGTTCGTGCTCTCCCGATAACGGGAGATCGCGAGCGTCGCCGAAGGATCGGCCGGGAAAACGCGGGGAAACGCCTGGGAGTTTTCGAAGACCGTTCCGTCGGCGCCCGAATAAGCGCTCTTCCACTTCGGGCCCGGCGAGCTCCGGCCGGGCGAGCTGACGAGGTAGCGCACATTCAGGAAGTCGAGCGCCGGCGCATTCACGTCCCGGAGCGTCTTGAAATACCCGGCCGGGTCGTAGCCGCAGGCCGCGTCGAGGAAGTCGACGTACTCGCGGCGTTCCACGGGATCGTGCGTCCGAACGTCCTCGACGCCCGCGAACACGTTCGAGTTCGGAACATCGTCGCTCCCTCGCCGGCGACGCGAAAAGGCCCCGGCCGGCTCTTCAGAAAGCGAACGAGCGGCGTTTCCGGGAAGAGCATCTGCGATCGGTTGAAACCGGTAGATTCGCAACCCCTCTCCGAACAGCGCTGCCGCGGCGAGGACGGCGAGGGCGGCGGGAAGAAGCTCCGCTCGCGCCCGGCGGAGACCGAAAAGCGCGAACGCCGCGGCGGCGACAGAAGCACGGCAACCGAGAAGATCCACGCGTGCCGCTCGGAAGGCCATCCTCCGGTCGCGCCGTGCAGGTTTGCGACGCTCGGGAAGGCTGCGCTCGCGAGGCCGGCCAGACCGATCGCGAGCGGAGCTGGAAAGAGCCACGACCTTCCGCCCTACCGGAGATCCCGCGCGAGACGGTCCGCTTCGAAGGCGGCGAGGGCCGCGCCGCCGATCGACAGGAGCGAAAAGAAGCGCAGCGGAAACATGAGGCGAAGAAGCGGGATCGCGCCCGAGATCTCGGCGAAGGGCCACAGGCCGATCGCGGCGCCGAGTCCGATGGTCATCGGAACGAGAAGTGCCCATTGAGCGCGATCCCGTCGGCTTCCAGGACGGAAAATCGAGAGCGCGACGACCCATCCGACGAGTCCGAACGCCCCGAGCGCCATCTCCGGGAACGAGCCCGCGCCGCCCGCGATCATCGGCGAGGTGATTTCGTCTCCGAAAAGCCTCGGGAAGAGCGGGAGTCAGCAGCCCTCCTGCCAGAAATCTGCCCGCGGCAGGAAGGAGAACTTTCCGGACCAGAACGGGTGGGAGGCGAGAGCGAACCGATTCGAGGCGCGGATCGCGAGCGCCTGCGGAACCAGCGCGAAAGCATCGAGCCCGAGCGCCAGCAGCCCCGCCGCGAGGATCCGGGCGGCGAGCCTCGGAATGTCGGGCAGGCTTCGGAGCGCCGCGCGGCTCGCGAGCCACAGCCCGATGAACGCCGAGCCGAGCGCGACGCTCTCGATGTGCCCGCACAGAGGCCAGACGGCGAAGACGAGGAAGAGCAGCAGGAGCGCTCGCGCCGAGGCGTTGCGGTCGCGCAGGAGCTCGACCGCGAACAGAGCCCACGGCCAGAAGCAGATGACCGCCGTGTGGGGAAAGAAGAGCCACGGGATCATGATCATCGAGAAAGAGAAGGACACGGCGCCGAACAGCGCCGCGCCGTTGGACAGCCGGAGCTCCCGGAGCCAGAGCCACATTCCGGCCAGCGAGAGCGCGAGCTTCAGCGCGCCCGTGAGAGTCGCCGCCCGGGCGAGCGGAAGGACGAGCCCGAGAAACGTGAACGGGGAAAACGCGGCCGATTGGACGTTGGCGGCGAGCGGAGTGCCGCATCCGTTCCACCGGTCGCGCAGCGGCAGGGATCCCTCCTTGTACGCCATCCGGACCGCCTTCGCCCACGGCGCCATTTCGGTCGAGAGGTCGTTGAGGTTCGCGTTGTACGTCGGCGCTTCGGCCAGTACGTGCCACGGCCAGAGAGAGAGCGTGTGATCGGCGGGCAGCGGCGTCGTCGCGGTGAAGAAGCCCGGCAGGAGAAACAGCAGGGGAAGGCCGAACGACGCGGCGAGAGCCGACTTCGACAGGGGCCGTCGGACCCACGCCGCCGCCGCCGGATGGCCGCGATCGACGCGGCGAAAAGGACGAGAAGAAGCGCGCTCGTCATGCGGCGGGCGAAAGGACGAAGAATTTCTCGACCAGACCGCGAGGAGCGTTCGGGATCACCCAGTACCAGCCGTCGATCCAATCAATCCGCACCTCGGGGTACCCCTCCCACTTTACGAGCTCCCCGATCGGCGGGTCGGCGATTTTCGTTCCGACGATCGCAACGGGCTTACCATCGCGAACAGCCCGGTCGACGGCGAGACCGGCCGGCGGATACCGATCACCGACGACGCCCCATCGCGCCCTGAATTTCTCCTTTGCCTTCGAACATCAGCGTCCATTGCAGCGCGAGTAGCATGCTGAACACGTTGTGAATGCCGTTGGCGACGAGGTACGCGACCAGGTCCTTCGTCGCCCGGCCCTCCGAAACGCCCGGCGTGATTTCAGGCCCGGAACTCGTGATGTATTGGAAACGCCAGAGCGCAATGGCGCCCGAACCCAACAGAACGGCAATCCCGAGCGCCGCGGCCGCTCTCCCGAAGGAGCCGCCTGGAAAACTCGCGAGCTCGATCGACATCGAAAGGGCCAGAAATCCGGTCAAAGGAAGGAGGTATCGGAATCCGAAAATGTCATTGTTCATAAAGAGTGAAAGGGCGAGCGTCGCGCATACCGCGGCGGCCGCCGCCTGACGAATGGTGAAGATCTCGCCTGCGAGAGCGTGGATGCAGAACACCGCCACCACGAAAGCGACGGCCGCCGCCCAGACGAGCGCCATTGCCTTGAGCGAAGCGGCGCTGGGAAGAGGCTCCCGAAGGTAGTACGCGCCCGACAGGTTCACCCAGAGCCGGTGCGGCAGAAGCGCGAGAGCGAGAAGAGGCTTTGGGCGCTGGAAGACGGGAGGCGACCAATCGGCCGGTTGCTCCCGGGCGGCCGCTGCGCAAACGATCAAGAAGACCCCGATTCCGCCAGCCGCGAACGAGGCGATTTGCCGCGGAGTCCTTCGTCTCAGAGTGACAAGGAGGAAGGGAATGAGGCCCGCAAGCCAGATCGGTTGAGCAAAAGCGACGATGGCCGCCGATGCGCCGAGCAGTGAGAACGAGGGCCAATCCCGGTCGCTGGATTCCTGAAGGCCGGCCGCGAGGAAGAGCGCGAGACTCGAAAAGACGAACGCCGAAACGTAACCTCCCCATGCCTTCATCGAAAACTGAGCCCAGGCCGGCGCAAAGACCAGCAGGGAGTCCCGCAAGCCCCGCCGCCCGCGGACCGCGAATGCGATTCGCCGCGCCGGCGAGCAGGCTGCAACCGGCCGTCCAGAGCAGGAGCATCGCCAGCTTCAAAACGATCGCCGAGATTCCGAAAAGTTTGAAGCAGAGAGCCGCGGTCGCGACTTCGAGCAACGAGAGCCCGTACTTCTGGCCGTAGAAGAAGATCGGAAATCGCTTTCCCTGGAGGATGTGCTCCGCCATGAGCCCGACGACACATTCGTCGCCGTCGGGGTAAAAGCGCTGACCGAGAATCTGCGGGAGGCGAGTGATCGTCGCGGCGACCGCCATGACCGCGGCGGCCGCGCCGGCTTTCGAGAATTTCGACCAGTCTCGGGATGACCGCAGCCTGGACCTCCGTTGCGTCGATTCCGGGCGACCGGCTCAAGGTTCCGGTTCAGATCTTTCGAGGATACCAGACGGAATTCGGCCTCGAGCCGGCTCGAAAGAATCCTCGCGCGCGAGCACGGCGAACGCGAGGCAGAGGAGCGGGGTCAGAAAGATCCGGCGGGCCGACCAGCCGATCCACAAACTCGGGTCGGCCGCCCGTGGAGGTAGTAGCCGACGTTGACGAGCGCGATCGCCGCGGCGACGAGAGCGGGCGCGAGTCCTTCCCGCCGGACGCCGATGGCCATGCCCGCGACGAGGACCGCGATCCACGGAAGGTACCCGACCCCGTACGACGTGTTCCGAACGAGGCCGGCGGCAACTTTCGAAAAATTCACGAACGTCATGGGGCCGGCTGTTCCGGGTTTGTAGTTGTAGAGAATCCCGTGCCGTGCGCAGAACGCGATCCAGCCTGCGAGCGCGAGCGCGGGCAGCGAAACCAGGCGGAGAGCCGCGGCGATTCGGGACGGGAGCCTGCCGCGCCCGGGGCCGAGTGCGCCGAATACTCCGGCGACCGCGACGGCGAAAAACGCGCCCTCGAATTTCGTGAGAGCGCACCCGGCGAGCGCGATCGAGGCCGCGAAGTCGGCCCTCGGCGACCGTTCGCCGAAGACGAGGATTCCGAGCGCGAGCGCCTCGAAGAAGAGCAGCGGCGGCTCCGCGTTCCCGCCGACGTCGGAAGCGAGGGCGGCGAATCCGAGCAGCGCGGCGAAGAACGCGCAACGGAGCGCGGCGGAGGAATCGTCCATCCTTCGGCGGGCGGTTCCCCAGAACGCCGCCACCATCAGGGCGAAAAAGATCGGCGCCGAGAGAAGGCCCGCGCCCCAGGGAAATCGTCCCGCCGCCATCGCGCCCCACGCATAGAGGCAGGGAAGCAGCGGGGGGTAGTCGGGATGGAGCACGAAGTGATCCGGCTCCGCGAGGAACGCAACGTCGATCCCCCGGGCGAGCGCGAATTGCTGTCCTTTCGTGCCCCAGAAAAACAGAAGATCGGTCGAGGTGGCGCGCGCCGTCGCTGCGGCGTAGGAAAACAGGATGACCCCCGCGGCGGCGGCAAGCAGGGCGGCAATCATCCGGCGGTTCGGTGCCCCGGTTCGAACGGCGGCACGGTGCTGTTTGGGTTCCCGGGCTCGGCGCGCAAGCCACACGGTCAAAGAGAGAATCCCCAGAGTGATCGAAATTCCCGCGACGGACCAGCGCACCCCGATCGACGTCAGGAGCAGCATCACGAGCGTCAGAAGCACGGCTCCCGCGCCGCAGGCAAACGCGAATCGCCCGGCTCTCGAATCGTCCGATCCCGGCCAGAGTCGCGCAAGCGGCGCCGCGAAGAGAGGCACGGCCAGCCACGAGAGGAGAAAGACGGCGCCGCTCAAGGAACGGCCTCGTACAGATCGCCGTCGCGGAATCGCCGCACCCGCCGGAATCGCGAATCGGAAAACGTCCCGCCCTGGCACGCGACGAATCGAGGCGTTTCGTCCCCCGATCCGGGCGGAAGGAACCGACTTGCCAGGATCACGCGGCGGTTGGGCATCTGGCCCGTCGCGACAAAGTAGGCCGACCAGTTGGCGCGGTCCTCTCCGTCCGGCGGAACGAGGGAAAAGCGTCGCGCCTTCGGGAACCCCCTCGGAGGCTTCCGAGAGGAAAACGAGGAGCGGCTCGAAGAATTTCGCGTCGCCGTTGGAAACGACGGTCCTCGGCCGCTGGAAAGTCGCGGGGGCGAATCGGAAGGTCTGAACGAGCATCGCGGCGAAGCAGGCCGCGAACGCGAGCCACAGGGCGAGGTTCGCGGCGGACTCGCGCCGTCTCAATTCCGCTCCCAGAAAACGGCCGCCGGGGAAGAGAAAGACGGATGGAAATGCCCTTCGATGTAGCTCCAGACGAGAGGCGCGCGTTCCCGGTTCGGGATGCCGTCGATCGCCTCGCCGGTATTCACGCCGGGTCCGAGATGCACGAGGACCGCGCGAACCCTCGGGTTCTCTTCGACGGCGCGGATGACTTCGCGCTCGGCCTCGGGAGTCTCGAAGAAGGCCACTTCGGTATACCGGACCGGGCACCGGCGGTCGAAGTAGGAATAGAAGGCGGAGGTGCTCGTGAAATCGAGCCACGTTTCGCCCGGCCGCAGGCGCGAGCGGATGAACTCTCCAACGGCGGCGACGGCATTTGCATCTTCCTTTCGGAACGCCGCGCCGTTCACGCGCTCGGGCAGGGCGGGAAAGACGTATTCGGGTGAGAGCCCCGCGCCCTGGAGCCCCGACTCGATGGCCGCGAGCTCGCCCTCCGGACGGCAGACGAGCACGGCCCAGGCGAGCAGAGACGCGGCGAGGAATCGGCGAAAGAGAGTTTGCCCGCGATCGCCGGCGAGGGCGCGAGCGCCGAGGACGATCGCAGCGGGCGCGACGAACATCGGGTAGCCGAAATGGGTGCGCTCGATCACCGAGAGCGTCGCCGCGAGAAACCACGCCAGAAACGGAACGAACGCGCGGCCCCGCTCGGAGAGAGCGGCGGGCCGGGCAGCGATCACCCCCACGGCGACGACAGCGAGAAGCAGGCACCAGAAGTAGAACGCGCGCGGGTCTCCGAGACCCGCCAGGGAATCGGGGACCGAGATTTGAGAAATCGACTCGGGGAGCGGCGGGAACCCGAGCGTGTACGCGGGAGCGAGCTTCGGAAGATACAGGAACGTCGTCTGGAAGAACGCCTTCGCGATTCCGAACGCGGCGAACGTCAGGCCGATTGCGGTCGCTGCGATTCCCGATCCGGCGGCGACGGAGGCGAGGTTCTTCCAACGCCGCCCTTCGGAAACGGCGACGGCGGCGAGGACCGCCACGCCCGAGTAGAACGCGAAGTCGACCGCCCAGAGAAGCGCGAGCGGAACGAGGGCGCCCGTGACGAACCATGCCCGCACCGCCGGGCGCCGGCGGGCGAACGACGCGGCCGCGAGCACTCCGAAGGACGCCATGACCCGCAAGAACAGATATTGCGGGAAGAGAAGGAAAGAGAGCGCCTCGATCCAGAAGCCGACCTCCATTTTTCCCGTAGCTGCCGTTCCCATCGCGAAGATGAGCGGCCAGAAGAATGCCCCGACGAGACGGCCTCCCCGGGAAATGCCCCGGTAGTCAGCGCCGAACAGGCGGAACGCCGCGGCCTGGAGAAGGCCGTCAGAAATCAACCCGTGCCCGGGAATGATGTCGCGATAGGGAACCCGGCCGGCGAGGTACTCCGACGCGGGCAGCAACTCGTGCCCGTCTTCGAAAAGGTTTGCGACCGGCGCGGATCGCAGGCAGGCCGCGGCCCCCAGAATGACGAAGGATGTCGCGAGCATCACGGGAAGGGCGCGCGCGAGGTTTTCCGCGACGAGCGGAAATCGCCGCAGAGCCGACAACGCAAAAGGCGCGACGAGCAGGAATAGGGCGGCCACGACCTCGACTCTTTCGGATCGGTTTCTCCAGAGCGCGACCGGGAGGAGAAGAACCGATCCGGCCAGGAGCTCGATCTGTCGCTTGAGGACGACGATCACGAACACGGTGAACAGAGCGAAGAGGCCGATCACCATCGGCATGAACGGTATCGGGTAACGGTGGAGGGGGCGCGCGAGAAACGCCCACGCCACGAGAGTCTGGGCGAAAATCGCGGGAACGACGACGGCGCGATCGGGTTCCTCGGAGCGCACTACGGGAGCCAGGATCGCGAGCGAAGCGGACGCGAGCGCCGAACTCGCGAGAACCCAGATCAGACCGATCCCGAGGAGAGCGATGATCGGGGCGGCCAGGAGGCCAAACCACGGCACGGGGTCCGCGAGTCGCTGCGCGAGGGCGGTCGAGTCGCGAGCAAACCTGTCGTAGGCGGTTCGGGAAAGCCACGCGCCCACGATCGAGAGGAGGACGAAAAGGAGAAACCGCTCCAGGTCCGCGTGCGCGGAGAAGCCGTGAGCTCGCGCGAATCCCGGGGTCTGCTCCGCCGTCGCCGCTCCCCGAATCCCGCGGGCGAGCACGATCGCAACTCCGAGGCCGAAAAGACTGCCGCAGACTGCGGCGGGCCGGGAATCGGGGCGCAAGATCGCTCCTTTCGAACGTCCGGTTGCGTCTATTCTACGAACGTGGGGTGCCGGCCGTCGTGGGCCTCTGCGGCGAGTTCGCCGCCGGACGGCGCTCAGGAAGGTTCCGATTTGTCGAGGTCCCGGCGGATCTCCTCTCCGATCCGCCGCGAGACGAAGATCTGTTTGAGGTAGTTCAGCGAGGTGATCGCGAAAGGAACTCCGACCGCGGAGAACGGCGCGCCCATCGCCGCAAGGGCGAAATGCCTCGCCTTCGCGCCGGCCGTGAATTCCGGGTTCGAGAAGTTGAAGACGCTGCCGTAGTACCGCAGGACCTGGGAGTAGACCTCGGTGATGAGCTTCGAAAACCCGATTTCGTCTCCCCAGACGTAGCACTGCCCCGATCGGACGGAGTCGAGAAACGCCGGAAGCGAATCGCACTCCGCGACCGTGAAGACGCGCGCGAGCGGAGTGAGCGTGTGCGCGTCGGAGCCGGCAATCAGCGAGACGCGGCCGTCCTTGGCGCGCACGAGGCTCATCAGGTCGTCGACGAGGCGGTTGTGGTGCGTCGTCATCGCGCCGTTCTTGACTTCGAAGATGTCGAACATCGAGAGCATCTCTTCGAAATACCGCCGGGGCGAGTTGCGCATCCGGTAGTTCTGGAACATGTGGTTGGCCGAGAAAATGAGCTCTTCGTTCTTGAGGTACGCCACGAGGTCGTAGATGTTTTCGCGCAGGCGCGAGACTTCCCGGTGCTGGGCCTCCGTCAGGTTGAAGATGTTGACGTGGATCCGCTGCCGGGTGTCCGGAAACCAGGTCTCGGCTTCCTCGGACATGAAAAAGTCGGTGGAGTCGGGGTGATCGTTCAGATACGCCTTGCAGCCGTCGATGGAGTCGTGATCGGTGAACGTGACGTAGTCCATGCCGCGCTCTTTCGCGGTGCGGTAAACGTCCTCGGGCTGGGTGTAGCAGTCCCGCGTGTTCGCGATGCGAAAGTATTTGAAAGTCGAATAGATCGAATGACAGTGCAGATCGACTTTCTTGAATCGAGGATCCGACATCCAGTCGGCGGTCGCCTCCGGAGCGCGGGATTCCATGGGATCGGCAGTTTGGCCCGTACCCGATTTCGTGTCAAGTCGTGTTAACTTGAAGCGCGTGCGGCGCGTCGTGTTTCGAGTTCTCTTCGGGGCCGTCCTGGCCGTCGTGTTCGCGCTGTCCGGGTGGGCGTCCTTCCAGCGGTCGGTGCTCGGACGCTCGATCCTCGTCCCGAACCTCACCGGAAAGGGCGTCGAAGAGGCCCAAAAAGTCGTGCGGGACTCGGGCCTTTCGCTCCTGGTCGAGAAAGGACGGGAGCGTTTCGACGACCGCGTGCCCGCGCACGCGATTCTGCTCCAGCGTCCCGGCGTGGGGTCGTTCGTCAAGCCCGGACAGACGGTTCGCGTCGCGCTTTCCCTCGGACCTCGATCGATTCTCGTGCCCGACCTGGTCGGGCTTTCGTCCCGCGCGGCCGCGCTCTCGCTCACGCGCGTGTCCCTGCGGCTCGGCCTCGTGTCGATCGACCGCGAGCCCCAGCCGCCCGGGATCTCGGCCCAGTATCCGCCGGCGGAGACCGCGGCGTCGGAGGCCGCGCCCGTTTCGGTGCTCGTCAACCGCAGCGTCGTCGAACGGCTCTTCGTCATGCCCGATCTCATCGGCCGCGACGCCGAGCACGAGAAGGAGCGCCTGACGCGATTCGGGTTCAAGGTCGGCGCGACGCGGTACGAGGTGTACGACGGCCTGCCCGCGAACACGATTCTGAAGCAATACCCGCCCGCCGGATATCCGTGCTCGCCGCAGGATCCCATCACGTTCACCGCCGCCGGAACGGAGGCCATGTGAACCCCGTCCGCATCGCCCCTTCGCTGCTCGCGGCGGACTTCGCGCGGCTCGCCGACGCGCTCGCGGCCGCGCGCGAGGGAGGAGCGGACCTCGTCCACGTCGACGTGATGGACGGGCGGTTCGTTCCCACCCTCACGTTCGGGCCGCCGATGGTCGAGGCCCTGCGCCGGGCGACGGACCTGCCGCTCGACATCCACCTCATGATCGAAAGGCCGGAAGAAACGCTCGACCGCTATCTCTGCGGCGTTCAGTTCGTGTCGGTGCACGTGGAAGCCACCGCCCACCTTCACCGCTGCCTGGACCGAATCCGGGCCGGCGGCGCCTCGGCCGGAGCGGCGTTGAACCCCGGAACACCGGCCGCGTGGCTGGACGCCGTCGCGGGGCAGATGGACCACGTCCTGGTCATGTCCGTCAACCCGGGCGCGGGAGGCCAGAAGTTCATCGAGTCGAGTTATGACAAAATCCGTGCCGTGAGGACCCTTCTCGGCCGACATCGCCTTCCGATCGAGCTCGACGGCGGAGTCGCTCTCGAAAACATCGGGCGCTGCCGGGAAGCGGGAGCCGACATCCTCGTCGCCGGGACTTCCGTCTACGGACAGCCGGATCCCGCGTCGGCCATCCGGACCTTGCGCGCGCGGGCGGAGACCGTGACCGTATGAAAAAACTCGGCCTGCTCTTGTTCGTCGCCATCTCCCTGGCCTGTTCGGCCACGAAGAAGCCGGACCGCATCACGAAAGATCTCCTCTCGCTTCCGAAGGAAACGCTCTTCGACAAAGGAAAGGCGCTTCTCGAAAAAGGCAAGTTCGACGACGCGCGAAAGTACCTGAACTTCGTCTTCGAGAGCTATCCCAACGACGCGGTCGGGCAGAAGGCGCTCCTGCTCGTCGCCGATTCGTATTTCCGAAGGGGCCGCGGGCAGTACGTCGAAGCGCGATACCGGTACCGCGACTTCCTGAGCCGCTACCCGTCGGCCGACAATCGGCCGTTCGTTCTCTACCGCTACGCGCTCTGCTACGACAAGGAGCACGAACTGATCGACCGCGATCCGACGAACACGCGCGAGGCGCTCGCCCAGTATCGCAACCTGCTGAAGGAGGCGCCGGATTCTCCCTATGCCGCCGAGGCCCGCGGCCGAACCGATGCGCTGACCGACCTTCTCGCGGAGCACGAGTTCGACGTCGGACTCTTCTACCTTCGGAAGGGCGATCCCTCGGCGGCGTTCGGGCGCTTTCAGTACACCGAGGCGAACTACCCGGGCTACTCCCACCGGGACAAGCTCTACTTTCACACGGGCCTCGCCCTTCGAAAGCTCGGCCGCGGTCCGGAGGCCGCGACCTATTTCGGAAAGCTCCGGGACGGCTATCCGACGAGCCCGTGGGCCGTGCGAATGACGAAAGAACGGCTCGTGCCCGTTGACAAGCAGGCGAAAAACGGTTAAACTCTTTCCCCAGAGTCACTTCCTGAGGAGAGAAAAAATGCGTCGGCAACATTTCCTGAAAACGGCGGCCTTTTCTCTGATCCTGGTCTCGGCGGCCGCGCTCTCGGCGCAGACCGCTCCCCCGAATCCCCTGGAACAGAACCCGCCCGCGATTCCCGAGGCGGTGGGGCCGGTCGTCATCGACGCGCCGCAGCCGATGGGCTCGGAGAACGACGTCAACTGCTTCGGCTACGTGGGAGAGCCTGTCGAACGGTTCAACGGCATGATCATCAGCGGCGACGCCGTTTACGAACAGAGCAGTTTCATGTTCCAGGACGTCGTCTACTCCGAGAACGACGGAACCCTCCGCGCCGGCGACGAGTACTGGCTGGTCAGCCCGATGGACGCCGTGTACGACACGAACGGGCAGTCCCTCGGGCGGTTCTACCAGTACCTCGGTCGGGCGAAAGCCCTTTGCGTCAAAGACAAGACCGCGATCCTCGAGATCGTGTTCGCGTGCACGGACATCCCGATCGGCTCGTTCGTGAAACCGTTCGATCCGATTCCGGTGCCCCTGGCGCGCCGCACGAAGCTGCTCAACAATTGCGACGACCCCAGCGGAAAGCGGGTGGGCTCCATCATCTATTCCCGCGACAGCGTCGAGGGGCTCTTCACCGGAGCCGACGTCATCATCAACATGGGGACGGACGCGGGATTGAACCCCGGAGATTTTCTGACGGTCTTTCGCTTCGCCGTTCCGCGCGAGTTCGATATCGCGGCCAACGGCGAGCTGCGCCCGTATCGCGCGAACCTCGAGCCGCCGCGGACGGTTCTCGGCGAGGCGGCGGTGATGACGGTCGGCGATCATACCGCGACCGTTCAAATCATTTTCGGATCGCACACGATGCAGCTGGGAGACTTAGTCGAGATCAAGTGAGGAAGATCCGCAAAGGTTGTGGTAGGATCTCCCCCTCGCGTTCAGATCGGGCTCCTGGATAATTCTTTTTTTTCCGTTCGGTGGCTTCGAGCGCGAGAGAGTGGCGCCGCAAGGTCGCGAGTCAGGGAGGCGGGGGCGTGGATCTCGATTCGAAGCTTCAGCAGGTCATCGACGAGTTATTGACGCACGGAATCAGCCTCGACCTCGCTCGGAAAGAATTCGAAAAGAAGTACATCTCCGGAGCCGTCAAACTGTCGTCGGGCAACCTCATCCGCGCGGCCCGGTCGCTCGGAATCCACCGCAACACGCTTCGCCACAAGGTTTCTCTCCTGAAGATCCGCTTGCCGAAGGATCGCGCGCGAGCGGAACGACCCCACTAAACAGCCGACGAGGCGATGGCCTCGCTGCGACGCATCTCGCGAGCAGCCTCACCAAGGCTCGGCTCGGGCGGGCCTCGGTGCCTCCCTCGAGGAGACGCAGCGCGCCCGGCGGTGGCATCCTGTCCGTGCGCGCTCCTCGGGCAAATTTTTTCGCGACTTCGTTGTTCCGGATTTCGAGAGCGTTCCGGCGAAAAAACATACGCTCCTCTCGGGAGGCACCTGCGCCCACCCGAGCCGAGCGAAGCCGACGGAGCGGCCCGGGGCTAAAGCGCCCGCGCAGGCTGGTCTCTGAGATCCCGAGGGAAAGCGAACTGCGGCCGAGGGTCGAAGAGACTTGCCGAGCGGGCACTTGGGGCTGGCCGCGACGGCGGCGAGCGGCTACTTCGTCTCGTTTTCTTTTGTCGGTTTCGCGGCGGGATCGTCGCCTTCCGTGCCGGCCTTGACGGAGTTCCGGAAATTCTTGATTCCCTCGCCGATGCCCTTCCCGAGCTGGGGAAGCTTGCCGGCGCCGAAGATCACCAGGACGATCAGGAAGATCACGAGCAATTCCGGGAGACCAAGGCTGCCTAACATGCGACGTCCTCCTGTCCGAAGAGCTTAACAGAGCGCTTCCGAAGAAGCTTGGAAAATTCCTGCTCGGCCGCGCCCGGGCCGAGCAGCCGCAGGACCCGCGCGGTCTGCGAGGCCAGAAACGGGCGATAAGCCGCGCCGCGCCCGGCCGCGCAGACGCGGGCGAAGGTTCCGGCCGCCTTCCAGCTTCTCTGGAGCGAGACGCGACGGAGTCGCTCGAGGAACCCCGCCGGGCGCGGGCAACTCTCCTCGAACCGGCGGCAGACGGTCTCGGACACTCCCGGGTCGGGATCGACGAGAGTCGCCCGCTCGAAGGCGAGCGAGGCCACGTCGTAGGAATCGGGGCCGAGCCGGGCGTCCTGGAAGTCGAGCACGCCGACCTGGCCCCCCGCGTCGAAGAGGTTGTCGAGGTGGAAGTCCCGATGAACGAACGCGCGCGGATGCCCGGCGATCTCCTCCGCGAGTGAAGTCGCGAACTCCTCGTGCACCGCTTCCTCGTCCGGGGAAAGCGGATCTCCCGCGAGCTCGGTGAAGAACGCGAGCCGCGACTTTTCCATTTCCCCCCGAAAGAACTCCGCCGTGAAAGGCGGGTTCGCGAGGGGGTCGTCGGTCGTCGCGACGGCAGCGGCGCATTCCGCGGCGAGCCTCAGCCAGTCGCCTCGTTTCTGCGGGGTCTCGTTCCAGATCCTCGAGAGGGGCCAGACGCCGAAGTCCTCGAGGATCTGGATTCCGTCCTCCCGTTCCGCGAGGACCCGGGGGACGCGGACCCGGCCCGACAACGCCCGGGCAACGCGGTTCCAGCGGGCCAGCGATTCGCGAGTGTCCTCCGGGTAGACGACGCCGATCGCGGTCGCGCCGTTTTCGGAGAAGATCCGGGAGTATCGGCGCGATCCGACGTCGCCCGCGAGGGATTCCATCCGCGAGACGGAAAGGCCCGCCTCCGAAGCGAGTGTTCGGAGCCGGGCCGCCTCGGGGGAATCCATTCCGGCGCTCAGGAGGTGTGCGAGAGGACGACCTTCTTGATCCGCACGGGAGAGTTCGGGTTGTCCCGCGGGTCGCGGGGGACGGAGACGATCTTGTCGGCGACGTCCATGCCGGCCGTCACCTCGCCGAACGCCGTGTACTGCTTGTCGAGGAAGGTGGAATCCTTCACGACGATGAAAAACTGCGACGAAGCCGAGTTCGGATCGGTCGCGCGGGCCATCGAGACGATGCCGCGCTTGTGCGAGACGTCGTTGAATTCCGCCTTCACGTTGCGGACGGTTCCCTTGTGCTCTCCCGCCATCAGCGAGTTGTAGACGAACCCGTCCTCCTTCTTCGCGCCGGGCGGGGCGGTGTAGCTCCCCGTGCCCATCAGGTTTCGGTCGGTCTTCGGGTCCTTCGTCAGGGGGTCGCCCGTCTGGATCATGAATCCGGGAATCACGCGGTGAAACAGGACGCCGTTGTAGACGCCCTGGGACGCGAGCTCCAGGAAGTTCTGCACGTGGTGGGGGGCCTTGTCCGGAAAGAAGCGGATCGTGATGTCGCCGAGGTCGGTCTGCAGCGTCGCCTGCGTGTGCGCGGGGTCCATCGTCTTGCTCACTTTCTTTCCCTTCGGCGCCGCTTCGGCCGCGAGGACGCAGGCGAGGGCGAACGAGGAGACGGCAAGGATCTTGAGGTTCACGGGCACCTCCTTTGGAATTCGCAGAATATCACGCGGTACGATCGGCCTTCGTGAGAGCGGACAACGCGGACGTCGTCATCGTCGGCGCGGGCGTGATCGGGTGCGCCATCGCGCGCGAGGTCGCCGCCTCTGGCGCCTCGGTCGTCGTCGTCGAGCGCGGCCGGCCCGGGGCGGAGGCCTCGGGAGCGGCGGCGGGGCTCCTGACGCCGCAGTCGCACGCATCGGCCCCGGGCCCGTTCGTCGAGCTCGCGCGTTCGAGCCTCGCGCTGTATCCCGACCTCGCGCGCGAGCTGGCCGAGGAGACCTCGATCGACGTCGGCCTGCGCCTCGGCGGCGCGATCCGGGTCGCCGCCGGCGAGATCGAAGAGAAGGAAATCTCCGACCTCTACGCCTGGCAGAACGCCGAGGGGTGGCGGGTCCAAAAACTCGACACCGCACAGCTCTCGAAAATGACGAACGGATCTCTCGGTCCCGCGTTTCGCGCGGGAGTCGAATTTCCCGACGAAGGCTCCGTCGACTGCCGCCTCCTCGTCCGCGCCCTCTACAAATCCGCGCAGTTGCGCGGCGCCCGCTTCCGGCTCGGCGAGAGCGTCGTGTCCGCCGCGATCTCCGGCAACCGGTGCACCGGCGTCGTAACGGCGGCGGGAACGATCGGCGCGCCGGCCGTCATCAACGCGGCGGGCTCCTGGGCGGCCCTCGTACCCGGGCTGGCCGGCCCCGCTCCGGTGCGCCCGGTCCGCGGGCAGATCGTCGAGCTCGTCCCGCCGGACCCGGCGTTTCCGTTTCCCGTTTCCTGGAACGACTTCTACGCGGTCCCGCGGGCGGGCGGGTTGCTGCTCGGCTCGACGCAGGAAGAGGCGGGCTTCGAGAAGCGCGTCACGGCGCGGGGCGTGGCGCTGCTGCTCGATCGGGGCCTCCGGCTTCTGCCGGGTCTCTCTTCCGCGGAGATTTCCGGCGTCTGGGCGGGCCTTCGCCCCGCGACCCCGGACGGCCTGCCCGTTCTGGGCCGGACTTCCGTCGGCGGGCTCTTCGTGGCGGAGGGCCACTTTCGCAACGGCATCCTGCTTGCACCGGTGACTGCCCGTATCCTTTCGGCGCTCGTTCGCGGGCGCGAGTCGCCGGTTTCGATCGAGCCGTTTCGGCCCGGGAGGTTCGACTTTGCACTCCCAAAAGAGTCTTGATAAGATGCGCCAAGTTGAGGCAAAAAAGAGTCTTCGAGGGGTAATCGCGAAATGAGAAAGCTTTTTTATTCGGCCGTCCGAGCCGCCGCGGAAGGCATGTGGACCGTCGGCCGTGCGATCGATCGCCGATACGCCGAAGGCTCGTTCCAGCCGAAGTGGGCCCCGGCTCCCCTCATCAAGTCGCGCGAACGGAGCAAGCCGACGCTCGGATTCCCGCGCGAGACCGATTCGCTCTGCCCCGGTTGCGTCAAGGAGGTCCGGGAACAGATCCTCTCGGGCGAAGCGGACTGGTCGGTCCTCGTGAACAGCAAGGCGGGCGAGATCAAGGCGAGCATCGTCGAGAAGGACGGCTCGATCGTCATGGAGAAGGACTGCCCGACGCACGGCCATTTCGAGGACGTGATGTCGACGGACCCGGCGTTCTTCGCGAGGCTGGAATCGCTCTACCCCGGACGCGACTACCGTATTCCGAAAGACGGCCTCCACGAGCACGGCTCCTCGTCGATCAAGTACGGGCGCGGCGCCGTTCTCACGATCGACCTCACGAACCGCTGCAACATGATGTGCAACCCGTGCTTCATGGACGCGAACCAGGTCGGCTTCGTCCACGAGCTCGAATGGGAAGACGTCAAGGAGCTGCTCGACAACGCGGCCGCGATCAAGCCGAAGCGCCAGCTTTCCGTGCAGTTCTCCGGGGGCGAGCCGACGCTGTCGCCGCACTTCCTTCCGGCGATCAAGTACGCGCGCCAGATCGGGTACTTCTCGGTCCAGTGCGCGACGAACGGAATCCGCTTCGCGCAGGACGAAGAATTCGCGCGCGAGGCCTCCGAAGCCGGCCTGCGCTTCGCGTACCTGCAGTTCGACGGCGTCGGCAACGATCACAACGAGCACCGCCAGGTCGGCAACCTGTTCGACGTGAAGCTGGCGGCGATCGAGAACCTCAAGAAATTCGGCGTCGACGTCACGCTCGTGACGACGATCATCAATTCGGTCAACAACGACCAGGTCGGCGCGATCCTGAACTTCGCGATCGAGAACATCGACAAGATCAACGCCCTGTCGTTCCAGCCGGTGTCGTTCACGGGACGCGACGAGGACATCGACGCGGAGACGCTGAAGAAGCAGCGCTACACGCTTTCGCACCTCGCCCACGACGTGAAAGACCAGGCCGGGATCGGCGAAGTGATGCGCGACTGGTTCCCGCTGTCGGCATCGGGTCCGTTCTCGGACCTGAAGGACCAGCTCTCCGGCCTGGAGTCGGAGTGGGGCTCCATGAAGTGCGGCTGCCACCCGAACTGCGGCATCGGGACGATGCTGCTCGTCGACGAGGGGACGAAGAAGGCCGTTCCGGTGCCTTCGCTCATCAACGTCGACCAGCTGCTGAAGGATTTCCAGACGATCACCGACAGCGCGCGCTCGAAGGCGGTCACGGCGATCCACGTCGCGCTCTCCGTGCTCCGCAATCTCCGGCCCGCAGAACCTCCCGAAGGGGCTCGGCGCGCTCTCGCTCATCAAGATCATGGACGGCCACACGGGCGGCAAGCTCGGCATCGCGAAGAAGAAGCGCTACTCGTGGCGCGTGCTCTTCATCGGCGGCATGTGGTTCCAGGACCTCTTCAACTACGACTTCCGCCGCACGGAGATGTGCATCATCCCGTACGCGACGCAGATGGGGGAGATCTCGTTCTGCGCCTACAACACGGGAGTCGGGCTGGCGAAAGATCGTCGAAGAGATCTTCCGATCCGCGACGACCGCGGAGTGGTACAAGACGAAGGGCCGCCACAAGGTGTACGCGCGCGGAAAGAACGTTCCGCTGCCGACGCTCGAGCCGGCGTCCCCGGTGCCGCTCGTCGCGATGACGCCTCCCGCCCACGCGCCCTCGATGGCCGCGAAGGCCATGCTTCCGGTCCTCACCGCGCTGGTGAAGTAGCCGCGAACGCCGGTTCAGTCCCGCGTGAGCGGGATCGCCCAGCGCCCCGCTCGGCGAGTCCTCATTCGACCCTCGGCCGCAGTTCGCTTTCCCTCGGGATCTCTGCGACCAGCCTGCGCGGAGCGCATCAGCCCCGCGCCGCTCCCGGTCCCTCGCTCGGGCGGTTGCGAGCTCCCAGAGTCGAGCATTCGCGCAATCCCGCAATCGAGCAATCTTCCTGATGTCCCCTTTTCCCCATCCTCCGCGATAGGAAGAGCGAATGGACCGCGGCGAGGTCCGCGATCCCAAGCAGGAGAAGGGGTTAGCCGTAGAATGAGCGTGCGCGGAGGTGCCGGGATGGCGTTTTTGGTCGCGTTTGACGAAGCTCGTTGGGATGCCGAATACATGTTAGTCCGCGAGGGTCAGCCATGTGTTTGATGATCGAAGTCGAACTTCCCGGTGTGAACCCGAAGAAGGCGGGCGACATGACGAAGGAGGCGGCTCGGCGCTCGTTGCTAACGTTGTGGGCAGAGCGCGTTCCCAAGAAGACCGAGGCCTGTCGCTTCCGAATTACCGCCGGGCCTGACGAATGCTCTTGCCGCTTCCTGGCGAAAGACTCCGAGAACTCGGGGCCATCGCTTTCTATTGAACCCGAAGCACTTCCAAAGATAACTGCCACGCTCAAGTTCTTGGCTGAGAAGGCTCGCGACGGCGTCATCTTCCATTCGTATTATGTGAGCGATGAGAGACCCCCAATCCGCGACGTGAAGTTAAGCATGAAAGACCTTGTCACTATCGTCGGGAGTGGAAAGCTCGGAAACGGCACGAGGTATATCGCGTGCTAGGGTCGCGGGCTAACATCGGCTTGCAGCGGATCGGCCTTCGCTCGCGCGGCGAGCTGTCGCGTGGCAAGCGCGCGCCCCACGGCTTTGCCGCTGGTTCCCCGCGCCGAAGCTTCGTGCGAGGGCGGCAACTCGGGTCGTCGGGCCGCTCAACCAGGTTCCCGATACAGGGGTGTGCACGAACCCTGCTGGTGAGCGTGGGCTTGTTCGTGGGTTGTACAACTGCGCCGCCGCTCTCTCCACCACCAGACCTGAAAGGCCAAGGTCTTGAAAGCCTTTCGGGCGAATGGGTCGGAACACTGAGTGCGCGGCAGGCTGGCGCGTGTACCGTAAACGGTCATCACAAGGCCAAGGGGGCGGTTCGACTGAAGCTTGATCTCCGTTCCGACGGCAACATGACGCTCTTGCAATACAACGATGACCGTTCCGGGTTCACCAAGCGCAAGACATTTTAGGTTCGGCTTTGTTCGGCCGATTGGAAGATTACTGCCCGGGCGGCTGGTCTTTCAGACGCCGCACGTGTTGCTCGAGTACGTTCTCACGAGGGCGAGACTGTGCTGGCCGTGACCCTGTCTCAGCGACGGGCCGCGTCGGTCTACCTGCTGCTTGAATTGGGAGGTACTCGAGGCGATGTGCCCAGACGGCGAGAAATGTCATCTTTGACGTCACGTACCGATTGACGAGGACTCGCTCGAAATGTGACCCCGGCCAAAAGTCGGCTTGCATCGGGCGTCGGCGTGCTGGCTTTGCCGCTGATGCCGGCTCGTTCGGGGCCCGGACGACGTGAGTCCCACAATCTTCCGGGAGGGGCCGCCTCGCGGCTGTCTTTCCTCGCTCGCCGAGCCAATGCTTCGGCGTGCCCGAGCGAGAGCTTGGTAGAATTCAGGAGCTGATCAAACGCCATGAGCACGAAATCCGACAAGCTTGGCACCGACACTTTCCGGGCGACCGTTGAGAACATCTCCGAGAACGGTTTCTGGATTTTCCTGGGAGACCGGAAGGTCTTTGTTCCTTTCTCGGAGTTTCCCTGGTTCCGGGAGGCTCCGGTTGCGCAGATTCTGGATGTTCAGCGCCCCAGCCTCGCCCACCTGTATTGGCCTTCGCTCGACATCGATCTCTCGCTCGAATCCATCGAGGACCCCGCGCGGTTCCCTCTGGTCTCGCGCCCGTAGCGTCTCGCTGCAGCGAACCCGCCCCGAGAAACTCCATGTCTGACCTGACGTTCGGGCTGCTCGTTCTCGGCGTGCCCGCGGTCTGCATCGCGGTCGCCTTCCTTCTCGCTGGCGTCGACCCGTATTTCCGTCGTCATCCAACGCTTTCCTGGGCGTTCCAGTTTTTCCTGGCCGGTAATTTCGTCGCGTCGGCGTTCCTTGGATACTTCGGCAATCCGCCGCGTAAAGTCAGCGCCGTGATCAGCGGGGTTCTCGGGGTTGTCCTCGGCCGTTCGTACGTTCTGGCGGTTCAGGGCGCAAAAGACGCGTTGAACGCCGCTCGCGGGAGCGCAGGAGAAAAGGGAGGATCCATGGCACTCGTCGTTCGAGCTTTCCCGGTGCTTCCCGGAAAGGAAGCGGGGCTGCGGGCGTTTGCCGCCGCGCTCGCGAAAGAGCGCGCAGCCGAGGCCACCGTGTTCTACGCCGGACTCGGCGTGCGGCACGAGTCGTGGCACGTGCAGAAGCACGAGCACGGCACGTGGGTGATCGGGGTGACGGACGTGGACGCGCCCGCGCAGCGAGCCCCCCAGTACGCGGCTGCCCAGGAGACATTCCATCGCTGGTTCAAGGACCAGGTCCTTCAGTTCACGGGCATCGACCCCGACACGCAGCCGCTGGGGCCGCCGACAGAGGAGGTCTTTTCCTGGTCGGCTCCGGCGTGACTCGAGATCCGGAAGCGAAAGCGGGACGAGCGGTCCGGCTCGGGGCCGTCGTGTGGATCTGCGCCGTTCAATTCTTCGTGATGCAGGCGGTCGCTCAATCGGCGTGGACGCGCCCATTCAGCCTGATCCGGAATTACATCAGCGACCTCGGGAACACGGCGTGCGGGCCCTACCCGGCCGGGTCGTCCAAATACGTGTGCTCGCCCTGGCACGCCGCGATGAACGCGTCCTTCGCGGTGCAGGGGCTCCTCATTGCCGTCGGCGTGCTGCTCCTCTTCCGCGCGTTTCCTCCGGGATTCGCCCGGTCCGCAGGGGCCGGGTGTCTCGTCGTCGGGGGCCTCGGCAACATCGCCGTCGGCGCGTTCCCGGAAAACGTGTATTTCAAATACCACGCGCTCGGCGCGGCGGCGATCCTCATTCTCGGCAACCTCGGGATGATTCCGCTAGGCCGCGCGCTGGCCCGTGACGGCCGGCGCCCGGGGCTCGCGAACTCTGCCGTTCTCCTCGGCGTCGCGGGTCTGCTCGCGATGGGGCTCTTCGTCTCCGGACACTACTTGGGAGTCGGCGTTGGAGGGATGGAGAGAGTCGCGGCTTACGCGCTTCCCGTGTGGATGATCGCGGCCGGGATTTCTTTCGCGCGGGACACGCGCGCCGCTCGATCGGCTGCCGCGAGATAAACTGCGCTCGTGAGCTCATTGCAACGGCCCGCGGATCGCTGCGGCGGCTGCGGCCTCGAGGTCTCGGGCGCGACTGCGGGCTGCCAGGCGATCCGGGACGAGCTGCTGGCGCGGCACTTCAGCGACGCCGCCTACTTCGGGGTCCACCGCCTGTTCGTCGACGTCTACTGCGTGCAGCACCCCGAGCAGTACTGCGCGTCGTTCAAGTCGCTCGCGGCGCACCTCGGGCACCTCTGCTGGTCGCTCGAATACGGGGGAAGCCTTGCGGCTCCGAGCGAGCCGATCCGGCGCTGGGTGGAGAGCCACCCGCAGCTCGTCCGGCCGCCTTTTCCCGCCGCCCGCGGCGCGATGACGATCGGCGACGTCGCCCGAGCGTCGTCGGCCGAGGAGCACCATCGCGCGGTCGAGGAATGGGCCCGCGCCGCCTGGGAGGCCTACGCGGAGCTGCAGCCGGCGGTCCGCCAGTGGGTCTCCTCCGCGCTGGAATCCGAAGGGCCCGGGTCGCCCGCCGCGATGAATCGGCGCCCGATGCGAGATTCCTCCGCGGCGTTCCCGTTCGCGCTGGCCCTTCGCGCGGCCGCCTTCGTCCTTCTCCTGCCGGGCACCGTCGGCGGCTACTTTGCGTTCCTCATCCTTCGCACTTCCAACGGCCTCATCCGGCCCCGACTCTCCGCCTCGTCGGCGGGCGGCGCTCTCCTGCTCCTCGCGGGAGTCGCCGTGGTGCTTCGCTGCGTGTGGGATTTTTTCTCGACGGGACAGGGCACGCTCGCTCCCGTCGATCCCCCGAAGCGGCTCGTCGTCGCCGGGCTCTATCGCCACACGCGCAACCCGATGTACAACGGCGTCCTCGCGGCGATTCTCGGGGAGGCCTGGCTCTTTCGGAGCGCCGTCCTTCTCGAATACGCGGTCGGCGTGTTCGTCGCGTTCCACCTCTTCGTCGTGCTCTACGAAGAGCGCGCGCTCGCTTCGCGCTTTTCCCCCGAGTACGCCGCCTACCGGCGCTCGGTCCCCCGGTGGGGCTTCAAGGTTCGGCCGTATGGTCGCCGGGGTGCGCTCGCGGACTGAAGTGGACTGATTTTTCCTTCGCTAGAATGGTGCTTTCACCATGAGCGAAGAGTCGGCACTCGAGACGATTTACCCCGATACCCCGGCCCTGCTCGACCGGACCCGGGAGCTCTTTCTCGAGTATCAGCGTTCGATCGGCGTCGATCTCTGTTTCCAGTCGTTCGAAAAGGAGCTCGCGTCGCTTCCCGGCGATTACGCTCCGCCCCGCGGACGCCTGTTCCTCGCGCTGGCCGACGGCGGGTTCGCGGGCACCGTCGGCCTGCGCCCGGTCGACGAGCGCACCGGCGAGATGAAGCGCCTCTTCGTGCGGCCCGAATTCCGGGGCCGCGGGTTCGGAGGCCGCCTCGTCCGGCTCATCCTTTCCGAGGCCGCTTCGGCCGGTTACAGCCGGATCGTCCTCGACACGCTCCCGAGCATGGGCGAGGCGCAGGCGCTCTACGGACGCCTCGGATTCCGGGACACTCCGCCCTACGCGTTCAATCCCGTCCCCGGGGTCCGGTACATGGCGCTCGAAATCAGGGCCGGTAGGTCGCCCGGTTCTCCGGGCCTTCCCAAACGGTGACCTCGGCGACGCGTGCAGGCGAGAGCTTCGCCGAGCGCTCCACCCGGTCGGCGAAGTGCCGGGCGAGGTTCTCGGCCGACGTGTTCTTTCCCGCGAACTCCGGGTGATCGTTGAGATTGCGGTAGTCGAGCTCCGCCGCGATTTCGCGGACGAGCTGTTTCGCGGCGACGAAGTCGGCGGCGAGGTCGTCCGCGTCGAGGCGCGAAGCCTCGATCACGACTTCCACGCGGTAGGAGTGGCCGTGCAGCGGCTCCGGCTGGCCCCGGTAGTGGAGGAGCGCGTGCGCTGCCTCGAACCGGGCCTCGACGGTGACTCGGTAGGGCATTCGGCCGCCGTCAGCCGAGAACCATCGCCTCGCGCGTGATCGACAGCGAGACGATCTCCTCGGGCGGAAAATCGAAGAGCGATCCGACGATCTGCTTGGCCGAGGCGGTCTCGCCCGCCGCCGGGTCGAGGTTGACCGCGAAGCGCAGGTGTTCTCCGGTTTCGTCGAGCCGGAGCGCGGTCAGCGCCGGGATCGCGGGCCGCGGACCTTCGACGAGCCGGCGCGCCCGGTCGGCGAGACCGGAGTCGAGGCGGACCGAGTACTCGGCGGAGCGGATCGCCTTCGAGAGCGGCGGGGCGCCCGGAGAGAGCTCCTCGACGCGGGTCACGCGAAGACCGTCCGGGAGCCGGGCGTTGATCCGGCCCGCGGCGTCCTGCGGAAGCTCGGAGGCGGACTCGAGGTCGAACACTTCCTGGCGCGACTCGAGGCCGAGCGCGAGCGCCGGACCCATCGAAAGGCGCATGCGGGGATTGAATCCCTCCGAGTAGCTCGCGGGCAGTCCCGACGCGCGGATGCCGCGCTCGAACGCGTCCATCGTGTTCCGGTGGGACAGGAAGCGCGCGTCGCCGAGCTTCGTGAACGTGATTCGCTGTTTGCGCCGGGGCGCCGGCGAACCGGTCGGGAAACCGGGACGGACTTTCGCGGCCCGGGGAACGTCCGGCATCGCCTTCTGGCGGTAAGCCGCGCCCTTCGCTTTCTCGACGTAGGCCGCGGGCGACGGGGCGGCCGGCAACGGCGCCGCGGGAAGCGAAGGCAGGAGGCCCGGCGCGGCGCCGGAGACCGGCAGCGTGCTCAGCATCGGCGAGGCGAGCACCGTGTCCTCGCCGTTGCCCGGAACTCCGCACGCGTAGCAATGCCCCCACTTGCAGTCGTCGGTCTCGCGCTCGTGCACGGCCTTGATCCATTCGATCTTCAGGAATTTCTTCGTGAGCGCGGCATCGAGCACGTCCCAGGGAAGGATCTCGTCCTGCGAGTAGGCGCGCAGGTACTGGCGCGGCGAGATTCCGCACGCGGAAAACGCCTCGTGCCACGTGGCGTACCGGAAATGCTCGCTCCATCCGTCGAACTTGGCGCCGCGTTTCCAGGCCTCGAGCAGGACCGTTCCCATCCGGCGGTCGCCGCGCGAGAGCGCGCACTCGATTTCCGCTTCCTCGGCGGAGTGGTTCTTCATCTTCGCGCCGCGGACGTTCCGGAACTTCGCCTGGAGATAGCGGATCTTCTCGCGCAGCTTTTCGACGCCGTCGAACTCGGACCACTGGAAGGGCGTCCACGACTTCGGGACGAACGATCCGACCGACACGTTCACTCCCTTGCGGCCGTGCTTCCGGCCCTGCGCGAGAATGTTCGCGCACGAGCGTCACGAGCTCGTCGAGGTCGGATTCCGTTTCGGTCGGGAGGCCGATCATCGTGTAGACCTTGATCAGGTCCCACCCGCGGGAAAACGCGGCGTCGGCCGCCTGCACCATGTCGGCGTTCGTGAACGTCTTGTTGATGACCCGGCGGAGGCGGTCGGAGCCGGTTTCCGGCGCGAACGTGAAGCCCGACTTGCGGACCTCCGACACCGCTTCGGCGAGGCCGACGGAGAACGCCTCCGCGCGAAGGGACGGGAGCGAGATCGACACGCGCTGCTCCGAGAGCTGCGGAGCGAGGCAGGAGACGAGCGGCTCGATCTGCGAATAATCCGCGGTCGAAAGCGAAAGAAGCCCGACTTCCGACCAGCCCGTCTCGTCGATGAACCTCTTCGTCATCGATGCGACGGCGTCGGGATCGAGCTCGCGAACGGGACGGTACCAGTAGCCCGCCTGGCAGAACCGGCACCCCTGCGTGCAGCCGCGCATGATCTCGAGCCCGAGGCGGTCCTGGACGATGTCGACGGAAGGCACGATCGGCTTTTCGGGGTACGCCTCGGCCGAGAGCTTCTCGACCCAGACCCGCTTCGCCTTTTCCGGGACGCCCGGGCGGTTCGGGGCGATTCGCGCGATCGTGCCGTCGTCGTTGTAGTCGACGTCGTACAGGGAGGGGACGTAGAAGCCGGGGATCTGCGAGAGTTTCCAGAGAAAGTCTGATCGGGAGAGCCCGGCTGCCGCGCTCCGCTCGGCAGAGTCTTCTCGACCCTCGGCCGCAGTTCGCTTTCCCTCGGGATCTCGAAGACCTGCCTGCGTGGAGCGCGGCCCGAGTTTCCACCGGGTCAGCTCTTCCAGGAAAATCGGCAACGCCTCTTCCGCGTCGCCGATCAGGAACGCGTCGAAGAACATCGCGAGCGGCTCGGGGTTCGCGGTGCACGGGCCGCCGCCGAGGACGATCGGATCGGTTTCGCGGCGCTCGCTCTGGAGCACCGGGATGCCCGCCAGGTCGAGCATGTTCAGAACGTTGGAGTAATTGACCTCCGCCTGCAGCGAAAATCCCACCGCGTCGAAGTCGGTGACCGGCGAAAACGACTCGACGGTGAAGAGGGGAATTCCCTTCTCGCGCATCCGCGCCTCGAAATCCACCCACGGCGCGTAGGCCCGCTCGCAGGCCCACTCCGGACGGCGGTTGACGATCTCGTACAGGATTTTCAAGCCCGTGTGCGACATGCCGATCTCGTAGGTGTCGGGAAACGCGAGCGCGAGCGTCGACAGACGCGGCCGCGAGATCCTTGCGAATCACGTTGCGCTCGAGACCCAGATACCGCCCCGGCTTTTCGACGTGGGGGAGAATCGGGTCGAATTGTTCGCGCACCGGGGCATACCGCATTCGGAGTCCCTCCATTGGAACCGCCTATCTTAGCGTTTCTCTACTTCGGGAGGGAGGCGAGCATTTCGCGGGCCGACTTCGCGAGGTCGCCGTCGGGGGCCATCTGGAGGTAGCGCTGGAGCGTCGCTTTGCTCTCGGCATAGCGTTTCATTTTCATCTCGCACATCGCGAGCCAGTAATAGTTCTTCGCCGCGTCGCGTTTGACCTGGGTCGCTCGGGCGAACGCCGCGCCGGCGGCCCGGAAATCGCCCGCGTTGTAGAGCTTCATCCCGGAATTGAACAGCGCTTCCGGGTCATCGGGGCTCGCGCTCTCGGCCGAAGCGTCCACCGGCGGGTGAAGCGTGAGCGAAACGGTTCGAGCGCCGCCCGGCGGCACCTGGACTTCCGTCTGGCTCGGCACGAACCCCGACTTGTCGCCGCGCACGACATAGCGCCAGTCCGCGTCGATGAGAACCAGGTTGACGTGCCCGCTCGCGTCGGTCTTCAGGGACTTTCGATAGCTCCCGAGGTTCGGCGTCGTGACGAGCACGGAGGCGTCCCCGACGGGAGCGCCGTTTTCGCCGACGAGGGCGATGGTCAGCCGCGCTTCCCGCCCCGCATGCGCGATCGCGGGCAACGCCAGGACCGCCGCGAGGGCGGAGAGGCGGGCAAATTTCCCAGGGTTCATCGGGATTCCTTTGATGGGCCCATCTTAATCGGGATACCGGCGTTTTTCTAGTGAGTCGGGGCGGAACCGCCCCCGCGGGAGGCCGCGTAGCACCACGTGACGCCGGCCAGGAGGATCGGCGCCGGCAGCCAGCGAAACGCGGTCTGCAGGGAGGTCGCCTGGGACAGGAGGCCGAGCAGCACGGGGGATGGAACGTCGCCGAGGAGATGGATCGCGAAAATCGAAAGGGCCATCGCCGTCGCCCGCCGATCGGGCGGAGCCGCGCCGAGAATCGCGGCGTTCGCGGGCCCGGTGGGAAGAAACAGGAGGACCTCCGCAAGAGTGATCGCGGCGAGGGAGACGGTCCGGTTCTGTGTCGAGAACGCGACCCAGACGACCGGCACCGCCGAGAGGGTCGCGATGCCGGCGACCCACAGGTCGGACCGGGCGGTTCTCCGGCGGAGCGAGTCGGCGAGCCAGCCTCCCGCGAAGGTGCCCGCGAACCCCGTCGCGACGACGATCACCCCGAACTGCACCGTCGCCTGCGCCCGCGTCATCCCCCGCGCCCGCTCGAGAAAGGCCGGAGTCCAGAACGCGAGAGCTCCGAGCGCGAACGTGTACGCGGCGTATCCCAGCACGGTGAGCCGGTACGGGCGATTGCGGATCAGGCCCGCGAACGAAGAAAGGGCGCCCGGCGTTCCCGTCGCGGCCGCGCGCGGGAAGTCGGGGAGACGCGAGACGAGGTACGAAAGGATCAACCCCGGACAACCCACCAGCAGAAACGCCGCCCTCCAGCCGAACCGGCGGTCGATCAGGCCGCCCGCGATGTAGCCGGCCGCCGCCCCGACCGGGAGCGCCGAGTAGAAGACCGACATCACGAGGCCCCGGCGGTTCTCCGGGAAGGCGTCGGAGAGAAGCGCCGGCGCGATCGTTCCGTACGAAGCTTCTCCAATGCCCACGGCCGACCGCGCGAAAAGGAGGTGGCGGAAGCTTTGCGCGAACCCCGCCAGGGAGGTGGCGCCGCTCCAGAGCGCGACGCCGGCGGCGATGAGCCTCGGACGGGATCCGCGGTCCCCCCAGACGCCGAAGATCGGCGACGCGGCGAGGTAGAAGACGAGGAAGGAGCTCATGAGGAGGCCGAGCTGCGGGTCGGACAGATGAAGCTCGGAGTGTCGAAGGCTCTCGACGAGCGCCGACACGACGTAGCGGTCGAGATAGTTCAGAAGATTGACGGCCGTCAGGAGCAGCAGGGCCGCGCGCGCCCCGCGCAACGGAGAGTCGGGATTCGCGCCGGCATGCGGGCGCTCGGCGACCATGGTCGAATCGTAGCTCATCGGCGACGATCTGCTAGAATGACGGAAAGTCGTGAAGAAAGCTCCACTTCCCCAGGACGAGGAGGCGAGGCTCGTCGCCGTGCGGTCTCTCCGAATCCTCGACACGCCGGCCGAAGAACGGTTCGATCGCGTCACGCGGGTCGCGAAGCGGGTGTTCGGCGTACCGATCTCGATGGTCTCTCTCGTCGATCAGGAGCGGCAGTGGTTCAAGTCGCGGCAGGGAATCACGGCCGCGGAAACGCCGCGGGATCTCTCCTTTTGCGCACACGCCATTCTTTCCGACGAGACGCTCGTGGTCACCGACGCCCGCGAGGACGAGAGATTTTTCGATCATCCCTGGGTCGGCGGTCCGCCGTACATCCGTTTCTACGCCGCCCATCCGCTGAAGTCTCCCGACGGGCACCGGCTGGGGGCGCTCGCGATCGCCGACGTTTCTCCGCGGGAAATGGCGCCCGGCGACCTTCAGGCGCTGCGCGATCTTGCGAGCTTCGTGCAGGACGAGCTCCAGGTCTCGCGTCTCACACGCGCGCAGCTGGAGATCCTGACGGCCGGCGCTCGCCATCTCGTGGACCCGCTGACGGGCCTCTGGACGCGGCGGGGAATCGTCGAGATCCTCGATCGGGAGCTCTCCCAGGCTCGCCGCGAGCAGAACTTCGTGGCCGTTCTCTTCGCGAAGATCGACCGCTTTTCCGAGCGGCAGCCGAAGGAACCCGGAGAACGCGAGGCCTTTCTCGCGGAGATCGCGCAGCGCGTGCGCTCCTGCGTGCGTCATTCCGACGCGATCGGCCGGGGGGGCGAAGAGCAGTTCGTCGCGGTCCTCCCCTCGACGGGGCGCGAAGGAGCGGTCTTCACCTCCGCGAGGATTCGGACGGCCGTCGGAGAGCGGCCCGTCGATCTCGCCTCCGGGGCGATCCCGGCGACGATGAGTCTCGGGGTCGCCCTGAGCGGCGGACCGGGCGACGACAGCGCGGAGGCGCTGATCGCCCTCGCGGAGGCCGCGGCGGAAAACGCCGGGCGGCTCGGGGGCGATCGCGTGGAGGTCAACGGCTAGCGTTCTTTTCCGCGACACCCGGCGGGAGGAGTATGATCCTCCTGACCGGCGGCGCGAGACGTCGAAGAGCGGTTGGGTTGCCGCGCAGCAGCAACGCAGCGGAACTTCGAAAGGCGCCGCCCTCATGAGGAGGCGCCCATGGACAGAGCCCGTCGCGCGGGAATCTTCGTTCTCTCTTTCCTGATCGTGCTCGGCTTCGCGAGCCTCTCTTCCCGCGAGGCGCGGGCCGCCGGGATCGGGCCGGTCGAGGGCGGTCCCGTTCCTCAGCCGTTGCCGCTCTTTCCGCCGACGAACTGGTGGAATCTCGACGTCAGCGGCGCTCCGGTGGATCCGGCCTCCGCGGCGTTCATCGCCTTCATCAACAACGGAGGCACCCGCCACCTCCATCCCGACTTCGGGGGGGACGTCTCCCCGGGCAGCACCGACGTCTATGGCATGCCGTATGTCGTCGTCGACGGGACGCAGCCGAAAGTTTCCGTGGAGTTCCAGTACTCCGACGAGAGCGACGGCGTCGACCACTCGACGAACACGAGCTTTCCGTTCTATCCGATTCCGGTGGAGGCGATCACGCAGCCGCACTGGGTCGAGGGCGGCGCACCGGGCAATGTGGATCAGAGGGACAGCGAGGATCGTCATCTCCTGATTCTCGACCGCGACAACCGGTATCTCTACGAGCTGTACAACGTGTGGTTCGACGGGAGCGGGTGGCAGGCCGGGTCGGGGGCGTTCTTCGACATGACCGCCAACGGCCGCCGCCCCGACGGATGGACTTCGGCGGACGCCGCGGGCCTCGCGATCGTCCCGGGCCTCGTCCGTTACGACGAGGTTTACAACGCCTACGGAACGAACCTCGCGGACATCGGGCATGCTTTCCGGGTGACCGTGCGGTCGACGAATGGCTATGTGTATCCCGCGTCTCACCGCGCGGGCTCGACGTCCGGCGCGCTTCCGATGGGCGCCCGGCTCCGCTTGAAGGCGGGCAAGGACATTTCCGGATTCACGCCCGAAATGCAGAAGATCTTTCGAGCGATGAAGCGCTACGGCCTGATCGTCGCCGACAACGGCTCCGACATGTACGTGACCGGCACCTACGACGTGAATTGGAACAACGACATCCTGAACCCCGCTTTCTCCGGCCTGACGGCGGGCGATTTCGAGGTCGTCCAGCTCGGATGGAACCCGTCGTCGTCGACGCCCGCCCGCCTGAGCTCGCTTTCGATCTCGCCCACGACGGTCGTCGGCGGCAACACGGCGACGGGGAGGGTCGGCCTCGATGCCGCGGCTCCCGCGGGAGGAGCTCTCGTGACGCTGTCTTCGACGGGCCCCGTCTCCGTGCCCGCGAGCGTCACCGTGCCGGCGGGAGCGACGGCGGCGAGCTTTTCCGTCGCGACCTCCGGGGTCGCCTCGCCGGCGCCGGGAACGGTCCTCGCGGGCTACAACGGAGATTCCCGCCAGGCAAGCGTCTCGGTCACGCCGGCCGCGCTCGCGTCCCTTTCGCTCAACCCGGCGTCTGTCGCTCCAGGCGGGGCGTCGACCGGGACGGTCGCCCTGAACGGGAGAGCCGCCGGCGCGGGCGCGGTGGTCAAGCTCGCGAGCTCGAACACGCTCGACGCGACGGTACCCGCGAGCGTGACGATTCCGGCGGGCTCGGCGTCGGCGACGTTCACGGTCTCGTCGAAAATCGTGAATTCCGGGACGGCGACGATCTCGGCGACCTACGCGGGTGTGACGAAGACGGCGACGCTGACGATCAAGAAGAAGCGGCGCTGAGCGAGTAACCGCGCGTGAGCACTGCGGGGCCTGTCACGGGACTCGCCCCGCTTTTCCGCTCGCTGCGGTTCGATGACTTTGCTACGACTCCGCGCCGCGAGCGGCAAAAGGGGGTCTCGTCCCGGGCCACCCGCGTGCTCGCGCCCGTGTGCCTTGGTTAGTGCGCGGGCGCGCTCTTCGAGAACGGGCGCGTCTCGACCGGCTGGAACGCTCCGGCGTCCGCTCCGAAATTCTTCAGCAGGTAACCGATCAGCTCGGCTTTTTCCTCGTCTTTGACGTCGGCGCCCCATCCGGCCATCTTCGTGACCTCGGCGGTCCACTGTTTCTCCGTCAGCCGCTGCTGGCGGAGCATGTCGGCCGAATGGCACTGCAGGCAGGCGCGGTCCGCGATCGCTTTTCCCTGGCCGGGCGGAAGCTCGGCGAGGTGTACGCCGAATTCGGGCAAGGGAGCGCCGGAACGGAGCGGCTTCGGCGCGGAGGAGGCTCCGACGAGGAGCAGTCCGGCCGCGGCCGCGAGGAAAAGGGCCGACCCGCGCTTCACGGCGTCACCTCGATCTCGGCCGAGTGCCATCCGTTGTACAGGTATCCGCTCTGGTTCCAGACCGCTTCCCGGGGCTGAACGGAGCCCCGGCTGTCGGTTGCGCGGACCCAGACCGTCGCTTTTCCGCGCGCGCGCGGCGTCCATCGATACGACCAGAGCCGCCAGGCGAAAGGATCGTGCTCGGGAGACAGTTCGGCCGCCGCCCAGGTCCTTCCGTCGTCGTCGGAGAGCTCGACCCGGGAGACGTCGGGAGCGCCGGAAAACGCGAACCCCCGAAGGACGGCCGGCCGGCCGGTTCGGGCGCGCCGCGGGGCTTCGACGAAATTCGATTTGACGGCGAGCTCGGTCACGGGCTCCATTTCGTCCGGTTTGAACGCCACACCCGGCGCCCCGGGCTGTTTCGGGTAGCGGTAGGCCACGTCCATGTAGAAGCCGGTCTGCGGCCGCGGCTCGGCGCTCAGGCGGACGAGCCACTTCATCCAGTGGTCGCCGGCCCATCCCGGCACGATCAGGCGAAGCGGCGCGCCGTGGAGCGGAGGAAGAGGCTCCCCGTTCATTTCGTACGCAAGGATGCCGTCCTGCAGGACCTTCTCGATTTCGACGCTTCGGTGGAAGGGCGGAACTTTCCCCGGGGGATCGTCGGACCCGAAGGTGTGGAGGTATCGGGCGGTGCCCTTCAATCCGGCTTTCTCCAGCACGTCCCGGACCCTCGCGCCGGTCCAGCGCGCGTTTCCCACCGCTCCGTACTTCCACTGGACGCCGGGGACGACCGGCTTGTAGAGCGCGCGGCCGTTGCCGGCGCACTGGAGCACGCAGGTCGCGTTCGCGGCGGGGAGCCGGCGGATCTCCTGCAGCGAGAGATCGAGAGGCGCCGAGACGTCGCCTTCGATGCGAAGCTTCCACGCGGCGAGGTCGGGCATCTTCGGAATCCAGTGGTGCCGCACGAAGAAAATCTCGTTCGGCGTCCGATAGTCGGCGAGGAGATCGAGCGGAGACTCCGCGTCAGTCGCGTAGCCGTTCATCTGGAGGAGGCGCCGGGAAGGCCGCCCCGCGATCGCGGCCGCGGCGGCCGCCGGAAAGACCGCGGCGCCGGCGGCGACGCCCAGGAAATCTCTTCGGCTGATCGGGAAGCTCATTTCCCGAACGTTACCACGCGCTTTCGGGCACGACCAGGACCGGCGTCGGGGCGGTCGCGAGGATCTGCATCGTGACGTCGTCGCGGCCGAAGATCGAGCGTACGCGGGGACCGTGGCCCCCGATCGCGATCAGCCCCGCGCCGCAATCCTTTGCCTCGGCGAGGATTCCCTCGGCCGGAACGCGCGCGCTACGGACGCGGGCCTCCGCCTCCACTTCGAAAGAGCGGACCGCCGCGACCCCGCGCGCGAGGTGCGCCCGGACGAACTCGCCGGGCTCGCCGGCTTCGCGGGAGACGTGCAGCAGGGTGACCCGCGCGCCGAGACCCCGCGCGAGCCAGCCCGCGACGCGGACGACGGTTTTCCCCGGCTCGCCGACGGCCGTGCACGCGAGAACCCGCGCGGGCGGCCGCCAGGGTCCGCGCAGGACGAGCACGGGAGTCCCCGAGGCCTCGAGGAGTCGCGAGGTCGCGGCCCGGGATCGCACGGAATGCTTGCGCCCTTCCGGAAAGGGGTCGATCACGAGCAGGTCGTAGAGCGATTCGACCTGTTCGGCGATGATCTGCTCCGCGAACCTTCCGGTGCGGACCTTCACCTCCGCGCGTTCGAGCCCCGCGGTTTCCGACCGGGTCTTCAGGGATTCACGCAGGCCGTCGACGGTCTCCGGTTCCTCGGCGACCCCGAGGACCGTCGCGATTCCGCCGATGGAGGCGGAGAGCGCGGCCGCGGCGGCGAGAGACTCGACTCTGTCTGATTCGGACGCGACGATCAGGACCCGGGGCGAGGGCCGCTGGAGGATCTGCCAGCTGCGCAGCCCGACCCACAGGGACGGGCCGTGCTCGGGAAAATCCGCGGGTACGAGCGCGTCGAGCAGCAGGCCTTCCTCGCCGAACGGCACCGGCGGCGCGACCTGGCGCACCGCGGGCCGGCGCGGGAGCCGGAGGCGAATTCTCCGGGAGCTCCCCGCGAAGCTCTCCTCCGAGACCGTGGCCTCCCCGATCAGAGTTCCCTCGACGCGCGCCGGGTCGGAGGCGAGAGACACGTTCTCCGGCCGGAAGAGCGCGCGCACCCGCGAGCCGGTTTCGTGCGGGATGTCGGGCGGGATCGGAAGCGTGAAATCGCCGAGGTTCGCCTGATTGCCTTCCGCGCGCCCGGCGAGCACCGTTCCTGCTCCGAGGAACGTCGCGACGAAGAGGCTCTTCGGCCGGACGTAGAGGTCCTCGGGACGGCCCGCTTCGAGGAGATGGCCGCGCTCGAGAACGCCGATCCGATCGCCGAGCTCGAACGCCTCGTCCTGGTCGTGCGTGACGAGAAGGGTCGTGACCGAGAGCTGCTTCTGGATTTCGCGAAGATGACGCCGCAGCTGGCCGCGGATCTTCGCGTCGAGGGCGCCGAAAGGCTCGTCGAGCAGCAGCACTCCCGGCGAATACGCGAGCGCCCGCGCGAGCGCGACGCGCTGGAGCTGCCCGCCCGAGAGCTCGTGGGGATAGCGGTTGCCGAGTCCGACGAGCCCCACGAGATCGAGCAGCTCTTCGCGCTTTTTCGCCCGCTCGGCGGCCGGGACTCTGCGGATCCGGAGACCGAACTCCACGTTCCGGGCGACGGTCATGTGGCGGAAGATCGCGTAGTTCTGGAAGACGAACCCCGTTCCGCGCTTCTGGGGAGGAAGGCCGCCGACATCGCGGCCGTGAATGAGGATCCTTCCCCCGTCGCTGCGCGAGAGCCCGGCGATCAGGCGCAGGATCGTGCTCTTTCCGCTTCCGGACGAGCCGAGCAGGACGAAAAGCTCTCCTTCGTCGATGTCGAGGGACACCTGGTCGACGATCGGCAGATTCCCGAACCGTTTGGAAAGGCGGTCGAGGGAGATCGACATCAGTTCTTCTTTTCCCCGACGGTCAGGCCGAGATTTCCGAAGCTCAGGAGGAAAAAGAAGATCACGAACGAGAGCGCGGCGAGCACGGCGGCGACCGCGTTCGCCTCGGCGATCTTGCCGGCTTCGAACTGCGCGAAAATGTAGAGGGGAGCCGTCTGCGTGCGGAGCCGGAGGTTTCCGGAAACGAGGACCGTCGCGCCGAACTCGCCGAGGGAGTGCGCGAAGGTCAGCAGAATTCCGCTCATCAGTCCGCCTTTGAGCGCCGGCAGAAGGACGTGGCGGAAAGTCTGGAACGGGCTCGCGCCGATCGTGTACGCGGCTTCCTCGTAGCCGCCCTCCAGCTCGTCCAGAAGGGGCTTGACGGCTCCCACCATGTACGGAAACGTCACGAAGATGTGGGCGAGAAGAATGCCGGCGGGCGCGAACATCGGCCTCACGCCGAACGGTCCCAGGAGCTTCCCGAGCCAGCCGATCGGCCCCCACAGGAGCAGGAGCGACGTCCCCACGACGACCGTCGGAATCGCGACCGGCAGGTTGACGACGATGCCGAGCGGCCGTCTCCCGGGAAAATTGAACTTGCCGAGCACGTACGCGGCGAAGGTCCCGAGCACGGCGTTGACCGCTGCCGTTCCAAAGGCGATGAGGACGCTGAAACGCAGCGCGAAGAGAGCGTCGGGCGACCGGATCGCCGCGAGAAATGCGGCCGGGCCACCTCGGAACGCGAAGACGAACACGGCGCCGAGCGGCATCAGAAGAAGCGGAAAAAGGACGAGAACGAGAAGCGAAACCGGCGCGGCGCGGGTCGGGTGCAGGGGCGAGCCGGAATTTCTCATCGGTGAATTTCCTTGAGCACGCGGTTCCGCCAGACGCCCTCGACGATTTCCTTTTTCGCCTTTCTCCAGCCGCCGAGATCTCCGACCCGAAACGGGTCTTCGATCCTGCCGAACCCGGGGTTGTCGTTCAGCGGTTCGAAGACGCTCCGGAACCCGTAATGAACGAAGATCCTTTGAGCGCTTTCGGACCACAGAAAACGGGCGAAGCTCTCGGCGAGGTCGCGGCGCTGGCCGGTCAGGTTGCGGTGGATCAAGACGAACGTATGTTCGCTCAAAATGGTCGACCTCGGGTAGACGACTTCCGACTTGAGCTTTCCGCGGGAACGGTCCCAGATCGCCTCTTGCTCGTACGTGATCAACGCGTCTCCGAACCCGTTCTCGAACTGGGTCCGCGCCGCGCGTGCCGAAGACGCCTGCGCGATGACGTTGCGCCAGATTCCCAGGAGGAGGTCGAAGCCGGCCGAGGGAAGCCGGGGCTCCCTCCGCATGCCCGCGCCGTATTCGGCGAGGATCGCCCAATTCGCTCCCCCGGATGTCAGCGGATCGGGATGCACGATGCGGATTCCGGGCCGGGCGAGATCCGCGAAATCGCGAATTCCCAGGGGATTCCCGGGGCGGACGAGGATCACGAACGGGGTCCGGTTCACGATGCCCTGGAACGGAAGGTCTCGCCAGCTCCCGGGGGGCGTCGCGCCGGCGGCGGCGAGTCTCTCCGCGTCCGGCTCGAGCGCGACGACCGCCGCGTCGGCGGGGGCTCCGAGCACGATCTGGTTCGTCACCGTCCCCGAGCCCCCGTAGGAGCCGATGAAGTCCACGCGCTCGCCGGTTTTCTCCTGCCACGACTTCTGGAAAGCGGGGAAGATGCCGTCGTTCATCGCGTCGCCCAGAATGCTGAACCCGTAGAAGACGATCGTGCGACCCCGCGGGCGCCGCGAAGCGATCCAGGGCCACAGCGCGAACAGCAGCAGGGCCGCGCCGAAGACCGCGGGCGCCGCCGCGCCGAGCCGCGCGAGAAGAACCCTGCGCCTGACGATCCGAACCGGCCGCGATTTCATGGCGTGAGGGCAGAACTTATAACATTCGCGCATGGCCGACAGCACGAAGGGGAGCCTGCATCCCCGCCTCCGGGTCCTGCGCGGCGGCGAGATCGCCCTCGGGCCGGGAAAGGCCGATCTGCTGGAGGCCATCGGGCGAACCTCGAAGCTCACGAGCGCGGCGGACGAGGTCGGCATGTCGTACATGCGGGCATGGAAACTCGTCCGGATGATGAACGAGAGCTTCCGCGGGCCTCTCGTGGAGCTCTCGCGAGGGGGGAAGACGCGCGGCGGGGCCCGCCTGACGCTGCTCGGAAAGCGCGTGCTCGCGCTCTATCGATCGATGGACAAGGCAAGCCTGCGGGCGTGCACTCCCGCCTGGAAACGGCTGCAGGTCCTGCTGCGCCCCTGAGCCGTTATACTTGACGAAAGATATCGCATCGTGTTCTGCTCGCACCGTCGTGCGAGTGCGATTTTTCGGGGCGTTCCTGTTCTCGTTGACCGCGATTCTTTGCGCTTTCGCCGCCCGCGCCGAGACCCTGATCGTCAGCGCCGCCGCGAGCCTCACCGACGCGCTCGGCGAGATCGGAAAGATCTACGAGACGCGTTCTCCGGACCTCGTGAATTTCAACTTCGGCGCGTCGAGCATTCTCGAGCGCCAGATCGAGGCCTCGGCGCCGGTGGACGTTTTCTTCTCCGCGGACGAGGCCCTCCTCGACCGTCTGGAGAAGCTCAGACTCCTCGTCCCCGGGACGAGAACTTCGTTTCTCTCCAACACGCTCGTCATCGTCGTCTCGAAAGACTCGGCGCCTCCGATCCGTGCGCCGCGAGATCTCGGCTCCGGCGACGTGCACTCGCTCGCGCTGGCGGAGCCGGGCTCCGTGCCCGCCGGGATCTACGCGCGGGAATACCTACAGAAGATCGGAATCTGGGAGAGCGTCCGGCCGAAAGTGATCCCGACGGAAAACGTGCGGGCCGCGCTCGCGGCGGTCGAAGCGGGAAACGCCGACGCCGCGATCGTCTACCGCACGGATGCGGGCATTTCGAAGAAGGTGCGCATCGCGTTTGAAGTGCCCGCCGCGGAGGGACCTCGAATCTCCTACCCCGCGGCCGTGATTCGGGAGAGCCGCCACGGGGAGGCCGCGAAGAAATTCCTCGACTTTCTCGGCTCGCCCGCCGCCGCGCAGATTTTCCGGCGCTACGGCTTCCTGCTGATTCCCAGGAATCCTTGACCGGGCAGGAGTGGTCGATCGTCGCCTTCACTCTCCGGATGGCCGGTCTCTCCCTCGTGCTTTCCCTGCCGTTCGGTCTCGCGATCGCATGGCTGTTGTCGCGCGGAAATTGGGCGGGCAAGACGCTCGTCGAATCGCTCGTCGCCCTTCCGCTCGTGCTGCCCCCGGTCGCGACGGGAATGATCCTCCTCAAGCTCGCCGGCCGCCGCGCGGGCCTCGGCTCGCTCTTTCATCGGGTCTTCGGCGCGGAGATCGTGTTCACGTGGCGCGCGGTCGTCCTCGCGATGATGGTCATGTCCTTTCCGTTTCTCGTCCGCCACGCGCGCGACGCTTTCGAGGAGGTCAACCCCCGGATGGAACAGGTGGCGCGCTCTCTGGGGGGAGGGGAGCTTCGCGTCTTCTTCACGATCACTCTGCCGCTCGCGATTCGCGGCGTGGTCGGAGGGATCGTCCTCTCGTTCGCGCGCGCCGTCGGCGAGTTCGGGGCGACGATTCTCGTCGCGGGCAACATCCCGGGACGCACGACGACCGTCTCGCTGGCCATCTACAGCGATCTGCAGCTCGGCCGCGACGGCGACGCGGCTCGGCTGGTCGGCATCACGGCGGTGATCGCGTTCGTCGCCGTGTGGATCGGGGAGACGTTCCTCGCGAAGCGAAGGCGGGGACGGTGAGCGTCGTTCTCCGGTCCGTCCGGCTTCCGCTGTCGGGATTCGACCTCGACGTCGACGCGGAGCTCCGGCCCGGCTGGACGGGGCTCGTCGGCCCGTCGGGAGCGGGAAAGACGTCTCTCCTGGAGTTGATCGCCGGCTTTCGACGCCCCGCCGGGGGATCGATCGCGATTCACGGCCGGATCGTCTTCGACGCGTCGACGCGGACGATGATCGCTCCGAGGTCCCGGGGCGTCGGGTACGTGACCCAGGACGAAACGCTTTTCCCTCATCTTTCCGTCCGGCGGAACCTCCTTTACGGAACGCCTCGCGGCGGCGGCGCTTCGCCCGGCTTCGACGAAGTCGTCGGCGTTCTCGGGCTCGAATCGCTGCTCACCCGTGCCGTCACGCATCTTTCCGGGGGCGAGAAGCGGCGCGTCGCTCTCGCTCGCGCTCTGCTCTCCGGCCCGCGAATCCTGCTGCTCGACGAGCCGTTGACGGGCCTCGACTCCCCGCTGCGCGACCAGGTGATCTCGTCGTTGAAGGCCATTCACTCGCGATTTCCGGTTCCGACGATCTACGTCGCCCACAACCCGGAGGAGGTCCTCGCTCTCTGCGACGAGGTCCTCGTGCTGGCGCGCGGCCGGGTCGAGCGGCGGGGAAGTCCCGGGCAGATCTTCAGGGGCGGGGAGGCGCCCCGGTGACGAACGGAAGTTCGGCCGCGGAAAAGCGGGTCATCCGGTAGATCGAGTCTCGAACGCCCGCCGGGCTGACGGCGGGATTCGCGAATTTCCAGACCGTCTTCCCGGCCGGAGTCACCTCCAGCGCATAGCCGGGCATCGAGAGCGTGACGAGAGTGTCGCCGTTGGGCAATCGCTGGCAGGCGCCGCGGATGTAGCTGAAGAACTCCTTTTCGGGGGCGTAGCGCCAGACGACGGCGTTGGACCGCGGATCCACCTCGACGACGGCCGAAATCTTCGTTCCATTGTCGAACAGCAGGATGTTTCCGCTGGCGAGGATCGTGGAGTGGTGCTGGAGCGTCAGGTTCGTCGGGCCCCACAGCCAGAGCACGCGCAGGGTGCTTCCGTCGACGATCGCGACGGAATCGATGTTCCTCATCGAAACGAGAAAATTTCCGCGGCGATAGAGCTCCGACCTGTCCTCCAGCGAGCCGTCGAAGACCTCGACGTGGTTCGCGTGGAACACGTCGACGGTCGTCGTGTCGCGCGGCAGCGGGAGCCCGGCCGTCCGGGGCAGGAGAAAGGCATAGGGGGATTTCTCCAGCAGCTCGAGCAGCGAAATCGTGCGCTCGAGCTTTCCGTCGGGCGAGAGCACGTCGATTTCGTCGATCTGAGACATGTAACGCGGGTCGATGGCCGGGACTTTTTGAAAGACGTGCCGGAGCGTCCAGATGCGCCCGTCGGCGGCGACAAACGCGTCGTGATGGACGCGCGCGGGATACTTCCAGACGACGTTGGATTGCTTGTCGAGCTTGTACAGCGCCTTTTCCGCGACGTAAGCGAGGACGTCGCCGTTGGGAAAGAGATGCGGAAAACCGAAATCGTCGGCGGCCTTGAGCTCGGAACGATCGAAATACCGCTGGAGGGACCAGCGCCAGCGGGAATGCCCTTCGCGGTCGATCAGAAACGCGTCTCCGCTTCCGAGCGTCGAGAAGAAATTCAATCCGGGCGAGACCCGGTCCGGCTCGTCGAGGAGGACCCCGCTCGATTTCGCGTGCGGATCGAACTGGCCGTGAAGGTACGGGATCGACGCAAGTCCGGCGACCGCGGGCGATTTCGACTGGATGTCGACCGGCCAACCCGGAACTCCCAGGCGAACCCGGATCCGGCGGATCAGGCCGATCGGAAAGACCTTGTAGCGCTCGGCGGCGAATCCCCAGACGAAGAGGCCGAGCGCCAGGCCGAAGGGCAGCAGCCGTTTCGCCAGCGAGCGGATCGTTTTATTTGTCCTGGACGCGAATCTGGTCGGGCGATGTAACGTTGATCTGGGCGTTTGAGCGGAACGTTTTGATCACGCCCGTCACGCAGATCCGTTTTCCCTTGTAGGTGACCTCCGGCTGGCCGAACTTCGCCGGTTCGCTCCCGAAATCATGATCGTGAAAATTTGGTTCGGATACGGTTTGTCCAGGTTGATGAAGGTCGGCTTGTCCTGCATCGAGGGCACGTAGTCGGCGCTGGCGACGGCGCCGCAAACGGTGCGGGTCTCCCCGATGTGCGCCGCCGCTTCCGCGGGGGTGAGATTCGGGCTTCCGGCCGCGAACGCGAGCGTGCTCGCGACGGCGGCGATCGATATGATGAGTGCGAGGGTCTTCTTCATGTTTCTACCTCCTGGTGGCGGCGAGATTCTAACAGGGAATCGGGGCCGCGAATCAATGGTGCGCCCGGAGGAATTCGAATCCCCAACCTTCTGATCCGTAGTCAGATGCTCTATCCAATTGAGCTACGGGCGCAGGGAGCGGCAGAGTAGCGAAAAGGCCCCGGGATTTCAAGGATCGGGGCCGGCGGGCGAAAAAAGAAAAGGCGCGGAGGACCGCGCCTGATCGATTCGTGACGGGAGAGGAAACTTACTTCTTCGCGCCGAGGATCGCGTCTTTGGCGGCCTTCGCCACGCGGAACTTGACGACGCGCTTCGCCGCGATCTTGATCGCCTCGCCGGTGGCGGGGTTGCGCCCCATGCGGGCCTTCCGGTTCACGAGCACGATTTTGCCGAGTCCCGGGATCGTAAAGGAGTTCTTCGCTTCCCGGTACGCCAGACCCGCGAGCTCCTCCAGGAACTGGGTCGCCACTTTTTTCGTGACGAGGGTTTTCTTGCTGAGCTGATCGGCGATCTGGGACTTGGTCATCGCTTTTGCCATGAATATCCTTCCTTTCCTTTCACGCCGCCGCGGAATCCGCTGCGGCTTTTTTTCACGTTATCATGCCGGTTGTCGATATCTCCGAAGGTCAAATCCACCGAGAATTCGAGGAATCTAGCGCGCTCTCCCGGGAAACGCAAGCATTTCTTGAAATCCTTGACGCGCGAGAAAACAATGAACCTCGAATGAACCGGAAGGAAGAGGACGAATCCGCGATGCGCCGGGCCCTGCGCCTGGCGAGACTCGCGTCGCGCCGGGGAGAGGTGCCCGTCGGGGCCGTGGTCGTTTGCGGGAACCGGCTGGTGGCCGTCGGCTGCAACCAGCGGGAAACAAAGCATGACCCCGTGGCCCACGCCGAGGTTCAGGCGATTCGCCGGGCTGCCCGGAAGATCGGGTCGTGGCGCCTGGACGGCTGCACGCTGTACGTCACGCTCGAGCCGTGCGCGATGTGCGCGGGCGCCTGCGTCAACGCCCGGATCGCAAGGATCGTCTACGGGTGCGCCGACCCGAAGGCGGGTTACGTTTCGTCCCTCGGAAATCTCGCTTCGGACCCGAGGCTCAATCACCGGTGCGAGGTCGCCGGAGGAGTGCTCGCGGAGGAGTCCGGAGCCGCGCTCCGGGATTTTTTTCGCCTTCGGAGACGCTCCGGCAGGGCCGGAAACTCAGCCGACCCAGAATCCGACGGCGAACCACGCGGTATAAACGGCGAGGCCGACAATCCCTGCCATCGTGTAGAGCCGCTCGAACGGTTTCGATCGGCGCATGGCCTCGCCGAGGACGAAGAACGCGGGGAAGAGAACGATTCCATAGCGGACGGCGCTGCTCAGGTTCCCCCTCTCGAGAATGAGCGCGAGTGAGGCGAGGACGTAAAGGGCGTAGCCGGTCCATCTCCGCAGCATCCAGATGCCGATCGCCCCGAAGAGAATGGCGGCGAGCGCGCTCGCGCGGTGCGTGGGGTGCCAGCGCCACGCTTCGATGAACGGCCGCCATGGCCACGCGAGGTGGTATCTCCAGCCCGCCTTCTGCGCGCGGACGTACGTCAGCGGCGATCCGAACTTCACCCACAGGAAAATCGCGAAAGCTCCCGTCCCGGCCACCGGACCGGCGGCGGAAAGAAAGACTCCGGGGCGGGCCTTCCGGTCGCGCGCCTCCCAGAGAATCGGGAGGACGAGCAAGAATCCGGTCGGCCGGGTCAGCGCTGCGAGAAACCCCCACGCCGCGCTCGCGGCGAATCGTCTTCTTCGGAGCGCGAGGAGCGACCCGGCCGTCGTCAGCAGAAAGAGCGATTCGGTGTAGCAGGCGAGAAAAAAGAACGCCGCCGGGAAAAAAAGCAGCGCCCGCAGGGTCGCGTCGGGGTCGAAACCTTCCTCGCGCGCGAGCGCGAACAACAACCCGACGGCGCCCAGAAGGCAGAGGAGGGAAACCGCCTCGCCCGCGAAAAAGGGATGAAGGCCGGTCGTCCGGGAGACGGCCGAGAGGAGAGCCGGATAGAGCGGGAAGTAGGCCGTGTCCCGGTAGTTCCCCTCGCCGCTGCCTTCGTAGCCCCCGATTGCGACGCGCCCGTACCAGTGGGAGTCCCACCGCGCGAAGGGGGCTCGTTCGAGAAGACGGGGCGAAATGCCGGGCAGCGGAACTCCTCCGACCCGGACCGGCCCGAATCGCGCGACGGCCAGGAACGCGACTCCGTAGAGCAGCGCGGCCCACACGAGAACTCCGATCAGCCAGAGGCGGCGAGACAAGATGACGCATTCTAAACCCGTGAGAATTGCGCGGAGACGATCACGAACGCGATCAGCGGAATCCGGCGCCGGATCGTCTGCCACGCCTTCTGGATTCCCGGGAGATGGCTCGTAAGTGCCGAATCCGGCTGAATTTGGCGGAGGAGGAGGGATTCGAACCCTCGAAACCCTTTCGGGTTTACCGGTTTTCGAGACCGGCCTGATCAACCACTCCAGCACCCCTCCGCGGGGGCGGGATTATAGTCCAAAACAAACCGGTTCCAGGAACGTAATATGGTTCGAGAGGCGGGACTTTTCCGCCATCCAGAAACTGAGGAGTCATGTCTACGACGAATCCGGAAACCCAGTTCGAGCCGCCCGTGTTGATCGCCCCGGCCCGGCGGAAGCTCTCGAAAAAGTGGAAGATCATCATCGCGATCGCCGTCGTGATCGTCGCGCTCGTCGTGATGAGCTCGATCCGCGCGAAAAACGCGAAAATCCCGCGGGTCCAGACGGCCAAAGTCGAGCTCCAGGACATCGTGTCGAAGGTGACGGCCAACGGCAAGATCCAGGCCGAGAAGAAAGTCGATCTTTCCGCCCTCGTCATGGGCCAGATCGTGAACCTCGCCGTCCGCGAAGGGGACCACGTCAAGAAGGGCGACTTCCTTCTGCAGATCGACAAGAACCAGGCGGCTGCCGGAGAGGCGGGCTCCGCCGCCGCCCTGCAGGCGAGCCTGTCCGATCGCGATTCCTCGAAAGCGACGATGGAACAGGCGCGCCGCGACTACGAGCGCGCGAAGAAGAACTTCGAGGCGAACATTCTTTCCGAGGCGGACTACCAGAAGGCGAAGTCCACGCTCGACACCGCGGCCGCAAACTACCAGGGCGCCCAGAACCGGATCGACCAGGGTCGCGCGAACCTCAACGGATCGCGCGACACGTTGTCGAAGACGACCGTTCGGGCGCCGCTCGACGGCGTCGTCACGGCGCTGCCGATCAAACAGGGCGAGGTCACGGTCATCGGAACGATGAACAACGCCGGCACGCAGCTGATGACGGTCTCCGATATGGCGACGGTCGAAGCGGTGCTGATGGTCGACGAGACCGACGTGCCGAACGTGAAGGTCGGCCAGAAGGCGATTGTCACCGTCGACGCCTACCCGAATCATCCGTTCGACGGCATCGTGACCGAAGTGGGGAACTCTCCGATCCTGCCGAACGATCCGGATCTGCAGGGCCTGACGACGACGAGCGACGCGATCAATTTCAAGGTCCGGGTGAAGGTCGTCAATCCCCCCGACACGATTCGGCCCGGCTTCTCGGTGACGGCCGACGTGATCACGGGCACGAAGCCGGGCGTGCTGACGATTCCCCTCTCGGCGGTCGTCGTGCGCGATTCCCCGAAGAAGGAAAAGACCGCCTCCGGAAAGGTCAAGACCGAAGAAGGCGCCTACGTCCTGAAGGCCGGAAAGGCCGAATTCGCGAACATCCAGACGGGCCTCTCCGGGGAGCTGGCCGTCGAGGTCAAGGGGGGCGTCACGGCCGGGCAGGAGATCATCACGGGGCCGTTCAAGGCGCTGCGGTCGATCAAGGACGGCGACAAGGTCGTCGTCGAGAAAGAAAAGAAGGACGGCGAGTCCGCCGAGAAGAGCTGAAGTGAGCTTCGCCGAGCTCTTCCAGGTTGCTTTCAGCGCGCTGCGGCGCAACAAGCTGCGTTCGTTCCTGACGCTGCTCGGCGTGATCATCGGCGTGATGACGGTCGTCGCGGTGGTGTCGGTGATCAGCGGATTGAACGGATACGTCCGGGACAAGGTGCTGAACCTGAACCCGGACGTTCTCGTCTTCACGAAATACGGGATCATTCGCGGCCGCCAGGAATATCTGCTCGCGAAGAAACGCAAGCCCGTCACGATGCGGGACGCGCAGCTCGTCGAGAAGGAATGCAAGTCCTGCGCGGCCGTCGGCGTGAACTTCGAGGAGCAGGCCAACGTGCACGTCGGTCCGCGCAAGCTCTCGGGCGTCACGGTCGAAGGCTACAGCGCGAACATGGCGTCGATGCTCAACGTGGACCTCGAATCGGGTCGATTCTTCACTCCCGTGGAGGACGATCATGCGACGGCCGTCGCCGTCATCGGCTACGACGTGAAGGATCAGTGCTTCCCGTCGATCAGCCCCCTCGGCCGCACGCTCTACGTTTCGGGCTATCCCGTGACGGTGATCGGCCTTCAGTCCAAGCTCGGCAACGTGCTGGGCCAGAGCCGGGACAACGTCGTGTTTCTGCCCGCTTCCTTCGTCCGAAAGATCATGACCTCGAAGGACGATCTGTCGATCTTCGTGCGCCCCGTCGGCGGCATGGCCGGCCTCAACCGGACGCAGGACGAGGTCCGCACGATCCTTCGGTCGCTGCGAAAGACCCCGTTTTCGGCGGAGGACCCTTTCGGCATCGTCGGCTCGGAGGCGATCCAGTCGCTGTGGAACTCGATTTCCGCGAGCGCGTTCGGGTTGATGCTGCTGATCTCGGGAATCTCGCTCGTCGTCGGAGCGATCGTGATCGCGAACATCATGTTCGTGTCGGTCGTGGAGCGAACGAAGGAGATCGGCCTGCGGATGGCGCTCGGCGCGCGGCGGCGCGACATCAAGCGCCAGTTCCTGCTCGAATCGGCCCTGCTCGCGACGTCGGGCGGTATCGTCGGCGTGATCCTCGGCTCGCTCATCGCGATGGCGGTGAGCCAGATCTTTCCGGCCGAGGTCAAGCTCGTGTTCATCCTGATCGGGATCGCGACGGCGACCATCACGGGCCTGCTCGCGGGTCTGGCGCCCTCGACGTCGGCATCGAAGTTGCCGCCGGTCGAGGCCCTGCGGTTCGAATGAGGAGGAAGTCATGAATCGTTTGATCGAGACCTTTCGGCGCGGTTTCTTCGAGAACATCCGGTTCGCGTTCAATGCGCTTCGCGAGCACAAGCTCCGCTCCGGCCTCACGGTCCTCGGCATCGTCGTCGGGGTCACGACCGTGATCGCGATGGTCTCGATCGTCACGGGCTTCAACAACAACGTGATCGGGAACCTTCAGGCGTTCGGCGCGAACCGGATCGAGTTCCAGAAATACGAAGATCGGTTCGGCGGAAAGCCGTCGAGCGACGAGGAGAAATACCGCCCGAACCTGACGATGGACGACGTCAAGGCGATGCGCGAGGCGTTGCCCGATGCCGCGGCGGTGTCCGGCCTCGTCGGGTACTTCGACGCGGAAATCCACGTCAAGAACGGCAGCCTCGAGGCGAACAATCCCTACGTTCTCGGCGTGGACCATCAATATCCGCAGGCGACCGCGTACGTCGTGGGCCACGGGCGATTCTTCACGCCGCTCGAAGTGGAGCACAGCGCGCTGGAGGTCGTCATCGGCGCGGACGTGAAGGACGCGATCTTCCCGAGCGAGGACCCGATCGGAAAGGTCGTCACGGTGAACGGCCTGCGCTATCTCGTCGTCGGCGTGCTCGAGAGGAAGGGCGCGCAGTTCGGCTGGTCTCCGGACAACAAGGTCGTGCTTCCGTACGGAACGTTCGAAAAGCAGTTCGGTTTCGAAGTGCGAAAGGACGGGATCTCCAACATCAGCGTCGTCCCGAAACGCCCGGAAGACCTCAACAAAATGATCGAGCAGGGAACCGAGATCCTGAGGCTTCGCCGCCACGTTCCCTTCAACAAGCCGAACAACTTCGCGATCTCGACGCCGGACCAGCTGATCAATCAGTTCAAAGCGATCACCGGTGGGATCACGGGCGCGATGATTCTGATCGCCCTGATTTCCCTTCTGATCGGGGGAGTGGGCGTCATGAACATCATGCTCGTCTCCGTGACGCAGAGGACCCGCGAGATCGGAATTCGCAAGGCCGTCGGCGCGTTCCGGCGCGACATCATCGGCCAGTTCCTGACGGAGGCGGTGACGCTGTCGACGATCGGCGGAGTGATCGGCGTCCTGCTCGGCATCGGCATGGCGGCCCTCGTTCGCGCGCTGCCGATCTCGCTGCCGGCGTCGGTGCCGCTGTGGTCGATCCTCGTCGGGCTCGCCGTGTCGATGACCGTGGGAATCTTCTTTGGAGCGTATCCGGCGGTGAAGGCCTCCCGGCTCGATCCGATCGAGTCGCTCCGGTACGAATAGCCCTTTTCCCGGTCCCCGTCGGACGGTTTCCGGCTCGACGCCGTGGCCCGGTCGCACGGCTGGTACGACCTTCCTCCGTTCGCGTACGACCGCGCGGCCGCGCGGCCCTCGGTCACCGTCGAGCACGAGGGAAGCGCGGTCGCGCTCGTCTTTTCGGAGGGGCCGCGCGGGCTGGCCGTCGAGTCGTTCCCGCCGGCGCCCGCGGCGAAGATCCGCGAGTGGACGGCCCGGATCTTTTCGCTCGGCCATGACCTGACGCCGTTCTACGACAGGACGGACGGGGACTCCTCGCTCGGCTGGGCGCGAGGACGCGGGGCGGGTCGGATGCTGCGCGCTCCTTCCCTGTGGGAGGACTTCGTGCACCGCAGCTCGGGCATTCCCGAAGAATTCCTTCACTCGCTGCCCTTCCCCGTTGCGTTCTAAGGAGCGAGATTATACTCCTTGTCTGCCAAAGCGCCGTAGCATCGACGAGGACGAGAATCAGCCACCGTTCCGCGTGCTGGCCCAAATGACGACGGGGGGAGGCCGTGGAACGCGGCTCTAAGGCCAAACGGACGCGCAAAAACCCCCATGCCGTGGCCCTGGGCCGCAGGGGCGGTCTAGCCGCCGGAAAAACTCGAATGGCCCTGATTCCCGATCAGCGCCGGAAGGCGATCGCGCGGCAGGCTGCGAATCCAGAAGGGTCGCGTTCATCTCGCCGCACTCGGGACAGTCCCAGTGAAACTCGTGCTCCAAGCGGGCCGACGATTACCCGCGGGAGATGAACGGGTGATGAAGGCCGACGGTTCACGCGGCTGACCAATGGGTCGAAGAAGATGCTTTGCGGCCTGTTCGACTTGCAATAGCGGGAGAGAATTGAGGTAGAGGCTTATCTCCTCCCGAGTTGGCGTGCGAATCGCCAGCTGTTTCTGCTTCTCTTCTGGTGCAGCAACCGCGGCGGGCGGCGGAGGAGGCGAGGTGGGCGCAGGAAGCACGGTTGGCGCGGGGAGGGAAGTGTCGACGGCCGCGGCGCTCGCGATCACTCTGGCCTTTTCCGACTCTGCAAGCGCCTGGGTTCGTCCTTGAGCAACGCCTTCGTTACGTCCCTCCCCGAGCCAGTGCTCCCTACCAGCTAGCACGAGCGCGGAGATGGAAATGAACCCGAACACGAAGGCTAGCCCCATGCCTGTCATGGATTGCCGCCACGAAGGAACTGAGAGGATGAGAAAAACTGGGGCCGCAAAAACGCCGCAGCCGGTAAGCCAGCCCGCGGGCGTGCCTTTCGGAATTGAAAACATGAGTACGGCGGATTATCCGCTAACCCGTCCGATGCTGATGATTCAAACTAGACCACTGCCAGGGTCTGACGCCTGACGCCTGACGCCTTCCTTACGCCCGGATCTCCGCGCAACCCCTTTTTTATCTTGACTGTTACGAGCGCCGAACCCTAACATGCTCGTGGGTAATTCTGGGTAAAAGTGGATAGGAGTGGTCCCGATGGATCGGTTTCGGGGTAGCGCACCGGCCTCGATCGACGAGAAAGGCCGGCTCAAGATTCCGAACGTCTTTCGGCGTCAGATCGAAGAAGCGTTCGGAAACGATCTCTTCGTCACGTCGATTCACGGCAAGGAGGGTCTCGTTTATCCCCTTTCCGTGTGGCAGACGATCGAAGAGCGCCTCGTCGCGGCTCCGGCGGTTCACCGCTCGAAGATGAAGTTCCTCGAGAGGGTCAACTATTTCGGGCAGCAGGAAAAGCTCGACGGACAGGGGCGCACGCTGCTTCCCGCGATCCTCCGCGAAACCTCCGGCCTGTCGGGCGACGTCGTCGTCACCGGAAACATCGACCATCTCGTCGTGACCGACCGGGGAGCCACGCGCGATCGCATGGCGACCGAAAACTTCACGGTGGAGGACTACGACGAACTCTCGAAGCTGTTGCTTTAGGTCGACATGGGTGCTCCGCACGCTCCCGTTCTCCTCCAAGAGACGGTGCAACTCCTCTCGCCCCGCGAGGGTCTTTTCGTCGATGCGACGGCGGGCGCGGGCGGCCACGCGGCGGCGCTCCTCGAGGCCGATCCGGGAGTGCGGCTTCTCGCCCTGGACCGCGACCCCGCGGCGCTCGCCATCTGCCGCGAGCGTCTCGCCCCGTTTCGCGGGCGTGTGGTTTTCCATCTTGGGAATTTCGTGGAGCTGGGAGAGGCCATGGACGAGGCGGGGGAGCGCGGAGCGCTCGGCATTCTTGCCGACCTGGGAGTTTCTTCGATGCAGATCGACGAGGGGTCCCGGGGATTCTCCTTTCGGCGCGACGGTCCCCTCGACATGCGGATGGGCTCGGCGGGCGAAACCGCAGCCGACATCGTCGCTCGCGGCGACGTGCCGGAGCTGACGCGAATATTTCGCGAATACGGGGAGGAAAGAATGGCGTACAAGATCGCGCAGAGGATCGTCAAGGAACGGGAGACGAACCCGATCCTGACGACGCGGCAACTCGCGACTCTCGTCGAGGGAGTCGTCGGACGGGGCGGAAAGATCGATCCCGCCACGCGGGTGTTCCAGGCCCTGCGGATCGAAGTCAACCAGGAGCTCGCGTCCCTCTCGCGCTTCCTGAAGACCGCCGTCGAGAGGCTCGAGCTCGAAGGGCGGCTCGCCATGCTCTCCTACCACTCCCTCGAGGATCGCATCGTGAAGGACTACTTTCGAAGGGAGTCTTCCGGATGCCAGTGTCCCCCGGCGCTGCCGGTTTGCGTCTGCGGGGGAGAGCGGATCCTGAAGATCCTGACGCGCCGGCCGATCCGCACGTCCGCCGCGGAAATCGACCGCAACCCCCGGTCGCGCAGCGCGCGGCTTCGGGTGGCCGAGAGGGTCTCGGCGAGGCCATGAGCTCGGTCTATGCCGAATTCAAACGCGTCGAAAATTCCCGGGTCGCCCGGGAGCGCGACGGCCGCCGCGGGAAAGAGCTGCTCGCCCTGGTCGCCGCCGTGCTGCCCGTCGCCGTGGCCCTGCTGACGTACACCGGGCTTCACCTGCAGACGGTCCAGGTCGGATACGAGATCGATCGGGGCCGGCGAACGGTCGCCCGGCTGCAGGAAGCGCGGCAGAAGCTCGTCCTCCGGATGGCGGCCGACACGAACCCCGAGCGGGCGGCCGAATTCGCCCGCAAGGCGAACCTGGTGGCGGCGAAACCGGGGCAGGTCTATTTCGTTTCGAAAGCCGGGAAGCCATGAACGGCATCTCGCCGAAAAGGCTCGCCGCCTTCGGGATCCTTCTCGGGCTCTGGGGGGTCTCCGTGGGGTTCCGGCTCGCGCAGGTGCAGATCGTCCGGGGGCCCGCCTACCGCTCGCGCGCCCGGCAGCAGCAGGAGCGCACGGTCCGGCTTTCGCCCCGCCGCGGCTCGATCTTCGACCGCGCGAACCGCGAGCTGGCGATCTCGGTGGAAGCCTTCTCGGCGTTCGCCGTGCCCGACAAGGTCACGAACCCCACCGCCGAGGCCCGCGAGCTCGCGGCGATCCTCGGCATTCCCGCGCGCGAGGTCCTCGCGAAGCTCACGGCCGACAAGGCTTTCACGTGGGTCGCGCGGAAGATCGACGATTCCACCGCCGACAGGCTCCGCCAGCGAAAGCTTCCGGGCATCGACCTTCTGCCGGAGGTTCGCCGCTTCTATCCCAACGAGTCCCTCGCTGCGAACGTGCTCGGGTACGTGGGGCTCGACGGCGAGGGGCTGGGCGGCGTCGAATTCGAATACGACGGCTCGATCCGGGGCCGCGAAGGCGAGATGCGCGTCTCGCGCGATGCTCGCCAGGAAGGGTACGCCCTGACGCCGATCCCCGGCCGGGAGGGGCGGCAGGGGTCGGCGATCGTTCTCACGCTCGACCGGGACCTGCAATTCGTGGCCGAGCAGGAGCTCGCGCGCGCGATCGCCGAGACGGGCGCCCGGGACGGCAGCGTCGTCGCGATGGATCCGCGCACCGGCGACGTGCTCGCGATGGCTTCGTTTCCCACGTTCGACCCGAACCGGTATTCTCAATTTTCCCCGTCGGACTGGCGCAATCTTCCGATCACGAACAGCTACGAGCCGGGCTCCGTGTTCAAAGTGATCACCGGCTCCGCGATGATCGAGTCGGGAATCGCGGCGCCCGCGGATCCCGTGGACTGCGGCCAGGGCTCGATTCAGGTTGGAAATTTCGTCATTCATGACGCCGAGCACGAGCGCTACGGGATCATTCCGTTCTCGCAGGTGATCGCGAAATCGTCGAACGTCGGCATGGTGAGGCTCGGTCTTCGCCTCGGGCCGCAGAGGATGTATTCGGCGGTCCGTTCCTTTGGCGTCGGCGAATCCACCGGCATCGACCTGCCGGGGGAAAACGCCGGAATCCTGAGGCAGGTCTCGCAATGGAGCCTGCTTTCGAACGCGTCGATCTCCTACGGCCAGGAAGTCTCGGTCACTCCGGTACAGATCGGGGTGGCGATGTCCGTCATCGCGAACGGAGGGTACCGCGTTCGGCCCAGGATCCGCGCTCGCACGATCGACCCCGACGGCGGGGAATCGGCGGCGCCCCCGTTTCCGCCGCAGCGCGTCCTGTCGGCGTCGACCGTGTCGGCAATGAACGACATCCTGCGCAGCGTCGTCGTCGAAGGCACGGGCAAGAGGGCGGCCGCGGAGGGCTACCTCGTCGCGGGGAAGACGGGGACCGCGCAAAAGGCGATCGGCCACGGCTATTCGCGGGACAAGTTCGTCGCGACGTTTGCCGGGTTCGCCCCGGCCGACGATCCGCGTGTCACGCTCGTCGTGACGATCGACGAGCCCCGCGGGCAGTATTTCGCGAGCGAAGTCGCGGCGCCCGTCTTCGGGCGAATCCTCTCCCGGATGCTTCCGATGCTCGGAGTTCCGCCGTCGGGGTCGGTCGTGCCCGCGCCCGCGGCGCCGCCGATTCAGGTCGCTCAGAGGAGGCCGGTTTTCGCCTCCGGCGTCGTGCCGGCCGCGCTGTCCCGCGGCTCCGCGGCGGAAACGGCCGATCGCATGCCCGACCTGATCGGTCTCCCGGCCCGCGTCGCGATCGCGGAGTTGTCCCGGCGGGGTGTCGAAGCGAAGTTGACGGGTTCGGGATTCGTCGTCTCGCAGGACCCCGAGTCGGGGTCGCCGGTCGTTCCGGGCGATTCGTGCCGGCTCCAGCTCTCGGGATCCTCCTCCCCATGAGGTTGACGGAATTGCTCGCGGACTACCCCTCCGATTTCCAACCGCCCCCCGATCCCGAAATTTCCTCGGTCGTCTCCGACTCCCGCCGCGCCGGGAGCGGCTCGCTGTTCGTGGCGATCCGCGGGGAAAAGGCGAACGGCATGGACTTCGCCCGGAGCGCGATCGGTCGGGGCGCGGCCGCGGTCGCCGCGGAGTCGGCGCGTCCCGCCGAGCCCCTCTCCGTTCCCTGGGTGCGCGTTTCGAACGCTCGGCTCGCGGCGGCGGTCCTGAGCTCGCGGGCGCTCGGCGACCCGGCGCGACACCTTCGTCTGGCCGGAATCACGGGCACGAACGGAAAGACGACGACGGCCGTTCTTCTCTCCGACGTGTTTCGCGAGGCCTGGGGAGCGTCGGGATTTCTCGGAACCACCGGTTACCGCTGGGGCGGCCGCAGTCTCGAGGCGCCCCGCACGACGCCCGAGGGGGACGTCCTCGCGGAGGCGCTCGCGCAAATGGTCGCCGAGCGCGTTCCCGCGTGCGCGATGGAGGTCTCTTCGCACGCGCTTTCGCTGGAGCGGGTGGCCGGACTGCGGTTCGACGCGGCCGTGTTCACGAACCTGACGCGCGACCATCTCGATTTTCACGGGACGCTCGAAAATTACGGCGCCGCCAAGGCCCGGCTCTTCGGTTTTCGAAAGGAGGGGGGCGTTGGGATCGTGAACATCGACGACCCGTTCGGCGCGGGGCTCTTCGAGCGGATCGCGGGTCCCCGGTTCTCGTTCTCCCCCTCCGGAAAACCCTCAGCGGATTTCCGTGCGGTGGGGATCTCCGTCGGCCTCGAAGGGACGAGCTTTCGGGTCGAGGGAACGGCGCTTGCCCCCGGGGCGCGGGAGCAGAAGATCGAGAGCCCGCTCGTCGGCCGCTTCAACGTCGAGAACCTGCTCGGCGCCTGGGCCGCCTCGCGCGCTCTGGGGATCGAGCCCGGCACGATTCGCGCGGCGCTGGGGAAAAGCCGTGGAGCGCCCGGCCGGATGGAAAGGGTCGACGCCGGGCAGCCGTTCACGATTCTCGTCGACTACGCGCACACGGAAGACGCGCTCCGAAGGCTCCTGTCGGGAGTCCGCGAGCTCACGGATCGGACGATCATTCTCGTTTTCGGGTGCGGAGGCGACCGCGACCGCGGCAAGCGCGAGCCGATGGGCCGAGCCGCAGCCGAGCTCTCCGACATTCCGATCGCGACGTCCGACAATCCCCGGGGCGAAGACCCGGCCGAGATCCTCCGGGAAGTGGAGGCGGGGCTGCGGAACGGCGGCGCGTCGAAGTACCTGAAGTTCGTCGACCGGCGCGAGGCGATCGAGAAAGCGATCGAGCTCGCCAACTCGCGTTCGATCGTCGTCATCGCGGGAAAGGGTCACGAGACGGTTCAGGTCATCGGCAACCGGTCGGATCCGTTCGACGACCGCGCCGTCGCCGCGGAATTCGCCGCGCGTCTCCGGAAATCCGGCGTTTCATGAAGATCCACGCGCGAGAGGCCGCCGCGACCTGGGGAACGCCGCCCCTGCCGGATTTCGAGATGGAGGGCGTCGCGGTCGATTCCCGCCGGGTCGAGCCGGGAAACCTGTTCGTCGCCCTTCCGGGAGAGCGCGTCGACGGTCACGAATTCGTCGGTGCCGCGTTCGAAAAGGGCGCCCGGGCGGCCCTCGTGTCGAGGGTGCCGCCGGCGATCAATGGCGCGCGGGCGCTGTTCGTCGTGCCGGATCCGCTCGAAGCCCTGCAGAAGCTCGCGGCGGAGAAGCGCCGGCAGGCGGGCTTCCGGCTGGCGGCGGTGACGGGGTCGGTCGGCAAGACGACGACGAAGGAAATGGCGGCCGCGATCTTCGCCGTCCGATTTCGAACGGGGAAAACGAAGGGCAACCTCAACAGCGGCATCGGCGTTCCCATGGCGATCCTGAACCTGGAGGAGGGCTGCGAGGCGGTCGCCGGCGAGTTCGGGATGAGCCACCCGGGGGAGATCTCCCTTCTGTCGCGGCTCTTTCGACCTGAAACGGCCGCGATCACGAACGTTTCCTCGGCTCACCGGCAGAACTTCGCGTCCGTCGACGAAATCGCCGACGCGAAGTGGGAGATCGTCGAGGGCCTCGCGCCGGAGGGCACGCTCGTGTTCAATTCCGACGACGAGCGGCTGAGCCGCCGGGCGAAAGAATACGGCGGAAAGAAGATTTCGTTCGGAACGGCGGGAGCGGACGTCTCGGCCCTCGGAGTCGAGGCTCCCGAGCTGGGCGAAGTGCGCTTCGAGTTGTCGATGCGAGGGGAAACCGAGCCGGTTCGCCTCGGCGCGACGGGGCGCCACCAGGTTTCGAATTTTCTTTGCGCGGCCGCGATGGCGCTCGCGTGGGGCTTTCACGCCTCGGAAGTCGCGGGGGCCGCGAACGCGTTCTCGGTTCCCGAGCGGCGGGGAAAGACCGTTCTGCTCCCTTCCGGGGCGACGCTCATCGACGATTCGTACAACTCGAGCCCGCTCGCCGCCCGCGCGGCCCTGGCGGCGCTTTTCGAATCGGGCGGCCGCGCCCGCAAGATCGCGGTCCTGGGCGACATGCTCGAGCTCGGCGCCGACGGCGCGCGGCTTCACCGCGACGTCGGGGCCTTTGCCGCCGAGCGGGTCGACCGGCTGCTGTGTGTCGGAGCGCTCGCCCGCGAAATCGGCCGGGGAGCCGGCGACGCGGGCCTCGCGGCCGACAGGATCGAGTACTTCGCGGAGGCCTCGGAAGTGGCCCCGTACCTCCGGCCGCTCCTCGAGCCGGGCGACGTCGTTCTCGTCAAGGGTTCGCGCGGAATCCGCCTGGACCTCGTCAGCGATGGGCTGCGGGGCTGATGCTCGACGCGCTGCTCTACCCGCTTCGCAGCCGTTTTCCGGCGTTCAATGTTTTTCGCTACATCACGTTTCGCACCGCGATGGCCGCGGTGACGGCGCTGATCCTGTCGCTGTGGCTCGGCCCGTGGGCCATCCGGAAACTGAAATCGTGGCAGCTGAAGCAATTCGTTCGGAAGGAGGGGCCGGAATCGCACTACAAAAAGGCCGGCACCCCGACGATGGGGGGCTTGCTCATTCTCGGCTCCATCTTCCTCGCCACGCTCCTGTGGATGGATCTCGGAACCCGCGATGTCTGGATCGCGCTCGGAACGACCGCGGCGCTCGGAGGAATCGGCTTTCTCGACGACTGGACGAAAGTCCGGCGCAAGCACAACCGCGGGCTTTCCGGCCGCGCGAAACTCCTGCTGCAGTTCGCCGTGACCCTGGCGGCGGCGTTTTTGATTCAGCATTGGCCGCAGGCCCCGCGGCTTTCGACGGTTCTCACATTTCCTTTTCTCAAGAACGCCTACCTCGACCTGGGAATTCTGTTCGTTCCCTTCGTTTCCGTCGTCGTCGTCGGGTCCTCCAACGCGGTCAACCTCACGGACGGGCTCGACGGTCTCGCGATCGGCGCGGTCGGCATTGCCGCGGCCACCTATGCCGTGCTGACGTATGTGGCGGGAAACTCCATCGTCGCGCATTACCTGCGCGTGCCCTTCGTGTCCGACGCGGGGGAGCTCTCGGTCCTCTGCGGAGCGGTCGTCGGGGCGTCGCTCGGCTTTCTCTGGTTCAACTGCCATCCCGCCGACGTCTTCATGGGAGACGTGGGCTCGCTTCCTCTCGGCGGCGCGATCGGAATCATCGCCGTCATGGCGAAGCAGGAGATCCTTCTCACGATTGTGGGCGGGCTGTTCGTGCTGGAGGCGGGCTCCGTGATCCTCCAGGTCGCTTCCTTCAAGCTCACGGGAAAGAGGATCTTTCGCATGGCGCCGCTCCACCACCATTTCGAGCTCGCGGGGTGGGCGGAGCCGCGCGTGATCATTCGGTTCTGGATCCTGTCTCTCCTCTTTGCGACGCTCGCGCTGTCGACGCTGAAACTGAGATGAAGGAGAAGAGAATCGCCGTCCTGGGTCTCGCGAGGAGCGGTCGGTCGCTCGCGCTCGCGCTGCGCGATCGCGGAATCGCGGTTTCGGCGGGGGACCGGCGGTCCGAGCCCGAGGTCCGATCCGCCGGAGAGTTGCGGGCGCGGGGCGTCGCGCTTTTCTTCTCGGGGCCCGATCCCGCATTTCTGGAGGGAGCCGAGCTGCTCGCGATTTCGCCCGGGGTCCCGACGTCGGCGCCGGCCGTGCTCGAGGCGCGATCCCGGGAGATCCCCGTTCTGTCCGAGGTCGAGGTCGCGTGGCGCATCCTCGAGGAAGAGCGCGAGGGGAAGAACCGCTACGTCGGCGTCACGGGCACGAACGGCAAATCGACGGTCGCGACCTGGACGGCGGAGCTCCTGGGCCGCGCCGGCCGCCCCGCGGCGCTCGCCGGCAATATCGGCACACCCCTCTCCGACTTCTGCGCGTCGCGCGCCCCGCGCGATTTCGTTCTGGAGCTCTCCTCGTTCCAGCTGGAATCGATCGAGCGGCTCCGGCTCGATGTCGCGGTCGTAACGAACATCACGCCGGACCACCTCGACCGGCACGGGACAATCGAGAGATACGCCGCCGCGAAGGCGCGGATCCTCGAGAACCAGCGCGGCTCGGATGCCGCGGTCTTGAACGAAGACGACCGGGGAGCGTCCAGCCTCGCCGCTCCGGCCCGGCGAGTCGGATTCTCGCGGCGGAAGAGCGTTGCCGGGGGGATCTACGCGGAAAAAGGGGAGCTCGTCTCCGAGATCTCCGGCGCGCGCGAAGCGCTGCTGCCAGTCGCGGAAATCTCGCTTCCGGGCGTTCACAACCTGGAAAACGCGATGGCGGCGGCCGCCGCCGCCCAATGTCTCGGCGCGCCGATCCCGGCGATCGCCGGAGGTCTCCGGACCTTCGCCGGCCTTCCCCACCGCAGCCGGCGAGTCGCCGTGATCGGCGGCGTCGAATGGGTGAACGATTCGAAGGGGACGAATCCCGACGCGACCGTGAAATCGCTCGCCGGGTACCGCGACGGGAGTGTCATTCTCGTTCTCGGCGGCTCCGAGAAGGGCAGCGATTTCTCGATTCTCCGCGGAGAGGCCGGACGAGCGGCTCGCGTGGTCCTGACGATCGGGCAATCGGCGGACGCGATCGAACGCGCGCTCGAAGGTCTCGACGTCCGGCGGGCAGGCACCCTCGAACGCGCCGTCGAGGAAAGCGCCCGCCTCGCTCGACCGGGCGACACGGTCCTGCTTTCCCCGGCGTGCGCTTCGTTCGATCAATTCCGCGATTTCGAGCACCGGGGAGAGCGGTTCGAGGAGCTCGTGCGTTCGCTCGAGGGCGCGGCGCCGGCCGCCCGGAGGGCCAATGGCTCGTAAGCTCGCGTCCGACAAGATTCTCTTTTCGGCGTTCGTCGCCCTCGCGCTGCTCGGCTGCGTGATGATCTACAGCGCGTCGGCGCTCGAAGCGGCGCGTCTCTGGGGGAACCCGTACCGTTACCTGTTCAAGCAGCTGATCGCTCTCGCCGTCGGGCTCTGCCTGGCTTTCGGCGTGTCGAGGGTCGACGCCTCGTTTTTCCGCCGTCCGTGGGTCGTCTATTCGGGGCTCGGGGTCTGCCTCCTGCTGTGCGCGGCCGTGCTCTTCCGGCCGCCGATCAACTCCGCTCGCCGATGGCTCGTGTTCGGGAAGCTCACGCTGCAGCCGGCGGAATTCCTCAAAGTCGCGCTCGTCCTCTTTCTCGCGTACCAGATCGACCGCAAGCGAGACCGGCTCGACGATTTCGTGCAGGGCATCCTGCCGACCGCGTTCTTCCTCGCGATCGCGACCGCTCTGGTTCTCGCCGAGCCGGACCTGGGCACCGCGACCTCGCTCGTGCTCGTCGCGGCGGCCCTCTTCTTCCTGGCGGGAGCTCCGCTACGGTATTTCGCGTTCGGCGCCGCCGCGAGCCTTCCCGTCCTCGCGATCCTCGTGGTCTCGGCGAGCTATCGCCGCCAGCGGATCCTCTCGTTCCTCCACCCGGAGGCGGACCCGCTCGGAAAAGGGTTCCAGGCCGCGCAGTCGCTCATCGCCGTCGGGACGGGCGGATGGACCGGCAACGGGCTCGGCCAGTCGCGTCAGAAACTCTTCTTCCTTCCCTATCCCCACACCGATTTCATTTACGCGATCGTCGGCGAAGAGCTCGGGTTCCTGGGCGCGATCGCGGTGCTCGGCCTCTTCGGGGTCGTGGCGTGGCGCGGACTGCGCGCGGCGCGCCGAGCCCCCGAGCCCTACCTCGCCTACCTGGCCGGCGGAGCGACGGCGATGATCGTTCTGCAGGCGGCGATCAACGTCGGGGTCGTGCTGACTCTCCTGCCGACGAAGGGAATACCGCTGCCGTTCCTCTCCTACGGCGGGTCGGCGCTGGTCGCGGATTGCATCGCGGCCGGCCTTCTCCTCAATGTGTCGCAGCACGTCACGTGAGATGGAGGAAGGGAGTGGAGCATTCGTTCTCGCGGGCGGGGGCACCGGGGGCCACGTGTTCCCGGCCGTCGCGATCGCGCGCGAGATCCGGAGGCGCCGGCCGCTCGCCGAGGTGCTGTTCGTCGGCACTCCGCGCGGGATGGAAGCCCGCGTGGCGCCCCGCGAGGGATTTCCGATCGAGTTCGTTTCCGCTTCCGGCTTCGTCGGAACGGGTTGGCGTTCCAAAATGGGAGCGCTCCTGTCGCTCGTCCGGGGATTCTTCCAGGCGCGCTCGCTGCTTCGCCGCCGCCGCGTCCGCGCCGTTCTGGGCGTTGGCGGATACGCTTCGCTTCCCGTCGTCCTGGCGGCGAGATTCTCGGGGATTCCGGCGATGATCCAGGAGCAGAACTCCGTGCCGGGGGTCGCGAATCGGATCGCGGGGCGATTCGCCGCCGCGGCCGCGGTTGGATTCGAATCCGCCGCGTCGCGGTTCGGCGCGCGCGCGGTCTGGACCGGCAACCCCGTTCGCCCGGAATTCTTCGACGTGGCGTCGCTCGAGTCGCGGCCCCGATCGAGGATCGTGTTCTTCTTCGGCGGGAGCCAGGGCTCGCGCGCGCTGAATCGCGCGCTGGTCCGGTCCGCGTCCGCGCTTCGGGCGGCGGGAATTCGCGTCGTCGCCCAGACGGGAGACAGGGAGCTCGCCTCGGTGCGAGCCGCTTTCGAGTCCTTCCCGGATGCGACGGTCGAGGCGTTCTTTCCGGAGATCTGGAAGCAGCTCGAAGGGTCCGACCTCGTCGTTTGCCGTGCGGGAGCGCTCACGGTCGCCGAGCTCTGCGCCGCCGGACGACCCGCCGTCCTCGTTCCCTTCGCGGCCGCCACGCACGGCCACCAGGAGGCCAACGCGCGGGAGATGGAAGCGGCCGGAGCGGCGATCGTGGTGCGGGAAGTCGAGGCGGACGAGCGAATCGCGCCCGACATCGAAATGCTCCTTTCCTCGCCCGAACGGCTCGTCGCGATGGGAAAAGCCGCGCGGGCGCTGTCGCGTCCCGACGCGACGCGGCGGATCGTCGACCTCTTCTTCACGGTCGCGGGAGAAGTCTCGTGAGGTTCCTGAAGCTTTCCCGCATCCATTTCGTCGGCATCGGCGGCGTCGGAATGTCGGGGCTGGCGGAGCTCCTGCTCTCGTATCCGCTCTCGATTTCCGGCTGCGACGCGGCTGAATCGGACACGACGCGCCGCCTCCGGTCGCTCGGCATTTCCGTTTCGATCGGGCATTCCGCGAGCCACGTCGACTCCGTGGATCTCCTCGTGATCACGTCCGCGCTCGCCGAGGACAACGACGAGGTGAAGCAGGCTCGAGCGAGGGCGATTCCGGTGATTCGCCGGGCCGAGATGCTCGGCGAGATCATGCGCCTGAAGCAGGGGATCGCGGTCGCCGGCACGCACGGAAAAACGACGACGACGTCGATGATCGGCGCGATTCTCCTGGCCGCGGACCTCGACCCGACGATTCTCGTCGGCGGCCGGGCGCACTACCTCGGGACCAACGCGCGCCTCGGCAAGGGCGAATGGCTCGTCGCGGAAGCCGACGAGTACGACCGGTCGTTCCTGGAGCTGACCCCGGTGCTCGCCGTCGTCACGAACGTGGAAGAGGACCACCTGGACTGTTACCGGGACCTCTCGGAGATCATGGGAGCGTTCACGGCGTTCGCGAACCGCGTCCCGTTCTACGGCGCCGTCTTCGTGGGGCTGGACGATCCGAACGCGAGCGAGTTGATCCGGCGGTTCTCTCGCCGCGTCGTGACGTTCGGCGAGTCGCCCCAGGCGTCGCTGCGAGCCCGCGACCTCGCTCTCGATGCGTCCGGAGCCCGGTTCACCGTCGCCGGCGACGAGCCGGGATTCACCGGCGAGGCGTTCCTGCCCCTTCCCGGCCGCCACAACGTCCGCAACGCCCTCGCGGCGCTCGCCGTGGCCCGCGAGCTCTCGATCCCGTTCGCGGTCGCGGCCGCAGCCCTCGCGAGTTTCGACGGCGTCGCGAGGCGCTTCGAAGTGAAGGGCGAGCGCGGCGACGTGCTCGTCGTCGACGATTACGCGCACCATCCGACCGAGGTTTCCGCGACGCTCGCGGCGGCGAGGCAGGCGCACCCCCGGCGGCGCCTCGTCGCGCTGTTCCAGCCGCACCTCTTCTCGCGGACTCGCGACTTCGCGCGCGAGTTCGGGCGGGCGCTCAACGCGGCCGACGTGGCGCTCGTGACCGAGATCTACCCTTCCCGGGAGGCCCCGATTCCGGGCGTTTCCGGGCGGATGGTCGTCGACCAGGCCGCTTCGCTCGGGCATCGGCAGGCGGTATTTCTCGAGAAGCGGAGCGAGGTCCTGCCCGGTCTCGAAACCCACCTGCGGCCCGGCGATCTCCTTCTCACGATGGGGGCCGGCGACGTGTATCGGTTCGGCGAGGAATACCTGAAGGGGGCGGCCGGATGACCGCGAAACGTTTCCTCCGTCCCGGAATCGCGAGGGCTTCGCGGCCGCGCCGCATCTCGGCGATCTTCTGGGTCCTGTTCCTCGCGGCCGCCGGCGGCGCCTCGTACCGGTATCTTCGAGGCCCGGCGCTCGCGTTGAGCCGGTTCGAATTCGAAGGAACTCGCCGCACTCGAACGCGCGACCTCATGGCGGCGCTCGCGCCGTTCGAGAGAAAAAACCTGCTTCTGTTGAACCTCGCCCCGGTCGCCGCCGCCCTCGAGAAGGCCCCGTGGGTGGAGCGCGTGACCGTGTCGAAAGTCTTTCCCGACGCGCTTCGGGTTTCGGTGAAGGAAAAGACCGCGATCGCGTTCTGCCGCATCGGGTCCTCCCTTTCGTGGCTCGGCACCTCGGGCGAGGTCGTCGCGCCCTACGATCCGCGCGAGGAAGCCGGAGACTACCCCGTGATCACGGCGCCCGCGGAACGCCTTCCCGAAGCCGCCGCTCTTCTCGGCTCGCTTCAAAAGGAAATTCCGGCATATGCTTCGTCGGTCTCCGAGATCTGGTCTCTCCCTTCGGGAGGGTTTGCCCTGATGGACTCGAGCCTTCGCATTCCGATTTACGTTTCGGCCGAGAATGCTCCGGCCCGGGTGCGGGATCTCCTCTCTCTTCGCTCGGAGATCGTTTCCCGCGGGCTGTCGCCGCGCGGGGTGGACCTTCGCTTCGAGCGCCGCGTCGTTCTGCTCGGAGCATTCGGGGGAGGCAAGAGCGTCTGATGGCGAAACCGGAGAGCTTCCTCGTGGCGTGCGACATCGGGTCGTCGAAGGTCTGCATCCTCATCGGGGAGCCGAACGCCCGCGGGGGGCTCGACATCCTCGGAAAAGGCTCGACGGCGCACCGCGGCGCCCGCAAGGGGAACATCATCAACGTGGATTCCACCGTCGAGGCGATCAAGAGATCGGCCGAGGAGGCCGAGATCATGGCGGGAGCCCAGATCACCCGCGCCTACGCCGGCCTCTCGGGCTCGTCGGTCCGCTCGTTCAACAGCCGGGGCGTCGTGGCCGTCTCCGGGAAGGCCCGCGAGATCTCGCGCGAGGACATTTTCCGCGTCGTCGACGCCGCGAAATCCGTGCAGGTACCCCAGGACCACGAAATCGTCCACGCGATCCCGCGGGAGTTCTCCGTGGACGGGCAGGACGGGATCGCGGACCCCCTCGGGATGGTGGGGGCGAGGCTCGAAGCGAACGTCCACATCGTGACCGCGCCCATCGCGGTGTCCCAGAACCTGGCCGCGTGCCTCAACAAGTCGGGCATCGAGGTCGTCGAGCTCGTTCTGGAGCAGTTTGCGGCCGCCGAGGCGGTCCTGGCCGCCGACGAGAAGGAGCTCGGCGTCTGCCTCGCGGACATCGGCGGCGGAACGACGGAAGTCGCCGTCTACCAGAAGGGCTCGATCGCGCACACGGCCGTGCTGCCCGTCGGCGGCGACCATTTCACGAACGATCTCGCGGTCGTGCTGCGCACGCCGATCCCCGACGCGGAGCGAATCAAGAAAAAGTCGGGCTCCGCGCTCCGATCCTCGGTTTCCGAGGAGGAAATGGTCGAGGTCCCGATGGTCGGCGGCCGCACGCCGAAGCTGTGCCCCCGGACGATGCTCGCGGACATTCTGCAGCCGCGCGCGGAAGAATTGATGACTCTCGTTCGCGACGAGGTCAAGAGACTGGGCCTCGACTCGGATCTTCGGTCGGGCTACGTGCTCACCGGGGGCGGTTCGGAAATGGACGGCCTCCTCGAAGTCGCCGAGACGGTCTTTGACGGACCGGTACGTCGAGGCGTACCCTCCACGGGAATCGGAGGACTCGTCGACGTCGTCTCGCGCCCGGAGTGGGCGGTGGCGACCGGGCTCTTGCTCTACGGACAAAGGTACCAGGCCCATCGAAAGCCAAAGGGTTTTTCGCTGGCGCGCGTGAAGAAGTTTTTCGGAGACTTTTTCTGAGGAGATGACGATGATCACGTTCGACGAATCCCCCGACCATCGGCTCCCGATCGAGCTCGAAGACTCCGATGCCGCTCCCGCGCGGATCCGCGTGCTGGGAGTGGGAGGTGGCGGCTCGAATGCCGTCAACCGGATGATCGCCGCGGGGATCCGCGGGATCGAGTTCATCGCCTGCAACACGGATCTGCAGGCGCTGAGGAAGTCGCAAGCTCCTCATAAGGTTCAACTTGGCTCACGCCTGACGAAAGGCCTGGGGGCGGGCGCCGACCCGGACATCGGGAAGAACGCCGCCCTCGAGGACCTGGAGAAGCTCGGCGCGACCCTCGCCGGCTCCGACATGGTGTTCATCGCCGCGGGCCTGGGCGGCGGCACGGGCACCGGCGCCGCTCCCGTGATCGCGAAGCTCGCGGCGGAGCAGGGAGCGCTCACGGTCGGCATCGTCACGAAGCCTTTTCTCTTCGAGGGGGCCAAGCGCATGCGGCAGGCGGAGAGGGGAATGCGCGAGTTGCGCGACCACGTGGACACGCTGATCACGGTCCCCAACCAGCGCCTCCTCTCGTTCGTCGAACGCAACACGACGCACCTCGAAGCCTTCCGAATCGCCGACGACATCCTCCGGCAGGCGATTCAAGGAATCTCCGACCTCATCACCTCTCCCGGCGAAATCAACCTGGATTTCGCGGACGTGAAGAAGATCATGGCGGACATGGGTCGGGCCCTCATGGGCACGGGTGTCGCCTCCGGCGAGAACCGTGCGGTTGCCGCCGCCCAGGCCGCGATCTCCTCGCCGCTTCTCGAGGACGCGTCGATCGAAGGCGCGCGCGGAGTGCTGATCAACATCACCGGAGGGGCCGACCTGACGCTCTTCGAGATCAACGAGGCCGCGGAAATCATCCAGCGCGCGGCGGACCCCGACGCCGAGATCATCTTCGGCTGCGTCACCGACGAGCGGCTGACCGGATCCGTCAAGGTGACCGTCATCGCGACCGGGTTCGACTCGGAGCACGAGCGCGGCAAAGCGAAAGCGCAGCAGGAAGAGGAAGTCGAGCCGTCGCCGAAGCGCTCTCACTTCCTGCGCGGCGACGACCCGACGGGGTTCGGCCCGAACGCCTCCGCGCGGGGCGAGGATTTCGACATTCCGACGGTGCTTCGCCGGCAGATGGACTGAGGAAAAACGCGCCCGCCGCCGGAGCGGCGGCGGGCGATCCCGTGGCTGTGGGGCCGTGGGAATGTTATTCCGGAGTATTCGTCTCGGTCGTCACGGTGACCCGTTTCACGACGGGACCCGAGCTCCCTTCGGCCGGGATCGTGTAGATCCGGACCTTCTTCCCGATCTTGATCGAGGTGGGAAGCTGGGACTGGTCGGTCACGACGTAGGTCACGCGCTTGCCGTGCTTGTCGGTGATCGTCAGGGACTTTCCAGCCTCAAAGGAAGAGACGGTGCCGTACACGGTCGTTTCCTTCGTGGTGGTGACGTTGCCCGAAGAATCGACTTCCCGGGTTTCCGTCGTTTGCCGGGGCTCGCCCCGCATGTTCGTGTCCGTGGTGACCACGCGGGTCACGGTCTTCGAGTCGGGCGTCGTCGTCACGGTCACGACTTTGCCCACCGCGACATCCGAGGGGATCTCGGCGCCGGGGCTCAGTACGTACCGTACGGTCTTGCCGTCTTCCCGGAGAACGATCGCCTGGCCCGGCTCGTAGCTGACGATCGGTCCGCTGAAAGTGGTGCGGGTCGTCGTCGTGACGGTGCCGTCGGTCGATTGCTGGGTCTTCTCATACGTTGTCGAATTCTGGCCGAACGCGGCCGCGGCACAGCCGAGGGCCACGCCGGCGAGAAGAGTCAATCGTTTCGTCATGTGCAAACCTCCTTAATTGGCAAAGTCCTCATTCGGCGACTCTCGGCCAGACATGCTCTGTGCCGGAGCCCCACTGGAGATATGAGCAAGAGGGATGCCGAAATTCGAGGTCCGGCGGGAAAGTTTTACGAGGAGAGTTTTTGGAAATATTTTTCGACGCGCGCGAGATCTTCCGCGGTGTCGACGCTCCAGGTGTCGGCCGGCGATTCGGCGACGTGGATGTCGATTCCGTTCTCGAGGAATCGCAGCTGCTCGAGCCGCTCGGCCGTTTCGAGAGGGGAAGGGGAAAGGCTCGAAAACGCGTTCAGCATTTCGCCCCGGTACGCGTAGAAGCCGAGGTGCTTCCAATAGCGGGCCCCGGCGCCGTCGCGATCGAACGGTATCGGGCTGCGCGAGAAATAGAGAGCTCGTCCGTCCCTTCGCGAAACGACCTTGACGGTATTCGGATTGCCGGCCTCCGCCTCGGGAAGGGGGAGCGCGAGCGTCGTGACGGAGACGCCCGGGCCGGAGAGAAACGGGCGCACGAGCGCTTCGATGTGGGCCGCGGTCACCATCGGCTCGTCTCCCTGGACGTTGACGTACACGTCCGCCTCGCGTCGGGATGCGATCTCGCGGATCCGGTCGGTCCCGGACACGTGCGAAGAAGACGTCAGCTCCGCGTCGATTCCGCGGGAACGGCAGAAAGCGAGGATCTCGTCCGAATCCGTCGCGACGACGAGGCTCGCCCAGCCCCCGAAGCCCCGCGCTCCCTCGTAGACGCGCTCGACCATCGCCTTTCCGGCGATCACGGCGAGCGGCTTTCTCGGCAGCCGCGTCGACCCGAGCCGCGACGGGATGACCCCGACGATTTTCATCCCGCGATTTATATCTCACGCCTTCGCAGAACCGATAGAATTCGCGCGGTTGAGGCGATTCGTCTTCCTTCCCGTCCTTGCCGCCGCGGTTCTCGCGCGGGCGGCTGCCGCGGCGAGCCCGGATCGAGCCGCCGTGATCCTCTCCCTGAAGAACCGGGGTCTCGCGGAGCTCGAAGAGGGGAAGAACCGCGAGGCGCTCGCCTCGTTCCAGAAGCTCGCGGAGCTCGTTCCGCGGGACGCCCTGCCTCCCGCCGACGCGTCGGTCGCGGCGCTGCGGAGCAACGATCTGCCCGAGGCCTCGAAACTCCTCGCCCGGGCGATGTCCCTCGGTCCGCCGAGAGCGGACCTGTACGCGATCGGCGCGGCGATCGAGAGCGCGAAAAACGATGCTCCGGCGATGCGCGCGCTGCTCGCGAAGGCGGCCGCGGCCTCGCCGCGAGATCTCGAATCGCGCTGGAGATGGATTCGCTCGGCGGAGATCGACCCGGCCGAGAAGGGAAATCGGGCCGAGCTCGCCCGGTATCTCCAGGAGATCCTTCGCGCGTCCCCGTCGAACCTCGCGGCCCTTCTCAAGCTCCTCCTGCTGCGGATCGATTCGGGAGAGACCGATGCCGCGCGCGAGACGCTCGCGAAGATCGTGGAGATCCTTGAGCCGATGGACCCTCGCGTTTCCAAATTCTTCTCGGAGGGGCGCGAGCTCCTGCGATCCGGTCCGGCGAAAGAGGCGGTGCTGAAGTTCCGGATCGTCGAGAATCTCCTGCGCGTGACGGACCGCTATCGCCAGTCCCTTTCCGAGCTGTACACGGACGTCGCGGGCCTGCCGATCGAGTCGTTCGGCGCGGCCTTCGAAGAGTCGCTCCGGCCGAGGGCCGGATCCCCCGTTGCCGTGAGGCTCGTGGAAAAGTCCGCGCGGGCGCGGGAATTCGCGCCGGACGCGATTCGCTACCGGGTGGACCTCTCGAACTCGGGAGCTCCGCAGGCCTACTCGATTCCTTCGCCCTATCGGGCCGCGGCGTTTCTCGATTTCGATCTCGACGGCGACCTGGACGTCTACCTCTTCGGTTCGGGCGGTCCCGACCGGCTCCTTCGGAACAACCTCGACGGAACCTGGGCGGACGCCACCTCGGCGACGGGAGACGCGAAATTCTCATCGTCGAGAGTCGTCGTCGCGGACGTGGACCGGGATGGCGATCCCGATCTCGTCTGCGTGACCTCGCGGGGAGACCTCGTCGTTCGGTCGAACCTGCGCCAGGGTCGGTTTCAGGACGTTTCTCTCGGCGTCGCGGGAGCGGTGGACGTCGCCGTTGCCGATCTCGACGCGGACGGCCTTCCGGACCTTGTCGTCGCGACGAAGAAGTCCCTCATTCTCCTCATCAACAAGGGGGATGGAAAGTTCGAGCGCGCTGCCGGGGGAGACCTTGCGAAGCTCCCGGCAGGTTTCGTTCCGCGGAGCGTCGCGATCGCCGATCTCGACAACGACGGATTTCCCGATATCGCCGTCGGCGGCGAGTCCGGGCTGATCGTCTACCGGAACGCCGGTTTCGAGACGTTCACCTGGTGGCCGATCGCCCCGAAGATCGCGGATCCGGTTGACGCGATCGTTGCCGTCGACTTCGACCGGGACGGAGATCTCGACCTCGCGCTCGCGACGGCGAGCGGCCCGAAGCTCCTCGAAAACGACGGCGGCAACGCGAACGGCTGGCTCGATGTGACCCTTCAGGGGCTCGCTTCGGGGTCCGGCAAGGTCAACCGCGAAGGAGTCGGCTCGCTTCTCGAAGTGAAGGCGGGCGACCTCTACGTCGCGCAGACCGTGACCGTTCTTCCGACGCATTTCGGCCTCGGCAAGCGGCCGAAGGCGGACGTCGTCCGGTGCGTCTGGACGAACGGGGTCCCTCAGAATCTCTTCGACCAGAGAGCGTCAACGACGATCCACGAGATCCAGCAGCTCAAGGGCTCTTGCCCGTTCGTGTACGCGCGCAACGGGGCGACCGGCAAATGGAGCTTCGTCTCCGACGCGCTCGGCCGCGCTCCCCTCGGCCTTCTCTACGATGGGGTACACGCGGCCGGCGCCGACCCCCGCGAATGGCTGAAGATCCCCGGCGCGATGCTTTCGCCGGATCGGGACGGGCGGCTGGAGCTCGATTACACGGAGGAGCTCTGGGAGGCGGCCTTTCTCGACATGGCGCGCCTCGTCGCGGTCGATCACCCGGCGGGAACCGACTTCGTTCCGAACGAACGAATGGTGCCCGGCATTCTGGAGAAGAAAATCTTCACGGTCGCGCGGCCGCGACCCGTCCGGAAGGCATGGGCCGACGGCGGCGTCGATGTCACGGACCTCCTCGCGAGAGAGGATCGCCGGTACGTCGCGCCGGGGCTCCCGACGGCCTACCAGGGCGTGCGCAGCGAGCATTCTCTGACGCTCGACCTCGGTCCGATTCGCGCGGGCGATCGTGTGATGCTGTTTCTCAACGGCTGGATCTTTTATACCGACACGTCAATCAACGTATCGCTCTCCCAGCGAAGCGACGTCCGCCCCTTCCCGCCCCTGCTCGAAGTGCCGGACGGAAAAGGGGGCTGGAGGGTCGCGATCGAGTCGTTCGGGTTTCCCGCCGGGAAGACGAAGACGATGCCGGTCGACCTGACGGGGATCGTCGATCCCCGCGACCCCCGGGTCCGAATTCGAACGACCATGGAGGTCTACTGGGACCAGGCGTTCGTGACCGTGAACGATCCTGCCGTCGAAGTCGCGACGACGGAGCTGTCGCCGGTCCGCGCGACGCTTTCCGAGCGGGGTTTCTCGCGGCGGTATCGGGACACGCCGGACGGGCCGGAAGTGTTCGACCACGACGAGGTCTCGGGGCAGCCGCACTGGGCGGACGTTTCCGGCCGGGTCACGCGCTACGGCGACGTCACGCCGCTCCTCGCGCGAAGCGACGACAGGTGGGTCGCGTTCCTCGGCGGCGACTCGATTCGAATCGATTTCGACGCGCGCGCGCTGCCCCCCCTGCGGGCGGGGTGGAAGCGCGACTACATTCTCGTTTCCGACGGCTGGGACAAGGATTTCGACAAGAACACGCTGAGCGGAGCGGAGATCGGGCCTTACCCGTTCCACTCCATGAGCCGCTACCCGTACGCCTTACCGGAACAATTCCCGGACGAGAAGTTTCTCGAGGAATGGGTGACGAGGCCGGTGTCGAACGAAAAGTTCTACGCGTGGGTGCGCGATTACGGACAGCCGGCGATTCGTTGAGCACCGACTCGCCTGGCTCGCTCGGGGTCCTGTCACGGGACTCGACCCGCTTTTCCGCTCGCTGCGATTGGAGGACTTTGCTACGACTCCGCGCCGCGAGCGGCAAAAGGGGTCTCCTCCCGCGCCACCCCTCGCGACTTTTGGTCGTGTTTCTCCTCGCCCTCGGTGCCCCCGGATTCGCCGCGACGCTCACGTTTCGGGACGTCACGAAGGAGTCCGGCATCCGCTTTCGGTTCAAGACCGACCTGCGCCACGGCCGCATGATCTCCACGATGGGGGGAGGCGTCGCCGCGGCGGACTACGACGGAGACGGCTGGACCGACCTGTTCTTCACGGGTTCCGCCGGAAACGCGTTCAAGCCGGAAAAGGGCCCGTGCGGCGCGCTCTACCGCAATCGCGGGGACGGATCCTTCGAGGACGCGACCGCGAGGTCGGGGATCCGCGCGTGCGGCTGGCAGATGTCGGCTTCCTGGGTGGACATCGATTCGGACGGCCTCCCGGATCTGATCGTCGCGGGGCTCGACGAGACGACCGTGTGGCACAACCGCGGCGACGGCACATTTCGGGAAGTCTCCCGGGAATGGGGCCTCGTGCTGGGCCACCACTTCACGATCGGCGTGGCCGCGGGGGACGCCGACGGCGACGGGCGCGTGGACCTCTATTTCGTCGGATATCTCGAAACGTCGCTCGCGCACGAGCTCTCGTTCCCCCTGTTTCAAGTTCGGATGCCGGAGGATTACGCGGGCGAGGACGCGCGTCTCTTCCATCAAAAGAGCGACGGCTCCTTCGAAGAGACAACCGCGGCCTCCGGGGTCTCGAACGCCCACGGCAAGGGGACGGGCGCCGTCTTCTTCGACTATGACGGCGACGGGAAGCAGGACCTTTTCGTCGCGAATGATCTCGCGACGAACCGTCTTTACCGGAACCTGGGCGGCGGAAGATTCGAGGACGTGACGGAGCAGACAGGCGCGGGCGCGCGGGAGAGCCGGGCGAGGGCGGGCATGGGAATCGCCGTGGGCGATCCATTCCTTTCGGGCCATCCGAGCCTTTACGTAACGAACTTCTCGGGCGAGACGAACACTCTCTACCGAAACGTCGAGGGACAGTTGTTCGACGACGCGACCGACGAAACGAACTCCGGCGCCGCCTCGCGTCCTTTCGTTCAGTGGGGCACCGGCTTTGTGGATTTCGACGACGACGGCTATCCGGACCTCTATGCCGTGTCGGGCCACATCGGCCGGCGAATCCTGGCGGTAGTTTCGAAACTGCTCGGCTACGGAATGAAAGAGCACATCTGGGAGGGAAACCGGGCCTATCGCCAGCCGATCTGTCTCTGGAGGAACGGGGGGAACGGGGTGTTCGAGGACGCGGCCGCGACATCGGGCGACCTGGGCAAGCTCAGGGTGTGCGCGCGGGGATCGGCGGCCGCCGACTTCGACGGCGACGGAAGGGTCGATATCGCGGTCGCGGCGATCTCGGGCGGGTCCCGGCTCCTTCGCAACACGGCCGCTTCGCAGGGCCACGCGATCGAAATCCTGCCGGTCGCCGCGGCCGACCGCCACACCTGCCTCGGCACGAAAGTGAGGGTGACGGCGGGAGGAAGAACGCAGACACAGGAGTTCATCGTCGTCCCGTCGTACGCGTCCGGTTCGTGGATTCCGCTCCATTTCGGCCTGGGAGACGCTGCGAAGGCGGACTCCGTCGAAGTCCTCCCTCCCGGAAAAACGGCGGCTTCGGTCGTCCTGCGCGACGTTGCGGCCGACCGCCTCTACCGCCTTCGCGGCGAAAAGCTCGCGGAAGTTCGAGCCTTCCGCCGATGAAGATGCTGGCCCGGCTCGCGTTCGCGCTCTTCATCCTGGCGGCCGTGTGCGCCGTCGTCGGAATCGTGCTGTTCCGGGAGGAGGACTCGCGGCGCCGAAACGTGACCGGCGCGCTCTTTCGCGACGTGACGGCGGCCTCCGGCGTCGCATTCCGGTTCAAGGGGGACTTCGTCGACGCGAAGCTGATCCCGACGATGGGAGGCGGGGTCGCGGCGGCGGATTTCGACGGCGACGGCTGGATCGACCTCTTCTTCGTCAACCAGATCCCGCATTCGAAGGCAGGCGCGCGTGCGGGAGCGGAAGATCTCGCGACCTGCGGCCGACTCTATCGAAACCGGGGAAACGGGACCTTCGAGGACGTGACGGAGAAGTCGGGAATCCGCGCTTGCGGCTGGGGGATTTCCGCGATGTGGGCCGACCTCGATTCCGACGGATATCCCGATCTCGTCGTCGGAAACGTTGGAGGAAACACGCTCTGGCGAAACCGCGGGGACGGGACGTTCGTCCTCGTTCCCCGGTCGGGGCTCGAGAACGGAAAGATGACGATTGGCCTCGCGGCGGGCGATTTCGACGGCGACGGAATTCCCGACGTGTACGTGGGGAACTATCTCGACACCGACCCGGTCCGGGAATCGTCGGCGGGGTTCGGCGTGAAAACGCCCGACGAATACCCGGGGCAGGACAACGCGCTGTACCGGGGCAGGGGCGATCTGCGTTTCGAGGACGTCACAAAGGCGTCCGGAACGGCCGACCCGGGCTCCAAGACGATCGGCGCCGTCGCGATCGACTACGACGGCGACGGCCGGACCGACCTCTATGTCGCGAACGACCAGTGGAGAAACACGCTGTTCCACAACGAGGGGGGCGGGAAATTCCGCGACGTCTCGGAGGAAACGGGCACCGGGTACCCGCCGGAAGGGCCGACCGCCTTCGGCCGTCGGACGCGCTCCGGCATGGGGCTCGTCGCGGACGACCTCGACGGCGACGGGCGGACGGATCTCTACATTTCCAACTACGCGGCCGAGCCGAACACGCTCTACCGGAACGTCGAGGGGCAGCTGTTCGAGGAGGACGACCGCACCGCCTTCGGCGGCGACCGCGATCCCACGCTGCCCCTGTCGAAGTGGGGCGCCGTCGCGCTCGACTACGACAACGACGGCCGCGACGACCTCGCCGTGACGAGCGGCCAGATCCTCTCCCGGTTCTGGACGGTGATCGGGAGCTGGGTCAACCCGCAGGCGCGAAAATTCGGGATCGGCGAGAAGAGCTACGCGCAGAGACAATTCCTGTTTCGCAACGTCTCGCGGCCCGGGGAGATGAAGTTCGACGACGTCTCGGCGGTCTCGGGAGACCTGGGCCGGCTCTGCCTCGTCGGGCGCGGGCTCGCGGCCGCGGACTTCGACGGCGACGGCCGGCTCGACCTCGCGTACAACCCGATCGCCCATCCCGCGGTCGTCCTCCGCAACGAGACTCCGGCCGGAAACGCGATCGAGATCCTCCCCGTCGCGGGCGCCGACCGGAAGACCGTGCTCGGCGCGGTCGTGACGGTCGGGAGACACGTCAAGGAGTTCTTCGTCCAACCTTCTTACGCGTCCGGGTCGTGGCTTCCGCTCCACTTCGGCATCGGTACGGCGAGCGTCCGCTCGCGCGTCGGTCAACTGGCCGGACGGCACGGTTCAGGACCTGGGAGACGTGAAGGCGGGCGCGTGGAAGCTGCGGCGGGGCGGCTCGCTCGAGCCGCTGCGGAAGCGCCGCTGATCGACGGAAGGTTGGCGGGCCTCGCGTACGTCGCCGGGAAGTACACGGCCTACGCGCTCTGGTGCACGCTTGGCGTCCGGCTCTTCCGCGCTCCCGGCGCGTCTCCGTGGCCGAGCGGGTTGCGCCTGGGCCTGCTCCGTCTCGTTCTTGGCGGCGTCCTCGGCCTGACGGTCTTCCTCTCCGTCTCGGTTCTTCGCCTGCCCGCCGACCAGCCCGTCTCGCTCTACTGGGAAATCTACGCGCCGCTGCGCCTTGTCGAATGGTCGATCCTCGCGGCCGTGCTTCAGCCGGGCTTCGGTTCGCTGCTCGTCGGTCCGCACCGGCCGGACAGGACCTCTCGCTTGCCGGGCTTTGCCTGGAAGCTCGGCGGAATCGCGGTGTCGCACCTCGCGGACCTGCCCCTCATCCTCGGATCGAGCGGCGTCAAGGAAATGCTGCCGATCGGGAGGTTCCTGTGCTGAGGCCACCTAAACTCCTTGAACTCCCCTGAAGTCTCGAGGAGCGTGCGTCTTAAGGCTGCTCAGGAGGCGAAGGCCGTACCACCGGAGGTGTCGGCCGAAGATGTCACGATTTCGCCAAATTATTTCGAAGTCAGTTCCCTCGACCGGCAGGTACTTTCGCTCCTTGAGCCATAGACCGACCCGTGCAGCGTCGTGCGTTGCATTGATCTCATGGATCAGGTGTTCCATTTGCAACAATCGGGATTTCGTTGTCCTGCGCCTCCCAGTGACCGATCCAATTCTTGGAGACAACGACCGGGTGCAGTTCGTAATCAGACCCAACTCCTACGAGTCATCTTTCACCAGCGCTTGAGTGTGCGATCAACTTCCTTGAGTTGGTCGGTTCCCTTCCTCAGTTCGGCGGTCTTCTCCCGACCCTCTCGCGTCTCCGCCGGTGGCAAGAACCATTTCATGCTCAGCAAGAATTACACTCTTTGTTGGACGATCAATGATCGCTAGATCTACGTCGGGAAGATCCTTGCGGCCGGGAATTGACCCTGACCAAAACTCGAAGCCCTTAACCGAGGAGCGAAACTGTTCATTCATTAAGTGCTTGTTTCTCGTTCGACAGACTCTGATAGATCGCGCGGTCGGCGGGAATCTTGTTCGCCAATGTCAATAGGTTTCGCTCGAGGTCAGACCCCGATAAACAGATAGGGAGAGATGGCTAGATTCGAATCGCCCAGTGGGATCAAGAGGTTGAAGTGCCGGGTCGCTTGCACCCGGCCCGAGGTCACCTGAGCCGAGGGTCATGTAGTCGACGATGGCCGTCACTGTTTCAACCGCCAGATCCGTATAGCGGCGAAGGCGCTGTACCAGTTCATCCCGGGAAGTCAGTTGCAGAAGGCCGCCTACCAAACGCCAGTCCGCACCAGAGGTCACGGCCATGAGCGACACGGATCGGCGGAGGAATGCCATTGCTTGCAGTGCGATGGCGCATTGGCGGTAGTCTCCCAAAGTAAAGCTATGGAGTTGCCACGTTGGAGGTTACTGGAACATCGCCGTGTCGAGACGTGATGCCAGAGCACTTGCATCGGCAACCAGCTGAGGGTTGAGTGGGAGAGTCCAACAGCCGTCGATGATAGAAAGTTTCTCCTTTACCTTCGCTTGAATTGCCGAGTAATCGCTCAGGACGTTCTGGCTCGGGTTGCCTGCGCTCAGGTCGAGACCGATGAAGACGACAATAGGCTTCGTAGCGCTGATCAACCTCAGGACTCATGCGGGGAATGAGGACTCCATTCTCGACGTTTAATCCGATCATTCCGTTCGATGCGAGAGAGAAGACGACTTCTGCGTCGCCGTAAGCATCTGCGGCGGAAATTAGATCCCTCGCCGCTTCAAAGTGATCGGGCTGCCATTGTGGGGGTAGTTGTTGACGTGTGTTACGGAGACCGTTTGCCCAGAGAAAAAGTATCCGTAGTACGTAAACGAGGATGCCTCCTGATGCGATTGCAGAACGCTGTGGGCCAGCACGAAAATGATTTATTGCCAGGAGCTCTGATGCGGTCAAGATCCACCAACACGCCTCCGGACGCGGGAGCGTGAGCACCAGCGAGGATTTGTGCGCGTCGTCGATTTCCAGATTCAATTCGGCGAGCTTCAGGTGAGACTAGATCAATCACCATGTAATCGCCCACCCCCTTGCTCTGCCACCGAAGTGTCGACTACGGCCGGACGTCGAATCCCGCTAGAGCGAAGTGACGATCGAACGTGAACACGCGTTCGATCTCTGTGCTGCATCATGAGCGCGAAGCTCACGCAGTCGGTGAAGCTCACGTTCTGGTCCGCGAATTTCTCGAAATATCCGAGAGCCTGTTTCTCGCTCGTTCGTCCGCGCGCAGGATTCTCAGCGCCTCCAGAAGCGTAGATACGACGACCACGCTCCGCGGCAAACCGATAGTCGGCGCGCCGGGCCAGCAGGGTCAGGGTTTCGTCGAGCACGAAGTGGCTCGTGCAGATTGCCGCGTTTTCGTCTTTCGAGATCTTTCCAGGCGCGAGTTGCGCGGCCGTGCAGCGAATCCCCTGAGAGGTATCGCGCGAGAAAGGCGCCCGTGTCGACGAAGATCAATCGGACTCGAGATACCGGTCATGGTTTCCGAGCCAGGTCTCGTGGCGTCTTTCCCCGATACACCTCGTCGTCCGCCCACAGCGGGTCCCGGTGGGGGGACTCCTCGGAGGTTCCTCCATCGCTGTCTCGGAGCGAGTTCCGAACGAGCTGCCCCAACGAGACGCGGCGTCTCGCTGCGTAGCGAGCCGCCTTCTCGTGGAGCTCGGACGGCAGCATGACCGTCGTCCTCTTCATCGCGCCATAATAACACAGCCATAACTCGGTCCGCTCACTTCTTTTCCGGCGGCCGCCCTCGACCCACCGGTAGTTCCCGGGCCCGACGTGGAGCGCTTCGGCCGTCGTGCCGTCGGGCCACGTGACCTTGACCGAATCGGCCTCCTTCGAGTCGCCGAGGCCGAGCGTGATCGCCTTTTCCGAGGCCGAGGCGTACGACTTCGCCGTGGAAACGATCCGGATCTGGGGCTTTCCGCCTACGAGCGCCGTGACCTTCGCCCCGATCGCGTCGCGGTTGGACTTGCCGCTCCCTTCGAGCAGCAGGCGAAGGCTCCGGGACGGTTTGTCCAGCCGGTTCAGGAAGACGTGCGCCGGGCCTCCGTTCTCGACCGTCACGACGTCGAGGTCTCCGTCGCCGTCCAGGTCCCCGAAAGCCGCGCCGCGGCCGACCATCGGGATCGCGAGCCCGGCCTCCCGCGTCGCGTCGGACATCCGTCCGTCGCCCGCGTTCCAGTAGAGCGTCGGCGATTCCCGGTACGACACGGCCTTCTGCACGTCCTGGATCGAGTTTTCGACGTGCCCGTTCGAGAAGAACAGGTCGGATCGTCCGTCGAGGTCGTAGTCGAAGAAGAAGACGCCGAACGTGAGAGCGAGCAGCGAGTCGCGCCCGATCCCGGAGGAAGCGGAGAGATCGAGGAACACGTCCCCGGTGTCGGTCCAGTAGAACGACTTCATCTCGTTGGAAAAGTTTCCGATCGCGAGCGCTGCGCCCCGGTCTTCGCGTCGGACCAGTCGGCTCCCATCGCTCCGCGCGACCGGCCCGCTTCGTTGACCGCGACGCCCGCTTCGACGGCCACGTCCGTGAACGTGCCGTCGCCGTTGTTGCGGTAGAGGTTGTTCGGCGCGGTGTCGTTTGCGACCGCGAAATCGATCTTTCCGTCGCCGTTGAAATCGTACGGCGCGACGCCGAGCGCCTTCGCGTTTTTCGTCCCGACGCCTGCGGCCGCCGTGACGTCCCGGAACCGGCCGTTGCCCTCGTTGTGGAACAGCCTCGAGGACGTTCCGTCGTATCGCTCGGGCGTGCAGTACGACTTTCGCGCCCCGTCGAGCGAGCAATAGATGTCTTTCGCGGGGCTCCACTCCACGTACCGGGCGAGGAACAGGTCGAGGCGGCCGTCGCCGTCGTAGTCGAAGAACGCGGCGGACGTTCCCCAGCCGGGGTCGCCCGCGCCGGACGCGTTCGTCACGTCGACGAATTTTCCGCGGTCGTTGCGGAAGAGGCGGTTGCCTCCCTGCTCGCCGAGCCCCGTGACGTAGAGATCGGGCCACCCGTCATTGTCGAAATCTCCGATCGCCGCGCCCATGCCGTACAGGACCCGCTCGAGGCCGGCCTCTCTCGTCGCGTCGCGGAATTTCGGAACGCCGTCCGGCCCGTTTCCTTCGTTGTGGTAGAGCGCGAGGGAGCTCTTCTGGCTCGCGGCCCGGGGATCGCCCGGCCAGTACGAGGACGAGACGAGGAGGATGTCGTTGCGTCCGTCGTTGTCGTAGTCGAAAATCGCGACGCCGCCTCCCATCGTCTCCGGCATCCATTTCTTCCCCGCCGCGCCGCTCACCTGGACGAACGCGATGCCGCATTCTTTCGTGATTTCCTGGAAGCGGACGGCGGGCGCCTTCGCCTCGACGACGGGCTGGATTTTCGCGGCGACCGGTGCTTCCTTCTTCCGGCAGGCGAATGACGCGAAGCACAGGACAGCGACGGCCGAGCTTTTTCATCGCGGGGAGTTTACAGCAGCGTTCTTACTTCGACTTCGCGGGCACGAGCGGCGGCATGACCATGGGCGGGCGGTCGTCGTGGAGGACTTTCTCGCCTTGCGGCGCGTACCCCTTGTACGCGTACCCCTTCGGCCCGATCTGCGAGATCCACGGCGGGGGAGGCGGAGCGACGGGCGCGGCGTCGTCGTGGACGTGGATCGGCAGCGACTCGCGATTCGCGAACGGATGGTCGCGGCGGAATTGGGCCATCAGCGCGCCCGCCGTCTCGTCGTCCTTGTGGTACTTGTACCAGCGCTCTTCGACGAGCCCTTCCGGCTTTCGGCCCAGCGCCTTGAAGCAGAGCATCGCGTTGTAGTGGGCCGAGAGGTCCTCCGGGTCGATCGCGTAGACGCTTTCGATCGCGCGCAGCGCGTCGTCGTACCTGCCCTGGAGGAACAGGATCCGCGCGATCTGGTTCCAGCAGACGCGGTCCTTCGGAAACTTCGCGGCGACGAGGTTCATGTCCTTCAGCGCAGCATCGAGCTGGCCCTGCTCTTTCTCGAGAGTCGCGCGGAAGAACGCCGTCTTCGGCCAGCCGGGCCGCCGCCGCTCCGCCTCGTTCAGCGCCGTCTCCGCGTCGGCCAGATTGCCTTCCTGGATCAGGGCGCGGGCGCGGTTGAGCGGTCCGTCCGGCTTGTCGGAGCGAGGAGCTCGCGCCTGCGCCCAGGCGGCCTCGGCGCCTTTCAGGTCGCCCTGCAGGAACAGGCCGATGCCGTAGTCGTTCCAGCGGAGCCACGCCTTGTCCGAGTTTCCGGTCGGGACTCCGCCCCGCGTGTCGAGCCTTCGCGACCCTGGCCGCAGTTCGCTTTCCCTCGGGATCTCGAAGGCCGACACCCGTGCCGGAGTCCCTCGAACTTGAACCGCAGCGTCACCGAGTCTCGCGAGATCTCCGTGACGGGAAGGCTCGGGCGCATTCGAGCCGCCCGTCGAAGATCGAGTAATCGCGCGAGAACTTGCGGTAGTTCGACGGCCGCCGACAGCGTCACGGCCCCTGCGCGCCTCGCGCGGCACCCGAAGCGCGTAGCGCACGCGCGAGCCCCGGCGCCCGGCCCGATCCCGTTGTTGTAGAGGCCCGTGTGGATCTCGGGCGGCTGGCGGCGGTCCATCGGCTGGCCGGTGTGGTCGAGGACGAGCTGCGAAGGCGGTCGGCCGCCGGTCGAGACGACCGTCGGAGGCGAGCGTTCCGCTGTCGACGAGTCTTTCGCCGTTGTCAGCGGAGAACGCGACCCACGTCTCGTTGGAGTCCGCCGTGCCGTTCGTGTACTGGTGGCCGAGCTTCCGCGTGCGCACGACGACCTCGACGCCGACCGTCTCGCCGGGACGAGCGCCGGATTCCGGTCCGATCGGCATCACCTGGCCGCCGCGCCGGATCGCGAAGAGGTCGGCCGTGAGCGACCCCTTCAGGAACTTCTCGGGGGATTCGCCGTCTCGCGTCCCCGCGCCGGCGGGCAGGGCGGTGTTCGCGGCCGGGAAGGCATGGTCGTGGACGAAGCCGCCGCGGTTCCCGAACTCGTCGGACGGAAAGGGCGGCAGGTGGCAGTCGCGGCACGCCTTCGGCGCGGGCGGGTCGTAGAAGGACCGCACCGCGAAGCCCGAGACGCCGGAGTCCTACCAGGAGTCGTAGTGGTCCTGGCCGCGCAGCCAGTTGTAGTCGTTCATGGGCGGAAGAGCGCGACCTTGTGGCACGTCGAGCAGAACTCCGGCTGCCGCATGACGGGCTTGATGAACGTCTGACGGTGGAGCGACGGCTCCATCCGGATGAGGAGCTTGTTGACCTCGTGGAGGTACCGGTTCGACGCGAAGGCGAACGGATACTGCTTCGATCCTCGATGACGTAGGAGCCGTTGCCCGACGTCCTTTACCTGCGCGATCGAGTGGCACGACATGCACGTCAGCCCCTGCTGGGCTTCGAAGTCGTCGTAGGTGAATTTCTGCAGCGTCGCCTTGCCCATCTTGCCCGAGAAGAGAACGACGGGGTCGTGGCAGCCCGCGCACCACTTCGTCTTCTCGCGGCCGACCTTGTCGGCCATCAGCTCGACCGAGCGCCGGTAGAAGGGGTTGTTGAACGAGCTGAAGAGGTGGGCCGATTTCGGCCAGCGCGCGTAGCTCGTGCGGGTGGCACTCCTGGCAGTAGCCGTTCGCGGAGAGCTTCGCGGGATCGAGCAGTCCCTGGTCGAACGTCTCGGCCGACGACAGGAAGAACTGCGTGTCGCCGTTCCGGTTGACGACCCGCCGCGGCGGCTTTTCGGTCAGGTGGAGCAGCGCCATGACCGCGAGGAACCCCGCCACCCCTCCGCCCCAGGCAAAGAGCTTCTTGAACGCCATTTGGTGCGAGTGCGCCCGGCGGTGAAGGACGAAGGCGATGAGCGCAAGCGGAGTCGCGAACACGTGCGCAAAATAGAATCGGCCGGTTCTTGATCGTCGCGCCCTTGAAGGTCATGAGAAGGCCTGTCACGGTGACAATGATCGCGGAGGGACGCGCCATCGCGAGGCCGGCCGTGCTCTCGCCGCGAACGTTTCGCGTTCGGATCATCTTCCGCGCGTGCGTGAAAGCGAAGACGAAGAAGGGTATGGAGAGCAGGAGCCCGAGCACGAGGTGCAGCAGCAACATCGCCATGAAAAACGACGAGTACTTCGTGAACGAAACGAGGTAGATGGAATCGGCGGCGATCAACCCGAGAGGCACGAGAAGGATCTGGTAGATCCGGCGTTGCCAGGGTTGGAGGACAGTGCTTCGAGACTTCGGGGACGGATCCGCCATGACCTTTGATTCTAACGCGAGAGGATCCGTCTGCCGCCCACTCCGCGGCGTCGCGGTAGGCCTGCTTCGGAAAACCCGTTTCGCCCCGGTACCACTTCTCGACGGCATGCGTCCCGAAAGCGGCCGTTCAGATCGCGGGAAAGCTCCGCGGAGGGAAACGAGGTGCGGCGACCGGAGGAAAAGGGCGACGGGAAGAGAAGGCCGCGGCCGGTTTACCCGGAGATCGGGATCGAAGATCGCGATCGCGCGGATCGCGGCCGGCAGCACCTGGGCCTCGCGAAAAACGAAAATCGCGGCGCGGCCCGGGTCCGCCTCCGGCCGGGAGGCGAGTGCCCCGAGAAGATCCTCGACCGTCGCGGAGTGGCGCACCGCGACGAGAAACTGCCGCTCGAGGAGGAATTCGAGGGCGGAGCGGTCTCCGGCGCGAGGATCGCGATCGGGAGCCGCCGCGCGTCCGCGGGCTTTCGGCGATTCGGGTAGACCGAGCCGGGGAGAAGGGGCTCGAACGTCTTCGGGACGATCACGCGGACCGACTCGCTGCCGACGCGGACGCGGAACGCGCGGGCTTTTTCGGAAGCGCAGACGGGTGCCGCCACAAGAAAAATCAAGACCACCCAGGGCCGGAGCGGCCGGGGGCCAACGCGCCGGCGCAGGCTGATCTCTGAGATTCCGAGGGAAAGCGAACTGCGGCCGAGGGTCGAAGAGACTTGCCGAGCTGGCGCTGGGGCTGGCCGCAATCCGGGACGAGCGAGCCTCATCGGGCGTTTTCCCTCTGTTCCTCTTTCCACGTAAACCTCCCCGCCGGCACATCGGTCCGCGTCTCGCGTTTCCCGTCCGGCCAGCGAACCTCGATCGAATCGGCCTTCTCGGCGCTTCCGAGGCCGAAGTAGAGCTCCTTCGCCGAACAGGAGAGAAACGACGAGCCGGCGCGGACCTCGCGGATCTGCGTTTTTCCCGCCGCCGAGAGCCTTACGACGGCTCCCACTGCGTCCCGGTTGTGGCCGGCGGTCGCCTCCAGGCGGATCGTGAGGCGCCGGGCGGCGTTCCACCCGTTGCGATAGACGAGCAGGGGTCCGCGAAAGGTCGAGAGCACAATCTCGGGCGCGCCGTCGCCGTCGAGGTCGCCGAACGCGAGCCCCCGGGTGTCGCCGCGCGTGTCGAAGCCCTCGACGTACGCGTCGTCCTCGAATTTCCCGTTCTCGAGGTTCCGGTAGAGGTGCTTCGCCGTCCGGGACGCCATTCCGTTGCGGCCGAAATCGATTCCGCCCCAGAACCCGTCGTGAAACGCAATCCCCTCCGCCGACATGTCGTTCCAGAACTTCACCTCGTCGCACTTCCCGCCCGGAGACGCCTCCCACATTCCGTTGACGACGAGCAGGTCCTCGAAACCGTCCCCGTCGAGGTCGACGAATTCGGTCCCCCACGCCCATCCCCCCTCGGCGACTCCCGCCTTCGCGGAAGTCTTCTCGAACGTTCCGTCGCCGCGATTCCGGTAGAGGCCGTCTCCCGCGCAGCGGCGCAGCAGCATCGGAACGACGATCGGCCGCGCGACGGCCTGAACGAAAGCTGGAACCGGCGGCATTGGCAGCAGCGGAGACCGGATCATCCACCGGTAGGGAGACGAGAAATCGGAGACGTGGAGATCGAAGCGGCCGTCGCCGTCGTAGTCTCCCCACGCGACACCCATCCCATAGCCGTCGTCGAGCACGCCGGCCTTCTTCGCGATCTCGCGGAACCGGGGCCGACCGGGCGTGGACACGTTTTCGTAGAGACAGTTCGTGCCGAAATCGTTCGCGACGTACAGGTCGTCGTCGCCGTCGCCGTCGAAGTCGCACGCCGAGGCGGCGAAGGCCCATCCGCGATGGAACCGGCCGTTCCCGTCGTTGTGGAGGAGGCGGCAATCCGAATACGCGTACGTCAGAAAGAGCTCCGGCAGCCCGTCGCCGTCGAGGTCGGCCGCGACGCCGCCCGCCGCTTCTCCGGGAGGAAGCGTCACCGGCCCGAGCCCGGGGTCGCGTCCCGAAAATGTCCATGCCCGTCGTTGAGAAAGAGACGGGGATGCGCGCCCGGGAGAACGACGTTGATCGAGCCGTCGCCGTCGAAGTCGGCGAGCACGACTCCGGGATGATGGTGAGTCGCGGGGATGCAGAGATTCGTCGCTTCCGCGGGATCGACCGAATCGTTGAGTGCCGCGGAAAGCCCGATCTCCGACGCGACCTCGCGCAGATGCGGCCGTCCGCGGAGAATCCGGGGCGTGTCGACCGCCCGCGCTCCGGCGATGGTCCACCGGGTTTTCTCGCGCGAGAGGTCGAGGTCGAACAGCTCGTCGGCCGAGAGCCGGACGCCGCGTTCTCCCCGTTGCGTTCCCTCGAGGCTCACGCGAATTCTCATCACCGCGGCCCGGGACGGCTTCCGGGGAAAGTCGACGATCCAGCTTTCGACTCTCGTGCCGTCCGCCTCGGCCCGCCATCGTTCGGCGGCGTCGAGCAGGCCGCCGCTCTCGGGCCGCCGGAACCCGGGCGAATCCGCGTCGCTCTCGAAAGGCGGGCCGCTTCCTCCGCGATCGGCGAGGCGCCCCGCGTGTACTCCTCGAGAGTCGGAGCCGCCGGCCGGGATGCGCAGCCAGTCAGTACGAGAAACGCGGAGGCTCCGAGAAGGCTCGTCCGGAGAGGGATCGGGCTCGAGAGTCGCCTTGCCATCGGAGGATCAGGCCTTCGGAGCGGCCTTTCGGGTCCACGCGATCGCGCGTTCCGGTTTCGAGGAGGCGTCGAGCCTCCCCCGGTGCGCGGCGAGGAGGTCGCCCCGGGTGATGAAACCGATGACGCGGGAAGGCTGATCCCGAGCGACGACGGGAAGCCGGCCGACGTCCTCGCCGACCATGTGATCGGCGGCCTCCCGGAGCGTCGAGTCATCGAAGACCGCGGCCGGGGGCCGCGTCAGCAGCTCGCGAAGACTTCTCGAGCCGTCATGTTTCGGATCGAGCAGGATCCGCCGGGTCAGCACTCCCGCGAGCGTTCCGTTCCGGTCGACGACGGGATAACCCTGATGGGAAGTCCCCGGGGCTCCCGACGCGATCCAACTTCGGGTCTCGTCGAGCGTCTGTTCCGTGCTCAGAGAGACGATGTCTCGGGAGCAGGCGTCGCGGACGAGCACCTGCCCGAGGAAATCCGCTTCGTAGTCGGCCGGCACGCGGACTCCGCGCCGCGAAATCTTTTCGGTCATGATCGTTGTCCCGCATCAGCAGCGAAGACACGAGGAACGAGGCCGTGCAGCCGCCCAGGAGCGGCAGCAAGCCGAGCGGCTGGAGCGTCGTCTCGAACGCGAAGACGACCGATGTCAGAAGCGCCCGCGACGCGCCCGCGAAGATCGCCGCCATTCCGACGAGCGCGGCGATGCGAACGTCGATCCCCGCGGACGGCAGCAGCGCGCGCAGGCCATTCGCCGAGCAGGGCGCCGATCGCGCCGCCGATCGTGAAGAGCGGCGCAAGCGTCCCGCCGGACGTTCCGCTGCCGAGCGAGATCGACCAGGAGAGGAACTTCAGCGCTCCGAGCAGCGCGAGAGCCTCGACGGTGAGGCGAGCCGAGAGAATCGTGTCGATGTTGTCGTAGCCGACGCCGAGCGTGCGGGGCAAGAATCCATCCCACGACGCCGACCGCGACGGCGCCGATCGCCGGCCACCACATCCAGTGAATCGGGAGCTGCTCGAACGCATCTTCGACGAATAGACGGCCCGAGTCACAGCGACGGCGACGACGCCGATGATCGCGCCGAGGGCGACGTAGAGCGCGAGGGCGACGCCGCCTCGGCTGTCGACAGCTCGGACATCGCGAAGACGGGGTCCGTTCCGACGAAAAGAAGCGCATGCCCGTCGCCGCCGCGCTTGCGCCAGCGCACCGGCACGAGGGATCGCGGAGCGGAACTCGAAGAGGAGCAGTTCGATGGCGAGGAGCACCGCCGAAACGGGGCTTCCGAACGTCGCCGCCATCCCGCGCGGCGGCGCCGGCGGCGAGGAGCGTCTTGCGCTCGACCGCGGTCGTCTCGAGGAGCTGTCCGAGCAGGGAGCCGAGCGCGCCGCCGGTCGCGATGATCGGGCCTTCGGCCCCGAAAGGGCCGCCGGTTCCGATCGCGATCGCGGCGGAGAGCGGTTTCAGAAACGTCACCCGCGGCGAGATCCGGCTCTTGTTGAGCAGGACCTGTTCCATCGCTTCGGGAATCCCGTGTCCGCGAATCGCCTTGCGAGCCGTAACGGGCCATGAAACCGACGATCGAGGCCTCCGATGACCGGAACGAGGATGACCCAGGCGCCGAGTTTGTTGCCGGCCGGCGAGGCGAACGAGAAGGAGAGCCGGTGGTAGAACGAGACGTTCGTGATGAAACCGATCAGCAGCACGAGAGCTCGTGCCACAAGGCCGGCGCCCAACCCGATCAGAATCGCCCAGACGCTGAGGACGACGACCCTCCGGTCGACGGTCGGGGTCCGGGGCGGCGTCCGAGCGGTCTCGATCGAAGGCTCCAGCGAGGGAGCGACGGCGAGGCCGCCTTTGGTACCGGTCACGGAGCTGATGGGATCGGCCATCGCTTCGAACATACCGGATCGGGTCCCGCGCGGCAATCTGCCCGGAACGCGGGCCGTTGGGCGGACCCGTTCGCGTATGATCCGCCGGATGCGCGACGTGTTCGTTCTTTCGTCGGCCCGGACCCCGATCGGGAAATTCGGGGGCGCGTTTTCCGGGATGTCCGCGGCGGACCTGGGCACCGCCGCGGCGGCCGGCGCGCTCGCGCGCGGCGGCCTCGAACCGCGCGCGGTCGACGAGACGATTTTCGGCCACGCCCGCCAGGCCGGCGGCGGGCCGAACTCCGCCCGGCAGGTCGCCCACCGCGCGGGCGTTCCGGATTCGAGCCCGGCGTTCACCGTCAACAAGGCCTGCGCCTCCGTCGCTGAAGGCGATCACGCTGGCGTCGCTCTCCATCGCGGCGGGAGAGGCAGACGTCATTCTCGCCGGCGGCGCCGAAGCATGTCGACACTCCCTACCTCCTCCCGCGCGCCCGCTGGGGCTATCGGATGGGAAACGCCGAGATCGTCGACGGCATGTACGCGACGGCTTCGACGATCCGCTGTGCGGAGAGGTGATGGGCGAAACCGCCGAGGCTCGCCGCGGACGACGCGATCTCCCGCGAGGAGCCGACGCCTTCGCTCGGAATCGCAGAGCCGCGCGAGCGAGGCGGCGGCGGCGGGGCTGTCGACGCGAGATCGTGCCGGTGGAGGTGCGAACCGCAAGGAAGACCGTCGTCGCGCAGACGAGCATCCGAGGCCGGAGTTCGACCCTGGCCTCGCTTGCAAGCTCCCGCCGGTATTCCGCCGGCGGCACGATACCGCCGGAAACGCCTCCGGAATCACCGACGGCGCCGCGGCGATCGTCGTGGCGTCGGGCGCCGGAATTCGTTGCGCGGCATCGCGGTCGTCGCCCGAATCGTCGGATGGCGCTGCTGGGCGTCGAGCCGCGCATCATGGGAATCGGACCGGTGCCGGCGGTCGCAAGGCTTCTGGCGAAGACCGGCAACGACATTGGACGACGTCGACGCGTCGAGCTCGACGAGGCGTTCGCCGCCGCAGGTCGCTCGCGTGCGAGCGGGACCTCGGGCTCGATCGCGCGAAACTGAACGTCAACGGCGGCGCGATCGCGCTCGGCCACCCGATCGGCGCGACCGGAGCCAGGGATTTCGACGGCGCTGCTCCACGAAATGGGACGCCGCGGCTCGCGGCTCGGCCTCGCGACGCTGTGCGTGTCGGGAGGAATGGGGATGGCCGTTCTGTTCGAGAGCGCGAGATGAAAATCGTCGCCACGATCGAAGACGATACCGTCGGAGCGGACTACCTCGCCTCTCTCGAGCGAGCCGGGTTCGTGCGCGAGGAAATCGCGGTCGTGCACTCGCGGGACGCCTCCCCGTTCTCGTTCGACGGCCTGCTCCTGGGTGGAGGAGAAGACGTCGATCCCGAGCTCTATGGCGCCGTCCGCCACGAGCGCCTCGGCCGCGTGAACCGCCGGCGCGACGAACAGGAACTCGCGCTGATCGCCCGCGCGCGGCGCAACGCGATTCCGATCTTCGGGATCTGCCGCGGCCTCCAGGTGCTCAACGTCGCGTTCGGAGGTAGCCTCGTCCAGGACATCCCCTCCGAGAGGCCGTCCCCGGTGAGCCATGCGGTCAAGACCCCGCGCGATGCCCGAGCGCACGGTGGCGGGCGGAGTCGGGAGCGTTCCTGGAGGCGTTCCGGGAATTTCCAGTGAATTCGCGGCATCACCAGGGCATCGATCGTCTCGGCTCGGGTCTGCGGGCCTGCGCCTTTTCAATTGAAGGGCTGATTGAGGCGGTGGAGGCGAGAGACGGTCCAAGCGCGATTTTCGCCGTGCAATGGCATCCCGAAAACCTCGGCGAGGACCCGGTCGCGAGGTTTTTGTTCGAGAAATTCCGGGAATCCGTCGATTCGCGAATCCGTTATCCCGTCGAAGAGAGTCTGACGCGGAAAAAAGGAGAAGTATGAAAACTCGTCTTGCCCTGGGAATTGCGTTCATCGCCGCCGCCGGAGCGCTGAGCGCGCAAATGACTCCCGAACAGCTGCACGAGCCCCAAAAACTCGCCGATGGGGTCTGGACCATGGTGACGAAGGGGGCTCGAACGCGAGCTGGTTTCTTTTCGGCGACGGCGTCATCGCGGTTGATTCTGGAAACGACACGAACTCCGAGGGGGTACTTTCCGCGATCGACGCGACCACCGGAGGCAAGAAGATCGCGTTCCTGATCGTGACGAACAATTTCGGCCCCCACGCGGGAGGCTCGCCCGCATTCGCGAAACGCGGAGCCCGGATCGTGACGGCGGAAAAGTTCGGGCCTTACTTCGTCACCTATTTAGCTCGCGGTCAGGGGGGTTCCCCGGCGCCGGAGATTCTGACCCTGTCGCAGAGACTCGTGCTGAGCGACACGAAAAAGCTCGTCGAAGTCGATTTCGTGGGGCCCGCCGACAGCGGCGGTGACCTCGTCGTCTACCTCCCGAACGAACAGATTCTGTTTTCCGGTGACCTCGTTGAAAACGCGATTCTTCCGCCCCTCTTTTCGAAAGACATCGAGCCCGACGGTTGGATCTCGGTTCTCGGGAAAATCGGCGAGCTTAGGATCAAGACGCTCGTTCCTGGTTACGGACCCATCGGTCCCGCAGCCTCGATCGCGGGAACTCGCGCGTACATTCAGGACGCTCTCCGTATCGCGAAGAAAGTGATTGAGGACAAGGTTCCGGACAACTTTCTCGCGACGCGCATCGAGGAGCCGGATCTCGCCATCAAGGAGCTTCCGAAAGAGCTCAAGGCGTCTCACTTCGAGAACGTCAAGGCTCTCGTCAAGCGTTTGAAGAGCACGTCCGGCGTACCCCCGGTTCCCTCCGGCAAGAAATGAACCCGCTTCGCCTCTCTGAACGGGAGGCATCGCGGTCCTGGGTTTCGAGCGGCCTCCCGCCAACGTGCTCGACCTCGAGGCGTTGCGGGCGGCCGCGCTCGCCGTGACGTCCCTTCGGGCGGAGGAAACCCGGGCCCTGCTCGTGACGGGGCGGCCGAACTTCAGCGCCGGAGTGGACGTCGCCGACCACACGCCCGAAAAGGTCGACGAAATGCTTCCGGCGATCCACGGTCTCCTGGCGGCTCTGCTGGAAGCCCCGTTTCCCACTCTCGCGGCCGTTCGCGGGGCGTGCCTCGGCGGGGGCGCGGAGATCGCTCTCTGCTGCGATCTCCTGTTCGCGGCGGAGGACGCGCGAATCGGCTTTCCCGAAATCACGCTCGCCTGTTTTCCTCCCGCCGCGGTGCTGCTTCTCCCCGCGGTCGCGGGGCCGGCTCGGGCCGCGGAGCTCATTCTCTCCGGCGAGGCGATTTCCGGAAGGGAAGCCGCGGGAGCGGGGCTCGCGTCTCGTTCCGTTCCGGAATCGCAGCTCGACGCCGTCGCTCTCGGGTTTCTTCGCGATCTCGCGTCCCGGTCGCGAGGCGCCGTCGACGCCGCGTTTCCGGTTGTTGCGCGAGCCGCGGCGCCGCGCTTTCGAGGAGGGGCGGGCGCGCGCGGAGGCCGCCTACCGTGGGCTCGCGGGGGGCGCCGATCTCGGCCGCGCCGTCGAGGAATTCGCGCGGAGCCGCGAGACTCGCCGGCGGAATAGAATGAAGGCATGAGCAACGCGGAGACCCCCGTCGCGAGAGACCTGTTCATCGGCGGCAGCTATCGATCCGCGGCGTCGGGAAAGCGATTCGAGACGCGCGACCCGGCGACCGGCGAGCTACTCGCCGAGGTCGCCGAGGCGGGCCGCGAAGATCTCGACGCCGCCGTCAAGGCGGCGCGATCGTCCGTCGAGGGAGGGCCGTGGTCGCAGATGACGCCCCGCCAGCGGGGAAAGGTGCTCTTCCGCGCGGCCGATCTCCTGATGTCGCGAGTCGACGAATTCGCGCGCGTCGAAACCCGCGACAACGGAAAACCGATTTTCGAATCCGCGAAGATCGACATGCCCGCGTGCGCCGAGGCGCTCGCGTACTTCGGCGGCTACGCGGACAAGGTCTATGGCCGCACCCTGCCCTCGGGCGCCGGATCGTTCCTCTTCACGCTGCGGGAGCCGGTCGGCGTCGTCGGCGCGATCACGCCGTGGAACTTTCCCCTGCTGCAGGCGATGTGGAAGATCGCTCCGGCGCTCGCGTGCGGCAACGCCGTGATCCTGAAGCCGGCGTCCCTGACGCCGCTGACGGCCTTGCTGTTCGCCGAGCTGCTCAGCCAGGCGGGCCTTCCCCCCGGCGCCTTCAACGTCGTGCCGGGGCCGGGCGAAGTCATCGGGCAGGCGATGGCCGAGCACCCGGGGATCGACAAGATCACGTTCACCGGAGAGACGGAGACCGGCAAGAAAATTCTCCGAGCCGCGGCCGGGACGGTCAAACGCGTCTCGATGGAGCTCGGCGGCAAGTCTCCGAACATCGTCTTCGCCGACGCGGATCTCGAAGCCGCCGCGCGCGGGGCTTTCAACGGAATCTTTTACGGGAAGGGCGAAGTGTGCGCGGCCGGCTCGCGTCTCCTCGTCGAGAAGTCCGTCCACGAAGCGCTGATGGAAAAGCTCGTCGAACGCGCGAAGAAGGCCGTTCCGGCCGACCCGCTCGATCCGAAGACCCGCCTCGGTTCGCTCGTGTCCGAAAAGCAGCGCGACACGGTCGCGAAATACGTCGAACGCGGCGTCGCGGAAGGGGCCCGGCTCGTCGCCGGTGGTCACAAGCGCGACGTCGGCGGCAAGGGCGCCTTCTTCGAGGCGACGGTCTTCGACGGCGTGTCGCCCGACATGGAGATCGCGAAGGAGGAGATCTTCGGCCCGGTCCTCGCGACGCTCGAGTTCGGGTCCGTCGACGAGGCGATCGCGCTCGGCAACCGGGTCCGGTACGGGCTCGCCGCGGCCGTGTGGACGCGCGACATCAAGAAGGCCCTCCGCGTCGCGCGCGAGATCCAGGCCGGAACCGTCTGGATCAACACGTACAACTTCTACGATCCGGGCCTTCCGTTCGGCGGATACAAGCAGAGCGGCTTCGGGCGCGAGCGCGGCGAGGAAGCGATGCACGAGTACACGCAGGTCAAGTCCGTCTGGACGGACCTGGGTTAGCGTCTCTAGACCAGCCTGCGCGAATCGCGTCAGCCCCGGCCGCTCCCGGGCCTTGCTCAGAACGGCAGCGTCGCGCCTCCGGCGCCCTCGTGCTTGAGCAGCCATTCTTTCTTCTCGAGCCCTCCGCCGTAGCCGGTCATGGTTCCGTTCGACCCGATGACGCGGTGGCACGGAACGACGATCGCGACGGGATTCGACCCGTTCGCGGCGCCGACGGCGCGGACGGCTTTCGGCCGGCCGATTGCGCGCGCGATGTCGCCGTAGGAGCGCGTCTGGCCGCGGGGAATCTTCCGAAGCGCTTTCCAGACGCTGAGCTGGAACTCGGTTCCTTCGGAATCGACCGGAATTTCGTCGAACGCCTCGGTCCCGTCCTTGAAATAGCGGGTGAGGATCTTTGCGGCGTTTTTCAGGTTCTTCCGGGCCTCGGGATGGCCGTCGCTGTCAGCCGATTTTCGCTTCGGGGCCCGGAAGGAAATCGCGCAGATTCCCTTGCGGGTCGCGGCGAGCCAGAGCGTTCCGAGCGGCGACGAGAATCGATCCATCGCCTCGGCGCGCTCGAAATCCGTTTCCCTCATCATGACATTCCCTCCCACAAAGAAACGGCGGCGTAGGCTCTCCAGGGCCGCCACGGTTGAGAAATCCGGTCGAGTTCCCGGGCCGACGGAGCCCGCCCGCCGGAGGCGAATGCTCTTCGCAGCCAGAGATCTCCCGCCGGAAACGCGTCCGGCTCGCCGAACGCGCGCATCGCGATGTAGTGTGCCGTCCAATCGCCGATCCCGGGGATCGCCGTCAGTTCCCCGAGCAGCGGCATCAGGCCGGCGGACGAGGCGCGATCGAACCGGCCGTCCGCGCAGGCCGACGCGAACGCGCGAAGGGTTCGGGCGCGCAATTGGGGCACGCCGAGTTTCCCGAGGTCGGCGCCCGCGACGGACGCGGCGTCGGGAAAAATCCTTTGCAGCGCTTCGTTTTGCCCGGAAAGCAGCGGCCCCGCGAGCTCCGCGAGACGGCCCGCGAGCGTTCTCGCGGCGGCGACCGTGATCTGCTGGCCAAGAATCGCCCGCGCGCCCATTTCGAACGGGTCCCAGCAGCCCGGGAGCCGGATGCCGGCGAGCTTCGCCCGGCTCGCGAGACCGGGATCGCGCCGGAGGTGGCCCGCGATGACGGCCGGATCGGCATCGGTGTCGAACAAGCGCCGCACCCGCTCCGCGAGTGCGAGGAGGTCCTGCGCCGCGACATCGGGTACGAGAAGCTCGAGCGCGTTTTTCCCGGAAATCGGCCGGATCTCCGCGACGCCGGAGCTCTTTCCGACGAGAAACGTCCGCCGGTAGAAGCGCGGCCCGGCCTGCTCGACGCCCGGAATCGCGCGACGGCCGAGAAAGCCCGCGATCGAACGCCAGGGAGACGGGGGCCGAAACGGGATCTCGAGCGACAGCAGGCCGTCGGCGCGGCCGGCCGCGGGAGCGCCGGTTCCGGATCGGAGCTCGAGCGGAGAAGCTCCGAACGTCTCGCGCATCACTTCGTTGAATCGCCGGATGCTTCCGAATCCGGCCGTGAACGCGATGTGGGAAACGGGGAGCGACGTCTCCTGCAGGAGCCTTCTTGCGAAGTGCGTGCGCCGCGTGATTTCGACCGCCTTCGGAGACGCGCCGAGCTCCTCGCGGAACAAGCGCCGCAGGTGCCTCGTGCCGACGCCGAGGCGGCCCGCGATCTCCGCGAGGCCCGAATCGCCGCGGTCTCCGAGCTCGATGATCCTCAGCGCGCGGGAGACGGTCGCCGATTTCCCCGACCAGGCGGGGGTCCCGGGCGCGGTCTCCGGACGGCAGCGGCGGCACGCGCGGAACCCGGCCTCCTCGGCGGCCGCGGCGCACGCGAAGAACCGGACGTTTTCCAGCTTCGGCGTGCGGGCCGGGCAGATCGGGCGGCAGTACACTCCGGTCGTCCGAACGCCCGTGAAGAAACGGCCGTCGAAGCGCGAATCGCGCGCGGTCACCGCGCGGTAACAGGTTCTCTCGTCCAGCTCCATGAGACGGATTTAAGCACGATCAGCCGCGGCCGGCTGGCGGTTTTCGGACCTGTCCTTCAGGCGGCCGGAGCGCCGGGCCCGCCCGGCTTGACGCCTTCGGCCCAGCACACCGCGTACCAGATCGCGGCGTCGGGACGCAGGCTCCATTCGCGGATCTCGGCGATCGTCCGGTCGATGAATGCCGCTTCCAGGATCTCCGCTTCGAGGATCGCGGCGCGCGCGGACTCGAGCACGCCGGCGAGATTTTCGGCGTGCGTGCCGAAATCCGCGTGCCCGGAACAACTGCCGAAGAAGAGCCATTGGTTGCGCACCGGCCGGGCGCCCGCGGAAACGAGCAGCGAGACGAGTCGTCGCCCGACGTACGGGTCGTTTCCGATGCGGTCATACGTGCGAACGTAAGCGGTCCAGAGCGTCCTCAGGCCGGGGGGCTCCGGCCACAGGCGAAGAACGTCGTGGTCGTCGTCTTCGAGGACGATCCGGCCTCCCGGCTTCACGGCCCGAACCATCTCCGCGACGGCCGAAACGGGGTCCGGAAGGTGTTCGACGAGAAATCGAGTGTGCGCGACGTCGAACGCACCGCGCTCCGAATCGGCGAGCGGAAGCTGTCTCGCGTCGCCCTCGCGAAAGTCGACGAGCCCCCCTTCCCCGGCGTCGAGCGCCGCCCGGCGGGCTTCCGCGAGCTGTTCGGGACTGCGCTCGACGGCGACGACCCGAACGCCGGAGAGCCGGCCCATCGCGCGCGCGAGCTCGCCGAGGCCGCTGCCGACCTCGAGCACGCGGTCGCCGGGCCGCACCGAGAGCTCGCGGAGCGAGCCCGGATTGAGCAGGCGATTGAGCGTCGAAAGGCGGCCCTGCTCGGCGCGGGAAACGCCATGGATGTAGCGGGAATCCTCCGGCATTGCGAAAGGATACCAACCTGTCCGGAAGAACAGTGCAAGTCGGGCGGAAATTCGCTATCTTTCCCGCCAATGGTCCTCGGGAAAATCGTCGCCCCGGCGGTGCTCCTCTCGACGCTCGCCCTGACGCTTCCGGCGCGGGCCGCGCTGCCCGCTGCCGAAGCCGGCCTTTCCCGCTGGACGAGCGGCCGGATCGAGATCGCCCGGCTCGGAATCGACGCGGAGATCCAGGAGGGCGACGACGCGGCGACCCTTCGCGTTTCGGTCGGGCACATTCCCGGCACGGCCGTGCCGGGAGACCACGGAAACGTCGCGCTCGCGGCCCACCGCTACAGCCATTTCCGCGGGTTGCGCAACGTCCGCTGCGGCGACCGGATCGAGGTGACGACTCCCGACGGCGATTTCCGGTACGAGGTCGACTCGATCCGCGTCGTCGAAATCTCTCAGGTCGAAGTCCTCAAGCCGACTCCCGATCCGATCCTGACTCTCGTGACGTGCTTTCCTTTCGACTACGTCGGCGATGCGCCCCAGCGCCTCATCGTTCGCGCGCACCGGGTGGAGTCTTCGGAGGACCCCTCGCGCACGGTCGTGGCCTCGGGCGCGGCTGCACCCTCGACAGCCGTCCGAAACTGATCTTTCCGGCGACGGCCGGCCGCGCGGGAAAGTTTCCTTCGCGACCGCGCGATCGGGAGCGCAATCCCTTCGCGGTATGATCTCTTCATCTTCGGCGACGGGAGAAGGGTGAGATGACCGCAACCGGATCGGCTGCCGCCGCGCCTGGCGCAAACTCTTCGATCGGCCTCTCCGCGATCCGGGAGAAGGGGCTTCACCCGATCGTTCGCCTGGATTACTTCGTTCGGATTCCCGCAAGCCTCGTCGTTTTTCTCGCGGTCGGCTCGATCTTCCTGTCGAAGCCGAAGCAGCCGTTGCTCTGGGCGCTGCTCGCCTTCTACGGCCTGGTCTGGCCTCACGTCGCTCTGCTCGTCGCCAGCCGCAGCCGCGACAGCAAGGCCGCGGAGCTCCGCAACCTCGTTGCCGACGCATTCCTCCTCGGATTCTTCATGGCGATCTGCTCGTTCAGCCCGTTTCTCTGCGTCGCCCTGCTGACGTCCATCAACGCCGCGAACCTGAGCGTCGGGGGCCTTCGTCTCGCGGTCAAGGGCCTTCTCGCGATGGCGGCCGGCGCCGGAGCGGCAATTCTTCTCTTCGGATTTCACCTGAACCCGGAATCGAGCCCTCTCACGACCAGTTTTTCGATTCTCGCGATCGTCAGTTTCACGACGATCTTCGGGCTCAATTCGCACTCGCAAACCCGGCGCGTCGTCCGCGCCAAGCAGGAGCTCCTTCTCCAGAAGGAGCAGATCGAGCAGCAGAGCCAGCAGGTCGAGCAGGCGCGCGAGGCGGCCGAGCAGGCGCGAAATTCCGCCGAGGAGGCGAAGGAAGCCGCGGAATCCGCGAATCGGGCCAAGAGCGCGTTCCTCGCGAACATGAGCCACGAGCTGCGGACCCCTCTGAACGCGATCATCGGCTACAGCGAGCTCCTCGAGGAAGAAGCCGCCGACGGCGGGCACGAAGACCTCGTCCCCGACCTCCAGAAGATCTGCACGTCGGGAAAGCACCTGCTCCGCCTCATCAACAGCGTGCTCGACCTCTCGAAAATCGAAGCCGGAAAGATGTCCCTCTTCGTCGAGAGCTTCTCGATCGCCGCGCTGATCGAAGAAGTCGAAGTGACCTCGAGATCGCTCGTCGAGAAGAAGGGGAACCGGTTTTCCGTTCAGTTCGCGAGCGACATCGGCGAGCTCAAGGGCGACATGACGAAGTTGAAACAGATCCTGCTGAACCTCCTTTCGAACGCGAGCAAGTTCACGGAGAACGGCTCGGTCCGGCTCGAGGCCCGTCGCGAAGCCGACGCGGAGGGCCACTGGATCGTCTTTCGGGTCGTCGACACGGGGATCGGGATGACCCCGGAACAACTCGGCAAGCTCTTCCAGGCGTTCACCCAGGCCGACGCGGCGACGACCCGCAAGTACGGCGGGACGGGCCTCGGCCTCGCCCTGTCGAGGCGGTTCTGCCAGATGATGGGCGGCGACGTCGTCGCGGAAAGCGAGTTCGGCAGGGGCACGACATTTACGGTGCGGCTGCCGACCGACGTTCTCAATGAGGAAGGCGACGCGACCTCGATCCACCGGATCAACTTCCCGGAGCTGCTCGAGATGGAGGAAAAGAGGCGCGAGGCGCTCCGCCAGCGCCAGAAGACCTCCGATGGCTAAGATCCTTCTGATCGAGGACAACGAGCTCAACCGGGACATGCTGTCGCGGAGACTGACGCGCAAGGGCTTCGACGTCGTGACGGCGTCCGACGGCGAAGAAGGGGTCCTCCGCGCTGCCGCGGATTCGCCGGACCTGATCCTCATGGACCTGAACCTGCCCGTGCTGGACGGCTGGGAAGCGGCGCGGAAGCTCAAGGCCGATCCCCGAACGAGGCCGATCCGGATCCTCGCGCTCTCCGCGCACGCCATGTCGGAGCATCGCGACCGGGCCCTCGAGGCGGGTTGCGACGATTTCGACACGAAACCGGTCGACCTTCCCCGGCTCCTCGGCAAGATCGAAGCTCTCCTGGCGAGCCGGGCGTGACCGAGAAATGCGAGATCACGCGGGAAGCGAGGCTCGAGAATCTCCCCGCGCTGCTCCACTTCATTTCGGAAGCGTGCGCGCGCGCCGGCGCGGGCGCGGGAGACCAGTTCGCGGTGAAGCTCGCCGTCGAGGAAGCGTGCGTCAACGTCATCACGCATGGCTACGCGGGCCGCGAACCGGGGCCGATCTCGCTGACGTTCCGCTCCGACCCGGAGCGCTTCGTCGTCACGGTCGCCGACGTGGCCGCGCCGTTCGAGCCGGAGGCGCTGCCCGAGCCGGACCTGGCCTCGGGCTGGAAAGAACGGAAGATCGGCGGGCTCGGCTGGTGGCTGATCAGGAAAATGGTCGACGGCGTCGAGTACGAATCGAGCCCGGACGGCGGAAACCGCCTCACGCTCGTCAAGCGGCGCGATCGCCGTCTCGAAGAATCGAAGGGAGATCCGAATGCAGATTGAGATCATTTCCATGGAACGTGCCAACCGTCGTTGCGATCCAGGGGAGCGTCGACGGGTTGACGGCGGCCGATCTCCTCGCCTCGCTCGGCGGCGAAGTCCGTGCCGGAAGGACGAAACTCGTCGCGGATCTGCGCGAGGTCGAGTTCATGAGCAGCGCCGGACTGCGCGCGGTGCTTGCGACGGTCAAGGACACGCGCCAGCAGGGGGGCGATTTCCGGCTCGCGGGGGTGCGCCCGGACGTTTGGAAAGTGCTCAACCTCTCCGGGTTCACGAGCATCGTGAAGATCTTTCCCGACGTCGAGTCCGCGGTCGCGAGCTTCGGATCGTGAGCACGGGGAAGCGCGTCGCGCTCGTCATCGGTTCCGGCAGCGTGAAGTGCGCCGCGGCCCTCGGCCTTCAGAGGGTTTTCGCGGCGGAGGGAATCGGCATCGACCTCGTCGTCGGGTGCAGCGGCGGGAGCATCTATGCCGCCCTGCTCGCGGCCGGGCTCGACGTCGAGACCGCGATCGACCTGACGCGCCGGCTGTGGACCCGCGACCTGACCGCGAAGCGGCACACCCGTTCTCTTCTGCGCGCGTTCCTGCCGGGCGTCCTCGGGTTTTCGGAGGACTTTGGCCTGAAAGACGACCGCCTCATCCTGCAGCGGCTTCGCGACGCCTACGGGGACCAGAAGATCGAAGACATGAAAACCCCCCTGTTCCTGACCGCGACCGATTTCCGGACCGGCGAGCAGGTCGTTCTCTCGCGCGGCAGCGTCGTCGACGCTCTCCGGGCGAGCATCGCGATTCCTTTCATCTTTCGGCCCTGGACGATCGACGGCCGGCTGTTGATCGACGGTTTCATGTCCGATCCCCTCCCGGTCGGGGTCGCGATGCGCGAAGGCGCGAACGTGATCGTTGCGATGGGGTTCGAGAGCCCGTACCAGACCTCCATCAACTCCGCGGCCCGTTTCGCGTTCCAGTTGAGCAGCATCATGACGAACAACCTGCTCCGCTCGAACTTCGCGTTCCACAGCATGGCCCACCACGCGGAAGTCATCTCGATCATTCCGACGTTTCCGGAGCGGATCGGGCTCTTCGCGACGTCGAAGATCCCCATGATCATCGAGGAAGGGGAGCGCGCGGCCCGGGAACAGGTGCCCTACCTGCGCAAGCTCCTAGCCGCCGGGTGAGCGGCGAGATTCCCTTTCGGCTCCTCGTCGTCGACGACAACGAGATGAATCGGGACGTGCTGACCCGCCGCCTGCAAAAACAGGGGCACGAAGTCGCGGCAGCCGAGAACGGGCGCGTCGCGCTGGAAATGCTCGCGGGCAGCTTGTTCGACCTCGTTCTGCTGGACGTCATGATGCCGGAGCTGGACGGGCGCGAAGCGCTCGCGCGGATGAAGGCGGACGAATCGCTTCGCCACATCCCGGTGATCATGATCTCGGCCAGCGAGGAGTTGGAGACCGTCGTCCGGTGTATCGAACTCGGCGCGGAGGACTATCTTCCGAAGCCGTTCAATCCGACTCTCCTGAAGGCGCGGGTCGACGCCTCTCTCGAGAAGAAACGCCTTCGCGATCGCGAGCGGTCGCGCGCCCAGAGTCTCGAACGGGAGCTCGAGATCGGCCGCCAGATTCAATCGACGTTTTTTCCCGAATTCCTGCCGCAGCCGGAGGGGTGGGAGATCGCGGCGCGCTTCGAGCCCGCCCGGCAGTGCGCCGGGGACTTCTACGACGCCTTCGATCTTCCCGGCGGCGTCGTCGGGCTCGTCGTCGCGGACGTCTGCGACAAGGGAGTGGGCGCAGCGTTGTTCATGGCGCTGTTTCGGACGCTGCTGCGAGCCTCGGCCGGAGGAGCCCGAACGGAGACCGCCGAGGCCACGCTCGAGAAGACGATTCGCCTGACGAACGACTACATCGCCGTGACGCACGGCCGAGCGAACATGTTCGCGACGGTGTTCTTCGCCGTGCTCGATCCCGCAACCGGGTCGCTCGTTTACGTCAACGCCGGGCACGAGCCTGCTCTAGTGTTCGGACCGCACCGCGGCCGGCGGGAGCTTCCGCCGACGGGACCGGCGCTCGGGCTGTTTCCCGATTCCGTGTTCGGGATCGCCCGCGAGACGATGGACCCGGGCGAGTGTCTCCTCGCGTACACCGACGGCGTCACGGACGCGAAGGGCGCGGAAGGGTTCTTTTCGAAGGATCGCCTTCTCGCCCTGCTCGAGAAGCCCCTGCCGTCGGCGTCTTCCCTCGTCGAGACGATCTCTGACGCCGTGAGCCGACACACCGGGGACCGGGAGCTCTACGACGACGTCACGCTGCTCGCCGCCTTCCGCAAGCCCGCCTCCTGAGCCCCGGGGGAGGCTCCATTTCTGGCAGAGGATTTGCATTTCTCCGCCCTTGAAGGAGAAACCGATGAAATATCTGAAAACCCTCTTCGCATCCATGGCGTTCCTCGGGTTCGCGAACCTGATGCTGGCTCAGGGATCGACGCCGGTCCAGCGCAACACCAAGATCAACGTCTCGGAACCGACCGAAGTGTCCGGCACGGTATTGCAGCCCGGCACGTACACCCTGAAGGTCCTCGATTTCAAGGACGGCAAGGTGCAGGTGCAGGTCAGCGACGAGAACGACAAGAACATCCTCACGACCGTCGTGACCCAGAAGGTCCGCCGCAACCTCGACACCAAGCAGCAGACCGACGAGCAGGCGCAGTTCACGTACACGAGCGCGAACGGCCATCCCGCTCTCGACACCTGGTTCTATCCGGGCGACGAGTGGGGCGAGAAGTTCACGAGCGGCAAGGCGACCTGGGTCGCGGAGAACGTCGGAACCGTGACGCAGACCCCGATGCAGACCGAAACGAAGACCACGGAAATCGCCGAAGCCCCGGCTCCGGCTCCCGCGCCGATCGCGGAAAATAACGCGCCCGCCCCCGAACCGGCCCCCGCGCCGACGGAGCTGCCGAAGACCGCCAGCGATCTTCCTCTCCTCGGACTCGTCGGCCTTCTCGCGGTTGGCGGCGCCGCCGGAGTGCACCTCCTGCGGAAATAGCCCTTCCTGCGATTTCTTTTCGAGCGCCGGATGCGAAGATCCGGCGCTTTTTTTTCTATAATCTCGGCGAATTGCCGCCGCAAGCGAGCGTTTCCCCCGTCGAGCCGCTGGTCGAGCTGCGCGGAGTTCGCAAGAGTTTCGGCGGCACCCCCGCGCTTTCGGGGGTGGAGCTCCGGGTATTCCCCGGCGAGACCGTCGCGCTGATCGGACCGAGCGGCTCCGGGAAGTCGACGATCCTGCGCCTCGTCCTCGGGCTCGCCCCTCCGAACGAAGGAACCGTCCTGTTCCGCGGCGAGAGGGTCGCGCCCCGGAACGCGCTCGCCGTTCGCCGCGGGATCGGATACGTCGTCCAGGACGGGGGTCTCTTTCCCCACCTGACGGCGAGGGACAACGTCCTGCTGCTCGGCCGCCATCTCCGGAGGAGCGAGTCGGAGCTTCGGCTGCGCCTGGAGGAGCTCTCGGCGCTCACGCGGTTTCCTCTCGACGCGCTGTCCCGGTATCCGTCGGAACTCTCGGGCGGCCAGCGCCAGAGGGTCGGGCTGATGCGGGCCCTGCTTCTCGACCCGGAGCTGCTCCTCCTCGACGAACCGCTCGCCGCCCTCGATCCCATGGTGAGATCGAAGCTGCAGGAAGACCTCCGCGAGATCTTTCGCCGTCTTTCCCGGACGGTGGTGCTCGTCACGCACGACCTCGCGGAGGCCTCCTTCCTCGCCGACCGGATCGTCCTGCTGAACGAGGGGTCCATCGTCCAGGAAGGCTCGCTCGGAGATCTCCGGGACAGTCCCGCGAATCCCTTCGTGGCGGAGTTCGTCCGATCGCAGAGGGGCCTGTCGTGCTGAGGCGCTGGCTGCTGCTGTCTCTCGCCGCGGCGATCCCGACGCGTGCGGGAGCCCGCCCCGTGGCGGTCGGTTCGAAGAAGTTCACGGAGTCGTATGTGCTGGCGGAGATCGCGAAAACGGCGCTCGGCCGCGCCGGCGTCGCGGCGGAGCACCGGCCGGGAATGGGCGGCACGATCATCCTGTGGCAGGCGCTGAAAACGCGCGCGATCGACGTCTACCCGGAATACACGGGCACGATCTCCGAGGAGATCCTGCGGCGCCCGGACCGGCCGTCCCTGGCCGCGATTCGAGCCGCGCTCGCGCCTCTCGGGGTCTCGATGACGGATCCCCTCGGTTTCGACAACACGTACGCGCTCGTCATGCGGAGGACGCGCGCGGGGAGCTCGGAATCCGGACGATCGGCGACCTTCGGCGGCACCCGGAGATCGCGGTCGGCCTGACCCACGAGTTCCTGAAGCGACGGGACGGCTGGGAGCCCCTCGCGGCCCGCTACGCGCTTTCGATGCGCGACGTCCGCGGCGTGGACCATGCCATCGGTTACGCCGCGCTCGCGGCCGGGGCGCTCGACGTCAAGGACGCGTACTCGACCGACGCGCGCATCGCGCAGGACGACCTCGTCGTTCTCCAGGACGACCGGGGCTACTTTCCGCAGTACCAGGCCGTTTTTCTCTACCGCGCGGATCTCCCGGGCCCGGCCGTCGCCGCGCTCGCGTCCCTCTCCGGAACGCTCGACGAGGCCGCGATGACGCGCCTGAACGCGGAGGCCGAACGCACGAAAAACTACGCGGCGGCCGCGGCGCTGTACTTCGGCGCGCGAACCGGCGCGGCGCGGAGCCCGGCGGCCCAGATCGGCCGGTGGACGGCGCGCCATCTGGAGCTCGTCTCGATCTCGCTGGCGTTCGCCGTGCTCGCCGGGATTCCGCTCGGGATTCTCGCTTTTCGCAAACCGGCCGCCGGAAGCGTGATCCTCGGGGCGGCGGGAATCGTCCAGACGATCCCCGCGCTCGCCCTTCTCGCGCTGCTCGTGCCCGTCCCGTTTCTGGGGATTCGTCCCGCCACGGCGATCCTTGCGCTTTTCCTCTACAGCCTGCTGCCGATCATTCGCAACACGGCGACGGGCCTGCAGGACATCCCGCCGGGACTGCGGGAATCGGCCGAAGCGATCGGCCTGTCGCGAAGCGCGCAATTGCGGAAGGTCCTCCTGCCGATGGCGTCGCGGTCGATTCTCGCGGGAGTCAAGACGAGCGCGGTCATCAACGTCGGGACCGCGACGCTCGCGGCGCTGATCGGCGCGGGAGGACTGGGGGAGCCGATCCTGAGCGGCCTCAACCTGAACGATCACGCGACGATCCTGCAGGGCGCGGTTCCCGCCGCGCTCCTGGCGCTCGCGGTCGAATTCCTCTTCCAGGGCCTCGACCGCGCGTTCATTCCGCGCGGCTTGCGCCTTCCCGCCCCCGACGTCTAAGATTCCGAAGATGAAACTCTCATGAAGAGGCGGGCGATTTTCCGGGTTCTCCTGCTGGCGGCGGCTGCCGTGGCCGTCGGCCCGTCGGGTTCGAAGGGCGACGCGAAGCCGGACGCGAGCCGGGCGTTCGACCTTCAGGAGGAGATCGTTCTCAAGAACTTCCCCGCGACGGCGAAATCCGCGCGAATCTGGATTCCGCTGGCCTCGAGCGACGATCACCAGACCGTCGAGCTGAAGAGCGTGACGAGCGCCGTCGCGACGCGGCGGACGACCGACCCGGAATACGGCAACGAATCGCTCTACGTCGAGGTCTCCGGACCCGTCGCGCGCCGACGTTCGGTTCCGCCTCGGTTTTCGCGCGAGCCGCCGCGAATATTCGGCGGGACCGGCCTCGGGAGCGTCGAGCGCCGCCGCGAGGCCGCAGGACCTCGGCCGGTATCTCCGGGCCGACCGGCTCGTTCCGATCGACGGGAAGTTTCGCCAGCTCTCCGACGAGATCACGGCCGGGAAGGTCTCGCCCCTCGAGAAAGCTCGCGCGATCTACGACTACGTCTTTCGGACGATGAAATACGACAAGTCAGGCGAAGGCTGGGGCCGCGGGGACTCCCTGTGGGCGTGCGATTCCCGACGCGGGAACTGCACCGATTTCCATTCCGTGTTCATCTCGCTCATGCGAGCCCAGGGAATTCCGGCGCGGTTCGAGATCGGGTTTCCGCTCGCCGAGGCGCCGGCGGGCGAAATCGCCGGATACCACTGCTGGGCGGAGTTCTACCTGGACAAGACGGGCTGGGTTCCGGTCGACATCTCCGAGGCCTGGAAAGCGCCGGCGAAGCACGACTACTTCTTCGGCAGCCTGGACGCGAATCGAATCCGTTTCAGCACCGGGCGCGACCTGACGCTCGAGCCGCGGCAGGCGGGCCCGCCGCTGAACTATTTCGTGTATCCCTACGCGGAAGTCGACGGAAAGCCGTTCGAGGGCTCGATCGAACGAAAAATCAGCTACGCGCCGGCGGCCCCGACGTCGTCGAGATAGAGGACGGCGCAAAGTGGATCTCGGACTTCAGGGCCGGGTCGCCATGGTGGCGGCGGCGAGCAAGGGGATCGGGCGCGCGATCGCGGAGGCTCTCCTCGCCGAGGGGTGCCGCGTTTCGATCTCCGCTCGCGGGAAGGAATCGCTCGAGACCGCCAGGAACGCGATGCGGTCCCGCTATCCTTCCGGCGAAGTCCTCGCTTTCCCGACCGACGTTCGGAAGGCCGAAGAGCTGGAGCGCTGGCACGCCGAGACGGCCAAAACGCTCGGCTCCGTCGACATCCTCGTGACGAACACGGGAGGCCCGCCCGCGGCGCGCTTCCTGGATCTCTCCGAGGAGCAGTGGACCGAGGGCATTCAGCTCACTCTCCTGAACGTGATCCGGACCTCGAAGCTCGTGATCCCGGGCATGCGGGAAAAGAAACACGGCCGTATCCTCCACATCACCTCCTTCGTCGCGAAACAGCCGTCGGACATCCTGACCGTGAGCAGCACCCTGCGGGCCGGGATTTCCGCCCTCACGAAGACGATGGCGAACCAGCTCGCGCCGGACGGGATCCTCGTCAACGCCCTGCTGCCCGGCTATGTGAAGACCGACCGGCAGATCGAGCTCGCCGCGATCCGCTCGCGGGAGGCGGGGATCTCCGTCGAGGAATACGAGCAGCGCTCTTCGCAGACGATTCCGCTCCGCCGCTCGGCCGAACCGCCCGAGATCGGGGCGGTCGCCGCGTTCCTCTGCAGCGACCGGGCGAGCTATCTCACCGGTGTTTCGCTCGCCGTGGACGGAGGGCTCCTCCAGGGCACGTTCTAGACCTCGAGGGCGCTCCGCGCAGGCTGGTCTTCGAGCTGCCGAGGGAAAGCGAACTGCGGCCGAGGCGCGAGAAGACTTGCCGAGCGGAGCGCCTTGCCGGGCGGCCGATTCGGGGCTCGGACCCCGCGTGATATCGTCCGCGCTCCGTGATTTCATTCGCCAAGATTTTCAAACAGTACGGCCGCCAGATCCTTTTCGTGGACGCGTCGTTCCAGCTGAATCCCGGAGAGAAGGTCGGCCTCGTCGGCCCGAACGGTTCCGGCAAGACGACGCTTTTCCGGATGATCACGGGCGAGGAACACGCCGACGACGGCGACGTGTCGGTTCCGAAGAAGCTGACTCTCGGCTATTTCCGCCAGGAGATCGACGAAATGTCGGGCCGGTCGGTGCTCGACGAGGCGATCGCCGGAAGCGGACGGCTCGGCGACCTCCACCACGAGCTGGAGTCGCTCCAGCACGCGATGTCGGCGCCCGACCGCCCGGACGAGCAGGAGAGCATCCTCGCGCGCTTCGGCGAGGTGCAGGAGGAATACCAGCACCGCGGCGGCTACGAGCTCGAAGCGCGCGCCCGCGAGGTGCTCCACGGGCTCGGCTTCGAGGACGTGGCGATCGACGGCGACGCGGGAGCGCTGTCCGGCGGTTGGAAGATGCGCGTCTCGATGGCGAAGGTGCTGCTCGGCAAACCCGACGTGCTCCTGATGGACGAGCCGACGAATCACCTGGACATCGAATCGATCCTCTGGCTCGAGCAATTCCTTCGGGCCAGTCCGGCGTCGCTGCTGATGACCTGCCACGACCGCGACTTCATGAACCGGGTCGTGAACAGGATCGTCGAGATCGACGGCGGCGAGCTCATCGCGTACTCCGGCGACTACGACTTCTACGAGCGCGAAAGGCAGCTCCGCGAGACGCAGCGGGAGGCCGCGCACGCGCGCCAGCAGGCCATGCTCGCGAAGGAGCAGCGGTTCATCGAGAGGTTTTCCGCGCACGCGGCGAAGGCGGCCCAGGTCCAGAGCCGGGTCAAGAAGCTCGAAAAGATCGAGACCATCGAGCTGCCGCGCCGCCGCCAGTCGGTGAAGTTCGACTTTCGGCGGCCGGCGCGGTCGGGCGACGAGGTCCTGTCGCTCTCAAAGATCTCGAAAGCCTACGGCGAACGGCGGCTGTATTCCGACTTCGATTTCCTCGTGCGGCGCGGGGAACGCTGGTGCGTCATGGGCCGGAACGGCGCGGGCAAGACGACGCTTCTGAAAATGGCGGCGGGAGCGCTGCGGCCCGACGCCGGCGCCGTCAAGCTCGGGGCGAGCCTCACGCTCGGATACTTCGCGCAGCAGGCGCTGGAGCTCCTCGACCCCGAATTGACGGTCCTCGAACAGGTCGAGAAGGACTTCCCCATGGAGAGCGTTTCGGCGGCGAGGAGCCTCCTCGGCGCCTTCCAGTTCTCGGGCGACGAGGTGGACAAGCCGATCCGCGCCCTCTCGGGGGGCGAACGGTCGCGGCTCGTGCTCGCGAGGATGCTGTTCCATCCGCCGAATTTCCTCGTGCTCGACGAGCCGACGAACCATCTCGATCTCGCGACGAAGGAGATGCTCGTGTCGGCGCTCGCCGATTTCGAGGGCACGATGCTGTTCGTCTCCCACGACCGGGTTTTCCTGCGAGGCCTCGCGAACCGGGTTCTCGAGATCGGAGGAGACGAGCCGCCGCATCTCTACCCGGGGTCTTACTCGGAGTACGTGGCCCGGACAGGACGGGAAGCCCCCGGAGTTCACGCCTAGCCTGCTGGTCGGGCCGCGCACAAAAAAGCCCGGGACCTTTCGGCCCCGGGCTGGAGATCGCGAGAGATCCGCGGAGCGCCGGGTCAGAACCTCCGGATCAGCAGAAACGCCGCGCCTGCGAGGGCGAGCGCCATCAGACCGAGCGCGGTGTTGCCGAGCGTCGGCACCTGAACGAGGTTGGAGACCTCCGGATCGACCGTGAAGCTGAAGTTCACCGAACCCTGGCAACCCGCCGGGTTCGTCACGTCCGTGTTGGCCGCAAGGACCGCGATGCTGAACGTTCCGCTCGTCGTCGGAGTCCCGCTGATAGTGGCCGTCGTCGGGCTCGTCTGGAGGAAATTCACCCCGGTCGGGAGAGCGCCCGACTCCGTGATCGTAAACGCCGCTCCGCCCGTCTGCGAGGCCGTGAACGTGACCGTCTGAATGGCGGTCGAGCTGCCGAGCGTCACTGTCGGAATGGACGTGGGATTCGGCGTCACGGTGACGTTGTTCGGCGCTTCGCACGTCAAGGGAATGACGACCGAGAAGCTGCCCGAGTTGGGCGCGTGTACTTCACGTCTTGCCCGCTGTCGATGTAGTTGACTCGGAGCTCGCCACGGCTGCCCCAGCGCCGTTGATGATGAAATTATAAACGGCCGTGTAGGAATGGTCCGAGCTCGAGGACGTTGGCGGGCGGGATCTTGAGCTCGTCCTGGTAATCGTTGTTCGCGTAGCCCGGGATGTTGATGTCGCTGTCGATGATTTCGAACTCATCGGGCAGCCAGCTGGACTCGGAAGCCGGCGTGAAGTAGAGGCGATTATTGTTCCCGACTGTGCCGGTGGAGCCCGTGAACGTGATCTGGCCGAGTTGTCCCGGCGTGGGGTTTGTGGGGACCGTGACGACGACGTTCGGTTTGTTCGACGTTCGCCTTGATCGACCGCTCGACGATGAACGGGAGCGTGCCCGAAGAACCCTGTTGCACGCCGGAGCCGGACGGGTCGCCGTTGTAAAGCGTGAACGTGAGGTTCTGAGGTGTATTGCTGAGCGCCGCCGCCTTGACGAGGAAAAAGAGCGTCTTCGGCACTCCCGCCGTGAGCCCCGAGCTTGTGACCGGCCCGGCATACGAGCCGGGAGTGTTCGGACCTGGAACGTATTTCACCTGGTGAATTCCCGAGCCGACGTTCGTGATGTTGCCGCTGGCGGTGAGCTTGACCCAGGCGTCGGGGATCGACGCGTCGGTCTGGACCTGCACCGTGATGTAATCCGAGTTCAGAGTCGGCAGATCGGTGAACAGCTCCGTGCCCGACTGGCTTGTGAACGTCACGGTTGCCACGGTCGCCGACGCCGTCGCTGCGGCCAAAAGCGCCGTCGCCGCGAGAGCGGACAACCGGCACGCGGCTCGAAACTTCATCCCGAGGTTTGTCATGTCTTAATCTCCTCCCGCCTTACGAAAACAAAGGGTTTTCGGAAGGCGGCAGAAGACCTCAACCCTTACTTTAATTGAGCGAATACCGTGATTTGATCAATCTCCCTGATTTGGTGGAGGAATGATGCCGAATGCTCCCGGACGTTGTCAAGAGAATAAACGGGAGATAAACAATCGATGTGGCGAATATTATTCGATCGAAATGACTTAATTCGAACTCACTGTCACTCGAGGGGTTGGTGGTGGGCGCCGGAATACGTCTTCTCGCCGGCGCGGACCTCGATTGCCAGGCGATTCTGCGGGGGAGGGAACGGGCACGTCGCGTACGGCGTGAAGATGCACGGGGGGCTATAAGCCTTGTTGAAGTCGATCACCGTCTTTCCGTCTTTCGGCATCGGCGCGTACACGAAGCGGCCGGCTCCGTACGTTTCCTTTCCATTGGTTCGATCGCCAAAGATGAGGAACAGCTCCTCGGAGCCCTGTTCGAAAACCGGATCGAGGCGATAGGTCGTTCCGCCGTGCTCGAAAGCGAGCGCTCCCGGCGACACGTCGTCTTCCGGAAAGCCGAGGACGGTCGGCACCGCGATGTGTTTCGGCGGCGTGTACGGCTCGAATCGCGCCGCGACTCTCCAGGTCGGGTCGATCGGAAAGTATTTCAGCCCCTTGAAATTCTTCCGGGCAGGGCTCTCGGTGTCGCGAACGCGAACTCCCATTTTCTCTCCGCGACGAATCACGAAAAAGGAGAACGTGCCGATCCGCAGAACGGTCGGGTTCCCGTTTTCGTCCGACACGAGATCGGTCGCGGTCGCGGGCCGGCCGTCGGCGGTCAGGGCCGAGCCGGCCGCGGGATCGAGGCGCGTGCGTCCTTTTTCGAGCACGATCGCGCCGGCGACCGGAGGAACGCCCGGCCCGCGGAGGGAAATCTTCGCCTCGGGCCCGGACCCGAAGGGATTTGTCCCCGGGTCGAGCCAGAAGAGTCCGGCCAGGGTGAGCCAGCCGTCGTCGCGCCTGAGCCGTTCCGCCCGCCGCTGCCTCCACGTTTCGATCTCGCGCCTGTAGCCGGGGTCCACCCGGGGGGAGCACGCGGTCGCCGTGAGAAGTGTCCCGAAGACCAATGATCGCCACACGACTCTTCGCGCCACGGAGCGAGTATATCGGGCGGATGGCACATCGATTGCTCCCTTCCTCACCGGGAGTCGTATAAATTTCTCTCATGGCTCGCGCGCGCATTCTTCGTTGGACGGAAATGCTGCTCTGGTGGAGCGGCGCGCTCCTGCTGGGCTGGTGCGCCGCAACGCTCGCGGAATCGCGCATTTATCAGATCTTCGCGGGGCGCTCGCTCGACCGGATGCGGGAGAGCCGTTCGGCGGAGCGCAGCCGCGGCTCCGCAGCGCTTCCTCAGGCCGTCGACGTTGCCGGGAAGAACGCGGCACAGCCGGCCGGAGCGCTCGAACCGCGCGAACCCGTTCCCGCGCCGGGGAGCCTGCTCGGGCGTCTGGCCGCTCCCCGAATCGGCCTCTCCGTGATCGTTCTCGAGGGGGACGACTCCCGCGCGCTGCGGCTCGGGATCGGGCATGTTCCGGGCACTCCGTTTCCGTGGCAAAACGGCAACTCGGCCCTCGCCGGCCACCGGGACACGTTCCTGCGACCTCTGCGGAAGATCCGGGACGGCGACCGGCTCGAGGTCGCGACGCCCCGGGAGACGTATCATTACGTCGTGGACTCCATCCAGATCGTTCGTCCCGACGACGTGGGCGTCCTCGCGCCGGCGGGATCGGCCTCCCTCACGCTCGTCACGTGCTATCCGTTCTATTACGTCGGGAACGCTCCGAAGCGGTTCGTCGTGCGCGCGCGCCGTGTCGACGGGTGAAACCGGCGCCGCACTGACGGCGTTCGAAAAGGCTTCGCCGGAAGTCCGGGCGCTGCTTCAAAGGCCGATCAAGGATCTCGGGCTGAAGCTGGAGGGATCGGGCGTCGAGAAGTACGTCCTCCGCCTCTACCGGGAGCTCGAGGCGAAGGGGCTTCGGCACTTCCGGCCCTCCTGCTATCTCACCGACGAATGGGGATGCCCCTCCGGCGAGCCGATCATCGGAATTCCTTTTTACCTCGCGGACCCGAAGCTCGCCGCTCTGGAAAAGGCGATGAACGACCTCGAAACCGAGCGCGAGATCCTGATGTACCTTCGCCACGAGGCCGGCCACGCATTCAACTACGCGTACGAGTTGTACAAGACGGAGGAATGGCGGAATCTTTTCGGGCCTTTTCGCCGGCCCTACCGCGAAGACTATCGCCCGGTTCCGTTCTCCCGAAGATTTGTGCGGCACATTGCCGGCTGGTACGCTCAGAAGCACCCGGACGAGGATTTTGCCGAGACGTTCGCCGTCTGGCTCACGCCGCGATCCGGATGGAGAAAGAAATACGCCGGATGGGACGCGATTCACAAGCTCCGCTACGTCGAGAAAACGGCGCGCGCGCTGCGGGATCGCGATCCCGTTCGGGCGGTCGGGTCGACGGACCTGACGGTCGAAGAGATGGAGACCACGATCGAGGATTTTTACCGGCAGAAGGCCGACCCCGGCGTCGCGGCCGTCGCGGCGGACCTGCCGCTCGATACCGACCTGCGCGACATCTTCTCCCGGCCGCGGGCGAGCTCGACGCGCGGGGCCCGTCCCGCCGCCCAGTTGCTGTCCGAGAACCGCAAAGAGATCGTGGACAAAGTCGCCTACTGGACGGGTGTGCGCCGCCCTCTCGTGAAGGACCTCGTGGAGTCGATCGAGCGCCGCGTCGGGGAACTTCATCTCCGCGCGCCGCGAAACCGCGAGCCGCGATTCCTCGTCGAGATCACCGCCTACGCGACGACGCTTGCCATGAACTACCTGACCCGGGGAAAATTCGTTAACCCATGAAGGTTTCCGTGCTCTACGACGTCTGGGAAGAGGAGGCTCCCCCGCCCGAGGAGCCGCCGGCCAAGCCGCGAAAGGGGAAGCCGCGCCCGCGGCGCCGGCACCCGAAGCTCGATCGCGAGCAGGTTTTCGACGCCCTCGGAAAGCTCGGGCACGACCCGTTCTACCAGGTTCTCGACGGCACCGACGCGACGCTCGTTTCGGTCGTGCGCAACGGCGCGGACCTCACGTTCAACCTCACCGAGTCGTACGCGGGCGACGACACGTGCGACATGAACATCGCGGCGTTTCTCGATTTGCTCGGCCGGGCGTACACGGGCGCCGGCCCGCACGCCCTGTATCTCGCGCAGGACAAGGCGCTCGCGAAGAAGATCTTCCAGTTCCACGGAATCAAGACTCCCGTGTTCGCCCTCTCCTACAAGGGGAAGCTTCCCCACGCGCACGACATCGGCTTTCCGCTCATCGTCAAGCCGACCTCGGAAGACGGTTCGATCGGCATCGACTGCGGGTCGGTCGTCTCGACGGTCAAGGAGCTGATGGCGCGCATCGAATACATCCAGGAACGGTTCGACACCCCGGCGCTGATCGAGGAATACATCGAGGGGCGCGAGCTCTACGTCGGGATCCTGGGAAACGGCAAGCCGGCGGCGCTGCCTCCCGTCGAGCTCGATCTGTCGCAGCTTCCGGAAGGCATGCCCAGGATCGCGGGCACCGAGGTGAAGTGGGAGACGGAGACCGAGGCCTACAAGAAGACGAAGGCGTCGATCGCGGTCGACCTCGACGAGGACACGATTCTGCGGCTGCAGGAGACGGCGCTCGCGGCGTACGAGGCGCTGGAGCTGCGCGACTACGGCCGGGTCGACATGCGCCTGCGAAAAGACGGAGAGGTCTTCGTCATCGAGGCCAATCCGAACCCCTGGCTCGCCGCGAACGCCGAATTCGCGATGGCCGCGCGGGAGTCCGGGCGCTCGTACACGCAGATGATCGGAGAAATCGTCGAGCTCGCCCGGGCGAGGACGGCCTAGGTCGTTTCTCCCGTCTTCGGCATCGCGCCGGTGACGAGGTTGCGGCCCGCGCGTTTCGACGCGTAGAGCGCGCGGTCGGCCGCCTCGCACAGTTCCGGGCCGCTCCTCATGTCGGCTTCGCGCTGCGCGACTCCGAACGAGCACGTCACGGAAATCGCTCCCTTCGAGGTCCGGCAGGGCTCGCCGGCAATGCTCGCCCGGAGCTTCTCGGCGAGAAGAGCGGCGCTCGAGGCCTCCGTCTCGGGGCAGAGAACCGCGAATTCCTCTCCGCCGATCCGCGCGAACACCTGTTCCAGGCGGACGCATTCCGAGACGCGCTCGCAGATCTGTTTCAGGACGAAATCGCCCGCGACGTGGCCGTGCTCGTCGTTGACCGCCTTGAAGTGGTCGACGTCGAAGAAGATGAGCGACAGCGGCCGGGAATAACGGCGCGAGCGGGCGAACTCCCGGCCGAGCTCCTCGTCGAACTTGCGCTTGTTGAAGGCCTCCGTGAGGCCGTCGCGAGTCAGAAGGTCGAAGATCGCCATGTGAAACGCGTGCTCGACGTCCTGCTCGTGAAGGAACTTGAAGTGAACGGCGCCGACCTGGAAACGGTCGCCGCTCTTCAGAACCGCCGGCCCGTCGAGGAGGCGGTCGTTGACGTAGGTTCCGTTCGTGCTGCCGAGGTCCAGGAGGATGACGAGGCCGTTGAGGTACTCGAGGCGGGCGTGACTTCGCGAGATCGAGGGAACTTCCGGAAGGCAGACTTCCAGGTTCGGGCTCCTCCCGATCTCGATCGAGGAGCCGGGGACGAGGCGGTACCGCGTTCCGATGTTGTGGTGATCCGGGTGCGCGATCAGAATGATGTTCGCTTCGACGCCCTGGCTCTCGGCGCGTCCCTCGGGTCCGTCGTGCGGGACGGTCTGCGACCGCGTCGTCTGCCGGCGCGAAGAGCTGTTCGGGCTCTCCGTCTTTCGCAGGCGCTTCGCAGCGGCTCTCCGCTGCTTCGCGGTCGAGTCGGGGTCTTCCATCGATCCTTTTGAGTCCGGCAATCTTATACCGGGTCAGGATCGGGCGGGGCCCCTCCGGCGCTGTTCCTTTTCGCGGGCCCGCGCCCGCTCCTGCGCTTTCCGGGCGCGAATCGCGGCGATTCTTTCGGCCAGGGGGACCTCGAATCGCTCCGACGGAGCCTTCCCGTAGTCGAACCCCGGCACGAGAATCCGGGGAAGACGCTTTCCGATCGCTTTCTCGATCGCGCGGAGATCGCCTTCCTCTTCGGGGGACACGAACGTGAACGCGTCGCCGGTGGCCTCCGCGCGCGCGGTCCGGCCGACGCGGTGGATGTAGTCTTCCGGAACGTTCGGGACGTCGAAGTTGACGACGTGCGAAATGTCTTCGACGTCGATTCCCCGCGCGGCGATGTCGGTTGCGACGAGGACGCGGAATCTTCCCGCCTTGAACCCGGCCAGCGCCTGCGTGCGCTGGGGTTGCGACCGATTTCCGTGGATCCGCTCCGAGGGAATCCGATTGCGGGCGAGCGTGTCGGCGAGCCGGTTCGCGCGATGTTTCGTGCGGGTGAAGGCCAGGACCGACTTCAGGTCGCCGCGGCGCAGCAGCTCGAGAAGGAGCGGCGCCTTGAGCTCCTGGGCGATCGGATAGACGGCCTGCGTGATGCCGGTCGCGGGCGCCGATTTGCGCTCGAGGTTCACGAGCACGGGGTCCTTCAGCATTTCGCGCGCGAGGGCAAGGATCGGTGCCGGCATCGTAGCGGAGAAGAAGAGCGTCTGGCGCCGCGGGGGAAGGTGCTTCAGGACGCGGCGAATGTCGGGAAGGAACCCCATGTCGAGCATCCGGTCGGCCTCGTCGAGAACGAGGACCTCGAGGTGCGGGAGCTGGGCGTAGGGAAACCGAAAGTGGTCCAGCAGGCGGCCCGGCGTCGCGACGATCACGTCGACGCCCACGCGAAATGCGTGCTCCTGGGGGCCCATGGAGACGCCCCCGAAAACGGCGGCGCCCGACAGCGGGGTGTGAAGAGCGAGCTGGCCCAGGTGCTCGTCGATCTGCGCCGCGAGCTCGCGCGTCGGGGTGATGATGAGGGCTCGTGTCGTGCGGCGCGATTTCGAGATCAGCCTCTGCAGGATCGGAAGGACGAAGGCGGCGGTCTTTCCGCTGCCGGTCATCGCGCACGCGAGAACGTCGCGGCCGGCCAGCGCCGGGGGCATGGCATCCTGTTGAATCGGCGTAGGGCGCGCGAAGCCCAGGTCCTTGATCCCGCGGAGCAGGTCCGGATGCAGTCCAAACGTCGAAAAAGGCATAAGAAGCGAGAGTGTCACAGCGCGCGGGGCGAAACAAGGAGAATTCGGGACCGGTCAGCGGGACGGGGAGCTCCCGAGGACCGTCCGGGGCCGGTGCGTCTGCGCGTCGAGCTCGACGAGCGAGCCGCGGGGTCCGTAGAAGAGGCGCGTCGCGAGACTTCCGGGAGCGAAGCTCCTTCCCGGGTCGCCGCCGGTCCAGCGCGCATAGGTCGTGACGGGAAAGAGGTGATCGGCGATCGCTTCGACGGTTCCCCGGGCGCGGTCGACCCGCAGAATCCGCGCGTCGCGCCGGGGGAGCTTCGCGGCGAACGCGACGGCGACGTCCAGCAGGCCGCCACGCGGCTCGCCCACGAAGAACGCCCGATCGCCGGGACCGAGCGAAACGCTGCGTACGAGAGAGCCGGCCGCATCGAGAAGGTTCAGTCGCTCCTGTCCGGCCTCCGATTCGAGCAGGACAATTCCGCCGTCGGAAAGAAAGTCCGCCGACCGGTAAGTCGGTAAACCGCCCCCGAAGCCGCGAATCGTTTCCCCGCTCCGGGCATCGAGCAGCAGGACGTTCCGGGCGCTCTCGCGAACGAGCAGGCGCTCCCGGCGGGCGTCGCTCAACAGGGGGAACACGTGGGGAAACGGACCCGCATGTCCGACCCGGGACAAATGCCGCGCGGTCGCGTCGAGCTCGAGGACGTCGAGCTCCGCCTGCCGGGAAGCCGGCGCCGGGGAGCGGACGCGGTAAACGCGGAGAAGATCGGGAGCGACGAACGTCGCCGTCGTGAACCCCCGGGAGCCCCACGGCCAGAGCGGCTGCGCGGGGCGCGCGGCGATGATGACGCGTCCCGTCCGGGCGTCGCGGATCGAGAGGCTTTCCCCCGTGAGGAACGCGAGGCGGGTGCCGTCGTCGGAAAAGACGATCAGGGGGGCTTCCGGGAAGAACGCCCCGTCCCAGGCCGTTCGCCCGTGCCTCTCGGAATCGAGCGTCCGCGCGCGCGCAACGAACCCCGATTCGCCCCGCAGGGTGACTCGGGGGGCCGTCCAGGCCGCGGTTTTTCCATCCGCCGAGAATACGGGCGCGCTTCCTCCGGTCGGGAGCCGGTACCCGGCCCGAACGAACCCGCCGGTCGACGGGTTTTCGAAGAAGACGGCCCGGTCGCCGAAGCGAACACTGAACCTGCCGGTCACGGCGATCCAGTCGCCCGCGGCGGAAGGAGCCACCCACTCGACGGCCGTCAGGTCCGACGGCGTGCCGCGGAAGAGTCGGACGGCCAGAACGCCGAGTCCGAGGAGCAGCGCCGCCGCCCAGATCCCGTATCGCGCCACGCCCTTCATGTCCGAGATCCCGGATCCGGCGAAGCCGGGTCCCCCGCGACTGCGGCGAAGATCTCCGCGAGCGTCATGGGCGTCGCGCCGGCGTCCATCACGCCGTCCTGCAGGCGGAATGCTTCGAACGCAGACTCGTCGAAGTTCGAGACGACGGCCTCCACGCCCCAGCCCCTCGCGCGCACGCGCACGGCGTCGAAACCGTCCAGCTCGCTGCCGTAGTCGGTTCGCGTTTCGGTGATTTCGTTTCGGTAGGAAATCCGGCGGAATCTTCGCAGCAGGACCGGGAGGTCCTCGTCGACCGAGAGACGGCCTTTCGCGAGAATGCCGACGCGGTTCGCGATCGACTCGATGTCCGCCGGTTCGGCCGCCGCGAGGAAAACGGTGATTCGCCGCTGCGCGAAGGCGGCGCGAAGCTCTTCGAAGAGCCCTTTTCGCGCATCCTCGCCGAGCCCGAGCCCCGGATTCTCCAGGACGAGCAGCTCGGGCGAAGTTTCGAGAGCGCGGCGGAGCTCGGGGATTCGAGACGAGTCCGTCATGCCGGCCGTGACGACGGCCACCCGCTTCCGAAGCCTCCGTCGATTCCTGCGGGCGTCTTCGCCGAAAAGCAGGACGCGGCCTTCCGACGGCTTCTGCTGGCCGAGCGCGCATCGGACGAGCGTCGAGATTTCCGTTCTTCCGAGGAGGGCGTAGACGATTCCCGCGGGGATCGAGAACGAGACTCGATCGACGCGACGCGAGCGACCTTCGTCGATCGAGACGCTGTCCAGGGCGAGAACGGTTTCGGTCATCGAAAGAAAGGGGGCGGCAGGAAACCGCCCCCTCGAATGGACTCCGGAGTTCCTACGGCGTTCCGCTCTGGCGGACGGGAGCCTCGACTTTTCCGTTCGCCTTCCAGGCGATCGTGAAGCCGTTCTTGTGTTCCTCCGAGAATTTCGGGTCGCCGTCGAAGTGATGGGTCGAGTAGGCGAGCGCGAAGCCGTCGTTCGAATTCGAGAACCAGTACTGGAGGTTCTTGACGACGGTCGGCGTCTTCTGGTCGGGTCCCAGCGCCTTGTCCAGCTTGATCTCCGCCATTCCGCTGGCCATCTTCGCGTGCGCGGTCTTCGCGTCTTCATGCCAGGAGATGGAATCCTCCCGCGTCGAGAGCTTTTCCCATTTGACGTTGAAGACGGAGCTGACGATGCTCGTGATGGCCTTTCTCTGCTCGGGGGAGGAAGCCTTGTCGAACGTGACGACGGCCCACTTCATGGGCATCCCGGGTCCGGGCTTCTTGTGCCATTCGCCGCCGAGGTCGCCCGAAAGCCAGACCATCTGTCCCGAGAGATCGACGCTGCCGTAGTGGCTCCCCGGGCGGAATTTGTAGACGTTGTTGAATTCGCACATGTGCTCGTCGGCGGAAGCGCCGAAATAGCAGGTGCAGAACAGCGGGCAGGAGCAGCCCTCGATCGTGTCGGCCGCGACGCTGTACGTCTTCGAGCGGTTTTCTTTGGTGCCCGCCGCTCCCACGAGGGCGAGAAACGCCGCGCCTGCCAGGATGGAAAGAAAAGCTCGTTTCATGACCTCCTCCTCTACTTCTTGAGAGTTCCCTTGAGCCAGTACGTGATGGGTTTCTGGCCCGGCTTGGTCCAGACGAACGTCCCGTCGATCGCGTCGCCCTTCACCATTCCACCCCACTCAATTGCGCCTTCTTTCGCGCTTTCGGTCCGGGCGTGGAACATCGTGCCGGCTCCGCCGTGGTCCATCGTCGTGTAGGCGCCGTCGCCGAAGCCGTAGCTGTCGCAGGCGGTCGATCGCAACTTGCCGTCGCGAAAGACGATCTCGTCCTTCGAGTCCGCTTTCTTCCCCTGTTCGCCGGTCTCCGCGACGAACGACTTGCCGTCGAGGACTCCAGCGGCCCTGGCGGGCGTGGCCGCCGCGAAGAAAAGCAATGCGAGCGCCGTCCCCAGAAACTTTCCCCTTGAGCCGGTTCTCTCCATGAATCCTCCTTTCGCCGGAATTCTTGCGCGGAACTATGGCACAAATGCGGCTAGAATTCGCGCGCGGAGGTTCCGTGAAACGAAGGCTCTTCCTTGCTCTGTTCCTGGGTCTGGCGGTCGGAGCCGCGGCCGGTTTGCCGCCCGAAGTTGTCGGAAAAGCCGCGCGGCTTCGGGAGTCGGCGCTTCGCGCGACCGGGGGCCCGGCGATCGTGGAATCGCTGACGGACGGCGTGGGTTCGCGCCTGGCGGGCTCGGACGGCTCGCGCGCCGCCGAACGCTGGGCCCTCGCCGAGCTCCGGAAACTGGGCTTCGAGAACGTTCATTCCGAACCGCTGATGGAGCCGCGCTGGACACGGGGCGAAGAGAGCGGCGAGGTCGTGGCTCCCGTCGCGGCAGAAGCTCGTGCTGACGGCCCTCGGGCGGAAGCGCGGCCACGCCGAGCGGAGGCCTCGAAGCCCCGGTCGTCATGGTCGAGAACGTGGAGGCCCTCCAGGAGCTCCTGCGGCGGAAACCGAGCGCCGTCCGCGGCGCGATCGTGTTCTACCGGCAGCGGATGCCCCGATCCCGCGACGGAGGGGGATACGGCGCGACCGTTCCGATACGGTACTCGGGACCGTTCGAGGCGGCAAAAGGCGGCGCGGCGGGCGTCCTGATCCGGACGGTGGGAACCTCTTCCGGCCGTCTCCCGCACACGGGCGCGATGAAGGTGGAAGCCGGGTCGAAAACTCTTCCCGCGGCCGCGCTCTCGGGGCCCGACGCCGACCTGCTCGAACGGCTCGCGGGCCGCGGGGCCGGTCACCGTTCGGTTCACGCTCGGGTGCGCGACGCTTCCCGACCGCGAGGGCGCGAACGTCGTCGGGGAGATCCGGGGCTCCCGGTCACCGGAAGAAATCGTGCTCCTCGGGGCGCACCTCGATTCGTGGGACCTCGGCACGGGCGCGATCGACGACGGCGCGGGCGTCGGAATCGTGATCGAGGCCGCGCGCCTGATCGCGTCCCTCCCGGGCCGGCCTTCCCGGACGATTCGCGTCGTCCTCTACGCGAACGAGGAGAACGGAGGCCGGGGCTCTCTCGCGTACGCGAAAGCGCACGAAGACGAGTTGGGTCGCACACGTCGCGGCGCTCGAAATGGACCTCGGGACCGACCGCGTCTACAAAATCTCGTGGCTGGCCGGCGCGGAAGGGCAAGGCGCGCTCGCGGACATCGCGGAGCTCCTGAAGCCGCTCGGGATCGCCGAAACGGCGAACGAAACGGACGGCGGGGCGGACGTGGGGCGCCTGCGAGCGTTCGGCGTGCCGTTGATCGAGCTCAACCAGGACGCGTCGCGCTACTTCGACATCCACCATTCGGCCGACGACACGTTCGACAAGATCGACGCCGAGAACCTGGCTCAGGCGATCGCGGCGACGGCCGTCGTCGCGTACGTCGCGGCGGACATGCCGGGGACCTTCGGCAGGGTCCCCGCGGAGAAGCGGAAGGTGCCCGAGTGGTAACGGACAACGAGCCGGCCGCGAGGGAGCCGGACCTCGAAGAGACGATCGCGCTCCTCGGCCGCACGCCCGGCGTTCTCGACGCGCTCCTGCGCGGCCTCCCGGAAATCTGGACGTCCCGCAACGAGGGGGAGAGCACCTGGAGCGCGTTCGACGTCGTCGGCCACCTGATTCACGGCGAGCGCGCGGACTGGATTCCGCGGGTGAAGATCGTGCTGCAATTCGGCGAGACCCGCGCGTTCGAGCCGTTCGACCGGCAGGGACTCGTGCAGGAAACCCGGGGAAAGGCTCTCCCTCAGCTCCTGGACCTTTTTGCGACCCTGCGGTCGGAGAACCTCGGCGAGCTGCGCGCGCTGAATCTGAAGCCCGAGGACCTCGCCCGCCGGGGGCGGCACCCGTCGCTCGGGGTCGTGACCCTCTCGCAGCTGCTCGCGACGTGGGCCGTGCACGACCTCACCCATCTCCATCAGGTCTCGAGGGTCCTGGCACACCAGGACCGGGAAGCCGTCGGCCCGTGGAGCGTGTACCTCGGGGTGCTGCAGTGCGAGGGCCACAGCTCCCCGTGAGGTCCGGGTCAGATCGGGTTCTCGTTCACCGCTTTCCCTGCTCCGCGATCCACGCGTCGACGTTTTTCTCCAGGATGCCGAGCGGCAGCGACCCCTCGCCGAGCACGACGTCGTGGAACTTGCGGACGTCGAACTTCGGGCCGAGGGCCTTTTCCGCCCGCGCGCGAAGGTCCGTGATCTTCAGCTCGCCGATTTTGTAGGCGAGAGCCTGGCCGGGCCAGGAGATGTAGCGATCCACCTCGACGTTGATGTCGTTCAGCGTCTTTGCCGTGTTTGCGGCCATGTAGTCAACGGCTCTTTGACGGTCCCAGAGCATCGCGTGCATCCCCGTGTCGACGACGAGTCGGCACGCGCGCCACATCTGGTAAGTGAGCTGCCCGAACCGCGAGTACGGATCCTTGTAGAGGCCGAGTGAGCTGCCGAGGCTCTCCGCGTAGAGCCCCCACCCCTCGCCGAACGCGGTGTAGTAGGCGTTTCTCCGGAAGTCGGGCAGATCCGCGAGCTCCTGGCCGAGCGAGATCTGGAGGTGATGGCCCGGCACCGCCTCGTGCAGAGTCAGCGCCTCCATCTCGTATTTCGGGCGCGTCTCGAGCTTGTAAGTGTTGATCATCATGTTTCCCGCGCGCGAGCCGTCGGGCGCGCCCTGCTGGTAGTACGCGGTCGTTTGCGCCGGCTGAGCCGGCTCGGGAATCACCTTTACGCCGTAGGAATTCCGCGGCAGCTTTCCGAAGAGCCTCGGCAGCTCCCCGTCGATCCGTTTCGCGATGTCGCGGTAACCGCTCACGAGCGAGGCCGCATCCGTGTAATAGAACTTCGGATCGCTTCGGAGAAAGGCCAGAAACTCGCCGAAGCTTCCGCGGAAGCCCGTCTCTTTGAGGACGCTCTCCATCTCGGCATGGATCCGGGACACTTCCTTCAATCCGATCTCATGGATCGCCTCGGGCGTGAGATCGGTCGTCGTGTGCTGTCGCACGCACCACCGGTAGTAGGCCGCGCCGTTCGGGAGCGCGGAGGCTCCGACTTGTTTGCTGCAGGCGGGGAGGTAATCGTTGCGGAAGTAGGCGTCGAGCTTTGCGTATGCGGGCTGCACGACGGCAGCGATCGCGTCTCGTCCGGCCTTGCGGAGGCGGTCCCGCTCCGGCGCGGAGACGGCATCCGGGAAGCGGGTGAACGGTTCGAAGAACTCGCTGTTCTCGGGATCTCCCTTCGATTCGGCCGCGAGCTGGTCCGGGACCTTCGAGAGGGAGATCGCGGCGGGGACCCAGCCCGTTCGGACGCCTTCCTTCATCAGCGCGATCACCTGGTCGATTTGCCGGGGAATCGCGGAGAGGCGCGCGAGATACATTTCGTAGTCGCGCTCGCCGTGAAACGGCGTCTGCGGCGGCAAGCTCGGAAGGTCCATCTGGACGCCGGACCGCGGGCCGATCGGCATTCGCTCGGCCGGAAAGGCGTCGCCGTCGCGCGCGATCTCGAGGTCGTACCGATAGAGGTCGAGGTTGATCCGGTTCACGGGCGACAGGCGATCGCGGTGGAAGCCCTGGAGCTCGGCGAGCGCCGCCGTCGTGTGCCGCTTTCGGGCTTCGAGAGCGGCGGGGGAGAGGTCGGTCAGGCGGTCGCTGTAGCGGTTGTCGCCGAGCGACGTCGCTCCCTCCGGAAACTGCTCCAGGCCCCACTGCCATTCCCGGTCGAAAAACGACCGCAGCCGGGCGTCTTCGGTGGCCGCGCTCTGCGCCGCCGCGCCCGAGGCGCAAAGGACGAGAATTCCCAGGACGACGGCTCGAATCATGACTCCTCCCGGCCGGATCTTAGCTCGATGGTGGTCTAATGGATGCCGTGAAAGCGGTCGCGCCGCTGCTTCGCACGAGAACCGCACGATCTCCCGTGACGACGGCGGGAGCCCGAATCGCGGTGTGGAGGGGGATCCGCCTGCGCTGCCCCGTTTGCGGCGGCGGAAAGCTCTTCCGAACGTACGTTGCCATGTACTCGGAGTGTTCGCGCTGCGGGGTTCGGTTCGACCGGGAGGCGGGGCTCTGGCTCGGCTCGATGGACATCAACCTGACGATTTCGCTCGTGCTGCTCCTCGTGCCGGTGATCTTTCTTCCCGACATCGGGCTGAAGCGGGAGCTCCTGATCTGGGGAGCGGGCTCGGTGCTCGTGCCGCTCGTGCTGTTTCGGTTCGTGCGCGGGTTCTGGATCGCGTTGATTTTCCTGAGCGGCGGGGTTTACTAAGCAAAAAAAGCCCCCTCCGGAGAGGGGGCTGGGAAGAAAATCGAGCAGGTGATCGCCGGCGCTACGAGCTCCGGCTGAACGTCACGGTCACGACCGCCTTCGTCTCGCTGCCGGAGGACGCCGCGTCCGTCCGGACCGAGATCCGCCCGGCGTCGATGCCGTGCCGCGTGACGAGGTATTCCTTCGCGTTTTCGGCGCGCTGCGTCGCGAGACGTTCCCTGTCCCGCTCCGGCGTGGAAACGTCCGGGTAGCCCGTAATCGTCACCGTTGCGTGGAGGTCGTCCTTCAGCCGGGCGGCGACCCGGTCCAGCACGGCCTTCGCGATGTTCGTGAGCCGCGACTTGCCGTGATCGAAGGGAATCTCGTCGGTCGACATCCGCGGAGGCGGAGGCGCCTCGACGACGGGCGGCGGCGGAACGGGCGCGGCCTCCGGCGGCGCCGGCGCGGGCGGCGGAGGAGCCGGCTTCGGCATCTCCGGCGCGGGCGCCGCGGGCGGCGGCGGGGGTGCGGGCGCCCCGAAGTGGAGCACGACGCCGACATTGGGCTGGACGTCCGTGTGGGAGCTGCCGCCGAAGAACGGCTCGCCGAACACGTGCTCGCCGCGAAGCTCGAATCGCGCTCCGACGGCGTGGTTGAACCGGTACTCGGAGCCGACCCCGATGTACGCGAAGCCTTCGCCAATTCCGCTGATGTGCTGCCGCTCCGTCCCTCCGCCGACGCCGACGTACGTGTTCCAGCCTACCTGCGTGGGCGTGAAGTCGTACATGACGCCGAGCGACGCGTCGTAGAAGCCGGGATGCAAATCGATCCAGTTCAGAGTGATCTCGCCCGCGACGTGGTCGGTGAAGAAGTGTCCGAACCGGCCTCCGTACAGGAGAAAGTCGCTCTGCCGGGAGTCACAGCGGCACTTGTAGTTCGTGTCGCCGAGAAAATCGACGCCGATCTGCGCTCCGACATACGTGTCGCCCTTCAGAACGTTCGTCGCCGTCCGATCGCTGACATCCGACCTGTCCTGCGCTCGCGCGACAGAGGCGCCGGCCGCGAGCGCGGCGGCCGCGAAGATTCCCAGGAGTCGTACCGCTTTCTGATGTTTCATCCTCTTCCTCCGTGCGTCAGCACGTCAAAGCAAACACGAGCCCCGTCACCTGCTGGCCGGGGTCCACGTGAACACTGATCGGGGCGTTGTTGAGCGGAACCGTCTGAAAGAACTTCTCCGGCGGAACGGCGGAGACCGTGTAATCGCCCGCGGGGACGTTCGAGAAGGTGAAAAGGCCGTTCGCGTCGGTCGTCGTCGTCGCGACGAGGTGGTTGGACAGGTCGAACAGGTTCATCGTGACGTCCGGCAGTCCGTTCTCGTTCGGGTCCTGGACCTTGTTCTTGTTGAAATCGTAGTAGACGAAGCCCGAGATCGAGCCCTTCGGTACCGTGACTGGAATCAGCTGGTTTCCGAAGAGGACGTTGGAGACCGTATTTCCCGCGGTCACCGTGACCGTCATCGTCCCCGGCGGCGGAGGAAGAGTCTGCTGGTACCCGTTCGGAACGACTTCGGAAAGCGTGTAGCTGCCCGGCGCGAGATTCTGGAACGAGAAGTTTCCCGAAGAGTCGGTCGTCGTCGCGTTCGGGTCTCCAACAGGCGGGGCCAGGAGGATCGTCACGCCGCCCAGGCCGGGCTCTCCCGGATCGAGCACGCCGTTGCCGTTCAGGTCGTTGAATTTCATTCCCGAGATCGCGCCGAACTGCGGGATCAGCTGGTTTCCGAAGAGGATGCCCTGGACATTCTGTCCCGGCGCCACGGACACGACATTGAACCCGCCGCCCAGGATGGAGGGCGAGGTCTGGCGGTAGCCGCTCGGAAGGATTTCCGTCAGCGAATAGACTCCCGCGACCAGGTTCGGAAACGAGAAACTCCCGGAGCCGTCGGTGACGGCGGTGGCCAGAGGCGATCCCGTCGCAGCGTTGCCCGTGAAGAGATTGATCGTCACGCCGCCGACGCCGGCCTCGCCCGGATCGAGCAGCCCGTTGCCGTTCGCGTCGTTGAATTTCATTCCCGAGATGGATCCGGGCAGGGGGAAGTTTCCGAAAACCAGCCCTGACGTGCTCGTATTGCAGATCGTGAGCACGTACGCGAAGTTCGCGACGCGAAGGTAGCGGGAAATCTGGCGGTCGCCTGCGGGCGCCGTCTGCTGGTAGCCGGTCGGAACGAGCTCGGAAATCGTGTAGCCCGTCTCCGTCAAACCGCAGATCGTGAACGACCCGTCGGGACCGGTCACGGCCGTGTTCGCGATGCCCCGGGAATCCCGCGCGACGACGAGGACGCCCGGAAGGCCCGGCTCGCCGGACTGCTGCACGCCGTCGTCATTCGTGTCGGAGAACACGAGGCCAGAGATGCAGTGCGTCTCCAGGCAGCGGGCCTTCTCTCGCACGACGAAATTGACGGTGTCGCTGTTCTGCGGAAGGAAGTCGCAGCCGCTGGCGCCGCAGAAAGAAGCCGGCTGTACCCACAGCTTGTAGACGCCGGTCTGTTTTGGCGCCAGGTTGTACGGCGAAACGGCCACGAGATGGGCCCCGCAGGCCGTGACGGGAGCCGATGCGACGTGCGTGCCCCCCGGAGCGTTGTCCGTGATCACGCCGCCGGAGACGATGAACATGCGATTCGCGACGCCGTCCGAAGAAAGCAGCGTCGTTCCCGCGGCGTCGGTCACCTGAAACGCGTACACGCCGTCCGAAAGCGCCCCGATCGAGCAGCGCGCGTCGGCCGGTCCGGCGGTGAAGAAAACCTGGTCTCGCGTGTTGAAAATGTTGTCCGCAAGGGGGTTACCTGACGGGTCGGTGACCGCCAGGTTGCCGAAAAACTGGGCGAAGGCGGGTGCGGCGCCGAGAACCGCCGCCAGGGCGAGAGTTGGGAAAAGCCATGGGGCCGATCGTCGTCGCATGCAAGTCCTCCGTTGAACTGACTGGAACTTATATCGCACCTTCGCCGCCGTCCTGCGGAAAAATCTGAAATGGAGCGCCGGGGATCTGAACCCGCTTCAGCAGAAGCAAAATCCTTGCCGTTCTTCGCTCGAGCCTCCGGGGGTGCGTCCGCGGGTCGAAGAGGCGGGGGGAGGCGATCATCGCCGCGAGGGTCGCCGACTCGCGGGGCGACAGGGCGGAAGCGGAGTGCCCGAAGTACCGTCTCGACGCCGCTTCGACCCCGTAAGTCCGTTCTCCCCATTCGATCGAGTTCAGATAGAGCTCCAGGATGCGGCTCTTCGGCAGGACCGTCTCCATCTTGGCGGCGATCGCCATCTCCCGGAGCTTGCGCCAGGGGCTTCGGGATGGAGACAGGTAGATGTTCTTGGCGAGCTGCTGGGTGATCGTCGAGCCGCCGATGCGGATTCTCCCCTGGCCGATGTCGGTCTCGAGCGCGAGCTTCGTGGCGGCCCAATCGACCCCGTTGTGAAGGTAGAAGTTCTCGTCTTCGGTGAGGATCGCGGCTCGCCGCATCCAGGGAGAGATCGCGGCGAGCGGCACGACGATCCGCTCGATCCGGTCGCTTCGGCCGTCCTTGCGCAGTTTCGCGCGGCGCTGCTCGATGAACGCGGTCGTTTTCGGGCTCGCGGCGCGAAGGCGCGAGACGTCCGGAAGCGTGAGAACGAACGCCGCGGCTGCCGCGAGGAGGAGCGAGGCCGCGACGCCGAGCCGGGCGGGCCACCGGGGTCTCTTCGTCGCGGCGGCTTCGACGGGAGAATCGAGGTTCACGCCCAGTTCCTCGACCGGGCGACCGCGTCCTGCCAGCGGACATAGTTCGCGTCCAGGCGAGATCGGTCTCCCGAGGGCTCGAACACGCGCCCCGACGATTTTCGCCGCGCGAAGTCCGCGGGTGACGAGAAGACTCCTGCCGCGACTCCGGCGATTCCCGCGGCGCCGAGAGCCGTCAGCTCCGGCATCGCGGCCCTCGCGACGGGAATGCCGAGCAGGTCGGCCTGGAACTGGAGCAGGAAGTCGTTTTTCGTCGCGCCGCCGTCGGTCTTCAGGATCTCGACCCCGGTTCCGAGGTCGCGGCCAAACAGGTCGAGGATCTCGCGGGTCTGGTAGGCGATCGATTCGAGCACCGCGCGGACGAGCTCCGCCCTCCCGGACCCGCGCGTGAGCCCGAGGAAGAGGCCGCGCGCCGAGGCGTCCCAGTGCGGCGTTCCGAGGCCGGCGAGAGCGGGCACGAAATACACGTCGCCGTTGCCGGGCACCGAACGCGCGAGGGAGTCCGATTCTTCGACCGACCCCAGGATTCCGAGGCCGTCGCGAAGCCAGGCGACCGCGGCTCCCGCGGCGAAAGCGCTCCCTTCGAGGGCATAGCGCATCCCGTCCCCGAGATCCCACGCGACGGTCGCGAGGAGGTTTTCCGATCGGGGCCGCGCGGGGCCCGCCTGCGACATGAGGAACAGCCCCGTCCCGTAGGTCGCTTTCGACGCGCCGGGGTCGAAACACGCCTGGCCGAAAAGCGCGCCCTGCTGGTCTCCGACGACGGCCCGAATCGGGATCGGCGTTCCGAAAAGCGACGGTTCCGTGACCCCGAAGTCTCCCGCCGTCGGGAAGATCGCGGGCAGCATTCGCTCGGGGACCTCGAACATCTCGCAGAGCGCCGGGTCCCACGCGCCCGTCGCGAGATCGAACAGGAGGGTTCGGGAGGCATTCGAGACGTCGGTCGCGTGAAGAAGTCCCCCCGTCAGGTTCCAGAGGAGCCAGGAGTCGATCGTTCCCGCGACATGGTCGGGACCCGGAGAGCGGTTCCGGCAGATCCACGCCAGCTTCGTCGCGGAGAAATACGGGTCGAGCCGCAGGCCAGTTTTCTCGCGGATCGCCCGCTCGGCTCCCTGCTGTCGCAGGCGATCGCAGTCCTCGGCCGTGCGCCGGTCCTGCCAGACGATTGCCGGGCCGAGGGGCTCTCCCGTCTCCTTGTTCCAGACGACGATCGTCTCGCGTTGATTCGCGATCCCGAGCGCGGCGACGCGCGAAGCGTCGACGCTCCGCAGGGTCTCGCGCAGGACCGCGAGGCAGCTTTCCCAGATTTCTCCCGCGTCGTGCTCCACCCAGCCGGGATGCGGGAAGCTTTGCCCGAGCTCCCGGTAGGCGCTTGCGACGACGTGGAGATCGGCGTCGAAGAGGAGCGCGCGATTGCCGGTCGTGCCGGCGTCGAGGGCCAGGAGGAGAGGGCTTTTGGCCGCCATGAGTCGGCCCTATGATTCCCGGTCCGCCGTCAAAAGAAAAGGCCCCGGTTGCCCGGGGCCCGAGAAGATCGAAAGAACCGGGTCTTACTTGACGCAGGCCCTTGCTGCGTTCGACCACTCGTACTGGTAGCCGAAACCGCCGTCGATGAACGGAGCCGGGCTCCAGGCGCACTTGTCGTCCGCCTCATCGCCGGTCTTCGTGTCCCACCAGGCGTTGACCGGATCGGTCACCGCTTCGCGGGTCTCGTGGCAGGCGAAATGCTGCGCGTTCTGGATCGTCGAGAAACCGGTCGCCTGGCAGCCGGAACAGTTCGGATACGGCTCGATCGAATACTTGATGCTCTTGCCGTTGCCGGTTCCGGAGGCCGAGCCGCCGGTGTAGCTTCCGTGGTAGGCGCAATAGGCCAGGTGCGGCCCGCCGCAGGACGTCGAGGTCCCGTCCGAGGAGTACGAAGTGGGGGGAATGAAGACTTCGTAGATCGTCTCGTCGTTCCACGTGTGGCCGTTCGAGAGGTACTTGTTCACTTCACCCTGGACGACCGCGTCGGTGACGTTCGTCGGAGGGGCGGACGAGTCGTAGTAGTCGTCACCCGCGTTCGTGAGAGTCGAAAGGCCGATGAATCGGGTGCTCCCGGTGACGGTGTCGTAATACTGGGTGATGACGCCGTAGTGGGAGTTCGTGCCGTACTGTTCGAAGAAACTGTTCATCGTCGCGCGCTCGGTCGCGCCGGTGCCGCTTCCCCAGTAGGCGCCCCAGTAGATCGGAACGACTTTCGCCGCGTAAAGCACTTCTCCGCCCTGGTACGTGAGAAGCGTCACGCGCCCCCCGTGGGTCGGGGCCGCCTGCGATTTCGCCGGATATTCGTGAACCCAGTGCCCGTTGGTCTCTTTGGGCGCGGCGGTCGCGGCAGCGGCGAGCGCGAGGCAGAGGCCGAACATAAGGATTTTGTTCATGGCCGAGATCCTCCTCAGATTGGCGCGGCGCGGTATGCGGGTGCCATTGACCGCCTGTGCATGCAAGAATTTTGCCCGGGTCCGGAGCATAAAGAAAATGAAAAGGCCCCGGTTGCCCGGGGCCTGAGAATTACGGAAGAAGGTCCTGGCTTACTTGACGCAGGCGTTGGCCTTGTTGGACCACTCGTACTGGTAGCCGTAGCCGCCATCGAGGAACGGCGCCGGGCTCCAGGCACACTCGTCGTCGGCTTCGTATCCGCTTCGCGTGTTCCACCAGGCATTGACGGGGTCCGTCACCGCCTCGCGGGTTTCGTGGCAGGCGAAGTGCTGGGCGTTCTGAAGGGTGGTGAAGCCGCTCGCCGCGCAGCCGGAGCAGTTCGGATACGGCTCGATCGAATACTTGATGCTCTTGCCATTGCCGGTTCCGGAGCCCGAGCCGCCGGTGTAGCTTCCGTGATACGCGCAATAGGCCAGGTGCGGCCCGCCGCAGGACGTCGAGCTTCCGTCGGAGGAGTACGAGGTCGGAGGAATGAAGACCTCGTAGATCGTCTCGTTGTTCCACGTATGGCCGTTCGAGAGGTACTTGTTCACTTCACTCTGGACGATCGCGTCGGTGACGTTCGTCGGAGGGGCGGACGAGTCGTAATAGTCGTTTCCCGCGTTCAGGAGGGTCGAAAGGCCGATGTAGCGCGTGCTCGCCCGTGACGGTGTCGTAATACTGGGTGATCACGCCGTAGTGGGAGTTCGTTCCGTATTGTTCGTAGAAGCTGTTCATCGTCGCGCGCTCGGTCGCGCCGGTGCCGCTGCCCCAGTAGGCTCCCCAGTAGATCGGGACGACCTTCGCGGCGTAAAGGACTTCGCCGCCCTGATAAGTGATCTGGTTCGAGCCCGGACGCGCACCGTGGGTGGCCCCCTCCGACTTCGCCGGGTATTCGTGGACCCAATGTCCGTTCGTTTCTTTGGGCGCGGCTGTTGCAGCAGCTGCCAGCGCCAGGCTGATTCCGAGTGCCAGAACCTTCTTCATTTCCGGGATCCCTCCTCAGTACGATGTCCGCCGAATCGGCAAGTCGCGAAATTGAGGCTCGTCGCGGCGGCCCTGAATTGCGAAACAGTCTGGGGCCGAGCGCCCGTTCAGTCAACACAAAAATGTAATTAATCGCCGTACGCTTGTGAAATCTATCACAAGCTCTTCGTCCCCACCAGCCAATCGCCTGTCAAACCCCTCATTTATCGTCGCTCTTCCCGAAGAACGAGGTGATATCGAAGAAAATCTCCCTTTCGGAATGGTCCGCCAGCTCCACGCGGACCGCGTCGAACTTTCGCTGCTCGACGGTCGCCAGGCCGACTCCGGTCTTTCGGAACTTGCCGTAGCGCGCGAAGATCCATTCCATCTCCCGCTGCACCCCCGCCTGCTCGCTGTCCGCCATCACGGTGACAGCCTGCTCGATGGAGCTTCCGTCTCCCCCCGAATAGACGGTCGTCGGCAGAAATTGCGCGGGCTTTGCCGCCCGCTCCTCGGGCGCGGACGGAGGCGGCTGGACGGCCGCGGCAGCGGGCGCGCTCGCCGCGGGGGACGGGGCGGTCGGAGCCCCCGTCGAGCAGGCGGCCGAAATCAGAAGGAGGGCGGCCCAGGGTTTCTTCGGCATCGCCGGATGATAATCTCGAAATCGATGCGTCTCGCCGGCAAAGTCGCGTTCATCACCGGGGCTTCCCGGGGGATCGGCGCGGCGATCGCAGACCGGTTCGCCCGGGAGGGCTCGCGCGTGTGCGTCGCGGCGCGCTCGGCCGACGAGTGCGAGCGCGTCGCGTCGGAGATCCGATCGCGCGGAGGCGAAGCGCTCGCCGCGCCTTGCGACGTGACCGTGCGGGAGTCGTTCGCTCCCGCGATCGCGCGCGCGGTCGAAACGTGGGGAAGAATCGACATTCTCGTCAACAATGCAGGGTCCTCCGGTTTGACGCCGCTCGATACCGACCCCGCCGCGGAGGAGCGGTGGGACGCGATTCTCGCCTCGAGCCTCACCTCGGCGTTCCGCGTCAGCCGGGCGGCGCTGCCCTCGATGCCCGACGGCGGGAGGATCATCAACCAGTCGTCGGTTCTCGGCCGATTCGGCGTGCCGGGGTACGCCGCTTACGCGTCGGCAAAGCACGGGATCGTCGGCCTGACCCGGACGATGGCCCTCGAGCTGGCTCCCCGCCGGATCACGGTCAACGCGATCTGTCCCGGCTGGGTCGAAACGGAAATGGCTCGCGACGGATACCGGCGCATCGCGGAGCGCTCGTCGGTTTCCATCGAGGAGGCGCGCGCGATCTGCGCACGGATGGCGCCTCTCGGCCGCGTCCTGGAGCCGTCGGAAATCGCGGGGCTCGCCGCTTACATCGCTTCGGACGACGCCCGGAACCTGACGGGCCAGGCGATCGTCCTCGACGGCGGCCAGGTGATGCCTTGAGGCGGAAGGCGGCGGCCGGATGATCCGGGGCATTCTCTTCGACGCGGGCGCGACCCTTCTCCACGCCGATCCCCCCGTCGAGCAGGTCTACTTCGAGGCCTTTGTGCGCGACGGCGCGCAATGCTCGCCGGGCGATCTGGCGGCGGCGCTGGAATCGACCTGGCGGGAGATCCGCGAGCGCACGCTTCCGAACCGTTTCGGGGGAGCGACCGGCGAGCGGGGCTTCTGGGAGGCGTTCGTCCGTCGGGCGCGGCACCACCTCGACCGCGGATCCCTCTCCGACCGGTGTTTTTCCGAGCTCGTCGCGCACTTCGTTCTGCCCGGGTCGTGGTCGGTCTACCCGGACGTCGCGCCCGCGCTCTCCTCGCTGCGCGAGCGGGGATTTCGGATGGCGATCGTTTCGAACTGGGATTCGACCCTCGCGGGCCTGCTCGAAGCGCACGGCCTCGAGGAGAGCTTCTCCGCGATCCTGATCTCGGCGGTCGAAAAGACGGCCAAGCCGCACGCGGAGATCTTTCACCGGGCGTGCGCGCGGCTCGGCCTCCGGGGCGACGAGGCTCTTCACGTCGGCGACTCGTTCGAGGAGGACTACCGCGGCGCCCGCGCGGCGGGTCTCTCGGCGATCCTGCTCGACCGGGAGGGACGACATTCGGGCGTCGAAGAGCGGATCGCCACGCTCGCCGAGTTACCGCCGCGCGGACTGCGGACCGAGTCATTCGCGGACCGGAGTCGATTCACCGAAGCAAGCGGGAATCGACCTCGGCCGGGTCCGGATTCGCCTCGGCGATCTCCGCGTCCTGCAGCGATGACACGCTGCGTGAATCGTCGAGGAGTGAATGGGGATGACACGCTGCCTGAATTCAGTTAGGCTTTCCCGAGATTGCATCAAATTTTCCGGACGAAATCCCTCGATGACCTCGTCGCCGAGACGCAGGAGGAGGGGCACCAGCTCAAGAAGGTGCTCGGCCCCGTCAACCTGATCGCCCTCGGCATCGGCGCGGTCATCGGCGCGGGCATTTTCGCGACGATCGGAACGGCCGCCGCGGGAGACGCGCACCGGCCCGGCGCGGGGCCCGCCCTCATGATTTCGTTCGTCCTTACCGCCATCGTCTGCGGGTTCACGGCGCTCTGCTACGCCGAGTTCGCTTCGATGGTCCCGGTCGCGGGTTCGGCCTATACGTATTCTTACGCGACGCTCGGCGAGCTCGTGGCCTGGATCATCGGGTGGGACCTGATCCTCGAGTACGCGATCGGAAACGTTGCCGTCGCGATTTCGTGGGCGAACTACTTCAAGACGCTGCTCGAGGGGCTCAATTTCGAGGTCTTCGGCCACAAGGTCGAAGGCATTCGCCTGCCGACCTGGCTGACGATCGATTACCGCACCGCCCACCAGAAGATGCCGGAGATCGTCGTGAACGCGCCGCATCTGTTCGGCATTCCGATCGTCTTCAACATCCTCGCGTTCGCGATCGTCGCATTCATCACGGTCATCCTCGTGTGGGGAGTCCGGGAGTCGGCTCGGTTCAACGCCGTGATGGTGGGGATCAAGCTCGTCGTGCTGGCTTTCTTCGTGTTCGTGAGCTTCAAGTTCATCAAGCCGGCGAACTGGCATCCGTTCGCGCCGAACGGATTTACGGGCATCTCGACCGGCGCGGCGATCGTCTTCTTCGCTTACATCGGCTTCGACGCCGTGTCCACGTGCGCCGAGGAGTGCCGCGACCCGAAGCGCGACATGCCGATCGGCATCATCGGCTCGCTCATCATCTGCACGGTGATTTACGCGGTCGTCGCGGCCGTCTTCACCGGCATGATCCCGTTCCCCGCGCTTCATGCCCTGACGTCGTCGCAGCAGGCGGAGCCGCTGACGATGGCGATGAAGTACGTTTCGATGCCGAACTACATGGTCGGGATCGTGGCGCTCGGCTCCGTGATCGCGCACACGGCCGTCCTCCTCGTCTTTCAGCTCGGGCAGCCGCGGATCTTCTTCGCGATGGCGCGCGACGGATTTCTCCCGCCGGTTTTCGCGAAGGTGCACCCCCGTTTCCGGACACCGCACGTGACGACGATCCTCACCGGCGTTCTGGTGGGCCTGGCGGCGGCCGTCGCGAACATCGACGAGATGGTGGATCTCACGAACATCGGAACGCTCTTCGCGTTCATCCTCGTGTGCCTGGGGATCATCGTGCTGCGCTTCAAGGACCCGGACCGCGAGCGCCCGTTCCGCGTGCCGCTGGGCCCGGTCCTCCTGCCGACGATGGGCGTGCTGTCGTGCGCCTTTCTGATCTACTACCTTCCCCCGTCGTCGTGGATGCGGTTTTTCCTCTGGCTCCTCGCCGGCCTCGTGATCTACGGGCTCTACGGCTACCGCCACTCGCGGCTCCGCGGAGGGCCTCGCCCCGGCGCGTTCAACCCCGCCGCCGACCTGCCCCCGGCCGAGCTGCGCTGACGAACGGCCTGCACGTTTTTTGCTACCCTAGGGCCCGGAGGGAATACATGAAACGACTCGCCTCGATCCTCGCAATCGCCGTCTCCGTTTCGGCGACCGCCTCGGCGGGAGTCTGGACGAAGAAATTCGACTGGTCTCCGCAAAAGGGCGCGCAGATCCTCAACTGGACGGAGAACGGAATCACGGTCAAACAGGTGACGTTCGACCTCGGTTCGGTTCTCCGGCCGAGCCGCATCTCGACGTCGCGCGCGACCGTGCGCGTCGACAATGATTCCTCGAGCGACGTGGTTCCCGGCGTCGCGATCGCGATCTTCGACGCCGACGACCATCTGATCGCCGCCGGCGACGGCGGGGTCAAGATCGGCGACCTCAACAAGGGCGCTCGCGACGAGTTCACGATCGCGTTCCACCACGTTTTCCGAAATCTCGACCGGGCCCGGTATTTCTACGTGACGGTGGAAACGAAGAGGTAGGAATTCTGAAGACCCGGGGGGACCGCCTCGCCGTCGGGTTCCTCGTTCTCTGGACGCTGGCGTTCTGGGGCCGCTCGATTTTCGGCGGCCTCGTTTTTTATGCGCGGGACTTCGGATTCTTCTTCGCGCCGCTGCGGTTCGCGTTTTCGGAGGCGATCCGCCACGGAGCCTCGCCGCTGTGGAACCCGACGATCGGCTGCGGAATTCCGATGGCCGCGGACCCGAACCATTCCGTCTTCTTTCCGGCGACATGGCTCTTTCTTCTGCGCCCCTTCTCCTCCGCCGTGCGCGCCGGCTTCGTGGCTTCGGCCCTGGCGCTTCCGCTGCTCGTCTATGCCGGGTTGAGAGGCCTGCGCCTTTCGCCTTTCTCCGCGTCGATCCTCGCCGCGGCCGCGGCCGTTTCGGGCCCGGCCCTGTCTCTCGCGTCGTTTCCTTCGACGGGTTGGATTGTCGCGCTGTTCCTCCCTTACCTCGCGCTCGTCGGGAGCCCGACCCGAAAGAGTTCGGTGCTCGCGGGCGTCGTCCTGGGCCTCGCGATCCTGTCCGGTGAGCCGGTGGTGGCAATCGAGTTTTGCCTGCTGGGAGTGCTTTTCGCCGCATTTCGGGGCCGCGCGGCGAACGGCAGGAGGCGCGGCGCGCTCGATGGGGGCCCCGCTCGCGATCGGCATGCTCGCCGGCGCTCCGCAGATCGTCGCTGCGGCGGGGCTGTTTGGAAAGACGGTTCGCGGCGCCGGCCTGTCGACCTCTTCCGGGCCCGCCTACTTTTCGGTTCGCCCCCTTCGGGCATTTTCGGTTCTCTGGCCGGGGCTGTTCGGCGACGTGATGTCGCCCGACCGCGCGGGTTACTGGGGCCACGCGTTTTTCGATGCCGGGTTGCCCTACATCTTCAGCCTCGCGATCGGAACGGCGGCGCTGCTGCTGCTTGCCGCGGCCGCGCGCGACCGGCTCGGCCGATCGCTGCTGTTCGTCGCCGGCGTCGCGGCCGTCGCGTCGATGGGGCGGTTTTTTCCGGGCGGGAGCTGGCTGCTGTCCCGGCCGGGCCTCTCCTCGCTCCGCTACCCGGAAAAATGGCTCTTTTTCGCTGCCTTCGCCGCGCTCGCGGCGGCGGCCGTCGGGCTGGAGGCGCTTCGGTCGGGCGACGGCGGAGCACGGAGGTCGGTGATCGCGAGCGCGGTTGTCATCGCGTCGGCCTCGCTCGCCGCGGCGGCGGTCGTCGGCGCGGCTCCCGGATTCTCGCTCCGGAGTCTCCTCGCGGCCCGAATCGTCTCGCCCGATCTCGCGGCCTCCTCCCGCGTCGATTCTCGCCGCGATCTCGAACGACTTCCTGCAGGTGGCCGGCTACGCCCTCCTCGGCGGAGCGGCGGCTCTCTTTCGTCCGGCCCGCCGGGCGCGCCGCGGCGGCGTCGCCGTGCTCCTTCTCTTCGAGCTCTTCACGCGCGGATTCGATTCGCTGTCCTTCGCGCCGGCGTCGTTCTACGACACTGCGCCCCCGGCCGCCCTTTCGGCGCGGAAGGCCGGGGGTCGCCTGTTCTACGATCGGGAGGCCGAAATCGCGCTCGATCCCCTGCGCCCGATGCGGCCCGCCGTTTGGGGGCTGTCGTTCGCCGGGAACAACGACATCGACCGCTTTTCTCCACGGCGGTCGTTTTTCTTCTCGCTCGATCTCTCCCGGCTCTCGTTTGCCGACCCGCGAAAGGCCGCGCTCCTGCGGCTCGCCGGCGTCACCTCCGTTTCGACGAGCGATCCGGCGGCGGCGCTCGTTGCCGGGATGGAGCCTCTCGCGGAGACTTCGGCCGGGCGCGTGCTGGGAGCGCTGGCGGGAGGACGCCGCCTGCGCGTCGTGTTCGGCGCCCGGGTCGTTCCGGACGAGACCTCGGCGCGCGCCGCTCTCGCGGATCCGGCGTTCGATCCCGAATCGGAGGCGATCGTCGAGGGAGCCGCCCCGCCGCTGACCGCCGAGGGCTTCGGCGGGGCCTCGGCGGCCGAGGCGGGACCCGGCCGGGAGGTCGTCGACGCGACGGCTTCTTCGCCGGCGCTTCTCGTGCGGTCCGAGACGTTCGACCCGAATTGGACCGCGAGCGTCGACGGGCGCGAGACTCGCGTCGTTCCGGCGGACTTCGCGTTCCAGGCCGTCGCGCTGCCGGCCGGCCGCCACCGGATCGTGTTCGAGTATCGCAATCCGCTCGTCCCCTGGGGAATGTTTGCTTCGCTCGCGACGCTGCTCGGCTGCGCGATTTCGCTCCGCGGGATGCGCGGAGGGCGGTCCGCCGAATAGAATTCGAAGCTCGGGGAGGAAATCTCGAATGAGACGACACGGAATGCTCTCTCTGGTTTCTCGGGTCGGCGCTCGCCGTGCTTGCTCTGCGAAGCGTTCCCGCTCTCGCCCAGACGCTGTCGTTCGAGGAGTACGAGCCGAAGTCGTCTTTGGTCGTCCCCGAGCATCACCCCACCCGGGCGAAATTCCCCTTCATCGACGTCCACAACCACCAGGAGCGGGATCAGAGCGCGGAGCAGGTCGCCCAGATGGTTCGCGAGATGGACGCGCTCAACATGAAGGTGATGGTCAACTTGAGCGGCGACCAGGGGGCCGAATTCCTCAAGGGCTATCGAAACCTGAAAGGGAGGCATCCGAAGCGGTTCGTCGTTTTCGCGAACCTCAATTTCGACGGGATCGACGACCCGAAGTGGACGGCCCGTGCGGTGGCCCAGCTGGAGGAGGACGTTCGTCACGGGGCGCAGGGACTGAAGATCTTCAAGAACCTGGGATTGACCGCGAAGGACTCCCAGGGCGGGCGCGTTGCCGTCGACGACCCGCGGCTCGACCCGGTCTGGGAGAAGTGCGGCGAGCTCGGAATTCCGGTGCTCATCCACTCGGGCGAGCCGAAGCCCTTCTTCGACCCGATCGACCGCTTCAACGAGCGTTGGCTGGAGCTGAAGCAGTTTCCCTACCGCGCCCGTCCCCCCGAGAAATATCCGACCTGGGAGGGCGTGATGGCGGAGCAGCACCGGATGTTCGCGAAGCACCCGAAGACGAAATTCATCGCCGCGCATCTCGGCTGGCTCGGCGGAGACCTCGCTCGCCTGGGGAGTCTGCTCGACCGCCTGCCGAACGTCTATACGGAAATCGCCGCCGTCCCTTCCGAGCTGGGCCGGCAGCCGCGCAACGCGCGCGCGTTCCTGGAGAAGTACTCCGACCGCGTGATGTTCGGGAAGGACACCTGGGCGGCGTCGGAGTACGCCTTCTACTTCCGCCTGCTCGAGACCGACGACGAATATTTCGAGTCGGACCGGAAGCGGCACGCGTTCTGGAGGGTCTACGGGCTGGGGCTTCCCGACGCGGTTCTGCGGCGGATCTACTACAAGAACGCGCTGCACGTGATTCCGGGGATCGACGCGTCCGATTTTCCGGAGTGACGGGCGCTCCGACGGTGTAGAATTCCGCGGAACGCAGAAAGGGGCACTCGATGCAAGCGCTTCAGCAGATCTCCTGGCTCCCGGTTCTCGTTTCCACGGTCGCCGTCTTCGTCCTCGGGGCGCTCTGGTACACGACCCTGTTCTCGAAACCCTGGGTCGCCGCGCGCGGTTACACGACGGAACAGATGGCGGAGATGAAGAAGCAGGGAATGGCGAAGGCGCTCGTGTGGAATTTCCTCGCGAACCTCGTGACGTGCGCCGCGTTCTCGATTCTCGTTTCCTACCTGAACCTGCACGCGGCGATGCAGGGGGCGAAGCTCGGGGTCCTCGTCGGCGATCGGGTTCGTGGCGACGATCCTGCTCGTCCACAACCTCTATTCGATCGTGAAGATTTCCGGGTTCATGATCGACGCGGCTTACCAGCTCGTCTCGTTCGTCGTCATGGGGTGCATTCTCGCCGGCTGGAGACCCTGAGCGAAGCTCAGGGTAAGTCCTTCCCCGCGTATCCCGTCAGCTCGACGTAGCTCGTCCCGGTGATCGGCCGTCTGGCTCGCATGCCGGACACGGAGCAGGCTCCTTCCCAGTACGTGACGCGCGTGGAGTTCGACGTCACGAGCTCCTGGTCGGCGAGACGGGGCGCGATCTTCAGCTCGATGCTCCGGGACGGGACGGTCACGACCCAACCCGAGGGATACGTCGCGCGAGTCTTCGACGAGGTCCAGCTCCCGGTCGCGCGAACCTGAAAATCGGGTTTCGAGAGGCTCGTTGCTTTTCCGCCGGCGTCGACGAACGTTCCCGAGGAAAAGTCCGAGACCGAACCGTCCCGGAGCCGCAGTCGATACAGCATGAGCGCCGTTCCGTCGGAGAGCTGCGCCGAGAACCAGTCCCACCCGGCGAGCCCCGCCGGAAGCCCGCCCGGCCCGAACTCGTGATCGAACCAGGCGATTCCGGAAACGTGCTCCGACTCGCCGCCGGCCGTCATCGTTCCCCTGGCCTCGAGACGCGGGATCGAGACGTAGTGCGAATAATCGTCGGCTCCGGGGCCCTTCCGGGAGATCCCGCCGATCCCGTTCAGGATCGGCGGCGTCGAGGGGGTGAGCTCCAGCTCGACGGCGTTTTTGCCGTTTCCGGCCCTCAGCACGTGGCGTCCCGCCTTCTCGCGGACTTCCCAGCTCTCGTTGAACACGAAGAGCTTCTCAGAATCCGCGCCGGCGATTCCCGGAAACGGCCGGTGCAGCTTCTCCTGGAACGTGAATTGCCTGCGCGAAAGATCGCTCAGCGCGAAATGCGCGGCGTCGATGTCGTCGCCGTCGGGAAGCTTCACGCGGAAGAACGTCAACTCGAATCCGAATTGCCTTCCGCTCGCCGCCTGGAGTTGCCCCGTGTAGTACCACCACTCCGTTTTCGAATCGGGGTGGGCGGCGAGCAGATTGAGGGCGGCTGCGGCTGCGGCGAGGAAGCTCACTCTTCCCTCAGCGCCTGCGCGGGATCGACCGCCGCCGCGAGTCGGCCGGGGCCGATGCTCGCAACGAGCGTGACGAGCTGGACGAGCGCGAACGCGACCGCGAGCTCGATCCAAGGGATCTTCGTCCGGATCGTCCATCCGAACGACTGGCGGTTGATCACGAGAATCAGGAGCGCGGCGAACGCCGAGGCCGCGAACATCGCGAGCAGCAGCGAACAGCCGCCGATCAGTCCGGCCTCGAGAGCGATCGACCGCCGAAGCTGTCGCGGCGAAGCGCCGAGGACGCGCAGGAGGCCGAGGTCGCGGCGCCGCTCGAGGATGAGCGAAAACAACGCGTTTACGACGCCGAGGACCGCGACGATCAGGGCGATGCCCTCGAGGCCGTACGTCACGGCAAAAGTCGCGTCGAAGATGCGCAGCACCTCCGAACGGAGCGTGCGGTTCGTCAGGATCGTGAAGGCGAATTTCCCTGCGGCTGCCGCGAGGATCTGGTCGCGAAGCCGCTCGGGGGAAACCCCGGGGGCCGCCGTGATGCCGATCGTCGTGAGCGAGGGGTCGTGGAACAGGGAAAGAAACAGGGGCCGGTCGAGCACCACGGTGCCCCGATCGTTGGAGAAGTCGGAATAGACGTCCGCGATGGGAAACGTCCTCGGTCCCCGGGGAGTCGGGATCGAGACCCGGTCGCCCGGCCATTTTCGGAAGCGCCGCGCGAACGGTTCCGAGACGAAGACTTCGCCGCGGGCGCGCGCGAGGGAAAGAACGGCCGCCGGGTCGCGCCGGGAAAAGAACGGCAGTCCCCCCGTTTTCGTGCCGATTCCAAAATCTCCCGAGCCGATCGTGAAAGGAGCGCCGCTCTCGTCGGCGACGTCGATCGCGCGAAAGGGATCGACGAGAGCGACGCCGGGGATGCCTCGAAGGAAGTCCGCCGCCTCGCCCGGGATCGTGCCGATGAGCCCCCGGCGGCTTCCCGTCGCCGATTTCAGGAAGAGATCGGAGGCCGCGCTCTGGCTCACCCAGGTCCGCACGGTCTCCCGCAGCGACGAGATCATGACCGCCATCGCGGCCGCCATGCCGAGGGCGAGGGAGAGCGCGGCGATCGCCACGGCGTTTCGCGAGACGTTGCCGGAAAAGAACGCGCAGGCGAGGCGGCCGGGCGCGCGAAAGACCCGGCGGGCGGGGTCTCGCACGCCGCGTTCGACCGCGAGGGCCGCCGCCGGGGAAATCAACGCGAGCGCCGCGACGGCGCAGGCCATGGCCCCGAATCCGAACGCCGGAAATCCCGCGACGGGCGGAGCGAACGCGGCCCCGAGTCCCGCGAGGAGCAGCGCGAACGCCGCCGAGGCGAGCCTCGGCGCCCGAAGCCGTCGGCCCGATTCGACGGAACCGGCTCGCATGGTGGTCGCGGGCGCGATGCTCGCCGCTTCGGCGGCCGGCGCGAGGGAGGCGGCGAGGGAAGCGAGGAGTCCCACGGCGGCGGCCGTCGCGAAGGGTTCGGCCGACTGCGAGAGGGCGAGCGATGCCGTCGGCTGGTAGATGTTGACGACGGTTCCCCCGACCGCGGCCATCGCCGCCTTCGACAGCGCGAAACCGAGCGCCTCGCCGGCGGCGGTCCCCGCGATGCCGATCGCGAGCCCTTCGGTCACGAAAGCCTGAAAAATCGCTCGCCGCGAAGCGCCGAGCGCCCGGAGCGTTCCGATCTCGGGGCGCCGGCGCAAGACCGAGATCGAAAGCGTGTTGTAGATCAGGAACATTCCGACCAGCAGCGCGATCGACCCGAGGGCCGCGAGATTGAAGCGAAACGCCCGCGTCATCTTGTCGGCGGTTTCGCTTCGAGCCTCGGGCCGCTCGACGCGGGCGCCGGGCGGCAGAGAGCCGGAAACCCGCGCCCGGACGGAATCGAAGGGGACCGAATCGGGAAACGCGATGTCGATTCGATCGACGCGGCCCGGCAGCGCGAAGAGCTCCTGCGCCGTTCGCAGGCCCGTGACCAGGACCTGTCCCCCCGAGGCTCGCGCGGGCCCCGTGAATTCGAGAATCCCGGCCAGCACGAGCGTTTTCTTTCGCCCGTTGACAAACAGCGGAAGTTCGTCGCCGAGGCGGGTACGGTGGCGCTCGACGAAGGGGAGAGGCGCGAGCGCCGCGTCCTTATCGAAGATCTTTTCGAGTCCGGTCTTCGGGGTGAGAATCCGGTACGAGCGCAGAGAGGCCTCGCTCGTCGGGTCGACGCCGAAGATTTCGACCGGCTCGTCCGTGCCGTCTGCCGCGACCGCGAAACGATCGATCGCCGGCGCGAAGGACCCGATCTCCCACACCCAGCGAAGCTTCGCCGCCGTTTCGTCCGGCAGCCCGCCGACCCCCCGCACGGTGAGCCGGGCCTTACCCGAAACGGACTCGACCGCGCCTCGGAACGAGGCCACGATGCTTTCGTTCGCGCGGTGGATCGAGCCCACGGCGGCGACGCCGATCGCGACTCCGGCGATCGAGAGGAGAACTCGAAAGGGGTCCCGCCGCGCGGGGCGAAGGACGAGGCCCGCGAAGAGGAGGGTCCCCGGAGCTTGCCGCCGCCTCACGGGACGATCTTTCCATCGCGGAGACGGACGATCCGGTTTGCGCGCGCGGCGGCCTCCGAAGAGTGCGTGGCGAGCAGGACCGTGACCCCTTCTTCCCGCCGAAGCGTGTCGATCAAATCCAGCACCGAGGTGCCGGCCGCCGAGTCGAGATTGCCGGTTGGTTCGTCGGCGAGCAGGAGCGCCGGCCTCGCCGACAGGGCGCGCGCCACCGCGACCCGCTGCAGCTGTCCGCCCGAGAGCTCGTAAGGGTAGGCGCGCTCCCGGTCGGAAAGGCCGACCCGGGCGAGCAGCTCGCGCGCCCGGACCGGCGCTTCCGGCGAGTCGTCGAGCGCCAGCGGCAACTCCACGTTCTCGAGAGCGGTCAGCGCGGGCAGGAGATTGAAGAATTGAAACACCGTTCCGACGCTGCGGCGGCGGTAGAGCGTCAGCTCCCGCTCGGGCAGGAGCGCGAGGTTGCTTCCCGCGACCTCGACCCGGCCCGTGGTCGCGGTGTCGATTCCTCCGGCAAGGTGCAGCAGCGTCGACTTGCCGCAGCCGGAGGGCCCGACGATCGCGACGAATTCGGCTTCGCGGATCCGGAGATCGACGGCGTCGAGCGCCATCGTGCCGCGCGCTCCGCCGTAGATTTTCGTGACGTTATCGAAGAGGACGTCCGCTCCCACCTCCGGGAGCATAACGAATCGGGCCTTCCCGGGGTCGTATAATGCTCTCAACTTGGCGCAGGAATTGTCCGCGGCAGCTCCGCCGGTTCGGGAGTCGGATGAAGACGTGTTGCGGGCCGTTCTGCCCGCCGCGAGAAAGATTGCCCAATTCGGATTCCGAATCCCGGCGCAAGACGTGGACGACGTCCTCCAGCAGGCTGCCGTCGACTTCCTCGTGCAGTCGCGCCGGGGCGGCCGCGCGACGGGCGGCCTCATGGTCGTCATCGCGCGCCGCCGCTGCCTGGACTACTGGAGAAACCGCTACCGTTCCGGCGCGAAGGAAGTCGCGCTCGACGAGCTGCGCGAAGAGGATTGCGCCTATCCCGTGGAGTGCGCTCCCGAGGCGGAGCCCGTCGCGGCGGGGCTTCGGCTCGCGCAGACATGGCCCTCCCTGTCGGAAAACTGTCGGCAGGTCCTCGCTTCGAGGTTCTGGAGGAACCGGCGCACCTCCGACCTCGCCGAGACGATGGGCTACAAGCCCGACAGCCTGAAGCGAATGATCAGCCGCTGCCTCGGCCGGCTTCGTCGCAGCCTCGGGGAAGCCACATGAACGCAACGCCGCGGCGGCATTTCGAAGAGCTGGACTGGCTCGATTACGCGCAGGGCGAAGCCGACCGGGCTCTCGCCGGCGAGATGCAGCATCACCTTTCCGAGTGCAAGGATTGCCGCCTCCGGCTCGAATCGATTCGGCAGCTCGCCGCCGCGCTGCCGTTCGCGCGAGGCCTCGTCGAGGCCGGCGACAATCGGCCGGACGCGGCCGGAGACTCCGTCGATTTCGACGCGATCGCGCGCCGGGCGCGAGAACGGGCAGACGCAATCGCGCCGGGCCGGAAAGAGACGCGCGCGGAAATCGTCGAAGCGTTCTCGTCTCCCGTCCGCGAGGGCTTCTCCTGGTCGCCGCCGTCCTACGAGGCGGCGCGCGCTCTCGTTCGCGAGCTCCTGCGGCGGGACGTTCCCCTGGCGGGCCGAATCGCCCGATCGGCCCTTTCCTCGTTCGAAAAAGCGCCCGACCGCGAAACTCTCGGCGCAGACGGGCTCGAAGGCGTGCTGCGGACGGTCGTGGCCTACGCCCTGTTCTCCGAAGGGGAGTCGGAGCGGGCTCTCGAAGAGCTTGAAAAGGCCCGGTCCGTGATCGAAACGCTCAGCCGCGTTCCGGAGGACGATCTCGCGTTCTGGAGCTACGTGAGCGCGCTCGCCCTGAGGGATCTCGGCCGCGCGGACGCCGCCCTGGCGGCCCTCGACGTGGCGGAGAGACTCCAGGGCCTTCTCGAGGACTTTCCGCGCCAGGCCCGCTGCCGGATCGTTCGGGCGGTGATTTTCGCCGACCTTGAAAGGAGGCTGGATGCGATTCGGATTTACGAGGATCTCCTCGCGCGCGGCGAAGCGGACTTGGACACGCGGCTCCTGGGAACCATTCATTTGAATCTCGGCAGCGACCTGATCCAGGTGAATCGCCTGACAGACGCCAAGCGTCACTATGCGAGGGCTGCGGAGATCATTCGACGGACGGGTGATCACAGAAAACTGGTGAGCATTCGCGCAGGTCTCGTCGAAGTCGCTCGGCTCGAGGATCGCCACCAGGACGTCTACGATATCGGCGTCCAGCTGCGCGCGGATTATCGGTCCCGGAATCTCGGCTGGGATGAGATTCGGATCGAGCTCCGGATCGCGGAAGCGCTCCTTCATCTCGAGCGCGAGGCAGAGGCCGTCGAGACCTGTAAGAAGATCCTTCCCCGAATTCACGAGCTCGGGCTCTCCGCCGAAGCCGCTCGCGCGGTCGAATACCTGACGGAGGCGGATCTGAGTCTCTCGCGCCTCGAAAAGGTGAGCCGTTTCCTGGATCGTTTCAAGAAAGACGAGACGCAACGCTGGTCCGCCGCCTGAGCTCCATCCCGAAATAGCCGCTCCGGCTGTCCCGTTTTCCTCCGGCCCGCGATGAGCAGGGCAAAGGAGGAAAACCATGAGAAAAGTTCTTCTCGCGTTTTCCCTGTCGCTGCTCGTCTCGGTCCAGCTTTTCGCCGTTCCCCACAAGCCCGTCCCGCGTCCCACGGCCCCCGGCGTCTCCCCGATCGCACATTTCCTGGCGCAAATCCGGTCGATCCTGCGGGGAAACCAGATTGAGACCGGCCAGCACGACCTTCCGCCGCCACCCTCGACCGTCATCGCCGGAAGCTAAGAACTCGCCCGTCTCGAAGGGTTAACTCGATTTTCGGGACACGTCGAAAAAAACGTGTCCCTTTTTTTGCGCCCGCGCGATGGGAACGATAGTGAGACTTCCGGACCCGCTCGACCTTGCGGTGAAGCCGCTGTCCGCCTCGCACGGGAGGTGGCACGCGGCGCGGAGGCCGGAAGGGCGGCGCCTCCGCGTTTTCGAGTCGGAGTTCCCGGACCTGGTCGCGCCGGGCGAGCCGGGCAGCGGCGCGCAATTCCTCGAGTACCACCGTGTGCTGATGAGAGCCTTCGAGCCGATGGTCCGCGAGTCGGGCACAGCGGAAGTCTCCCTTCGCCCGTGGCGCGAGGTCCCGTACTGGCTGTCGCAGTTCTTCTCCTGGGCCCAGCCCGGATATCTCGCGGGCGCGCTCGGCCGGCTTCAGGACATCGTCCGATCGGGCACGTCGGACGAGCTCGGCCGCTTCCTGGAATCGCCGCCCACGGCGGAGCATCCGTTTCGAGGTCTCCACGACGTCTCGCACACGATGATCGCGATCTACGAGCGGCACCGATTCGGCGCGGATCACCCGGGGCTCGAAGGCGCGGGGATGGGGTCGCCCGAGACGTCGCCGCACAACGTGCACTTCTGGGCCCTGCACGGCTGGATCGACGAGCTGTACGAGAGAACTCTGAGCCGGAACGGCCAGGTTAACGATGATTCCGGGCGATCACCACGACGCTGAAGGGAGGCGCGCCGCCTGCAAGCTCTCGCTTCTCCTCCTCGATCAGGAAGCGGACGATTCCTGCCGCGTCCGCCGGGCTCCCGGCGGTCAGGTTGAGATGCGGAAAAATCACGGACAGCAAGTTGCCGCCGTAACCGCGCTCTTCGAGCACCTCGAAGCGTTGGCGAATCTCGGGAAGGATCTCGGAGGAACGAATGGCCTCCGAGGGATCGCGCCAATCGACCGGCAGTTGAAGGTGCCGCCGCCTCCGCACCCAGCCCGGCAAAGAGCCAAAGACAACGTCCGCGCGCGCCAGGAGTGGTTTTCGCCAATCGCCGCGCGACGGGCCCACGTACTCGTCGAGGTACAGAATTCCACCCGGCTCGAGGGCGTCGTGAACCTCGTCGAGGCACGTTTCGAGACGTTCGCAGTGATGGAGTGCTTGATGAAAAAACGCAATATCCACCGATCTGGATGCCAGATGCAGATCGTTGAAATCCATGCGCTCGTAACGGATACCGTCGATTCCGGAATTCGCAGCCGACTCCCGGGCGGAGACGAGCGCCGCCGGCGAGATGTCCGTACCCACGATCGATCGACAGATTTCCTTCGTTCGGACATCGCGTTCCAGCGCGCCATTCCCCGAGCCGAAACTGATTCCCCGCTCAAACGGCTTCGCGGCGAACGCGGTCCGAAACCACTCCATCGGCCACTGGTCCGGGTTGCCCGTCAGGGAAGCATTGATGTATCGACGCACGAGAGGGTCGTGCATCCACGTCTCCACCCCATGGGTCTGGTGAATACGATTCCAGTACAAACGGGTGAGAAGTCTTCGTAGCTGCACGGTCGTCGCCCCCGGAAGGGCGGAAGCCTTAATATCACGACCCTCATCGCCCTGGCGGGAAGGATAGAATTCCGGCCACAGGAGAATTTTTGAGCTTACCTTCCGGCACCCGTCTCGGCCCGTGCGAGATCCTCTCGTCGCTGGCCTATGCGCGCCGGGCAGTCGAGTCGGTGTCAGCGTTCGAATGGACCCACCACCGCCTTTGTAATTTCGTGATCGTCGTAGCTGGCGAGCGAGCGTACGGAAAAGTAGCTGTCGGGAGAATTTCATGAGGGGCGATGGTTCGTCGAATGAGGAAAGACTGAGAACCGGTCGGAGATATCGAACCGACCGGACAGAAGGGATTAGCGACGGCGTCTTCGCGGTTTCGCTGACGCTCCTCGTCCTGGACGTACGACCTCCTGAAGGCGGCGTGTCCCAACTGGCGCACGGGCTCGTCCTGATTGCACCGAGGCTCGGGACCTTCGCGCTGAGCTTCGCAATCGTTGCGTACTACTGGCTCGTCCACCACCTGATTTTCGCCTCGCTGCGCGGCGTAAAGATCGCTCTGATCTGGGCGAACATGCTCTGTCTATTCACGATTGCCGTGTTGCCCTTCTCGACCGCGGTCCTCGGTCGTTACCCTCTCGCGCCGGTAGCGCTCGCAATTTATGGCGCCAATCTCGCCGCTTGTACTTCGACGCTGGCAGGAGTGTGGTTCGTCGCGGACCATTCTCACCTCACAGAACAGCCGACAGCCCGCCAACGGCGCTACATTGTGCGGCGTTTCGGGGTCCAGTTGATTGTCGCGCTGCTGGGGATCGCAAGCGCGTTCCTCGCTCCGGCTCTCGCCCTGAGCATCTTCGTCGCGCTGCCGATTGTGTTCGCACTGACCTACCACCGGGGGTACTACTGACTGTCGTCGTCTCCGACAGTTCTCGTCCGAATATCTCCCCGAGTTGCTCTGAGCATCTTCCAGGCGCTGGTCTCGTTGAGCGAAGGCCGACTCGTCGTCATTGTCCTAAGAGCGCAGCCATCTTGTCCAAGCACTGCTCCAGTCCTGTCTTCGACATCTCCATCATTGGACCAACCGTCCAGCTATGTTCGATCACTGTGACTTCGGTCCTGTCCTTGCCGAGTATCTTGAATATGACTTCATGGCGCATTTCTGTCGGGATATCTGGCGACAATCCCTGTTTGGCCGGGTCCATCGAGTGGCCATCCTTGTCGGAAAAGCGGTGGGTGTACAAGAATCGACTCATGGGCACAATCTTCTCGTACGTCCACGTGTTGTACATGTCCTGGCCGCCAAACTCTCTTGGCGCGCGCATGCATACCAGCGAGGTTCCACCGTCACGGAAATCCATCTTCGCGATGGGGCGAGTAAAGCCCGTTGGTCCCCACCAGCGCATCACAAGATCGGGGTCACTCCAAGCCTTCCATGCCTGCTCGACTGACGCGTTAAATATCCGGGCGACGACGAGATCGAGTTGCTCAGGTTCGGAGTTCATCTTGGCTTCTCTAGCCCTAACGACCCGGCCTCAGCAGTGAGGCTTCTGGCCGAGGCCGGTGCAACCGGATTTTACGCGCCGTTGACATTTCTGTTGCGCGCTCGCCACGCGACAAAAGCCAATACAAGGATGACGAACCCGCCCCACAAGATCCTCCCGGAGCGCACGAAGTTCGCAACGATCGCTGCGGCGCCGATCACTGCGGCTGTCAGGCTCCAAGCGTTTCGGCGGACCACGATTGAAGCTCGATTATGTTGCCCTCTGGATCCCGGGTGTAGCACCAGGCAACGCGGCTACCGACTGAGGTCTGAAGCGTGACGATCTGCCCGACCGCTGCGCCCCCTGCGGCGAGGACCTCGCGCTGCGCCGCGCTCACGTCGGGAACGACGAATGCGATATGCGCGAAGCCGGGGCGGTTGACCTCCGGACGGATAGGTTCTGCCGAAATGCTGTAGGAGTAGACCTCGAGAGTGGGAGCGTCAGGGCCCAGGCCGGGGAGACGGAGATGGACGCCCTGAACCGTTGAGCCCTTGACGCCCGTGCCGGACTCGAGCGCCGCGCCCGAGTAGTTGCGCTCGGGAGGCACAGGCACACAGCCGAACACGTGCTGGTAGAAGGCCGACAGTGCCCGCCAATCTCGTGCGATGACGTTCGTGTGGCCGTACCTGGCGTTCAGGATCATGGGTGGGGGTCAAGCACGGGCCGCGCGTGCCAGATGTCTGTCGTAGCCAGACAACGCCCAGACCAGGAGGATGACCACGCCGGCGGCGATGTAAAACACGCGCGCGACGCCGACCCAACCGAGGACGAATGGGACCCCCACAAGCGCGAGGCCGACGAGGAGCTCTATCGCGCCATGGACCTTCAAGGGCACGAGCCCGCGATCGCCTCGAAACCGCGTAAGAACGGTTAGGACGAGGTGGACGCCCGCAAGGAGGTATGAGAGCACTGCCGCTCCTCCCTTGAGGCCGAGAACCAATGGTGCTGCGGCGAAGGCAAAGACAGTTACGAAATCGAGAATGCGGTGCAAGCCGGCATGAATTGGGCGCATGAAGACTCCTTTCCGTCGTCGTGACGCTGTGGTCAGCCGAACGATCTGGCTCCGAAATCATATCTCGCCTCTTTGGAATCGACTTCGCGCCTCGATGCGGTTTGGGCGCTACCGGCAAAAGGTAAATTGGTGGAGCTGATCAGGATCGAACTGACGACCTCCTGAGTGCGATACCGATTTCCCGCGAATTCCCGGGCCGGCGATCTTCGGTGCCTCCCGGAGCTGTCGGGCTGCTGCGGTGTCTAACTACTTGATCTTCCGGTGTCTCATCGACGCTTGGTCATGAGCTAGCCGACTCCCACGGGAGACCCACGAATCCCGACGGGTCGGCCAGGTGTGGACAGAGCGTGGACAGGAAGGTCGTCGATGCCATGCTATCGTCGGCTCCGTGACGGAGAGCGCGGTGCCGATCACGGTGCCCTCGCCTGCAGAGTTGCTTGAGCAGATTCGGAACTCGGAGGCTCGACTCCGGCGTGTGATCGACACGATCCCCACGATGGCCTGGTGCAATCTGCCGGATGGCTCGAACGAATTTGTCAACAAACGATGGCTCGAGTACACGGGCCTCTCTGCCGAAGAGTCGCATGGTTCGGGCTGGCAAGTCGCGATCCATCCGGACGATGTACGAGCGTTGGCAGAGAAGTGGGGAGGACTCCTGGTTTCGGGGGAACCCGGCGAGATGGAAGCGCGCCTGCGCCGCCACGACGGCGTTTTTCGCTGGTTTCTCATGCGCGTCGAGCCGTTTCGTGACGGCTCGGGCGAGGTCATCAGGTGGTATGGCGCATGCACGGACATCGAGACTCTCAAGCAAACGGAAGAGAAACTCCGGCACGACGAGCGCGAGCTTCGGCAAATCACCGACGCGATACCGCAGACGATCGTGGTTTTGGACCCGTCCGGCGCGCCGGTGTACGCCAATCAGGCCACCCTCGATTACACCGGCCTCACGATCGAGAGTCTTCTTGCTCCGGGATTTCGAGAACGACTGTTCCATCCCGAGGACGTCGACAGATTGCGAGACGACCGCCAGTCTGCCCTGGAAAGAGGCCTTCCCTTCGAGCTCGAACAACGGGCTCTTCGGAAAGACGGCCAGTACCGTTGGTTTCTCATCCGATACAACCCGTTTCGAAACGAGCAAGGTCAGGTGATTCGCTGGTACGCGACGGGGACTGATATCGATGACCGCATCCGCGCGGAAGCGATGACACGCAACGAGAACTTGGCGCTGCGAGAGCAAATCGATCGCGACTCGATGTTCGAGGACATCGTGGGCTCTTCCGAACCGCTCCGCACAGCGCTCCGCCAGGTCGCGAAGGTGGCGCCCACGGATTCCACGGTTCTCATTCTGGGTGAAACCGGAACCGGAAAGGAGCTCATCGCCCGCGCGATCCATAAGCGTTCCCACCGCGCCGCCCGGGCCTTCATCGCCGTCAATTGCGCGGCAATCCCGCCATCGCTGATCGCCTCTGAGCTCTTCGGGCATGAGAAGGGAGCCTTCACCGGCGCGACACAGCGGCGTCTCGGACGCTTTGAATCGGCGAATGGCGGAACGATCTTTCTCGACGAAATCGGCGATTTGCCTCAGGAAATCCAGATCACGCTGTTGCGCGTGCTCCAGGAGCGCGAGATCCAACGCGTCGGCGGCAGCACGTCGATTCCCGTTGACGTTCGGGTCCTGGCGGCCACTCATCGTGATCTGAGCGTATTAGTGGCCGACGGTCAATTCCGAGAGGATCTTCTTTATCGGTTGAATGTCGTGCCGATCGAGATGCCGCCGTTGCGCAAGCGCGTTGCGGACATTCCATTGCTCGTTGAATACTTCATCGGACGATACGGAAAAAGGCTGGGAAGGAAATTCAAAGCAATCGACAAGAGATCGCTGAAGGCATTCCAGACCTACAGCTGGCCAGGAAACGTGCGTGAATTGCAGAACGTCATTGAGCGTGCCGTGATTCTCAGCGAGGGTGAGACCTTCGCCGTCGACCAGACCTGGTTGAAGCGCGAGGAGGTACCGAGACGAAGGCAGACCGGGACGCTGAATGGCGCTCTCGAGAGGCAGGAGAGGGTAATCATTGAAGCCGCGTTGGCAGAGAGCTGCGGCCGAATCTCAGGACCCGAAGGCGCGGCAACCAGGCTCGGGTTGCCGGCGCAGACCCTCGAATCAAAGATCAGGCGGTTAAGAATCGAGAAATATCGATTCAAGGCCCCGCACGCCGGCTGATTCGACCCCGAAGACCACCAACGGTCGCATCTCCCTAATTTCAGGAATTCCTGACATTTCGGTTCGAGTCTCGCTCCTAAGCCACTTCCTTGCTATATGTTGCAAGTGGCTCGGCTTTTGTAATTGTGTCTCTCGTGCTATGGGCCGTGGATCATGACGCTCAAGATCGAACGGATTTCTGCCGGAGGGGAGGCTCGAGTCCGGTTGAGTGGCCAGATTCGATCGGAGCACCTAGGCGAGCTCAAGGCCGAGCTCGAGCGAGAGGAATCTCGGGTGGCGCTGGATCTGGAGGAGGTCGATCTCGTGGATGTGGATGGCGTCCGTTTTCTCAACGAATGCGAGGCCGCCGGCATCCTGGTCCTGAACTGTTCGACCTACATACGGGCATGGATGCTGCGGGAAGGAGGTCGGCCGAAAGAGCTCCCGGAACCGTCGGATCACAAAACCTGATGCGGGTGAGAAGAAATGAATGGAAAAAGGAGAACCAAGATGAAAGCGAATGGGAGAAACATCGTGACTAAGCTTTATGCCGTTGCTGCACTTGCATGTACGCTCACGGGCGCAACTCTGAACGCTGCCGCGGCGGGTTCGGCGCCGAAGACTGGCATCAAGAACGTGGTCCTGGTGCACGGCGCATTCGCCGATGGCTCCGGCTGGGAAGCCGTCGCCAAGATCCTTGAGAAGGATGGCTACACGGTGTCGGTGGCGCAGCCCCCCGAGACCTCGTATGCCGACGACCAAAAGTACACGACGGCCGCCATCGACGCCATGGGCGGCCCCGTCGTCCTGGTCGGCCATAGCTACGGCGGATCCATCATCAGCGAGGCCGGCAATGATCCAAACGTTGCGGCACTGGTCTACATCGCTGCATTTGCACTCGATGAAGGTGACAGCTGTGCGTCGATCGAACAGGCCCTGCCACAAGCGTCCAAGGCATTCAAGGCGGATAGCAACGGGAACTGGTGGATAGACGAGACGCATTTCGCGGCCGACTTCGCGGCGGACGTTCCCCCCGCCGAGTCCCACTACATGGCTATATCGCAGGTGCCAATCTCCACCGACTCGTTCACCCACAAAGTCACGGCGCCCGCCTGGAAGTCCAAGCCCACCTGGTACATGGTGGCCACCGCGGACCGGTCGATCAATCCGGACCAGGAGCGCATGATGGCGAAGCGAGCCAAGGCCAAGACGGTCGAAGTGAATGCCAGCCACGTGGCCTACATGTCTCACCCGAGGGAAACAGCCAGGCTCATCGAAGAGGCTGCGACCTCCGCGCGATCCAATAGGTAACTCCTCAACCGAAGAGTAGGCCTCCGCCGATCTTCGCAACATCGGCGGAGGCCCGGAGGGAGATCCGAGGGAGATTTCGTGATGATAGAAAAAATCGAGATCGAGCGATTCAGCCTTACCTCCTCTAACCCGTTCGATCAGGTTGTGGCAGCTCTTAACGCGGCTATCGGTCATCCGGATATGGCTGAATTCGGGAGATCAACTCACGAAGCGCGCTCTTTTGCCGAGCTGAAAAGCACAGTTGAGAAGGGCTTGAGCAAAGCAGGGCTGATGCTGTTCATGCAGCTTGATCAGGGCGCTGTTGTTCGGAAAGAGACGGGTCAAGACACACCTCGAATCATCCGCTTGCTGATCGGCAACCCTCTCATCATGAAGGAAATGGCGAAGCATGTTCCAGACGCGGGCTCTTACGCTCCGGTTACGGTGCTTGTGGATGAGCGTGCCGATGGCGTGCATTTGTCCTATGACAGGATGGCCAGTTTTCTGGCTGCGTACGGAAACCACGATGCGCTCCAGGTAGCGGAAGATCTGGACAGCAAAATCGAAACTCTGTTGCGTGCAGCGGCAGCCTGAGTGTCCGCTTGGAAGTGACATGACGAAGAGACAAGGGAGGACGTGAATCATGACTGAGGCCGTGTCGTTGCGGGTCATTGAGGAAACGGACGCTTACTGGAGGGTCGTGTTCGACTATCCGCCCTTCAACATCCTCGACGCCACCATATTTCAAGGCCTCCAGGATCTGCTCGTTCGAATGGACGCCAGCCCGAGCCTGCGTGTCGTCGTCTTCGAGAGCGCGAACCCTGACTTCTACCTTGCCCACTTCGATTTGACCGGCAAGCTAGGGAACATCATGACAGCCGTCGGGGCCATCCGGCCTCCCGATCCTGATGGATACGTTCGTGCGTCTCACCAGGTCCGCCGGTGGTCAGCATCGCGAAGATCCGAGGCTGCGTCCGGGGCGCGAGCAGCGAGTTCGTCCTCGCCTGCGACATGCGCTTCGCGTCGCGCGAGAACACGCGACTGGGCCAACCCGAGGTCGGGGTGGGACTGCATCCCGGCGGCGGCGGTGCGCGAACGCCTTCCACATCTGGTCGGCCGCGGCCGCGCGCTCGAAATCGTTCTCGGCGCAAACGACTTCGATGGCGACACCGCGGAACGATACGGATACGTCAACCGGGCGCTTCCCGACGCCGAGCTGGACGGCTTCGTCGATACGCTCGCGCGCCGGATCGCCTCCTTCGACCGGCGTGCCATCGCCGCGGCGAAGAATCTCGTCAATCAAGTTTCGTTGCCATCCGCCGACCGGCTCCTCGACGCCCTCAACTCTTTTACGACCGCGCTGACGTGGCCCGAAGCGCAGCACCGAATCCAAGCTCTGTTAGAGCGCGGACTCCAACGCGAAAGCGACTTCGAGAAACGGTGGCCAGAGATGCTCGGCACGCTCCTCGATGAAACGCAGGCACCGCGAGGCCATGCGCAGTGAACCCCCTTGCCTTTTCCGCTCGGAAGCGTCCGCAGCCGCCGTGCTCTCCGGATCTGTCGGGTGCCCGCAGTACCTAACCACTTGATGTTCGTGATGCCTCGTCACCGCTTGGTCATGAGCCAACCGGCTCTCGCGGGAGACCCCCGAATCCCGATGGGTAGACCAAGTGTGGACAGAGTGTGGACACGACGGGCATTCAGGCTGGGCGGCGTCAGCGGTCCCACGAAACAAATGCATTCCAGAGCATGGCAGTTGCTAGATAACTATTTCAACTGGCATAACAGATGCTACGATCGAGGACGGGAGGCGAACCATGAAGCTCCGGGCGCTCATCCTTGGATTCCCTCTCCTCGGAATCAGCGCGATCTGGGCCGCGCCGCCGGTCGAAATCTCCCTTCCCGGCGGTGAAGCCGGGATTGGCTTCGACGACCTCGGCTACTCGCCATCGTTGGGAAAGGTACTCGCCCCAGCCGGCCGCACCGGCAGCCTCGATCTCATCGATCCATCCTCCAAGAAGGTCACCGTCATCGGAGGATTCCAGGCGCAGGGAAAATTCGGCGGCGGTCGCGGCGAAGGAACGACCTCCGTCGACGAGGGAGACGGATACCTGTTCGCGACGGATCGCTCCTCGGAGACCGTAAATGTCGTCGATCCCCGCTTGGGAAAAATCGTAACTTCCTCAAAACTTGCTGCTGGCCCGGATTACGTTCGGTACGTGGCGCCAACCCGGGAGCTCTGGGTCACGGAGCCCGACAGCGATCGAATCGAGATTTTCCGCCTGGAGGGTCAGCCTCCCCGGCCAGTCCATTCAGCTTTCCTCGAAGTTCCGGGCGGACCCGAGTCACTTGTCGTCGATTCGGCTCGCGGCCGCGCTTACACAAATCTCTGGAAAGACAGGACGCTGGCAATCGACGTGAAGAGCCGATCGATCGTCGAACGCTGGAGTAACGGCTGCTCGGGGTCGCGGGGAATTAGCCTCGACCGGAAGCGAGACTTCGTGTTCGCCGCCTGTGCGGAGGGGAAGGCCGTGGTTCTGGACGCAGGTCACGGGGGAAAGGTGCTCGGTTCGGCCACAAGCGGCTCAGGCGTCGACATCATCGACTACGACCCGAAGCTCGGCCATCTCTATTTTCCAGGAGCCGGGAGCGAGACGCTCGCGATCCTCGGCGTCTCGTCGGAAGGCAGGCTCTCGGTTCTCGGAACGCAACCGACTGCGGCCTCCGCCCATTGCGTCGTCTCTGACCAGCATGGGAACGCCTATGTCTGCGAACCCAAGCGAGGAAGGCTGCTCGTGATCCGGGATTCCTATCCGGCGTCCGTTCCGTGACCTGCCGTGAGTCCGAAAAGCGACGATCCTCCCCGGTGGTACATGTTGATCCACCAGATTCCGCCGAAGCCGCTCTATCTGCGCGCGAAGATCCGCCAGCGGCTCGCCCGGGTCGGAGCGGTCGCGCTGAAGAATTCCGTTTATTTGCTCCCTCGCAACTCCGAGACGCTCGAGGACTTCCAGTGGATCGCGCAGGAGATCGTCGCCGGAGGCGGAGAAGCCTCCATCACCGAATCGGGATTCGTCGGCCGCCCGTCGGATCGCGACCTGAAGCGCCTCTTCAACGACGCGCGCGACCGAGACTATTCCGAGTTCGTCGAAGAACTCAGCCGATCGACGGTGCCGGATCTCGTGCGCGCGCGGCGACGCTTCGAGGAGATCCGAAGCCTCGATTTCTTCGGCGCCCGCGGCCGGGATCGCGCCGAGCGCTCGCTCGCGCGGGCCGAAGGCCGGCAACGTCCTCGAAAGGAGGCCACCATGGAATCTCCCCGCGCGTCTATCGGTTCGCTGCGAGACCAGGTCTGGGTCACGCGGCGCGGAGTGAAGATCGACCGGATCGGCTCGGCCTGGCTCATCCGCCGGTTCGTCGATCCGAAAGCGCGCCTGCGGTTCATCGACCCGAAATCCGAGGCCCCCGCAGCCGGCGAGAGATCGTTCGACATGGTCGGGGGCGAGTTCACGCACGAAGGCGACCAATGCACTTTCGAGACGCTGATTCGGCGGCTTGGCCTGAAGGACCGCGCACTTGCAATAGTAGCCGAGGTCGTGCACGACGTCGACGTGAAGGATGCCAAGTTCGGCCGGCCCGAGAGCGCTGGCGTGGCTTGCCTCGTCACCGGCATCGCCGCAACGCACGAGGACGACGAAGATCGCCTCGCTCAGGGTTTCTCGCTCTTCGACGCGCTCTATGAATCATTTCGAAAAGGAGGAAAGTCATGAAGTTTTTCGCAATCGCAATGCTCCTGTCGGGTTTTGTCCGCGCGGCGGACTCGCCCTGGCTGGAAGCCGGAAAGGTATTCGGACAAGACGGAAAGAGCCTTCCGGGAGATGTCCAGAGGTACTCCTGGCCGCGCGCGGACCTGCACGTTGCGATCGGCCCGATTCAAGTGGCTCCGTCGCTCGCGCTCGGCTCCTGGGCTGCGTTCAAGTCGGAGGGGTCTCAGACAATGGCGATGACGATGGGCGACCTCGTTCTGCTGGGCTCGGAGGTGAATCCCGTCGTGCGTGAGCTTCAGGCCGGCGGGTTCGAAATCCTCGCGATCCACAATCACCTGATCGGCGAGACGCCCCGCGTCCTGTACCTCCACTTCATGGGAAGGGGCGAACCGTCCGCTCTGGCAAAGACTCTCCGTGCCGCGCTCGGAGAAGACAAAGACGCCGATGAAGGCCGGGCCGCCGGCGTCGCCCACTCCTGCTCAGACCAGGCTCTTCGACGCCCTGCAGTCCGCGCTCGGAATGAAAGGCACGATGGCGGGCGCGGTCCTGCAGATCGGCGTGCCGCGTTCCGAGCCGATCCGCGACGGAGAGATGGAAGTCCCGGCCTCGATGGGCATGGGCGAGTCGATCAACGTGGAGACTTCCGGAAACCACGTCGCGACGACGGGGGATTTCGTATTGGTCGCCGACGAAGTCAATCCCGTCATTCGTGAGCTCGAATCTCACGGAATCGAGGTGACGGCGCTCCACTCGCACATGCTCCGCGAGACTCCGCGGCTCTTCTTCATGCATTTCTGGGGTGTCGGAACGCCGGAGAAGGTCGGCGAGGGACTGAAAGCCGCGCTGGCAAAGGTCAGCACAAAGCCCTGACGCACAGGCTGAGCGCGGTCGGATCTGGCGAAGCGCGCGGTCCTGCGGAAGAATAGACGTATGGAATGGGCCACACTGCTCTCTTCCGCCTTGAGATCGCTCATGCGAAACAAGCTCCGCAGCGCGCTGACCGTCCTCGGCATCACGATCGGGATCGCGGCGGTCATCTGTGTCGTCGCGATCGGGCGGCGCCGGACAGGCGCGCGTCGAGCAGCAGCTCGCACAACCTCGGCGACAACTTCGTCTGGATCGAGGCGGGCGGCCGCGCGCGTCAACGGCGTGCGGACGGGCACCCACGGGACGAAGACCCTGACGCTCGGCCGACGCGGCGGCGATCAAGGGCCAGATCCCGCTTATCAAGAACGTCTCTCCAAACGTCGACGCCTCGATCCAGGTCGTCTACGGCAACCAGAACTGGTTCACGACGTACCGCGGCGTCTCGCCCGAGTACTTCGAGATCAAGCGGTGGTTCGTGGACGAGGGCGCGATCTTCACGCGCGGACGACGTCGAGCGCGCGGCCGACGTCTGCGTGATCGGCCGGACCGTCCGCGATGCAGCTCTTCGGCGACGAGGATCCGATCGGCAAGGCGATCCGGCTCAAGGACATGCCGTGCAAGGTCGTCGCGACCCTGCAAGCCGAAGGGCCTGTCGATCTCCGGCCAGGACCAGGACGACACCATCATCATGCCCTACACGACCGCGCAGAAGAAGCTCATGGGCATCTACGTGGCTCGACGACATCCTCTGCTCGGCCGTCTCGCAGAACGTCGTCAAGCTGGCGGGACAACAGGCGGCTGCGCTCCTGCGCGAGCGGCATCACCTCCGCTCCGAGGAGGACGACGACTTCAACATCCGCAACCCGGAGGACGTGATCCAGGCGCAGCTCGAGGCGAGTCGGACGCTGACGATCCTGCTCGTCGCGATCGCGTCGATCTCGCTCGTCGTCGGCGGCATCGGAATCATGAACGTGATGCTGGTGTCGGTGACCGAGCGCACGCGCGAAATCGGCGTGCGCGTGTCGGTCGGGGCGACGGAGGAGGCGATCCGGCTGCAGTTCCTCGGCGAGTCGGTCTTCCTGAGCCTCCTCGGCGGCGCGGTCGGTGTGCTGCTCGGCATCGTCGACTTCCGTGTTCATGGGTCGTGCGATGGAATGGCCGATGCACGCTCTCGCCGGACGCCGTCCTTCTCGCGGTGTTTTTCTCGGTCGCGGTCGGCGTTTTCTTCGGCTATTACCCCGCTCGCAAGGCGTCGCAGCTCGACCCCATCGAGGCCCTTCGGTATGAGTGAAACCGCGGAGGCGCTGCCCGACGTCCCGTCGAACGGCCGGCGGAAGAAGGCGATCGCCGCTGGCGCGACTCTCCTCGTCGTCATCGTGGCGGTGCTTCTTCTCCGGAGAGGCGACGATCTCCGGCACCTGACCGCGAAAGTCGAAAAGGGCGGGATTCGGGACGTCGTCGACGCGACGGGAACCGTCAACCGGTGACGACCGTGCAAGTCGGCTCTCAGGTCTCCGGGACGATCGCGCGGCTCAATGCGGATTTCAACAGCCGCGTGCGGAAGGGCGACGTGATCGCGGTGATGGATCCCCGGCTCTTCGAGGGGGCACTCCGGCAGGCGGACTCGGACCTCCAGAACGCCCGCGCGAGTGTTCTCGTCGCGGAAGCCAATGTCACGAAGGCCCGCGCCGCGGTCGTCCAGACGCGCGCGGACGACGCGCGGGCCCGCTCGCTCGAAATGCAGGGGGTCGGATCGCAGCAGGCGCTCGACCTCGCGAAGGCCGCGTTTGATTCGGCCCGGGCCGCGCTCGACGGCGCGGTCGCAAACGTCGCCCAGGCGAAGGCGGAGGTCGGCCAGAAGGAGGCGGCGGTCTCCGTGGCGCGGACGAACCTCGAATACACGATCATCCGCTCGCCGATCGACGGGACCGTCGTGGCTCGGAATGTCGACGTCGGCCAGACGGTGGCGGCCTCCCTGCAGGCGCCGACGATCTTCACGATCGCGCAGGACCTGACGAAGATGCTCGTGTATGCGAAGATCGACGAATCCGACGTCGGCCGAATCCGCACCGGCCGCGCGGTCACGTTCAAGGTGGACGCGTTTCCGAAGGAGACCTTCACCGGGACGGTGATCCAGGTGCGGATGAATCCGACCAGCGTTCAGAACGTCGTCACCTACGACGCTGTCATCGAGTTCGAGAACCGAGAGGGGAAGCTTTTTCCCGGCATGACCGGCTACGTCACGATTCCGGTCGCGACCGTCGCCGATGCCGTGAAGGTCCCCAACGCCGCACTCCGCTACAAGCCGCCGATGGAGCCCGACAGGGTGCGCTCGCTGTACGCGAAATACGGGATCCGCCAATCCCGCGACGACACCCCGGAACCGGGGAGCGAAACGGCGATCGTGTGGAAGCGGCGGGAGGACGGCGGGATCGAGCCTGTCCGGATCGCCATCGGGATCACCGACCACACCTTTACCGAGGTGAAATCCGTTCTTGCCGGCCGGCTCGCGCCGGGGGACGACGTCGTGACGAGCTCGATCTCTGCGAAGGAGTCACTGCCGGGCGCAGCCGGAATCCGCCGGTGACCGCCGGCGGCGCCGGCTCGTCCATCTGCGTCAAGGAGCTGCACAAGTACTACTCGCTCGGCGAGACACGCGTCCATGCGTTGCGCGGCGTGAGCATCGCGATCGAGCCGGGCGGCTTCGTCGCGATCATGGGCGCGAGCGGGAGCGGCAAGTCCACCTTCATGAACATTCTCGGCTGCCTCGACCGGCCGACCTCTGGCACGTATATGCTCGAAGGCGTCGACGTGTCCCACCTCGACAAGCGGCAGCTCGCGGCAATTCGCAATCGACGCCTCGGCTTCGTGTTTCAGAGCTTCAATCTCCTCTCCCGGACCTCGGCGCTTGAGAACGTGGAGCTCCCGACGCTTTACGCCGGCGTGGCGAAGCCGGAGCGGCAGCGGCGGTCGCGGGATGCGCTCGCCCTGGTCGGTCTCGCCGACCGGGCCGCGCATTTCCCGTCGCAACTCTCCGGAGGCCAGCAACAGCGCGTCGCGATCGCCCGCGCGCTCGTCAACCGGCCCGCGATTCTCCTCGCCGACGAGCCGACCGGCAATCTCGACAGCCACACGGCGGTCGAAATCATGGCGATCCTGCAGGGGTTAAACGACGGCGGGCTCACGATCGTGCTGGTCACACATGAAGCCGACATCGCGCAATTCGCCAAACGCGTGATTCTGTTCCGGGACGGACTGATTCGAAGGGACGAAGTCCAACCGGCGCCGGCTCGGGCCGCCGACGTTCTCAAGACCCTTCCTTCGCTCGACGACTGAACAAGGCGACAATGAACGACTCCTCTCTCCAGCGACCGCCGACTCTGAGACAACTCGTCCTCTATTTTCTCCGGCTCGGATCGCTTGGTTTTGGCGGCCCGGTGGCGCTTGCCAATGCGATGCGGAGCGATCTGGTCGACAGCCGGGGCTGGATCACCGAAGGCGAGTACGACGATGGGCTCGCGATCGCCGCAGCCTGTCCGGGACCCCTCGCGTACCAGCTGGCCGTCTACTGTGGGTACGTTCGGTTCGGCGTGATCGGCGGAGTGGCCGTTGCCGCGGCATTTGCTCTGACACCGTTCGTCCTCGTCGTCAGCGCTGCGTTCGCGTACACGCGATTCACGAACGCCTGGCAACTGCGAGCCCTCTTCTACGGGATCGGGCCGGTCGTCGTGGCCCTCATTCTCAAGGCCTGCTGGAATCTGGGCCGCAAGACTCTGCGCCGCGACCGACTGGCATTGCTCATTTCCGTGATCGCCTGCGGGATTACGGTGATCGTCCAGAAGGAGCTTGCGCCGCTTTTCGTCATCGCCGGAGTCATCGGGATGTTTCTCTTCGCGAGACCGGGAGCGCGATCGCCGACCGCGAGGCCGATTCCAGGGCCCAGGAAGCCCTCCATCGCTGCTCCCATCGCAGCCGTTGCCGCTGCCGGAACGGCGACCGGTATGACGCTCAAGCTGTTCCTCTTTTTCTTCAAGACCGGACTACTCGTTTTCGGGAGCGGCCTTGTCATCGTGCCGTTTCTGAAGACCTACGTCGTCGATCAATATCACTGGCTCGGCAACCGGGAGTTCCTCGACGCCGTCGCGATCGGCATGATCTCGCCAGGTCCCGTGGTCGTCAGTGCCACGTTCGTGGGCTACGTCCTGAACGGCTTTCCAGGCGCGCTCTCCTCGACCGTCGGAATCTTCAGCCCGTCCGTACTGTTCACCGTCGCCGCAACCCCGCTGCTCCTTCGGCACCGGGACAACCCTCGGCTCCGGGGCTTCATTCGCGGGGTGACTGTCGCTGTCGTCGGCGTGCTTTTCGGGACGACCTACCTCGTCGGAAAGACCGCGATCGGAGACTGGCCCACGGCGGCGATCGGAATCGGAACGCTTGCTCTTTTGTTCGCGCTCAAGAAGATCCCCGAGCCGCTCATCGTCCTGGCTGGTGGAATTGTGGGACTGATCGCTTTTCCGCTTTTCAAGCCAGAGTGGCTACTCCGCTGAGAAGGACATAGCCGGGCGCGAGCAGACCTCTAATATTCCGCGACAGGCGGCACTGAGCCCGAGTGGGTACGTCCGATGTGGAAAAAAGTGTGGACACTGGCCACGGATCCGGTGCTCGCGGCCGCGTCGAAGCCCTTCAGAGTCGTTGGTCAAACGAAACCGGGATGAACCGCTGACCTTCTGAATGCAAAATAGTTGGGCCGCCAGTTCGGGGAGGCGGCCAACCCAAATCCTTCGATATGATTGGTGGGGCATACTGGGAAAATATCGAACTCGCCTTCTCGAAGAATCAGCCGCTTAGCCTTCGTCGCGTGCAACTGGATGCCCACCGATGTCGATCCGGTGGAAAGCATAGAATCACTGCCACAGGAGAAATCCATTGAGCCTTTCCCCGGGAACCCGCCTCGGTCCCTACGAGATTCTTGCGCCGATCGGCGCCGGCGGCATGGGCGAGGTGTACCGGGCGAGGGATTCGAAGCTCGACCGCGACGTCGCCGTCAAAGTTCTCCCTGAAACCGTTGCCGCGAACCCGGACATGCTCGCGCGGTTCGAGCGGGAGGCCAAAGCCGTCGCCGCGCTGTCGCATCCCGAACATCCTCTCGATTTTCGATTTCGGGACGGATCACGGCATTTCGTACGCCGTCATGGAACTTCTCTCCGGCCAGACTTTGCGCGACCGGCTCGACTCCGGAGCGCTCCCCCAGAAACTCGCCGTCGACTACGCGATCCAGATCGCGAAGGGACTCTCCGCCGCCCACGAGAAGGGGATCGTCCACCGGGACCTGAAGCCCGAGAACGTCTTCGTCTCGAAAGACGGGCACGTGAAGATCCTCGACTTCGGCCTGGCCAAGAGGGCCGAACTGAAGGTCGAAGGACAGACGAGCGCGCCGACGCAGTCGAAGGGGACCGAGCCCGGCACCGTCATGGGCACGATGGGATACATGTCGCCCGAACAGGTGCGGGGACGCGAAGTCGATCACCGCTCAGACATCTTCTCCTTCGGAGCGGTCCTCTACGAGATGCTTTCCGGCCAGCGAGCGTTCAAGAGGGACACGGCGGCAGACACGATGAGCGCGATCCTGAAGGAGGAGCCGCCGGATATCTCCGAATCGGGTCGAAACATCCCGGTCGCGCTCGATCACATTGTGCGGCACTGTCTGGAGAAGGACCCAAACAATCGGTTCCAGGGAGCCCGGGACATCGTCTTTGCCCTGTCGGAGACGTCCGGCTCGACGAGCACGGGCTCAAGCACAAGCGGCGCGCGGGCGGCCGTCCCGGCTCCAAGCTGGCGCCGAGCCGGCGTCTTCGCGGCGACCGGCGTTCTCGTTGCGGTGGTCGCTGGTCTCCTGCTCTGGAAGCGCGGCGGTTTGCGCCCGGGCGTCCAGGCCGACATTTCGGAGCATTCGATCGCCGTGCTACCGTTCGTCAACATGAGCGACGACAAGTCGAACGAGTACTTCTCCGACGGCATTTCCGAGGAGCTTCTGAACCTGCTCGCGAAGATTCCGCAGCTGCAGGTGACCGCGCGGACGTCGTCGTTCTCGTTCAAGGGCAAGGAAATTGCAATCCCCGAGATCGCGCGGAAGCTCCACGTGGCGCACGTACTCGAAGGCTCGGTTCGCAAGGCCGGCAACCAGGTGCGGATCACGGCGCAGTTGATCAGGGCCGGAACCGACACGCACCTCTGGTCGCAGACCTACGATCGAAAGCTTACCGACATCTTCGCGATTCAGGACGAGATCGCGGCCGACGTGGTGAAGCAGCTCAAGGTCACGTTGCTCGGCGCGGCGCCGAAGGCGCGCACGACCGACCCCGAGGGCTACGCGCTGTACCTGCAGGCCAGGCAGCTCAGACAGCAGTTCACCGCCGATGCGTTCAAGCAGTCCGACGCGCTGTACCGCAAGGTGCTGGCGATCGATCCGCGCTACGCCCCGGCGTGGGCCGAGCTGTCAGGCAACTTCACCAACGAGGCGGATCAAGGTCTGCTGCCCAAGCAAGGAGGGCTACGCCCAAGCCCGCGAGGCGGCCACGAAGGCACTTGCGATCGATCCGGAGTACGCGCCGGCCCACGCCCGGCTCGGCTGGATCGCGATGTACGGCGACAACGACCTCGCCGCCGCGGCGCAGCACCTCAATCGCGCGCTGGCGCTCGATCCGGCGGACCCGCGCGTGCTGAGCAACAGCGCCACGCTGCTCATGTCTCTCGGCCGCCTGGACGAGGCGCTGACGCTCGACGAGACCGTCGTGCGCCGCGATCCGGTGAATGTGAGCGCGCTCTTCAGCCTGGGTGTCCACCAGCGCATGGCCGGCCGGCTCGACGCGGCGATCGCGTCGTACCGAACCGTGCTGAGCCTCGCTCCGGGCCGGGGCAGCGCGCATGCCGAAATTGGCACTGCGCTGCTGCTGAAGGCCGATGCGCAGGGCGCGCTGGCGGAGATCGAACAGGAGACGAGCGAGGTCCACAAGATGATCGGCCTGCCGATGGCGAATCACGCGCTCGGGCGCACGGCCGACTCGGACGCTGCGCTGGCCGCGCTGATCGTGAAGTGGGAGAAGGGCGCGCCCTATAACATCGCCTACGTCTATGCCTACCGCGGCGAAACGGACAAGGCGTTCGAGTGGCTCGACAAGGCAGTCGAGTACGGCGACCCCGGTATTGGCGAAATCGTGACGGAGAACCTGTTCGCCAAGATCCACGCCGACCCGCGCTGGCTGGCGTTCCTGCACAAGATCGGCAAGGCGCCCGAGCAACTGGCGAAGATCGAGTTCAAGGTGACGCTGCCGAAGTAGGCGAGGGGGAAGTGCCCGCCTTCGCTCGTCTTCGCCGAGCTTCCGCCTTCGCTGAAGCTTCGGCGTGACAGCTATGGCGCGGCATCCTCCTTCGCTTCTCGAGTTCACGGTCGGACCCTCAATCGCGCCGTAGCCGAAACCCCCGTTGGAGGCTTCGAAGAAAGGCGAAGGAGGATGGTGGAGCTGATCAGGATCGAACTGACGACCTCCTGAGTGCGATTCAGGCGCTCTCCCAAACTGAGCTACAGCCCCACGAGAGCGGGAAAACATAGCATCCCGCCCGCGAGATTGCAACGCCGTCCGGGCTATTCGGCGCGCAGCACCACGATCGGGTCGAGCCGCGCCGCCGCGCGGGCGGGTATGTAGCACGCCAGCAGGGCCACCGCGGCGAGAACGAACGCCATCGCGCCGAACGTGAGCGGGTCGAGCGCGCTCGACCCCGAAGAGCAGCCGCGACATCAGGCGCGTCAGGGCGAAGGCGCCGAGGACTCCCAGGCCGACTCCCGCCGCCGCCAGTCTTCCCCCCTGGCCGACGATCAGGCGCAGGATGTCTCTCCGCTGCGCGCCCATCGCCATGCGGATTCCGATTTCCCCCTTCCTCTGTCCGACGACGAACGACACCACGCCGTAGATGCCGATCGCCGAGAGGACGAGCGCGAGGGCAGCGAACGCGCCGAGCAGGATCATCGAATAGCGCCTCGCGGCGAGAGATTCGGAGAGGATTTCCTTCATCGTCTTCATTCCGTAAACGACCTGCCCGCTTCGATCGTCCTGGAGGAGGCGCCGGATTGCGGGACCGAGGAGCGACGGCGGTCCCTGCGAGCGGATCGCTATCCACATGCCGGAGGCGTTGCCCGCGACGTAGGCGTCCGGCATCTGGGCGCCGGCCATGTAGATCTGCGCCCGAAGCTTCTGCGAATCGTCCGCGTCGAGTCCCCACTGGCGGACATGGCCGACGACGCCGACGATCGTCGCCGGCGACTCGAAGCCGTCGATGTTCAGGCGCTTTCCGACCGGATCGGCCGAACCGAAATAGGTGCGAGCGAAAACGTCATCGACGACCGCCACGAAGGGGGACTTCTCGTCGTCCCCGCGCTCGAGGAATCGCCCGCGCGCGAGCCGGAGCCCCATCGCTTTCCGATAACCGGGCTCGACCACGTACTTGAGCGACCAGTTCATGTCGTTGGTGTTCGCGGGCTTCGGCTGGCCGTCGATCCAGAAGAGCGCCTCGTCGTCTCCGAGGAGCGGGAAGGAAGCCCAGGAGTAGGACGAGGCCTGCACGCCGGGCGCCGCTTCGAGCTTCGCGTCCAGCTCGCGGAGCGCCGCCCGGATCGTCGCGGGCGGGGCCGCGCTGATCGACGGGGGGAGCGAAAGGTTGAAGGTCAGGAGATTCTTCGCGTCGAACCCCGCGTCGACGCTCCAGAGGCGCGAAAGCGTTCGGATCATCAGCCCCGCGCCGATCAGCAGCACGAGCGCCATCGCGAGCTCGAGGACCACGAACACGTCCTGCGCGCGATGCCGGGCGGCGATCGCGCCGCGTCCCCCTTCCTTGAGAGCCTGCTGCGAAGGACTCCGAGAGCTCCGGAGCGAGGGAGCGAGGCCGAAGAGAATTCCGGCGAGGAGCGAGACAACGGTGGTGAAGGCGAGCACGCGGCCGTCGATGCCGATCGACGCGGCGCCGGGTACCGCCGATCCGAGCACGTGCATCGCGGCCTTCGTCCCCCGGCTCGCGAGGAAGAGGCCGAGCGCGCCCCCCGCCAGCGACAGGAGCACGCTTTCGGTCAGCAGCTGCCGCACGATCCGCCCCCTTCCCGCGCCGAGGGCCGTCCGGATCCCGAATTCGCGCGAGCGCGAGGTGGAGCGCGCGAGGAGGAGATTCGCGACGTTGACGCACGCGATGAGCAGGACGAATCCGACCGCCGCGAGCAGCGCGAACAGGAAGGGTCGGATTTCTCCGACGATCTGCTGCTTGAGCGGAATGAGCGTGGCGCCGATCCCCTTGTCCTTGTCCGGGTAGGCGGCCGCGAGGTTGCGGGTCACGCGGCTCATGTCCTCCCTCGCCGCCGCGAGCGACACCCCCGGCCGCAGCCTGCCGATTCCGTGGATTCCGAGGCCGGCGCCCCGGTTCAAGAGCAGCGTGTTCCCCCATTGGCCGATCGGGAGAAAGATTTCCGGGCGGACCTCGCTCCTCAGAGTCAGGTCGAACCCGGCGGGAATCACGCCGACGACGGTGAACGGACTGCCGTCGAGGACCAGGGTTTGCCCGACGGCGTTGCCCGCGCCGGCGAACTTGCGCTTCCCGAGATCCGCGGAGACGAGCGCGATCGGCCGCGCGCCGATTTCGTCTTCCCCCGTGGCGAACGAGCGTCCCGCGACCGGCTTGATGCCGAGGATCGGGAAGAAGTCCGACGTCACGAGGAGCCCGCGAGCCTGCTCCGCTTCGCCGCGGCCAGTCACGGTGAACGTCGTGCGCCGCATGGCGGCCATGGCGGCAAAAGTCCGGTTCTCCTTCTGCCAGTCGCGGAAGTTCGGATAGGAGAGCGAGCCCGCGTCGAAATTCGGCTTGCTCTCGTGCAGCGTGACGAGCTCGTCCGCGCGGGGGTAGGGGAGCGGATTGAGCAGCACGCCGTTCACCACGGAGAAAAGGGCGGTGTTGGCGCCGATCCCCAGTGCGAGAGTGAGAACCGCGACCGAGGTGAACGCGGGGGTCTTCCGAAGCATTCGAACGGCGTACCTGGCGTCCTGGACCGCGGCCTCGAAGAACGGAATTCCCCGTCGGTCTCGCACGGCTTCCTTCGTCTGTTCGAGGCCGCCCAGCTTCATCAGCGCGGCCCGGCGGGCCTCCTCGGCCGTCATGCCGTTCCGAATGTTGTCGTCGACGTGCATCTGGAGGTGGCTCTCGAGCTCCGCCGCGAGGTCCCGCTCCCGCTCGTCGCGGCCGAACAATTCCGCCGAGACGACGCACCCACGCCCGGGGCGCGCTCACGACTTCGCCTCGCCGGGGACCAGGAATCGGGCGAGGATGGCCGTCGCCTGTTCCCATTCCCGCGTGTCCTTCTCGAGCTGCCGGCGTCCCGCGCGCGTGAGCCGGTAGAACTTCGCTTTCCGGTTGTTGTCCGACACGCCCCATTCGGAGGAGATGCAGCCTTCCTGCTCGAGCTTCAGGAGCGCGGGGTAGAGCGTTCCGTAGTTGAGCGAAAGAAGCTCGCCGCTCGTCTGCTCGATCCGGCGCGCGATGCCGTAGCCGTGAAGCGGCCCGAGCATCTGCAGCGTCCGGAGGACCATCAGCGCCAGTGTTCCCTGCCAGACTCCCGCTTTCTCTTCCATCGTTCTCCCCTCTCTCCTGGGACGCCGGAGATCTCCTATGGTTTCGCCATAGCAAGGATCGGCGATCTCCTATGGGAAAGCAATAGGAAAAGCGTCGTGTAAAATGCGAAAACAAGGAGGTTCCGATGAGCGGGGTGAGAGTACTGGTCGGCACGCGCAAAGGGGCTTTTATCCTGTCTTCCGACGGGAAACGGGAAAAATGGGACGTCAGCGGACCCCATTTCGCGGGCTGGGAGATCTACCACCTGAAGGGCTCGCCCGCCGATCCGAATCGCCTTTTCGCCTCGCAGACGAGCGGCTGGTTCGGGCAGATCATCCAGCGCTCCGACGACGGCGGAAAGACGTGGCATCAACCCGGAACGCCGCCGGGCCAGGCCCCCGCCCCGGGGGAAATGCCCAAGGGCGAAAGCAACAAGTTCGTCTACGACGTGTCTTCGGAAACGGGCAAGCCGCTCACGACGCACCAGTGGTACGACGGCACCGCGCATCCGTGGGAGTTCAAGCGTGTCTGGCATCTCGAGCCTTCGCTGACCGATCCGGACAGGGTGTACGCGGGAGTCGAGGACGCCGCGCTGTTCCTCTCCGGCGACGGCGGCAAGTCGTGGAACGAGCTCGCGGGGCTGCGCGGGCACGGCACCGGCCCGAAGTGGCAGCCGGGAGCCGGCGGGATGTGCCTCCACACGGTCCTCCTCGATCCGGCCGATCCGAACCGGATCTTCGTCGCGATCTCGGCCGCGGGCGCGTTCCGGAGCGACGACGCCGGGAAGACGTGGAAGCCGATCAACAAGGGGCTCCACTCGCAGTACATCCCCGATCCGAACGCCGAGGTCGGCCACTGCGTGCACCGGATCGCCCAGCACCGCTCCCGGCCGAACGTCCTGTTCATGCAGAAGCACTGGGACGTCCTTCGGAGCGACGACGCGGGAGATTCCTGGACAGAAGTGAGCGGAAACCTGCCGACCGACTTCGGGTTCGTCGTCGACGTTCACGCGCACGAGCCCGAAACGGTGTACGTCGTCCCCATCAAGAGCGACGGAGAGCATTTCCCCCCCGAGGGAAAGCTCCGCGTCTATCGGAGCCGTTCGGGCGGCAACGAATGGGAGGCTCTCACGAAGGGCCTGCCGCAAAAGGACTGCTACGTCAACGTGCTGCGCGATGCGATGGCCGTCGACTCTCTCGATTCCTGCGGAGTCTACTTCGGGACTACCGGAGGGCAGGTCTACGCTTCCCGCGACGGGGGAGACAGCTGGGGACCGATCGTCCGGGACCTTCCGGCGGTGCTGTCCGTGGAGGTTCAGACACTTCGATGATTCGAGTCGTGATCCCGCCTCACCTGAGGGAGCTGGCGCGCGTCGGCGGAGAACTGGAGCTTCGGGTCGAAGGCCCCGCGACCCAGAGATCCGTCCTCGCGGCGCTCGAATCCGGCTACCCGATGCTGCGCGGCACGATCCGCGATCACGTGACGGAGAAACGCCGGCCTTTCGTGCGGTTCTTCGCGTGCGGCGAGGACCTGTCCCACGACTCGCCGGATGCCCCGCTGCCCGACGCCGTCGCGGCGGGGACCGAGCCGTTCCTGATCGTCGGGGCGATCGCGGGGGGGTAGGAGGCGCAGGATCTTGACAGCGGAATCGCGGACTCCTGTGTCACGCTGATTCCGTGAGATTCGCGAAGCGGCGGTTGCATGGTGTCCCGTTCGCCGCATCGGTCGTAGGCGCTCTGGGCGCAATCGTGCTCGCGTCGATGGCCGCGACGGGCGTCGTGGAGCCGGCGGATCCCGTCGCGCGGGAAGTCTCGCGCTGGTCGAAATTGCTGCGGGAAAACACGTCGAAGGACGAGACGTGGATCCAGATCAAGGGCGCGAGCGAGCCCTTGATCGCGGGAGCGGAGCAGGCGCTGCGCGATGGCCGGCGCTTGCTGGCGCTGCAGCGGCTCGCTTCGGCAAGGGCCTACCTCGCGGCGGCGACCTACGTCGAGAGCCCCCCGGCGGCATGAGGTCAAGGATGTTCGCGGTCTCGAAGCAGAATGGACGCGCATGGGCGGTGTCCTGCGCGACTCTCTCGGGAAGCCCGATTCCGACGCGCTGAACGCGGTCGCCCCCGCGGCGGCCCGCGCGCTCGGCGAAGCGGCGCTCTCCCAGGTCCGGGTTTACTACGACAGCAGCCTCGAATACGGGCGCAACACGATGCCTTCGCAGGGTCTCTTCTATCTCGGCCTCGCGGAGGCGCAGAGGGAGTTCGTGATGTTCAGCCGGACGCTTTCACCGGCCGTCCGGCCGGACCCGCCTTCCGTGCGCGGCCTCGGGCCCGAGCTGGATTCCCTGGAGGGCGAGATGCTGGAGGCTTATCGGCCTCCGGCCTCGATCGACCGGCACGCCGAGTTCATCGCCGCCAGCTCGACGCTGAAGGAGGCGCGCGAGCTCGACGCGGCCGGACTGCGGTACGGAGCGCTGCTTCGCTATCTCCAGGCCGCGCAGCGTTTCTCTCTGTTGCGCGGAGCCGGAACGGCCGTCGGCCGAGAGGTTCTCTCGGCGCGCCTTCGGGAGCTCGACGCGCGTCTCGCCGCGGGACGGGTCGACGATTCCCTCGGGCGCTTGTTTCTGGAATCCGCGCAGGCCGAGGTCGCGGGAGCGGCCCCCGGAGCGGACGCGCCGGCCGCGGCGGCGATCGCGGGGGACGTCCTTCCCCGGTACTTCGCCGCCCTCGAACCCGCTTCGCCCGCTGCGCCGAGGCCCGCGCCCGAGGTCACCGTCACCCTGGTTCGCTGGCCCTACACCTGAAATCTCTCCGATCCGGCAAGTTTGCTGGCCGAGAGCGTCGTTCACGACTACCGGGGAAGAGCGCGGTTCGTTTCGGAAAACTACGGCGCGTCGGAGCTCGCGAAGCGTTTCGGCGTGACGTTCTATCCGGTGATCTTCGTCGACGACGTGCTCGTGGCCACGCCGAAGGATTTCTTCAACATGGATCCGAAGGCGAGCGGCAAATACATTCCGTTCAAGAGCGCCGAGAGCCACGAGCGCTTTCGCGCGGACCTTTCGCGAATGATCGACCTGATTCTGGTGGGAAAGAAAGACGCGGCGCGCGCGGAGGCGGCGCCGGGAAAAATGCAGACCGCCGCGAGCCTGCCCTCGGTATCGTGGACGGATCTGGAGGGACGCAGCCTTTCGCGAAGAGATCTCGCGGGCCGCGCGGTGATCGTCGAGATGTGGGCGACGTGGTGCCCGCCCTGCCGCAGCACGCTCGGCTGGCTCGGCGAGTTGAAGAAGAAATACGGCGATCGAATCGCCGTGCTCGCCCTCGCCGTCCAATCGGAGGAAGCCGACGTACGCAAGGTCGCGCGCGGGATGAAGGTTCCGCTGACGTTTGCGATGGGCACGCCGGAACGGGTCGGCCTGTTCGGCGACGTGAGCGCCGTGCCGACGCTCTTTCTCTTCGATCGGGAGGGGAGCGCCGCGGGAGCTTTCTACGGCGCTCCCCCCGATCTCCACGAAAAGGCGGAGGCGACGCTCGCCGCCCTCGTCTCAAAGAAGCCTTCCGCTCGGCGCTAACTGTTCGAGCGGCGCGTCATCACGAGGTGATCGCTTCCCGGAAAGGTGGCGACCCACCCGTCGCCGCTCTGCCGCAGGACGGCCGTCGCAAAGCGGTCCGGCCCCTGCGACTTGAACGTCTGGCGGAAACGCGACGTCGCGCCGCCCGGGCCGGCGACCTCCTGCCCCATCGGCTGCACGCCCTCCGAAAAGACGGCGGTGATTTCGCGCACGATCGTCCCGTCGGGCTCGATCGAATAGGTGCCCTGTTCCTGTGCGAGGCCGTATCGCATGTCGAGGACGAGCAGCGCGTCCAGGTTCCGGTGGACGCCGTTCCACATCATCATTCCCTCGAAGTGCGGCTCCTGGACGCCGTCGTGAACCAACGTGCCGGCGGTCCAGATGTACGAATGATTCGGACCCCACCGGAAGACCGCGCCCGCCGTCGCGGGGCCGCCGCCTTCGGGAGCGACGTCCCATTCGCCGATGAGCTGCTCGTACGGCGCGTACGGGCTGGGGGGCGCCGAGTGCGGCGACGCGGCCGCGGCGCTTGCGTGAACGTGCTCGCCGGGACGTTTCTTGCGGGCGTCCCATTTGCCCACTCTTCCTTCTGTTCGGAACTCGCCGGTCAGCTGTTCGCCCTCGAGGCTCCCGGTGACCACGATCGACTCGTGCGACGCGAAGTCGAGCGTCATCGCGAGCCGGCCGTCTTTCCAGGACCCGTCGCGAACGGTTCCCGCGCCCGTGTGATGGGAGTCCGCGGTTCCGCTGACCCGGTCGCCGGACAGGGCGAACTTGAACGTCGCGGGCGTCGTCATTCCCTCGATCCGGAACGTCACGTCCCACTCGCCGGAAATGGGGTCGCCCGCGGCACGGGCGTTTCTCGAGACCGACGCGGCGGCGGCGAGCGCGATCGCGACGGCAAAGATCTTGAGCTTCATGAATAATCCTCCTTGCGCGGCAACGTATCCCTTCGAGGCTGAACCGCGGCTGAAGGCGTCGTTCATGCGCCGTTCAGGCCGGGTTGGGCTATAACCGTCCCATGCCACGAGGATCCGATGCGCGCGCTCGTCGCCGAGGATGAGGCGCGCCTGTCGCAGCAACTCTCCGCCGCTCTGCGCGAGAACGGCTACGCGGTGGACTGCGCGGCGGACGGCGAGAAGGCGGATTTTCTCGCGCAGACCGAAACCTACGACGTCGTCGTGCTCGACCTCGGCCTCCCGAAGGTCGACGGGCTGACGATTCTTCGGCGGTGGCGCGACGCCGGCATGAAGGTCCCGGTGATGGTTCTGACGGCGCGGGGAAGCTGGTCCGAAAAGGTCCAGGGGATCGATTCGGGCGCCGACGATTACCTCTCGAAGCCGTTTCGAATGGAGGAGCTGCTCGCTCGGCTCCGAAGCCTGATCCGGAGGGCCAGCGGCCTGCCGTCTCCCGAGCTCCGCTGCGGCGCGGTGACGCTCGACCCTCGCGCGGGTAGGGTCACACTCCGGGGCGAGGAAGTCCGGTTGACCGCGCTCGAGCTGCGGGTCCTCTCCTACCTGATGCACCACGGCGGGCGTGCGGTGCCCCAGACCGAGCTGACGGACCACATCTATTCCCTCAACTCCGATCGCGATTCCAACACGATCGAGGTTTTCGTAGCGCGTCTTCGCCGCAAGCTCGGCGCCGGCGTCATCGAGACCGTGCGCGGTCTCGGATACCGGATGAAGAGCGATGGCGTGTCCTCCGGAGAGAAGAGCTCTTGATTCAGGTTCCTGTCTCCTCGGTGCGCGGCCGCATCCTCTTCGGGGCGGCGCTCTGGACCATCGGGCTCGTGATGCTTCTCGCCGTCGCGCTGACCGTGACCCACGGTCGCTGGCAGGCGCCCGCGATCGCGCTGCACACGGCGATCCTGCTCATTCTCGCCGGAGGGTGTATGGCGGCAGGACTCTCGTTCGTGAGGGGAGCGCTCGTTCCATTCGACCGGCTGCGCCTCCGGCTGGCCGGGGTGAGGAAGGGTCGCGAGAGCCGGCTGGGCGGCGAATATCCGGCCGAGGTGCAGCCTCTCGTCGACGAGCTCAACGCCCTGCTCGCGCACGGAGAACGCGCGGTCGAGACCGCGAATGCAAAGGCCGGCGATCTCGCGCACGGGTTGAAGACCCCGCTCGCGGTGCTCTCCAACGAGGCGGAGCGGCTGGAAGCCGAGGGCCGCATCGAGCTCGCCGCGACGATTGCCCAGCAGGTCGACCGGATGAAACGCCAGGTGGAATATCACCTCGCCCACGCGCGCGCGGCGGCCTCGGGAGGCGTGCGCGGGGCAGAGACCTCGATCCGCGAGCCCGTCGAAGGGCTGGTCCGGGTTCTCCTTCGATTGCACGCCCACAGGGGGTTGACGATCGAGACGTCGATCGAACGGGGGCACGCTTTTCGGGGACGGCGCGAGGACCTCGAGGAAATGCTCGGCAACGTTCTCGACAACGCCTGCAAGTGGGCGAAGTCGCGAGTTTCGATCGAGTCCTCGCTCGCCGGCGAGACCCTCGTCGTCGCCGTCGACGACGACGGCCCGGGAATCGATCGCTCCGTCCGGGAGGCCGTGCTGCAACGGGGCGTGAAGGCGGACGAAGCGGTCGACGGGTCGGGACTCGGTCTCGCGATCGTGCGCGATCTCGCCGGCCTCTATGGCGGGTCCGTTTCGCTCGAGGACTCGCCCGCGGGCGGATTGCGGGCGCGGCTCGAACTGCCCGGCGTTCCGAGGCCCGATTGATTCCGCGGGCGGCTTCGGGGCGCGAAACCTTCCCCCGGGGCGTGCGTACTCTTTCATGAGTGCACGCCGCTGGAAGAATGCCCGCGCAATTTCTCGATAGCACGTTGGGGAGATCCACGCGTACCATCCGAAACATGGGATGCGGGACGAGTTCCTTATTTATGGCGTTAATGTTCCGGGAGGTGCGGGTATGAAATCGGTGAAAGATCGGCCGGAGGTGTCGAGCCCCAACGGTCCCCGGTGGGGAAGGCCTCCCGCTCTTCTCGATCAATGGTCGCGGGTCACGATGGTTCTCTACGACCGCCAGATCATTTTCCTGGATCGCCTGATCACCGACATTCGCGCGTCGACCGGAGCGATCGTCAAGCGAACCGACATCGTCCGCGCGTTGATCGACGGCCTGATCGAATCCGAGATCGATCTGACGTCCGTCCAGGACGAAGGAGATCTCAAGCGGCTGGTCCGCGGCCTGGGCCGGCCGTCCGTGTCCGAAGAAGAGCCCGATCCCGTCCTTCCGCGCTGAACGCTGAAAAAAAGCCCCGCCGGTTTCCCGGCGGGGCGAAGAGAATTCCGGGAACGAGTTAGAAGCTCAGGCGAGCTCCGAACCGGAGAACCCGCGGGCTCTCGCGTTCTTCGACGCGATTGCCCTTGCCGGTGCAGCTCTTGGCGGCGTTCGCCGCCCCGCAAGCCGTGGTGGAGAGCTGCGCTGCCTGCTGGAGGATCGTGTCGCTGTTCAAGGCGTTGAACATGTCGATCGAGAGAGTCATGTCCGCCTTCTGGAACAGGGGAAGAACCTTCTCCGCTCGCAGGTCGAGCTGGTAGAGGTTCTTCAAGCGGTGGTCGTCGCTGTTGCCGACGATGACGTTGCGCGCACCGAGAGAGGCGCCCACGTCGCCGCCGGAGACCGCAGCGTAGTACGGGATGAGGTAGCCCTGGCGGCCGAACAGGTTGGCCGCGACGTTGAAGTTCATCGGAAGCTGGTACAGGCCGCTGACGTTGAATTGGTACTTCGAGCTCAGGAACACGTCGCCCTTCGAGCCCGACCCCAGCGATTCCTGGTAGACCTGGCCTCCGTCGGCGCAGCTCGATCCCGCCGGGGTCAGCACGTTGGTGGGCCCCTTCCAGCTCGTCAAGCCGGCGTTGGACGCCAGGCAGCCGTTGGCGCCGTTGACGCTCTGCTTCCAGTCGGTGTACGCGACGGAACCGTGCATCATCCAGCGATTGGAAAGGCGCTTCGTGAGCTGGAGCTCGACCCCGTTGTAGTTGGTGGTGTAACCGGGATCGTTGGTCAGGATTGCTCCGCCGTTGAATCCAGCCGGGGCGATGAAGTCGTAATAGTTCCCGGTTGTGCCGACAAGATTGCCCTGCTGATCATAGGCGTTCTTGCCGCTCCGGCTCGGGTCGAGCACGAAGTTCGCCGCCGTGACGCCGATGTAGTTGCCCGTGATGTAGTCCGAGCGATGGCGGTGCGTGTAGGTCAAGCCGGCGACCAGTTCCGGAAGGATCTGGTGGTCGACGCCGAACATGAACTCGTCGGTCTTCGTGTTCTTCAGGTTGTGCGCGATCTGGTTGGGAGAGATGAGGCTGTTCGGATTGTTCGGGTCGATACCGGTATAGGAATAGACCGCACCGAGCTCGCCCGGATCTGCGAGGCCGTTGTGGTTCGCGTCCGTGAAGGGGTAGATCATGTACGTGTAGCCGAGCGGGTTGTCATAGGCCACGTTTCCCGAGCCCAACTGATCCGCATACCTCGCGTAAGAAGCGCGAAGCAGCGTGGACTTCTGGGCGCCGAGGGCGTAGGTCAGTCCCACGCGGGGTTCCCAGTCCTTGAAGTGGATCTCCGCTGCGGCTCCGGAATAATTGAGGGCCGGGATGCAGGGATTCGAAAGAGAGAACGCCTGGCTCGGGTCGCAGACCGAGCTGTTGCCCGGCGCACCCGAGGCGGCGTTGAAGCCCTTCTGGTCGTCGTAGCGGATGCCGACGTTGACCGTCAGATTGTTGGCCGTCAACGTGTCCCCGATGTAGGCGTCGTAGTAGGTCATGGTCTCGTTGACCGCCAGGTTTCGCCGGATGTTGACGTATGACTGGCCGCTGCCGTTGTAGTTCAGGTAGTTGATGTCCTGGTTGCCGGGCCAGGTCGTCGTCGAGCCGCCGATGATGTGGCGGTAGCCGAACCCGAATTTGAGCTCGTGTCCGATCGACCCGGTGTTGAAGAAGTACGACGCGTTTGCCGTCGCCTGGTGCTGCGGCCGGTAGGTGGCGAAGTCGTAGAAGGTCCCTTGCCACACTTCGTTGGCGTCCTGGACCATGTTCGGCCCGAGACCCGCCTGCGGAGCGAGATGGAATCCGCCGCGCACGTAGCTGTAGGAGGCGTTCAGGACGAGGTTCGGCCCGAAGACCTGCGAATCGTCCGCCTTCCAGATCACGGTCGGTCCGCTCTGGTTCCACGCCGTGCCCTGGCCGCGGTTGGAGACCGCCGTGCGCCCGAGCTTGATCTTGTCGCCGCGGAAGTAGAACGCGGTCGCCGAGTTGGACTCGACCGGCTGAATGTTGAACTTGCCGGCCCAGTTCTCGAGGGTCGTCTGGTCGGGTGCGGCCGAGGAGAGCTTGACGAGATCGATCTGGTCCCGTCCGTAGCTTCCCCACAACCACGCCTTGTCGGCCCAGATTGGTCCGCCGGCTTCCACACCGTAGTCCTGGATGTGGTCGATCGAGTTACCGCTGCCGACCTTGAGCGTGCTCGGCCCGCCGAGCGTCGAGCTGTACGGCCCGACCGCGGCGCGGTTCGCGCGTGCTTCGGTCTCGCTCGGGGTGTCGAAGATTCGAGCCGATCCGTGCACTTCGTTGGTTCCGCGCTTCGTGACCATGTTGAGCGTGACGCCCGGGACCGCGATCGAAGGATCCGATCCGCCCGTCGTTGCCTGCATTTCCTGGAACGCGTCGAAATCATAATAAGTCGAGGACGATCCCAGAGCCGACATGTCCGTCACGGCCACGCCGTCGACGAGCCACGCGTTCTGCGAGGCGTCGACGCCCTTGCCGATGTAGACCGACTGCTGGCCGCTCTCGCTGCCCGCCACGTTGGCCCGGTCGATCTGGACGGAAGGCACCTGCTGGAGAACGACCCAGGGGTCGCGCGCCGTCGGAATGCTCTTCAACTGGTCCTGCGTGAAGTCCGATCCCGAGCTCACCCGGCGCGTGTCGAGCAGCGGCGTCTCGGAAGACACCGTGATCGTCGTCGCCACCGAGGCGATCTTCATCGGAATCGCGACCTCCGTGTTGGAACCCAGGCTCACCGTCACGTTGGTGCGCTCCACGGTCGAAAAACCGTTGAGCTCCGTTTTGACGGTGTAGTTGCCGGGCGCCAGATTGAGGAATCGGAATTCCCCCTGCCCTCCCGACGTCGCGGTCCGCGCGGCTCCGCCGCCGGACAGCGTCACCGACACGCCGGGCAGCGCGCCGCCCGATTCGTCGGAGACCTTCCCGTAAATGTTGCCGTACGTCGCCGAAGCTCCCTGTCCGAACAGGGGCGCGGAGAAGACAGCCGCCATCAGACAGATGGCGAGTAGTCTGAACACCTTCATGAAATCTCCCTCCTTATTTTCGAGTTGAGACAGCGAATTTCCATCTTTCCGGGGAACACTTTTTCCGACTCCTCCTTTCTGAATAAATTCGAAAATGATTAACGACATAAGTAAGATTAAATCCTTCAATTGCAACTACTTACGATAGCAATGTGGCTGCCAGCGTCGAATGGTGGCCAACCCGTGAAAGGTGAGGGAGTTCGCGAATTCTTCGCCTTCGAGAACTTCAAATCGGCGGATCTCGATTCGTGTTTCCGGATTGCGAAACAGCGCTGTCGAAATCTTGCGGTTTCAGAACAGTCCGCGGCGAAGTTCGTAGGAGGCGGCAGGAGGTGCTCATGCGCATACGACTCGTCCCCCTGGCGTGCCTGGCCGGAATGTTTTGCCTGCCGGTTTTCGCCAACGAGACGAGGGGAGCGGAGGCCTCCGGCGAGTCGTCGTTTCGCGGCGGGCCGTCGCACCGCGGCGTTTACTCGTCGTCGCCCCTGCGCCGGCTCGCCGGCGCCGCGTGGAGATTTCCGACGGCTGGGCCCGTCCACTCGAGCCCGACGGTGAGCGAGGGCCGCGTCCTCGTCGGGAGCGGAGACGGGAACCTGTACGCGCTGGACGAGAAGTCCGGCCGGGAGATCTGGAGATTCTCGACCGGCGGAGCGGTCGACTCGAGCGCCGCGATCGCGGACGAAACGGCGTTCTTCGCGAGCCGCGACCGCAATCTCTATGCCGTGGACGTTCGCTCGGGAAAAGAGAAGTGGCGGTTCGCCATGGGCGTCGACGCTCCCTTCTCCTGGGGTTATGAGTGGATCATTTCCTCGCCTGCCGTCGACGGCGGCCGGGTGCTGGCCGCCGGCGGCGATGGAACGCTCTCGTGTCTTTCGGCGGAATCCGGCGCCGTTCTGTGGCGATTTCGCACCGGCGGCCGGCTGCGGGCTTCTCCGGCGGTCGGCGGCCAGGTCGTGTACCAGGGGAGCACGGACGGCGTGCTCTACGCGGTTGACGAGTCCACCGGAAAACTGAGGTGGAGATACGAAACGGAAGGGTTCAAGAACGATTCCGAAAAGGCGGGATTCGACCGTCGGTCGATCGCGTCCTCGGCGTCCGTGTCGGACGGGATCGTCACTTTCGGGTCGCGCGATGCGCACCAGTACGCGCTCGATGCGAAGACCGGCCGCCTCCTGTGGCGGATCGCGCATCCGGTCGCGTTCACGAAAGAGCACCTGGAGCTCGCGTGGTGCGAAGCGTCGCCGGCGATTTCCGACGGCGTGTCGTATGTCGGGAGCTCGGACGGATATTTCATCAATGCGGCCGAGATCGGGACCGGGAAGGAGCGCTGGCGAGTGGCGATGCCTTCGAGGATCATTTCGTCGCCGGCCGTCGCGGGGGATGCGCTCTACGTCGGTTGCGAGGACGGCAACGTGTTCGGCCTCGACCGGGCGACCGGCCGCGAGCTCTGGAGGTACCGCACTGGCGATTCGGTGTACTCCTCTCCGTCCGCGGACGGGGATCTCGTCTTCATCGGCAGCGACGACGGTTTCGTGTACGCCCTGACCGCTTCAAGCCGCCGGCCGATGGTTCCGTGGAAGGCGGTTTACTGGGACGAGAAGTCGGCGGGCCACTACTTCCGTGGCGGACGCGCCGTCCGCGATCTTCTCGCCGGGGCCGGCTACACGGAGCTCGACGCGGCGAGCCTGCCCGGATTCCTGGGGGCGCGAACGGAGGACGGCGCTCCGAGCGTCGTCGTATTCGCGTCGGACGCGCTGCCGGCCGAGGTCCTGGACGCGGCGGAGGGCTCCGCTCCCGCGTTTCGGCGGTATCTCGACGCCGGGGGCCGCGCCGTCTGGCCGGGAGGCCCTCCCGTCGCGTTGAAATGCGAAGCCGGAACCGGCAAGATCACCGGCTTCGATCCGGGGGCGCCCGCGCGGATTCTCGGAGTCGCCGCGGATCCGAAGGCGTCCGCGGAAGAGGTGTTCTCGGTGGCGACGAGGGACGGCGCCGAGTGGGGCCTGCCGGGATGGTGGCTCGGTTCCCTCGCGGTCCTTCCTTCCGGGACCCTGACCGTCCTTGGCGCCGACCCGGACGGAAGGCCGACCGCCTGGCTCAAGAAGTTTGGAGATCGGGGTGGCTTCGTTCGCTTCTGGGGAAGGCAGGGGCCGCTGACGGATCTGGACCTCGTGAGGCGCGTCGCGGAACACGCGCTCCGGTAAGCCGTCCCCCCTGCGAGTGAAGGATTTACGCGCCGCTCAGGGAACGTCGTAATCCGTGACCGGCTTGCCCTGAAGATACTTGTCGAACCAGTTCAGCATGTGCCGCAGGCGCTCGACGCGGTGGGAAGGCTTTCCCGAGCGCGAGAGCTCGTGGGTCTCGCCGGGAAAGATCACCATCGCGGTGGTCTTGTGCAGAGCCTTCAGCGCGCGGAACATCGCACCGCCGCCCGAATTGGTCGGTGCGCGCAGGTCGTTTTCGCCCTCGATCAGAAGGAGCGGCGTGGTGATTTTTTCGACGTACGTCACGGGAGAACGCCGGCTGTATTCTTCCGGGTCCTCGAAGGGATACTTCCGAAACCACGATTTGTTGAAGATCGGAACATCCAGGCTGTACCAGTAGCCAGCCCAATCGCCGATCGACCGCTGCGAAACCGCCGCGGCGAAACGGTTTGTCTGCGTAATCGCCCAGCTCGTCAGGATACCGCCTCCGCTTCCGCCGGTGATCCCGAGCTTCTTTTCGTCGATGTATCCGCGGCGCACGAGCTCGTCGACACCCGCCATCAGGTCCTTGTAGTCGTCGCCCGGAAATTTGTACTGAACCGAATTTCCGAACTCCTGGCCGTACGACGCGCTGCCCCGCGGGTTCGGCGCGAGGACGACGTAGCCTTTCGCCGCCATCCACTGAAGTTCGTGGAAGAAGGTTTCGCCGTACTCGATGTGCGGGCCGCCGTGGATGTTCAGGATGAGCGGATACTTCTTCTTCGGATCGAAAGACGGCGGTTTCACGACCCACGCTTCGATTTTCGCGCCGTCGAAACTCGGGTAGACGATCTTTTCCGGGATCGAGATGTCGAGCGTCTCGAGAAGAGGGTCGTTCTCGCGGGTGAGCCGCACGAGTCGCCGGGTCGCCATGTCGAGGACGTGCAGCTCGCCCGGGTGGGCCCCGTCGTCGATCGTCAGGGCGATCCGGGAGGCGTCGGGCGTGGCGCTGAACGCGACGATCTCGTGCTCGCCGGTCGTCAGCTTTTCGCGCTTTCCCGTCGCCGCGTCGATGCGAACGAGATTCGAGGCTCCCCGTTCGGTGGCGACGGCCAGAAACGAGGACCCGTCCGCGGCCCACACGATCGCCTCCGCGTCTCCGCCGCCCCGCGGGGGATGCGTGTCGTACCCGATGAAGTTCGTGAAATCGCCGTCGAAGTCGGCGGTCACGTTCCGGGCCTTTCCGTTTTCGGCGACGAAGAGGTCGACCTTGTCGTAAGAGCGGGCCGCCGGCGGATTGATCCAGCCGTGGAAGGCGCATCGGCGGCCATCCGGAGAGGGGAACACGTCGGAGATCGGGCCGTCGATGTCGACGACGGTTTCCATTTTGCCCCCGCCCGCGGGGACGGCGTACACGTTGCCGTCGGCGGGCTTGTAGTACGACTCGTCCACCCGGTCGGAGACGAAGTAGATCTTCGCGCCGTCCGGGCTCCACACGGGGGGGCCTTCGTCGTACTTTCCCGAGGTGATCGGTTTCGCCGCGGCGGGGCGCTCGCCGCCCGTCTCGACGGCGACCGTCCAGATGTGGTCGTGGTCGGAGGGATCGAAAATGCCGAGTCCGTTCAACCGGTAAAACGCCTGCGTGACGACGTGCACGTCGCTTTTCTTCTTCTTTCCCGGCTCCGGGGGGGATTTTTTCTCGGCGACGTCATCGGCCGTCGTCGAGCTGGTGAACGCGATCGCCTTCCCATCCGGGGACCAGGCGGGCGCCGACGCGCCCTTCGGGATGTCGGTGAGTTTGCGCGCCTCGCCGCCGGACATCGAAAGGAGATAGATCTGCGGCGGCGCCTTTTCCGCGGTGCGAAGAAACGCTAGCGTTCCGGAATCGGGCGACCAGCGCGGAGCGGAATCCCGCGGGCCGGAAGTCAGGGGTCGGGGGACGGCTCCCTCCGCCGCGGCGACCGTCCAGAGGGACGTGTCGTACCCGTCGTCTTTTTCGTTCACGGTCACGAGAACGTACGCGACCTGCCGCCCGTCCGGGGAAATCTGCGGGTCGGCGATCCAGCGGAGCTTGAGGAGGTCGGACTCCGTGATCGGGCGCCGGTTCGAGGCACCGGGCGCGAACGGCGCGAGAGCGAGCAGGCAGATCGTCAGAAAGGTCGTCGGCTTGATTTTCATGGCGCGATTATTCGGGGTCGCGCGAGACCGCGCTGTCAGGTTCTTGCAGGGGTGAACATCGCGCCGGAAACGAATCGGGTGTTCAACGCTTGATCCCTGGTGGCTTCGAAACGCGCGCGGGAGCCTCTCCGACGAGGCCGCGCTCTTCGAGGAGAGGCTGGACGACGGGATCGCGCCCCCGGAAGGCGCGGTAGAGGTCGGCGACGTCGGCCGTGCCTTCCCGGGAGAGCAACATGTCCCGGAAGCGCTTGCCGTTCTCTCGAGTCAGTCCGCCGTGCTCTTTGAACCACGCGAATGCGTCGTCGTCGATCACCTCGCTCCAGAGGTACGCGTAGTAGTCCGCCGAGTACTCTGCGTCCCAGATGTGGGAGAAATAGCTCGTGCGGTACCGCGGCGGGACTTCCGGCAAATCGAGGTGGAATCGCGAGAGAGCCGATTTCTCGAAGGAGTCCACATTCTGGAGAGGGGCGTCCGCCGGAAGCGTGTGCCAGGCGAGGTCGAGGAGCGCCGCGGCGAGGTACTCCGTCGTCATGTAGCCCTGATTGAACGTCTTCGCACGGCGGATTTTCTCGGCGAGCGCGTTCGGGAGCGGCGCGCCGGTCTCGACGTGCCGGGCGTAGTGCGCGAGGACGTCCGGGTCGAGGGCCCAGTGCTCGTTGAACTGCGACGGCATCTCGCCCCAGTCGTTGGGCGTCGAGGAGAGCGTGGGGTACCGGATGTCCGAAAACATCGCGTGCAGGGCGTGGCCGAACTCGTGGAAGAGGACCGTCACGTTGTCGAACGCCAGGAGCCCCGGGGTTCCTTCCGCCGGTTTCGGGAAGTTCAGAACGTTGACGACGACCGGATGCGTCCCGAAGAGCGAGCTCTGGTCGACGAACGCGGCGTTCCATGCCCCGCCGCCTTTGTTCGGACGCTGGAAGTAGTCGCCGTAGTAGAGCGCGAGCGACTTGCCGTCGGCGTCGAACACCTCGAAGACCCGAACGTCCGGGTGGTACAACGGCAGGTCCTTGCGCTCTCGGAATGTCAGTCCGTAGAGTCGGTTGGCTGCGTAGAAGACGCCGTCCTGGAGGACGCGGTCGAGGGAAAAGTAAGGCTTCAAAACCTTTTCGTCGATCTGGTAGTCGGCGCGCTGAACGCGGCCGGCGTAGAGCTCCCAATCGGCGGCCTCCAGCTTGAAGCCGCCCTTCCCGGCGCCGATCATCTTCTGGAGCCGGGCCGCCTCGCGCCGGGCTCTCGCGGTGGCCGCGGGGACCATATCGGTCAGGAGCTTTCTGGCGTGGTCCGGCGTCTTGGCCATCTGGTCGTCGAGGACGTAGTCGGCGTGCGTCGCGAACCCGAGGAGCTTCGCCCGCGCTGCTCGGAGCTGCGCGAGGCGCGCAGCCGTCGCCCGCGTGTCGTTGGGTCCGCCGTCGTCGGAGCGGTGCTCGGAGGCTCGGAGGATCCGTTGCCGGAGCGCCCGGTTCGTCAGGGACGCGAGCACGGGCTGCTGAGTCGTGTTCTGCAGGTCGAGCATCCATTTCCCGTCGAGCTTCTTCTCCCGGGCGCGCGCCGCCGCGGCGGCGATCTCGGCGTCGGTCAGGCCGGCGAGCTCGCGGCGGTCGGAAATCACGACGCTCGCGGCGTTGGTCCCGGAAAGCAGGAGCTCCGCGAAACGGGCCTTGAGCTTCGCTTCCTCCTCGTTCAGCGCGCGAAGCTTCGCCTGCGAGTCGGCGGGAAGCTCGGCCCCCGCGCGCAGGAAGTTCTTGCGGTACCGCTCGAGCAGGTAGCGGCTCTCGGCGTCGAGTCCGAGATCCGCACGGCGGTCCCATAGGGACTTCACGCGCGCCCAGAGCTTCGGGTTCAAGTAGATCGAGTCCTGGTGGGCGGCAAGCTTCGGCGCTTCGTCTGCGCGGATTTTCTGCATCGCTTCGTCGGTGTTCGACTGCGCCAGGTTGAAAAAGACCTTCGAGACGCGGTCCAGGAGCTGGCCCGACTTCTCCATCGCGACGAGAGTGTTCTCGAACGTCGCGGGCGCCGGGTCGTTTGCGATCGCATCGATCTCGGCGAGCTGTCGCTTCATCCCTTCCTCGATCGCGGGCGCGTAGTCGGCGTCCTGGATCTTGTCGAACTCGGGCGCCTGGTACTGCAACGGGCTCGGCTGGAAGAAGGGATTCTCGCGGGCTGGATTGTCCTGCGCCGGGGTGGCGAACAGTGAACTGGCGCCGGCCAGCGAAAGGACGGCAAGAATCCGCGAGAGACTTCGGCTCGAATGAATGTTCATGGCCGGATTATCGGGGGCCGGCCGAGACGGCCGCTGTCAGTTTCTTGCAGGGAGAACCCCGGCTTCCTCCTTATCCTCGCAGTCCCTGGAACGCGTACGAGATCTTGAGAAAAAGCTGCCGGTCACGCCTCGTGAGATCGTAGTGTTCGTCCAAAGCCTGGTTGTCTCCGTAGCCGAGGAACAGAACGCTCTGCCAGTTGAGCTTGTAGGCGAAGAGCAGTGAGCGCGAGAAGGCGGTGTCCTTTCGGGTCGCCGGCGGTTCGGTGTAAAGAGCCGGGTTGCGATCCTCCGTCACGTACTGAAGGATTGCCCGGACAAACGTCCGGTTCGTGAAGTTGTAAGTCGCTTTCAGGCGGTGGACCGCCGCCGTGAAAAGCCGCCGCCGGCTCCCGTTTTCGTCGTCGACGTTCAACCACGATACAGCTTCGTTCAACCGCAGTTCCAGGTGATCCAGCGGCTGAAATCGGGCGGAGAGGGTCAGATTTCCGCCGGTGCCCGGCCTCGCGTTGGCGTAGTCGATCTGGTCGCCCAATTCCCCGATTACGGAAACCTGTCCGAACACGCGGGACGGAGCGAGTTGAACGGAGATCGAGGCGAAATCCTTCTTGATCAGCTTGCTGCCGACCCGTTCCGTCGAAAACAGGTAGTCGATCTCCCCTTGGAGGCTCTGGTGCCCCTCGAAGTTGATGCCAGGAGAGATCCTCTGACGCAGGGTCTTGCCCGAAGTGTCGGCCGTGTAGTCTTCGAGGAGAAGCGGCGTCAGGCGCGTGAAGAATCCGGCCGCAGGGTTGAATCTCAATAACGCTCCCGGACTGATCTCCCGGTAGCCGACCTGCGGCACGAAGCCGTTGTCGGCGCGGAAGCCGTCGGAGAGGTCGCGGAAGTCGACCCACCACTCGTAACTTTGTTTCGAGTGGTCCCAACTCGCGTACGCTGCATGCCCGTTCACGTGCTCTCCCGTCCAGCCGGAAAAGAGCTCGGGGTGGTTCGGGGTCTGCGAGAGGGAGTAGAGGAATTGGCCCTTCACCCGATCCCCGTCATTGGGCGCCCACAGGAAATCGGGGCCGAAGACGCGGTTGTAGCCGGTTCCCTCGACCTCGCGGTCCGTCGCGAGGAAGCTCACGTACGATCGACCGAAGTCCTGCCGGACGCGCCCGATCGCCGCGATCGAGGAAAAATCCTGATCGACGAACGTCGAGGATTGTGATCCCGGGACGACCACGCTACCGCCGCCGCGGTCCTCGGTGACGAGAAGGGTGTAGTTCGTCGAGTCGATTTTCCCCGTTCCCCGGAGCCCCCAGCGCGGCGACGTGATCGTGCGGGTGTAGACGGCTTGAATGGGCGTCGAGAAGAGGTCGAGGCCTTCGAGGAAGAAGGGCCGCTTCTCCGGATAGAAGAGGGCGAACCGGTTGTTCACCGAGATTTGCGCGACGTCCGATTCCACCTGGGAAAAATCGGGATTGAGCGTTCCATCAATCGCGGTGTTGGCGTTGGGGAGCCACTTGACGTCGAGGCCCGCGTTTCCACGCACGGGGTGATTGACGAACCGGGAGGAGACGTCATTGCCGTCCACGCGTCGCCCTTCCTCTGTAGCGGTAACGTAAGGGGCCACGACGAGGTGGTCCGCCGACGGGAGCCCTTCGAGGCCAACGAGATCGCGCTCGTGGCAAATGAAACAGTTCGAACTGCGGGGAAGGCGGTTGGAAAAATACTGGTAGTGCGTCTCGCGCGTCAAATTCCGGTAGAACTGGATTCCCCAGACCGGATTCTGGCTTCGGTCGTAGCGAAGAGTCGAAAAGGGAATGCGGATCTCCAGAGTCCAGCCGTGGTCGTTGATGCGGCCGGCGGAATCCCAGAAGAGGTCGATCGACGGGTCTTCGGTTCCGGAGGAATCGTCGGTGAGCGCGTCGTACTGGACGCCCCGCGGGTTCGCGTAGAACTCGATTGCCGTGCGGCGGTCGTGCCGGGTGTCGAGGAGGATTCCCGCGTAATCGGTGTCGTCGGAAATGTTGTCGCGGTCGACGTAGGGCGCGCGAATTTTTGTCGGCTCCGGATCCTCGCATTCGATCGCGACATAGAGCGCGCGGTCGTCGAAGGTCAGGTATCCGACGGTCCGGACCTTCGGCGCGATCTGGTCGCCCGGCCGTGTCTCCCAGAACGTGTCGACGCGCGCCGCGTCTTTCCAGCCCGGGTCGGAGAGATCGCCGTCGATCGTGATGGGACCGGGAGCGCGGTGGATCGCGATCGGCGGTTCGTCCGCCGGCGGGGTGGTCTGAGCGCCGAGCGACGCCGCCACAGCCAGGAGCCCGAGCCCGAAGAATCCTTTCACGCGGTCACGGGCGAAGTGTCGGCGCCCGCGCGCCGCCGGTCTAGAACATTTCGAACGCGGTTTCGACATCGCTCCACTCGCCGATCGGCAACGCTCTGTGCGATTCACGCCGCGGGAAATGCGTAGAGGGTTCCGTCCATTCCGCCGACGATCACGAGATCGCCGTCCACGACAGGCGGGGCCCCGAATCCGTTGACCAGGGCGTCGGTGACGGGCGCGGGCCACCGCCACAGGATCCGGCCGGTCCCGGCATCGAGCGCGGTAAAGCTTCCCAGATGCCGCATCTGGTACGGCGCGTAGCCGACGGCGCTCGCGAAGACGCGTCCGCCCGAGACGGCGGGGCGCGGCCAGGGCAGGCCGAAGACGTCGGTCCGCCAGAGAACGCGGGTGTCCTTGGCGTCGATGAGGCTGACCCGCCGCAGGTCGGACGCGCCGATCGCGAACAGGCTTCCCCCGGCGCTCACTGCCGTCGACTCGATCGCCGAGCCCCAGAAGAGCATGCCCCAGATCTTCTTCCCCGTCTCGGGCTCGAAAGCGTAGAGGACGCCGCCCCGGCTGCCGACGACGATCTTGCCGTCGACGAGCGCCGGGGAGCTCGAGATCTCGGCGCGCAGGTCCTTCTGCCAGATCTCCGCGCCGGTCTTCCGATCGAGCGCCCGGAGCTTGTGGCCGAAGCTTCCGAAGACGACGCGCGGACCGTCGAGGAGCGCGTCCGTCCGAATCTTGTTCGAACCCTCGGGGTCCCACGGCAGCGACTCCGGCGGCTTTCCGTTCTCGGGCGCCTCGAAGCGCCACACGCGTTTCCCGGTCTCGGCGTCCACCGCGTGGAAGCTTCCGTCGCCCGAGCCGACGTACAGGACGCCGTCGGCGAGCCGCGGCGTCGGCGAAGAGTTTTCCCAGTCGAATTCGCCGATCCGCGGCTCGACGGTGTCGATGACCTGATGCGAGAGGATTCGGGGCGAGCGCTCGTCGCCGAGGTCGTACCGCCACAACTCCTTTCCGGTCTTCTTGTCGAGCTTGAACAGATACCCGTTGTCGCACACGAAGAAGACGTGGCCTTCGGTCGCCAGGGCTCCCCCGAATATCGGTCGGCCCGCCGCGAAAATCCAGACAAAGGTGCCGTCGCTCTCGCGGATCGCGTTGAAAGTCCCATTGGTGGAGCCGACGTACGCGATCCCGTCGCGAACAGCGGCGGGCGCGAAGATCTCTCCCGCCCCGAGTTTTGCCCGCCATTTCGGGCCGGGTCCCGGCGGGAGGGCCGGCACCGGCGCATCCGACGGCAGGATCCTGGTGCGGTGGAGCGTCGCGGGGGCCTTCGACGGGAGATAGGTTCCCTCGAGCGCATCGCCGTGGAGCGTGAGGGTCGTGTCGTAGGAGCTGATCGTGTAGGAGTCGTCCTTCCGGTCGACGACTCCCGGAAGCTCGAGGCCATAGAAATTATTGACCGGCTCGTAGAGGAAGGCCTTCAGCTCGCCCTTCTCATTGCGTTTGAATTCGAACCCGACGGCGATCCGATCCGTGGGAAATCCCGCCTCGCCGTACCACTTTCCTTCGATCGGATCGGGCGATGCGGGCGCCGCGTGCGCGAGGGGCCAAGTACAGAAGAGAACGACAACGAAAGCGAGGAGTTTTCTCATCGGTAGTCTCCTTACGGCCGCTTTTGTACTCTCGGCGCGCGGGGGCGCGCTGTCACCTTCTTGCAGCGGCGGGTTGCAGGGACTTGATAGCGGCATTCGAACCGTCCTCCTATCTTCGATGGGAGTGAAGGAGGGTCCTGTCGATGAAGACGAGTCTCGGAGTCAAACGAGTTTCGGTCTCGATCGTTGTCGTGGCGGTCGTCGGATTCCTGGCTCAAGCCAGGCGCGGCGATGCCCAGCACCACCCGGGCCCGGTTCCGGCCCCGAAAAGCATCGAGGTGCCCGCGGAGGGAATCTCTCTCCCCATGGACGATTTCGGCGGGAGACCCGTCGTGAGCGTCCAAATCAACGGAAAGGGGCCGTTTCGTTTCATCGTCGACACGGGCGCCACGCTGACCGTGATCGACTCTCGGTTGCAGGAAGCGCTCGCCCTGCCGGAGGCGACGGATATTGTGGGGATGTCCCCGGCCGGAGGGCCCGCACACGCCATTCTCTCCATCGCGGAGCTGCGCATCGGACAAATCGTGATTCGGGGTTTGACGGCGGCCGCCTCCTCGGGCAGCCCGTTGAAGGGCGAGAACATGCCGCCCGGCGTCCTGTCGGGTTCCAGCTTTCCCGGCTACCTGCTGACCTTCGACTATCCCCGAAAGCTCATTCGGATTCGGAAGGGAGAGCTCGCGCGCTCCGATTCCCGAAGAGTCTTCGATTATCCGGAGGACTCTCCTCTGCCGACGGTTCCGATCCGTGTGGCCGGCCGAGAGATTCGCGCCCACCTCGACACGGGATCAGGCCATGGCCTGGTGCTTCCCTCGAAGTTGATCCAGGAGGTTCCCCTCGATTCCGAGCCGAAGGAGGCGGGAACGGCGAAGACCTATATGGGCGAGTCCCCGATCCTGCATGCGAAGGTCAAGGGGCGGATCGAGCTCGGTCAGTTCAGGCTCGATATGCCCGAGGTGTCGTTTGCGGATGTGCGATCGGGCGCCGACTCCTCGATCGCCAATCTCGGATATGAGGTTCTCCGCGATTTCGTGGTCACGCTCGATGTGAAGAATCGGCGAATCCGGTTCGAGCGCACTTTGGAGGGTTCACCGAGATAGCTTTGCCGTTCAGTTTCTCGCGGCGGCTGTCGGAGCGAAGCGGGACCCCAGGGAGGGGAGGTCCCGTCCCCTCGACGCGCGCCGAACCTCGTCGGGAGACATGCCCAGGTGCTTCCGAAAGACCGAGGTGAAGTGGCTGTGACTGGAAAAGCCGAGGTCGAAGGCGAGGCTCGTGAGGTCGGGGGCGCCGTCCGCGAGGCGTCCGAGCGCTTGCTGGAGCCGCAGATGGGTCAGGTATCGATGGATCGTCGTACCGGTGGCGGCCCGAAACGAGCGGCAGAGCCGGAATGGAGTCGACTCGAGGCGGCGGGAGAGGCCGTCGAGGGCATGGCGATGGCCCGGTTGGCTCGAGAGGATTCCGCGCAGCTCCTCCGCCTCGTCGCGCTCGCGGGCGGTCGCGCGCGGCGCCGCCTTCACTTCCCAATCCTCGAACGCGGCCCGGGCGACGCGGTCGGCGAGATGCAGCGCAATCTCCTCGATCTCCAGGTCGTCGATCGGCTCTCCGAGCGCGACCTTGCGAACGAGGATCCGGTGCAGCAGGAAAGTCCGGGGCTCGCAGGGTCCGGACCCGAAGCGGAACGGGAGCTCCGGCCGATCCGCCGCCGAGGGGTCGTACCTCGCGAGGATCTCCGCGAGCACGTCGGGACGCACCGCGAGATCGCACCCGGAATCGCGCACGCCAAACGGGTGTGCGGACTGGAAGGGAACGCGGGGGTTGAAGAATCCCACGCGCGTGCAGTCGAGGAGCCCGATCCCGGCGGAGGAATGGACCCGGAAATTTCCCTTGTGCATGAATACGATCATTGCGCTCGGCTGGGAGCGCTCCGCGCCGAGCCGGGGAGGCGCGCCCTGGCAGCGCCAGCGGGAGATCCCTACGGCCGCGCTTTCGAAAACGCGCCGATATTCGAAGCCCGGGGGCCACTTCTCCATGTCTGTCCTGTTACGCGGGCCGGCGCCGAAGGTTTCCGCCGATCCGCGGGATCGGGCTCGCTCCCGGCTCTCTGTGGCAGACTCCTCGCATGGCGAGCGACGTCGAAATCGCGTCGATCGTGCTCGCGGCGGGCGAGTCCCGCCGCCATGGGTCGCCCAAGCAGCTGCGCCGAATCGAGGGAAAGTCGCTCGTTCGACGTGCCGCGGACACCGCTCTCGCGTCGGGCTTCCGGCCGGGCGTCGTCGTCCTCGGGTCGTCTTTCGAGGCGATCCTGCCGGAGCTCGAGGGGTCGGGGGCCGAGGTCGTCGTCAATCCCCGATGGAGCGAAGGGATGTCGTCGTCGATCCGCGCGGGCCTTGCCCGAGTCCGGTCCGCGGCTCCGCGGGCCGAAGCGGTATTGATCTTTCTCGCCGACCAGCCGCTCGTCGACGAGGGATTGCTCCGCTCGCTCGCGGGCCGATATGCCCGCGGGCCGGAACCCGCCGCGGCGTGCCGCTACGAGGGCGTTCTCGGTCCTCCCGCGATTTTTTCCCACTCCCTCTTCGAACGGCTCGAAGCGCTGACGGGCGACGAGGGGGCGCGTGCTCTCCTTCGGTCGGCGGGCATCCCCGTGGCGGCGATCGACTTTCCGGCGGGTGCGCTCGACATCGACACTCCGGGCGATGGAAAGCTTCTTTGAACGGCACGCTAGGAAGCTTCGCCCGCGAGCACGAGCATGTCCTGGCCGACGGGAACCGCGGAGGTTCCCGGGTAGAAGCCTTCGATGCTTCTTTCCACTCGAAGGCCGGCCTGCGAGATCATCGTCTCGAAGAAGGGCCGGGAGAAGGCGACTGCCGCGTGGGGACGGCTCCGGATTTTCCACTTCTGCGAGCCCTCCCCGCTTGAAAACGGAAACGCGGGAACGTCGCCCGCCGGGTCGAACAGGAACGCCGTGACGAGCGCTCGGCCGCCCGGGGCGAGAACGCGCTCGATCTCCCGAAGATAGGCGGCGGCTTCCGGCGCGAGCAGATGGGTGAACAGCGATTTCGCGAGGACGAGATCGCAGGTTTCGTCGGGGGCCGGAAAGCGGAGCTCTCGGGCGCTTCCGGAGGACCTGCGGCTGAACGGAGTGCGAACCTCGGCGATTTCGAACCGAAAGCGCGGGTCGCCGCGGAATCGCTTTCGGCACCAGCGGATCGACGGCGCGTGCACGTCGAAACCGATGTATTTTCCCCCGCCTCCGAGCGCTTTCTGGAGCTCGAGGGCAGCCGCGCCCGCCCCGCATCCGGCGTCGAGGACGACGGCGCCGGGCGCGAGAAGCGAGAGCCGCGAGATCAGGTCCGCCGTGTCCCGGGCGCTTCGCGAGAAATTCGCGACGGGCCCGGTGTGCCGGCGAAGCCACAGGGGGGGCAGCCCTTTCTCGCGGAAACACCGCTCCACGGGCCCGCAGGCCCGGAGCGCCGCGGTTCGGGCGAACCGCGCGAAGTCGATCAGGGGCGCGGGCAATCGAGAGAGGTTCATCGTTCCATTCGGCCTCGGCCGGTGCGCGAGTCTAATGGAACAGGGGCCTTCTCACCCGGGAAGAGTCACCTTTTCTTGCTCGGGACCTTTGCGCCCGCGCGCCGGGCTTCCGAAAGGCCGATCGCGATCGCCTGCTTTCGGCTCGTCACTTTCTTGCCGGAGCCGCCGGATCGAAGCTTTCCCTGTTTCCGTTCGTGCATCGCCCTTTCGACCTTCTTCGAGGCTACGCGGCCGTACTTTCTCCCGCTCGAGCTTTTTCTCGGCATCGTCGCTCCTTTCGCCGTTCTTGAGACGCAAAAATCGTGCTCAAACGGGGAGCGGAAATCCTTCAGAGCGAGGCGGCAGCCTCGCGGAATTCATCGGCCATTCCGGTGTGGCGATGCGATTCCGCGACGGCCGCTCCCTCGAGGAAAGCCGCCTTCGCTTCGGCCCGACGGCCGAGACGGTCGAGCGAGTGGGCGAGGAGCCGGTAGGCCGAGCCCTCGTCGCTCGCCTTCGAAAGGTAGTCGCGGGCCGCGTTCACGACCTCCTCCCAGCGCTCGCTCTTGTAGAGCTCGTTGACGATCATGTACAGCGTCAGCGTGTTGGAGGGATCGGCCTGTCGGAGTTTTTCGAGCTGTTCGAGACGGTCGTTCGGCATGGGTGAATTGTAGCCCTTGACTGCGGAACCCGTTCCACCCTGTACATTCCCGCTCGCGTCGTTCCGCTTCTCCGCAATTTCGCGGAAGCGTCGACGACGGGGAGATGCATCATGAAAAACAAATTCCAGGTTCCGGCGATCGCGGGAGTCGTGCTCGGAATCGCACTCGGCGCCTTCGGCGGAGACATGACCGATTGTCCGATGATGAACAAGAGCGGAGACGTGAAGACGCACGAACACTCGAAGGGAGTTCAGACCCGGGGAGACCAGGGGATGGGGTTCTCGCACGAAAAGACGACGCATCATTTTCGGCTGTCCGCGGAGGGCGGATCGATCGAAGTCACCGCGAAAGATCCGTCCGACGCCGGGAGCCGGGATCAGATCCGGATGCATCTGACGCACATCGCGAAGGCTTTCGCCGAAGGAGACTTCGCCATTCCGATGTTCGTTCACGACACCGTTCCTCCGGGAGTCTCGACGATGAAGCGGCACCAGAACGCGATCGAATATCGTTACGAGGAGATCGCGGGCGGCGCCCGGGTCCGTCTTTCGACCCGCGATGCCGACGCGCTCGACGCGATTCACGACTTTCTTCGGTTCCAGATCGCCGATCACGAGACGGGAGATCCGACGGCAATCGAGGGCGCACGATGAATTGGGGAATCTGAAGGCCGTGAACGGGGTTTCAGAGCTGGAATGACATCGGAGCCGGAGAAGGTCTTCCTGCGAGCCGGCGCAGCTCGCGCAGCTGGCCGGGATCAGCAAGGATTCACTTCGCTTTTATGAGCGCCGGGGCCTGCTTCCGGTTCCGCGCCGCGGAGCGAACGGATACCGCCGGTATTCCCCCGAGGCCGATATCGCGCGTGCGGCTCATTCGGGTGGCGTTCTCGATCGGGTTTTCCGTGTCCGAGCTCGCGTCCATTCTGCGCGTGCGCGATTCGGGCGGCGCTCCGTGCCGGGATGTTCGCCGGCTGGCCGGCGAGAAGCTCGAATGCTTGCGCGGCGAGATCCGCGCGCTCTCCTCGTTGCGCTCGGACCTGGAGAGCGTCATCGCCGACTGGGACCGGAGGCTCGCGAAGGCCGGAGAGGGCAAGCGCGCCGGTCTGCTGGAGGCGCTGGTCGCCCGCCGTTTGCCCGGGCCGGAAGCGGCGCCGGGCCGCGCGACGGCCCGGTCGCGGTGGCCTCGGCGCGATCTTGGAAGGGCGGGAGTCGTTAAGATGCCGGCCGAATGAGGATCTCATCCGCGGTAATTGCAACGTGCCTGCTCGGGGCGGGTTTCGCGGCCGCGCAGGAAGCTCCTCACGACATGAGCTCGATGGGGGCAATGGAATCTTCGTCCCCGACGGATCACTGGGCGACGATGATGCACGGCTACGCATTCCTGAACGGCAACCGGCAGGGCGGCCCTTCCGGCGGCCGGGAGTTCGAGTCGCAGAACCATTTCATGTTCGTCGCGAGCCGCGCCTGGGCGGGCGGGGAGCTTTCTCTTCTGGGAACCTTCACGCTGGAGCCCGCGACGATCCCGGCCCGGGGTTCGAGCGAGCTGTTTCAACGGGGCGAGACGTACCACAACACTCTGCTCGTCGACCGCCAGCACCCCCACGACCTCTTCGTTCAGCTCGCGGCCGCATGGGCGAAAGAGCTCGGCGCCGCCGGAAAAATTCGGCTTTATGTCGCGCCGATCGGGGAGCCGGCGCTCGGGCCGGAAGCCTACCCCCACCGGCTTTCGGCGTCCGAAAACCCGACGGCGCCCCTGTCCCACCACAACCAGGATTCGACCCACATCGCGGCGGACGTCGTGTCCGTGTCGTGGAACCCTTCGATCTTCACGCTCGAAGCCTCGGCGTTCCACGGCCGCGAGCCGGACGAAAACCGATGGGACATCGAGCAGGGAAGAATCGACTCGTATTCGGGGCGATTGTGGATCCGTCCGACGCCGGAGCTGTCGGTTCAGTTTTCTTCGGGCCACCTCGAGCATCCGGAAAAACTCGAGAGCGGAAACCAGACGCGCACGACCGGGTCGATTCAATATCAGGTTTCGACCTCGGGCGGTTTCGTCGCGGCGACTCTCGGCGCCGGAAAGAACCAGACCCCGACCGGGCCGGAGTGGGGAAACCTCTTCGAGCTCACCTGGAAGTTCGGCGAAAAGAACTTTCTCTACGGAAGGGCCGAATCGGTCGACCGCGACCTGTACGAGCTGCGGAACAAAGTCCAGCGTCCCGACGACGTGGCGCCCCGGCGCACGTCCGTGCAGGCCGCGACGCTGGGATTCGTCCGGGATATCGACTGGCTCTCCGGTCTCGAGACGGGGCTGGGCGCCGATGCGACCGTTTACCGGTTCTCTTCGAAGCTCGACTCCGTGTACGGCGCGCATCCGGTCTCGGTCCACGGGTTCCTGCGGGTGCGGTTCGGGTCGCACGGCGAAGGACACGCCGGCCACACGCACGGCTGATCGATTCCCGCGCGGCCTAGGTGGCCGTTCGCGGCGGCGCCGGGGCGGTGAATTGCGCGAGATCGGAGAGCCCGAGGATGCCTTCGATTCGGGAGATTTTTTTCTCGGCGTCGTCAAAGCCGTCCTTGCCGAACATCCGCCGCTCGATGTCCTCGAACTCGTCCGCCTTTTCGTCGAGCGCTTTCGGCGAGAACGCGCGCTTCCATTCCGGGAAGACGATCGTGTCCTCGCGCGCGGCGTGATTCTCGTACATGCGGTCGAAGGCGTCGAGCGTCGCGGCGAGAATCGGCGCCGAGGCGCCGATTTTTCCGGCGCGAACCTTCAAGAGGATGAAATCGGTGATCTCGCGCCCCCGCTGGTGCTGCGCGAGCAGGACGTCGACGAGGCGCGCGGCCTCTCCGCCGCGCTTGCGAACGACGGGAAAGATGTTTTGTTCCTCGAGCAGCTTCTCGTGGTATTCCTCGCCAAAAGTCCGAAAGAGCGTCGCGGCGTCGCGCAGCGCCGCGGGATCGACCCGCGACCCTCCCCGCCGGAGCCCTGCCGCCGTCTCGCGATAGGCCAGGAGGATCCGGCGCAGAATTCCGTGCTCGCGCATCAGGTCTTCGGTCGCCGTGACCTCCGGTTCGTCGTTCTTCTTCGGACCCGTCGCCGATCGGGCCAGTCCGGGTGCCGCGGCGGCGACTCCGAGCATCAACGACCGTGTGAGCATCGACCGTCGGGACAGGGGTGGATTCATCGCGGCCTCCTTTTGAGAGCATTTTGCACGATGCGCGCCAACGGACTCGCCAGTATGATCCGGCCATGATTCGAGTCGAGAGAAAAGGCGAAATCGCCGTCCTCCGGATGGACGACGGCAAGGCCAACGCGATGAACCCGGAATTCTTCGCGGGGCTCGAAAAGGGCATGGCGGACGCGAAAGATGCCGGGGCCCTCGTCTTCATCGGCGCGAGGAGTTTTTTCTCCGGAGGCCTCGACCTTCCTTTCCTCGCGCCGCTGGACCGCGCCCGGATCGAGGAGATCTACGAGGCGCTCCACGGATCGATGATGCGGCTCTTCTCCTTTCCGGCCCCGGTCGTCGCCGCGATCAACGGCCACGCGATCGCGGGGGGCTGCGTCCTCGCTTTCCAGTCGGACGCCCGCGTGATGGCGCAGGGGAGCTTCAAAATCGGCCTGAACGAGACCCAACTCGGCCTCGCCCTGCCGGCGTTCGTGGTCGAGACCTTCCGGGGGCGGCTCGCTCCCGGAATGTTCGAGCGGACGATCCTCGAGGGGCCTCTCTACTCGCCCGAGCAGGCCCTCGCGGCCGGGCTCGTCGACGAGGTCGTCGCCGAGCCGGAGCTCGAAGGGCGCGCGGTCGAAAGGGCCCGGCAACTCGCTTCCATTCCCCGGGAGGCCTTCGCCGAATCGAAACGTTTGATTCGCGCGTCGGCCGTCGAGCGGTCGGAGCGGGCGCGGAGGGAAGACTCCCGGCAGTGGATCGACCTCTGGTTTTCGCCCGCGGCGCAGCGTCGGATCGGAGAGCTCGTCGCGAAGCTCAAGGGGTGAGGTTCAGAGCTTCGGCTCCTCCACGGTGATCTTCTCTCCGGCGAACACCGTCGGAGCTCCGTTCGCCTGGGCGATTTTGTTGAACGCCGGAACGTCGGTCTCGCGAATTCGTTCCCACCGGCCGAGGACCTCGTCGAGATCCTTGCGCCTTGCCGCAATCTCGCCCTTGATGACCTCGTTCGGAGGCTCGGCGTAGGCGGAGACGAGCTCGCGCTCGAGCCCCGACAGTTCATCCTGAAAACGCGACAGGTAGTGGACGAAATCGAGACCGACGTCGGACTGCCTCTCGGAGTTGTAAACGCTGTCTTTGAAGGTCTTGAGCGTCTTCTCAAGAGCCGTCGCCGCGTCGAGGACGGGCGCGTATTTCGCCGGCTTCGGTTCGCTCTCGTCGCTCTTGAGCATCCCTTCGATCGACTTCAACTGTTTTTGAAGGCCGTCGGTGCGGTTCAGGGCGTCGTTCAGGGCCGAGAGCTCGTTTCTCGCTTCGAGGCCCGCGCGAACTTCTTCGCGGAATTCCGCGGGGTCGAGCTTGAGCCTCGGGTCGGCGAGTGCCTCCGCCGTTGTGCTTCGGGACTCTCCCTTGACCGTCACGGTGATCTTGTAGGTACCGGGAAGGACGTGGGGTCCGACGCCGCGCTCGAAGAATTCGCTCGGGGGCGGCTGTTTTTCGAAAGTCAGGTCCTTCGGACCGTCGTACCGCATGTTCCAGACGAATCGATTCAACCCCTGCTTCGATTCCCCGTATTTCGTCGCGACGGGCCTTCCCTGCGCGTCGGTCACGACGATCTTGACGGGGGTCTTCTTGTTGCGCGGATTCTCGTCCTTCGAATCCTCGCTCTTGATCTCGGACTTGAGGAAGTAGTCGATCTCCACTCCGTCGGGAGGGTTCGGCGAAGCCGTCGGGTCCTTGCCGAATCCGCCGCGGCCCCAGTGGTGAAAGAGCGTCGCCGGCCGCGCCGAGAAGAGGTGGAACGCGCTCGACTCGACGGCGGGAGAGAGCTCTTCGAGAGGAGTGATGTTGTCGAGCACGAAAATCCCGCGCCCGTGGGTCGCCAGGACGAGATCGCGCGTCGGTCGAACGAACTTCAGGTCGAAGACGGCCACCGTCGGAAGGTCGGCCTGCAGGCGCCGCCAGTGAGCGCCGGCGTCGTGCGAGAACCACACTCCCCGGTCCGTTCCCGCCGCGAGAAACCCCCGGAGATTGGGGTCTTCGCGGACGACGTACACGGACGCGTCGGCGGGGAGACCCGCGGAGATGGACGTCCAGGTCTTCCCGTAGTCCGTCGTCTTGAACGCGTACGGGCGGTTGTCGTCGAGCATGTGCGCGTCGAACGAGGCGTAGGCCGTCCCGGCGTCGAACGGCGACACGCCGACCTGGTAGACGCGCGCCCACTCGGGAGCCTTCGGAACGTTCTTCGTCGCGTTCGTCCAGGTCGCTCCGCCGTCGCGCGTGACCTGGACGAGCCCGTCGTCGCTGCCGACCCACACGACTCGCGGGTCGGACTCGGCGATCGTGATCGAGATGATCGTGCCGTACGATTCGGCGCCGGACAGGTCGTGCTCGATCGGGCCGCCGCTGACTTCCTGTTTGCTCTTGTCGTTTCGAGTCAGGTCCGGACTGATCACTTCCCAGTGTCCGCCCCCGTCCCGGGACCGGAACAGGACGTTGCCGCCGAGGTAGACCTCGTTCGCGTCGGTCGCGGAAACCGCGATCGGCGACGTCCAGTTGAACCGGTATTTCAGGTCGGAGGGCTTCATTTCCCCGACGCTCTGCGGGTAAGGGCGGATCGAGCGGCTCAGGTGCGTCTTGAGATCGAGGCGATTGAGAAATCCGTTCTGCGAATCGGAATAGACGATGGAGGGATCGCTCGGCGCGGGCACCGCGTACTCTCCGTCGCCGCCCGCCGTGACGAACCAGTCGGCGCCGGCGATGCCGCCGCGGCTCAGGCTGTTCGAGGGGCCGCACCAGGCGTTGTTGTCCTGCAGCCCGCCGCAGAGGTTGTACGGGACGCTGGAGTCTGCGGCGACCATGTAGAACTGCTCGATCGGAAGGTTGTTCAGGTAACGCCAGCTCCTTCCCTTGTCCGCCGAGAGGTAGGCTCCGCCGTCGTTGCCCTGGATCATGCGCGACGGGTTCGTCGGATCGATCCAGAGCGCGTGGTGATCCACGTGGACCCCCTTGTCGATCGCGCGCGCCGTCTTGCCGCCGTCGTCCGACTGGACGAGCTCGTAGGACAGGAAGTAGAGCCTTCTCTCGTCTTCGGAAGAGACGAAGAGGCGCGAGAAATAGAACGGCCGGGCGTTCAGGACCTTGCTGTCGCTGACTTCCTTCCATTCGTCGCCGCGGTCGAGCGACTCCCAGAGCATCCCCTTCTTCGCCTCGACAGGGCGTACACGTGGCGGGGGTTCGCCGGCGCCTGCGCGACCGCGATCCGGCCGATGGGGCCTTCCGGAAGGCCCTTCGTCAATTTCTTCCACGTCGATCCGCCGTCGGTCGAGCGGTAGAGGCCGCTGCCCTCTCCGCCGCTGACGAGCTCCCACGGGAGACGGTGCGCGTGCCACATCGCGGCGAACAGGACGCGCGGGTTCCCCGGCTCCATCACGAGATCGCAGACGCCCGTCGTGTCGTTGACGAAGAGAACCTTCGACCAGGTCAGGCCCCCGTCGGTCGTCCGAAAGACGCCGCGCTCGGAATTGGGAGCCCACTCGTGCCCGAAGACCCCGGCGAAAACGGTTCGGGGGTCGTTCGGGTCGATGAGGATCGTCGAGATCTGCCCGGCGTTTTCGAGACCCATGCGTTTCCACGACTGGCCGGCGTCGGAGGAGAGATAGATGCCGCGGCCCGGGAGGGCGTCGTTGCGGATGTTCGCCTCGCCCGTTCCGACCCAGACGATGTTCGGGTTCGATGGAGCCACCGCGACTGCCCCGATCGACGCGGTCAGCTCCTTCTCGAAGATCGCCTTCCAGGAGTTGCCGCCGTCCACGGTCTTGAAGACGCCGCCCCCGGCCGCGCCGACGTAGTAGACGTTCGGGTCGCCCGGGACTCCGGCGACGGCGCTCACGCGCCCGCCGCCGACCGTGGGTCCGAGGTTTCGGACCTTGAAGTTCTGGAGAAAGTCGCCCGATTCGCTCTGCGGCTCGGGCTCGGCCGGCTTTTCCGGCTTCGAGGCGGCGCGCGCGGGCGCGACGGAGAAGAGAGCGAGAGCCAGGGCGGTGAGGAAGACGCCGAGTCGATTCATTCCGACCTCCACTTTCCGAGCGACGAGGCTATCAAAGAGTCAAGATCCGAAGAAGCGTCGCCAGCCTCGGCGTTTCGGCGGTGCCGAGGCCGTTGGCGGAGTCGCCGGCGGAGTTGGCGGCGGAGAGTCGGGACCCGCCTGCCGCCCTTGCCGCCGGAGCCTCGTGAGCTTTTCGGTCTCGTCGCGGTTCAACCGCGAATGCGAATGAGAATGAACGGCGTGCGAGTTCTCGGACATGACGTCCGTCGGGATCGTCGTCATGCTGGTTTCGATCTCGATCTGTCGCCGGCTCGTCCAGCGATTTCGCTTCTTCACGGGCTCTCTCCTTCGGCGTCGCCGAGTGCCGCCGGCAATTGACAGGCTTCGGGCGAGAGATCTTGGCGCGCCCTTCGCCGGGTGTCAATGGCGATATAAGATCGCATGGATGCGTGTCGCCATCGGAATCCTTGTATTTCTTCCGTGCGCCGCGGCGGCCGCATTTACCGCGCATGCACCCCTCGTCGGGTCAGCAGGGCCGTGGCATACCGAGACGAGAGTTTGGAACCCGAATGCCGTGGCCGCGTCGGTAACAATCACGGACGTGATTGGTACGGGATTCCCAGCCCTAACGAGCTTCACGGTCCCTGCGCACGGCATTCTCGACCTACCCGACTGGGCGTTTTTTTGTGCGGATTACCGAGTCTGTGACACGCCGATCGGTCCACTCTTTGCTTCGGTTGAGTTCACAAGCGACCAACCGATTCGCCTCTACACCGAAGTGACCTTGGATACCGCGTACGATGGAGGGCGTCCCAGCACTCAGCCGCCGGCCCTCCCGTACTTTGGCGGCGGACTCTGGGACGCGCTTGCCGGCGCACTCCTCCACGGCGTACCCGATTACTGTTCCCCCGGGACCGCCGTCGATCTTGCCTGGCTCACAGCGTCACCTGGCCGATATCGGGACAACCTCTATCTCGTCAATCCGAGTACCGGAACCTTGACCGTGGTGGCATCCTTCACTGACATGACCGGGTCCGGAACCGTCACAAAGAGCTACACCGTTGCCCCGAGATCGAACGCCATAATCGCTGATGTCTTCGCCGAGCCAACGCTTGCCGGGCTTGTCGGCCCCGTGACCGCCCGGCTGGTTGGTGACGAGCCGTTCGATGTCGTGGCAGCAATAATCGCCGTCGAACCTCTCTGCGACGTCGCCGGCCATCAAACGCTCGTTCAAGGAGAGCAACTCCCGTAGAGCTGGTGAAGCCGGCCTCGGCGTCGCGGCGATGAGCCGGGTCGTGAACCCGTAGCAGCCTCGGTCGGCCGGCCGAAGGCTCGCGATAAGATCGCGCGGATGCGCGAGCCCGCCGCCCACCGCGACCTGGAGCTCTCCTCCGCCGGCCTGAGACGGCTCGTCGAGGATGCGCTCGCCCGGATCGCGACGCACGTCGATTCCCTCCCGCAGCAGCCCTCGTGGAATACCGAGGCCGGGCCGGAGCTCGCGCGATCCCTGATGGAGCGCGCGGCGCCCGAGTCCGGAACGGCCCCGAAAGAGCTGTTCGACCTGTTGTTCGACAGGGTCATCCCGACGAGCTTCAACACCGCCGGCCCCGGTTACCTGGCCTACATCCCGGGCGGAGGGCTCCTCCAGTCGGCCGTCGCGGACCTGATCGCCGACTGCACGAACCGCTACGTCGGCGTCTGGGCCGCGGCCCCCGGTCTGGCGCAAATCGAAGCGAACGTCGTGTCCTGGTTCTGCGAGATCGTCGGCTATCCGCCGTCGGCGCGCGGGATCCTGACGAGCGGCGGCTCGCTCGCGAATTTCTCCGCGATCGTGACCGCGCGCCGCGCGCGGCTTCCGGAGAACTTTCTTCAGGGCACGATCTACACGTCCGACCAGACCCACCATTCGGTTCGGAAGGCCGCGATCCTCGCGGGTTTTCCCGAGGCCAACGTCCGCGAGATTCCGTCAGACGATTCGTTCCGCATCCGGCTCGACGAGCTGGGCAAGTCGATCGCCCGCGATCGCGCGTCCGGTTTCTCGCCCTTTCTCGTCGTCGGGAGCGCGGGAACGACGAACACCGGGGCGGTGGACGATCTCGACGCCCTGGCCGATCTGTGCGGGCGCGAAAAGGTCTGGTTCCACGTGGACGGCGCGTACGGCGGTTTCTTTCTCCTGGCGGAAGAGGGCCGCCGGGCGTTGCGGGGGATCGGGCGCGCGGATTCCATCGTGCTCGACCCGCACAAGGGCCTTTTCCTTCCGTACGGAACGGGCTCGCTCCTGGTTCGCGACGGCGCCGCTCTCAAGCGCGCGCATGCGGTCGGCGCGGAGTACCTGCCCGCGATGCAGAAAGAGGAAGAGTTCGTCGACTTCTGCGAGCTGTCCCCGGAGCTTTCCCGGGACTGGCGGGGACTGCGGGTCTGGCTGCCGGTGAAGATGCATGGACTCGGCGCGTTTCGCCACGCGCTCGCGGAAAAGCTCGAGCTCGCGAGCTGGGCGTGCGCGGAGCTGAAGAAGATTCCGGGCGTCGAGATCGTCGCGGAGCCGCAGCTCTCCATCGTGGCGTTCCGGATTTCCCGGCCCGGGGCCGGCGAGGAGGAGGCGAACCTCCTCAATCGAGATTTTCTCGGCCGCGTCAACGCGAAGAAGCGCGTGTACCTCACCGGCACGACCGTCAACGGAAAGTTCGTCGTCCGAATCTGCGTGATCTCGTTCCGCACGCACCTCGACCGGATGCGTGAAGCGATCGAGGACATTCGCGCCGCGGCAACCGAAGCGTTCGCCTCGCGAAGTTCCTGATTCGACGGTTCTGGCCCCGTTCTTGCAATTTCTCCCGGCGGAGGTCGAAATGGACCAGACTTATGATCACTCGCTCTTCGCCGATGCCCGGGAAGAGCCGGACCACTCCGGGACGAAGCGAGCCAAGATTTTTCTCATTGTCCTCCTGGTTTTCGCGGGCCTCGTCGCGCTCGCGGTCGCGATGCAGAAGAGTCAGCCCAACACCAGCGGCGTCACGACCGAGACTTCAACGACGTCGCAGGCCGCGCAGTCGGTTCCTCCCCCGGTAGATGCCACGGCGAATGCCGCGGCGCCCGCAGCCGTCCTGTCGGCGCCCGAAGCGCCTGCCGCTGCTCCGACAGCGGAGAAGTCCGCCGTCGAAACGGCTCCCGCGGTTTCCGAGCGCCGGCCGGCCGTGAAGAAGAAGGCCCCCTCGCATGGCCGGACGATCGTGACCGAGACGCCCGTGCCTTCGTCGCCCGCTCCGGCGGTCGCTCCTCCTCAGCTGGCGCCCGTGCCGATCACGGCTCCCGTGGCTCCGGCTCCGATCCCGACCACGACGCCCGCCCCGGCGACTTCGACGGCGACTCCGCCGGAAGAGGTTCCGCCGCCGCCTCCGGTCTGACGCGTCGATCAACTCGATTTTCCCTGGAAGGCCGCCCTCGCGGGCGGCCTTTTCGTCTCCGGGATAGGATTCTCCCCTGGAGGCGTTCTCCTGCCCGACAATTCCCTGGAAGAGCTCAGCTCTCTGCTGAACGCCACGCTCGACGCGACGGCCGACGGAATTCTCGTGACCGACGGCGACGGAAAGATCGTCACGTTCAACCAGCAGTTCATCGAGATGTGGAAAATCCCTCCGGCCATTGCCGAGAGCCGCAACGACGACCAGGCCGTCGCGTTCGTGCTCGACCAGTTGAAGGACCCCGGAAGCTTCGTCACGAAGGTGATGGAGCTCTACTCGGCGCCGGATTCCGACAGCTTCGACACCCTGGAGTTCAAGGACGGCCGCTGGTTCGAAAGGCGGTCGAAGCCGCGGAGGCTCGGCGGCCGCAGCGCCGGCCGCGTGTGGAGCTTTCGCGACATCACCGATCTCGTGCGTACCGGGAAGGAGCTCTCCCGGGCCGCGTCGCGGCTTCGGGCGGCGCTCGACGCGACGGCGGACGGAATCCTGATCGTCGATCTGGAGGGGAATCTCGTCGATTTCAACCGCAAGACGGTCGAGATGTGGGGAATCCCTCAGGACATCGTGCTGTCCCTCGACGCCGAACGGCTGCGCGAGCACATTCTCCCGCAATTGAAGCATCCGGATCGGTTCCTGAAGAAGGTCCGGCAGATCTACGGCGAGCCCGACGGGCAGAGTTACGACTGGTTGACGTTCGTCGATGGGCGCGTCTTCGAGCGCTATTCGCGTCCCCAGAAAATCGGGGACCAGATCGTGGGCCGAGTCTGGAGCTTCCGCGACGTCACGAAGCAAAGACAGCTCGAGGAGGAGCTTCAGAAACTCCGCGGGGGGCTTCTTCCCGGCGCCGAGCCGGGGGACCCGCGCGACGTCGAGACTCTCGACGGAATTCTGGCGGCCTTCTACGACGTCATCTCCGGCGAAGCGGGTGAGCCGCGCCAGTGGGACCGCGACCGCACGCTCTACCTGCCGGGCGCGCGCCAGATCGCGACCGGAGTCACCGGCTCGAAGCCGTACGCGCTCGTGATGGACCATGCCGAGTACGTTGAGCGGTCCAACGACGCGATGGTCCGGGACGGGTTCTTCGAGACGGAGATCCACCGGTCCGTCGAACGGTTCGGCAACCTCGCTCACGTCTTTTCGACGTACGAGTCCCGAAGGACGAAGGACGGCCCGGTGTTCGCGCGGGGCGTCAACTCCATCGATCTCTACTTCGACGGAACGCGGTGGTGGATCGCTTCGGTGGCGTGGGACAGCGAGCGCGCGGGAAATCCGATTCCGGAGAAGTGGCAGAACCCTCACCCCCCGGGGGTGAGGTCCTAGAGTCCCGTAAAAAGCGCCGCGTAGAGCTCGATCGCGTCCCAGAGGTTGCGGATTCGCAGGTTCTCGTTGGCCGAATGCTGGTTGTCATCGTGGTTCGCGACCGGCACCCCGACGACCGGCGTCGGCCCCCCGTTCTGGAAATTCTGGAAGAGGTACATCGGGATGCTGCCGCCGAGCGACGGCATCTTGACGACTTCCCGTCCCGCCGCGCGCTCTGCCGCGGCGATCACGGCTTTCGGAAAAGGGCAGGTCCATCGACGTTCGCGCCGGAGGATATCCGGCTTCCCAATCGAGCTTCGCGATCTTCGCGTGCGCCGCCCGGGTGGCGGCGTCGGGAGCCGCGCGAACGACGAAATATCCGAGGCTCTCGACGAACGCCTCGACTCTCGCCCGGACGCTTTCCGGCGTCTCGTCCGGCACGAGGCGAAAGTCGATCGAGGCCGTCGCTTCCGGCAGGATGACGTTCGCGGCCTGAGCTCCGACCTGTCCGGCCGAAATCCCGCGGACGTTCAGGGCGGGTCGATGAATGACCGCGACGAGCGAGTCTCGGGATTCCGGTTCGGAAAACCCGAACTCCCTTTCGAGATCCTTCTCGACTGACGGAACGGCCGCAATCGCGCTCTTCTCGGCGCTCGGATAGCGGCCGAACGTCGCTCTCGAAGCCGGGGATGAGAATCCTCCCGTCTTCGCCGCGCATCGCATCGAGAAGGTGCGTCAACCGGACAATCGGGTTCGGCGCCCAGTTGCCATAGTGGCCGCTGTGCAGGCCGCGGTTCGGACCGTAGACCGTCAATTCCAGGCCCGTCACGCCGCGCGCGCCGAAGAACAGCTGGGGCCGGCGGCTCTGGTGGACGGGGCCGTCGCAAAGAATCCATCCGTCCGTCCGGAATTCGGCCGCGTATTTCGACAGGATCTCGCCGCAGGTGGGGGGATCCCGCCTCCTCCTCGCCCTCGAAGAAGAATCGAAGGTTGACGGAAGGGCGAATTCCCGCCTCCCGAAGCGCGTCGAGCGCGGCGAGGAACCCGACGATGGGCGCCTTGTCGTCCCCCGCGGAGCGTCCGTAGAGCCTCCACTCGGGGTTCCAGGGAGAACCCGGACCCGGCCACGCGATCTCGCGCCCGCCCTCTTCGAGAGGCCGGTCCCGAAGGATCGCGCGGAAGGGATCGCCGCTCCACTGCTTCGGATCGACCGGCTGGCCGTCGTAGTGCGCATAGAAGGTCACCGTCTTTTTCGCACCGGGAAAATCCTTCGAAGCGAAAACTACCGGGGGAGCTCCTTCCACGCCGAGCAGCCGCACGGAAAACCCCCGTTTGCGGTAGAGCGCCGACACGGCGGCGGCATTCTTCTCGATGTTCGGGGCATCGGACGCTCGGTTGGGAATCTGGAGGAGATTCGCGAGCTCGCGGACGATCTCCGTCTCGTGCGAGGCACGGTAGGATCGCGCGGCCGAGACGGAGTCCGCCGCCGCGCGGACGGCGCCGGAGGCGCCGAGGCACGCGAAAACGGCGGGGAGAATCCAGCGGCGAGTCATTTTCGGCTCGCGAATCTTACTCCGACCGGCACTTGCGTTACGATTGACGCCGCAGCCATGAAATCGATCTCCGTCGTGATTCCCGTCTACAACGAAGAGGAGAATCTCCCGGCGCTGCTCCCGCGGCTCCTGCCCGTGCTCGATTCGACCGGCCGCCGCTACGAAGTCCTCTTCGTCGACGACGGCAGCCGCGACGGATCTCTCGCGATCCTGAAGGCCTTCGCGGAGGCCCACGCGGGAACCGTTCGGGTGCTCGAGCTCGCTCGGAACTTCGGCCAGCATCCCGCGATCCTGGCCGCGTTTCAGCAGTCCCGGGGCGACGTCGTCGTGACGCTTGACGCCGACCTTCAGAACCCGCCGGAAGAGATTCCGAAGCTCCTTGCGAGGATCGACGAGGGGCACGACGTCGTCGGCGGAGTTCGCCGCGACCGTCACGATTCCTTCTTTCGAAAGGCCGCCTCGCGGATGGTCAATCGCGTGACCGGCGCGATCACGGGAATGAAGCTTTCCGACTACGGCTGCATGCTGCGGGCGTACTCGCGGGACGTCGTGGAAGAGATCAACGCCTGCGAGGAGAACGCGACGTTCATTCCCGCGCTCGCGCAGTCGTTTGCGCGCCGGCCGACCGAGGTCGACGTGGAGCACGCGGAGCGCGCGGCCGGCGTCTCGAAGTACTCGCTCTACCGGCTCGTCCGCCTGAACTTCGACCTGATGACGGGCTTCTCGGTCGTGCCCCTCCAGATCTTCACGCTGTTCGGGTTCGTCGTTGCCGCCGGCGGCATCGGGTTCGGCATTTTCCTCGGGATTCGACGCCTGATCGTCGGCGCGGAGGTGGAAGGGGTCTTCACCCTCTTTGCGATCCTCTTCACGGTGCTGGGCGTCGTCCTCGCCGGCCTCGGAATCGTCGGCGAATACATCGGCAGGATCTACCAGGAAGTGCGACGCCGGCCCCGTTTCTCCATTCGCCGAATCCACGGAAGCGCGGGATTGAGCTCGCCGGAAGAGACCCCGGGGAAGAGCGCCGCCGCGGGCGGTCCCGCATGAGCGACACGAGAATCCTCGTTTTCGCGTATTCCGACGTCGGGCACGAGTGCCTCCGGTATCTGCTCGACAGCGGAGAGCACGTCGTGGGCTGCTACACCTACTCGGATCCGGTTCCGCCCGCGGCCTGGCCTCCTTCGGTCGTGCGCCTCTGCCAGGAGCACGGCGTGCCCGCGTTCCCGGACGTCGATTGGAAAGATCCGGGCGAGCTTCGGAAGGTCGCGGCCTTGCGTCCCGATCTGATCTTCTCCTTCTACTATCGGGAGATTCTTCCCCGCGAGATTCTCCACCTTCCGCGGCTGGGGGCGTTCAACATGCACGGTGCCCTCTTGCCGAAATATCGAGGACGGGCGCCGGTGAACTGGGCGGTCCTGGAAGGCGCGACCGAGACGGGCGCGACGCTCCACCACATGACCGGGAGCGCCGACGCGGGCGACATCGTCGATGTCCGAAGCCGTGTCGATCGGCCCCGATGAAACGGCGATCGAAGTCCAGAAAAAAGTCGTCGCCGCCGCGGTCAAGGTTCTGGCGCGCCAGTTTCCCGCGCTGAAGGCCGGGACGGCCCCGCGGCGTCCGCAGGACCCGTCGCAGGCGTTTTCGCGGGGACGTCGAACTCCGGAAGACGGAAAGATCGACTGGAGCCAGTCCGCCAAACGCGTCCACGATCTCGTCCGGGCGGTGACGCATCCTTTCCCGGGCGCGTTCACGGACGCGCTCCCGGAGAAGACGTGGATCTGGAAAACGCTGCTGCCGGGCCTCGCCGCGCACGATGCGTACCCGGGCCAGCCGTTCGTCCAGGAGAACCGCCTCTTCGTCTGCTGCGGAGACGACCGCTTCATCGAGGTGATCGTCCTGCAGCCGGAGGGAGGTCCCGAAATGACGGCGGCCCAGTGGATCCGCGCGCATTCGGTGTATTCTCCCGACCCGAAGGCGGGCAGCTGAAAGAAATGAAAGTCCTGATTCTGGGCGTCAACGGGTTCATCGGGAACGCGTTGACGGAACGCATCCTGACGACGACCGACTGGCAGGTCTACGGGCTCGACATGTCGAGCGACAAGATCGAGCCGTTTCTCGCCGACCGGCGGTTTCAATTCCTCGAGGGCGACATCGCGATCAACAAGGAATGGATCGAGTACCACGTCAAGAAATGCGACGTCGTGCTTCCGCTCGTCGCGATCGCGACGCCGGCCACCTACGTCAAGCAGCCGATCGCCGTGTTCGAGCTCGACTTCGAAGAGAACCTCCGGATCATCAAGCAGGCGGTGCGGTACAAGAAGCGCGTCGTGTTTCCGTCGACTTCCGAGGTCTACGGGATGTGTCCCGACGCCGAGTTCGACGAGGAGAGCTCGAATTTCGTGTACGGACCGATCCAGAAACAGCGGTGGATCTACTCGTGCAGCAAGCAGCTGCTCGACCGGGTGATCTGGGCCTACGGCTCGGGTCACGGCCTTCGGTTCACGCTGTTTCGGCCGTTCAACTGGTTCGGCCCGAACCTCGACAACGTGGACTCCCCGAAAGAGGGTTCGTCGCGCGTGCTCACGCAGTTTCTCCACAACATCCTGTACGGCGAGCCGATCAAGTTGGTCGACGGCGGCTCGCAGAGACGATCGTTCACCTACATCAGCGACGGCATCGAAGGCCTGATGCGCATCATCGGAAACGAAGAGAAGGCGAACGGCGGGATCTTCAACCTCGGCAACCCCGCGAGCGACATCTCCATCCGCGAGCTCGCCGAAAAGCTGAAGGCGGCCGTGACGACGTATCCGGGCTACGAAGAGATCGGGAAAAAGGCGGAGATCATCGAGGTGAGCGCGGCCGACTACTACGGTCCCGGCTACCAGGACATCGCGACGCGCGTCCCCTCGATTCGCCGCGCGAAGGAGATTCTCGGCTGGGAGCCGAAGATCGACTTCGACACCGCGCTCAAGCTGACGCTCGACTTCTACCTGACGGGAAGAAAGCCGGCGGTTCCGTAGGATCCGTCAACGAGCCGGCGGCCCTTTCCGATATACGTCTTTGCGATGCCCGACGCGGAGGATGAGAAACCCGTCTCCCGCGGGAATATAGATCACTCGGTACTTTCCGAAACGGAGGCGATAGAGCCCGGCGAACTCGCCTCTCATCGCCATTCGGGAACGATGTCCGGTTGTGAGCTTTTTCTCGAGTTGCCCGAGAATTCGGAGAGCGGACTGCTTGTCCAGGCCCTTGAGATCGCTCTCGACCGAAGCCTTGTATGCGATCTTCACCGGGCGCTATCGAGCTTTGAGTCGGCGCCTGAGCTCGCGCGAACTGATGACCTCATCCTTCGCATCGCGAAGCCGATCGAGGGCGAGGCGGTAGTCTCCTTCTTCGGCTACGTAGGTTTCGACGGCTTTTTGAATGATGTAGGAGCGCGACCGTTCGTTCGCTTTCGCGAGTTTTTCGACCGATTTCAGATCTCGATCGGACAGGCGCACGGAAATCGCCTTCGCCATGGTTTCACCTCTGTATGACATTGTAATACATTGTCATCATCTAAGCAGGAGCATAGGCCAGCCGGATCACAACTCTAACTCTATGTTGTGCGGCTTAACCTGATGGCGCTTCAAGGTATATCCGTACAATGTGGTCCTTAGCAAAAGTAATCGTAAAGCCATTCTCGATCTCGCAAGAACATTCCGTGTGTATCGCCATTCATTGGTCTCGTTGCCATTCTCGGGCGGACCGAGATTCTTAAGAACCTCTGCCTTAGTGGTTCCAAGGTTAAGGGCATGCCAGTTGCCAAACCCTTCACGTGGTCGAAGTGGGGACTAACTGCCTTTCTTTGCTCAGTCCTCGAGAGCCCGGGATCTACGCCGACGGAGAGGGTGAGGTCCCCGATCACCTTATCGGTATAGCATCGGGCATGAAGCGTGGCTTTCCGACCCTTGTCGATGAAGACGCGCCCGCCTGAGTCACCCTCGTCCTTTCGGAAAAGGCCGTCGCCTAGGAGACGCCGCATTTCAGAATCGGTGGTAAAGCCAACGGTCAACCCGGCAAAATGTAACGGCCAGCAAACCTTATGTGACGAGGCCGCCTCCTGGGCCATGATTTGACCTGCCAAGAAAGTCACAGCCGAAACGACGGCGAGAACCTTCATTTAGCCGCCGAACATGTGATTAGACGCAAGGGGGTGTCCCCCGATAGAGGAAAGAGGGCCGCCGGGGTGTCGGACTAGGACGATCTGCGTTAGGCGGAAGAGCATCGCGAAAATCATACCCCCACGCTTCCTATCGCGGGTCCCGGGAAAAGGGGACAGGCATTCGAGTCTGAAAGCTTCGGGAAAAGAAGGATCGGATCTAGGGGCCGGAGCCACGGCCCTACCTCGCGGGCCCGAGCAGTCGCTCGCCGTGCGATTCGGAATAGACAACCGCGGCCGCGCGCTGGAGAGCTTCGGCGCGGTGGACGATCTCCGCGAATTTCGGGTTCGCGCGCACCGGGTCGAGCCAGGCGTCTTTCATGAACGCCGGCACGCAGAAAAACCCCGTGTCGACGACGCCGCCCAGAATCTCGAGAGCGGGCTCTTCTTCCCCCACGAACGCGTACGTTCGCGCGAGGAGATAGCGGCCCTCCGGATCGCGGAAGGAGACCTCCCGCGACTGCGCGAGCAACTCCCGGCACAGGTCCCGGTTTCCCTCCAGCGCCGCGATCTGAGTCCGGCAAAGCAATTGGCCGACGCCGTCCACCCGATCGACGACTTCGCGATAGCCGGCGAGCGCTTCCGGAATTCGGCCGAGGGCGACGAGAGCGAAGAGCTTGGGAAACTGAACGAGGCCGGTGTCGAACGAGAGCGCCTTCTCGTTCTCGCCGAGCATGAAGTAGGTGAACCCGACGCTCGTCCGCACGGCCGGGTCGAGCCGGCGCGCGCACGCGTCCGCGGCGACCGAGGCTTCGAGAAACCCGCAGTAGCGCAGGACGTGCACGAGTCCCGTGTAGATCTCGGGATCGCTGCTCCCCGGGGCCGCCCTCGTCAGAAGCCGCTTCAACGCGTCGGCCGGCCGGCCCTCTTCCACCTCGAACTGCGAAAAGTAGTTGTGCGCGAGGGAAAGGTCCGGATTGAGCGCGAGGGCTCGTTCGAACGCCTGCTCGGCTTCCGGAAGCAGGCGACCGTGCTCCTGGGGAAAGAATTTCGCGAGGAGCCGGAGAATCCTTCCGAGGCGCGCCCACGCCGGCGCGTAGTCGGAGTCTTCCCGCAGGCACTCGCGGTAGAGGTCGCCCGCCAGCCGCCAGTTCGCCGTGTCGTTGGCGAGCTGGTTGGCCCGCAGATAGAACTCGTACGCGCGCGCCGTCGCGGGAATGTCGTTGCCGAGAAGATTGCGCTCCCGCGAGGTCAGCGGCAGCGCGAGGGACTGCAGCGTCTCGCGCACGATCCCGTCCTGCAGCCGGAAGATGTCGTCGAGGGCGACTTCCGAGGTCTGCGACCATCGGACTGCGCCTCCCGGCGCTTCCACGAGCTGCACGGTCACGCGCAGGCGGTCGCCGGCTCTCAGGAGCGATCCCGTCAGGACGACGTCGACGTCCATCTCGGCCGCGATCGTCTTCAGGTCGGGCGCGCCGGCGTAGCGCGCCGCGGCCAGGCTCGAACGGACGACGAGAGTGCTCAAGCCGGAGAGCGAGGAGCTGATCGCGTCCGGAAGGCTGAAGGAAAGAAAATCGGTCTCCGGATCGCTGCGAAGGATTCGGAACGGAAGCACGATCAGCCGCGTCATGGGGCGCGCCACGACGACGTTCGACGGTGTCGACTCTTCCGCGAGCAGGGCGGCCCGGAGCGCGTCGGCCATCGCGGCGGCGGACGGGTGGCGATCCGCGCTCTTCTTCGCCAGCGCCCTGCGAATCACCTGGTCGACGGCGACGATCGTCGGCGACCCTCCGAGAGCCGGGGGCTGCTCGTTCAGGATCGATTGGAAAACCTCCACCGGCGTTCGTCCGCCGAAGGCGGGCTTTCCGGAGATCATTTCGAAGAGAATCGCGCCGGCGGCGAAAATGTCGGTTCCGCGCGCCGACGGGCTCGCTCCGCGCCTGCTCCGGGGACATGTATCGGGGCGTTCCGACGAGGATTCCGGTCGCCGTGAGATCGACGGCCGAGATGCCCGCTCCGTCCGACGAGCCGGCGTGCCGCCGGGCGAGCCCGAAATCGAGGAGCTTCACGCCGTTGCGGGTCAGATGAATGTTCGACGGCTTCAGGTCGCGGTGCAGGAAGCCCGCGCGGTGAAGAGCTTCGAGTCCGTTGAGAACCTCCAGGAGGATGGAAACCGATTCGGCCAGGGGCAGCGCGCCGGCCGTCATCCTCGTCCCGAGCGATTCCCCCTCGAGCAGCTCCATGACGATGTAGGGCTCGCCTTCCTCCTCGGCGATCTCGTAGACCTGGCAGATGTTGGGGTGGTTGACGCTCGCGGCGGCGCGCGCCTCCCGCCAGAGCCGCTCGCGGGCGCTCGGATCCTGGCTCTCGCGATGCAGCTTCTTGATCGCGACGTTTCGGCCGAGGCGCTCGTCTTCCGCGGCGTAGACGATTCCCATGCCGCCCTCGCCGATTCGGCGGCGGACCCGGTAACGGCCGATCGTCGACGGCTCCGCCGATTTCTTCTTTCCGAACACGATGCGAGGATATCCTGCCTTCGACGATGCGGATCGCTTTGAAGGTCGACTGCGACACGGCGATCGGCACGCGCGACGGCGTGCCGCGGCTGATGCGCCTGTTCGACGAGCATCGGATTCGAGCGACGTTCTTCTTTTCCCTGGGGCCGGATCGGTCGGGCCGCGCGGCCCTGCGGGTGTTCACGCGGCGCGGCTTTCTCCGGAAAATGCTTCGCTCGCGGGCTCCGTCGCTCTACCCGGTGCGCACGATGCTTTCGGGGACGCTCCTCCCGGCTCCGGAGATTTCCCGCTTCGCGCGAGATCAGATCCGTTCGGCGGGCGCGGCGGGGCACGAAGTCGGCGTTCATGCCTGGGACCACGTTTCGTGGCACGACGGGCTCGCCCGCTGGCCTCCGGACAGGATCGCCCGGGAATACGGGCGGGCGATGGAGACCTTCAAGTCGATCTTCGGACGGCCGGCCGCTTCGTCCGCGTGCGCCGGATGGACCGTGTCCGACGACTACCTCGCCGTCCGCGAGACGTATCCCCTCCTGTACACGTCCGACACGCGGGAGGGCGCGCCATTCCGCCCCGTCTTCGGCGGCGTCGCATCGGGGATTCCGGAGATTCCCACGACCCTGCCTACCCTCGACGAGACGATCGGCGATCCGCGCTCCCGCTCGGCCGATTCCTTGCTGTCGTTCTACGGCGGTCTGGCTCGCGACGGGGCCGTTCACACGATCCACTCGGAGGTCGAAGGGGGACCCTACCTCGAGTGGTTCGGCCGGCTGCTCGCCGCCTGGCGCGAACGAGGCGCGGACTTCGTTCCGCTCGAGGTCTTCGGCCGGGAAGCCCGCTCGAAAGAGGACTTGCCAGAGCGGCCGATCGGAAGGATCACGCTGCCGGGGAGGGCAGGGACCGTCGCTTCCGCGCTCGAAACGCGAACACCGGGGCGAGGATGAGAGAGACGGCGAGAAACGCCGCCGACCCGAGACTCCCCGCGAGGAACGGCCGGGCGTCGTAGAAGAGCTCGACCCGGTGGCGTCCCGGCGGGACGCGGACGCCGGAGAACTCGCCGTTGGCGATCTCGACGTCCGCGCGAACTCCGTCGACAGCGGCGCGCCAGTAGCGGAAATACGTCGCCGCGAACACGACGACTCCCGAGGCGGAAGCGTCGACTTCGGCCGAGAGCCCGCTCGCGTTGAGACGGATCGCCGAGACTCCTTGCGCCGCGGCCGAAGCAGCGGGCGGGTCGCGGTCGGACCCCCGGAGAATGGCGTCGCGGGCCGGATCGAACCGCGGGGACTCGACGAGCTCGATCGCCCCCGAGAGCGACGATCGGGAGAAGACGCGCTCGGCGCATCGGACGGCCGGAACGGGATCCAGGGCCTGAAAGAGAAACAGCGTTCGTCCGAAGACCTGCTGGCGGGCGAACGGAATGTACCCGGGCAACGGTTCGGGCTTCGCCGAGAGGTAGAAGGCCACGGACGCGTTTCTCAGGATCCGGCTGCGGGCTTCGGCGCCCGCGGAGGAGAGCGCCTCCCTCATGGCGCGGTCCAGAAACCCGTACGAGCCGTCGGGATCGGCGTCGAACGCATACGCGGCTCCGTCCGGAAGCGCGGTCAGGGGCCAGATCTCCTGGCGGCCGGCGACGATCAGGTCGGAGACGTCGTCGTTCGGAAACCGATGCGACGTTCCGAATTTCGCGACCGCGAACTCCGAAATCGGAGCTACCCATAACCGGCCTCGGCCGGCGACGAGGTCCGCGAGCGGAGGCCGGGCCAGGTATGGGGACGTCGGAACGGAGACGAAGAGCCGCGATCCGGACGGAAGGAGACAGAGCAGGGTGGCAGCGAGAAAACCGCCCGCCCGCCAGGCCCGGCGCTGCGCCGAAGCCGCGAGGAGGAGCACGACGAGCGCCGCGAGCCCGAAGAGGCAATCGCGCCGGAGCGTTCGGGCCACGCCGGACAGGATCGCCTCGGGAGGCGCGGCAAGCCCGGAAAGCTGCGATTGGAGAACGCGAGTCAGGATCTGCGGTGCGAGGGCGATTGCGCCGAATGTCGCGGCCAGCGCCGCCGCCACTGCGGCCGAGACGTATCGCAGCGTCCGCGGAGCTCTTTCCGCGTCGATCGCCTCTCGGGTCGCGAGAGAAACGAGCACGGATCCGAACAGCACCGCCGGAATCGCGAATTTGACCGGGTACCGGAAGTGCCGCAGCGGCTTCATGGCGTAGAGAATCTCGAACAGCGGCGTCCGGAAGCCGAAGCTCAGCAAGCCGAAAAGCGCAGCCGCCGCGAACAGCGCGAGCACTGTCCGCGACGAGCGGAACGACCGGCTTGCCAGCGCCGAGACGACCAGAATCGCGCCGGCGAGCCCGAAATTCATCGAATAGAGGTAGGGCTGCAGAGAATCGAACGCGCGGTATCCCCAGAACGCGCCGGAAATCAGCGGGCGGGGCTCGCCGAACACGAGGGGAAAAAGCGATTCGAGCGCCCGAAGCGGCAGGTTCGCGGCCGCGTCGAACTGGGCTCGCGAGAAGAGGTGCTCTCCCCGAAACGAGTACGGGATCGCGGCCGCGGTCGAGAGGACCTGCGGGGCCGCGAGCGCGGCGGCCGTCGCGCCCGCCGCGAGGCCGGCGCCCGCCAGGCGGAGAATCGAGCCCCGGGAGGCGGCGAGGGAGCAGGCCACGACGGCGACGCCGGTCCAGGCCGAGACCGCCGGTTCGCCCGCGAGGATCTGGAGACCGAGGGCGATTCCGACCGCGAGCGCGGCCTTGCCGGAGCGCGCCGCCTGGCCGGCGCGAATCGCGCGGCCGAGGCGCAGGGCCTCGGAGATCGCCCACGGAGCCCAGGCGGCCGCGGCCGCGGCATTTGCGAACGCCGCTCCGTACGAGAGGAACGGCCCCGAGAACGCGTACGCCGCGCCTCCGATCCACGCCGCGCGCCTTCCCGAACCGAGCCGTCGGCTCAGCGCCGCCGCTCCGAAGAACGCCCACACGACGTGCAGCAGGAGATGCAGGTTGAACGCGGCGGCGGGGGGGAACAGGTGAAACAGGACGTGAGTCGGGTAGAGCGTGACGGTATTCGGGTTCGCGAGGAGCGGCTCGACGTTGGAGGCGCCGAGGTTGAGAAAAGGAACCTGGCCCGAACGCTCCAGCGCGAGGCTGAAGGTTTGAATCGGAAAGTGCGTGATGAACGCATCCCGAAACGCGAGCAGCCGGGCGCCGGCGAGCTCGGGCAGAAGCGGGGAGAGAAAAGCGCCGATCGCCAGAAACGGGAGCCAGCGCGAGCGGTTCACCGAAAGATCGCGCTTCGCCAGATTCCCCAGGAGTTGAGCTTGAACTTGAACAGCACCCAGAGGATCGAGAGCCCGTATCGGAGGGAGCGGCGGAAGTTGATCTGCGAGGCCTCGTCGAAGTAGCGCGTCTCGATCGGAATCTCGCGAAACCGCATATGTCGGGCGACTCCCTGCGCGATGATCTCGGTGTCGAAGATGAAATCGTTCGAATTTTTCTCGAGCGCAATGGAGCGAAGGTAGCGGCTCGAGTAGGCGCGCAGGCCGCTGTGGATCTCCGTGAAATATCGAAGAAACGCGACGTTCGCGCAGGCCGTCAGGAAAACGTTGGCGTAGTACTTCCACCGGGGCATTCCCCCCTCGAGCGTTCGACCGCCGAGCATCCGGCTTCCGAACACGGCGTCCGATTCCTCCGCGAGGATGGGTCGAACGAGGTCCGGGAGAACCCGCGGGTCGTACTGGTGATCGGGGTGGATCATCACGACGACGTCGGCGCCCGCGGCCAGCGCCTCGCGATAACACGTTTTCTGGTTCGCGCCGTAGCCCCGATTCCGGTCGTGGACGACGACCCGCAGCCCGAGCTTTCGGGCCAGCGCGACGGTGCCGTCGCGAGAGGCGTCGTCGACGAGGATGATCTCGTCGACCCATTCATGCGGAATGTCGGCGAGCGTGCGTTCGAGCGTTCGCTCGGCGTTGTAGGCCGGCATGACGACGACGACCTTCCGGCCGCGCGGCGTCTCGGGTATCGTCATGCTCGAAATCTTGAGAAGATGAGCTCCATGACGCGCTGGAGGGGAACTGCGGACGAGCGAGCCTCGCGGGTCGTGCTCGGGGCCTTTCTGCTCGTCACGGTCTTCTTCGTCAACCTGTTTCCGCCCCGCGGGGGCGGCGAGTTTTCACAGAGTCCGAACGAGTTTAGTCGATTCGACCTCGTGGTGTCGATGGCGGATCGCGGGACTTTCGCGATCGATCAGGAGCTCGCGAAGTTCGGGACCCACGAAGACCGGGCGGATTTCAACGGTCATGTCTATTCCAACAAAGCTCCCGGTCTCTCCTTCGCGGCTCTTCCGTTCTACCTCCTGTTCCGGATCTTTCTCGGCCCCGCGGACCGTTCCAACATGCAGCTGATGCTCTATTTGCTTCGGCTCTCGACGGTTTCCCTGTCCGTGATCATCGCGCTCGCGCTGTTCGGGCGAAGAACGAGAAAAATCTCGCCGGGCGGACGGACCGGGGCGCTCGTCCTTTTCGCCGCCGCGTTCGGAACGCCGCTGATCGTCTACGCGCGCTCGTTCTTTTCCCACGCGTGGTCGGCCGCGCTCCTCTACATCGCCTTCGAGCTTCTCGACGAGGAGCCGGGCTCGCACGGGCGCGCGGCGCTCGCGGGCCTGCTCGCGGGCTGGGCCGTGATCTCGGAGTTCCCCGTCTTCGTCGTCGTCGCCGTCCTGCTCGTCGGCGCCGCGCGGAGGAGCTGGAAGCGCGCCGCGGCATTCGCCGCCGGAGGAGTTCCTCCCGCGGCTCTTCTCGGCGTTTACAACGCGTCCTGCTTCGGCAGCCCCTGGAAACTGTCGTACGGCTACGAGTGGTACCGCGCGCACACGACGCTGTCCCACGCCTTTTTCGGGTTTCTCGCGCCGAACGCCGGTATCGCGCTTCGATACCTTTTCTCCGAGAGCCGCGGCCTGGTGTTCGAGTCCCCGATCCTGCTGCTGCTTCCGATCGCGCTGATGCGCCCCGCGGGACGCTCCCGCGCCGCCGCGGTCGGTCTCGGGGCGTCGGCCCTCTTCTTCGTCGTCATGACCGGATACGAAAACTGGCATGGAGGATGGGCGCTCGGTTCGCGGTACCTCGTTCCGGCGGTTCTGCTCGCGTTCTGGCCGCTTGCGGCGCTCGGGGAGCCTCGGGAGGCCGGGGAGCCGCCGGGGCTCTGGACCTGGATCGCGGCCGCGGCGGTGGTCTACTCCGCGCTATTGTTCCTCTTCTCCACCGCGACGTTCTGGTTTCTTCCCCACGAGCCGGACGCGGGACTTCGCTTCTATTCGGCGTTCTGGCTTTCCCGGGGATGGATCGCTCCTTCGCTGCTGGGTTCGGGGCCCGCGAACCTGGCGGTCGGCGCGGCGGTGACGCTCGCTGCCGCGGCTGCCGCTCTCTGGCCGGCGTTTCGCGACTCCGTTCGAGTCGCGCTCGCCGTCTCGGGGGGAGCGCTCCTTTTCGCGCTCCTGTTCGTCGGCCGGCCGCCGGAGGGCAGGTTTTCGGAGCGCGTCCTGCGCGCTCGATTGCTCGAGAGCTTTACCTCGCTCGATCCGCACCGCCTGGAGTTGCGCAAGCTCGCCTCGGAGGCGCGGAGCCCGGACGACATTCGCGAGCTCCGGATCGCGCTCGATCGCGCTCCCGTAACCCTGAAAGCGCTCCGAGTCATCGAAATTCGAAGATCTTCCATTGGGCGAGAAATCGCCCGAAACGGCGGATGCCGGTCCGGGACGCATAGACGAGCCGGAAGTGCGCGAGGGGTTCGGCGCCGCGCTCCGTCCTCGTCGTAGAGGCGGTGCTGCAGGGTGCGAAAGTAAGCGGGAGTCAGCCGCGGTCCCGCCGGCGTGAGCTCGACCGAGGGGGCGCGGCCGGCGACTTTCGCGTAGTCGTTCATTTTCGGCAGCAGGTCCGTCGCCAGGATCCACCGGACCCGCCGCGACCGGGCGAGGGCGGCCGCCTCTTCCTCGTCCTCCGAGAGGAAGAAGCGGATCGAGTCGGTGAAGCCGTATCCGAAATTGTCCGCGACGACGGGCATCTCGGCGTAATAGGTCACGAAATGGCCGAGCGACCAGGGAGCGAGAAAGGCTTCCGCGCCGGCGAGCTCCGGCACCGGGCGGCGCGGCGGCAGGAAGCGGGAGTCGTAGATGTCCACGGCGTGCGGGAGCCGGGAGCGCGCCTCGTCGAGCGTCCGGATGAGATCGTCTCCGGGCTCGTATCGCGTTGCGATCTGCCGGCGCAGTCCCGGGAGAAGCGTCGCCGCGACGGCCAGCGCGAGCGCACCCGCGGCCGCGGCCGGCCAGATCTTTCCGGCTGGTCCCGCGGCGACGGAGGCGGAACCGGAGCCGCACCGCCGCCTGGCGGCCCGTCTCGAGCGCGGCGATCGCGGCGAGCGGCGCGGCGTAATAGATGTTCAATCGCTGCGCGAGCGCGAGAAAGAGGGTCAGAGCTTCCCCATCCCGCCAGGGCCCCGTGCATTTCCCGCCGCGGGCCTCGCCAAGGCGCGGGCAACCCAGATGAAGAGGGGGACCGGAATCAGAAAAAACGCGATCGAGAGAGCGTCGACGGGAAGACGGAGTCCGTCAGCCAGCAACGGGCGCGCTTCGAACACCTGTTGGAGGAACTCGCGCGGAGTGGAGGTGTAGCCGCCCCTCGCCATTCTCGCGCTGCTTTGGATCGTCACGTGACCGATGCCGCCCAGAAGCCCCCGGAGGAGGTCGCCCGCGCGGCTGCCCAGAACAAGGGCACCGGCGAGAACGGCCGCCACCCTTGCGAGCAGGGCCGCGCGGCTTCCGGCCCTGCGGCGAAGCGCGTCCGCGGCGATGGAGATCGCGATCGTGCACGTCGCGAGGGCGAGGAGAAACGCCGGATGAAACCAGCCGAACGAGATGAACGTGAAAGGCAGCGAGTCGCCGGCGAGCCAGAATGCGACGCCCGCGCCCGTGACGGCGGCCGACCCTCCGAGGACGATCGCCGCGGCGCGGGCAACGCTCGAGCTCCGCGCGCGAAACGCGTCGAAGGCGAGAACGGCGGCGATCATGGCGGCCCAGCAGATCGCGCCCTGCCACGTCAGCACGGCGGCGGCGAGACCCGCCGCGGCGAGGGCTTCGCGCGCGATGCCGGGTTTCTCGCGCGCCCGGACGAACAGGGCGATCGCGACGAGGCTCGTGAGAGATTCCGCGACGTGCTGATCCGTGTGGCCGTATTGCGAGTACTGGACGTGGGCGCCGCACAGCGCGACGAAGGCGGCCGCCGGAAGGGCGTAGCCCCGCCGGATTCTTCCGGCGAGGAGAGCCGCCGCGGCGACGGCGAGCGCCCCGAGAACCGGGGGAACCAGGGAAGCGAGTCGTTCGATCTGGAGGCGCGATGCGGCCGGTCCGATGAGCGCCCGTGCCGGAAGCGCGAGCGCGAGATCGAAAAGGGGCGGCCAGATCGAGACGGCTCCGGAGGGATAGTCGATCGTCGGGTCGAAGAAGAGAATCCGGGGAAAGTGGGCCACGGCGAATCGAGCCCGGCGCATGTGGTAGAGGCAATCGGGGGAGACGAATCGGGCCGGCGCGGTCTCCCGCAGGCTCTTCTCGGCCGTCAGCCGCACGGCGAGGGCGAGGAGAACGACGGCGCCCAGGCCGATCCAGAATCCGCGGCGGGGCGCGGCGAACAGCATGGCCGATTATCTCTGAGATATTCTCCGCGCGTGAAGCTCTCCGTCGTGATCCCGGCTTACAACGAAGCGGCGACGATCCGCGAGATCGTCTCGCGCGTCGTCGCGGTCCCGATCGACAAGGAGATCCTCATCATCGACGACGGGTCCACCGACGGCACGCGAGAGATCCTGAAGGAGCTGGAGGGCCGCGACGGCGTGCGCGTTTTCTTCCAGGAGCAGAACGGCGGGAAGGGAACGGCGATCGCTCGCGGGTTCCTCGAGGCGAAGGGCGATCTCGTGCTGATCCAGGACGCCGACCTCGAATACGACCCGGCCGACTATCCCCGGCTGATCCATCCGATCGAGACGGGACGCGCCGACGTCGTGTACGGCTCGAGGTTTCTCGGCGGAGGAGAGCGGCGAGTCCTGTATTTCTGGCACACCGTCGGCAACCGGTTCCTCACGTTTCTTTCGAACATGCTCACAAATCTGAACCTGACCGACATGGAGACCTGTTACAAGGTTTTCCGCCGGGAAGTCATCCAGTCGATCCGCCTCGAATCCCCCCGCTTCGGCATGGAGCCCGAAATCACCGCGAAAATCGCCCGCCGGGGCTATCGCGTGTACGAGGTCCCGATTTCCTATTACGGCCGGACCTACGAGGAGGGAAAGAAGATCGGGTTTCGCGACGCCGTCTCGGCCGTCTGGACGATGCTGAAATTCCGTTTTCGGGAAGTCGAAGACCCCCGCAACGTCGGACACGTCACTCTCGCGCGGATGGCGAAGCTCGACTTCTACAACCGGTGGCTCTATGGATTCTTCCGCGAGCACCTGGGAGCACGGATCCTGGAGATCGGCTCGGGGTTCGGAAATTTAACGAAATACTTCGCCGACCGCGAGCGCGTGATCGCGACCGACCTGGATCCCGTCGCGTGCGAGACCCTGCGCAACACGTTTCGCGACCACCCGGGGGTGCGGGTCGGCTCGCTCAAGTTTCCCCTCGACCCGCCCGAGATCGAAGACCTTCTCGGCGAGCGCCTGGACACCACGATCTGCTCGAACGTCCTCGAGCACATCGAAGACGACCGCACCACCCTTTCGCAGATCCAGGAGGTCCTGCGGCCGGGCGGCCGGCTGATCCTGCTCGTCCCGGCGATGCCCCGGCTCTACGGCACGCTGGATCGGGAGCTGCACCACTTTCGCCGATATTCGCGGCCGGAGCTGGAGTCCAAACTGCAACAGGCCGGATTTCAGATCGAAGACGTGAGGTTCCTGAACCGGCCCGGGGTCTTCGGCTGGTACTTGAACTCGCGGATTCTCCGGCGCCGCGTGCTGCCGAAGGGCCAGCTCCGACTCTTCGCTCTTCTCAAGCCTTTCCTCGAGGCCGAGACCGGGAATCCCCCGTCGTACGGGATGTCGCTTCTGGCGATCGGGCGAAAGCCGTCCTCACCGGCCGAAGCGGCGCCGGGTCAGCGATCGACTTCGAGGATCGCGTAGCCCGCCGGCGGGCGAAGAACTCGTCTCGCTCCGCTCTCCAGGCTTCGTTGGGCCAGATCGCGCAGGGCGGGGTCCGGCGGAATCGCGAGCTCGACGCGGCCGCCGGGCGGCACGGCGGCGATCCGGTGCCTCAGCCGGGCCGCCTCGCCGTCGATTTTCGAAGGATCGATCGGCTCGAACCAACCCGGGTGCGACTCCAGTTCGAGCGGCAGCCCGACAAGCGGCGCGGCGAGCGCTGCCCGATCCTTTTCGAGCCGCAGGGGCAGGTAGTTCGCGTCGGCCGCGACGACGACGTCGCCGGGCCGGCAGCGTGCCGCCAGGAATTTCGCCGTTTCCGAGTACGGAAACGGGCCCGCCGGTCGAAGAAAAGATCCCGCGATCACCGCGAAGCCTCCGATCGCGGCGGCGAGCGTCAGAACGTTGACCGCGCGCGAGCGGCGCGAAGCCCGCGCGAGGGCCCACAGTGCGACGGGGAGAGTCGCCATTTCCGTCCGGCCGGGAAAGTAAACGGGGCGGACCCGGCTTGCGAGAAGGACGAGGAGCAGGGGAAGGATCGAGAACGCGAGCGCGTCGCGGACCGCGCGGGACTTCCGTGCGTTCGCGGCGGCGGTCAGGAGAAGGGCGACCCCCAGGGCGATTCCGGCCCAGGCCGCGGGCGTCCGCCAGCCGGAAAAATACGGAAGCGAATCCCCCCAGAATCCGAACGCCGCGAAGACGCGCACGGAAGAAGCCGCGGAGACGTTCCAGGAGAGCGAAAGCGGCGGCTGGGCCCGGGCGATCGGAGCCCAGACCAGAAACAGGCTCGCTCCGGCGACTTGAAGTATCGCGCCGACGCGTCTCTTCCGGGCCAGGCAAAGGATCACGGACCCGGCGACGACGAAGACGCCGAGGTAGTGGATCCAGGGAAGGGCGGCGGCCGCAAGCGCCGCGCAGAGCCGGGGCGTCCACTCGTCGCGCGCGCGCAGGGCCGCGAGGAACAGGACGAAGGAGACGGCGGCGAGAAGCGCGTACTGCCGGGCCTCTCCGGAGTAGAAGAACATCAGGGGAGACGCCGCGAGCAGGACCGCGAACCTCGGTCCGCCCGAATATCGCGGCCGGATCGCGGCGAAGAGGAGACCGATCGCCAGGAAGGAGAGAATCCGCGCCGCCGGATCGAACCGAAGGAGCTCTCCCGCGCGAACGAGAGGGTGGGCGAGGAAGTAGAAGAGCGGCGGTCCCGAGTCGAGACGAAGGCTCTCGACGATTCGAGAGGGAGACTTCCGCGCGATCCATTGCGTGAAGATCTCGTCGAACCACAGCGGCCGCCGGGCGAGCGAGATCGCCCGAAGGACGAGAATCCCGCCCGCGAGGGCCGCCGCCGGGCGATCGAGTTTCGTGGCCATCTCTCGGTCCTCTATTATCATCGGCGCCAGCATGTTTGCGCTCTCCGGCGAGAATCGAGGGGAATTCCTCCAACGGCGGTCCGGGCTCTGGTTCTCCCTCGGTTTCGCGGGAGTGTTGCTCGCGCTGTTCGCGGATCCGCTGCTGGTCCGGAAAACCTTCGCGAGCCGGGACATGGTGCCGTTCTTCCTTCCGATCGAAAAAGCCGTCCACGATTCCTGGCAGCAGGGGAGAATTCCGCTGATCCTGCCCGAGGTCTCCTTCGGCAGGCCGCTGGCGGCAAACCCCAACACCGGCGTCTTCTATCCGGTGCGAATCGCGATGGCGGCGCTGCCGTTCCGGGTTTCGTTCAAGCTCTTTCCGGTGTTTCACCTCTGGCTCGCGGGCGTCGGGGCCTTCTTTCTGGCGCGCCTCTTCGGCATTTCTTCGACTTCGGCGATGCTCACGGGCGCGCTCTATGCGGGAAGCGGCCCCGCACTTTCGGAAATCGTCTACCCGGATTTTCTTCCGGGCCTGGCCCTGCTCCCCTGGATCCTCTGGGCGGCCGCCCGGTTCGCGGACCGGAAGACGGGCCGAAGCGCGGCTCTCTTCGCGGCGATCTGGGGCGTCGATCTCCTCGTGGGAGACGTTTTCACCGCGGGTCTCGCCTTCGTCGGCGCGATCCTCCTCGTCCTGCAGGAGTCGCGAAGCTCGGAGGGTCTCCGGCGGGTCGGAGCTCTGTTTCTGGCCTCTCTTCCGGGATTTCTGCTCGCCGGAATCCAGATCGTTCCCGCGCTTCTCTTCGTTCCCCACACGGTTCGCGCGCTCGGACGTTTTCCGCTGCGCGCGGCGGTCACGTGGTCGGTGTCGCCGTGGCGTCTCCTGGAGATGGTCCTTCCGTTTCCGTTCGGCAATGCCGCTTCGTCCCCCCACGTGTGGGGAGAATCGCTCTGGAGCAACAAGACTGCCGGATTCTTTCAGACTCTGTTTCCCGGCGTTCTCGCGGCAGCGGCTCTCCTGTTCTTTCGCCCTCCCCGCGGCCGCCGGCTGTTCGTGTACGGCATCACGGCGTTTTCCTTCGCGGTTTCGGCGGCCGGCTCTTTTCTGCCGGAGAGCTGGCTCTCGGCATCCTCTCCGATTCCCCTCCGATATCCGGAAAAGCTCATGGCCGGGGCGACGCTCGGGATCGCGCTCCTGGGGGGGCTCGCGTTCGACTCGCTTCGATCGGGGGAGCGGTCCCGCTTCGCGGCCGGAGCCTTTGCGGTCGCGCTTCTGCTGGCTGCGGCCGGCCTCGCCGCGATTTCGAGACCGGCCGAGCTCGCCGCGTTCATCGATCGGCACTGGTCGGCCACTCTCCGGAATGGCGCCTCCGGCGCCCGCGAGCTGCCGCGGATGCTGATCGAATCCGCCGGCCTCTGGGCGGCGCTTGGCCTGATGATCGTCTGGTCTTCGTTCCGCCGCGGGCTCGCGCTCGGCGCGATCTTCGTCTTCTCGGTCGCCGACCTCGCCGTGTTGCGGTGGCGCTCGGTCGGAACGTCTTCCGACGCGACCATCTTCACGCCTCCCCCGGCCGCTCGCGCGGTCGCGCGGCTTCAGGGGTACGGCCGATTCGGGTTCCTGCCCCTCGAGGAGTACTACCTGAGCTCCGGAGACTCGGGTCGATCGGGAGTTCAGAGAGCCCAGGACTCTCTGCGGAGCGACGTCGGAGCCGCGTTCGGGACGTTCTACTCCTTGAATCAGGACTACGATGTGTCGGATTTCTACCGGGTCGAGCTCGTTCGAAGGGAGATCTATCGCGACTCCGGAACATGGCCGGGAGTCCGGGACTTTCTGGGCGCCTACTCGGCGCGGGCCGCGATCGTCGAGCGCGGAAGAATCCCGATCGCCTTCCCGGCGGCCGCAAAAGCGATTGGCCAGGAGTGGGTCGTGCTGAACCCTTCCGCGCTTCCGAATTTTCGGTTCGCGAGAAGAGTGATCGAGGTGGAGGGTGTCGGCGCCGCGTACGAGCGGATCCACGGCCGGAGCGTCGACTTCCGCACCGAGACCGTCGTCGAAACGGGCCGGTCGGCGGAGTCGGACCTCTCGGGCGGATCTCTCGCGATCCAGCACAACGGTCCGGACTCCATCGTCGCTCGGACCCGGACGCCGGGCCCGTCCCGGCTCGTCTTTCCCAGGTCCCCCTTCCCGTTTCGTTCGGCGACCGTGGACGGGAGCCCCGTGTCCGTGGATCCGGCGGACCTCTGCCTGAGCTCGATCGCGATCCCGGCCGGCTCTCATGAAGTTTCGATCCGCGAGCAGCTGCCGGGCGGACTCGCGGGGCCCGCGATCTCGATCGCGGGCGGGGTCCTTCTCCTTTTTCTCTGCCGGGAGGCGAAAACGGCATGAACAACATTTCGAAGATCATCGCCACCGCTTCGGTTGCCGTCCTTTCCCTGTTCGCGGTCTCGTGCCGGAGAGTCGAATCCCCGGCGCAGTCTCTGAAGTTGCCCGAGTGGCAGCCGGAGATCGCGAGGACGCCCGCTCGCTGGCTCGAGGAGGAATCGATTCGGTTGCTGCGGGATTATGTTCGCGTCGACACGAGGAACCCGCCGGGGCGCGAGAGGCCGGGAGCGGAATTTCTCAAGGCATTTCTCGACTGCGAGGGCATTCCCTCGGAATTGATCTGTCCCGAAAAGGATCGCTGCAATCTGTACTCGCGGATCCGGGGCCGCTCGGAGGGAAGGGCGATTCTTCTCCTCAACCACATCGACGTCGTTCCCGTGGCTTCGTCGCTCTGGACGAAGCCGCCGTTCGGGGGAACGATCGAGAAAAGCTACCTCTATGGCCGCGGGTCGTACGACATGAAGTCGATCGCGATCTCGCAGCTCCTCGCCTACAGGGATCTCTTCCGCTCCGGCCTCGTGCCCGGTCGGGACGTCATCTTCCTCGCGGAGTGCGGAGAGGAGCTCGGCGGCACCGACGGTGTTTCCTGGATCTACGAGCACCGGCCGGACGTTCTCTCGGGCGTCGAGCTGGTCCTGAACGAAGGAGGGCTACGAAGAAGTCGTCGCCGGCACGCCGCGCTACGTCGGAATCGAGATCGCGCAGGGAGGGATGGCGTACGCGATCCTCGGGGCCGATGACCCGGCGGCGCTCCGGCCCGAGCCGGCGTTCGAGAGCCTCGGCCTTTACGTGCCGCCGGCGCCGGCGCTCAACATGTATTTCGACGCGGTGTCGGAGTTTCGGCCGCCGTTCTTCGCGAACGCGTTTCGGCACCCGGAGCTGCTGAAGCTGCCGGAAGTCGCGAAATGGATTCCGTACCAGAACCTGAGCCTCGTGACGGGCGGGGCGTGGCAACAGCCCCCGTTCGAAGCGAAACTTCTGCCGGAGTTTTCCGGCGGCTACAAGTTTGGCAGCGTCGCGATGGTCTCGCTCCCGCTCGGCGTCGACCCGAAACCGTATTTCGACCGGCTCATCGAGCGGATTCGAAACGCGCGGTGCTCGCGTGAGCCTCGCGCTGTGCGGACCGGCCGGGATCGCCTCCCCCTATCCGACCCCGGACACGGAGGCGATCCGACGGGTCCTCGAGGCCGTCTCCCCCGGGCTGCCGATGATCCCGCTCGTGAACTCTTTTTCCGGGACGACTTCCGTCGAATTTCGAAAGCGGGGCGTCGCGGCTTACGGATTCACGCCGTTTCAGATCGATCCGCTCGATGCGGCGAGGCGTCACGGAAACGACGAGCGGATCTTTCTGCCGTTCTACACGAGAGGTCTGAACGTCATGCGAGAAGTGCTTTTCGAGGAGGCGCAGGAATTGACAGAAAATCGACCTCGGCCGTCGAGTCGTTGACAAAAATCGTCGCCAGGTTCACTTTCGATGCTGTAACTGATTGAAAAACAACGTGCTTTTTCGTTTTGAGATGGTCTGGAACTTGCTAATGCAGAGGTAGCTTCGTAAGGAGGAAGTATGAATTTGAACCGTCTTCGAAAGAGAGCAGCTGGATTTACGCTGATCGAGCTGCTCATCGTGATCGCGATCATCGGCATTCTGGCCGCCATTGCGATCCCGAATCTTCTCAACGCTCTTCAGCGCGGCAAGCAGAAGCGCACGATGTCAGACATTCGAAATCTGGCGATCGCGATCGAGTCGTACAACGTCGACAACAACCAGTACCCGACGGCGACGACCTGCCCGACGTTCCCGCTGCCGCAACGGCCGTCGAGTCCGGATCGTTCACGCTTTTGAAGCCGACCTACATTGCTCAGCCCCCGTTCCAGGACGGCTGGCAGAAGCCCCTTCTGTACGGCGCGGCCGCGCCCTTGGCCAGTCGTACACGATCGAGTCCAGGGCCGGGACGGAGCGGCGGGCCCTTCGGCGCCGTCCTCCGACGGGTCGAATTGCGGAACGACGACGGACTTCAACGCGGACATCGTCTACTCCAACGGCACGTTCATCGCGTATCCGGACGGTCCCCAGCACTGATCTGCGACGAGCTTGAAAGGGGCCGGCCGAGAGGCCGGCCTTTTTTTTGTCCGATTCGTCTTCAAAGTGCCGTCTCTGTCCTCGACTGCAAAGACTTGTCAGTTCCCCGTTTTCTGCGTGCTGGAACTCATTGTTTTGCAGATACTTGGATTCAGATTCTTGGTCCATGGATTGCAGAATGATTCTCCCGGGATGTCGGAATGTTGGTCTTAGGGAGGAGGAGAATCATGGCTCTTGGGCGAAATCGCCTCGCAAGAGGCTTCACACTGATCGAGCTCCTGGTTGTCATTGCGATCATCGGGATTCTCGCGGCGATCGCGATTCCGAATCTGCTGAACGCGCTTCAGAGGGGCAAGCAGAAGCGCACAATGGCGGACATTCGCACGCTCGCGACCGCGGTCGAGACGTACAACGCGGACAACAGCACGTACCCGACGGCGGCGTGTCCGTCGACCGTTCCCTCCGCGAACGTGACCCTGAGCTCGGACTCGTTCACTTTTCTTCGGCCCACGTACATCCAGCCGCCGTTCACCGACGGTTGGAGAAATTTCCTGCACTACGGGGTCGACAATCAGAGTTTCGAGTACAACATCAGCTCGTTCGGACGGGACGGAATTTCCGACGGAGACCCGTCCTCCATCAGGTGCGGCACGACGACGAATTTCAACAACGACATCATCTATTCGAACGGAAGCTTCGTGCAGTACCCGGACGGACCACAGAACTAGACAGAACTAGTAGGGCCGAAACGTCTCCATTCGCGGCCGGATCCGGGCAAGCGCGCTCGGGCTGAGGAAGATGCGCCCGTCGCTGGAGAAGTAGGGCGTCAGCATCGGGACGTCTTTTTCGTCCACGTCGGCGTAGTCGACGGCCGGCGAATCCGGCAGGGGACGTGTCGCATCCGGGAACCCGAGGAGCCGGGGAATCTCGAGGAGCGAGATCGGCAGGGCCGGTTCCCGCGCGGGCGAGCCGAATGTCGCGAGCAGGACGTTCCAATACATCGGGTTGCCGAGATTCTGCGCGGTCAGATCTTTTCGGCTTCCATGATCCGAAAAGACGACGAGCCGGTTGCCGGCGCCCGGCGCGAGGAATCGGGAGCGCTCGACGGCGCGCCGGACGACCTCCTGAACGTGTCGCACCTTCCATCCGTACAGGCCGAGCGCGTCGCCCTCGATCGCCGGATAACGCCAGTCGAAGCTCAGGTCTTCGACCGCGCTGACGGGCGACGCGAGAACGATCCCGCGCTGCGCGGGCGTCAGCTCGTCGAACCGGGGGTAGAGCGGCTGGTGGAGGTAATCGAGGTGCCCCGCGGAAAAGCATTTTCCGGCCGCCGCCGGGCAGCGGAAGAAATCGTCGAGCTCGGCGTCGACGTCGAACGCGAACGTTCCCGACTGGTTCCGGGGCGTGCGGGCGCCGGGGAGCTCCGGAAGCCGCGGGAGAGCGGCGGCGAGAAAAACGCTGTTCTGTTTGAGTGTCGTGGTCGCGAGCTGAAGCCAGCCCTTTGGCCCGCTTCGGTCGACGTCGAAGCCGGCGTCGTCCCCGATATAGGACGTGAACTGGTCTGAGAAGTACGAGACTGTCGTCCAGCCGGCGCGATGAGCCTCCCGGACGAGGTTGTAGGGCACGGATCTCCAGTCTGCCGTCAGAAAAATCGTCCACGTCCCGGTTTCGCGAATGGGTCGATGCTGAAGGACGGAGCCCCAGACGGCATTCGTCACGACTCCGGTCGTCACCGCGCTCGTGAAGAAGCTTCCCCCGTGATCTCCCGCGAGGCGGCGCATCGGCCCGAGATCGTCGCTCTGCGAAAGCGAGTCGATGCCCAGCAAGGCAATCGATTGCCGGGCGGGATTTCCGGACCGCCGGCCGGCCGGTGTCCGCGAAAGAGCGGCGGCGAGGGCGACGGTCGACAGGCCGGCCACGAGCCAGACGACACTCCTTCGCGGCCCGGCGAGTCGTGCGCCCAGGAGCGCGAACAGCGCCGCCGACAGCACGACGAGGATCGCGATGGCCAGCCGAACCGGGACGGGCCGAAGGCTCCGAAGAAACGGGTGCGCGAGAACGGCGGGAAACTCGGTCGCGACGCCGGCGACGGCAGCCGCCATCAGGAGAACCGGCTCCATGCTGGTCACGAGCGCGGGCGTGTCCGGCTCCGGGCGCCACGACAGAACGGAGAACAGAGCCGTCGACGCGATCGCACCGAGAAACCCGACGAAAAGCCACTCGCTCAGGAGGAGCGGTTGCGCCCGGCACAGCATGCCGAAAGTGGCGAGCCACGGCAGCCGCGACGTCATCGGCTGGGATTTCAAGTCGAGAGTCGCGGCGACCGTCGAGGCGAGCGGCCACGCGACGAGGAAGACGGCCGCGTGGAAGAGAAACCTCCGGACGACCGTCCTCGCGAACATTCCCGGCGAGTATAGGATGGTTCGACCTTAGAATCCGTTCGTGCAACCTTCCCGGAAATGGTCGTTGGGGGCAGCGGCCTCGCTCGCGCCGGCGCTTCTCGCTCTGTGCTTCGTCTGGGGCGCGTTCCGCCGCGACCGGGTGCCGACGTTTCGGGATCAGAGCGACTTTTTCTTTCCCTCGCACGTCTACACGGCGGCGCGCTTGCGCGCGGGTTCGCTCCCGCTCTGGAATCCGCTTTCCGGCAACGGCGAGTCGTGGATCGGAGACGGCCAGAACGAGATCTTCTATCCGCCCGCCTGGCTGTTTCTCGCGCGGAACGCGGCCGTTGCCACGGGAGCCTTTCTGCTCTTTCATTTCCTCGTCGCGGATCTCTGCTTTCTCGGGTTCCTTCGGGCCCGCGCCCTGAGTCGGCCGTCGGCAGTCCTGGGAAGCGCGGTCTACGCCCTGTCCGGGGGCGCCGTCTCGATGTCCGCTCTTTGGAATCACTTCGCGGGGTTCGCGTGGATCCCGGCGATGGCCTGGGCGGCGCAACTGGGCCTGACGACCCGCCGGCAGCGCGCGGCTTTCGCGTTTTCCCTCGCGGCCGCCGTGCTCGCGGGAAGCCCCGAGATGGCCCTGTTCGGTCTGGTTCTTTCGGCCGTGATCTTTCTGTTCGAATGGAAGCGCGAAGACCGTCGAGCAGCTCGAGACCGGCCGGGTGCGCCGGCGCCGCTGGGGGCTCTTCGCATGGGCCGCGGGGTCCGGCGCCGTTCTCGCCGCCGTCCAGGTTCTTCCCGTTCTGGATACCCTCGTTCACGCGCGGCGCCGATCGTCGGTGTGGCCCGGCCAGATGACGATTCGACAGGTCGCGGGGAGCGTGACCGCCCCGTCGCTTTCGAATTGGCCCTGGCTGCCCGCGGGAGCCGGGTACCTCCAGACGATCTACGTTTCTCTGCCGATCGCGCTGCTCGGCCTGGCGGCGTTCGCGCTGCCGGAGCGAACGCGGGAACGGCGTGTCTGGGCGGCCCTCGCCGCCGGAGCCCTCGGGGCCGCGATGCTGCCGCTGGAAGGCCCGTTCCGGTACCCGTCGAAACTCTTCGCGCTGACCCTGTTCGTTGTCGCGCTTCTCGCGGCGGAAGGGCTCGAGGGTCTTCGGTTCGCGATTTCCGGCCGGACGAGAGTCTTCGCCGGTGTTCTCGCGCTCGCCTCGGCCGGACTGGGGATTTTTCTCGCGGGCCCGGATCCCGCCGGGCGCGCGACGGTCGCGGGGCTCGGCATCGGTCTCGCGCTCGTCGCCTGGGACCGTTCTCCGGCGCGGAGAGGATTTTTCGCGGCGATCGCGTCGCTGTTCGCAGCCGCGCATCTCGCCGCTTCGGCGCTGCCGTTGTCGCGAACGGCGGATCTCGCGGCTCTTCTCGGAAAGCCGCTGCCCCCGCGCGGAAAGGTCCTGACGTCGGAGGACGAGATTCTTTCGGGATGGGCCAGCCGCGCCCTGCCGGACGAAACGGGAAGGGTGCGCCGGCAGGTCGATTCCCTGTCCGGATACTCGAACCTTCCCTTCGGCATCGCGAAGGCGCGAACGGCGGCCGCCCTGCCGAACCGCTCGCAGCAGGTCTTCATGCAGTCCTTGACGGGCCTGAAGGACTTCCTGCCGCTGGCGGCGATCTCCGGCTGCGGCGAAGTCCGCTTTCCGCGCGGGGAGAAGATGGCCCGCGTTCTGGTTCCCGACCCGCTGGCCGGAGCGACGTTTTTCTTTCGAGACCGGGCCGAAGGCGACTCGCTCGCCGCCTTGAAGGAAATCGCCTCCGGCGGCGTCGATTTCCGCCGCGTGCTCACCGTGAGCTCGGGCCGCCGCCTGTCCATCGAAGCCGGAGCGCGGCTCCCGCCGGGCAACGTCGCGCTCGCCTCGACGCTCGCCCGGACTCCCGAACGCATCGAGTATTCCGTCACGCTGTCGCGCGACGCCTGGCTCTATCTCCCGATGTCGTGGGATCCGTGGTGGCGCGCGTCGATCGACGGGCGACCGACGGAGATCGAAAAGGCGAACGGAGTCTTTTCCGCCGTGCTCGTCCCCGGGGGCGACCACAGGGTCCTCTGGGTGTATCGGCCGTGGCCGTTCTACGCCGGGGCGGCCTGCTCCGGGCTCGTGCTCCTCGTCCTCGTCGGTCGGCGTCGTTTCGCGAGCGCGACGACGGAATCCCGATGAGCCCGATTTTCGTCCTCTTCGCGGCGATCTCGGGCCTGCTCGTGGGGAGCTTCCTGAACGTGTGCATTCACCGGATCCCGCGGGGGAGGTCGATCGTCTTTCCCGGTTCGCGGTGTCCCGCCTGCGGCGCTCCGATCCGGGCGCGGGACAACGTTCCGGTTCTGTCGTGGGCCCTGCTCGCCGGAAAGTGCCGCGATTGCCGCGCGCCGATTTCCGCGAGGTACCCGGCGATCGAGCTCGCGAACGCGATTCTCTGGACGTTCGCGGCGCGGAACGCGGCGTCGGGCGTCGATTTCGCGGCGGCGGCCGTTTTCTTTTCCGCCTGTCTCGTGCTCATCTTCATCGATTTCGACTTCCAGATTCTTCCGGATGCGATCACCCTTCCCGCTGGCGGCGGCCGGCGTCGCGTTTTCCTTCTTTTCGGGGAGGCTCCCGTGGCGCTCGTCCGTGCTCGGGCTCGCGGCGGGAGCGGGCGTTCTCTGGGCGGTCGCGTTCGCGTACGAAAAGCTGACCCGTCGCGAGGGCATGGGCCTGGGCGACGTGAAGATGCTCGGAGCGATCGGGGCGTTCACGGGTCCGGCGGGCGTTCTCTTCACCGTCCTGTTCGCCTCGCTCTCGGGAAGCGTCGTGGGAGTCGCGATGATGTTTCGGGGCGGCGACTGGAAAACGCGATTGCCGTTTGGCGTCTTTCTCGGCCTCGCCGGAATCGCGGCGTATTTCTGGGCGCGGCCGGTCTGGGAGTGGTACCGGGGATTCATCGTGTGAGGGCCCGCCCGAGGCGCGAGCGGATCGCCGGAGTGGGCGTTTTCGATCTTCTTCTTCGCGGTCGCGTCCGTCCTGAGCCTTCGAATCCGATTCCGGGCCTGGCCCGAGGTCCTCGTTCCCTCGTACCTGTGCGGGCGGGGCTGGTTGCTGTACCGCGACATCAAAGTCGTCCACTCGCCCCTTTCGATCGCGTTTCTCGCCGGCGTTTCCCGGACGATCGGGTTCACCGGCGGAAGTCTTCGGCTTCTCGGCCTCCTTCCCGTCGCCGCGGTCCTTTTCGCTCTGCGCCGGCACGGCCAGAGCCCGCGGATGGAGCGCCCTGGCCCACGGATGCGCGGGGCTTCTGTTCGTGCTCCTGTACTTCGCCTGGGACGGGAACGCGATCTATCCGGAAGTTTTCCTGGCCGCCCTCGCCATTCCGATTTTTTCGGCGCTCCTCCGGGGAGAGGACGCGGGACATTCGTTTTGCCGGCTGGATGTTCGGTGCCGCGCTCTCGATCAAGCAGCCGGCCCTCTTCGCGTTTCTCTTCGCCTCCGCGTGGGTCGCGTTCCGGAGACGCCGCCTTCTCGCGTCGTTCGTGATGCGGGCCGCCGCGATTCCGTCCGCCTTCTTCCTGTTCTTTCTGGCGGCTGGAGCCGGGCGCGACTTCCTGCGCTGGACGCTCGGGGTGCCGATCCTCTTCTACCGGGGGCGGACGTCTGCTGGGAATTCAGCCCGAGCAGGCGGAAATCGTTCTGGCCGGCATCCTTCCGCTCGCCGCCTTGATCGCGCTCGCGTTCCGGCGCAGCGGCGATCGCGACGGCGCACTTCTCCTCGCGGGTCTGGCCGCCGGCTTCGCGCTGCTCGCGTTTCCGCATTTCGAGATGGTTCATCTCGTCGCGGCCGTCCCGCTCCTCGCGGTGGCTGCAGGGGAGGCTATGTGCTCCGGAAGGCCCGGGTTCGCCTAATCCGTCCTCGACCCTCGCGCCGCAGTCCGCTTTCCCTCGGGGAGTGGAAGGCTCAGAGGGACCGAAGCTCGCGGGCGGCTTCGAGCCTCCCACAACTGGCGCCCGCGATCGCCGTCGGCCTTTCGATCGTGCTGAACGGCGCGTTTCTCGCGACCGACACGTCGGCGGGAGAAATGAGCTTCTGGAGCTCGAAGGAGGACGACGACGCGCTCGCGCGGCTCGCCGGGTTGCCTTCTGCGCCGCTCTTTCTTTACGGCGTCGATCAGAATCTTTTCATCCGCTCCCGGCGCGTTCCTCCGGGAGGGCTGTACTCCAATCCCGACCTCTGGGTGCACTACCTCGTCGGCGGCCTCGAGGAAGAACAGGTGCGAATCCTGCGCGACCATCCCGAGACGATCGTTTTGAGGGGGAGCGGGACTCCGCTCGAGACGCCGGGCCGGCTGCTCCCGGCGTTCCTGGAGTCCCACCATTTCGCCGAGGATTTCGGGGCGGAAGGAATCCGGCGGCTCCGCCCGCGCTAGGCGGTCGGCGGAACAGCGGCGGGAGAGCGCGTCTTGACGCCCGTCAGGAAGGCCTTGAACGTCTCCTTGTCGAGCGCGCGTTCGAGCGCCTGTTCGTGCGTCACGAATCCGGCCCTGACGAGCTCCTGGAGCGACTGGTCCATCGAGATCATCCCGCGGCTCCGGCCCGTCTGAATCTGGGCGTTGATGAGCGAGGTCTTGCCCTCTCGGATCGAGTTCGAGAGGGCGGAAGACCCGAGCAGTACCTCGAATGCCGCGATCCTGCCGCCGCCCGTCTTCCTCAGGAGCTGCTGGGCGATGACGGCCTTGAGGGATTCCGAGAGGACGACCCGGATCTGATCCTGCTCCTCGTTCGGAAAGGCGTTGATGACGCGGTCGATGACTTTCGCCGCGGAGTTCGTGTGCAGGGTGGCGAAGACGAGCAGGCCGGTTTCGGCGGCCGTCAGCGCCATCCGGATCGTCTCGAGGTCGCGCATCTCGCCGACGAGCAGCGCGTCGGGGTCTTCCCGCAGCGCGGCCTTCACGCCGCTCGCGAAATCGGAGACGTCGGAACCGATCTCCCGCTGGGTGAAGACCGCCTTGTCGTTGACGTAGACGAACTCGACGGGGTCTTCGATCGTCACGATGTGGCGATTGAGCTTCTTGTTCATCCGGTCGAGGATCGCCGCGAGGGTCGTCGACTTTCCCGAGCCCGTCGGTCCGGTGACGAGAACGAGTCCCCGCGAATTGAAAGCGAGATTCGCGATCGCGGGAGGAAGTCCGAGCTCTTCGACCGTTGGAACTTTCGGCGGAATCAGCCGGAAGAGCGCGGCGGAGCCGTGTTCCTGTTTGAAGAGGTTCGCGCGGAAACGGGCTTCGTTGCCCATCTGGTAAGCGAAATCGACGTCGCCCGTCGCCTGAAATCTCTCCCAGAGCTCGGGAGGCGTGATCGCCGAGAGCATGTTGTAAAAATCTCCCTCGCCGAGGTTTCGATAGCGGATGCGGTCCATTTCCCCTTCGATGCGGATGATCGGGGGCGAGCCCACCGGCATGTGCAGGTCGGAGCCGCCCCGCTTGACGAGAATCGACAGGAAACGGTCGATCTGGTTGACGTTTCGGTCGCTCACCCGACGGCCTCCGGTCCCAGGAACGGCTCGAACGCTTCCTTGCGGCTCGCGCGGTCGTACGCCGCGCGGGGGTCCGCGATTCCGTCCTGCACGAGCTTCAACATCGCGGCGTCCAGGGTCTGCATTCCCGAGGCGGATCCCGTCTGGATCGCGGACGGAATCTGATGGCCCTTCGCCTCGCGGATCAGGCCGGCGAGGTTCGGGGTGTTGCGAAGGATCTCGAAGGCGGCGACGCGGCCCCTGCCGTCGCGGCGGGGAAGAAGCGTCTGCGCGATCACGCCCTTGAGAGAATCCGCGAGCATCTGGCGGACATGACCCTGCTGGCCGGCGGGGAAGGCGTCGATCACGCGGTCGATCGTGCCCGCCGCGGTCGCGGTGTGCAGCGTTCCGAAGACGAGGTGCCCCGTTTCCGACGCGGTGATCGCGAGCGAGATCGTCTCGAGGTCCCGCATCTCTCCGACCATGATCACGTCGGGGTCTTCGCGCAGCGACTGGCGAAGCGCCTTCGCGAACGACTCGGTGTGGGTCCCGACTTCCCTCTGGTTGACGAGCGACACGCGGTTGAGATGGACGTACTCGATCGGGTCTTCGACCGTGATGATGTGGGAGGCCTCCTTCCGGTTGATCCGGTCGATGAAGGCCGCGAGGGTCGTCGTCTTTCCGCAGCCCGAAGGGCCCGTCACGAGCACGAGGCCCTGCGAGTATTCGGTCAGCTCCCAGAGCGATTCGGGAAGCCCGAGGTCTTCGACCGTCGGGACGTGCGTCGGGATGAGGCGGAAGACCGCGTCGAGGCCCTTTCGCTGAAAGAAGAAATTCGTGCGGAACCGGCCCAGCGGACCCGCCTTATAGCAGAAATCGAAGCTCCTCTCCTCGATCAGCTGGGCGCGCTGCGCGTCGGAGAGGATGGGAAAGATCATCCGCTCGGTCGCTTCCTCGGTCAACGGAGCGATCGGCAGCGGCGTCATTTCCCCGCGAATCCGCAGGTGGGGAATCGCGTTGACGGCGAAATGCAGGTCCGATGCGTCCACGGCGCGCGCGTGCCGAAGGAGGTCGGCGAGGCCGATCTCCGGAAGGCTCCGGAAATCCACGGGAGACGGCTTCTGGGCCGCCGGCGCGTCGTCGCCCTCGCCGCCCAGTCCCTGGCGCACCCGGAGAAGCTTGGCCGCCTTTTCCCGAACGACGGGCTCGGGATCGACGCCGACGATGTTCTGGAGCAGCGCCGGCACGCGGGCGTCCGGGATCTTCGAGAACGCTTCGAGAATTTCGAGCCGAAGGTCGATCGCGCCCTTCTTGTACGCTTCGAGCAGGCCGGGGAGCGCCTTCGGCGTGCCCCAGGACCCGAGGGCCGCCGCGGCCGTCAGGTCCGACTCCCGATCGCCGAGCATCTCGATCAGCGGCGCCAGTCCGCGCTCGTCCTTGATTTCCGAGAGCGCCTCGGACGCCCGGTGCCGCAGCCACCAGTCGTGCTCTTTCAGGAGGCGGATGCAGAGCGGGACGATTTTCTCCGACCGGACGGAGACGGCGAGGGTCGCGGCGAAGGCGGCGACAGCCCTGTCCGCGTGAGGATCGTCGGCGATCGCCGCGAGCGCGAGGAGAAAGCGGTCTCCGAGGCCCTGGAAGGCGACGATGCCCCGCTCGCGGAGAGGGCCAAAAACGTTCGAGAACGACGCGGCGAAAGCGGCGGCGATCAAGGCCGGGTCCTGCGGCTTGAGCAGCTGGATCGCGTTTTCGCGCACGCGGGCGTTCGTGTCCGCGAGCAGGGGGATCACGTGCGTCGGCCAGGACGAGCTGCCGCTCGAGAGCAGCGGACGGGCCCCCTGGGCCGCGATCTGCTGGATGCGCGCCGAGGGGTCTGCGGCGGCTTTCAGGAGGAGCGGCAGAAACTCCTCGCCGGCGAATTTCGCGACGAGCCCGATCGCGCGGAACCGGACCTCTTCGTCCTCGTCCTCGGCGGCCACCGCGGCGGTCTTCGCCGCGAGCGGCGTGCCGATTTGTTCGATCACCTGGAGGGCTTTTCGGCGAAGCGGAATCTGCGCCCCCGAGGAGAGCGGCAGCGAAAGCATGGCCAGGTATTTCGGATTCGGGTGCTCGTGGACCCAATCGATCGCGGCCGTCACGACCTGGGGCCGACGATCCGCGACGAGCTCGGCGAAGCGGTCGGGCGTGATCTCGCCTCCCGCCGTCGCGACGTACATCTCGAAAGTCTTCTTCTGGGCCGCCTCCGGCTGCTTCGTGAGCGTGAACAGGAGAGACGCGCCGGCCGAGTCCTTCGGCAGCGACTCGAGAATCGCGAGCCCGGCCGACCGGACGGCGGGGTCGGCTTCGATCAGGAGACCCGAGATGTCGTCGGAGGAGAGGCCCTTCACCGCGGAGACCTGGCGAAGCAGGTCGTCCCGCTCGGCGGAGGATTTCCACTGTTTTTCTCGGACGCGGTCCAGCAGGAGTCGATCTTCGGCCGACAGGGTGCTCCGCAGCCGGTTGAGCATCGCGGGAGAGTATCGCATGGAAACGGGTGTAAAATTTTTGACCGGGGGTAACCATGACCAGAGTCCTTTCGATCCGGATCTTCGCGCTCGGCATCGCAGCTCTTCTCGCCGTCGGCTCGGCCGCCACGGCTTCCGAGCTCATCGTCCTGCGGGGCGGCAAGACTCTCGAGCTTTCGAAACCGTACGTCGTTCGCGGCTCGCAGGCCGTCTTGACGTTGAAGGACGGCACCGTTCTCTCGGTCGCCGCGGCGGAAATCGACCGCGCCGCGACGCAGGCCGCGCGCGCCCGCAGCGTCGCGAAGAAGAGCGACGATGCCGCGGAGCCGGTCGTTTCCCCCGCGGACGCGGCGCGCGCCCAGAAGAACGCGCCGAAAGCCCGGCTCAAGGTCGGCGACGACGAGGTCTCGCATCCGTACGTCGCGGCGGACGAGGGGACGAAGGAAGCCGGCGACGGAGACGCCCGCGTCGAGGTCGTCGATTGGGAACAGAAGGCGGAGAACGGTTCGCTGTCGGTCAAGGGAAATTTGCGAAATGCCGGCTCCGCTTCGGCGGACGGGATCTCGATGCTCGTGATGGGAAAAGACGACAAGGGCAAGACGCTCGCCTCGACGAGCGCGAACGTCGCCGCGGGAACTCTCGAAGCCGGCTCCGTCACGACGTTCACCGCGACCCTCGCGATGCCCGCGCGGGCGGCCTCGCTTCGCTTCGTGCCGAAGTGGTCTTCGGCCGTCACGACGGCGAAGGCGGAGAAGTCGGGAGAAGCCGCGTCGGTCATGGCGAAGCATTCGGCGGAGGCCGCTGCGACGGCGCCCGCGCCCGCGCCGGCCGCGCCTCCCGCCGCAGCGCCCGCGCCGCCGACGTACACTCCGCGTCCAGGGCTATGCGGCCCCGGCCGCGAACTCGCCGACGTCGCCGCCCGACGACAACCACATCCCGTACGTCCCGAGCGTGCACGAGGAGACTCCGCCTCCGCCGCCCAACTGAGGCGGCGCGCCGTGAACCTCTTCCTGTTCCGCCATGCCGAAGCCGAAGACCGGTCTTCGTCGGGCAAGGACGAAGACCGTGTGCTGACGCGAAAGGGCAGGGATTCGGCGAAGGCCGTTGCGGCGCTGCTCGCCCGCCTCGAAAAGATCGAGGCGATCTGGCACAGCCCGATGGCGCGGGCCGCGGAAACCGCGTCCTTCGCCGCGAAGGAATTTCCGAACGCGGAGATTCGGGAAACCTCCTCGCTCCTGTCCGAGGCGCCCGTCGCCCGCGTGCTCGACGAAATCTCGGGCCGGCAGCCGGGGGACGTGCTGCTCGTCGGCCATCAGCCTCACCTGGGCGAGCTCTTGTCGTTGTGCGTTTCCGGGCGCGACGGAGGCTCGATCCCGATGCGGAAAGCCTCGCTGGCCCGGATCAAGTTCGCGGGCTCGCACGCCTCTCCGCCGGGAAAGCTGATCTACCTCCTCTCGCCGGAGATGGCCGCGAAGCTGTAGAGAGCCGGGCAGGCCACCAGGGAGCGGGTCCTGTCACGGGGCTCGACCCGCTTTTCCGCTCGCTGCGGGTTTGAGGACTTTGCTACGACTTCGCGCCGCGAGCGGCAAAGGGGTCTCCCCCCGCGCCACCCGCAGGACTCGAGGTCCGCGAGCGACCCTTCGAGGAGTCGGGCGTCGTTGTCTGAGCGACCGGATATGGCCGAGCCGCAGTCGGGAACCGCGGATGGCGAGGCCATCAAAACACGGCGAGTTTCGCGCCCGCGACGAGAAGGTGTTGCGAGCGGACCGCTCGAGTGCACGGTGATTCGGCCTACTTGTTCTGCGGGATCGGCTTCGGCTTGCGGTCCGGGCCCAGGTTCACGAACGTCACTTCGGCCTCGGTGACTTTGACGTGCCGGGACACGTCGTCCCCGCGCGTCGCGACGACCTCGACCGCGACCGTGATGGACGTGTTCCCGAGCCGGATCAGCCGCGTGTAGAAAGAAACGAGGTCGCCGACGTAGACGGGCTCGTGGAACACCACCTCGCGCATGGCGATCGTCACGATCTGGTCCGCGCCGTGCTGCTTCGCCTCGACGGCCCCCGCCTGGTCGATGTAAGAAAGAATGACGCCGCCGAAGATCGTGCCGTGGGCATTCGTGTCCTTCGGCATCAGGACCACGCGGATCGAGGGTTCGCGGCGCTCGGTCATGTTCGCACCGCCGCGGGCGTCAGCGCGGCCCGCGCCTCCAGGACGGCCCGGCGCGCTTCGCCGGCGGAAGGGGCGAGTGCCGTCAGGTGGCCCATCTTGCGGCCCGGGCGGGCCTCCGTCTTTCCGTACAGGTGCAGCTTGAATTCCGGGACGCGAGCACCGCGGCCCCAGTTGGGCTCGCCCTCGGCCCACAGATCGCCGAGCAGATTGGCCATCGCCGCGGCGGCTCGAGGAGCTCGGTCGAGCCGAGCGGCAGCCCGCAGATCGCGCGCAGCTGCTGCTCGAACTGGCTGGTCACGCACGGCGTCGAACGGTGAGATGCCCGGAGTTGTGCGGCCGCGGCGCGAGCTCGTTGACGAGCAGCTCGCCCGTCGCGTGGTGACGAAGAACTCGACGCACAGCACGCCGACGACCGCAGCGAGCTCGAGGACCGCCTCGCGCGATCTCGACGGCCTGCGCCGCGAGCGCCGGCGCGACGTTGGCCGGCGCCATCGAGCACGTCGAGGATGTGGTCGCGGTGCCGGTTCTCGATCGGCCGAAATGCGCCGACCCTCCCGTCGAGCCGCGGGCGCGCGACCACCGAGATCTCCTTCTCGAAGTCGACGAATGCCTCGAGGATCGCTTCGGTTCGCCGAGCGCGGTCCCACGCGTGCGCGGCATCGGCCGGTCGTGGCGATCTCGCGCTGGCCCTTGCCGTCGTAGCCGGAGGCGGCGGTCTTGAGCATGCCGGCGTGCCGATGCGCGGCCACGGCGTCGCAGAGCTCCTCGAGCGTCGCGACGCGTCGAAGTCCGGGACGGGAAAGCCGCGCTCGGCGAAGGAACGTCTTCTCGCGCAGCGCGGTGCTGCGCGGTGTGCAGCACGGCCGGGCAGGGCCGCACCGGCGCGATCGCTTCCGCCGCGCGCGCGGCGGCGCCCGGCACGTTCTCGAACTCGAAGGTGACGACGTCGACGTCGCGGGCGAACGCGCGCACGCGCGTCGAGGTCGTCGTACGACGCGGTCGACCTCGACGTCGGCGACCTGGCCGGTCGGCGTGTCTCCTTCGGGGGAAAACGTGTGGACGCGATAGCCCATCCGCCGCGCGGCGATCGCGAACATGCGGCCGAGCTGGCCGCTGCCGAGCACGCCGAGCGTGGCGCCGGGAAGGATAGGGGTTCAGAGCCTCTCCTTCCGGACCCGGCGCGTCTGGGCGTCCCGGAAGCGGCGAGCTTCTTCTCGCAGCTTCGGCGCGTCCGCGGCCAGGACGGAACGGCGAGAGCGCCGCGTTGGTCGCGCCCGCCTTGCCGATGGCGAAGCGTGCGCGACCGGCACGCCGCCCGGCATCTGCACGATCGAGAGGAGCGAATCGAGGCCGTGCAGCGCGTGGCTCTCCACCGGCACGCCGAGCACCGGCAGCGCGGTCTGAGACGCGATCATGCCGGGCAGGTGCGCGGCGCCGCCCGCGCCGGCGATGATCACGCTCGAGGCCGCGCGACTCGGCGGTCGAGGCGTACTCCGCCATCCATTTCGGCGTGCGGTGCGCCGAGACGACCCGGCACTTCGTGGGCGACGCCGAGCTGCGTGAGGATGTCGTCGGCCGCCCGCATCGTCTCCCAGTCGGACTTGCTCCCCATGACGATTCCGACGAGCGGAGCCTTTGATGCTTTCGTTTCAGGCCGGGTCACGGTGCCCATGATAATGTTTTTTTCGACGCGAATTGGAGGCAGGCAGATGGATTTCGGTCGCTTCGGGCAGGCCCCGGCCGGCAGCCGGATCGGATACGAAAAAGGAAAAATCCAGGTCCCCGCCGACCCGGTCGTTCCGTTTCTGCGGGGCGACGGCGTGGGCCCCGACATCTGGAAGGCGACGCAGCGGGTGCTCGACGCCGCGGTCGCGAAATCCTTCGGCGGAAAGCGCCGGATCTCCTGGTTCGAGATCTACGCGGGCGGAGTCGCGAAGGAGAAATTCGACGAATGGCTTCCGGCGGAGTCCGTCGACGCGATCAAGCATTTTCGCGTCGCGATCAAGGGGCCGCTGACGACGCCGATCGGAGGGGGAATCCGTTCGCTCAACGTCGCGCTCCGGCAGATCCTCGACCTCTACGCCTGCGTGCGGCCCGTGCGCTGGTTCCAGAACGTTCCGTCTCCCGTCAAACGGCCGCAGGACGTCGACATCGTGATCTTCCGCGAGAACACCGAGGACGTCTACGCGGGAATCGAATGGCCGGCCGGTTCGCCCGAAGCGGAGCGCAGTCGCGGCGCTCCTCGCGGAGCTCGGAAAGAACGTTCGCGCCGGCTCGGCGATCGGAATCAAGCCGATGTCCGAGTTCGGCAGCAAGCGGCTCGTCCGGAAGGCGATTCAGTTCGCGATCGACCAGAAGCGGCCGTCGGTCACGCTCGTCCACAAGGGAAACATCATGAAGTTCACCGAGGGAGCGTTCCGCGACTGGGGCTACGAGGTCGCGCGCGAGGAATTCGGCGACCGGACGATCACGGAAGAGGAGATTTCAAACGGCGCCGCGGCCGAGGGCCGGCTCGTCGTCAAGGACCGGATCGCCGACTCGATGTTCCAGCAGTCGCTCCTGCGGCCCGCCGAGTACTCGGTGCTCGCGACGACGAACCTCAACGGCGACTACCTTTCCGACGCGCTCGCCGCGCAGGTCGGCGGCCTCGGAATGGCGCCCGGCTCCAACGAATCGGACGAGTTCGCCGTGTTCGAGGCGACGCACGGGACGGCTCCGAAATATGCGAACCTCGACAAGATCAACCCCGGCTCGCTGATCCTCTCGGGCGCGATGATGCTGCACCACCTCGGGTGGCACGAGGCGGCGGTCGCGGTCGAGGGCGCCATGGCGAAGACGCTCGAGCAGAAGATCATGACCTACGACCTCGCCCGCCAGACCGAGGGCGCGCGCGAAGTCGGCACGAGCGCGTTCGGGGAGGCGCTCGTCGCGAACCTCTAGGGGCCATATTCACCCTCTCCCCTTGTGGGAGAGGGTCGGGGTGAGGGGTGGCTCGCGTGGGGGGCCCGCCCCCTCACCCGCCGCTTTGCGGCGGCCTCTCCCACTAGGGGAGAGGCGGAATTCTCAGTAGAACGTCGTCTCGATCTCGGTGACGCGCCCGGCGCGGAGCCGCACGGCGAGATTCCCGTCCTTGTACAGGTAGTTCCACCGGGCGGAGACGACGTCCCCGCGGCTCTCCGAAGACTCGGAGGGCTCGCCGAGCGCGGCGGCGACCTGCGCCTGCGTCAGGCCGGGATCGATCTTCGCCCGTTGCTCGTACGTCCGTCCCGGCAGGACGTGCGCCGCGTTCTGGTTGACCGCGGGGTTCGACGAGAGCGCGACCTGCGGCTTCGGCCTCGACGCGAAAAACGCGATGCCGATCGCGATTAAGAGGATCATCCCCGCGACGAGGAGCTTCCCGCTTTTCACCGGTGCCCCCTCACCCTCCGCGCCTTCGGCGCTCCACCCTCTCAGGCGCCTCGCAGGGGCGAGAGGGCAAGCGAAGCGCGGGTGAGGGGGAGCCGACGATCCTGGGCGCAGATACTCCTCACGACTTACTCCTCACTTTTCTTCCCTCGACCCATTTTCCAGAACAAACCCCTCGCCCGTTCCGCCAGCAAATCGCCCTCCACGGAGAGCTCCTCCGGCAGCTTCTGCGTCTGGCGCTCGATTTCCGCGAGGGCTCCCCGCGCGCGCAGGTGACTCTCGTGGCGCTTGTCGCCGCGTTCCACGTCGAGAGACTCGGCGATGTTCGCCGGCACCGCGACGGCCGCCTTGCGCAGGTGGCGCGAAACGAGGGGCGCGGCGCCCCGGGCCTTCTCGGCGAGCGCATAGGCTTCCGTGACGAGGTCGATCGCTTCTTTCCACAGCGGATGGTCTTTGTAAGAGGGGTGAGGCATGGGGGACCGATTCTAATCCGAACGTGGTCTTCTCCCCCGCCCAAGGCGCACCTGCGCTTCGATGCCGTCCGCTCACCCTCCGCGCCTTCGGCGCTCCACCCTCTCCCTCGAGGCGAGCCTAGTGGCAGCGAAGCGCGGGAGAGGAGGCGTGAGGACTATAATTTCACCCCTGATCGACCGTTCTTCCGACTCCGAACTTGCGGGCCTGCGCGTCCTGGTCGTCGACGACGAGGATTCGATTCGATTCGGGCTGCGCAAACTCCTGGACCAGCGCGGCGCCCTCTCCGACGGCGCCGCGAGCCTCGCGGAGGCCCTCGCCTCGCTGGAGCGATTCCGGCCGGATGCCGTGCTGCTCGATCTGAAACTCCCGGACTCGGACGGCCTCTCGGGGCTCGCCCGGATCCGCTCTGCGCGTCCGGACGCGCGTGTCGTGATGATGACCGGTTTCGGGTCGATCGAGACGGCCGTCGAGGCCGTCAAGAACGGGGCGGAGAACTTCTTCACGAAGCCCGTCGCTCCAGAGCACCTTTTCCGGGTGCTCGAGCGGATCTCCGACTCGATCCGGCTGGAGGCCGAAAATCGCGCGCTCCGCCGGGAGGTGGAGAAGTCCGGCGCGGAGCTCTTCTGGGGCAGCTCCCCGAGCGTTCTCGACCTGCTCGAGCAGGCCCGGCGCGTCGCGAAGTCGGGCGCGCTCGTCGTCCTGACGGGCGAGAGCGGCACCGGGAAGGGCGTGCTCGCGAGGCAGATCCACCAGTGGAGCCCCCGGGCGAACGCGCCGTTCGTCAACGTGAATTGCGCGGGACTCTCCCGCGACCTCATGGAATCGGAGCTGTTCGGCCACGAGAAGGGCTCCTTCACCGGCGCCGCTTCGGCCAAGCCGGGGCTCTTCGAGCTCGCCCACCGGGGCACGCTCTTTCTCGACGAGGTGGCCGAGATCGACCTCTCGCTGCAGCCCCGCCTCCTCAAGGCGATCGAAGAGAAGCGGTTCCACCGCGTCGGCGGAATCGCGGAGCGCGAAGTCGACTGCCGCGTCCTCGTGGCGAGCAACCGCAACCTGCAGGACGAGGTCGCCGCCGGGCGATTCCGGCAGGACCTGTACTTCCGCCTGAACGTCCTGCAGCTCCGGCTCCCGCCGCTGCGGGAGCGGGCTTCCGACGCGCCGCTCCTCGCTCGCGAGTTCCTCGCCGAGTTCGATACGAAGGCCGGCCGGGCGCCGCGGAACTTCTCGCCGGGGGCGCAGCGAATGCTCACGGCGTATTCGTGGCCGGGCAACGTGCGGGAAGTCCGCAATTTCGCGGAGCGCGTCTCGATTCTCTCCGGCGACGACTCGATCGATTCCGTGGAGGTCACGCGGCTTCTCGGCGTTCCGCAGGACGCCGCGCAGGGGCCGCTCCCGACGCTCGAGCAGAAAGAGCGCGAGTACGTCGCGCAGGTGCTGAGGCTCACGGGCGGCAACAAGTCCGCCGCCGCGGAGATCCTCGGCATCACGCGGGCGACGCTGTACGCGAAGATCAAGGTCGAGGAGGAGTCCTTCGATCGCTGAAGACAAGGACGTTTTTGTTAAGCTGCAGCGATGCCGACGGTACTCTCGAGCGGCGCGTATCGAATATACTTCGTGAGTCATGACCTCGGTGATGAGTACTTCGGAACCTAGAGCCGGCGAAGCGATCCGGGACGTTCACTTCACGGAAGACACTCTGAGCGTCGACCTTATCGACGGCCGCACGATCACGGTTCCTCTCGTCTGGTACCCGCGGCTCCTGGACGCGACTCCCGAGCAGAGGAAAAACTGGCGATCGTCGGTGCCGGGTACGGAATCCACTGGCCTGACGTCGATGAGGACTTGAGCTCGGAAGGCCTCCTTCGAGGTGCTCCTGCGCCGCGCGCGGTCGCCGGCATTCGGTAGCGGCGGAGGACCGTCCGACCTGACTGCGAGCGGCAAGGAGCCGCTTGATCCGCGCCGGCTTTCCCTTCGGGTCGGGCTGACGTCCAGGGTGGCCGCCGCTGGGTCTCTGGCCGCTGCTCGCTTCCTGTGGAATTCCCGGCAGATCTGGCTGCTCGAACCGGAACAGGCGCGCTATCTCCGGTCGTTCCTGTTCTCGCAGCTGCCCGCTCTCGCGCTGCTGCCGGTCGTCTTCCTGCCCGCGTACTGGGTCCACCGTCTCGCCGACGAAGCATCCCTCGCGGTCATGCAGGAGACGGAACTTCTCGATCGCCTCCTCGCGTACCCGCGCAACGCCGCCGTCGGTCGGGCATGGCCGCTCAGCGGTGTTCTTCTTCTTTCGGCGCGGTTCGGTCTTCGGATTCCGAGCGGGAGCGCCCGCTCTCGAGGCCGCGAAGCTCGAGATCGCTCGGTTTCGTGGCGGGAGTCCTTTTCGGCATCCTGTCTCGTATTTCCTTCTTCAGTCGGCGACCGTCCGGCCCTTGCCGCAGCGCGATTCGCGCAGGGGCCGTGCCGCCTCCGACGACGGCGTTTCCGGTCTGGCAGAAATTGTTGATCTGCTGCCTGGCGGATCGCGTTCATCGTGTTCGGCCTCTTCGGCCAGCTCGCGATGACGTGGGCGGAGAAGTTCTCCGAAGCGAGGAGCGAAGAGACCGCGAGGCGTGCCTTCGAGCGATCGCCGCCCGGGCCGAGGCCGGCGGTGCGCGCGACGCGGCGCGATGGCGCAAGATCCTCGACGACACGGTCCCGCGAACGCAGCCGGGGACGATCGCCGTGCTCGACTACTTCGGCCGGAAGGTCGCGACGTTGCCCGAGCATCCATCGGGCGCCGACGCGAAAATTCTCGCGTCCGAGAATCGAGGGAGCGGCTCGGGAAACTCGGAAACGACTCGATCGTCCCTGCGAAGAGGCGTCACGCGCGTCGCGACGTCGCTTGCTCTCGAGGACGGATGGCGAATCGTCACGCTTGCCCCTCCCGACGCGGGCGTCGTTCGTCAGCTTCTCAATTCGAGTGGCGGTCATCGGAACGAGATCCTGCTCCTGACCATTCTCCTCGCGTGGGCGGTCGGACGGGGGTTGACACGGCCGTCTGAAGGAGCTGGAGGCGCAGGCCCGGTCCTTTTCGCAGTTCCCCGAACAGCGCCGGCGAGGACGCCGTCCCGCCGACGACGAAATCGGTGCGCTCGGTCGCGCCTTTGTTCGCATGCGCGAATAAGTCCGTCCGAGTCCAGTCCCGCCTCCGCGAGACGGAACGCCGCGCCGCGACGGCGGAGCTGCTCGCGGGCGTCGCGCACGAAGTGCGCAATCCGCTGTTCGGGATCACGTCGACGCTCGCCGCCCTCGAAGGGGAGCTCGGCGCCGACGCGCGGTTCGGTCCGTACTTCGAGATCGTCCGCAAAGAGGGTGCTCGTCTTTCCCGGATGATGGAGGAGATGCTCGCTCTGCAGCGAGCGCCGCGCGCGGCGCCCGTTCCCGTGCCCGGTCGAGCCGCTGCTGCGTGCGTGCGCCGACTGGGGGACGGCCTCCTTCCCGGAGAAATTGAAGAACGATCGAAGTCTCCTGCGCCGCGGGCCTCACGCTTCCCGAGGCGGACGAGGAAGGCCTCCGGAGCGTCCTGACGAACCTCGTCGAGAATTCCGCGTTTTCCGCGGAACGCGCCGTGACCGTGAAGCTCTCCGGCGACCGAACGGCGGCGGGTGTCGTGATCCGCGTCGAGGACGACGGGGACGGCATCGACCCGAAGCTCGGCACGAGGATCTTCGATCCGTTCGTCTCGGGCCGTTCGGGAGGCACCGGGATGGGGCTTGCTCTCTGCCGCCAGGTCGTCCACCAGCACGGCGGAGAGATCTCGTTTTCGGCTGAGTCGGATACTGGGACGATCTTCACGATCGAGCTGCCGGACCTGAAAGCCTGAGTGGATAAAAATCGAACACGTCGCCGGCTAGGAGTTGAACGGTCGATTTCCGGTGGCTCGCCAACGTGAACCGCCCAAACAACAGGAAACAAATAAGAAAGCTCTGAGATAGCGCCTCCTCGAATCGGGCACCGGGCGTGCTACATGCGAGGTCTGGCGATGCTGTACGACAACCGACGCCGAAGAACCGAAGGGAGATGGATTTACCCTGACCGAGATCATCGTGGTGATCGCGATCATCGCGAGCATCCTTGCGATCGCGTTGCCGTACTTCGGCGCGATTTCGCGCCGGGCGCGGTTGGATTCGGTCGCGAGGGGTGTCGATTTCATACTCATCCGCGCCCGCATTGAGGCCGTCAAGCGGGGGAGCAACGTGTTTGTCGAGGTTTCAACGAACACCGGGAAGACCTCCTATCGAAATCCGGTCATGTTCCTCGACACAAACGGGAACGGAAGCTACGACGGTTCGGCAACCGACCAACTTCTGGGAAGCTATCCGTTCCCTCCGGCGGCGAGCCAGGTGACCCTTAGGATCGACGATTACGGGAAAGCGACCCCTGGAACGACATCGCAAACCATCGACTATATTTTTGCGAATTCGGGCTCGATGTCCACGACACCGGTAAGCACGACCAAGGCGGCATTCGTCTCGGACACGAGCGGAAATGTTCTTCAGGTCGGTGTGCCGGCGGCTGCGAGCGGGAAGGTCGCGATTACGAAACAACTCATCGTGAGTGGGGTGACGACGTACGTCAGTCCTCCGTGGAAATGGTATTGATGCGATGCAAAGGAACGCAAGAACAACTCCCAGTGGGTTCAGTCTTCTTGAGGTTTTGTTTGCGGTCGCCTTGCTTGCAATCGTATTGCTCGCGATCGCTCCGCTTTTTACGCTGAGTATGATCAGTAACGCTGTCGGCTGGGACTACACGGAGGTCAATTCGCTCGCGCGGCAAGAGCTTGAGCAGGTCCTGCAATACGGCTTTTATGACGCGCGTCTTGCAGTGCCCGACGGCGCCACGATCACGTTTCTTTCGGGCTCGCCGCCGGGGCAAATTTACACCAACCAACTTTCCGTGACTCAGGTCGTGAACGGAAAAACCGTCTCCTTCCCGTATCAGATGGTGTATACCGTTCAGGACTTTCCGCCGTCGGCCATGCCGGCGGGAACGGATCTGACGGTCTCGCCCGTAGCTGTCTCTCTGCCCAGTGCTGCAAGCGCGGTTACCGACTCGTATTGGACGTCTCCCAATACCGGAGCAATAGGTTACAAGGTGATTACCGTCTACGCCGTGTCCGCGAGGAAGAATCAGGGCTCACCTTTGTCGACGTCAGGTATCTTCAGCGGCACAGTTCCCGGGAAGCAGATACGCCTCGCGGCGTATAAGGTTCCTTAGACCATGGGCAGACGACATCTCGCCGATGGCCGGGTCCGCAGAACCTTCGTCACCGAGGGATTTTCTCTCGTCGAGCTTCTGGTCTCGCTCTTTGTGATGGTGATCATCGTGATCGGAATGGCGGCTGTGTTCGACAAGAGTAATCAGATGACGAAGGCGGAGAATGCCGTCTCGGATGCGCAGGAGAGTGCTCGTTCGGCGGCCTATCAGATTGTTCGCGAGATTCGGATGGCTGCGGCCGGCGGTCTTCCGGCAAATCCCGACACCGCTCTCAATCTTGCGACCTCTCGACAATTGCCGGTAGCGCTCAGTTTGGAGACGACGACCATCCCGACTGCGCTCGCGAGCTCGACGTCTGTCAACAACGTCAACATCGGGACCGTAACCACCAATGCCATCGGGTCGGCAGGCACGACCCCTCACCACATTCGAGCCGGGACCGACGTGATCCACATTCGCGGTGTAATCACGACTCCCCTCTACGATCTTTCGGGCGCTCCCTGGACCTCTTCGACCGGAACCCTTCAGATCCCGCAATGTTCGACGAACTCCGATCTTGCCGCCGCTTCGGGCTCGCCATGCACGCCCTACGTCACCAATGACCTCTCGTTGTTCAGCGCTTCGAACCTGGCGAGCACTCAGGCTTCTCTACCAAGGATGTTTTACATGACCAACGTCCAGGGTGTTGTTGCGGTGGGCGTCGTAACAGCGATTACGACGACGGGAACGATCGGAACATCGGGTTCCTCGGCTTCGCTGACCCTTGACACGAGCGCCGCAGACTATCCGTACGCCTCCTCTCTTAACCCGGGAGGGGCGTTCCTCAGCTCATTTGCAACACCGATTCGTGGCGGTTTCCTGGACGATCGTATCTACTTCATCGACGACGGCTCCGCCGGCGGAACCTGCACGACGGCGAACCAGCAGACATCTCCGGGGCCGTGCCATCCAGTGCTCTCGGTGGCCGATCCCCCACCTTCCGGAACGACGCCCTGGACGTCCGGCTCGACGACGGTCACGCCGATCACGGACGATATCGAGGATCTTCAAGTCGCTTATGGCATGGACTTTTATGACGCAATTCGAAACACGGGCTCGTTTGCGAGTCCCGCGCCGGTTTACACGGATCCAACGGCGGGGCCGTATCCGTACGCCTCGGACCAGTCGATCTCGATTACGACCAACGCGACTTTTGCCACGATCGTGACCAAGTCGAAATCGACAACGCCTCCGAACGCGGACCCGTCGGAAGACACTTCGGGTATCGACAAGGACGAGTGGATCTGGAACGTTTCGGGCGAGCCTGGAATCGGGAACGTTTGATCGAACGAGCGACTTGACCCAACTTAAAGCGCTGGAAATCACAATTGTTGCAAAGGGAACGAATCCCGACACGAAGTATCAGGGGCCGGGTTACCTCGGTTGGCCCACGATGGACAGCGCCGCGAGCCCGGTGCAGTTTCCGTCGCCCCAGCAGACAGCTCTGAGGTTTCACCGCAGGGTGGCGACGGTTCGGGTCAACCTCCGAAATCTTCAGATTCAATAAAGAGAGACGTGAGAGACGTGCGACGAGACACTCATTTCAGGAAGCGAGCGGGCGAGCGCGGGGCGGCCCTGTTGCTTGCGATCATTGCAATTTTCATTCTGACCATCTTTGGCCTTGCTCTGGTCTTCACGACGACGACGGAGCTGCAGATTGCCGGCGTCGAAACCACGACGAATCGCTTGTTCTACGCCGCCGACTCGGGCGTGCAGTACGCGATCGCTCAGAGCCGCTCTCTCCAAACCACAGGCTCGTGCAAGGTCAAGGTCGGGAGTGACACATTTACGAACTATTTCTGTTTTGCCGTCCCGGAAAACATGGTCAACAGCACCACGACAAAACCCGTTACGGTCCAGGTGTCGCCGTTCAACCAGACGTCTCTTCAGGCACTGACGCCGCAGAAGGGGCGGCCACAGTTCTACAACGTGGGGTATCACTTTACTTCGACCGCGAACGATTCTTCGTTGAATTCGACGAAATCGCTCGCGGTGGAATTTGTCATCGGGCCCGTTCCTCAGCCGCCCTAGTTCGAACGCGCCACGAGAAGGAGCCTGGAACATGTCGAAACTGAACCGCTTTCCCGATTCTTCGGTTGATGCTCGTCGCAGCACTCCTGGGGCAACTCCCCGGGGCTGCGAACGGGGACGACCGGGCGCTGCTTTACACGAAGATCGCTGCTCCCCCGAACGTGCTCGTCGTCGTCGGCAACACGAACACGATGGCGGATTGTTTCTCGGGGCAGACACAGCCGAACAGTCTCCCCTGCCCGACGGGCTCCGGCACGAACCCCTACGGGCGCGCGTTCGACGGAATGGGTGATGGCGCGAGCTCGAAGATCGGAATCGTCAAGAAGGTGCTGCGGCAGACGATTCACAGCAACACGAGCTTCAACTGGGGAGCCACGACGTTCTCGCTTGGGTCGACAGAACTTCCAAAATACCAGCGCTGTGAAGCGATACACCCTGGTATCGACGACCGCCGAGAATTTTGCTGGAACGGCGAACTGGGTCATCCAACCGGCGGGAACGTACCTCAACTTCGGGCCGCCACTCGGGTCCGTAACCAGCAGCACCTACCAGGTTACCTACGGCTCGACGAAATATCAAATCCTCAAGACGACCGGAACTCCGAGCGAATGTCGGGTCGGAAACCTACATGCAGTGGGACCCCTCTGATACGTCCTACAGCGTCACGACCGACGGCTACCACCAGCCCTATCTCGGCTCCGACGGAACGACCCCGACGCTCGTACTGGACGCCAATAATCCGAATTACGAGAAGTCCGTGACGTTTTCGTCCTCCTCCTATTCCTCGTCCAGTCCTTCGCAGAAGGACTCGAAAAATCCGTACCGAATCCAGAAGTGCCAGACGAACTGCACCACCGGGACTTTCGATGGCGGCAGTCTCGTCGTCTCGACCCAGCTCTGGCTATGCAAGAAGACGCGTCGGCTCCCTGCGACATCACGGCGGCCGAGCATCGCAACGCAGGTCGGTACCACGAACTCGATCACGTACATCGTCCCGACGAACGCTTGCGAAGACGACGATGCCACCTGCGCGTATCCGACCGTGTATGGATCGTCCAACTCGAATCCGTATGCCCACGAGCCGATGGGCTGGACCAACTTCAGCGACATGAACCAGAACGCCGACTCGGGCGGGTGGTTGTTTCACTCGGCTTCGGCCCCCTTGCCGTCGGTGATGGTGGCGCGCGGATACAGCCCATTTACCCCGGGCCCGAACATCGCGCTGCCGACCGGCACGAACAACGTGCAGCAGTCGTATACTCAAACCTCGACGCCGTGCATTCTCCGCGCGATGCGCCCGGCGTCCGCTGTTCTCGACAATACGGTCAACTATCAGGGCTCGGTCGCGAATGCGGAGCACGACTATTTTCCGATCTTCGACGCATCCACGGATGTCGGTTGCGCGACAGGAAATTGCACGAACTACTGCGATAAGCTGGTCGACGGTCTCGTGCAAACCGATTCGTACAGAATCAATTCCAGTTTCGCTCCGACCGAGAGCAAAACTGCGGAAATCATTCCCTCGATCACCCCCGCCTACGCGGTTGGCAGCGGCCTTCCGCTCTACAAGATGTTGAGCGACGCAGGCACGTATTTCAACGGTGCGAGTAGCTGCAGCACCAGCAACACGCACACGGTTGACGGGTTCTGCGCCGGCAAGCGGTGGGACGACCCGTCGACCTGTCGGACCAATGCCATTATTCTCATCCTCGACAGTCTGAGCAATTCAAACCCTCAGTTCAATTTTCCGCCCTCCGGCGGCTCGGATCCCCTCATTCCGTTGACCAACATGAAAATTCCCGTCTACGTCGTTGGATTTTCGTATCCGAGCGCTCCCACGAACGGAAAGTGCACCCTCCCGGACGGCAGCTCGGGGAACCTGGGCCAATGCATCGCCTATTACACGAACGCCCAGCAGTACGACTCGAAAGGGGTTCTTAGTCAGCAGGGCTACTTCGAAGCAACCGATTCCGATGGCTTGCAGGCAGACTTGAAATCGATTTTGGGGCAGCTGAATACAGCGACGCGCGATTTCGCGACCGCGACGATTCCGTCGGTGTCCGCCAGCTCGGAAGGTATTGCTTACCTGTCCGTCTTCAACCCTCACGACAACCATTCTCTCTGGTCGGGGCACCTGCGGGCGTATTTCCTGGATCCGACGACCGGGAAGATTCAGCTCGACTCGAATGGCTTCCCTCTTCAGACCACATGGACCTATGCGACGGGCACGTCTCCCGCATCGGGGAGTCTGATCTGGGATGCGGGAAACAAGCCGAGCGACTTTTCGGGAAGCTTTGGAATCCTCGGCGTCTCCAGCCTTACCGACCCGACGCAGGTCCTTTCCGCGGGGACAGCTTGGAGTGACTCGGTTCACGACCAGGCGACGGGTCAGGTTGGCCGGAGCATCTTCTTCAGCCTCAAACCGGGAGATGCGAATTGCCCGTCCACAAATCACGTCGAATGCATCATTCAGCTTCCCACGGGAAGCGGCGGGAATGCGACGACGGAGCCCTATACGCCGCCGAGTCCCCCTTCGACGCTGCCGTCCTGGTGGAGTTTCGTCCAATCCTCGTCAAGCTACCTCGCGGTCGGAGCCACGACAGGCGCGCCGTTGTCGGGGGAGAGCTCGCTCGATCAGGCGACACAGAATGACTTCTCCTTCTTCCGTGGCAACCGGGATCCGGTCGTCGAAGCGCTGAAATTGATTGGATTCAGCGCGACGAACACAACGTGCGCTTCTCTGGCTTCGACCAAGGACTCCTCCGGGAACACGATCGTCAATACCGCGACTCCGTGTTACGGCACCGACGTGATGGGAGACATCTTTCATTCGAATCCCGCGGTCGCGTCCTATCCAAACGACCCGGACTACCTTTTCACGCTCGACGCGAATGCTTCGACTCCCGGCCTTTACTCGAACTACGGTCACTCGTACGCCGACTTCAAGGCCGCGCATCGATACCGGCGGAAGGTTCTTTTCGCCGGCGCCAACGACGGAACCTTCCACGCTTTCGACATCGGCGTCTACAACGGCGACACCTCGACGTTCACCTCGGGGGGGAGCCAGACTCTCGCATTCCCCAACGAAAACGACCTGGGCTCCGGGCGAGAGATCTTTGCCTACGTCCCGCGCGCTGCTCTCCGAAAGTTCGACGTGCTGACTCACACGACGACGCAGGACTACACGCTGGATGGCTCGAGCGAAGTCGATGATGTCTACATCAATCTTGCCAACGTCGGCGGAACTCCGACCGGCGTCGTTCCTCCGACCTCCGTCTCAACCGATGCAACGCACAATTGGCGGACGGTCGTCGTGGGGGTTGAGCGCGAGGGCGGAATAACCGTTTCCACCGGAAATTCCGGAAATGGCGGAACGATCTTCGCTTTGGATGTGACGGACCCCGACAAGGCGAATCACGAAAGCTCGACCGCTACATCCGGATTCGTTGGAGCGCCGGAATGTCTCGTGAATGCTCCGGGCAGCGGTACGCTCGGCGCCGCCCCGAGCGGTTGCACTTACAGCTACCCCATGGTTCTCTGGGAGATCGGCGACCAGAATCAGCCGAGCTCGTTGACGGCTACCCAGGTCCCGACGGAGACGGCTGCTTCCACGGAAGCCAATACCCAGGACATGGGAATGACCTGGTCGCGACCCATCATCGGCCGGGTCAAGACCTGCACTTCGAATTGCAACACGAGCACTGCGGTGTTCCGAGACTTCTTTGTCGCGATTGTCGGCGGTGGTTATCAGAACGCGGGGACGGGAATCGCGAATACGAACAACGGTGGGCAAACCGGCAATTTTCTTTACATGATCGATGTCGAGACGGGAAAGGTGATCTACAAGCGGAATCTCGGCAACTGGAGCACCGGTACGAGCTCCGCGTCCTCGGCCGGTAACCTTCCGGCGGCAGTTCCGTCGGAGCCTGCTGTCGTTGATTACAATCTGGACGGGTATGTCGACCGGATCTATATTGGCGACACTCAGGGCAGACTCTGGAAGGTTGCGCTCGAGACACCAGCTCAGTTCGACACGGTAAACGCGCGGATTTCAGATTCCGACACCAGCTGGAATCCCGCCCTCTTTTTCGATCAATACAGCTCTTCGACCAGCGCATTGTTGACGACCCAGTTTCCGGGGCTCGTCCGGCAACCAATTTTCCAGGCGCCGGCGGTTTATATTATTGGCGCCACGTCGACCGGCGTTCCGAAGCTTGCGATCGCATTCGGCACGGGAGATCGGGACAACATGCCGATCTTGACCGACACGCGGGCGAACTCGTACGTTGTTCTTGTCGATCCCCCTGTGAAATCGACGCTTCCGCTATTTGAAAACGTCTATGGGGGCACGGGCGACCTCGATCTGACGAGTCCGACAAACACGACCTCGTGTTCAAGTGCGAACACGTGCCTGCAGAAGAACGGGTTCTATTTTCAGCTCCCGGTTGGAACGGCCGGCGCCCAAATCGTCAATACGACGAGCGTGTACAATAACAACACTCTCTTTTTCAATACCTTTCTTCATTTGCCTGACGTAGCTGGCGCCTGTCAGCTGAAGGGGAGCGCTTTCGCGTGGATTCTCAACTCGTCCACTGGGGTCAGCGACGTCGTCAATTCGAGCAACAACCCGGTTCTCCCGAGTGCCTATGGGAACAACACCGAGTTGCTGAGCGACCCGGTTGTGTACTACTACACCGCGGCCGGTACCCATTTCCCTTTCCAGCGGTCGGACGGTACGACGCTGAGTGCCGGACAGGGCGTATCGGGCATGAGGGCGATTTCCATCGGTGATACCGTCAACTTCGATACGCTTCAGTCGATCAATGCGACTCCGGTGAAGATCAAGTCCTGGAAGGAGCAGTAGAGGCGATGATTTCGAGATTGCGTGACGCCCTCACCCGGCGGGCGTTGCCCGCCACCCTCTCCCGAGGGGCGAGGGAAGTGTGGTGGCATCGCTTCGCTCGCGGTCTCATGTGCGCGATTGCTCGATTTGGGAGACCGGTAAGCGGTTAGGCATCGGTTGATTCTTCGGACGAAGCAGCGGCGCCCTCACCGGGCGCCGTTCCTTTTGGGCCCCCCGGTCGGCGGGTCGTCCCCCTCTCTCTAGCCTGCGGCGCTCTTCCCTCCCGCGTTTACGCGTCTTCTTAAGGCTGCCCTCGAGGGAGAGGGGGATGCGTGAGCACCGGGAGAGGGGGCGTCGCGATAAAGTCTTCATGATGCCTCGCGTCGCCAGGTCCACTCGAATTCACGCCAAATCGATGCGCAGGGCGCCGACGGAAGCCGAGCAAAAACTTTGGAACTTCCTTCGCAGGAAACACCTTGCGGGATTCAAGTTTCGGCGCCAGCAGCCAGTGGGGCCCTACATCCTGGATTTCTACTGTTTCGAAGCGAAAGTGGCGATCGAGCTCGACGGCGGAGGGCATGCTCTCGACGATCAGCGCGCCTATGACGATCAACGAACTCAATATCTGGCCAGTCAGGGCATTCGAATTCTTCGGTTCTGGAACAACGAGCTCGTGAAGAATCCCGAAGGCGTCTGCCAGAGAATCGTTCACGCTCTCTCAACGTGACGGCGTAGCCAGGGTTCCCCCTCTCCCGCGCTTCGCTTGCCCTCTCCCTCAAGGGAGAGGGTGGTGCGTGAGCACCAGGAGAGGGGCATCTGCTCCCCGCTTGTGAAAAATTTCTCTTGCGATAAGATTCCGATTCGCATGCAGCACAAGGTCACCGTCATCGGCGGGGGAAACGTGGGCGCCACGGCCGCCCAGCGCCTCGTCGAGCGGGAGATCGCCGACGTCTGCCTCATCGACGTCGTCGAGGGCCTGCCGCAGGGCAAAGCGCTCGACATGATGGAGTCCGCGCCGGTCGAGAAGTTCGGCGCGATGATCTCCGGCTCGAACACGTACGAGGCGAGCGCCGGGTCCGACGTCGTCGTCATCACGGCCGGCCTCGCCCGCAAGCCCGGCATGTCGCGCGACGACCTTCTCCACAAGAACACGGAGATCGTCGGAGCCGTGTGCCGGGAAGCCTTCCGGCATTCGCGCGAGGCGATCTTCATCGTCGTCTCGAACCCGCTCGACGCGATGTGCGAAGTCGTCAAGCGCGTCACGAAGCTTCCCCGCGAGAGGGTGATCGGCATGGCGGGGATCCTCGATTCCGCCCGCATGCGCTGGTTCATCGCGGAGGCGCTGAACGTCTCCGTCGAGAACACGCACGCGTTCGTCCTGGGCGGCCACGGCGACACGATGGTGCCGCTGCCGCGCTACTCGACGGTCGCGGGCATCCCGATCACGGAGCTCCTGTCCCCCGAGAAGGTCGCCCAGATCGTCGATCGCACGCGAAACGGCGGCGCCGAGATCGTCAACTACCTCAAAACCGGCTCGGCCTATTACGCGCCTTCTTCCGCCGTCGTCGAGATGGTCGACGCGATCCTGCGGGACAAGAAGAAGATCCTGCCGTGCGCCGTGAGCCTCAACGGCGAGTACGGCTACCGCGACCTTTTCATCGGCGTGCCGGTGAAGCTCGGAAGGCGCGGCGCGGAGGAAGTGATCCAGATCGAGCTGACCGCCGAGGAAAAGGCGGGATTGAAGAAGTCGGCGGACGCGGTGAAAGAGCTGTGCGACCTGCTGAAGGTGTGACCTCACCCCCCATCCCCCTCTCCAGTTGGAGAGGGGGTGCAGGAGTGGGGATCGCTTCCCCTCTCCACATGGAGAGGGGTGGCCGTGAGGCCGGGGTGAGGTTGTCGTGCTAGCCCCCCGCGACGAACGCAACTTCTGGCTTCACCGGCTGCACTCGCTGGCGGGCATCGTCCCGATCGGCGGGTTCCTCGCGTTTCACCTGTACGAAAACTATGCGGCCCTGAAGGGCGCGGATCACTACAACGAGGTCGCCCACAAGCTCCAGGTGATGCCGTTTTCGCTCGCGATCGAGATCGCCGTCATCGGCGTTCCCATCTTCTTCCACGGCATCTACGGGCTCTTCATCACCGCGACGGCCGCGCCGAACCAGAAGTCCTACGTCCGCAACTGGATGTACAACCTGCAGAGGGTGTCGGGCGTGATCCTCTTCGCGTACATCCTTGTTCCACCTCTGGACGACCCGCTTCGTCCACGTCGTGAACCACGAAGAGCTGAACCTCTACGCGCAGGTCGCGGGCATCGTCGCGAACCGGTGGCTTCTCGCGTTCACGATCCTCGGCATCCTGTCCGCCACGTTTCACCTCGCGAACGGCATCTGGTCTTTCTGCATCGTCTGGGGCATCACGGTGTCCCCGCGCTCGCAGAAATGGCTGGAGTACGTCTCGGTCGCGGTGTTTGTCGTGCTCAGCTACATCGGAGTGAGGGCGATCTTTGCGTTCACATAGAGCCGACCTCCGAATTCCCTCTCCCTCGATGGGAGAGGGTGGCGCGTACGCGCGCCGGGTGAGGGTGCCCACGGTCGCCACCCCTCACCCCGGCCCTCTCCCGCAAGGGGAGAGGGGGAGTGCGTGTCGTGGGTAGCGAGCGGCTCGTCATCGTCGGCGGAGGCCTCGCGGGGCTGATGACCGCGATCAAGTCGGCGGAGGCGGGCGTCCCCGTCGATCTCTTCTCGATCGTCCCCGTGAAACGGTCCCACTCCGTGTGCGCGCAGGGCGGCATCAACGGCGCCGTGAACACGAAGGGGGAGGGCGACTCGCCCCAGATCCACTTCGACGACACGATCTACGGCGGAGATTTCCTGGCCGACCAGCCTCCCGTCAAGGGCATGTGCTACGCGGCGCCGCAGGTGATCAACCTGCTCGACCGGATGGGCGTGATGTTCAACCGGACGCCGGAAGGTCTGCTCGATTTTCGCCGGTTCGGCGGGACGAAACATCATCGCACGGCGTACGCGGGCGCGACGACGGGACAGCAGCTGCTGTACGCGCTGGACGAGCAGGTGCGGCGTCACGAGGCGGGCGGCCTCGTGCGCAAGTACGAGTACTGGGAGTTTCTCGGCCTCGTGCGCGACGACTCGGGCAACTGCCGCGGGATCGTCGCTCTCGACTGGGAATCGATGAAGATCGAGGCGTTCCCGGCTTCCGCCGTGATGATGGCGACGGGCGGTCCCGGGATCGTGTTCGGCAAATCCACGAATTCGGTCATCAACACGGGCTCCGCGGCCGGCGCCTGCTACGCGGAGGGCGCCTGGTACGCGAACGGCGAGTTCATCCAGGTCCACCCGACGAGCATCCCGGGCCAGGACAAGCTGCGCCTGATGTCCGAATCCGCCCGCGGCGAAGGCGGGCGGATGTGGGTGCCGCGCACGGTCGGCGACCGGCGCGAGGCGACCTCGATCCCCGAGTCGGACCGCTGGTACTTCCTCGAAGAGAAGTTTCCCGCGTACGGAAACCTCGTCCCGCGCGACATCGCGACGCGGGAGATCTTCAAGATCTGCCTCGACGGAAAGGGCATCGACGGGAAGCGCGAGGTCTACCTCGACCTCACGCACCTCCCGAAGGCCGACATCGACCGCAAGCTCGGCGGGATCCTGGAGATCTACGAAAAGTTCGTCGGCGTCGACCCGCGGCGCGAGCCGATGAAGGTCTTCCCGGGTATGCACTACTCGATGGGAGGTCTCTGGACGTCGTTCGAGAAGGACGAAAAGTCCGGCGGCATCGTCGAGGGGTCGGCGAAGAACCAGGCGACGAACATCCCCGGCCTCTACGCCGCGGGCGAAGTCGATTTCGCGTACCACGGGGCGAATCGACTTGGAGCCAACTCGTTGCTGTCCTGCATCTACTCCGGCCGGATCGGCGGCCCCGCGATGGTTCGCCACGCGCGGGAAGTCTCCTCGAAGCTCCCCGACGCGGGAGCGGCGCTGGAAGCGGGCCGCAGGAAATGGCAGGAGACGTTTGCGGGGCTCGCGCGGATGAAGGGGAAAGAGAACCCGCACGTGCTCTCCGACGAGCTCGGCGAGACGATGACCGATAATGTGACCGTGGTGCGGGAGAACGGAAAGCTCCAGCAGACGCTCGACAAGATCGAAGAGCTCGGGGAACGCTGGAAGAACTGCGAGCTGACGGATTCGTCGACGTTCGCGAACCGCGAGATCGCGTTCTTGAACCAGCTCACGAACATGCTTCACCTCGCGCGCGTCATCACGAAGGGAGCGCTGCTCCGCAACGAGTCCCGCGGCGCCCACTTCAAGGTCAAGGATCTCGGGCTTCCGCTCGAGGGGGAGAACGCCCTTCCGCGCGACGACGCGAACTTCCTGAAAACGACGATCGCCGAATACTCGGCGGACGGCCCGAAGATTTCGTACCGGCCCGTCGATTCGGGCGAGATCACGCCCCGGGCGAGGAAGTACTGAATTGCCTGAAGCAAAGACGATCCGGGTCCGCGTGAAGCGCCAGGACGCCCCGAATTCCCCGTCGTACTGGGAGGAGTTCGAGATTCCGCACGTTCCGATGATGAACGTGCTCGCCTGCCTGATGGCGTACGCGCGCAACCCCGTCGACAGCGGCGGGAAGAAGTCCTCGCCGGTCTGCTACGACTCGGCCTGCCTCGAAGAGGTGTGCGGATCGTGCGCGATGCGGATCAACGGCGTTTCGCGGATGGGCTGCACGGCGCTCGTCGACTCGCTGGAGCAGCCGATCGTCATCGAACCGCTCGCGAAATTCCCCGTCGTGCGGGACCTCGCGGTCGACCGGTCCCGGATGTTCGACGCGCTCAAGCGCGTTCAGGCGTGGATCCCGATCGACGGAACGCACGACCTGGGGCCCGGCCCCCGCATGGCGGAGGCGGAGCGGGAAGTCGCGTACCACCTGTCGCAGTGCATCACGTGCGGCAACTGCCTCGACGTCTGTCCGCAGGTCAACGACCGTTCCGACTTCATCGGCGCCGCCGCGATTTCGCAGGTCGCCCTGTTCAACTCGCACCCGACGGGAAAGATGAACGCCGCCGAGCGGCTCGAGGCGGTCATGGGAGAGGGAGGCATCAACGACTGCGGCAACGCGCAGAACTGCGTGCGCGTCTGCCCGAAGTCGATTCCGCTGACGACGTCGATCGCGGCGATCTACCGCGCGACGACGATGCAGGCGCTCAAGAACATATTCGGGAAGTGAACTTCGCTCGGCCCGAGTCGCGGCTAGCCTCAGCGCCCTGCTTGCGCTCCGGACGTACCCCGGTTGCGCGCTGTCGCCCAGCGGACTCGGGCTACGACATGCGGACCGCGCACAAACGGGCCCCGCCGTCCGTCGCCGCCGTCCTTCGGCTCGCACCGGAGTGCCGAGTTCCGCGAGCGAAGGTCCGAGAGCGGCTGGGGCTAACGCGCCGGCGCAGGCCGGCTCTGAGATCCCGAGGGAAAGCGAACTGCGGCCGAGGGTCGAAGAGACTTGCCGAGCGGCGCTGGGCCTGCCGCGATCGGGCCGGCGCGCGGGTGCTCGAAGAAGTTGCCTGCTAGAATGGCGCGTTTGGTGAACGAAGCGCGATGAAAGTCCACGAGTACCAGGCCAAGCTGCTCCTGCAGAAGTTCGGCGTCGCGATTCCGCGCGGCGAAGTGACCGACAACCCCGCCGAGGCGCGCGAGATCGCGAAACAGTTCGGCGGACGCTGCGTCGTGAAGGCCCAGATCCACGCCGGAGGGCGCGGCAAGGGCGGCGGCGTCAAGCTCGCGAAAAACCCCGACGAGGCGTACGAGACCGCAAAGTCGATCCTCGGAATGACCCTCGTCACGCACCAGACCGGCCCCGAGGGGCGCGTGGTTCGGAAGGTCCTCGTCGAAGAGGCGCTCGACATCGCCCGCGAGCTCTACCTCGGAATCACGCTCGACCGCGGCGCTGCGAAGCCGGTCGCCATGATTTCGCGCTCGGGGGGCATGGAGATCGAGGAGGTCGCCGCGAAAGACCCGTCGGCGATCCTCCGGGAGACGCTCGTGCCGGCGCTCGGGATGCTTCCGTTCCAGGCGCGGCGCCTTGCGTTCGCCCTCGGGCTCGAGGGTCCGGCCTACCGGAAGGCGCTCGATTTTCTGCCGGCTCTCTTTCGGGCGTATACAGAAACTGACGCGTCGCTCGCGGAGATCAACCCGCTCGTCGTGACGAAGTCGGGGGAGATCCTCGCGCTCGACGCAAAGATGAACTTCGACGACAACGCGCTCTTCCGCCATCCCGAGATCAAGGAGATGCGCGACATCACCGAGGAAGATCCTCTCGAAGTGGAGGCCTCGAAGTTCGGCCTCAACTACATCAAGCTCGACGGGAACGTCGGCTGCATGGTCAACGGCGCGGGCCTCGCCATGGCGACGATGGACATCATCAAGCTGCACGGGGGCGAGCCGGCGAATTTCCTCGACGTCGGCGGCGGCGCGTCCGAGGAGCAGGTCAAGAACGCGTTTCGCATCATCCTTTCCGACAAAAACGTCAAGGCCGTGCTCATCAACATCTTCGGCGGCATCATGCGGTGCGACATCATCGCGAAAGGCGTCGTCGCGGCCGTCACGGAAATGGGCCTGCAGATTCCGGTCGTCGTGCGGCTCGAGGGCACGAACGTGGACGAGGGCAAGAAGATCCTTCGGGAATCGGGCCTCAAGATCACGCCGGCGGAAGACCTGGGAGACGCGGCGAAAAAGGTCTGCCTGGCCGTCGGAGCGGCGGCCTGATGGCGATCTGGGCCGGGAAACAGACGCGCCTTCTCGTTCAGGGGCTGACGGGACGGGAGGGGAGCTTCCATGCGCTCGCCTGCCGCGAGTACGGCACGCAGGTCGTCGCCGGAGTGACGCCCGGGAAGGGCGGAACGCTCCACGAGGGAATTCCCGTTTTCAACACGGTGTCCGACGCCGTCCGGGAGACGGGCGCGAACGCCTCGATGATCTTCGTTCCGCCGCCGTTCGCCGCGGACGCGATTCTCGAGGCGGCCGATGCCGGAGTGGGCCTCATCGTCTGCATCACCGAAGGAATCCCCGTCAACGACATGATCCGCGTGAAGGCCTACCTGCTGGATCTCGCGACGCGCGCGCCGGCCGGCGGAGCCAAGGCCGTCCGGTTGATCGGCCCGAATTGCCCCGGCATCATCACTCCCGGCGAGTGCAAGATCGGGATCATGCCGGGGCGCATCCACAAGCCGGGAGCCGTCGGGGTCATTTCGCGTTCCGGAACGCTGACGTACGAGGCGGTCTACCAGCTCACGCAGCTCGGCCTCGGCCAGTCGACGTGCGTCGGGATCGGCGGAGATCCCGTCAACGGCACGAACTTCATCGACGTCCTCCAGGCGTTTCGCGACGATCCCGGGACCGAAGGGGTGATCCTGATCGGCGAAATCGGCGGGATGGCGGAGGAGGAAGCCGCGTGCTGGATCGCGGGGAACCTGCGCGAGAAGCCGGTCGTCGCGTTCATCGCGGGCCAGACGGCCCCGCCCGGCCGGCGGATGGGGCACGCCGGGGCGATCATTTCGGGCGGGAGGGGCACGGCCGCCGACAAGATGAAAGCGCTGACCGAAGCGGGAATCACGGTGGTCCAGAGCCCGGCGGAGCTGGGCAGCGCGATGAAAAAGCGGTTAGGTTAGGAAAAAGGAAAAGGAGATTCGAACTTGTCGCAACGAACGCTCACGATCCTGAAACCCGATTCCGTGAAAGCCGGCAAAGTCGGCTCGATCCTCGCTCACCTCGAGAAAGAGGGGTTCCGCCTCGTCGGCGGAAAGAAAGTCCGGCTCTCGACCGCTCTCGCGCTGGCCTTCTACGAAGTGCACAAGGACCGGCCGTTCTACCAGGCCCTCGTGTCTTTCATGACCGAAGGGCCCGTGTGGGTCCTGGCGCTGGAGCGCTCGGAGGCGGTCGCGCATCTCCGGAAGGTGATGGGCGCGACGGACTCGAAGAAGGCGGATCCCGGGACGATTCGGAACCTCTACGGGACCGACATCGAGCGAAACGCGATCCACGGCTCCGACTCCCCGGAAAACGCCGCGCGCGAGGTTTCTTTCTTCTTCGCGGAGAGCGAGCTCCTCTGACGGGAGATAGAGCCCCTGAGGTTCGAGCGATGCGGGGCGGCCGGGTGGCCGGGGCCGGATACCTTCCGTCTGCGCGGAGGAGCGGAATTCGGATGTCTTCTCGAGAGCCGCTGAAGGCTCCACGCACAGCCGGAAGGTGGCACCGGACAGGACCCGGCCGCCTCGCTGTCGCGCTTCTGCTTGCTTCAGCCGTTCCCCCGGGCATGTCGGCAGCCCAGGAGCCTCCCGCCGGGCACTTCACCGCGACGACGGGGGCCGAGTACGTCCAGATCCCGGTCGTCGTCCGCGATCGGAAGGGAAAGTTCGTCGACGACCTCGGTCAAAAGGACTTCCACGTGTGGGTCGACGGGAACCCGGTCGGGGTCGAGGCCTTCGATCGAAACGACGAGGCCCCCGTCTCGTTTGCGATCCTGCTCGACGTCTCGGGGTCGATGCGGATCGCCGACAAGCTCGAGCGGGCGAAGCAGATGATCCGGCGCCTGGTCGCCCTGCGCCGCAAGGGCGACGATTTCGCCCTTTTCACGTTTTCCGACGCGGAGGTCCGGGTGGTCTCGAAATTCAGCCTGAACCCGTCTCCGCTGCTGAAAGAGCTCGATCGCCTGGAGCCGGAGGGGAAGACCGCCCTGTACGACGCCGTCATCCAGTTGAGCAACGAGCTGCTTTCCGGGGCCAACGCGAAGCGGGCGATCCTGCTGTTTTCGGACGGCGTGGACAATGCGAGCGAGATGACGACCGAAGACGTGCATCGGGTCGTCCAGAACCAGAGCGTCCCCGTCTACGCTTTGGGCATGAAAAATGCTTCCTACACCCAATTGAATGAAGAGGATCGCAAGGAATTGTCCCTTTCGACCCTCGATCTCCTGGCGGAAGCATCGGGAGGACGAATGTTTCTGGTCTCCGGAGACGAGGATCTCCGGCCTCTTGCGGAAACGATCGACGGCGAGCTGCGGCGGCAATACGTCCTCAGCTTCGAGCCGTCGGGAGAGGGGGATGTGAAGTACCGGGCGATCTTGGTCACGGCAACGGGCGGCGGCACACGGGTCATCCGAGCGCGCCGCGGATACCGGGGCTCCGCTCCGAAACCGCTGACCATTGCACCAGGAAACGCCGCCTCCGGGCGGAAATAACAGAAGGGAGACAGAGATGGCGAAGATTCAAAACTGGGGAATCGGATTGGGGGTTGCGGCGGCGCTCGCGCTCGTGCCGGGCTGCGCGACGAAGAAGTACGTCTCGGGAGAGGTGCAGAAGAGCAGCACAGCCGCCGAGAAGCACATCTCCGAAGTGGAGAGCCAGATCGAGCAGACACAGACGGCCGTCAGCAACCACGAGCAGAGGATCCAGGAGCTCGACAAATCCACGAAGGACGCGCTCGATCGCGCCAGCGAGGCCGGCAAGCTCGCGCAGGGAAAATTCAACTACTCGATCGTGCTCTCCGACGACAAGGCGCACTTTCCGCTGAACCGGCACGAGCTGTCGACAGAGGCGAAATCCGAGCTCGACGAGTTCGTCGACCACCTCAAATCCGACGACAAGAACGTGTATCTCGAGATTCAGGGACACACCGACGCCACGGGAACGCGCGACTTACAACATGCGGCTGGGCGAAGAACGCGCCGAGGCCGTGCGCCTCTACCTCAATCAGAAGGGCGTGGCGCTCAATCGCATGGGAACGATTTCCTACGGCGAGACGGAGCCCGTCGACTCGAACAAGACGAAGGTCGGGCGATCGAAGAATCGCCGGGTCGTGATCGTCGTCCTGAGCTAACGAACCACTATGTTTGGACGGTCCGCCCGGGATATCGGGACGGGACCGGCGGGGGCGCTACGCGGCGCCCCTTTCTCTTTGTTCGGAGGCCTGCGGATGTTATGATTCGCAGTAGCCGGGCGGGCTCGAAACCGAATGCTCGCCCCACAAAGTAAGGAGCAGGGCATGACATCGAAGACGGCAATCCGGGGGACTCTTCCTGGGGCTCGCGGCGATGCTGGCGATTCTCCCGGGGTGCGCCACCAAGCAATACGTTTCGGCCGAGGTCGAGAAGAGCAGCGTGAAATCCGAGAAGCGCATCACCGACGTCGAATCCCAGGTCGAGCAGACCCAGACGCGCGTCAACGATCACGAGCAGCGCATCACGGCGCTCGACAAGTCGACGCGGGACGCGATTGCGCGGGCGACGGAAGCCGGCAAGCTGGCGCAGGGAAAATTCAACTACTCCGTCGTGCTCTCCGACGACAAAGCCCACTTTCCCGTGAACGGCCACGATCTTTCGAAGGAGGCCGAGGAGCAGCTGGACGAATTCGTCGAAAGACTGAAGACGGACAACAAGAACGTCTTCATCGAGATTCAGGGACACACGGATTCCACCGGTTCCTCCGAGTACAACATGCGGCTCGGCCAGGAACGGGCGGACGCGGTGCGCCTCTACCTGAATCAAAAGGGCGTCGCGCTCAACCGGTTGAGCACGATCTCGTACGGCGAAACCCAGCCGGTCGATTCGAACAAGTCCAAAGACGGGCGCTCGAAGAACCGCCGCGTCGTCATCGTGGTTCTCAGCTAGACCGTCCCCGGACCGCATGGGCTTCGCTCGATCCGCTCGGGTCTAGCCCCAGCGCCGGTCTCGGCAAGTCTCTCGACCCTCGGCCGCAGTTCGCTTTCCCTCGGGGTCTCAGAGACCAGCCTGCGCCGGTCATTGGCCCGCTGCGGATCTCGCAGGGCGCAGCGCACGATGCGGGGGCCGGGCGGGTGGCATGGGAGGAGACCCCCTTTTGCCGCTCGCGGCGCGGAGTCGTAGCAAAGTCCTCACACTCGCAGCGAGCGGAAAAGTGGGGCGAGTCCCATGACAGGACCCGCACGGTCCATTTGTTATGATGGCCTGGATGGCGATTCTCAACTATTCCGAGGTTTCCGACTCGCGCCGGGTGTTCGAGATCGAGATTCCGTCCGAGGAAGTCGAGCGGGCGAAGAAGGGCATCACGCGCGATTTCGCCCGCCGGGCGAACCTCCCGGGGTTTCGGAAGGGGAAGATCCCCGAATCCGTCGCGGCGCAGCGATTCGCCGCCGAGATTCGCGACGAGCTGCTCGAACACCTCATCCCGGACGCCCTGGGCAGCGCGATCGCGGAGAAGGGCGTGCAGCCGCTCGGGAGGCCGCGCATCGAGGACCTCCGGTTCGAAGAGGGGAAGCCGCTGGCGTTCCGCGCGAACGTGGACGTGCGGCCTCCGATCGAGCCCGGCGACTACACGGGCGTTCCGATCCACGACGTGTCGGTCGAGCCGGACGAGCCCGAGATCGAGCAGACGCTCGCCCGGATCCTCGAGTCGCACGCGGAGTTTCTCCCGATCGAGGGACGCGCGGCGGAGAAGGGGGACTTTGCGATCTCCGACGTCGCGAGCCGGCTCGTGGAGCTCCAGAGCCCGGTGCTCTACACGGGCGCCGGTGAGGCGATCGCGGACGAAAAGGCCGGCGAGTGGGAAAAGGACGAGAAGGTCACGCTCGAAGTGGGGCACCCGGACTCCATGCCCGAGGTGAACGAAGCGCTCCTCGGCGCACTGCCCGGAGAAACACGGCGCTTTCGCAAGACGTTTGCCCCGGATTTCCCGAACGAGAAGTTCGCGGGAAAGACGTTCGATTACGACGTGACGCTCGTCGCCCTGAAGGAAAAGCGCGTGCCCGAGCTCGACGAGGAATTCGCGCGCCACGTCGGGAACGCGGAATCGGCCGCCGAATTGAAAGAGAAGATCGCGGCGGGGATTCGCGCGGAGAAGGAAGCGGGCCGGAGGCGGAAATTTCACCGCGAGATCCTCGACAACCTGCTGTCGGGAGTCCGGATCTCGCCGCCCGAAGTGCTCGTCGACGCCGAGGTGGAATCGGCTCTCGAAGACTATGCCGGCTACCTTCAGACCCGGGGCGTCGATCCGAAAGAGGCGGACTGGGACAAGCTGGCGGCCGACGCCCGTCCCGGGGCCGAGAAGAGAGTCCAGGAGTATCTCCTGCTCGACGAGATCGCGCGGCGCGAGGACGTCTCCGTGACCGATACGGAGGTCGACGCGGAAGTCCGAAACAGCGCCGTCCGGCGCGGCGTCGATTTCGGCGAGCTGAAGGAACGCCTCGAGAAGGGCGGCCGTCTCGGGTCGGTTCGCCAGGAGATTCGCCTGCAGAAAGCGATGTCGTGGCTGATCGACCACGCATCCGTCCAGCCCGTGGAAGCGGGCCAAACGAAATAAAATCACTCCCGTGAGCATTGAAGAAGGCATGAACGACGCGCGAAGCGCTCGAAGCGAGGAAGAAGAAGAAGGAGGAGGTGGCTCCGTGCTGGTCCCGATGGTGATCGAACAAACGAGTCGAGGCGAGAGGGCCTACGACATTTACTCCCGGCTGCTCAAGGACAACGTGATCATTCTGGGGACGCCCATCGACGACAACGTCGCCAGCCTGATCATTGCCCAGATGCTTTTTCTCGAGGCGGAGAACCCGGAAAAAGACATCATGCTGTACATCAACTCTCCCGGCGGGGTCGTCACCGCCGGTCTCGCGATCTACGACACCATGCAGTACGTCAAGCCCGACGTCCAGACGATCTGCATGGGGCAGGCCGCGTCGATGGCGTCCGTGCTGATGGCGGCCGGCGCGCCGGGCAAGCGGCACGCGCTTCCGAACGCGCGGTTTCTTCTCCACCAGCCGTGGACGTCGGGGCTCCAGGGCCAGACGTCGGACATCGAGATCCACGCGAAGGATCTCGTTCGCCTGAAAAAGAAGATCACCGACATTTACGTCAAGCACGCGGGGCAGTCCTTCGAGAAAATCGAGCGGGACACGGACCGCGACTTCATCCTCGAGGCGGACGAGGCGAAGAAGTACGGGCTGATCGATCACGTGTTCACGAGCCGCGACGACACGACCCTGAAGGCAGCAGGCTAGCGCGGACGATAGCTAGCCCCGGCGGCCGAGCGGGTCCTGTCGCGGGACTCGCTCCTCTTTTCCGCTCGCCGCGAGCCTGAGGACTTTGCTACACCCGCGTCGCGAGCGGCAAAAGGGAGTCTCCTCCCGCGCCACCCGCTCGGCTGTCGCTGCCCAACCAGTTCGAGCCGTGCGCCGCGCGGCAGCTGGCGGCGATGAAAGGACGGGGAGGTGCGGAATTTTCCCTGTCGAGTCAGACGTTAACGTGATCGGATGTCCCGGTTATGGTAGGATAAATTCGGTGTCAGGAAGTCATTCCGGAGGTTGAATGTCCAAGAAAACTGGCAACGGTGATGTGCTTCGCTGCTCGTTTTGCAACAAGAGCCAGCGGGACGTCAAGAAGCTCATCGCGGGGCCGACCGTCTACATCTGCGACGAGTGCGTCGACATCTGCCTGGACATCATCGCCGAAGACCGCGTCCTCGAGACCACGACGCCCGAGACGAAGCTCCCGAAACCCAAGGAGATCAAGGAATTCCTCGACTCCTACGTGATCGGCCAGGACCAGGCGAAAAAGAAGCTCGCCGTCGCCGTCTACAACCACTACAAGCGAATCGACTACTTCGAGCGGAACCGGAAGCTCGACGTGGAGCTCCAGAAGTCCAACATTCTCCTGATCGGCCCGACCGGCACGGGCAAGACCCTGCTCGCCCAGACCCTCGCGAAGATGCTCTCGGTCCCGTTCACGATCGTGGACGCGACGACGCTCACCGAAGCGGGTTACGTCGGAGAGGACGTCGAGAACATCATCCTCAAGCTGTACCAGGTCGCGGGCTCCGACAAGGAAAAAACCGAGCGCGGCATCGTCTACATCGACGAAGTCGACAAGATCGCCCGCAAGGGCGAGAACCCTTCGATCACCCGCGACGTCTCCGGGGAAGGCGTGCAGCAGGCGCTGCTCAAGATCCTCGAGGGCACGGTCGCGAACGTCCCGCCCCAGGGGGGCCGGAAGCATCCGCACCAGGAGTTCATCCAGATCGACACGACGAACATTCTCTTCATCTGCGGCGGGGCGTTCGTCGGCCTCGAAGACGTGATCGCGCGCCGGCAGACGGAAAAAACCATGGGATTCGGCGCGAAGATCCAGACGAAGAGAGAAAAGCGCACGGGCGTTCTGCTCGAGAAGATCCACCCCGAAGACCTCATCAAGTTCGGGATGATCCCGGAGTTCGTCGGCCGCTTGCCGGTCGTGGCGACGCTCTCGGAGCTCGACCTGGCCGCGCTCGTCGAGATCCTGAAAGAGCCGAAAAATTCTCTCGTCAAGCAATATCAGACGATGCTCGAGTTCGAGAACGTGAGCCTCAAGTTCACCGACGACGCGCTCGAGGCGATCGCGGAAGAGGCGCTCACGCGCAACGTCGGCGCTCGAGGCCTCAAGATCATCATCGAAGAGCTCATGCTCGACGTGATGTACCAGGTTCCCTCGGACGAGGAGATCGAAGAGTGCGTCGTCACCAAGGAAACGGTGAAGAACCGCACGAAGCCGATCACGATCCTTCGTAAAGCGGGATAGCCGATGGCCGAAGCCCTCGAGACGCTTCCGCTCGTTCCGCTGCGGGACATGGTCGTCTTTCCGCACCAGATGTCGCCGTTCGTCGTCGGCCGGGAATCGTCGATCCGCGCGCTGGAGAAAGCGCTCGCGACCCCGGAGAAGCGCATCTTCCTCTCCGCGCAAAAGAACCCGAAGATCGACGAGCCGGCGGCGTCGGATATTTTCGAGACCGGCGTCGTCGCCCAGATCCTGCAGTCGCAAAAGCTCCCGAACGGCCACATCAAGGTGATGGTGGAGGGCGTTCGCCGGGGCACCATCCGGTCGTTCCTGTTCGAGCGGGACTCGTTTCTCGTCGAAGTGGTCCCCGTCGAAGTCCGCGGCGCGTCGGTGGACGACCTGCGCGAGTTCATGGCGAAGGTCCTGACGACGTTCGAGCAGTACGCCCGTCTCTCGCACCATCTTGCGTTCGACGGTCTCGCGGCGACGCTCAAGACCGACGACCCGGACCGATTCGCCGATACCCTCGCTTCGCACCTCAACGTCGCGACCCCCGAGAAGCAGGCGCTGCTGGAGGCCTCGAAGCCGTCGGAACGCCTCGCGAAGATCGCCGACCTGCTCGAAGGGGAGATCGAGAAGATCAACCTCGATCGCCGCATCAACAACAAGGTCAAGAAGCAGATGGAGAAGGCGCAGCGCGAGTACTACCTGAACGAGAAGATCAAGGCGATCCATCAGGAGCTCGGGCGCAACGACGACCGCTCGGACGAAACGGCGGACCTCAAGAAGAAGATCGAGGAAGCCGAAATGCCGAAGGATGTCGCTGAAAAGGCGACGGCGGAGCTCAAGCGCCTCGAGGCGATGCCCGGCGTTTCGGCCGAAGCGACCGTGTCCCGCAACTACATCGACTGGCTGCTCGCGGTTCCCTGGAAGAAATACGCGAAGGAGTGCAAGGACATCGGTCTCGCCGAGAAGGTCCTGAACGAGGACCACTACGGGCTCGAGAAAATCAAGGAGAGGATCCTCGAATTTCTCGCCGTGCGGCAGCTCTCCAAGAAGGCGCGCGGCTCGATCATCTGCTTCGTCGGCCCGCCCGGAGTGGGCAAGACCTCGCTTGCCCGATCGATCGCGAAGTCGCTGAACCGCCCGTTCGTGCGGCTGTCGCTGGGAGGCGTTCGCGACGAGGCGGAGATCCGAGGACACCGGCGGACCTACATCGGCGCGTTTCCCGGCCAGATCATCCAGATGATGAAGAAGGCCGGCGTCGTCAACCCGGTCTTTCTCCTCGACGAAGTCGACAAGATGTCGATGGATTTTCGAGGCGACCCCTCCTCGGCGCTGCTGGAAGTTCTCGATCCGGAGCAGAACCACGCGTTCGTCGACCACTACCTCGACGTGGAGTACGACCTGTCGAAAGTGATGTTCATCGCGACGGCCAACGTCGCGCACCCGATCCCACCGGCCCTCAAGGACCGGATGGAGCTCCTGAGCCTCTCCGGCTACACGCACCAGGAGAAGACCCAGATCGCCCAGCGGTTCCTCGTTCCGAAACAGATCGAGGAGCACGGTCTCGAGGCGGGGGCGATCGTCTTCTCCGACGAGACGATCCTCGCGGTCATTTCGGACCACACGCGCGAGGCGGGCGTCCGAAACCTGGAGCGCGAAATCGCGAGCATCTGCCGGAAGGTCGCGCGAAGGGTCGTGGCCGGCCAGGCGACGCCTCCGCTGGAAATCCGGCCCGACGAGCTGAAGGACTACCTCGGGAAGGCGAAGTTCCGCAATCGGAAGAAGGGCGAGACGTCCGAAGTGGGCATGGCCACCGGTCTCGCCTGGACCGAAGTCGGCGGAGAGATCCTGACGATCGAAACGAGCCTCCTCAAGGGGAAGGGCACGCTGACCCTGACCGGATCGCTCGGCGACGTGATGCAGGAGTCAGCCCGGGCGGCCGTCTCGTACGTTCGAAGCCGGGCGGAGATCTACGACGCCGATCCCGATTTTCACGAGAAGAAAGACATTCACATCCACGTTCCCGAAGGCGCGATCCCGAAGGACGGGCCGTCCGCGGGGATCGCCCTCGCAACTTCGCTCTTTTCCGCCGTCACGCGCATTCCGATCCTCCGCGACGTCGCGATGACGGGCGAGATCACGCTGCGGGGCAAGGTGCTTCCGGTCGGAGGCATCAAGGACAAGGTCCTCGCCGCGTACCGCGCGGGGATTCGCGTGATCGCGCTGCCGGTCGAGAACGAAAAGGACCTGGACGAAATCCCGAAGGAAGTCCGCGAAGCGATGGAGTTTCAGCTCGTCGACAACATGGACGAGGTGATCAAAGTCGCGATGGACCACGCCTCCGTGGCGGCGCCCAAGCCCGTCGAGGTCGAAGGCGACCTTTCGAACCCCGGCCTGATGCACTGATCGTCCCGACTCACATTTCGGGGGAGATGAATGAACAAGGAGCGGCTTCTGGCCGCGGTCCACGGTCCGCGCGATTTTCCGCCGAAAATCGCCAATCTGGTGGCGTTCGGAGGACGAAGCAACGTCGGCAAATCGAGTCTTTTGAATGCGTTGCTGAAGCTCCCCGTCGCCCGGATCTCGAAAACCCCCGGCAGAACGCGGGCAATCTATCTCTTCGACTCGAGGGCGGGGTGGATCGCGGCGGACCTGCCGGGCTTCGGTTTTGCGGCCGGTTCGCGCGACGACCGGGCGTCCTGGAAAGAGCTCGTGGCCTCGCTTTTCGAAGGGAAAAGACCCCTCTTGACGATCCAGCTGATCGACCCTAGAATACCGACTTCCGACTTCGACCTCGATTTCCGCGACTATCTCAGAGATCTGGCCCTTCGGTCGGCATGTATTGCGACCAAAGCGGATCGGTTAAACCAGTCGGAACGATCCCAGGCCAAAGCCAGACTCGAGAAGGAATTCGGCGACGTTCTGTTTGTTTCCTCTAGAACGGGCGAAGGAATCGAGTCTTTGAGAAAAAGGATTCAAAAGGAGCTTCCCAATGGCGAGACGCCCAAAAAACGGAACTGATTCTCCGGTGGACACGCTGGAGCCCCCCTCTGCTTCCGACGAATACGAGCCGGAGGAGCCGGAGTCGCCGCCGGCCGAGACGGCCGAGACGGAGGCGGGCGACACGCTCGACATCCGGAGCCTCCACGAAATGAACATGGCACAGCTCACGCGCATCGCGAAGGACCTGGAAGTCGAGAACCCGGCGGGGATGCGCAAGCAGGACCTGATTTTCAAGATCCTGCAGGTCCAGACCGAGAGGAAGGGCCTGATCTTCTCCGAGGGCGTTCTCGAATGCCTGCCCGACGGGTTCGGCTTCCTCCGCGCGCCGGAGTACAACTACCTTCCCGGTCCCGACGACATCTACGTTTCTCCGTCGCAGATCCGAAAATTCGACCTGCGCACGGGGGACACGGTGTCCGGCCAGATCCGGCCCCCGAAAGAGGGGGAGCGCTACTTCGCGCTCATCAAGGTCGAGGCCGTCAATTTCGAGCATCCCGACGTCGCGCGCGAGAAGATCTTCTTCGACAACCTGACGCCTCTCTACCCGCAGGAGCGGATCAAGCTGGAGGCGCCGGCGAACCTGTCCTCCCGGGTGCTCGACATCATCTGCCCGATCGGCAAGGGCCAGCGCGGACTGATCGTCGCCCCTCCCCGCACGGGCAAGACGATGCTGCTCCAGTCGCTCGCGAACTCGATTTCGACGAATCATCCGGAGATCACGCTCATCGTGCTGCTGATCGACGAGCGTCCCGAGGAAGTCACCGACATGCAGCGGACCGTCAAGGGCGAGGTGCATCTCGTCCACGTTCGACGAGCCCGCGCAGCGGCACGTCCAGGTCGCCGAAATGGTCATCGAAAAGGCCAAGCGCCTCGTCGAGCACAAGCGGGACGTCGTGATCCTGCTCGACTCGATCACGCGCCTCGCGCGCGCGTACAACACGATCGTGCCGCCGTCGGGCAAGGTGCTTTCGGGCGGCGTGGATTCCAACGCTCTCCAGCGGCCGAAGCGGTTCTTCGGCGCCGCCCGCAACATCGAGGAAGGCGGCTCGCTGACGATCATGGCGACCGCGCTGATCGACACGGGCTCGCGCATGGACGACGTGATCTTCGAAGAGTTCAAGGGCACCGGCAACATGGAAGTTCACCTCGACCGCAAGCTGTCCGACAAGCGCGTCTTCCCGGCGATCGATCTCAACAAGTCGGGAACGCGAAAGGAAGAGCTGCTGCTCGACAAGAACGAGCTCAACCGCGTGTGGGTGCTGCGCAAGGTCCTGACCCCGCTGTCGACCGTCGAGGCGATGGAGCTGCTGATCGACAAGCTCGACAAGACGAAGACGAACACGGACTTTCTGAACCTGATGTCCCAGGGGTAGACCCCACCCCCTTCCCCTCCCCGCTTGCGGGGAGGGGTGGCGAAGCCGGGGAGGGGTCAACCCTCGGGTAAACCTCGGCGTTCCCTCGGGACTTTTCTGCCGCTCCTGCCGTATTCAGGGGCATGGCAAGATTTCAGCTCACCGTCAACGGAGCTCACCGTGCCTTCGAAGGCGACCCCGAGACTCCCGTCCTCTGGGTTCTGCGCGATCACCTCGGGCTGACCGGCACGAAGTTCGGCTGCGGCGTCGGGGTCTGCGGCGCCTGCACCGTCCACGAAAAGGGCGCGCGCCGTCCGCTCATGCCAGATCCCCGTTCGCGAAGCCAGCGGCCGGTCGTTCACGACGATCGAAGGCCTTTCCGCCGGAAGAGGCCACCCCTGCCAGCGGGCGTGGATCGAGGAGGACGTCGCTCAGTGCGGCTACTGCCAGCCGGGCATGATCATGGCCGCGAGCGCGCTGCTGAACGAAAAGCCGGATCCCGAGCGACGCCGAGATCGACGCCGCGATGTCCGATCTCGTTTGCCGCTGCGGCACCTACACGAGAATGAGAAAGGCCATCCATCGGGCGGCGCGGCTGGCGGGGGAGAAGCGATGAGCGCCACCCGCCGCGAATTTCTGCGGGCGGGCGCCATCGGCGGAGCCGCCGCGCTCGTTCTCCAGTTTCCCTGGAACGCGGGGGGCGAGCCGGTCAAGACGACGGCGTCTCGGGCCGCCTTTTCGCCGAACCCCTGGGTGTCGATCGACGCGTCCGGCCGTGTGGTGCTGACGGCCGCTCAGTCGGAGATGGGCCAGGGCGTCCGCACGGCCCTTCCCATGCTGCTCGCCGAGGAGCTGGGGGCGGATTGGAGCTCTATCGAGGTCCGGCATGCCAGGCCGGGCGCCGAGTTTCCCGACATGCGCACGAGCGGGAGCAGCAGCGTCGTCGACGGTTGGATTCCCCTTCGCAAAGCGGGGGCCGCCGCGCGGGAAATGCTGATCGCCGCGGCGGCGGCGCGGTGGAACGTGCCGCGCGACTCGTGCCGGACCGAAAGCGGCCGCGTGATCGGCCCGGCGGGGCGGTCCCTTCCGTTTGGAGAGCTCGTCGCCGCGGCGGCCGCTCTCCCGGTGCCCGCGGAGCCCGTGCTGAAGAATCCGCGCGACTACACCCTGGTCGGAACGCGAGTTCGCCGTTTCGACGGGCCGGCGATCGTGGGCGGAAGCGCCGTCTACGGGCTCGACGTCCGGGTCCCGGGAATGCTCCGGGCGGCTGTCTCGCGCCCTCCCGTTTACGGGGCCCGACCGATCCGGTGGAACGCGGCCGCCGCGAAGGCCATCGCCGGGGTGCGCGACGTCGTGGAGATCCCGAGCGGGATCGCCGTCACGGCAGCCGACACCTGGACCGCCTTCCGGGGCCGCGACGCGCTCGCGGTCGAGTGGGACGAAGGGCCTCATGCCGCCGACTCGACGGCCGGGAACTGGGCGCGCCTCGAGGAGGCTTTGAAGGGATGGGCTCGAACGACGCGCCGGGAAGGGGATGCGGACGCCGCGCTCGCCGCGGCTCCGCGCCGGATCGAGGCGACCTATCGTTACCCCTTTCAGGCGCACGCGACGCTCGAGCCGATGAATTGCGCGGCGGTCGTGCGCGGCGGCGAATGCGAGATCTGGGTCGGCACGCAGGCCCCCAACGAGGCGCAGAAGGACGTCGCGGCGCTGCTCGGGATACCGCTCGAGAAGGTCCGGCTGAACGTCCTGCTTCTCGGCGGCGGGTTCGGAAGGCGGCTGACGTACGACTATGTGATCGAAGCGGTCGAGCTCGCGAGGAAGGTCTCGTACCCCGTTCAGGTCGCGTGGACGCGTCCCGACGACATGCACCACGACTTTTTTCAGCCGGCCGCGCTTCACGTCTTTTCCGCGGGGTTCGACGCCGCGGGAAGGCCCTCGGCCTGGATTCACCGGTCCTCCGATTTTCACCTGACGATGTTCGAGAAGTTCGATCGGGAGAACCCCGGGATGTACGAAGAGAACCCGTGGGGCGGGTTCGACCTGCCCTATTCGATTCCCGCGCTGCGCGTGGACTTCGCTCCCGCCGAGGCTCCGGTGAACACGGGAGCCTGGAGGTCGGTCGGCTACCCGTCGACGGTTTTCGGCCGCGAGTCCTTTCTGGACGAAATCGCGCGCGCGGCGGGCCGCGATCCGATCGACCTCCGGATGGACCTCATCCCGTCGCCCGGGACGGTGAAGCTTCGCACGATCACGCTCGACAACGGCGATCGCCTGCGGAACGTCGTCCGGGTCGCGGCGGAGAAGTCGGGATGGAAACAGCCGCTGCCGCGCGAGCGCAACGGCCGCCGGTGGGGGCGGGGGTTCGCCTGCAACGCGTATCACCGCCAGACCATGGTCGCGCAGGTCGCCGAAGTCTCCGTGGGGAAGGAGGGCGACGTGCGCGTGCATCGCGTCGTCTGCGCGATCGATTGCGGGCGCGCCGTCAACCCCCTCGGCGTCGAGGGCCAGGTCGAGAGCGCCGTGCTCTGGGGCCTCTCCGCCACACTGCACGGAAGGATCACGTTCGAGAAAGGGCGAGTTCAGCAAAGCACCTATCGCGATTTTCCGGTCGTTCGGATGCACGATTGCCCGGCCATCGAGACGCACATCGTGCCGTCCGACGTCCGGCCCCTCGGAGTGGGCGAGCAGCCGGTGCCGCCCGTCTATGCCGCCGTCGCGAACGCCGTGTTCGACGCGACCGGGGTGAGAGTTCGGGAGCTTCCGATTCGCGCGGAGGACCTGCGGGAACGAGCATGAAGCTCCCGGAGCCGAGCGGGAGCTCGCTCGCTTCCCTCGCCGCGTTCGGCCGCGATCTCCTCGCTCGCGGAGGAAGGGGAGTGCTCGCGCACCTCGTCTCGGTCGAGGGGTCTCATTACCGAAGGCCCGGGGCGCGCATGATCCTGTGCGAGGACGGTTCGACGGCGGGATCGATCAGCGGAGGCTGTTTCGAACTGGAGCTGCGTCGGCGTGTTCCGGAGATCCTGGCCCGCAAGGGCCCTCTCAGGGTCGAATACGACCTCTCGGGTCCCGACGACATCGTTTTCGGCTCCGGGCTCGGCTGCGGCGGCCGGATCGGGGTGCTGCTGACGGAGCTCGACGCGGCCGAGCTCGACGGGCTGGAACGGGCTGCCGAGGGCGGCCCGCCCGCCGTTCTCCTGCTGGCGGGGACCGGCGAAGACCTGTTGCCGCTGGTTCGGATCGCGAAGATTCTCGAGTGGCGCGTCGAGGTCGTTGCCCCGCGCGTCACGCCGGAGGCGAGGCGGCGATGGTCGGCCGTCCTCGAGGGACCGATCCTTCTGCCGGACGAAATCGACTCGGCCGTCACGCCGTCGACCGCCGCCCTCGTCGCGACCCATCATTACCTGGACGACGTCGAAATGCTTCGGGCACTCCGAACGACTGGCGCTTTTTACATCGGCGTCCTCGGCTCCCGGCAGCGCGCCGCCCGGATTCTCGAGGACACCCGGGACACTCCGGATCCGCTGGGATCTGCCCGGATCTACGCGCCCGCCGGCCTCGATATCGAGTCCGAGACGCCCGAGGAGATCGCGCTCTCGGTCGCGGCGGAGATCCAGGCGGTCCGCCGCGGGCGTTGCGCCGGCTTCCTTCGGGATCGCACGGCGGCGATCCACGAGCGGTCGTGCACTTCGTTCACGGTCGGTGCCGCGCCGGCGCTGGAAACGGGGACATTCGGACGGAACAAGACCGGACCGAGAGGTGATCGGGGTCCAGGGGACCGGGGACCCGGCTAGAACGCGTTTTCGACCATGCGAATGTCGCAGTCGCGCCGATCGGCGCGGCCGTAGACGATCGAGGAGCCGTCCGGGGAAACCGTGAACCCGTCCCAGGCCTGCTCCTCGAGGGACGCGACCGTGACAGGCCCGCTCGCGCCGAAGGCCCACATCTGTACGAGCGGCGGCGCCTCGCCGCGGTCGACGCGAAAGTAGATGCCCCGGGCCGTGACTCGCCAGTCCTCCCCGCAGTTCGGGGCGAGCAGGGCGAGAACCCGCTCTTCGGCCCCTCCTCCGGTCGGCATTCTCCAGATCCCGGGAGAATCGGCGCGGCTGAAGTAGAGCCACGCTCCGTCGCCCGATTCGTACGCCGTATGTCCGCCGTGGAGGGTCACGCGGACCGCCTCGCCACCGGCCGACGGCATCCGCCACACTTCCCAGCCGCCGGACCGCCGCGACGCGAAATAGATCGACCGCCCGTCTCGCGACCAGCTCGGCGACGCTTCGTCTCCCGGAGTGGTAGTCAGCCGAATCGGGGAGCCGCCGGAGGAGTCGATCGAATAGAGGTCCGCCTGTCCCTGGGGACGGGCGGTGAAGACGAGCTTTCTCCCGTCCGGCGACCATCGCGGCATTCCGAGCCGCGGGCCTCCGAAGGAAGTGAGCTGCGACGGAGAACCGCCGTTGCGGTCCGTCGTCCAGACCTCGTCGGCGCCCGATTTCGTCGAGACGTAGGCGATGCGCGAACCGTCGGGTGAATATTCGGGGTCGAACTCCCATTCGTCCCCGGCGAACGTGAGACGCGTTCCCGGCCGCGAAGTCTCGCCGGACAGCGGCACGCGCCAGAGGTTGACCTCGTAGTGCCAGTTCTCGTACGCGACGGAGTTGACGCGGCGCGCCGTGGAAGGGTGCTTCATCTTCGACCCGCCCCCGGCGACGAGGAGCGGCTCGCCTCCGGCCGCCGGGATCTTCCAGAGGCTGAACAGGCCCGCCCGGCTCGACGAGAAGATCAGGCTTCGTCCGTCGGGCGACCAGTCGGCGCCGGTGATGCTCCGGTTCTCCTCCGTTACGCGCGATTCGGAGCCCCCGGCCGCGGGCACCGTGTAAATGTCGGAAACGCCGTCGGAAAGCGACCGAAGGAAGGAGATCGTCTTTCCGTCGGGCGAGAACGAGGCCTCCTCGTCTCCGACGGATCCGGGCGGCGGGGACGTGAGCGCTCTCCTCGAGCCGCGCGAGAGATCGAGCGCCTCCAGGCGAAGCGGACCGCCGGCCGACGGGACCGAAAACGCGAGCTCGGCTCCCGAGGGCGACCAGGAGATCTTTCCGGCGTCGAGGCTGCCGCATTCGGCCATGCGCTGCGCGGAGCCCCCGATCGAGGGAACGCTCAGGATCTCGCACGTCTCCCGCGTCCGGCGGACGAACGCGATCTTCTGCCCGTCCGGAGACCAGGCGGGCTCACTGTCCGATCCGGGCGAGGTGGTCAGCCGGACGGGCGACGGCGAATCGAGCAGCTTCACGTACAGACTCGTCTTTTCTCCGGGCTTTTCCCAGGCGAAGGCGACTCGGGTTCCGTCGGGAGAGAGAGCCGGGTGCCGCTCGTTGCCCGGAAACGTCGTGACCGGAACGATTCGCACGGGGCCGGAACGGCGCGAAACCGCGGAGGAACGCGTCAGGAGGAGGGCGGCGAGGATCGAGGCGGCGGCAGCGGCGAGAACCGCGGCGACGCGGCTCCGGCGGCGGAGTCCCGGCCGGACCACGGGCCCGGCAGCCGCTGCCGCGTCGTCGGTCGCGGGCGGAGCCGGCGAAACGAGGAGTCGATAGCCGATCTTGCGGATCGTCTCGATCACGCGGGGGCGGGCCGGGTCGTCGGCGAAGATCTTCCGGAGCTCGCCGATCGCGCGCGTCAGGACGTCTTCCGAAACGAACGTGCCCGCCCAGGCTCGCTCGAAGAGTTCCTCCTTCGTGACGACAGCCCCGGGGGTTTCGGCCAGCCGAACGAGCACCTGCATGATCTTCGGTTCGAGAGAGACGATGTCGGCGCCGCGCACGACCCGGTTCAGGGTCGGCTGGACGATCCGGTCCAGCGACTCGGAAGTCGCCTCGGAGCGGGGAAGCGCCGGGCTCCGCGGAGCCTTCGGGTCGCGCGTGAGACATTCGAAAAGTATACAGGGATGCTCGCGGCGATCTTCATCGAACGGATAGACTGCCGGCGTGCGGGTCTCCCTCGTCGATTTCCTGAATGCCCGGCCGCTCGTCTGGGGGCTTCTCCGCAATCCTCCCGCCGGGTTCGAGGTCGCTCGCGACCTGCCGTCGGAGTGTGCCGAGAAACTGCGCGACGGGCGGGCGGACGTCGGCCTGATCCCTTCGATCGAGCTCTCGCGCATTCCGAATCTCGTTCGCGTGGAGGGGCTGGGTATCGCCGCGGATTCGGAGGTTCGGTCGGTTCTGCTCGTCTCGCGCGTCTCCCGGGAGAAGATCCGCTCGGTCCGGTTCGACCCGGCGTCTCGCACGTCGGCCGCGCTCGTTCGGATCCTGCTCAAGCGGAGGTTCGGAATCGAGCCGGAGAGCCGTGAGCGGAACGCCGACGCCGAGTTGATCATCGGAGATCCCGCGATGAAGGCGGAGCTGCAGGGGCAAGTCGTGCTGGACCTCGCGTCCGAATGGAGAAGCCTGACGGGTTTCCCGTTCGTCTTCGCGGTCTGGGCCGTCCGAAGGGAAGTCTGGAGCGAAGCGCTGCGGAACGCCCTGTTCGATTCCTACCGCGCATCCCTGGCCGAGTTCGAGGCGATGGTCGATTCGGAGATCGAAACGGCCCGGGATCGTTCGGGCACGCGCCTTTCGCGGGCGATGGTGGAGGACTACCTTCGCAACTGCCTCCACTACGAATTGACGGAGGCCGACGAAAAGGGCCTGGCCCTGTTCGCTCGCTGGGCGACGGAAGACAGGCTCGTTTGACGCCGGGTGATACGCTTCTCGCGGCATGGTGCTGCGTGAAGCACCGCTAAGGAGGCTCCGAGATGCGTCTGGATGACCGACCGGAAAGCGACCAGGTCGAGGACGAACGGGGCGGAGGCGGAATCGGCGGGAGGCATATCGCCGGAGGCGGCATCGGAGTGGTCGTCATCGCGATCATCATCGGGCTCGTCACCGGACATAGCCCGCTGCAAATCCTTCAGCTCCTCACGTCTTCCTCCGAGCAACCCGCGGCGACGGCGCCGTCGACCACGCCCGCCCCAACTGGAACTTCCGGCGCGGAAGACGCCGGTCTCAAGTTCGTTCGAATCGTGCTCGCCGATACCGAGCAGACGTGGACCGAGATCTTCAAGGAGCATGGTCGCCGCTACGAGCTGCCGAAGCTCGTGCTCTTCGACGGCGGCATCAACTCGGGTTGCGGGATCACTTCGAGTGCCGTCGGCCCGTTCTACTGCCCGCAGGACTTCAAGGTCTACCTGGATCTTTCGTTCTTTCGGGAGTTGTCCCAGCGCTTCGGCGCTCCCGGCGATTTCGCCCGGGCCTACGTGATCGCCCACGAAGTCGGCCACCACGTCCAGAACGAGCTCGGGATCATGAGCAGCGCCGGAGAAGGCCGGCAGGCTTCGATCGCAATCGAGCTGCAGGCCGATTGTCTCGCGGGCGTCTGGGGCAACCGGAGCGACCGCAAGGGAATGCTCGACCCCGGGGACGCCGAGGCGGGCATGAAGGCAGCGGCGGCTGTCGGAGACGACGCCCTTCAAAAGATGGCGACGGGGCACGTGCAGCCGGAATCCTGGACGCACGGCTCCTCGGCCGACCGCGTCGCGTCGCTGCAGAGGGGGCTTTCTTCCGGCGATCCGGAGTCGTGCCGGATGCCGGGATCCGGCGAGCCCCTGTTCCGCTGAGCGAAGTCTTCAGTCGTCTTTCGGCTCCTGCCGGATGAAGTTTCCGGTCTGCAGGTCGCGCAGGGTCTGCTCGATCTCGGCCCGGGTGTTCATGACGAAAGGACCGTAGCGCGCGATCGGCTCGTGGAGCGGCTGCGCGGCCGCGAGCAGGAATCGGCCCCCGGCCGGTCCCGCGGAGGCGGAAACGAAATCGCCGTCGCCGAAGATCACGAGCGCCGGCCCGCGAACGTCCCGTCCGCCGAAGACGACGTCCCCGTGGTCGACGTAGGCGAACGCCGTGTGCCCGGCCGGCACGGCTTCCCGAAACGACGACCCGGGCGGAAGGACGACCTCCACGAACTTCGGGTCGACCGCGAGGCCCTCGACCGGGCCGGTGAAACGGCCGCCCTGAGCCTCGCCTGCGATCACGCGGATTTTCGCGCCTTCGTCCGTTTCCACTTCGGGGAGGAGGTCGGAGCGCAGGTCCCGGTACTTCGGCCGGGACATCTTCTCGCGCGCCGGGAGATTGAGCCAGAGCTGGAGGCCAGCGATCCCCTCCGGCTTCACCTGCGGCATCTCCTCGTGGAGGATCCCGCTCCCGGAGCTCATCCACTGGATGTCGCCGGCGCCGATCGACCCGCGGTGTCCGAGCGAATCGTGGTGCTGGACTTCGCCCTTCCGGATGAACGTGACGGTTTCGATCCCGCGGTGGGGATGGAAGGGGAATCCCGGCTCGTAGTCCGCGGGGTTCAGCGACTCGAAATGGTCGAGCAGCAGAAACGGGTCCAGATGGTCGAGCTCGCGGGTCGCGATCGACCTCACCAGGTGAACGCCGGCTCCCTCGACGACGGGCTGCGGCACGACGATCTTCGCGACGGGGCGAGCAGAATCCGGGGAACTTCGGGCCATGGGGCCACCTCCGCGCCCACCATATCGAACCTGTCAAGCCCCCGAATTTTTCCGGCAAGAGCGCATTTTTTTCTTGACAAGCCCGGGATATCGGATAAATATTCATGGCGATGAATAAGAATTCGGCAGGCGACGCGATGCGGCGACGCGAGGAGCTGCTTCGGATCGTGAGCGAGGGCGTCGTTCGATCGCAGGGCGACCTGCGCCGCGTGCTCCAGAGCCGGGGGTTCCCCGCGGCCCAGCCGACTCTCTCGCGGGACCTCAAGGAGCTCGGCGTCGCGAAGGGCCCGAAGGGTTACGTTCTTCCCGCGGTTCCCGCGAGCTCCCCGGCGTCTCTCCTTCCGCCCGACACGGTGTCCCTCCCGCAGAGGCGAATGGAGCGGCTCGACCGGACGGTCCGGGAATTCGTCCTTTCCGCCGAGACGGCCGGGCCCCTGCTCGTCCTGCGCACGCCTCCGGCCGATGCCCACCCGGTCGCGCGGGCAATCGACGAGGCGGGCCTGCCCGACATCGTCGGCACGATCTCCGGCGACGACACGATCTTCCTCGCGATGCGGTCGCCCTCCTCCGCGGCGAAGCTCGCCCGGAGATTCCAGTCCGCCCTCGCTCCGGCCCTCCGCAGCCCGCGCCGTCTCCGGCGCAAGCGCGCTTAAACAGCGCCTTCTTCGTGGAAAGAGCGCACAGATGTTTGCAGAGAGCGTGAAACGTGTATCGGTCGTGGGGGGCGGCGGCTATGCCGGCGGCGAATTGTGCCGGCGGCTTTCGGGCCATCCCGGAGCCGAGTGGGCCGGAATCTACTCGAGCTCGGGCGCGACGGCCGGACCGTTTTCGTCGCTTCACCCCGGGCTCGGCGGCGCTTCAGGGCCCGACGTCGTCGCGTATTCGCTCGATGGCTTGCTCGACGGGGAGCCCGATATCGTGTTTCTCGCGACGCCGGAAGAGGTCTCCGCGCGGCTCGTCGGAGAGATCCTCGCGGGCCGTCCGCAGACGAGGATCATCGACCTCTCGGGCGCGTTTCGCCTCGGGGAGCGAAGCGAGGCTGTCTACGGCCTGACGGAATGGTGCGGGGAGGAGCTCGACGAAGCGACTCTCGTCGCGAACCCGGGTTGTTACCCGACCTCGATTCTGCTTGCGCTCAAGCCGTTGCTTGGCCTGCTCGACCCGGATTCGCCGATCATCTGCGACAGCCTGAGCGGCATCTCCGGAGCCGGAAGAAAGAGCGACGCGGCCTGGTCTTTCACCGAATTGTTCGGAAATTCCCGGGCCTACGGCGTCGGAACGCATCGCCATGTGCCCGAGATGCGGCGCCATCTCGGCCTCGCGCCGGAAGCGGAGCTCGTCTTCGTTCCGCACCTCCTGCCCGTCGAAAGAGGAATCCTCTCGACGATCCACGTGAGCTTTGCTCGGGCGGCGTCCGGGGCCGATCTCGCGCAGGCGTTCGAGGCCGCGTACGGCGGACGCCCGTTCGTGCGCGTGAGGGCCGAGGGCGACCTGCCGGATCTCAAAGCCGCCGTCGGAACGCCGAGAGCCGAGATCGGCTACGCGCTGCTTTCCGGAGGGAAAAGGGCGGTAATCGTCTCGGTGCTCGACAACCTCCTGAAGGGGGCGGCTTCGCAGGCGGTTCAGAATTTCAACCGGATGACGGGATTTCCCGAAGGGGAGGGACTGCAATGAGACGTCCGCGCCCGACGGTCGTCAAGCTCGGGGGAAGCCTCCTGGAGGACGCGCGGCGGCGGGCCGCCGTCGTCGCGGCCGTCGCGGAGGCGTGGAATGCCGGCGAATCCCTCGTCGTCGTGCATGGCGGCGGGAAGAGGCTCGACGCTCACCTCGCGTCGCTCGGGATTCCGCGAAGAATCCACGAGGGCCTCCGGATCACCGATGCGCCGACGCTCGAAGCGGCCGTGGGCGTGCTCGCGGGAGTCGTCAACAAGGCGATCGTCGCGGAGCTCCGCGAGGTCGGGGTCCCGGCCGCGGGAATCTGCGGCGTGGACGGAGCGACGCTCGTGGCGGAAAAACGCCTTCCGTCCGGAGGCGTGGACCTCGGGTTCGTCGGTGGGTGCGCCCGGGCGAGCGCCGGGCTCCTGAACGCGATCCTCTCGGCCGGCATGCTGCCGGTCCTCGCTCCCATCGCGGCCGGCCGCGACGGAGGCCTGCTGAATTTGAATGCCGACGAAGCGGCGGCCGCTGCTGCGGCGGCTCTATCCGCCCGCCGGCTCGTCTTCTTCACCGACGTCGAAGGCGTGCGGGACGAGTCGGGGCGCACCCTCTCGAGGCTCGCGGTTCGGGACGCGGAGTCTCTGCTCTCCGGTCCCGCGATCGAGGGAGGAATGCGGCCGAAGCTGCTGGCCTGCCTGGAGGCGCTTCGGAAGGGCGTCCGGGAGGTCGTGATCGCCGGTCCCCGGCGCCACGCGGACGTGCTCCGGGGCGGAGAAGGAGGGACGTGTCTTGTCGCAGCCTGAGAAGAAACTCCAAGCGAGGCCGGACGGGTCCTGTCGGGGGGCTCGCCCCGCTTTTCCGCTCGCCGCGATCTGAGGACTTTGCTACGAAGGCGTCGCGAGCGGCAAAAGGGGGTCTCGCCCCCCGCCACCCGCTCGGCCGGGACGAGACTGCTCTCGTCGAGCAGAGGGAGAAGAACTTCGTCCTTTCGACCTACGCGCGAACGCCCTTTCATCCGCGGTCCGGGCGGGGCGCTCGGCTGATCGACGCGGACGGGCGGCCGTACTGGGACCTGCTCGGCGGCATCGCCGTCAACGCGCTCGGGATCCGGCACCCGCGCCTCGTTCGGGCGCTCCGGGAGGAGTCGAAGAACCTGTGGCACGTCTCGAATCTGTTCTACCACCCGGCCCAGGGGCTTCTCGCCGAACGGCTCGTCCGCGCCTCCGGCCTCTCGAAGGTCTTTTTCTGCAACAGCGGCACGGAAGCCGTCGAAGCGGCCCTGAAGTTCGCCCGGCTCGCGAATCCGGGCCGGGCGGAGATCGTCGCGGTCGAGGAGAGCTTTCACGGGCGGACGATGGGGTCGCTCTCGGTGACGGGGCACGAGGAGTACCGAACGCCGTTTCTTCCGTTGCTGCCGGGAGTCCGCTTCGTGCGCCCGGACGACGAGGCGGCGCTCGAAGCCGCGGTTTCCGAAAGGACGTCGGCGATCCTGCTCGAGCCCGTGATGGGGGAGGCGGGAATCGTTCCCCTCTCGCCTTCGTTCCTTCGCGCTGCCCGGCGGCTGGCCGATCGAAGCGGCGCTCTCCTGATTTTCGACGAGATCCAGTGCGGCATCGGGCGCACGGGCGCGCTTTTCGCTTTCGAGCGGGCGGGCGTCGTTCCCGACGCGGTCACGCTCGCGAAGGCGCTCGGCGGCGGCCTGCCGCTCGGCGCCGTCGTCGCCGGCTCGAGAATGGCGAACGCCGTCCGGCCCGGCCACCACGGGACGACGTTCGGGGGCAATCCGCTCGCCTGCCGCCTCGGGCTCGAGGTCCTCGCCGAGATCGAAGACGCGAAGCTGCTTTCGCGCGTGCGGGAGCTCGGAACCTGGCTCGAAAAAGAATTGAAGCGGCTGATGTCGCGCCGGTCCCGAATCGTGGACGTCCGCGGCGCCGGCCTGATGTGGGGCGTCGAGCTCGACGGAGACGCGGGTCCCGTCGCCGGTGCCCTGCGGGAAAAGGGATTCGTGGTGGGAACGGCGCGCAAGAACGTTCTGCGCCTGCTTCCGCCTTACATCGTTCCCCGGTCCGCTCTCGCGCGATTCCTTGTCGCGCTCGACGGCATTTTGAAGGAGGAGACACGCCCATGAAGAAGTTCCGGAGAGTCGCGCTCGCCTACTCGGGGGGGCTCGACACGTCGATCATCATTCCGTGGCTCAAGGAGAACTACGGGTGCGAGGTGGTCGCGGTGGCCGTCGACGTGGGGCAGAGCGAGGAAACGCGCGGCCTCGCGGCGAAAGCCCGCCGAACCGGGGCGGCGGATTTTCATCTGCTCGACGCCCGGGCGGAGTTCGCGCGCGACTTCCTTTTTCCCCTCCTCCGTTCCGGGGCCGTTTACGAGCGCGACTACCTGCTTGGGACGGCGGCCGCGCGCCCGCTGATCGCGCGCAAGCAGGTCGAAACCGCGCTCGCGACCGGCTGCGACGCGCTCGCGCACGGCTGCACCGGAAAAGGGAACGACCAGGTGCGGTTCGAGCTCGCCTACCAGGCCCTCGCGCCCGAGCTCGCGGTCGTTGCGCCGTGGCGCGAGTGGGACATCGTTTCCCGCGAAGACGCGATCGACTACGCGGCCGAGAGGGGCATTCCAGTTCCGGTCACCCGAAGCGACCCGTACTCCCGCGACCGCAACCTGTGGCATATCTCGCACGAAGGCGGGAATCTCGAGGACCCCGGCTGGGAGCCGGATCCGTCGATCTACCGGCTGACGGTCGCGCCCGAAGACGCGCCGGACGAGGCGGAGAACGTGACGGTGACCTTCGAGTCGGGGATCCCGGTGGCGGTCGACGGCCACTTGTTCGATCCGATGGAGCTCATCGCGACCCTGAACGAGATCGGCGGCCGGCACGGCGTGGGGCGAGCCGACATCGTCGAGAACCGTCTCGTCGGCATCAAGTCGCGGGGAATTTACGAGACTCCGGGTGGGACGATTCTCGTCGCGGCGCTGAAGGCGCTCGAGTCGATCACCCTCGACCGCGACAGCGCGCACGAAAAGGAGCGGCTCGCGCTGCGCTACGCCGAGCTCGTGTACTTCGGGCAGTGGTTTTCGCCGCTTCGCGAATCGCTCGACGCCTTCTTTCAGTCGATCGCGGAAAACGTCAATGGCGAGGTTCGCGTGAAACTGTTCAAGGGTTCGGCGTCGGTGACGGGAAGGAAGTCTCCGACGTCGCTCTACAACCCTGCCCTCGCGTCGTTCGACATGACCGGCTACACGCCGCAGGACGCGGCCGGATTCATCCGCCTGTACGGGCTGCAGACGCGGGGCCGGCGGCGCCTTTCGCCGATGGCGGTTCCGTCTGCGGCCGCGGCGGAGAAGCCGTGAAAGCCTCTTCCCGCAAGACGATGTGGGGAGGCCGTTTTTCGGCTCCGGCCTCGGAATTGCTCCGGCGCTTCAACGATTCCTTCGAGTTCGACCGGGAGCTGTTCGCCGAGGACGTGGAGGGTTCGCTGGCCTGGGTCGGCGCGCTGCGGAAGGCCCGGGTCCTCTCGCAATCGGAGGCGGGCCGCCTCGCGCGGGCCCTCCGGAAGGTTCGGGCCGCCGGGATCCCGTGCGGCGTCCGCGCGTTCGAGGACGTGCATTCGTTCGTCGAATCGGAAGTCGCGAGGCTCGCGGGCCCGGTCGGCGGCAAGCTCCACACGGGCCGCTCGCGCAACGACCAGGTCGCGACCGATTTCCGCATCTATCTGCGGCGGGTGTTCGGGGAGGCGCAAGAGAACCTGCTCGCGCTCGCCGAAGCGCTCGTCCGGCGCGCCGAGCGCGACGCCGCGACGCCGATGCCGGCTTACACGCACGGAAAGCGCGCGGAGCCGGTCACGTTCGGCCACTGGTGCCTCGCCTACGTCGAAATGCTCCTGCGCGACGAGGAGAGGTTCGCGCAGGCGAAGGATCGCGCCGACGAGTGCCCCCTCGGAAGCGGAGCCCTCTCCGGCTCCCCGGTCGGCGTGGACCGGCGAGCGCTCGCCCGCGAGCTCGGCTTTCGCCGGCCGAGCGCGAACTCGCTCGACGCGGTCTCGGATCGCGACGCCGCCGCGGACTACCTCTACTGCGGCGCGATGCTGCTCTCCCACCTGTCGCGGCTGGCCGGGGACGTGATCCTGTTCTCTTCGGACGAATTCGCGTTCCTGGAGCTGCCGGACGACCTCTCGACCGGTTCGTCCCGGATGCCGCACAAGAAGAATCCGGACATTCTCGAGCTCTTGCGCGGGCATGCCGGCCGCTCGATCGGCGAGCTCGCGGGCCTTCTCGCGCTGCTCAAGGGGCTGCCGCTCGCGTACAACAAGGACCTGCAGCTCGACAAGGAACCCGTGTTCCGCCTGCGGGCCGTTCTCGCGGCGGCCCTTCCCGCGATGACCGCGCTCGTGTCGCGGCTGCGGCTCGATCGCGCCCGGATGAGGAAAGCGGCTTCCGACGACGCGCTCCTCGCGACCGAGCTCGCGGACGCCATGGCCCGGCGCGGTGTCCCGTTTCGCCGCGCGCACGAGTTTGTCGGGCGGCTCGTCGCGGACGCCGGCCGTTCCGGGCGCTCCCTTCGGGACCTTCCGGTGACGCCCGAGTTCACGCGTGGAGATCGCTCGTCGCTCGACGTGGCGCGCGCGCTCTCCCGCCGCGCGACGATCGGCGGTACCTCGCCGAAACGCGTCGCGGAAGCGGCGAAGGCGGCCGGGAAGCGGGTTCGGGAGGCGCGGAGCCGGCGATGAAGCTGCCGAACGGGTTTCTCGCGTCGGGGATTCGCTCCGGCATTCGAAAGCGCCGCCCGGATCTCGCAATTCTGCTCGCGCCCTCGGGGGCGACGGCGGCCGCCCTTTTCACGAAGAACCGGTTTTCTGCGGCGCCCGTTTCTCTGTCGCGTGCCGCGCTCGCGCGCTCCGGAGGAAGGGTGCGAGCGGCCATCGTGAACTCGGGTTGCGCGAACGCGCTGACGGGAGAGAAGGGCGCCCGGGCGGCGCGCCGGGTGCGGGACCGGGCCGCCCGGCTCCTCGGCTGTCCGGCGGAGGAGGTCTTTCTCGCGTCCACGGGCGTCATCGGCGTCCCTCTCCCGGATGCGCGCGTTCGGGAGGCCCTTCCGGCGGCGATCGCGCGCCTCTCGCCTTCCGGGCTCGAGGCGAGCGTCCCTCGCGATCCTCACGACCGATGCGGGCCCGAAGGTCGCCGCCGCCACGTTCCGGCACGCCGGAAAGAGGGGCCGCATCGTCGGGTTCGCGAAGGGCGCGGGAATGATCCATCCCGACATGGCGACGATGCTCGCGTTTGTCATGACCGACGCCGCGGCGTCGCCGAGATTCCTTCGCGCCGCTCTGCACGAAGCGGCGGATTCGAGCTTCCACGCGATTTCGGTCGACGGCGACACCTCGACCAACGACACCGTTCTCCTCCTCGCGTCGGGCAAGCTCGGCGGCCCGGAGCTCGACCGTCCGGCGGAAGGCGCCGACTTCCGTCGCGCGCTCGCGGCGGTCTGCCGGGAGCTCGCCGAGATGATCGTCCGGGACGGAGAGGGCGCGAGCCGCGTGATGGCGATCGAAATCCGTGGCGCCCGGTCGGACCGGGAAGCGAAGCTCGCTGCGCACGCCGTCGCGACCTCGCCGCTCGTCAAGACGGCCCTCGCGGGAGGCGACCCGAACTGGGGCCGGATCCTCGCGGCGGTCGGAAGAAGCGGAGCGAGGTTCTCCCCGAAGCGCGTCAGCCTCCGCGCGGGAAGCCTCGTGCTCGTCGCGGACGGCTCTCCGGCGGAGTATCGCGAGCGGGACGCGGCGAGGATCTTCTCCCGCGAGACCGTCCCCATCACGATCGACCTCGGCTCCGGGCCGGGGAAGGCATCGCTCATGACGTGCGACCTCGGCCACGACTACGTGTCTCTGAACGCGGACTACAGGTCGTAGGGGCCAGCCGCCAGCTAGTACAGCCTGATCTCGCTCCCGTCGCCCGCGCGGAACGCGGGCTGGGCGTGGGCGTGTTCGATACCGAACATCGTTTCCCCTTCGGGGCGGGCGAGCCGGACCCGCAGGGCGTCGAATGTCGGGAGGCGTCCCATGGCCGCGGGCGGCGCGCCGAGGATTTCCGCCCAGGCCGCTCTCGCGTCGCGAAAGCGGATGTGAATCGGGTCGAAACCGTACCACTCGCCACGGGGCTCGACGAAACGGATTTTTCGCGCTTCCGCGGCGAGCCGCAGGGCGCGATCGAGCTCCCGGACGGAGCTTCGGACGGCTCCCAGCCGAAGCCGGCTCGACGGGAAGAAGATCGATCGGAACATCAGGAATCGGGCCGGGCCGAGCCGGTCGATCGCCTCGACGGGAAGGCCCATGACCGTGATCCGCGCTCCGATCTTCTCCAACCGGGAAATGCATTCTCCGGCCCATTCGAGGATTTCGGCGACCGAAAATCCGTAAAGGATGTCGTTTCCCGCGTCACTCAGGACCGCGTCGAGGGGATCGCTAGCCGAGGTGTCCAGCGCGGCCCACAGGCCGCATTCGAGGATGCCCGGAAGGGAGCGGCCGAGGACGCTGCTCGCAGACCCGTACGACCGGCCGTGGCCGATCGCCCCGTAGACCTTCACCGGCCCGCGAGGCCGCCCGGGCCGCGGAAAAGATGGTCGGAAGGCATCGGCGGGCGTTGCTCGCGCCGAGCACGACGAGGCGTTTCATGACCTGGCGAATCTACAAGTAAAATGGCCTCCATGCAGCCGCGGCCGTCCGCCGAAATCCTCTGCGCCGTTCTCGGCGGCGAACGTCTCGGTTCCGAGGACGCCGTCTCCCTGCTCCGCGACGGCAACCTGCTCGAGATCGGCGCCGCGGCCAACGAGATCCGCAACCGCAAGAACCCGCCGGACCAGGCTTCCTACATCATCGACCGGAACATCAACTACACGAACGTCTGCATCTACCGCTGCAAGTTCTGCGCGTTCTACCGGCCCGACGGTGCGGAGGACGCGTACGTCCTCTCGTGGGACCAGATCGGCGAGAAGCTGCGGGAAACGGTCGACCTCGGCGGAACGGGAGTGCTGCTTCAGGGCGGCGTCCACGCGAAGCTGCCGTTCTCCTTCTACGAAGAGATGTTCCGGTTCATCCGGACGAACTTTCCGACGATTCACCTTCACGCGCTTTCGGCCCCGGAGGTCTACTTCCTTCAGAAGCTCACGAAACAGCCGATGCGCGACGTGATCGCCCGGCTGCGGGACGCCGGGATGCAGTCGATCCCGGGCGGCGGCGCCGAAATCCTGGAGGACTCCGTGCGGAGGGAGATCTGGTCGCTCACGAAGGCGCCGGTCGCCCAGTGGGTCGACGTGCACGAATCCGCGCACGGCCTCGGAATGCGCACGACAGCGACGATGATGTTCGGCGTCGGCGAGACCCTGGAGCAGCGCGTCGAGCACCTGCAGGTCGTGCGCGACCTCCAGGACCGGACGGGCGGATTCACGGCGTGGATCCCGTGGACGTTCCAGGAGGAGAACACGGCTCTCGACGGCAAGGTCCGCCTCGCCGGCGGGCACGAATACCTGAAGACGCTCGCCGTTTCGCGCCTCTACTTCGACAACATTCGCCACGTGCAGGGATCGTGGGTGACGCAGGGACCGAAGATCGGCCAGACGAGCCTCGCGTTCGGCGCCGACGACCTCGGCTCGATCATGATCGAGGAGAACGTCGTCGCGGCGGCGGGAGCGCGAAACCACATGGACCAGGAGGGAATGGAGCGGATCATCTCCGACGCGGGCTACACGCCGGTCCAGCGCCGTACGCTCTACGACGCGTGCAAGGATCCCTGCTGCACGGGCCCGCTTCCGATCCCGAAGAAGAAGCAGTCGGCTTCCCTTCCCGTTCTCAAACCGGCCTCCGGCGACATCGACGACGGCATCGCGACGGCGTAGCGGGAATTACCGGTACGCGGCAACCCCCATGCGGCGCGCCGCTTCGCGGAGGCGCCGGTCCTGGGTCGCGAGCGCGAGGCCTTCACGCATCGCGACCTCGAGGTAAGCGGCGTCGTAGGCGGAGAGGCTGGATTCGCGCGCGACCGAAAGGATCGTGTCGAGCGCCCGGCCGGTCGGCGGCGCTTCGACCCGGATGGGCAGCGACGACAGCAGATTCAGATAACTTGCGGAGTCGGCCGCCGTGCAGCGCCGGCGCCGTTCGGCGACCGCGAGGCTGTTGGCGATCTCGAACGGCCAGATCGCCGGCACCAGGGCTTCGGAATCCTTCAGCGATTCGAGCGCTTCGTCCGCCCCGGGACTCGATTCGTCTTCGAACAGCCAGCTCAACGCGACCGAGCAGTCGAGAGCGAAAGCTTTCAGCGCCGGCCTTCGTCGATCAGTTGTCGAATCGAGATTTTTCCGAGTTTTAAGCCCTTTCGAAGCCGCCTCAGACCTTCGATGGAGGCGGCGACGTTCGGAGGCCGCCCGACCGGTCCCAGCTCGGCGACATCGACCCCATGACGCGTGATCGTGATGAGCCTTCCCTGTTCTGCCTCGGCGACGAGGCTCGGGAGGTGGGTCTTTGCCTCATAGGCGCTGACTCGCTTCTTCATGACTGGTCTAAGACTAGTCTAATTGACGCGGCGGGTCAAACACCTTCCACGATTGTCCTGACCGCTTCGACCACGACTTCGTCCTCTTCCGGAAAGATCGTTCGGAAATCGAGAATGACCTTTCCTCGCTCGACGCGGGCGACGAGTGGCGGCTTGCCGACGCGGAGCCGTCTGGCCAGCTCATCGGCTGAGAACGAGGAGCTCGTGAGTGCGAGCCCTGCAGAAGGAAAAGTCCGTTCCGGCGTCGTGCCTCCTCCGAAGAGCGAGAGCGTGTCCACGGGCTCGGCGGCGATGCCGGCCGGAAGGGATTTTCGAACGGCGTCTGCCCGGGCTCGAAGCTCCTCGACCGGCCGGCACGCGAGCGCATGGATCGGGATCGCGCCGGGCCCGCGCGCGATCCAGTCCGCGACGGTCGCGAAGAGGCCTGCGAGCGTGAGCTTGTCGGCCCGAACCGCGCGCGCGAGCGGATGGGAGCGGCAGGCCTCGATCCATCGGCGTTTCCCCGCGAGGATGCCGGCCTGCGGGCCGCCGAGGAGCTTGTCGCCGGAGAACGCGACGATCGCGGCCCCCGCGGAGACGGCGTCGGAGATCTTTTCCTCTCCGGCGATTCCGTAGACCTCGAGGCCGATCGGGTTTCCGGACCCGTGATCGTGGATCCAGGGAATTCTCTTCTTCCGCGCGAGCGCGCCGACGTCGGCCGGAGCGGGGCGTTTCGAGTAACCGCGGATTTCGTAATTCGACGGGTGAACGGTCAGGAGGGCCGCCGTGTGCTTCGAGAACGCGCGCTCGTAGTCTTCGATCTTCGTCCGGTTCGTGGTCCCCACCTCCCGTAGCCTCGCGCCCGACAGCTCGAGGATCTCGGGGATCTTGAAGGAGCCTCCGATGGCGACGAGCTCTCCGCGCGAGACGAGGACCTCGCGCCCGGCGGCGGTCGCCGAGAGGGCGAGCAGAACCGCGGCCGCGTTATTGTTGACGGCGAGCGCGTCCTCCGTTCCGAGAAAAGACGCGAGCAGCTCCCGAAGCTTCTTTCCGCGGGAGCCCCGCCGGCCCGATACGAGATCGATCTCGACGGACTGGTAGCCAGCGGCGGCTTCTCCGATCGCCCGCCGGGCGCTCCCGGAAAGGGGAGCCCGCCCCAGATTCGTATGGATCAGGACGCCGGTGGCGTTGACGACGCGCACCGGGTCCGGCTCGAAACGTCTCGCCAGGACACGCTCGCTCGCCTCGAGGATCTCTCCCGCGTCGACGGCCGCTCTTGCCTGGATGACTGCCGTCGCGGCCTCTTTGAGGGCCGGCCGCCCGTACCGTTCGGTCAGTCCGGCCGCCCGCGGGTCGGAGAGGAGGCGTTCCATGGAAGGAGGATGGCGTGTTGCCATTACAATGGCGAGGTTAGCAGATGTCGCTCGAGAAGGATTTTTCCGAGTTCGAGGCTGCGATCGCCCGGCTTTCGCGCGAATACGATGTCTTTCTCTACGGGTCGGGGGGCCGGCTGCCGGCGGAGTCCCGGCGCCAGTTGGAATCGAGAGCGAAGGCCCTGTCGCAGCAGACCATCGATTCGGCGAGCGAGAGATATCGGTTCAATTCCCTGATCGGACGATACAATGCCCAGCTGGAGCGTTGGGACCGCGCCGTCCGGGAAAAGGAAGAGGGGCGCGGGCGCTTCGCGCGCGGGGTCCAGGCGCCAAACGCGACGCCGCCGGCTTCCGTACTAACGAAGGCTGAGGAATCGGCCGATCGCGCGCTTTTCGAGCGATTCGTCCGGGCCAAGAAGGAACGCGGCGAGGAGGTCGCCCGGTTGAGCTTCGAGAAATTCCGGGATCAACTGAACCGCGAACGTGAGAGGCTGAAAGAACGAATGGGGCACGGCGAATGGGAGTTCGACGTCGCGGCGGACGCCGAGAAGGTCAAGCTCGCGGTTCGTACCCGAAAAGGGAAGAAAGCATGAAAAAACTCTGGCTCTCGGCCATCGTGCCGCTGTTTGCGGTCCTGGCCTATGCGGATTCTCCGGGCGACGCGAAGCCGGATTCCAGGCCGGCGGGAAAGCCGTCCGCGCCTTTCTACGACAAGTACCTGACGGACGAAGATCCGGGCGACCGCGAGATTCGAGAGCTGACCCGCGAGGCGGCGGAAAAGCCGGAGGACCCGGCGATTCACAACGACCTGGGAAATCTCCTCGCCCGCCGCGGGTTCGCGAAGGAGGCGGCCGCGCAGTATCGGTTGGCGGAGCGGCTCGACCGCAGCTCTTACCTGCCGTCGTACAACGAAGGGCTCCTGTGGGAGAAGGAGGGCAAGCCTTCGAGCGCGATCGCGGCGTTCCGCCGCTCGATCCACCGGAAACCGGGTTTCCCTTTCTCTCATTTTCATCTCGGAGTGCTGGAGGAGCGGGAAGGCCGCGAGGAGGCGGCCATCCAGGAGCTCGCGAAGGCGCTGCGAATCGACAATTCGCTGCGGCTCGCGTCGCGAAATCCTCTGGTCGTCCAGACGAAGCTGATGCACCGCGCCTCCGTCGCGAACTACCAGAGGGATCTCGCGGCCGCCGTCCTCGTCGCCGACGGGGAATTCGCCGATCCCTCGGTTCTGGCGAGGATCTCGCCGGAGCGTTTTATCGACTCGGGAGAAGTACTGTCGCAGGAAGAAGAGGCCACACCCCCTCCCGCTTCCGCGGTCGTCGTGACGGTTCCTCAGAGCGCGGGGCCCTCGTCGCCCGCCGGGGCGGAACAGCAGCCCGCGGGGGGCCGCGCGCAGCGCCGGCCCAGCGTCTTCAACCGCTCGCGGGCGTTCACGCCGCGTCCCCGGACTCAATTTCCTCCCCAGGCGGCTCCCGCGCCGGCGCAACCGGCGCCCGCCCCTCCTCCGCCGGCGGCAGACCAGCCGCCGCCGGAAGCCACTCCGGAGCCTCCTCCGCCGGAAGAGGAACCGCCGCCTCCGCCCCGTTGACCTCGTCGCGAACGAGAGGTCAGCCGAAAACGACTCGCGGGAGAAGAAGAGTCGGCGCCCCCGTCGTCGTGGAAAGCGGAAACCACCGCAGGTCGTCTCCGACCCCGGAGAGCGTTCGCCAGAATTCCGAAAGGCGTCCCCGCACCGTCGCGGACGCGACGGGCGCCTTCGCGCGGCCGGCCTGTAGCGCCCAGCCTTCGACCTCCAGCCGGTACTGGTCGCTCTCGAGATCGACCCGAACCGGAGCGCAGGCGGCCGTCGCGTAGATTCCCCGCGTGACGCGGCCGAGCAGAGCGGCGGGGGACTCCGCCGCCCGGCTCAGGAGCAGGAAACGTGCGCTGCCCGGGCGGGGCGGAAAGCGAAACGAGCCGCGGATCGCGTTGCCCGTGGGTTCTTCCCCCGTTCGGGCAGCCGAACCGAGGTCGTGAAGGCGCCCGCGGAAAATTCCGCCCTCCACGACGGAATTTCGTCGCACGGGGATTCCCTCGCCATCGAACGGATATTCGCGGCTCGCGTCGTCGAGGATCGAGACGGCCGACGCGGCGAACCGTCCCGCGCGGTCGAGATATTTTCGCGACAACAGGAGCCGGTGCTCGTCGCCGCAAAAGAGCGGCAGCGTCGCCGATAGCAGGAGCGCCGAGACCGACGGGTCGAGCAGGAGCTCGCCTCGGGGAAACGGCGAACCCGATCCGCGGAGAGGAATCAGGCACCGGTCCGCGAGCGACTGGGCGATTTTTTCGAGATCGGGAGGCGCCGAGGACTCCACGGGGAAGACGATGTCCGCGCTCATGCGCTTGCTCTCCCGAACGCCGACGGCGCGAGCGTTGCCGTACCCGAAGGCGCGGGTGCGGTCGCCCTGAAAGCCCGAGCCGTTCTCGAGCCGCTCGAAGACGAAGCCTCCCGCCGCCGTCAGCGAGGTCAGCCGGGCATGCCCCTTCGATTCGGTGGCGAGCAGCTGGGAGAGCGCGTCGAACTGGTCGAGCCCGGGAATCTCGGTCGTTGCCGCGTCGTTCTCGAATCGCCCGCCGGGCAGGCGAGGCAGCGGGTCGTGCGATCCCGCGTGGAGCCGGCCGGCTTCGGCGATTCCCGCGAGAAGAAGCGAAACGGAAGTCGCCGACGCGAAGAGGGACGATGTCCCTTCTTCCCATCGCGCCGCGTATCCCTCCTCGACGCGATCCGATTCCTCCCGGAGCTTCGGCGAGACCCGGACTTCGCGCGCGACCGCGCGTTTCGCGAAGATTTCCCATCGCGCCCCGGCGCGCTCTGAAAGGCGGCGGCGCAACGGTTCCAGCGCGAATTCGGCGGAGGGGCTCACTGGGGGCTCACCTGGAGCCGGCGGACGATCATCGCGGGGGCCTCGCCGCCGATCGGGAGCACCTTCCCCTCGCGCGCGCACCAGGCGAGCTGGCGGCAGGGTTTGACCCGCACGCCGAGGAGAGGATCGACCTGGCCGAGGGCGTCCAGGATGTCGCCATGGACGACCCCCGGGCCCAGGCTCTGGCCCGGCCGGCCTCGCTGGATCGACTGCGCCGCGGCGAACCGCAGCCGAAACTCGCCGGACGCCGGATCGACGCTTCCCCCGACGAGCTCTTCGATGCGGATCCCGTTGGCGAGCCGGTGGAGCATTTCTCCGTCGCTCGCTCCGCCCGAACCGACGACGATGTTGGAACCGCGCGGAGCCGCGTGGTCGAACGGGCTCGCGCGGCGGCCGTTCCCGGTCGACGGGTGGAGACCGTCGGACCGCACGCGGTCGCGCAACAGCGAAGCGAGATGGCCGGCGTTGACGAGGTGCGTGCGCCGCGCCGGCACCCCCTCGTCGTCCACGGGATATCCGCCGAAGAGGTCGAGGCGGGAAGGCTCGTCGGTGACTTCGATCTCGCGCGGGCACACCCGCGCCTTCTGCAGATTCGCGAGACGCGACGCCGGAGCGTCGGCCTCCAGGGGATGGGCGAGGACCTCGTGGAAGAAGAACGCGGCGGAGCCGTTGTCGAAAAGCACGTCCGTGGCGCCCTCGACGGGCGCAACGGCGGCGCCTCCCGGAGAAGTCAGGCTCCTCAGGCGCTGGCGGAGCTCCTCGAACGCGCCGTCGTCGGATTCCGGCAGATGGAAGTCGAAGTTTCGCCATTTCGGCCCGCCGCGGGTGTCGGTGAGGACCTTTCCGCCGACGGAGATCCGGGCCCTCTCGAACTGGTGGGGGCCGCCCGCGCCTCCGACGATCAGCCGGGACGATCGCAGCCGGCGAACGTCGATCCGGTGTCCTTCGGAAGAGAGGGCGCGGGAGAACATCGACCCGAGCTTTTTCACCCACGCCGTCGAGTCGGGGAATTCGTCGGTCGGTTCGTCGGGTTCCTTTTCCGAGCTCTTCGGGAACGAGGACGACGAAAGTTGCCCCGCGAGGCGGCGGACCACTTCGCGCGCTCCGGCCTCGTCGGCGCGGGGAGACGCGGCGAGCACGAGCCGGTCGCCGCGGCGGCCGCGGGCGGATACGCCGTTTTCGGAAAGGAGCGTCGGGCCGCGCAGGGCCCCGTCTTTCCACGAGAGGCGAAGCTCCCGTTTCCATTCGAAAAACAGATCGGCAAACCCGTCTCGCGAGAGCGGCTCGATCCATCGGGCGAGCAGAGACAGGTCGAGCGCGGGCGGGTCTTTTCGTTCGGTCACCGGCGCGCATTGTACTGGAGAGACGCCGAATAAACCGTGCTAGCATCGCTCGACATGAGCCTCGCCGAGCGCAGGACCGAATTTCTCGCCGTCCGAATCGCCCGGGGAATCGCCCGAAGAGGCCTCTTCCAGGAAAAGTCGCCCGGAGCCCTCGCCGAGGCCGTTCGCGCCGTCTTCGCCGACGAGTCGCGCAAGGAAAGGGCCGTCGACGAGGAGGCTCGCCGCATCGTGGACGCATCCCGCGCCGAGATCTCCTCGCAGGGAGTCGATTCCAACGAGCTCTTTCGAAAGGTCCGCCGGAAGCTCGCCGAGCAGAAGGGCATCGTCCTTTGACGCTCGAGAGCCGGATGGCGCACGTCGAGGAGATGCGCGCGCGCTCCGCCGAAGGGGGAGGGCCCGAGCGCGTTGCGAAACAGCACGCCGAGGGGAAGCTGACCGCCCGGGAGCGCCTCGACCTGCTGCTGGATCCGGGCTCGTTCTTCGAGGTCGATCGGCTCGTGTCGCACCGCTGCCGGGACTTCGGCGCGGAAAAGGTCGACATTCCGGGTGACGGAGTCGTCTGTGGCGGCGGCCTGATCGAGGGCCGCCCCGTGTACGTCTTCGCGCAGGACTTCACGGTGTTCGGAGGCTCGCTCTCGGAGACGAATGCCCAGAAGATCTGCAAAGTCATGGACCTTGCCGTGAAGAACGGCGCTCCGCTGGTGGGCCTGAACGATTCGGGAGGCGCCCGGATCCAGGAAGGCGTCGTCTCGCTTGCGGGATACGCCGACATTTTCCTTCGCAACACGCTCGCGTCCGGCGTCGTTCCGCAGATTTCCGCGATCCTCGGCCCGTGCGCGGGAGGCGCGGTCTATTCTCCGGCGATCACCGATTTCATCTTCATGTCGGAGAACGCCTCCTACATGTTCGTCACCGGGCCCGACGTGATCGCGACGGTGACGCACGAGACCGTCACGAAGGAGGAGCTCGGCGGAGCGCGGACGCATTCCTCCGTCTCGGGCGTCGCGCATTTTTCCCGTCCCGACGACGCCTCGGTCCTCGTCGCGATCCGGGAGCTGCTTTCGTTCCTTCCCGGGAACAACCTGGATGACCCGCCGCGCCGGGAGACTTCCGACCCTCCGGACCGCGAAGACCCCGAGTTGAACGCGTTCATCCCGGAGGAGCCCAACAAACCGTACGACATGAAAAAGCTCGTCGAGGCGATCGCGGACGAGCACCGGTTTTTCGAAGTCCACGCGAATTTCGCCCGGAACATCCTCGTCGGGTTCATCCGGCTCAACGGCCGGCCGACCGGCGTCGTCGCGAACCAGCCGGCGTTCCTTGCGGGCGTTCTCGACATCGACGCCTCGGTGAAGGGCGCCCGCTTCGTCCGATTCTGCGACGCGTTCAACATTCCGCTCGTCGTCTTCGAGGACGTCCCCGGCTTTCTGCCGGGCACGAAACAGGAATTCGGCGGAATCATCCGCCACGGGGCGAAGCTCCTGTTCGCCTTCGCGGAAGCGACGGTGCCGAAGGTCACGGTCATCACGCGCAAGGCGTACGGCGGAGCGTACTGCGTGATGGCATCCAAGCACCTGCGCACGGACTTCAACTTTGCCTATCCGACGGCCGAGATCGCCGTGATGGGGCCCGAGGGCGCGGTCGCGATCCTGTATCGGAGGGAGCTCGCCGACGACGCGGGCGGCGAGAAAAAGAAAAAGAAGGTCGCGGAATACATCGACATGTTCGCGAACCCCTACGTCGCGGCGCGCCGCGGCTACGTCGACGAGATCATCGAGCCGTCGGAGACCCGGCGGAAGCTGATCCAGGCGTTCGCCTTCGCATCCACGAAGCGCGATTCTCTTCCCCCGAAGAAGCACGGCAACATTCCTCTGTGAAATGGCTCGAAGCGGCCCCTGTGAAGCAAGCTCCTCGTCGCGAATCGGGGCGAGATCGCCGTCCGGATCTTTCGAGCCTGCCGGGAGATGGGAATCCGGTCGGTCGCCGTGTACTCCGACGCGGATCGCGACGCGATGCACGTTTCCTACGCGGACGAGGCGTACCGTCTCGGCCCCGCTCCCGCGCGGGAGTCGTACCTTTCGGTCGATCGGCTCCTCGAGGCCGCCGCGCGCTCGCGCGCCAACCTGCTCCACCCCGGATACGGTTTTCTCGCCGAAAGCCCCGTCTTCGCGGGCGCCTGTCGAGACGCGGGTCTCACCTTCGTCGGGCCTCCCGCGGAAGCGATCTCCGCGATGGGCTCGAAGACGCGAGCCCGCTCCCGGATGATCGAAGCGGGCGTGCCCGTCGTGCCGGGAATGTCGAGCGCCGCGGACCTCCCCGCGATTCGCGCATTCGCGAAAAAGCACGGCTATCCGATCCTGATCAAGGCGTCGGCGGGCGGCGGCGGAAAGGGGATGCGGATCGTCCGGTCGGAGAAGGAAGTCGCCTCGTCGTTCGAACGGGCTTCCGCGGAGGCCGAGTCCTTCTTTCAAGACTCCGACGTCTACGCGGAGAAGCTCATCGAAGGCGCCCGTCATGTCGAGATCCAGGTCGTGTTCGACGGGTCGGGCGGCGCCGCCGCCGTGGGGGAGCGGGAATGCTCCATCCAGCGCCGGCACCAGAAAGTCGTCGAGGAATGCCCGTCTCCCGTCGTCGGGGCCGAGCTTCGGAGGAAGATGTCCGACGCGGCCCTCGCCGCGGCCCGCGCGGTCGGATACGTCTCGTGCGGCACCGTGGAATTCCTGCTCTCTGCCGATTCCAGCTTCTACTTTCTCGAGATGAACACGCGCCTGCAGGTCGAGCACCCGGTGACCGAGGAAGTCTGGGGAGTCGATCTGGTCCGCGAGATGATCGCCGTCGCTCTCGGAGAGAAACTGTCGTTTTCGCCGGAGAGCATCGCTCCGCGCGGGCACGCGATCGAATGCCGTCTCTACGCGGAGGACCCGGAGAAGAACTTCGCGCCGTCTCCCGGCCGCATCGAGTCGCTCGCGCTTCCGATGGGCCCGGGCGTGCGGCACGACCTCGGCGTCGAGGCGGGCTCGGTCGTTCCGATCGATTACGACCCGATGCTCGGCAAGCTGATCGTCTCCGGGGAGACGCGCCGCCTCGCGGTCGAGCGGCTCTCGCGGGCCCTCTCGGAGTACGAGATCGTCGGCATCCAGACCTCCCTTCCGTTCTTTCGCGCTCTCGCCTCGGATCCGGATTTCCGGGAGGCCCGGTTCGACACGGGGTGGCTCGATCGCCGGCTCGCGGCGGGATTCCGGTTTCGGGACCCGGAGCCATGGGACGAGGAGCAGGCGGTGTTCACGGCGGCCGTGCTGGCCCGCGGGGAAGAGAAACGCTTTGCGTCGCCGGCAGGGGGGGAAATCTCGCGGTGGCGGAGTGACGCGCGGCGACGGAGCTTGCGGCCTTGACGCGGCTCCGTTTGAAAGCGAGCCTGCTTTGACGCGGCTCTTTCGCGTCGAGGGGGTGCCGGGGCCGGAGGAGTCGGCCGAGATGGCGGTTCGCCTCGAGGGGGACCGGGCCGAGGCGCAGATCGGCGGCCGGCGCCACCGGCTGGAGCTCATTCCCCGTGCCGACGGCACGTTCGTCGGAATCTTCGAGAGCGGCCGCGTGTTGCGGTCTCGGATCTCTCCCGCGAAGGGGGGCACGCGCGTCCGGACCCGGGGCGGCGATTTCGTCCTCGGGCTCTTCGACCCGCGCGAAGAAATCGCGGCTCTGGGCAGCTCCGGGGGCTCGAGCGAGGTACTCTCTGCGATGCCGGGCCGGGTCATCGAGGTCAAGGTGCGGAAGGGCGACCGCGTCAAGAGCGGGGATGTCCTGTTGATCCTGGAGGCGATGAAGATGCAGAACGAGATTCGCTCGGAAACGGACGGTACGGTGGCGTCCCTGGAGTGCGAAGCGGGCCAGACGGTCGAGTCGGGAGCTCTGCTCCTTCGATTCGAGCCGGACCGGCAATGAAAGAGGTGAAAATGAGACTCGGAAAGATTGCGTGGGCGGGCATCCTGGTCGTCGCCGCGGGCTCGGGGCGGGCCTGGGCTGCTGCGGCGTCGCTTTCCGCCGAAGTCGAGAAGTTCGGCGCGGAGTTCCTTCCGTGGGAGCCGGACAGCCACGTCACGGCGAAACCCGATCCGACAAACGACCTCAAGGGCCTTCACGCCTTCGCGGTCGAGCGGAAGGGGAAGTACGAGAAGCTGAACCTGAAGACCGGCTTCTACGTGAGCGCGGACGACAAGTGGATCTTTACGGGCAGCGCGGTGAAGAACAACCTGAAGCCGGGCGAGACGAGCGCGATCGAGACCGACCGGGACGTCTCGGGAATCGCGGACTACATGGGAGGCCTCTTCCGGTCGAAAGCGGTCGCGCACCTGGATCCGTCGATGGACCGCGGCGGAATGCGCGGCGTGAAGGTCGACCTCGACACGGGCTATTTCAGCCAGCCGCTCCACTACTGGATCGAGCCGGACGGCTCGGCGTTCCTGATGGGGGAATTCTGGAAGCTCGGCGAACCGGTCGCGGAACAGCGGCGCGCGAAGATCGACCTGAGCCACGCCCCTTCCGTCGGCGCCGAAAACCCGAAGATCACGATGGTCGAGTACGCCGACATGGAATGCCCGTTCTGCAAGAAGCGCGGGCAGCAGATGGACAAGCTGCTGGAGAAGTACGGCGCGAAGCTCGGCATCCGGCGCTACTACAAGTTCTATCCGCTGTGGGCCGGCCACGTCTGGTCGACGAAGGCCGCGTCGGCGGGAGTTTGTCTTTCGCGGTCCTCCTCCGACCTCATGTTCCGGTTCAAGCAGCTGTGCTACGACAATCAGGAGTCCCTGACGCTCACGCGGCTCGACCAGCTCGTCTTCGATTTCGTCGATTCCGCCGGTCTCGACCGGAAGGCGTTTCTCTCCTGCTACCTGCAGGACCCGTCGTTCGAGCAGATCCGAAAGGACATGGACGAAGGGGGTCTCCTCGGCGTCAACTCGACGCCGACGTACTACATCAACGGCGTGGAGGTCTACTGGCTGCCCGACGAGGTCATGGAGGATTACCTGAAATCGCTCCTGGCCCGGAAGAAATAGGCCGGAGGGACCCGCCGTGAGCGCCGGCCGCATCGTCATCGTCGAAGACGAGGCGAAGTACCGGGAACTCGTTACCGAAGCGCTTGTCTCGGACGGCTACGAGGTGGAGTCGGCGGCGGACGGGGCGGCCGGGCTCGTCCTGATCCGCCGGACCGTTCCCGACGCGGTCGTGCTCGACTGGGTGCTTCCGATCCTGGACGGCGGCGCGCTCACCCGCGCGATCAAGGGGGACCCGGCCCTGTCCCGCGTCTTCGTGATCATCACGTCGGCGCGCGGGGCGGGAGTCAACCGCGCCGAGGGAATCGAGATCGGGGCCGACGACTATCTCGTCAAGCCGATCGAGCCGAAGGAGCTGCTCGCGAAGCTCCGGAACGGCCTGACGACGCGGCGCCTCCGGGCGGAGCTCGAGGAGAAGAACCGCGAGCTTGCGCGCCTCGCCTCGACCGACCCCCTGACGGAGCTGCCGAACCGCCGCTCGTTCGACCACACCCTGGAGCGCGAGCTGCGGGGCGCGAAGCGCTACAGCGACGCCGTTTCGCTCGTGTTGCTCGACCTCGACGAGTTCAAGTCCGTCAACGACCGCTTCGGGCACGGGGTCGGCGACGAGGTGCTGAAGGAAATCGGCGTCCGGCTTCGCGACGCCTGCCGCGCCGGCGACCAGGTCGCCCGGATCGGGGGCGAAGAGTTCGCGCTCACCCTTACCCGGACCGACGAATACGGCGCGAGGGCCGCGGCGGAGCGGACTCGACTGCTCATCTCCGAGACGCCGTTCGCCACTTCGGCGGGAGATCTCGAGATCACCGCGTCGCTCGGCTTAGCGTGCGCGGGAGGCGCGATCGGCTACGAAGCGCGCGACCTGTTCAAGGCCGCGGACGAAGCGCTGTACCAGTCGAAAGGGGAGGGCCGCAACCGCGTCTCCGTCGCCTCGTCCTCCACCCGCCGCACCCGCGCGCCGGAGTAGGGCAGGGGACTCCTACCTCCGCGCTTTCCTTCCGGATCGCCCGTAGGAAACCTCGGTGGGTTTGCGCGAGGCCGGGGCCGGAGCGGGGCGCGTGCGGTAGATGGGGTTCGGGGCGCGCCGTCCCGCGACGGTCGTGCGGTAGAGCGCCGGGTCCGCGATCTCCGCGGGGATCTTCCTTCCGATCAGTTTCTCGATCGAGTCGAGCGAGAAGACGTACTCCTCGTCCGCGAAGGAGATCGCGTCGCCCTCCGCGCCCGCGCGCGCCGTGCGGCCCACGCGGTGGACGTAGTCTTCCGGGTCCTGCGGCAGGTCGTAGTTGATGACGTGCGTCACGGCGTCGATGTGGAGGCCGCGCGAGGCGACGTCCGTCGCGATCAGCACGGGCCATTTCCCTTCCTTGAACTCGGTCAGGATCCGCAGCCGCTTTTCCTGGCGCACGTTGCCGGCGAGCACCGCGACCGGGTGCCCGTTCGCGTTGAGAGCGGTGACGAGGTCCGCGGCCGTCGTCTTGCGGTTCACGAAGATCAGCGTCCGCTCCCAGCGGTCGCGCTCGAGCAGGCCGAGCAGGAGCGGCAGCTTCTCCCACGACGCGACGTGGTACAGCGCCTCGCGGATTCCCTGCGCCGTCACGCGCTCCGGCTCGATCTCGACGCGCACGGCGTCGTTCATGTGCTCGTACGCGAGCTCCATGACGCGCGGGGAGAGCGTCGCGGAGAACAGCATCGTCTGCCGTTTGTTGTACGGCGGGCAGCGGCGGAAGATCTTCCGAAGATCGCGGATGAACCCCATGTCGAACATCCGGTCCGCCTCGTCGATCACGAGGACCTCGACGTGCCGGTACGTCGTCGCGCCCTGGTGCTCGTAGTCGAGCAGGCGCCCCGGCGTTCCGATGAGGATGTCGGGCGCGGCCTTCAGGGCCTCGCGCTGCTTCCGGTAGTCGACGCCTCCGAAGACGGCGAGGATCGAGAGGCCGGTGACCGCTCCGAGCCTCTCCGCGTCGTCCCGGATCTGGACGGCCAGCTCCCGGGTGGGGGCGACCGCGAGGAGCCGGGGCCCGAGGCGCTTCGCGACCGGGCGATTGAGCAGGTGGGTCATGCCCGCGAGCAGGAACGCGGCCGTCTTGCCGGTCCCCGTCTGGGCCTGTCCGGCGACGTCCCGCCCGGCGAGGGCGAGCGGCAGGACCTTCTCCTGGATCGGGGTGGCGAAGTGAAATCCAAGCGATCGAACGCCTTCGCGGAGGGATTCGGGAAAGGGGTAGGAAAAGAGGTCCGTCGAAGAGAGATGACTCATCCTTTTGATTCTATTCGATTCTATTGGAGCGCCTGCCGGAGGATCTTCTCCAGGCGCTCCTTGTCCGACGTTCCGAGGGTCGCTCCGACGCCCTGCCGCTTTCCGGCCGAGCGAAGCGCGAGCCGCTGAAACGTCCAGGTCCACCACGGGGCGACGGGCCACCTCGTCCAGACCAGCCGGACCTGCCGCTTGTCCGGAAACGGGGTCGTGCGGACCTTTCCGAAGACCTCGATTTCCTGGACGAGGCTCTCGGGCCCGATCTCGATCGTCTCTTCGGCGAAGAGAAGCGTCAGGAGGCCGAAGACGGCAAACGGCCCGAAGAGGACGGCCGCCGTCGCGAGGATCAGAAGGCCGAGCGGAAAGGCCCCGCGTCCGCCCCTCGCGAGCACCTGCCATTCGGAAGAGAGCCGCAGGAGGGCGAGAAATCCGCCCGCCCCGAGGCCCGAGCCGAACAGGAGCGCCCTTCGCCGCAGCGAACGGTCCGACACGGGCGGAGCGATCTCGATTCGAACTCCCCGGCTGTCGGCTCTCATGCGGATGCGGCCGTTGGAATCCGAATTCACGATGTAGGATTATAGGGACGCGAGAGGAGACGAAAATGGCGAAGAAAAAGGCCCGAAAGGCGAAGAAGAAAGCGAGCAAGAAACCGGTCCGGAAAGCCACCCGGTCCGCCGCGAAAAAATCCGCGAAGCGAAAGCCCGCGAAAAAGGCCACGAAGAGAAAGCCGGCGAAAAGAGCCTCGAAGAAGAAAGTCGTTCGCAGGGCCGCGAAGAAGAAAAAGGCTCCCGCCCGGAAAGCGGCCGCCCGCAAGCCCGTGAAAGCCGCGCCGCGCAGGACCGCGAAGAAATCGTCGCCCGCCGTGAAAATGTCGAAGCCGGCCGCTCCCGTCCCGCTCGGAGAGGGCGACTGGAAGTCCGACCGCAAATACACCGACAGCCTGCAGGAGTGGGGCGCCGCCCACGACGCGCCCGCCCTCGCGCGCGAAGCGGAAGCCGAGCTGACGCCGGACCTGCGCGAGTCCGACGACCGGGACGTCGCCGATTCCGCCGGCCGGGGCGCCGACCGGTCCGACGAGCCCGATGAAGAGTGGTGACCGTCGAGTGGTGAGCCTCTAACCCGAACGAGTCGCCCGAAAAGCGACGGAGGCGAGCGGCCTCGCGAACGGAAGCGCGAGACGCTGGAGCCGCGGCGACAGGACCAGCCGCCGGAAGAGCGCGTCCCATCCGAATCGGGAGCCGAGGCGGCGAGACCAGGCCGCGCGGTATTTCTCGACGAGCTCGGAACCGGAGACGTTCCCCCGGAGAAACTCCGCGAGTCGCTCCGCCGCAAGGACCCCGCCCGCGATTGCGGCGGCCTGCCCGTCCCCTGTGAACGGATCGCGAACGCCGGCCGCGTCGCCCGCCGCGAGGACGTCCCGGAATTCGGTGGAATGCTTTTCGAAGAGGACGGTCTGGCTTCCGAGGATCTCCCCGCGCGGGCGAAGCGGGGCCAGGTGCTCCGAAAGGGGGCGATGACTCTCCCGGAGGCGCGCCGTAAACCCTTCCCACCCTCCGCCGGACCCGTGAAGTTTCTCCTCCGACACGATGCCGGCGAAGTTCACGCCGCCGTTTTCGACCCGCGACAGGCCGCAATAGCCGCCCGGAAAAAAGTAGAGGTGGACGCGGCCCGACAGGTGTCGGGAGTCGCCCTCGTAGTGGCTTCCCCAGCCGAAGAAACGGCCGGTTTTCTTCGAGGCGAAATCCCGTTCGAACGAAATGTCGAGGGGCGACCACCTTCCCCAGGCCGCGAGCAGCGCGCGCGCCCGGTAACGCCGCTCGCCGTCCGGCGCGCGGACGGTGACCGCGAACCCCTCGGAGAGGTTTCCCTCGAGGCCGGCGACGTCGTGCGAAAACCGCACTTCGGCGCCGCTTCGCGAGGCGTGCGCCGCGAGCATCGTGTCGAGGCTCCACCGGGAGATCCCGGTCGCCGGCTCGGGGAGGGCGAAGCCGCGCGAGCTCCCATCGGAAAGGTAGAAGCCGCCGTCGACGATCGACTCCGCGCCGATTCGCTCGAGATCCTCCCCGAGATGCCACCGTTCCAGCTGGCGCCGGCCGGCGGCGGAGAGGAACTCTCCGCAGACCTTGTGCCGGGGAAACACGTCCTTCTCGAAGACCGCGACCGAGAACCCGGCGCCGGCCAGCTCCGCGGCCGCCGAGGAGCCGGCCGGGCCCGCTCCGACGATCGCGACGTCGAGCTCTTCGGTCACGTTCGGGCGGAGAGCTCGAGCCGGAACGGGGAGACCCTCCGCAGCTCGAAGCCGACGAGCCCCGCGTCGCGCGCCATCTCCGCGACCTCGTCGATCGTGTAAGCCTGCTCCACGGAGGCGCACCCGTCGGCGACCGAGACGGGGCTCCGGAAGAAGATCGGCCCGAGGATACCGACGATCCAGCGGGCGACGCGATGCCTCCGAAGATCGACGACGAACAGCCCCCGCCGCGCGACGCGAGCCATTTCGCGCAGGACGTGGACGTTCTCCTCCGGCGAGAGGTGGTGAAGGAAGAGGGACGAGAAGACCCAGTCGAAGGCGCGGTCCGCGACCGGAAGCCGGTTCGCGTCGGCGGCGAGGAGGTCGGGCGCACCCCGGCCCGAGACACGCCTCGCCGCGCACAGGTGCGCGAGCTGCACGTCGAGCGCGACGACGCGCACCGAGATCCCGCGGCGTTTCGCGCGCCGCGCGACGGCGAGCGCCACGTCGGCCGTCCCGGAGCCGAGATCCAGCAGCGAAACCTCGCGCGAGCCGTCCGCTTCGAGCATGCGGAGTGCAGCGGACTCGGCCGTCCGGAGGCCGCCCCAGCAGCGGTTGACGAACCGGATGTCGGCGAGCGACTTCTCAACCTCCTCCGGCGGTAAATCTCCGCGGTCGAGGAGCTCGACCTGGGGCCGCCGCCCCGGGACGAGGAAGCTCACGGGGCGGCCCGGAGCACGAGCGCGGAGTTCTTCGATCCGAACGCGATGCAGTTGCACAGCGCGGTTCGAAACCTTCGCGTCCGTGCCGAATTCGGGACGTAATCGAGATCACACACGGGATCGGGGCTGCCGAGATTGATCGTTGGAGGGAGAAATCCGTCCCGCATGGCGAGGAGCGTCGCGGCCACGCCGGCCGCCCCGCACGCCCCCTGCGGATGCCCGATCATCGACTTGATGGACGAACCGGCGAGCGTCCCCGCCGCTTCCCCGAAGGCCTTCTTCACGGCGAGGGTCTCGACCCGGTCGTTCAGTTCCGTTCCGGTCCCGTGGTACGCGAGGTAATCGATTTCGGAGGGAGCGAGCCCGGCTTCGGCCAGAGCGAGAGTCATTGCGCGCGCCGGTTCGTCGCCCGATTCGTCGAGCCGGATGCGGTGGTGCGCGTCGCATGTCGCGCCGTACCCGCGGATCTCCCCATAGACGTGCGCGCCCCGCCGGGCCGCGCGCTCGGAATCCTCCACGACGAACATCCACGAGCCTTCCCCGAGAACGAATCCGTCGCGGTCGGCGGAAAACGGCCTGGACGCCGCTTCCGGCTCGCCGTCGCGGCTCGTGGAGACGACCCGCATCAGGATGAAACCCTCCAGGATTCCGCGGACGATCGTCGCGTCGACTCCGCCGACGAGAAAGGCGGACGCTTCGCCGTGCTTGATCGCCCGGAAGGCGTAGCCGAGCGCGTCCGTGGAAGAGGCGCAGCCGGTCGTGATGACGTGCGACGCGCCGCGCAAACCAAAGCGCATCGACAGCTCGGAAGACATCGTGCCGATCGTTCCCGTCGAGATCGTGTGGGCCGACGCCTTTCGCTGCTGACCGGTGAAGTACAGCTGGTACATCCTCTCCGCGAATTCGATCGCGCCGCCGCCCGTGCCGAGGAGAACGTTCCATTCCCGGGCGGCGTCGAGTCCCTGGGTCGACCAGTCGATTCCGGCGTCTTCGAACGCTTCCGTCGCCGCCGCGATCGCCATCGGCACGGCGCGCGAGAGCCGCGCGACTTCTTTGGCGGGGAGGTGGTCGGCCGGATCGAATCCCTTGAGCTCGCCGGCGATCGAGACCGGCAAACCGCCCGTATCGATCAGCGTCACCTTTCCGATTCCGGACCGGCCGGCGCGCAGGGCCGCCGCGAAATTCTCGCGCCCCGTTCCGTTCGGGGCGAGACAGCCGATCCCCGTCACGACCGCGGTTCGTCTCATCGCTTCATCGCTCGTTTCCCGCCGATTCTTTCATGCGAGGGGCGGGAAACCGGCGATTCAGGAAATCCGTAAGGACCCGGAGAAACGAGACGGGGGCGAACCGGACGACCGCGTCGGCGTGAAGCGACTTGCCGACGCTCAGGTGCACGCGCTCGACGGGGGCCGCCGCCGACCGGAAGAGCCGGTCGCCGTGCGACGGGTTGACGAGCCAGTCGTTTTCAAACGTCACGATCAGCTTGGGGAGGGTCAGCTGCTCGACCGCATCCTCGGCGCGCGGCTTTCCCTTCGGAAACGTCGTCCAATCCACCCTCGGCGGCCCCAGGGCCCGGCGGAAGCCCATCATCTTCCAGGCGGCCGGCTTCCACGGGCGGGGCCGCAGCCGGGCGAAGTCCGCGGGGGCGGAAACCATGACCAGCGCGCGGAACGGCAGACCGGGTCCGCGAAGGATCGCCTCGGCGGCGATCGCTCCGCCCATCGAAAATCCAACCGCCGCGATCGAGCGGTGCGTTCCGGGAAACGATCTCGCGAGCGCGAGGAAGTCGCGCCACTCCTCCCGGCCGAACGTGTACCGCCCTTCGGAATCGCCGTGGCCCCGAAAATCGAGCGTCGCGACGTCGTAGCCGGCGCGCGAGAAATGCGCCGCGACGAGCACGATTTCGCGGTCCGTCCGCCGCCGCCAGAAACCGGGCGCGAGCAAAAGCAGATTTTCCGAGCCGGATTCGTAGTGGGTCACGGCGATCCGCGTTCCGTCGTCGCTTCGGAGGGATTTCACCCTCTCCACGACCGCGTGCTTCTTCAAGCCGGGAAGTCTCGCAACGGGAGGCAGTCCAACGCGTCTCCCTCGCGGGGGCTGTCGGCGTCCGCGGGCACGATCAGGAGCGCGTTCCGGCCGGCCTGGCAGCGGATGTCGTGGCTGCCGCGTGTCGCGAGCGGTTCCGCGAGAAGCCCGTTTCCGTCGGAGAAAAGCCGCGCGTCGGCGTACGTTTCCCTCCCCGGCCGGTGGCGAATCGGGGCCGTCAGCCGGGCTCGCACCGGCGTTCGGATCGGGCGGCCGTCGATATGGTCGAGCGCGGCTTCGACGAACACTTCGAACGTGGTCATGGCGGAGACCGGGTTGCCGGGGAGGCCGAACCAGAGAGCGCCTCCCCGCCGCCCGAAGGCGACCGGTTTTCCGGGCTTCATCGCGACGAGATGAAAGAGGATGTCGAATCCCGCGGCCTCGGCGGCCGCGACGGTCTCGTCGAAGTCGCCGGCCGACACGCCTCCGGTCGTGAGGACGAGGTCGAGACCCCTGATCGAGGTCGAAAAGAACGCTTCGAGCTCCGGCCGCCGGTCCGGAAGCGGTGGAAATTCGCGGGCCGAGATCCCGCGCAGCGCGAACGCGCCGGCCAGGGCGGGACCATTCCCGTTGCGGATCTGGCCTCGCGCCGGGCGTTCGCCGACACCGACGATCTCGGCGCCCGTGACGGCGATGCCGCACCGGGGTTGGCGCCAGACCGGCACCGTCGCGGCGCCGACCGTCGCGCAGAGCAGCAGCGCTTCGGGCGAAAGCCGGGTCCCCGGCGACAGGAGCCGGTCCCCGCCGCGAAACACCTCTCCGCGGCGGCGGATGTGAGCGCCCGGTTTCGCCGCTTTCAGGAGGACGCACCCTTCCCCCGGGGTCGCCTCTTCGACGGGGACAATCGCGGTCGTGCCCTCCGGGATCGGAGCGCCCGTCATCACGCGGACGGCTTCGCCGGGCGCCAGCGGCGCCCCCGGCGAGTCTCCCGCGGCGACGACGCCCGGCCGCTCGCGGTAACGCGTGTCCTCCGAGGCCCGGGACGTCGATTCCGCGCCGGCCGGCACGGCGTAACCGTCCATGGCGGTCGTGTCGAACGACGGGTAATCCTCGTCGGCGAGGATCTCCCGCGCGAGCGTCCGGCCCGCCGCGGAGGAGAGAGCCACGAGCTCTTCGCCGAGCGGCACGGCTTCCCGGACGATCCGCGCGAGCGCCTCGGCGACTGCAATCACGGGACGATTCTACCGGGAACCCCCTTCCGAGGAGGATTCGGAATAAAATCCTACGGTTCCGATGACGACGAAATTCCAGTTCGACGGAAACCTCGCCGAGACGCCTCTCCCGAAGGTGCTCGCGACGATCAATCGCTACCGTGTTCCCGGGGTCGTGACGGCGAAGCGGGCCAGCGCGATCAAGAGGATCTTCCTCGACGGGGGCCGCGTCGTCTTCGCGACCTCGAGCGATCTCGACGACGCGCTCGGCGCGTTTCTGGTGCGGCGGGGCGTCCTTTTGCCGGAGCAGCTGGCCGAGTCGGGGCGGCGGATCGCGCTCACGGGAAAGCGCCAGGGCGAGGTCCTGATCGACATGGGCCTGTTGACCTCAACCCAGATGGCGGGGGCCGTGCTCGCGCAGATTTCCGCGATTCTGTGGACGGTCTTCGACTGGGAGGAGGGGATCGTCACGTTCGAAGTGGGAAGGTTCCGAGCGGAGGAGAAGATCCAGATCGACCTTCCCCTCGAGCAGGTGATCCGCGAAGGACTGATGAAGGTTGCGGACCCGAAGCTGCTCGTCAAGCGGATCGGGCCGTCGTGGACCGTACTCGAACGCATCGAGGGCTCCGTGTCGGGGATCCCGCTGAGCTCGGATGAAGAGAAGTACCTCGCGCTCGTAGACGGGAAGACGCCGTTCGTCGACCTCTGCCGGAAGGGCCCCGCCGACGCGGCCACGAACGCCCGGCTCCTCTTCCTTTTTTTCTGCCTCGACCTCATCCAGCGCAAGTCCGACAATTCAGCGAAGAAAATCCACTACCGGACGCACCGCGAGGCGTCGGGAACCTGACGGAGACGATCGCATGCCCCTTTACGAATACGCCTGCGCCTCGTGCAAGAAGAAAATCGAAGTGCTGCAAGGATTCAACGAAAAGCCGATCAAGAACTGCCCGCACTGCGGCGGAAAACTCAAGAAACTGATGTCGTCTCCCGCGATTCAGTTCAAGGGCTCGGGCTGGTACGTCACGGACTACGGGGGAAAGAGCGGCTCCGCCGACGCTTCGGAAAAGAGCTCCGAGAAATCCGCCGAGCCGAGCGCCGAGACGAAGTCCTCGAAAGAATCGAAAGATTCGAAGAACTCGAAGGACTCGAAGGCCGAGACGAAGAAAACCGACAAGCCTCCCAGGAAAGACGGTTCTTCGAAGAAGGACTGATCGGGCGCGCCACCGCGCGAAGGTGATCGGCTGGAAAGAAAATTCGTGAAACGTTTCCGCGGGACGCGGCGTTCTATATTTGTGTCGTCGCGCTTTTATGGAAGGGCGCGGACGAACGAGGGTGTTTCATCAGAGGGAACAGAGCAAAACGATGCCAACCGTGACCGCCACCTCCCTTCGCCTCACTCCGGGTCAGATCTACTTTCTGGACGGTTTTCGTGCCCGGGTGCGGCGCGACACCGGGTGCCGGATTCCCCGCGCGAAACTGGTCCAGGTTCTCGTCGATGCGATCGCGGAGATCTCGCCGGATCTCGGCGACCTGCCGGTCGAGGGCAACGCCGGCTCGGCCGAGGGCGCCAGCTCGGTGACCCTTCGAATCAGCAACGAATCCGTCTTCAAGCTCCAGTTGCTCGCCGCGGAGCTGCGTTATCGGTCCGGCCGGTCGATCAGCTACTCGGCGATCGTCCGCGCTCTGGTCGGGTGGATGGCGGAACGCGATCTCGACACGAGCCAGATCCTCGAGCTGGACGATTTGCGGGTCTCGCTCCTGCGGAGCCTCTTGCCCCAGGAGGCGCATGCGGCCCATTGATCCGGCCGGCGGCGGTTCCTTGCGGGGGAGAGAGTCGTTTCGCTCCCCGAGCGGCTTCACGATCGTCGCTGCGGTCTCTCTGGGGAACATGATCCGGCTTCTGCGGGAATCGCGCGGGATCGGTCTGCGAAGCCTCGCGCGGGCGACCTCATTGAGTCCTTCCTACCTTTCGCGGATCGAGCGCGATTGCGTTTCCGCGCCGAGCGCCGAAGTCCTCATTCGAATCGCCCGAGAGCTGAGGACCGATTCCGACACGCTGCTGATGGCGGCCGGCCTTCTTCCCGAGAGCATTCTCCGGGCAATTCAATCGCGGCCGGAGGTCATCAAGAAAATCGTTTCCCTCGTCGATGGCCTGACCGACGATCAGGTCGACGCGTTCTGCGAAGAATGGCGCCGCCGGATTCCACTCTCCTCCGCCCAGCTTTCGCCTCGATAGAGCGCGCCGCGCGCTTTTCGCGCACGGTGTGTACTGTGTTTCAACAAAGAACGAACTTCAGAATAGTGAACCCGAATTCAAGGATTCGCGAAGCCCGTCGCATCTTCTGACAGCTAAGAGTTTGAAATCGTTCGCGCGAGCTCTCTGGCAAATTTGTTGCTCTCCAGAACGAGCGGCAAGCCAGAGTCCACGGGGGCATTCGTCAGGAATGTGACGCGTGGCTGGCGTGTGAGAGGCCCGAAAGGGTCGGGAAGGAGTCTCAATGAAGGTGTTCAGACTATTTGCCATCTGTCTGATGGCAGCCGTCTGCGCCGCGCCCCTGTTCGGGCAGGGAGCTTCGGCGACGTACGGCAACATTTACGGGAAGGTCACCGACGAGTCGGGCGGCGCGCTGCCCGGGGTCTCGGTGACGCTGTCCGGCGGCGGAGCCGCGCGGACGAGCACGACGGGAGGTCAGGGGGAATTCCGGTTCCTCAACCTTTCGCCGGGAACCTACACCGTCAAAACGGAGCTCAACGGATTTTCGACCGTGGAGCGCACGAACGTGACGGTGAGCCTGGGTTCCAACACGGAGGTCGCGATTCCGATGAAGATCGCCTCGGTGGCGACGACGATCACGGTGTCTTCCGAGACGCCGCTGCTCGACACGCGCCGGGTGAGCTCGGGATCGGACTTCACGCAGGAACAGCTGAAGAGCATTCCGACGGCGCGCGACCCCTGGGTCGTGTTGCAGCAGGTGCCTTCCGTCCAGGTCGACCGGGCCAACGTGGCGGGCAGCGAGAGCGGCCAGCAGTCGGTCTACATCGGCAAGGGCGTGGATCCCAGCCAGAATTCCTGGCTCGTCGACGGCGTGGCCGTGACGGACATGTCGGCTCTGGGATCGTCCTCGACTTATTATGATTTTGACGCGTTCCAGGAGATGCAGGCGACGACGGGCGGATCGGATCCTTCGATCGCGGTCCCGGGCGTCACGCTCAACATGGTGACGAAGCGCGGCACCAACGAAGTGCACGGTTCGGCGCGAGTCTTCGACACCCCGAGCGAAACCGAAGCACGCGCGAACCGTTCGGCCGTGGGCCCGTACAGCGCGGCCCTCGGCGGGCCGAGCACGCTCTCGGTGGGCAGCGGTAACTCGATCGACCACATCCAGGACTACGGCGTGGAAGCCGGCGGCCCGATCTGGGCCGACAAGGCGTGGTTGTGGGGAAGCTACGGGCGCGATCAGATCGACCTGATCAAGCTCTCTTCGGCGGCCCCGGATCTGACGACCCTCGAGAACTGGGCCGGCAAGCTGAACATCCAGCCGGTCGAGTCCAACTCGGCGACCGCGTTCTACTTCCGCGGCGACAAGATCAAGCTCGGGCGCACGGCGGTCTCCAACCGCGGCCAGGGCACGGCGTGGAACCAGAGCGGCCCGACCGTGATCTGGAAGGCGGACGACTCGCAGGTCTTCGGACCGAACTTCGTTTTGAACGCTTCCTACAGCTACGTGCGCGGCGGGTTTGCTCTCGCTCCGCAGGCGGGCCTCGGGCCGAACATGACCCAGGACGCCAACGAAGTGTGGCAGGGAACCTTCTATAACTATGCGACGTATCGCCCGCAGCACCAGGCGACGGGCAGCGCGTCGTACTTCTTCAACACCGGGTCGATCGGACACGAGCTCAAGTTCGGGTTCGGCTACCGCCACATCATCGGCGGTTCGCAGACGACCTGGCCGGGCAACCAGGACATCAACTACTTGAACTACAACGGCAGCGGCCAGTCGTATGTGAAGCTCGAGCGCAACCTGGCGGTCAACGAGACGATGACCTACTACGATGCGTTCATCGGCGACACGCTGACGGCCAACAACCTGACGGTCAACGTCGGCGTTCGCTACGACGACCAGAAGGGCTTCAACGCCGCTTCGGGCGCGCCGGGCAACAACTCCGCCTGCGACCCGAGCCAGGCGTTCTCTCTGACGAACCCCTGCATCCCCGCGCTGGCCTTCCCGGGTGGCCCGACGGAGCTGCACTACAAGGACTGGGAGCCCCGGATCGGCCTGACCTACGCCCTGGGCGCCCAGAAGTCCACGCTTCTTCGCGCTTCTTACGCGAGGTTCGCGGACCAGCTCGGATCGGGCAGCGTCGCGTACGATAACCCGGTCGGCTACACGTACATGACGTACCCCTTCACCGACGCGAATCACAATGGCGTGGCGGACCCGGGTGAGCTCGGACCGGTGTATTTCTACACCGGCATCGACCCCAACAACCCGAACGCTCTCACGTCGCCGAAAAAGATTGCGTCGAACATCAAGAACACGAAAACCGACGAGTTCATGTTCGGCGTCGACCATCAGATCCTTCCGGAACTGGTCGCCGGCGTGACCTACACGCACCGCCATCGATTCGACTACATCAGCACGAACTACATCGGTGTCACGGCGGCCGACTTCGTGCTCGACCCGAGCCGCAGCGGCTTGAACGCCTATGACCAGCAGGGCAACATCGTCGGCAAGACGGGCAACTACTACGACTTCATCGCCCCGGCCGGGTTCAACGGCGGCCTGATCCTGCAGAACGACCCGGGTTTCACGACGGATTACAACGGAGTCGAGCTGCAGTTGACGAAGCGGCTCTCCAACCGGTGGATGATGCACGGTTCCGTCGCCTACACCGACTGGAAGCAGAACGTCAGCGGTGCCAACGGCTGCCTCGGAACGACGAACACCTGGAAGGGTCCCACGAACGTGCTGACGACCGGCGGCGCGAGCTGCGGCGACGGCGTTCAGAACTTCCAGGAATCCACCGGATCGGGCTCGAAGGGCGACGTGTTCCTGAGCTCGAAGTATCAGTTCAACATCAGCGGCCTCTACCAGTTGCCGCTGAACTTCAACGTCGCGGCGAACCTGTTCGGCCGCCAGGGCTACCTGATCCCCTACTACGCGTCGGTTTCCGGCGGCGACGTGGGAGCCTCCCTGGGCTCGCGCAACGTCATCGTCGGCAACAGCGACGACCACCGCCTGAAGAACCTCTACCAGCTCGATCTGCGGGCGGAGAAGGTTCTTCCTCTCTTCCAGAAGGCTGACCTGACCCTGTCAATCGACATGTTCAACGCCTTGAACGCCGACACGGTCCTCCAGCAGGCGGCGCAGCTGCAGCAGACGAAGCCCTGCGGCGCGGCTAATGCGGCTGTGAGCTGTCCGGGCAAAGGCAATCGCGTCGAAGAGCGCGAGAGCCCGCGCGTCCTCCGGTTTGGAGCGCGCATCAGCTTCTAACTCGTTCTCGGAGCTCTCTTCGCCCCGCCGGGAAACCGGCGGGGCTTTTTTTTCGTGTCGGATTTGCGGGGTGGAGCGCTCCGCGCTCAGAGTTTGAGGGTCCGGAGGTACGCGCGAAAATCGGCGCCGAGGTCCTCGCGCTTGAGCGCGTACTCCACGGTCGCCTTCAGGAAGCCGAGCTTGTCACCCGCGTCGTAGCGCGTGCCCTCGAAGAGGTAGCCGTCGATCGGCCTTCGCGTCAGCAGCGTCTTCAGCCCGTCGGTGATCTGGATCTCGCCGCGCTTGTCGGGAGGAGTGTTCGCGAGGATCTCGAAGATGTCGGGCGTCAGGATGTATCGGCCGATGATCGCGTTGTTCGAGGGGGCGTCCGCCGGTTTCGGCTTCTCGACCATGCCGGAGACGGAGAGAACCCGTTCCTCGATTGTCTTCCCCGCGACGATCCCGTACATCCCGGTGTCCTCGCGCGGGACCTCGCAGACGGCCAGCATCGGATTCCCGCGCTTCTCGAAGACGCGGATCATCTGCGCGAGCGCCGGCACCTTCGAGTCGATGAGATCGTCGGCGAGGAGGACCGCGAACGGCTCGTCGCCCACGAGGTCCCTCGCCTGGAGGATCGCGTGCCCGAGCCCGAGCGCCTGTTTCTGGCGGATGTAGGCGACCTCGATCATCTGCGAGATCTCCTGGACCTGCGCGAGCAGCTCTTCCTTGCCCCGCTCCGCGAGCATCGCCTCGAGCTCGAAGGAGACGTCGAAATGGTCCTCGATCGCGTTTTTGCCGCGCCCGGTCACGAGAATGATCTGGTCGAGGCCGGAATCGCGCGCTTCTTCGACGGCGTACTGGATCAGGGGCCGGTCGACGACCGGGAGCATCTCTTTCGGCTGCGCCTTCGTCGCCGGGAGAAAGCGCGTTCCCAGTCCCGCGGCGGGGAAGACGGCTTTTCGAATTTTCGCGCCCACGGGATGAGAATAACAAAGATGCGGATGCTACAATCCTGTTTGGTGTCATTCCGTGTCTGTTTAACGGTTGGATTTCTCTCGGTCTCCGCCCTCCTCCGGGCCGCCTGGTTCCGGGTACCCGTCGGCGGCGCCGACGTGACTTCGATCGTCGTCGATCCCTTCGAAAAGGGCCGAGTCTTCTGCGGGACCTCGCGCGGAAACGTTTATCGTTCCGAAGACGGGGGCCGCAGCTGGGAGCCGACGCGCGCCGGCAATCAATTCCCCGGATACGTGGTCTCGACCCTCGCGGCCGACGTGGAGACGCCCGGAAGACTCTGGGCCGCGCTCTCCGGAACCGGGACGGGCGCGCTCCTGGCCGTTTCGTCCGACCGCGGCGCGACCTGGAGCGTGCTCGCGCGCTGGGAGAGGTCGGTCGACGCGCGAGCCTTCGCGCAGTCGCGCGCGGACCCGAAACTTCTCGCCTGTGGCGGCGACGACGGCGTCTTCCTCTCGCGCGACGGCGGGAAGAGCTGGGCGCCCTCCGGGACCGGAGTCCCCGGCCTCGCCCTCGTGCAGGCGCTCGCGTTCGATCCTTCCGACCCGGCGACGCTTTATGCCGGCACCTACCGCCAGCCTTTTCGAACGCGGGATCTGGGGAAATCGTGGTCGAGGATCGCGTCGGGAATGGTCCTCGACGCGACGGTGTATTCGTTCGATTTCGACCCGCACGACGCGCGCCGGCTCTGGGTCTCGACGTGCGGCTGGGTCTACCTCTCCGAAGACGGCGGCGACCGGTGGACCCGCTATACGACGGGATTCACGAACCGGAGGACCCCGGTCGTGCATCTGGACCCGCGCCACCCGAACGTTTTGTACGCGGGCACGGTCGGAGGCCTCCACCGCTCGGACGACGGCGGCAAGAGCTGGAAGCGGATTTCGCGGGAGACGCTCGACGTGTCCGCCCTCGAGATCGATCCGGTCAACGGCCGCCTGTTGCTCGGAACCTTCGGCGAAGGGATCTTCACTTCGGACGACGAGGGCGCGACCCTCGCCGCCGCGAACGGGCTGGAGGAGGCGCGCGTGCCGGCCGTCGCGGCCGATCCCGTCGAGGCCTCGAGGATCCTGTTTCTTCGCGCGTACGCGGGCGTGAGCTCGGGGGTCTGGGAGTCCGACGCGTCCGGAACGCGGCAGACTTCCGCGCAGGCCCCGCCCGGCGCTTTCGCTCTCGCCGCCGCGCGAGTCTCGGAGAGAACGATCTGGCTCTGTGCGTCCGCCTCGACGCTGCTCGTCTCGGAAGACGGGGGCCACGATTTCGCGGCGCCCGCCCGCCCGCCGTCGGGCCGGATCCTCAAGGTGTTCGGCTCGCCGCTTCCCGTCGCGGTCGTCGTCACCGACACGGGCGTCTACACTTCCGAAGACGGCTCGACGTTCCGCAGGACCGAGGTGAGCCGGATCGCCCTTCGAGGCCCGGCTCGTGACGGATTCCGACGCGTCGCCCCAGCTCGAGGTCACGACGTCCTCCGGAGTCTTTCGGGGCTCGAGGGTGTTCGAGGGAGGCCGCCGGCCTCTTCTCACGGGAGGAATCTTTCGAGCCTCGCCGGCCCTGGGTCCGCCGTTTCTCGAATTCTCGGTGCGCCAGTCGACGCTCTGGCTGCGGCGGGGCGCGCAGTCGACGTCGCTCCTGCTGCCGAGAGACGCGATTCAGGTCTCCGGCGCAATGGTCGCCGGGAACGGGAGTCTCTACGTATCCACGATGGGAGACGGGCTGTTTCGCTGGGCGCCCGACGCGGCGCCTTCGTCATCTCCAGGAGAGGCGGCGTCGCCGGCGCAGCGGTGAGTCCGGGTTCGGAGACGAGGCCGCGCGGCGCGCGGCCCCTCGCATCCGACGAAACCGCTTTACTTCTTCGCGGCCTTCTTCGAGCTCTTCGCCGCGGCCTTCGCTTCGACGCTCGTCGCCGTCATCCGATACTCGATGGTCACCTTGTCGCCGACCTTGACGTCCCCGCTCATCTTCGTGGACGAGTCGCGCGCGACTTCCCATCGATCCTTGCCTTTTTGAACGACGATCATGTCGGCGCTGACTTCGAGAACGGGGCCCGTCACCTGGTAGGTCTTGGCCGTCGCGGCGAAGACCGAGCCGGGCAGAAGGGTCGAAACGCCGAGGGCGGCCGCGAGCAGAAACCTTTTCATGGGGACCTCCTTTTTCCGGCATTCTACCGTGAAGGGCGAGGACGGGGGAGCGCGGACGCAATTCGCGATATTTTCCGAGGATGACCGCGGCCCCGATCTCCGAAGACGAGCTCGAAAAACTGCAGCTCGAATCCTTTCAATACTTTCTCGATTCGACAAACCGCGAAAACGGCCTCGTTGCAGACTCGACACGCGAGGGATCGCCCTCGAGCATCGCGGCGGTCGGTCTCGCGCTTTCGGCATATCCCGTGGCGGTCGAGCGGGGATTCCTCGGGCGCGGCGACGCCGTCAAACGAGTCGGGGAGGCCCTCGGTTTTCTCTGGGAGGCGGAGCAGAGCGAAGCGCTGGACGCGACGGGCAACGGCGGGTTCTTCTACCACTTTCTCGAGATGAAGAGCGGGAAACGGGTCTGGGACTGCGAGATCTCGACGATCGACAGTGCATACCTGTTTGCCGGCGCGCTCGCGGTGGCCGAGTACTTCGGCGGCGCCGACGCCTCCGAGCGCCGCGTGCGGGATCTCGCCCGGAGCATTTACGCCCGCGCGGACTGGAACTGGGCGCGCAATGGAGGCGGCGCGGTGTCCCTCGGGTGGATGCCCGAGTACGGCTTCTTTCCGGGCCGGTGGACCGGCTACAACGAAGCTCTGATTCTGTACGTCCTGGGGCTCGGTTCGCCCGCTCACGCGCTGCCGCCGGAGAGCTATCGCGCTTGGACGGCGACGTACGACTGGCGAAGCGTCTTCGGGATTGAGCACCTCTTCGCGGGCCCACTCTTCATCCATCAGCTCTCGCACATCTGGATCGATTTTCGCGGAATCCAGGACGAATACATGCGGGAAAAGGGCATCGACTATTTCGAGAACAGCCGCCGCGCGACACTCGTGCAACAGCGGTACGCGATCGAGAACCCGAACCGATACGCGGGCTACGGCGAGCTTTGCTGGGGCATCACGGCGAGCGAGGGGCCCGGGCCCGCGGAGCTCGAAATCCAGGGAGTGGCCCGCCGCTTCTTCGGGTACCTCGCCCGCGGAGTGCCGGACGGGCCCGACGACGGCACGATCGCCCCGTGGGCGGCCGTCGCTTCACTGCCGTTCTGCCCCGAGGTCGTGTTGCCGACGATCCGGTACTTCGGAACGATCGGCGTCGGCTCGCAGAGCCGGTACGGGGTCGAATCCACGTTCAACCCGACGTTTCCCGACTCCGGGCATCGCTCGGGCTGGCTCTCTCCGGTCAATCTCGGGTTGAACGACGGGCCGATCGTGCTCATGATCGAAAACTACCGCAGCGGCCTTCTCTGGAAGCTCATGAGAAATTGCGGCGCGATTCGCGACGGCCTTCTCGCGGCGGGATTCCGGGGAGGCTGGCTCGGGGGCGTGGGCGAATCGGGAGTATAATTCCGGAGGGTAGCGCTACCATCTGTTGACGAGATGACACTCCGAACGGCGGCCGCGAAGATTCATCTTCTCCTCGTGGAGGACGACGCGGGCATGCGCTCGTCGCTGCGCGACGCTCTTGTCGACGCGGATTTCGGGCCGCCGGTCGAAGTCGGCGAGGCGTCGTCGTTCGAAGAGGCGGTCGATCTTCTCGGCCGCAAACACTTCGACGTGCTGCTGCTCGATCATCTCCTCGCGAGCGGGCGAACCGGCCTCGACCTTCTCGCCGAAGCGCGCCAGCAGGGAATCGAGGCGCCGGCGATCGTGATCACGGGCCAGGGCCGCGAGGATTTCGCCGTGGAGGCGATGAAGGCCGGCGCCGCCGACTATCTCGTGAAATCGCACCTCACGATCGATTCGATCCATCACTCCGTTCGGCGCGCTCTCGATCTCGCCGAGAAAGAACGGCTGCGCCGGGAAGCGGAGGAAAAGGTCCGCCGAAGCGAGGAGCGGCACCGCGCCCTGATCGAGAACAGCTACGACGCGATCGCGCTTCTCGACCGGGAGGGAATGATCACGTACGCGAGCCCGGCGGTGACGAGGCTACTCGGCTACGCTCTGGAGGAATTCGTCGGAAAGTCGGCGTTCGGCTTCGTTCATCCCGAAGACCTCGAGGAAACGGGCAGGCTGTTCGAAGAATGCAGCCGCACCCCGGACGCGGTCGTGCGAACGGAGTTTCGCCTTCGTCACCTGGACGGATCCTGGCGCTGGATGGAAGGCATCGGAACGAATCGGTACCACCACGTCGGGATCGAGGGGCTGATCGCGAATTTCCGCGACATCAGCGACCGCAAGCGCTTCGACGAGCAGCGCCGCGCTCTGGAAGAGCAGATCCACTTCCAGGCCTTTCACGACGGTCTCACGGGTCTGCCGAACCGGAGCCTGTTCGAGGACCGGCTCTCGCTCGCGATCGCGCACGCGGACCGCAACGCCGAGGGCCTCGGCGTCATGTTTCTCGATCTCGACAATTTCAAGACGATCAACGACAGCCACGGACACTCCGCCGGCGACGCCGTGTTGAAGACCGTCGCGAACCGGCTTCGCGGGTGCATCCGCGAGCACGACAGCGTCGCGCGGATCGGCGGAGACGAGTTTCTCCTGCTCTTTCCGGAGCTCGACGATTTCGACGATGCCGACCTCGTGGGCCGAAAACTCCTGCGCCAGTTCTCGCGCCCGTTTTCCGTCCGCGGCCTTTCGCTGATCGTCACCGCGAGCATCGGGATCGCGCTCTACCGCGTGCATGGAACGACCGCGGAGCAGCTTCTCAAGAGCGCCGATACGGCCATGTACCGGGCGAAGACTCTGGGACGCAACCGCAGTTTCTTTCCCCGGACCGCGGAGACCGGCGCCCCTCAACCCGCGCCCCCCAAGTAAGGGCGCGTCCCGCATCTGGTATACCGTCCGCGAGTGGAATCGATCCGTCGTCACCTCTGGCTCGCCGGAGCGGCTTTCTGCCTGACTCCCTGGGGCTCTCCGCCGCTCGCGCTCGCGCTCGGAATTCTGCTCGCGCTCCTCGTCCCGGACGCCCTGCCGGTGAGGATGAAGGGGGTTTCGCGGTTGCTTCTCCAGGCCTCCGTCGTGCTGCTGGGTTTCGGAATGGACCTGCGCACGGTGCTTCGGGCCGGAGCCGCGGGGATGGCGTTCGCGGCCGCGACGATCGTCCTGACCCTCCTTCTCGGGCGCGTCTCGGGAAAGTGGCTCGGCGTCGGGGAAAAGACGTCGATTCTCATTTCGGCCGGCACGGCGATATGCGGCGGCTCGGCGATCGCGGCGGTTTCGACGGTGATCGGAGCGGAGGAAGAGGAGATCAGCGTCGCGATCGGCACGGTGTTCATTCTCAACGGCGCCGCGCTCTACCTCTTTCCGACTCTCGGAAGGATGCTCGGTCTCTCGCAGGAACAGTTCGGGACCTGGGCGGGCATCTCCATCCACGATATTTCGTCCGTCGTCGGCGCGAGCTCCGTCTACGGCCTCGAGGCCCTCGGGCGGGCGACGGCGGTGAAGCTCGCCCGGGCCCTCTGGATCGCGCCGCTCTCGCTCGCGGCCGCTCTCCTCTGGCGGCGGCGCGGGACTACAGCGCCGGGCGCGAGCGCCCCGCGGGCCACGGTGCCGTGGTTCATCGGTCTGTTTCTCGTCGCGTGTCTGCTGCGAAGCTGGATTCCGGGCATCGCCGACGCCGGCCCCGGGATCGCCCGCGTCGCGCGGGTCGGCTTCACGCTCACGCTCTTCCTCATCGGGGCGTCGCTCTCGAGGAAGAACCTGGCGAAAGTCGGCTGGACGCCGCTCGCGCAGGGATTCCTCCTGTGGATCCTCGTCGCGGCGGGCTCGCTCGCGGTCATCCTGCGCCTCGGGACGGGGTCCCTGTGAGGGGCCGCGAGTCGGGCGCTCGGAATTTCCGGGAGCGGGTCTCCGTTTTCCGGGGGGAGGGGGACTCATGAACACGATCAGGACCGCGGCCCTGTCGATCCTCGCGGCGGCCTCGGTTTCGCTTCTCTTCGCGGCTCCGGCCGCGACCCAGAAAGGCAAACGAATGCCCGAAAAGATCGTCAAGACCGACGCCGAGTGGCAGAAGGAGCTCACGCCCGATCAGTACCGGATCCTCCGGCAGGCCGGCACCGAGCGGGCGTTCACCGGCGCCACGTGGAACAACCACGAGAAGGGGACGTACGTCTGCGCCGCCGACGGCAACCCGCTCTTTTCCTCCGACACGAAGTTCGATTCGGGAACCGGGTGGCCCAGCTTCTGGGCGCCGATCGCGAAGGAGGCCGTGGAAGTCCGGCAGGACCGCAGCCTCTTCATGGTGAGGGACGAAGTCGTCTGCTCGCGCTGCGGCGGCCATCTCGGCCACGTGTTCGACGACGGGCCCGCGCCGACGCACTTGCGCTACTGCATGAATTCGGGCGCAATGAAGTTCGTGCCGGCGAAGTAAAGGCTCGCTCGGCCCGGGAGCAGCCAAGCCCCAGCGCCCGCTCGGCAAGTCTTCTCGACCCTCGGCCGCAGTTCGCTTTCCCTCGGGTTCTCGAAGACCAGCCTTCGCGGACGCTCTGGCCCCGGCTGCTCCCGACCCTCGCCCGCGGAAGAGGTTATAGAGTCGCGGCATGTTCTCCCGGCGCACGCCCGCGGATTTCGCGGAAAACGCGATCGCGCGAGCGCTGCGCGCCCGCACGCGACCGTACATCGACCTCACGGAGACGAATCCGACGGCGGTCGGCCTCTCTCCTTCCGAAGAGGAAATCCTCGGCGCGCTGCGATCGTCTGGCGTCGCCGAATACCGGCCGGCCGCGCGAGGTCTTTTGTCCGCGCGCGAGGCCGTGTGCGAGGAGTACGCGCGCGGTGGCGTAACTCTCGATCCGGAACGGGTCTTCCTGACGGCGTCGACGAGCGAGGCGTACGGATTTCTCTTCAAGCTCCTCTGCGATCCGGGGGACGAAGTCCTCGTTCCCGAGCCCAGCTATCCGCTGTTCGATCATCTGACCGATCTTGAAGGGGTTCGAAGGCGGCCGTACCGGATCGGCCGAGCGAGCGGGAGATGGGCGATCGACTCCGCGAGCGTCGCGGAAGGGCTCGAGGGCGGCGCCCGCGCGCTGCTCCTCGTGAACCCGAACAACCCGACCGGCACATACGTCAAGACGGGTGATCTCGAGCCGCTTCTTCCGGCGCTCGACCCCGCTGCGCACGCCGTGATTTCGGACGAAGTGTTCTTCGAATTCGGCCTGTCCGAAACCGCGGAGGCCCGGCTCGGCGTTGCGGCAGCGGACGCGCGCGTCCTGACGTTCTCGCTCGGCGGCCTCTCGAAGTCGTGCGCGCTGCCGCAGATGAAGCTGGCGTGGATCGTCGTGGGGGGGCCGGACGAAGCGGTCGCCTGTTGTACGGAGCGTCTCGAGTTGATCGCGGACACGTACCTTTCGGCGGGGACTCCCGTGCAGCTTGCGCTTCCCGAACTGTTGCGGGTCGGCCGGCCCGCGGCGGAGCGCATCCGGGAGCGGCTTCGCCAGAACGTCGGCGCGGCTGCGGAGGTCTTTCCGACGGGCGAGGCGGATCGCGGGATTCGCCCGCTGTTTCCCGAGGGCGGCTGGAGCCTCCCGCTGGAGCTTCCCCCCGGCATGGACGAAGAAGCCGTCGTCCTCGGGCTCCTGGAGACGGAAGACGTTCTGACATCCCCCGGGTGGTTCTTTGAGTTCGGCGAGCGGCCGCACCTCGTCGTCAGCCTGATCGTCCCGCCCGCGCAATTTCGCGACGCAATGTTCCGGATCGATGGCTACCTTCGAAGGACGTCCCCTTGAAAGCCGGACGGGATCCCGAGCTGGTCCTCCACCAGAGACTCCGCTTCGCGATCGCGAGCGCGCTCGCGGCCGGCGGGCCCCGGACGTTCCGAGAGCTCCGGGACGAGCTCGGCGCGACGGACGGCAATCTCAGCGTTCACGCGCGGCGTCTCGAGCAGGCGGGATTCGTCGAGTCGAGGAAATCCTTCGCCGGCCGGGTCCCAAGGACGGAATATCGCCTGACGCCGGATGGCCGCCGCGCGCTCGCCCGCTACGTGCGCGGGCTCGAGCTCCTCATCGAGAAGGCGCGCGGGGCTTCCGCCGCTCCTCGGGAGCGATCGAAAAGGCGGCGCGCAGCACGGCCGGAAAGTGCCGCTCGAGGAAAACGATCGCCTTCCCGTGGGCAGTGACGACGAGCTCGCGTCGCCGGCGAAGGACCGCGGCGGCGATCTGCCCCGCCGCGCGCCCCGTGTCCATGCGAATCCACTCCGGCACCGGGCTCTTCCAGTCCGGGTGCAGGCTCCCGGCGTTGTCCACCTGGTAGATCTCCGAATCGATGAAGCCGGGAGCGACGTGCGTGACGGATATCCCGTGCGGTGCGAGCTCGTTTCGCAGCGACCCGGCGAGCGCGCGAACGGCGAACTTACTCATGGAGTACGGCGAGCTGCCGGGAGTCGCCACGTATCCCGCGACGCTGCCGACGAGCGCGAGGCGTCCCCGCGACGTCTTGAGCGACTCGAGGGCGGCGTACGCCGTGTTCAGGACGCCAAAGACGTTCGTTTCGAACTGCCTCCGGTAGTCGTCGACGGAGAGGGCCTCGAATTTGCCGACGACGCCGAATCCGGCGTTCGCGATCACCGTGTCGAGCCTTCCGAATTCCTCGTGCGCGCGGTCGACCGCGGCGTCGAGGTCTTCGCGGCGGGTCACGTCGCACGCGACGGGAATCACCGTCGCGCCCGAGCGAGAGAGATCCGCGGCGAGGCTTTCGAGGCGGTCGAGGCGCCGGGCCGCGGCGACGACGCGGCCTCCGCGCCGGGCGATTTCGCGAACGAGGGCCTCTCCGATTCCGGAGGATCCTCCCGTCACCAGCGCGACATTGTCTTTCCAGTCCATCGGGAGCCTCCCCGCGTTTCGAGCCGATAGAATACAGCGATGAGAAGCCTGTCGCCGCCGCGCCGCCAGGCGGTGGCTCTCGCCTGGATGGCCGTCTGCGGGCTCGCTCTTCTCGGGGCAGGAGCCCGTCACCTGAGGATGAGGGGGCGCTTCACGTTCCGCCGCGAGGCGACGATTCTCTCGCGGACGGGCGCGACGCCGCGAACATCCGAAGCGGCGATCCTCTTCATCGACGCGATTGGCCGGCAGGTTCCCTCAGGTGCCACGGTCGCTCTTCTTCGCCCCGGTTACGAGGGATTCCAGGACGTGGAGAACGCGTACATGGCGGCATCGGGCCGGCTGCCGAATTGCCGGGTCGTCCCTTCGAACGTTCGCGCCGCGAATCCGCCGGAATATCTTGCCTCGTTCGAAGGTCCGACACAGGATGCGCGATATCGGCTCGTTTCTCAGCCGCCGGGCGGCTTTCTCTACAGGCTTCGATGATCCGGGCACTGCTGTACGCGGCGTCTCTCGCTCTTCTTCCGGTTTTCGGGGCGTCAGTGGTCGTCGCGATCGACGAGACGATGGCTTTTGAGCCTGGTCTCCTCGTGGCGGCCGGATGCGCGATTCTGACCGTCGAGATGACTTTTCTCTCGTTCATGAAGATCTCCTGGAGTCCGCTCGTCGTCGGCGTTCCGCTTTTCGCACTGGCGGCCGTCTCCGTGCTTCACCTGGGGAGACGCCGGTTGCGGGTGAGCCGAGAAGCAAGCTTGCCATCGCTGCCGGTCTGGGGCGTTCCCCTCGGCGTCCTGGGAGTCGCGCTGGTATCGATGGCGGCGATCACGGCGACGTCGACTTCGATCGACTTCGTCTACTTCTGGGGCCCGAAGGCGCAGTGGTTCACTCTGCACCGCGGGATCGATTTCCGGTATTTGTCGGCGCGCGACAACTTCCTGATGCACCCCGACTACCCGCCGCTGGTCCCCCTGGTTTTCGCGTGGTCCTCGCTCTGGGCGGGGTTTTCCTGGTGGGCGCCGATCCTCTCGACGCCGCTTTACGTGGGGCTGGCGGGCTGGAGCTTCTGGCGGCTCGGACGGCGGTCGGTGGGAGCTCCGATTCTTGCGGGCCTTACCTGCCTCTTCGTGACTACTCTGGGGTATTGCCTCGTCGTCACGAACTCTCTCGGAAACGCGGAGGTCTTCCTCGTGTGCTGGGAAGCTCAGGCGCTCGCGTTGCTGACGTTCTGGCCGCCTTCGAGCAGGAGAGACCTTCTCGCGAGCGTCATTCTGTCTGCTGCCGTGTTGACGAAGGTGGAAGGCGCTGCGCTCGCGATGCTGACGGCGGCGGCGTTCTCTGTTGCCCGTAAGCCGGCAATTCGCTGGGGGCGATTTGTTCGACTCGCGGGAATTCCGTTCGCCGTATTGCTCGGTTGGATGGCGATCGGGCATTTGAAGGAAATCCGCGAGGCGTACTCCCGTTCAAATCCCTACGGGCCGTTCACGCTGGTTCACCTGTCACGCATCGTGCCGAGCGTGCTGGCCGCGGGCAATTACGAAGCGTGGTTCCTGCCCTGGCTCGCCCTTCTCGGTGTCATTGCATTGTCGCCACGCCCCGCTGCCGGCGTCCGATATCTGGTTCTTTCTTTCCTGTACTTCCTCTTCGTCGTGTTCTGTTACCTGCACGGCGCCAGCGATCCCCACGACTGGATTCTCGTGTCCGCGCCGCGACTGCTCCTCGCGCCCCTCACCGTCCTCGTTTTTGGCGCCGCCGCGACATGGATTCCGGTCGCTGAGATCTTTGACTCTCCCGCGGTGGGGGTACTACTATGAGCCGCGATGCCGATCGATCTCGACGGGACCCAGAGCAGCCGCCTGCGCCTGCTGGCCTCCGCGAAGATGCTGATGTCGCGGCTCGGCTACGAGCAGGCCTCGACGTCCGCGATCGCGCGCGAAGCCGCGACGTCGGAATCGCAGCTGATGCGCTACTTCGGCGGCAAGGCGGGCCTGCTCGAAGAGGTCTTCAACTTCGGCTGGAACACCGTGAACGAGGCGATCAAGCCCGCCGTGGCCTCGGCTCCGTCCGCGAGGAAGGCGATCGAAGGGCTCCTTTCCGGGATTCTCACGGCCCTCGACTCCGACCCGGAGCTTGCGTTCCTGTTTCTCTTCGAGGGAAGGCGGCTCCGGGGCCCCGGGCCTCAGGTCGCTCTCTCGAAGGGATTCCGCGAGTTCTCGGAGCTGCTGCGGCAGCTGATCGGCCGCGGAAAGGCCGAAGGCGCCTTCGCCGGCTCGGTGAACGAGTTCGCGGCCGCATCGGCGCTCGAGGGTGCCGCGGAGGGGATGATCCGGGATCGCCTCATCGAAATACGCTCCGGCCGAACGCCCCCGTTCTCGGATCGTGAGATCCGCGAGACGATCGGCATGATCCTCGACTCGATTTCCGCCCCCGCGGCGCGTCCTCGCTAGCTTCTCGCCGCCGCTCTCGTCAAAAGTGAACGCTCAGCTCCCCGAGGAACCTCCGTGGGGGAGCCACGTAGTTCTGCGCGTCGCCGATTTCGCTTTCGGCCACGAAGTGCCGGCTGTCGCCGAGGTTCCTTCCGACGAGCGAGAGCCGCACGGCGGGACTGAAGTCCCACGAAACGCCCGCGTCCCATTCGAAGTACGACGGCATGTACGCGATGTTGATCTTGTCGAACGGGCGGTGGTTCTGGTGCCGCACCGCCGCCCAGGCCCCGAGGCCGAGCGTCGGGTGATAAGCGGCTTTCGCATTCCAGAGGTCCCGGGGCGTCAGCTCGAGCTCCTGGCCGGAGGCGTCCTGCAGGCCCGCGTCCGGATCGATGAACGTGAACCGGACGTACCGCGCGTCGTGGTGGGCGTAGCCCGCGAGAAAGGAAAAGTCGCGCAGCTCCGCCGGATGGTAGCCCGCCTCGAGCTCCATGCCCTGGAAGCGCTCCTTGCCCGCGTTGACCAGCTCCGGGTTGCCGTCGGGCACCGACGGTCGAAACGACGAGGTTCTCGAAGATCATGTGGAAGAGGGAGAGGTCGAACGACAGCTGGTGGTCGAGCCAGCGCGTCTTGACGCCGATCTCGCCGCTTCGGGTTCTTTCCGGCTGCAGGATCGTCGCGCTTTCCGCTTCGGTCAGGTTCGGGGCGGCCGGCTTGAAGGCGGACTTCGCGGCGGCGTAGAGATTGATCTCGTTGACGGCGCCCGCGCGGTCACCGATCAGCCTCGCAAGCGCCGCGATTCCGCCCGACCACTGTCCGTCGGACCGGGAATCGCGCGAGACGTCCGCCTCGGGATCGCCGACCTCCTGCCCCTTCGCGAAAAGGCTTTCGGAGACACTGTCGAAACGGGCCCCGGCCGTGATCGTGAGCGCGTCGATCGGAGTCCATTCGTCGTTCGCGTAGACGCCGAAGAACGTTCGCCGGTCCACGAAGGAGCGGTGATCTCCCGCGGGGATATCGCTGAGGTTCGGGACGGCGACCGGGTCCAGTTGCAGCGTGAAGTCGAATCCCTCCCCGCTCGCGACGGTGCGGCCCCACGTGAGCGCGGCGCCGCCGACGAGGCGGTGATGGCCCGCGGCCTCGAAATTCGCCGTGAAGTGGAGGTCTTCGTAGAAGTCTTTTTCGGTCGGCTTCAGCGCGACGCCGGAGGAATCCACGGTGTTGTCGGAGACGCTCCCCGCGTCGACGAAGGATCGAACGGAGATCTGGTCGTCGTGCGTGTACGACAGGGTGTTCTGGATCGTGAAGTTCTTCGAGATCGGCTTCTCAAAATCCGCCGTCAGCGAGTAGAGGCGGTGGTCGAGCCGGGCGCCCCCGACTTCGTAGTTGCGGTCGACGCGGAAGCCTTCGATCGTCTCGCCGCTCGGCGGGTCTACCGGAAGCGGCGACCCGAAGAACTGCGTGTTGCGGTACGCGTCGAAGATCACGGCGAGGTTGCCGCCGCCGGGAAGGGGATTATCGATGCGAAACCCGCCGCGATCGTCTTTGAAATCCGTGCGGTCCTGCCAGCCTTTCGACCGCTCGAGGTTGCCGAAGAGCCGCACCTTCGAAGCGCCGAGCTTGAAGTTTGTCGAAGCGTCCACGCGGCCGTCGGAGAAGGAGCCGCCGGAGACCGACGCGTGCGTCCCCTCGGACGCGCCTTTCGTGAAGATCTGGATCATCCCGGCGAACCCCGAAACCCCGTAGAGGGTTCCCTGCGGCCCCTTCACGATCTCGATCCGGTCGACGTCTTCGATGTTGATCTGCGAAAGGGATGGGTTGAAGGGCCCGCCGACGGGGACTCCGTCCACCATGAACAGGAGCGCATCGAACTCTTTGAGCCCCCAGAGGCCGACGTTCGGCTGGCGGCCGCCGTTGTCGGAGCCCGTGCCGGTATCGAGTCCGACGACGTCCTGAAGGGCGTCGGCGACGGTCTTGACGTTTTCCCGCCGAAGCTCGTCGCCCGTGATCACGGTGGCCTGGCCGGGGATCTCGGTTTCGATTTCGGGACCGCGGGTCGCGGAGACCACGACCGATTCCGAGACAGCGGGAGAAGGTTGTCCGGGGTCCTGCGTCTGCGCGGCCAGGACCGCGGGGACCAGAGCGAGTGCCGATATCCAGAGAGTCCGCATGAGCATTTCCTCCTCGAAAAAATTCAATTCCCGCGCGAGTGGCGGAATGGAATCGCGAGAGGCGGAGGGCTCAGAGGTTCAGGCGGGAAGAGACGGCGAGCGGGGGAGGGCGAAACGCGGCGTTGCGGGTCGCGTGGCCGCCGGGAGAGGGAGGAACGGTTTCGGGCCTCGGGGAGACCGGGGCGAGCGCGAGCTTTCGCGAAGGAAGCGCGGGTCTCGCGGATTCCGGGGAGCGCCATTCGGAGGAGGAGCGGGCGCCGGGAGGCGCGGCCGGCACGACGGTCCGAGGGCGCGCGCCGTTCCATTCCACCCAGGCGGACGTCTCTTCTTCGCCCCGCGCGGGATTCGCCGCGAAGTCGCGGCTCTCCGGCGACAGCGGGCGGGAGTCGCGGGACGGAACGATGTCCCACGTGCCCGGGACGTCGTACTCCCGCTCGGAGGTCCCGTCGCCGAATCGAATGCGAAGCCTCGCGTTCTCGGCGAGGACCCAGGGAATCGGCCAGGAGAAAGCTCGAACCTCCGTGCTCAAATGGGGCGTCACCCGGAGGGGAAAGCTGCGGCCGCCGTCGAGGGAAAGAAACGCCTCCCACTCGCGCGCGCCGGACGGGCAGCTGTCCCACGAGACGTTCAGCCGGTTTTCCGCGATCCCGGCCGACGCCTGCCAGCGGGTCGTCGCCGCCCGCGCCTGCCGCGGCAGAGCCGGGAAGAGGAGCGGAAGGAGAAACAGCGCTCGGCGCATGCCCGCGGTCAGTTCGCCTTCGTTTCCCGCGGCTCGATCCAGGTCTCGCCGGAGGAAAAAATGTCCTTCAGTACGATCTCGTCTTCGGGCCGCGGAAGAGTCTCGGCGAGATGCCGCGCGTGGGATTCGGGCGAAAGCTCTTCTCCCGTCACCGACCAGAGCTGGCCCTTGAAGTCCCCGATCGCGCGATGGAACCGGAGGTCGGGCGTGTAGAGCTTCTCGGAGCTTTCGGGGAGCAGACGGTTGACCTGGTCGATCAGGTTCCGAACCTCCGAGTGGAACATCTCCCGGGAATTCTCGTTGAGATGCTCCTTGTCGGCGCTGCGCTCCTGCTTTCCCTCGTCGTATCGTCCCTTCACTCCCCACACGTAGAGCCACTGGGCGGACGAGGAGTGGTCGGTTCCGAAGAGGTCGTAGGCCGTGGGGACCCACTTGTTGATGTAGCGCTGAACGATCGACAGCGGAACGACACCCCGCTTGACGATGCGCTGGAGACCCATGTGGCCGGTGCCGAGGTGAAAGGCCTCTTCCTTCAGCATCGGCCCCATGGACCGGGCGAGCGGCGAGAATGCGGAAGTCGAAAGCATGTTGAGCTGGAATTTTCCGTCGCGGTCCACGAAGTCGGTGTACGTGAAGAAGTCGAGCCAGTGGTTCACGTTGACGTTGAACGACCCGAGCAGCCGATTGTTGTCCCAGGCGCGGCGCTCCAGGAGCTTGCGCGCTTCGACTTTTCCCGTCTCGCCGAAGTGGTTCACGAGCAGGTTGCACATCTGCCACCCGTGGCGCATTTCTTCGACCATGATGCGGCAGGCGGAGTCCAGGTCGTAGCGGGAGGGCGCGGACTCGAGAAGGTAGCGCTGCTGTTCGACCGACGCGAATTCCGTGTCCCCCTGGTAAACGATCAGGTTCAACAGGGCGTCGCGAACGGGCTGAAGCGGGATCTGGGTGACCCGGTCCCACTTGCGTCCGCCGGCGAAGTCGCCGTATTCGATCTCGTCGGTCTTGAGCTCTCCGAACTTCGCCTCGAACGGAAACTCGTCGAATTCCCGGGGCAGAGTCAGTCCGATGTCCTTCTTCCACTGGCGGAAATTGTCGATCCAGTCGTCGAAGGTGGCGATCTTCTGCAAGGCCATCGGGCCGATTATATCCGGTATGATTTCCGGGTACTTCAATGGTGGGATGATCAGCAGCATCGACATTTGCCCCGACTGCGGAAGCGAAGAGCTCTATCGCTCGAGGACCCGGACCCGGGGAGAACGAGCGCTTCGCCTGATCCTGCCGCTTCACTACTACCGTTGTCACGCGTGCGGCTGGCGAAAGCCGCTCGTCCACGCGGGAAGCTGGCGCGACTGGCGCGCCCGCATCTACTTCGCCGTCGTCCCTGTTCTGCTCGGCCTTCTGCTGGCGGGAGGACTCCTCTATCTCGCCCTCGAGGGGACTCGCCAGGTCCAGCGGCCGAAGCCCGCGAACGAGCGCCTCCAGAAGAAACGTTAGACACATGAAAGCCTCCGGGTTTCGATTTCGTCCCCCGCCGCTCGAAATGTCCGCCGGGGAGGAGTGGGCGCTCCTGCGCGCTTTCGGACCGCCGGGCAAGAGTTTCCCGAACGTTCCGGAGGGAAGTTCCCTGTTCCCGACCGCGAACGGTCTCGATCTGGCCGCCCGCATTGCCGCGCGCTCCGGCGCCGGGAGCCTCGAGGCCGAAATCGGCGAGGCGGCCACGGAGTTCTCCCGCGCATCGCTGCGGAACGCCGACGAAGCGGTCTTGAATACTCTCGCCGCGCAGGACGTGGCGGCTGCCGCGGGCGAGCTCGGGATCCCGCTCGTGTACCTGAAGTTCCAGGCGCTCGCCATCGGGAGCTACGTCGATCGGAAAGGCTCGCGGCACTTCCGACGTGGACGTTCTGGTCCCCGAAGGGGAGTCCGGCAGATTCCGTCGGGCCCTGCTGGACAGGGGATTTCGCCCGTCCGGATGCCCCGAGTACGAGCACCAGACGAGCCCCGTCGTCCATCCCTTCGGGGTCTCGGTCGATATCCATCGGAAGCTCCTCGGGGTCCGCGTGGCCGGGCGCCGTTCCGCCGACGCCCGCGACCTTCTCGATCGGGGGCTGTGCGCGTTCCCGGCCGTGACGCCGGGGTCGCCGGCCGTTCCGGTGCGGGAGGTCCTGATTGCGCATGCCCTCGTCCACGGGATCGGCCAGAACGGTCTCGCTCCGCACGCCTACCCGATGCTGCGGATGGTCGCGGATCTCGTCGATCTCGATCTCCCGGGGGCCATGAGGGACAGGCGCTCATGGGCGGGATGGATTTCGCGCGATGTGTCGGCCGCCGAGATCGACGCTGTCGCCCGGCTCTGCTTTCGCCTTCGATCCGGCGAAAAGTTGCGGGAGGGCAGCGCGGGCGAGCGGGCTTTTCTGCACCACGTCCTCGCCGCCGCACGGGATAGGGCGTACTCGCGATCGTCCGTCCTGCGCGGCTGGCTCTATGAACCGACCGACCATTCCCGCGCCGGAAGGATCTTCCGCTCGGCGTTTCGGGCGCTCTTCCCCTCCCGCGTGGAGCTCGCGGCCGCGACCCGCGCGAGAGGCCGGTGGCAGGGCGTGTGGCTTCGCCTGGCGCGCCCCTGGGTTCTCCTGGCACGGGCGCTGCGGTGAGGGATGTTCCCTTCACGAGGTCGCTTCCCGCGAGGTTGCTCCGCCGGCGAAAGACGATGCGTGCGGACTGGGACGCGCGGGCTCGAAAGGACGCGGCGTTCTACGTCTTTCCCGCCGCCGCGACGGGGCCGGCGTTCGAAGAGTCGGGCCGCCGCGATCTCGACGAACTGGTCCTGAAGGGGATTGCCCTGCCGCCGCGGGCCGTCGCGGTCGAGATCGGCTGCGGGATCGGCCGGCTCGCCCGGGCTCTCTCGCCCCGCGTCGCGCGCATCTATGCGTGCGATCTGTCGCCCGAGATGCTCTCCCGGGCGAGGACGTACTGCGCGGGAACGGACAACGTCGATTTCCTCCGGGTCGACGGCGACCTCATGCCGATCCCGTCGGAGACCGCGGACTTCGTCTACTCGCACCTGGTTTTTCAGCACGTGCCCGCGGCACGTTTCATTCGCCGCTACATCCGGGAATCCTTCCGCGTCCTGAAGCCGGGAGGGGTCTTTCGCGCGAACGTCGACGGGAGGACCCGCCAGTGGTACCGGCGGTGGGCGGCGGACTCCTGGTCGGGCGTCGTGTTTTCCGAGCGCCGCCTGAGGCGCGAGCTCGCCGGCGCGGGATTTTCCGTCGAGGACGTCTCCGGAGCGGGGACCCAGTACCTCTGGGCCACCGCGCGGAAGCCCGCAAAACCGGCTGCCGAAACCGTGTAAAATCCCCGGGAAGATTCCGGAAGAAGAGAAAAGAGGAGCAGAAGCGATGCGAATTCGTCGGCAATTCTGGCTTGCGTTGATTGCCCTTGTGCCTGCCGTTGCGCTGCGCGCGCAGACGACCGGATCGGTCGCCGGCCGGACACTCGGCGAGAACGGGGACGCCCTGCCGGGAGTCAACGTCGAGGCGACGGGACCCGCTCTGCAGGGCGCGCAGACGGCGGTGACGGATTCGCGCGGCGCCTATCGGCTGCCGGTCCTTCCTCCGGGCCGCTACCAGGTCTCCGCCACCCTCGCGGGCTTCGCGACGGAGAAGAAAGCGGTCACCGTCGCCCTCGGCGGCACGAGCGTCGTCGATTTCCAGATGAGGCCTTCGGCGAAGGAATCGGTCGTCGTCACCGGCGAGGCGCCGGTCATCGACACGACGAGCACGACGATCGGCACGAACCTGGACCAGCACCTGATCCAGACGATCCCGACCGACCGGAACTTCGCCTCGATCGCGCAGGTGACGCCCGGAGTTTCCTACGACGTCGACCCGTACAACCCGCAGAACGACTCGGCCTCTCTCACCGTCTACGGCTCCTCGAGCTCGGAGAACGCCTACGTCATCGACGGCATCGACACGAGCGGCGTCGAGTACGGCAAACAGGGTACGACGCTGAACTACGAGTTCATCCAGGAAATCGAGGTGAAGACGGGCGGATACGAGGCCGAATACGGCCGCTCGACGGGCGGCATCATCAACGTCATCACGAAGTCGGGCGGAAACGAGTTCCACGGCGAGGCGTTCGGCTACTACGACAACGACGGCCTTCAGGCGAATACGGAAAAAGTGGGCGAAACGACGCAGGGCGCGTCGGTGGGCTACACGAAAAAGGACTTCGGCGCCGATCTCGGCGGATTCCTCCTCAAGGACCGGCTATGGTTTTTCGGCGCGTACGACAGGGTCGACAACACGTTGAAGAACGTTTTGACGAACGGACCGAGCACCGGCCAGGAGTTCGATTCGAAGTCGACGCGGAATCTCGCCTCCGGGAAGCTCACGTACCGGCTCGGCGACGCCGGATCGATCGTGGGATCGTACTTCCAGGACCCGCGCCGGCACGCGGCGCGATCAACGACAACAACCACACCTTGAACGGCGACCCGAACACGTTTCTCGGACGGCAGGACTTCGGCGGCCGAACTACTCCGTTGCGAGGCGATTACCTGTTCGGCGGGTACGTGGCTCGTCGCGCTTCAGGCGGCCCGGCACGAAGAGCGAAACTCGATCGGCCCGGCGTCGGCGGCTCGGCGACGTCGTCGAATTCGTCGAATCAGATGAACGGCGGCTTCCAGACCGGCGGTTTCGGGCTGATCCAGAAGAAGAACTTCAGCCGCGATCACTTCGCGCTGCTCGGTTTCGAAGTTCCTCGGAAACCACGAGATCAAGGGAGGCGTTCGACTACGAGAAGGAAACCGCCGACGTGACCAAGCGCATGTCGGGCGGCCAGCAGGTGCTCGATCTTCACGAACCCGAACTCCGCGACAACGCACCTGCCGCTCATCTATCAGCACAACTACTGGACCACGAAGACCGCGACGATCGAGGACGCGCCGCTCTCGGAGCTGAACGCGTCGCCCGAGCACAAGATGCTGACGGCGTACGTCCAGGACAAGTGGAACATCCTGCCGAACCTGACCGTGAACCTCGGCGTCCGGTGGGACAACCAGAAGATCATCGATTCCGCGGGCGTCCAGCAGATAGACCTGAAGAAAGACTTCGCGCCCCGCTTCGGATTCACGTGGGACCCGTCGCGCGACCAGAAGACGAAGGTCTACGGCTCGTTCGGCCGCTTCTACGAAGAGATTCCAATGGACCTCGTGATCCGGTCGTATTCGTACGAGCGTCAGCCGCACATTTTCAACTACTCGCCGACCGACTTTCATCCGGCGCCGGGAGACAGCGCCGCTTCGGACCTCGGCACCAACTCGAACATCGTCGGCGCGAACATCGAGCCGGCCGACCCGAACCTGCGCGGCCAGTACGTGCGGGAGTTCGTCCTCGGAGGCGAACGCGAGATCGTCCCCGATTTCGCGGTTGGCGTGAAGTACATCTATCGGAACTACGGCGAAGTGATCGAGGACTTCCTGTCGGACCCGGTCGACGGCGTCTATTCGATCGGCAATCCTGGCGAGGGAATCATGACGAGAACGTGATTCGACGTTTCAACTACGACTCGACCGCCGGTACCTTACCGCTGCAAGCCGGCGAAGCGAATTTTCCGCGGGAGTGCAGTCGATGCGACGAAGCGCTTCAGCAAGAACTGGTCGATGCTCGCCTCGTATCTCTGGTCGAAGCTCGACGGCAACTACGACGGCGAGTACGCGCCCTTCACGAACGTCGGTGCCGATCCGAACATTTCCGCCGCTTACGACTACGCGGATTTCGCAGACGAACCACTTTCTCGACGGAACGCTCGCGAGCTACGCTCCGATCACGAACCGCGGCCCGCTGTCGAACGACCGGCGGAGTCAGCTCAAGCTCTCGGGAACCTACACCGCGCCATTCGGTCTCAACGTCGGCCTCTCGACCTACTATCCGCACCGGGACGCCGATCTCGCGATACGGATTCGTCGACGGGTACGGGCGGTACGAGCTGTTCCTGACGAAGCGGGGATCGGAAGGGCGGACGCCGTCCACCTACGAGGCGGACCTGCACCTCGGGTACCCCCTCGCGGTCGGGCCGGTGACGATCAATCTGATGGCCGACGTCTTCAATCTGCTGAACGCCCAGAGGCCGGTTCTGCTGGACGAGCGGTGGGACTTCGCGGAGGCTGACAACGGTAGCCCGACCCCGACGAACCCGAACTACAGAAACCGGTCCTGCGGCAGCCGCCGCGCAGCGTGCGTTTCGGGATGCGGGTGGCCTTCTAGAGAAGCGCCTTCTCGAAGAACTCGCCGAGAGCCGCCGCGACTTCCGCCGGCTTCTCCATCGGAGTCAGGTGGCCGGCTCCCTCGATCGTCACGAGGCGCGCGCCCGGGATCCGGTTCGCCATCGCTTCGGCCGCGGCCGCGGGCGTGATCGCATCGAGGCTGCCGCGAACCACGAGGCACGGAATCCCGATCTCCGCGAGGAACTCGGTCGAGTCGGGCCGCCCCTGCATGACGAGCAGATCGTTCTCGAGGGAGTTCGGGTTCTGGCGCCGGGTGATCGCGCGCACCGCGAAGGCGATCTGCCGGTCGCTCCGGGCGGCCGGGGAGAGCAGCTTCGGGACCATGCCGTCCGAGACGGCGGACGGGCCCATCTCCCGGGCCGTGAAGATCGCCGCGTTTCGCGCGGCGCGAACCTTCTCGTCGTCGGCTTCGGCTCTCGTGTCCACGAACGCAGCCGCGCGCAGGAACGCCGGTTTGCGCTTCAGGAGGTCGAGCAGGACGTATCCGCCCATGGAGAACCCGGCGATGCCGGCCGGAGATTCCGCCGCCTGCGCGACGGTGGAGATCCACGAGGCATACTCCGCGACCGTCGGCGAGGTCGGATGCGGCGTGTCGCGCCGCGACGGGAGGTCCGGCCGCAACACGCGGAACTTCCGGGCGAGAATGCTGGACACCGGGTTCCACATGTCGCCGTCCAGCGGATACCCGTGGACGAGAACGACCGGCGGGCCGTTCCCTTCCTCCCGGACCTCGACGTTTCGTCCCTGGTAGAGCGCTCTCATTTTTCTCAGCTACTGGTCGAAGCTACTGGTCCTTGGCGGCCGGGGGCGGAGGCGGGGAGTCGCGGGACGCCTTTTTCTTTTTTTTCGACGCGGTCGGGCTGCGGGTTTCCCCGGAGGCCCCGTCGGAGCGTCTTTTTGTCGGCCGATTTCCCGGCGACCGGGGCGGACTTTCCCTGCTCTTCGCGCTGCTCCCGCGCGATCGCTCCGAGTTGGCGCGAATCGGTTCGATTGATCTGTTTCGGCGGCGGGGGCGGCGGTCCTGCGATTTCCTGGGCGACCTCCGATTCGCTGACCGAGAGAAAGCGATTCGCCGTCGTCGTGAACGTGACCCTGCCGTTCTTGTGCGTCGCGGGCACCTTCAGCTGATATTTCTCGCCGGACTTCATGACGAGAGTGTCGGCTCGGATGACCGCGGAGAGCGCGAGGACCGCGAGGGAGGCGTATCTGGCCATGCGACGATTCTACGCCCGGAATCCGCGTCGCGAAAGAAGAGCGGCGATCTTCCTCGTCAGGGTCGGCGACGCGCGCGTGCCGACCTCGCGGAGCGTCATCCATCGGCCCTCCGAATCGAGGGGCGCGCGATCGGTCCCGTACAGCTCGGCTCGCACCTTGCGGCGCACGACCGTGTGCTCGACTTCTCCCAGGAGCGTCGCGTCGCCGTAGAGACGCCGAAACGCCGCCCGGGACGCCCGCCTCGACGCCGCTTCGACGGAGGGAAATTCCCAGAGCCCGGCAAGCCACGTCGAATTCCGCCTTCTCAGCCAGAGCTTCCCGCCGCGGACGATCGCTGCCGCGCACAGGTAAACGGGCCGGTACGGCGCAAGCAACCTTTTTGTCGGGAACGATGCGACGGAACCTTCGCGGCGGGCGCGGCAACTCCGCTCGAGGGGGCACTCGGAGCACCGGGGATTTCGCGGCCGGCAGAGGATCTGGCCGAGGTCGAAGAGCGCCGCGATCGTGTCGCCCGTCCGGCTTCGGCCGACGATTCGCGGAAGGAACGCGGCGGGATCCGCCGTCGCGAACAGCCGGGAGACGACCCGCCGGATGTTCGCGTCCATCGGCAGGGCCGGCCGCCCGAATGCGATCGCCGCGACGGCAGCCGCGGTGTACGGGCCGAATCCCGGCAGTTTCCGGAGAGCGTCGGCATCCGCGGGGATGACTCCGCCGTGGCTCGAGACGATTTCTCGGGCGGCGAGGCGAAGGTTTCGCGCCCGGCCGTAGTAGCCGAGCCCGGACCACGCGGCGAGCACGGAATCCTCCCGCGCGCGGGCGAGCGAGCGAACGGTCGGGAAACGACGGAGGAACGCGGGGTATCGCCGCAGGACCGTCTGGACCGTCGTCTGTTGGAGCATGACCTCCGACACCCAGATCGCATAGGGATCTCCGGTGCCCCGCCACGGCAACTCGCGCTTCTCGCGGTCGAACCAGCTCAGCAACTTCGTGCGGAGCGAAGAGCGGGCTCTATCCGTTGGGGGTCTCCCACAAGTTCTTGATGGCCGGATGATCCCAGGCGACCCGGAACTCGTCGGGATCGTCGAGCTCGAAGGGCTTCGTCACGATGTAGAAAAGCGAGCAGGGGTTCGTCAGAGGGCGGTAGCCGTGCGCGACGCCTTCCGGAATGCGCACGACGATGTCGTTGCCGTCGCCGGCGACAAGGACCTGCGTCTGCTGGAAGGTCTTCGAATCCTTTCGGAGGTCGAAGAGCACGATCTTGATCTTCGACGGAGGCGGGCAGAACCAGATGTCTTCCTGCTGGAGATGGTAGTGCAGGCCCTTCACGTGGTTCTCGGCGTTGACGATCGAGAAGTTCAACTGGGCCGCGTCGACTCCCGCCCAGAATTCCGCGAGCGCCGCGCCGTGGGCCCCGGTCGCGCGGCTTCGAAAAACCTCCATGAAAAACCCGCGGTCGTCGACGTGGCGAGCGAGGCGGTGCACCCGGACCCCCTCGATGGGGACCTTCGGGGGATAGGCCTTGGCGGGACCGGCGAACTCGGCGCCAATGTCCTGGGAAGACAGCTTCGGCATGCGCGCGATTCTACCCGATCCCCCGGAGCCGCTCCGGTGTTACGATCGGGTCGTCGTAACCAAGGAGGCTCCGTTGAAGACCCGAATCGGACCGTTCGCGATCGCCCTCGCGCTCTTCGCCGCAGCGGCAGCGGCGCAGACGACGAACCCGAACCCGAAGAATTTCGCGCTGCGGGTGGACGGGGCCGACACTCCGGGAGCCGCCGGGTTTGCGATCGATTTCGAGCGGGCGCTGGACATCGCCTATTCGCCGCGCCAGATCACCGCGCCCGCCCCGACTCCCCGCCTGACGCTGACCCTCACGCCGAAGGGCCTCGCGGGCCTGTCGGACTGGCTGAACGAGGCTGGGGCCGGCGGCTCGATCTCGCCGAAATCCATCGAGATCCTCAGTCTCGACAACGAAGGAACCGTACTGATCGACTGGAAGCTCGACGGCGTCTCGCCCGTCGCGATTACCCAGCTCTCTTCGGGCAGCGGCAACTGCGCCGGTCGCGTCGGTCATCTTCGCGTTCGACAAGATCACGCTCGTCAAGGCGAAGTCGGACTAGGGGCTCGCCGGCTCAGCTTCTCGAGTTGTCGAGAACGGGAATCAAGGTCGTTTCGAGTCGCTTGAAGAGCGCGCCCGTCGCCTCCACGTCACGGCGGCAGTAGCGGGCGATCTCCGGCAGTCGACCTTCCCGGTAGTACGGGCCGACTGAGTAGCCGTCCATCCCTTCTTCCTTCGGGCTCGCGATCCCGAACGTCTTGCAGAAGAAGTCGAGGTTGAATTTCCTCGCGGCGGTTCCCCCCGACCCGAACAGCGTCAGGACCTCCAGCAGGTCGACGTGCGGCCGCAGGGAGTACCGGTAGCCCATGAGGTTGCGCGACGGCCGGATGCCGAGCACGGCGCTTCGAAGCATCATCCACGGGCAGTCGAAGCCGCGGCCATTGAACGTGACGAAGCGGTCGAATTTCGAGACCGCTTTCCAGAACTCTTCCAGGAACGCCGGCTCGCTGTCCCCGACGAAGTCGAAGAGGCCGTCTTCGGATTTCTCTTCCGAGCGTCCGTCGGTCTTCTCGAACCAGACGCGGCCCTTGCCGGTCTCCACGTTCTGCATTGCGAGGACGACGATTTTTCCGGTCATCGGCCACAGCGAGAGCCACTCGGGCACGAGCCGCTGTTCTTCTTCGGTTTTCGCGTTCTTCAGCAGGTACGCCCGCTGCGCCTCGTCGAGCGAGGTCCAGTCGACTCCCACGGTCTCGATGTCGAAAACGACGGTGTTCATGTCGCGGCTTGCTCGCCCTGCATTATAGAAGCAAGTGCACTATCATCCCGGAATGCGTAGCGGAGGCGATTTCCGATGAGCCGGGGGCGTAACGGGCTTCGGCTCAAGACGTTGAAATACAACCTCGAACTGACGAGCCGTTGCAACCTGCGCTGCGGCATGTGCCCGATGGACGAGATCGACCGTCCCTACGAGGATGCGCCCTGGTGGATGGTCGAGAAGATCGCCGCGGAGATGAAAGAGCTCGGGCTGAAGATGCGCTATCTCCACGAGCTCGGCGAGCCGCTCCTGTACAAGAAGCTTCCGGAGGCGATCGATCTGTTTCCCGGCGTCTGCGTCTCGACGAACGCGACGCTGCTGACGGAGGAGAAGGGGAGAGAGATCCTCTCGACGTCGCTGTCGCGGATCATCCTGTCGATCGACACCCTGATTCCCGAGGTTTACGCGAAATCCCGGGGCGCGAAGCTGGAGGTCGTCGTCGAGAACGTCCGGCGCTTTCTCGAGCTCTCGCGCGGAAAGAAAATCCAGGTGGACATTCAGCGGATGATCATGCCGCTCACCCAGCGCGAGCGCACGCGCGACATCGAAGAATTCTTCGAGCTTCATAAATATCCCCAGGCGCGCGTGACGCAGAAGACCTGCGAAGGTCTCGACACGTCGGAAGTCACGGAACTCCACCAGGCCTACTACGGCTGCTTCCAGGGCACGCCGTACCAGTGGTTCGTGATCCTCGCGAACGGAAACGTCAGCCATTGCTGTTACGACTACGACGCGACCCAGCCGCTCGGAAACGTGAAGACGCAGACGATCCGCGAGATCGCGTCTTCGCCGATGCTCGACGTCATCGAAGACGCCTTCCGGAGGCACGACTTTACGAAACTTCCCCGGTGCGCCGAGTGCTTCAAGAACCCCGCCGCGGCGCCTCCCGTGACGGACCGCGTTTGGATGATTGCGCAGAAGCTCCCGTCTTACGTGAAGGATCCCCTGCGCCGTTTCCTCAACGTCGCGAAGAACTAGCCCGGCCGCCGGCGGTTCAGTCCGGGCTGGGGACGGCGTCGGCCGGCGCGGAGCCCGTCGCAAGCGTTCGCCAGGCGATCGCCGACAGAACCACCGCCGCGCCGCAAATCGCGAAAATCGACGGGCGCTCGCCGACGCCGAGGAATACCCAGATCGGGTTGAAGATCGGTTCGAGCAGCGAGATGATCGACGCCTCGGCCGCGCGGATTCTTCCGAGTCCGCGGATGAAAAGGGAATACGCCACGCCGATCTGGACGACGCCGAGAAAAACCAGCGGCGCGATCGCTTTTGGCGGAACGTCGAAGGGCCGCGCCGCGAACGCGAGGGACGCGAGGGCGGCCGCGAGGTTCCCGACGATTGCCGTCCACTCCGACGCGGGCCCCTTCAGGCGGCGCAGGAGCAGCACCGTCGCCGCGTAGAACGCGCCGGAGAGAAGGCTCATGGCGTTGCCGGCTTCTCCGTGCGTCGAGATCTTTCCGACGAAGAACAGGACCATTCCCCCGAGACAGGCGACGACGGCCGCGACGTCGCGCCGGTCGATGGCTTCCCCGGCGACGAGGGGCGAGAAAATGAGCACCCACACGATTCCGGAGTCCTGCAGAAAGATCGCGTTCGCCGCCGTGGTCCATTTCGTCGCGACGACGAACGTGATGATCATTCCGGCGTAGGTTCCGCAAGCCACGAAGAATGCGGGCGTGGGGCGGATTTTCCGGGGGCGAAGCAGCAGGAGCAGGGTCAGGCTCGCGATCCATGCCCGGTGGAACACGATGTTCAGGGGTGCCAGCGGGATCCATTTGATCGCGAGGCCGCCCGTGGACCAGAGAAGGGCGGCAGCCGCGACGAGGAGGGCGCCCTCCCGGCGCCCCGCCCGTTCCGCGAGCGCCGCCGCGTCCGGGCGGCCGGCAGTCACGACTTCTTCGAGACGCGTTCCCGGCGAAGTCGCGCGGGGCGGCCCTTCCGGTGGCACGACGCGCAGAGCATGGCTCTCCGGTAGGGGCGCATCCGCGGAAAGTCGTTGCGGCAGCTTTCGCACCGGTAGACGATCTCGCGCTGGGCGCGGAATTCCGTGAGGGCTTGCGTCTCGGGCGCGTGCCGGCGCTTGGCGCCGAACGATCGCGCGACCTTCCAGAATTTCTGAGAGTGGGCCTCGTCGGGCCCGTCGGTGCGGAAGCAATAGGCGTGCGCGGCCTCGTGCTTGAGAGTCTCGATTCGGTCGCGCTGCGTGAGGTGCGCCGAGATCACGATGCGGTGAGGGGGGCCGTAAATGATGTGTCCGCCCGTGAGCTTTCGCCGGGAGATGACGACCCGCGCCGGAGCGAGACCGAACCGCTCGGCGAGGGCGTCGTAGAACGACTGCAGCTCTCGGCGTTCGTCGGGAACCACCGGGAAGAGAGGCTGTTGTTCGAGCATGAAGCGAGAGCATTTTACGTCAGGATAGACGCGCTCGCGAGAGTTAGAATTGAGAACGGGCGGGAAAGAATTCTCGCCGGGAGGTGATCTTGTTGAGAAAAGCAATTTGTCTGGGATTTGCCGTTTCGATGCTCGCCGCGTCCTCACGGGCCATGACGGGCAAGATGGTGTCCTACAAGAGCGGCGATGAGACCGTGTCGGGATATCTCTCTCTTCCGTCCGGAGCGGGGAAACATCCCGCACTCGTCGTCGTCCACGAATGGTGGGGCCTGAACGACTGGGTGCGTGCCAAAACGGACCGCTTCTCGCGCGACGGGTACGTCGCGCTCGCGCTGGACCTCTACCGCGGCAAGTCGGCCGGAGCGAGCGCCGACGTGGCGCACCAGCTGATGAGGGGGCTTCCCGAGGATCGGGCGATGCGCGACCTCAAAGCGGCGTTCGACTATCTCGCTTCGCGCGACGATGTGGACGCTTCGCGGATCGGGTCGATCGGCTGGTGCATGGGGGGCGGCTACTCCCTCGCTCTCGCGATCGAAGAGCCGAAGCTCGCCGCGTGCGTCCTCAACTACGGGCGGCTCGTGACCGACCCGGCGACGATCGCGAGTATCCACGCTCCGCTGCTCGGAAACTTTGGGGCCGAGGACCAGGGCATTCCTCCCGCGAGTGTCGAAGAGTTCGAGAAGGCCGCCCGGGCGGCGGGAAAATCGGTCGACTTCAAGATTTACGCGGGCGCCGGGCACGGCTTCGCGTCGTCGCCGGATCCCAAGGTCTACCGGCCGACCCAGGCGCGCGACGCCGACGCGCGCGCGAACGCTTTTCTCGAGAAGAATTTGAAGGGGACCAGGTGAACTGAGACGGGCGATGTCATTGCGCGTGGAGCAAAGCAATCTACTCCGGGGTCAGATTGCTTCGTCGCGATGCTCCTCGCAATGACAACGACGGGGCTGAAGGGACGGAGCTCGGGGCTCTACTTCGGGTTCTTGTACCAGTCGGCGTTGATCTGCTGGAAGTGCTTCCACTTCTCGGGGATGGTCTCCTCCGTGAAGATCGCCGTGACCGGGCAGGCGGGCTCGCAGTTGCCGCATTGAATGCAGGTGTCGGGATCGATGTAAAGCATCTCCGCGGCCTCGAATCCGCCCTCGTCCTTCCTCGGATGGATGCAATCCACCGGGCAGACATCGACACACGCGGTGTCCTTCGTCCCGATGCACGGCTCCGCGATGATGTACATTCCCATCGGTTTCTCCTTCGCGGCGGATTCTAGTGCCGGGCCTGGGAAATAACAACCCTTTCCGGCGCCCGGCGCGGACGGAATTTTCGGAGTAGAATTTTGGCGTGAACGCGCGCGCGACGCGGCTGTTTTCGGACTATGCGGCGGCGCATTCCACGGCCGGAAATCGTGCGTGCCATGCCGTCGGAATTCCCCTCATCGTGTTCTCGCTCGTGCTCGCCCTGACCCGGGTACCGATCGTGTCGGGGCCGTGGTCTGCCGCGGAACCGGTGATCGTCCTGGCGACTCTCGCCGCCGTCGCGATCGACGCGGGCGCCGCCGCGGCGTTCTTCGTGTACCTGGCAGCGTCCGATCTCGTGTCCCGGGCGATTCCCGCGTGGACCTCGCCGGCCTTTGCAATCGGTCTCGCGGCCGGCCTCTTCCTCGGCGGATGGGCCTTCCAGCTCGTGGGGCACGCCGTCTACGAAAAGAATCGCCCCGCGTTTCTCCGCAATCTGGCGCACCTGTTGATCGGTCCGCTCTGGATCGCGCGCAAGCTCGTTTGACCGTTATTTGAGAACGCCGACGGTCTGGGCGAGGTTTCGGCCGTCTCCCTGCTCGGTGTACCGCACGGTCACCCGAGCTCCCGTGGAGACGACGCCGTTGAATTTCGTGGCTTTCGCCCAGACGAACCGGATCGTCCGGCCGCTCTCGTCTTCGACGGAGAACGTCCGTTCCGCGGCGGAATACTCCTTCACCACGCCGGCGCTGTTCTGGGCCTTTTCGGCCGCGGGCGCGATTCCGGCGGCCAGGAGGAACGCCAGGGCAGCCGCAGCAACGGGTTTCATGCGCACCATTCTCTCCCATCGAAAAACACTCGCGAGGCCGGGGCTATTCCCGCCGCGGCCGACTTGACAGCCCGCTCGCCCCGCTCGTAGTATTCCTCGTTTTTATTTGAAACGCTCGGAGGCGAAACAAAGATGACGAAACGCTGGGCCGAATCGGATCTCCGGTTTCTTCGCGACAATGCCGGCAAGATGGACGTTCAGTCGCTCGCCGACCGGCTCGGCGCGACACTCGGCGAGATCGAGGCGAAAATCGAAAAGCTCGGCCTGATCTCCGACAACGGGTCCGGAAGCTCGATCAAGGCCCCCGCTTCGTTTCGCGAGATGTCCAAGCACTCGGAAGCGGCCCGCAAGGAGTACGAGAGGGGCGCGGCCGCGCTGCAGAAGAAGAAATTCGAAGAGGCCGAGAAGCATTTTCGGGCGGTCCTCGACGAATTCGCCGACGAAAAAGAGCTGGCGGACCGCTCCCGGCTCTACCTGGCGGTTTGCGAGCGGCGGAAAAAGAACGGAAAGCCGGTGGCGGGCTCCGATGGCGAGGATCCCTATTATGGCGCGCTGCTCGAGAAGAACCGCAAGAATTTCCTGGGCGCGATCGAGCAACTCAAGAAGTCTCGGAAATCGGACGACGGGCGCGTGTCCTACCTCCTCGCGTGTTGTTTCGCCCAGCTGAACGACCCGGAACGGGCGATCGAGGCTCTCGAGCGGGCGATCGCGGAAGACGAGAGCAATCGGACTCTCGCGCGCCGCGACCTCGATTTCGAGCCGCTCCGCGAGACGCCGGAGTTTCTGAACCTCACGGCGGCGACGGCCTGAAGAGTCCCACGAAAAAGAAATCGCGTCCCCGCGTTCCGGCGGCGTCCCCCGCGGTGCCCCCGGTTCTCTCCGTGGTGATCATGGCGGCGGGCGCCGGGACGCGCATGAATTCCGACCTGCCGAAGGTGCTGCATCGAGTCGCGGGGCGCGCGATGCTCGACGCGGTTCTCGACGAGGCGGAGAAGCTTTCCCCGGCGAAGATCGTCGTCGTCGCGAGCCCGGGGCTCGATCGCGTCGCCGAGAGGCTTCACGCCCGGACAGGCATCCAGGTCGTCGTGCAGGATCCCCCTCGCGGCACGGGAGACGCCGCGGCGCGGGCGCTCTCGGCGTTCGGCCCCGCGGACGATCCGGTCCTCGTGCTTTCGGGCGACACGCCGCTGATCACCGCCGAGTCGTTGCGGAGGCTCGTCGAAGAATTCCGGCGCGCGCGCGCCGCCGCCGTCCTGTTTTCGGCGCGCCCGGCCGATCCCGGTTCCCTCGGCCGGATCGTGAGGAAAAACGGGCGATTCGCGCGGATCGTCGAGGTCCGCGACGCGGGGCCGGCGCAGAAGAAGATCCGCGAGATCAATGCGGGAATCTATTGTTTTCGCCGCGGCGCGCTGGAGCGGGGCCTCGAGCAGGTCCGCGACGACAACGCGGCGCACGAGTTCTACCTGACCGACGCCGTCACGGCGATGGCGCGCGCCGGCGAGAGGGTCGAAGTCCTCGAGCTCGGCGATCCGCGCGAAGCGATGGGGGTCAATTCCCGCCGGGAGCTCGCTTTCGCGGACGCGGTCGAACGCCGGCGCGGCGCGGAGCGGCTCATCGACCAGGGCGCGACGCTGCTCGATCCGGAGACGACCCTCGTCGGGCCGTACGTGTCCGCCGCGCGGGACGTCGTGATCCATCCGTTCGTCGTGCTCGAAGGGCGGACCCGGCTCGCCGAAGGGTGCGAGATCAAGTCGTTCTGCGATCTCAACGATGCCTCGGTGGGCCGCCGGACGACAGTGGGCCCGTTCGCGCGGCTTCGGCCGGGAACCGTGCTCGAGGAGGACGTCCGGGTCGGGAATTTCGTCGAGACGAAGAAAGCGCACCTTCGGCGTGGTGCGAAAGCCGCGCACCTGAGTTATCTCGGCGACACCGAGGTCGGAGAAGACGCGAACATCGGGGCGGGAACGATCACCTGCAACTACGACGGCGAGCACAAGCACAGGACCGTCATCGGAAAGCGGGCATTCATCGGCAGCGATTCGCAGCTCGTCGCGCCGGTCGAAGTGGGCGAAGGCGCTTACGTGGGAGCGGGTTCCACGATCACGAAAGACGTCCCGCCGGGAGCCCTCGCCCTCTCCCGCGGTTCCCAGCGCAACATCGAGGGCTGGGCCGAGCGGCGGAAGAAGCGGCGTTCGTGAGCCGTCCCGGTCCGGCACCGTTCTTGCCTCGGTAGCGACAACATGTGCGGAATCGTCGGATACGTCGGGCCCAAGCAGGCCGCTCCGTTCCTGCTCGACGGCCTGCGCCGCCTGGAGTACCGCGGCTACGACTCCTCCGGGATCGCCGTCAACGACGCGGGCTCTTTCTTCGTCGCCCGCGCCGAGGGAAAACTTTCGGCCCTGTTCTCCCGGCTCAACGGGTCGCTGCCGTCGGGCTGCTCCGGCATCGGACACACGCGGTGGGCCACCCACGGTAAGCCGGTCGAGCGCAACGCCCATCCCCACCTCTCGGGCAACGGGAGGATCGCCGTGATCCACAACGGCATCATCGAGAACTTCGCCGAGCGAAAGCGAATCCTTCAGGGCCGCGGGCGGAAATTCCTTTCCGACACCGACACGGAGGTCTTCGCCCACGAAGTCGAAGAGCACTATCGCGGTGACCTCTTCGCCGCGGTTCGGGACGCGCGAAAGCTCCTCACCGGGGCTTACGCCGTCGTCGTCGCGTCCCTCGACGAGCCCGACGTGCTCGTGACCGCCCGTTCGGGTCCGCCGATCGTTCTCGGAATCGGCGAGGGCGAAAATTTCGTGGCGTCCGACCCGACGGCGATTCTTCCCTGGACGAGAAAGGTCATTTTTCTGGAGGACGGCGACGTCGCCCGTGTCGATTCGCGGTCGATCCGGATCGTCGATCGGGACGGCAACGAAGTCGACCGTCCGGTCAAGACGGTCGACTGGGACGTCGTCGCGGCCGAGAAGGGCGGCTACCGCCATTTCATGGCGAAAGAGATCCACGAGCAGCCCGTCGCCGTGGCCGAGAGCATGGGGGGAAAAGTCTCCCTCGAGACCGGCGAGCTGGAATTCGAGGACGATTTCCTCTCCCCCGAGCGCGTCGGCCGGGCGGACCGGGTGCTTCTTCTCGCCTGCGGCACCTCGTGGCACGCGAGTCTGGTGGGAAAATTCCTGATCGAGCGGATGGCGAGGATTCCGGTCGAGGTCGACTACGGAAGCGAATTCCGTTACCGCTCGCCCGTCGCTACGGCGAACACGATCGCGATCGGCGTGTCGCAGTCGGGCGAGACGGCCGACACCGTGGCCGCGCTCCAGGAGGCGCTCCGGCTCGGCGCCGACGTCGGCGCGATCGTGAACGCGCCAGGATCGCAGATCGCGCGAATGGCGAAGGCCGTCTGGCTCACGCACGCCGGCCCGGAAATCGGCGTCGCCTCCACGAAGGCGTTCACGACCCAGCTGCTCGTCTTCTTTCTGCTCGCCGCTCGGCTGCGACAGGCGCGCGGGTTGGGGAAGGGTCTCACGCCCGAGGAGACGGCTTCGCTCGCGCGGCTGCCGGGCCTCATGGAAAAGGCGCTCAAGCAGGAGCCCCAGATCCAGGAGCTCGCGCGGAAGCTGTCGCACTACCGAAACTTCCTCTACCTCGGCCGCGGCCTCCATTATCCGATCGCGCTCGAAGGGGCTCTCAAGCTGAAGGAGATCTCCTACATCCACGCCGAGGGATACCCGGCGGGCGAGATGAAGCACGGCCCGATCGCCCTCGTGGACGAGAACATGCCCGTCCTCGTGCTCGCGCCGCGGGACGGATGGCGGGAGAAGACTCTTTCGAACCTGCGGGAGGTGAAGTCCCGGGACGGCCGCTCGATCGTCGTTTCGACGGAGATCGACGCGGAGATCCAGGAGCTCGCCGACCACGTCGTCGAGATCCCCGAGACGATTCTCGAGCTGCAGCCGATCCTCTCCGTGCTGCCGCTTCAGCTCTTCGCTTACCACGTCGCCCTCCTGCTGGGGTGCGACGTGGATCAGCCGCGGAACCTCGCCAAGAGCGTCACCGTCGAGTGATGCCTTCGACGCAGGATCGGGCGGCGAGCCTTCTCGAAGGCCTCAACCCGGAGCAGGCGGCGGCCGTCTCCCACGGGCGGGGCCCGCTTCTCGTGCTCGCGGGGGCCGGCTCGGGGAAGACGCGGGTCGTGACGCGGCGCCTCGCGAGGCTGATCGAGGACGGCGCCGACCCGCGCTCCGTCGTCGCGGTCACGTTCACGAACAAGGCAGCGGAGGAAATGCGCGAGCGCGTGCGGGCGCTCCTCGGCGTGTCGAGGCTGGCGAGCTTCGTCGGGACGTTTCATTCCTGGGGGCTTCGATTCCTGCGCCGCGCGGGCGGCGCGGACGGGCGGACGGCCGCTTTCTCGATCGCGGATTCCGGCGATCAGGCGGCCCTCGTCCGGGAGGCGATGGCGGAACTGTCGATCTCCGAGCAGATGCTCACCCCGGGCGCCGCCCTCTCGCGCATTTCCGAGGCGAAGTCGGCGCTCGTCTCGCCGGCGCGGGCCGCGACCGCGGCCGAGGGCTTCGCGGCCGAGAAGATCGCGTCGATCTATGCCGTTTACGAGAAGAAGCTTCGCGCGGGAAACGCGTTCGACTTCGACGACCTCATCGGCGCGTCCGTTCGCCTGCTCCAGACCTCCGAGGAAACGAGGGTTGCCGAGCAGCGGGCGATCTCGCATCTGCTGATTGACGAATATCAGGACACCAACGGCGCGCAGGACTCGCTCGTCAAGCTCATCGGGGCGGCCGCCCAGTCCCTCGTCGCCGTTGGGGACGAAGACCAGTCGATCTATCGCTGGCGCGGCGCCCGGGTGGAGCACATCCTGGCCTTCGAGGAGGATTTTCCCGGCGCGACCGTCGTCTCGCTCACGCGGAACTACCGCTCCACGAGCCGGATCCTGAAGGCCGCGGGGGCGGTAGTCTCCGCGAACCGCCGGCGGCGCCCGAAGGTCCTCGTCGGCGAATCCGGGGAGGGCGAACCGGTGGAAGTGCGCTCGTTTCGCGACGACCGGTCCGAGGCGGATTGGATCGTTTCCCGCCTCGAAGAGCGCGTCCACCCGATTTCCGAGTCGGCGATTCTCTTCCGCGTGAACGCCCAGTCGCGCTCCTTCGAGGACGAGCTCGTACGGCGGCGGATTCCGTATGTCGTGATCGGTGGGATGAAATTCTACGAGCGCGCGGAGGTGAAGGACTCCATCGCCTACTACCGGCTCGCGCTGGATTTTCGCGACGACCTCGCTTTTCGCCGCGTCGTGAACCGGCCCGCGCGCGGGATCGGAGAGGCGACGCTCGAGCGCGTGGCGAAGACGGCCGCCGAGAAGGGTGTGTCCCTGTTCGAGGGTTCGGAGGCCGCCGAGGGGATCACCGAGCGCGCCCGGATCGCGCTCGCGCGATTTCGCGAAACGATTCGCGAGCTCGAGAGCCGGAGCGCCGAGGTCTCCGCGGCCGTCCTGCTGGAGCTCGTGCTCGAGAAGTCGGGCTATGGCGACCTGTACGCGCGCTCCGAGGAGGCGGAGGACGTCGCGCGGCGCGAGAACCTGAGGGAGCTCGTCTCCGCGGCCCGGGAGTACGAGCTGCGGGAAGGGGAGAACGCGAGCGCTCGCGGTTTTCTGGACGCTCTCGCGCTCGCGAGCGACGCGGACGTCGCGCGCCCCGAGGGCGCGGTCTCGCTCCTGACGCTTCACTCGGCGAAGGGGCTGGAGTTTTCGCAGGTGTTCGTCGCCGGACTCGAAGAAGGCTTCCTTCCCCATTCCCAGAGTACGGCCTCGGAAGAGGAGGTCGAGGAGGAGCGCCGCCTGCTGTACGTCGGCATGACGCGGGCCCGGCGCCGGCTGACGCTGACGCTCGCGCGGCACCGGCTGCTCTACGGCGAGGCGCGCCCGCGGTATCCGTCTCCCTTTCTCGACGAACTACCCGAAGACGTGGTCCGCATCGACGCGGACCCGTTCGCGGCGAGGACGCCCTCGCTTTTCCCGCGGTCGAGGCGGGCCGAGGAGGAGGCTTCGCCGGTCTCGCGCGGGCCTTCGATCACCGTCGCGCGGCGCAAGCCCGTGCCCGGCACCCTTCCGGGCCTGCACCGCGGCGCGCGAGTCCGCCATCCGACCTACGGAGCGGGAGTGATCCTCCAGCAGGAGGGTTCGGGCGACGACGCGCGGCTGACGGTGTTTTTCGACCGTGCGGGGAAGAAGAAGTTCGTCGCGAAGTTTGCGAATTTGACCCCGGCGTAGTTGGATTCGCTCGCCGGGTCGCGGCTGAGCCCCACGCGGGTCTTCGGTGCTTCCCTCGAGGAGACGCAGCGCGCCCGGCAGTGGCATCCTGTCCGTGCGCGCTCCTCGGGCAAGTTTTTTCGCGACATCGCGCTCATTTGTTCAGCGTCACATCAGCGAAAAAACATACGCTCCTCTCGGGAGGCACCTGTGACCCGCGTCGAGCCCCGGCCGCTCTGTCGCGGCTTCGCTCACGGGTACTGGCTCCAACCCTGAGCGAAAGCCCGAGAGCGGTGGGGCCAACGCGCCGGCGCATTAGAGAGCGGGTGGTGCGGGGCGAGTCCCGCGACAGGGCCCGCTCGCCGGGCCGGCGCTAGTCCCGAGCGGGCCGAGCGAGCCTTACAGCCCGTCGTACTTCGAATATCCCTGGAGCGCCCAGTAGTCGGGCGGCTCTTCGCGCGAGTAGACGATCTTCGTCACCGCTTTGATGTTCTTCAGGCCGAGCTTCATCGGAGCGAGCAGCCGCAGGGGCGCGCCGTGCTCGACAGTGAGCGGCAGATCGTTCTGGTGCGTCGCGAGGAGCGTCTGGGGATGGCGCGCCGTCTCGAGGTCGATCGAAACGAAGTAGGGGTCGGGATCGCCTTCGGAATCGAGATTGACCGAGGATTCGAGCTTTGCCCAGCGAAAGCCGGGGGCGGGCGGATGGGCCTCGAGGAGATCTCCGAACCGCACTCCTCCCCACCAGGCGATCGCGCTCCAGCCTTCGACGCAGCAGAGCCTCGTGATCTGGTCGTGCCGGCGGAACTTCGACGTCAGGTCGCCGATCGTGAAGCGCTCCGCTTTTCCCGAGGCGAGTCCTTCGACGTCCAGCGTCCAGTCCGGGATGTAGTCGGGGTCGGGCGTCTGGCCGTCGTAGTTGTTCCGCAGCGGCGTGATGTCCGACTTTCGGTACGTCCGGACCCTGCGGCTCCGGGAATAGAGAGCCTCCGCGACGTCGTCGTCGAACGTCAGCGCCCGGTTCAGGAATTTCTCCTTCGCTTTCGGGCCGATCCCGGCCCTCGCCTCCATCGAATCGAGCCATTCGCGGCGCTCTGTCGTGAGGATCCGGTCCTGCGCCCCGTCGGGGAGGACCCACCAGAACGCAGCCGCCGCCGCGGCCGTGCCCGCGCCGAAGATCAGAAAGTCGCGCCGCGTCTGGCGGCGGAGATCGCGCGCCGCGACGATCCGCGGCTCCTCCGGAGGCTCATCGAATCGAGCGAAGAATGAAGGGCGCAGGGGCTGGGGTTCGGGTTCGGAATCCGGTTCAGGCCCCGCTTCCGCAATGGCCCGCTCTTCGGCTGGCGGCGGCTCGACGGCGGGAATCTGTTTCGTGACCGATTCCGATTCCAGGGTCGGTTCCGGGGAAGCCGGCGGAGCTTCCGGTTCGTCAGGGCTCGTCATGTTCCGGTTCCTCTCCCTTCACCCGCGTGGACCAGCCGACGACCATCGAGCGGAACGTGTCCCACCCGTCGGCGACGACGAGGACGACGTGCGGGACCACGAAGCCGAGAAAGACCCAGAGTAGGAGGAAATGCCACAGCCTCGCCCGGTCGTATCCGCCGAACGCGCGTTCCAGCCAGCCGAGCTGGGCCGGCTTGTGGATGGCCCAACCGGTCGCGACAGCGAGCCCGCCGAAGACGGGCATCGAAAAATAACCGAGCTTCTGCAGCGAGTTGTACTTCGCGCGAACGGGTGGATGAGGCCACGGCCTTTTCAGCAGCTTCGCGGGGACGAGGCCCGCGTAATACCGGCTCATCGCGAGCGCGCCCTTCAGATCCGCGAAGCGCGGGAGAAGAGACTTGTATCCGCCGCCGAGGAGGAGCCCGGCCAGGTACAGGACGCCGTTGAGCATGAAGAAGTAGGCGAAGAACCAGTGGAACCGCAGAGCCTCGGCGAGGATTCCGTGGCCGAGGCTGAAGTGGTTGTAGAACCAGAATCGGGGCTCGGGGTCGTGGCTCTGGCCCGGAACGTGCGCGACCGCCCAGTAGCCGAGGTCGACGAAATAGTCGGTGCTCCCGGTGCGGGCGTCCGGAGCGTGTCGAACGACGGGCGCGGCCCAGTAGATCGAGAGCCCGGAGAGGATCATTCCGGCCAAAAGCGGAACGTTCGCCCAGTGCGTGATCCGCACGAGCGCGTGGTGCTTCGGGACGATCCGCCGCTCTTCCATCGGATGCGGCCCTATCTATAGCACGGGCCGGGAGGGGCGGTCAGCGCATGGCTTCCATCGGGGAGAGCCGCGAGGCCCGGAGAGCGGGGTACAAGCCGAACACGACGGCAAGAGAGATCGCCGTTCCCCATGCGATCACGAGACCCATGGGGTTGACGACGAGACCGTACGGAAACTTGTCGGCGAGCGCCCGGCAGACGGTCGCGCCGCCGGCCGTTCCGATCAGCGCGCCGACCGCCGCGAGAACGACGGCTTCGAGCAGGAACTGCAGGAAGATCTCGCCGTCCGATGCGCCGATCGCCTTGCGAAGGCCGATCTCGAATTTCCGGTCGGAGAACGAGATGAGCATGACGGACAGCACTCCGACTCCGCCGACGAGGAGCACGGTTCCCGCGAGGCTCATCAGCACGACCTGCCAGCCGTGCATCTGCTCCAGGAAGTTCTGGTACGAACGGACGAGCTCCGCGTCGAGGTCGGTGATCTCCACGTCTTCGATTCCGTGGTGCGCCTGCCGGGCCCGGCCGAGAAGCATCGCGGAGACCTCGCCGACGTCCCTCTTGCGGTTGAGCTTGACGGCGAGCTGCGCGAGCTTGTGATCCGGGTCGATCCGGTCCATGTACGTCGGGAGCGGAATGAGGATGCCGTTCGCGTCCATGTAGTTCTCGTCGTTGAAGATCTGGCCGGCGGCCTGGACGCCGACGACGCGGAAGGGAATTCCCTCGACGGTGATGTCGCGCCCGACGGGGTCCGAGCCGCCGAAGAGCTTCGAGCCGAGCGTGGCTCCGACGACCGCGACCGTGCTGCGGCGCCGCTCGTCGTCTTCGGTGAGGCCGCGGCCCAGCCCGATCGGCCGGTTCATGAACGGCCCGTAGTCGTGGTCCACGCCGGTCACGAAGATCCGCTCGCTGCCGCCCGGGACCCGGACGGCCGAGCGCGTGTAGGCGCGGGGCACGAAACCGAAGATCTTCGGGTTCGGGGCGGTGAGCCGGGGAAGGTCCTCGTACCGGAGTCCCGGGCTCATCGCGAACCTCTTCTGATCTTCGTTGGTCTTCGGGGATTTCGGGGCGAGCACCACTGTCCCGTCCCAGCTCATTCCGGAGAAGCCCATCGCGATCTTGTCCAGAACGCCGTCGAGAACCGACGTCATCACGACGAGCGCGAAGACGCCCAGCGTCAGGAGCGTGAGCGTGAGGAACGACCGCAGCTTGTGCGCCCACAGCTCGACGAACCCGCCCGCGACGACTTCGGCCATCAGCGCGAGGCGCGCGCCCATCGAAAGCGTCCGGCGCGCCGGCGGCGCGGCGGCGGGGATTTCGGGCAGCGGTCTCGAAAGGCCGAGCGTGAGCTCACTCATAGCGCAGCGCCTCCATCGGGGAGAGGCGGCTCGCCTTGATCGCCGGGTAGAGCGCGAAGAGGAACCCGAACACGCCGGCGAGGAAGAACGCCCACAGGAAGCTGCCCGCGTCCATGTGGAGGGGAACCCCGATCGAGGCCGTGATGACCTTCGAAAAGACGACTCCCGCCACGAGGCCCGCGGTTCCTCCGAGCAGCGTCAACAGCAGGGCTTCGGTCATGAATTCCTTGAAGACTTCGCGTCCGGAGGCGCCGATCGCCATCTTGACGCCGACTTCCCGCACGCGGTCTTTCAACGTCGCCATCTGGATGTTGACGTTGACCATCCCGCCGCCGAGCAGCGCGAGCATGCCGGACAGCATGAAGATCAGGTTATAGATGTCTCCCTGGCTCTCCATCTTCTTCATCCGGGCGTTCACGTCGTCGAGCCGGAAGTCGCGCTGGAGCCGGTGGTTCGCCGTCAGGAGCGTGTCGAGGCTCTTCGCGAACTTCGCCATGGCGTCCACCTTCGGGATCCGGAACGTGACTCTGTCCATCCGCGCGTAGGAATCCCCCTGCATCCGCCTCGCGACGAGGGTCGAGGGAACCGCGACGATGCGGTTCCTCCAGGCGAACACGTTTCCCTGATTGTCGCGGAACCGAAAGACCTTCTCCCGAAGAACGCCGATCACGGTGACGGGGATGTCGCCGATTCGCATCGTCTGGCCGAGCGCGTCGCCGGTCGGGAAAAAGACGCTGACGGCCTCTCTTCCGAGGACCGCGACGGGCGCCGCCGTCGCGATGTCCTGGGAAGAGAGGTTCCTGCCCGACTCCAGCTCGTAGCCCTGGATCGCGAGGTAGTCGCCTCCGACGCCGGTGATCTGCCTCTCCTGGTCGGAGTAGGCCGAACGGACTCTGACCCTCGCGAGCTTCTGTTCGCCGACGCCGCCGATGATCTGGCGATCCAGCTCGGCGCCGCGCACGCCGTCGGCGGACCTCAGGCCGAGGTTCGCCATCTGCAGCGCGGTGGGAGCGTTGCCGGACACCGCCGCGGCCGGCTGCACGTTCAGCTTGTCCAGTCCTCCGATTCGAACGAACAGCTCCTCGGCCTGGCGGCGCTGGCTGTCGGAGATCGAGAAGCCGCCGAGGACCGACGCGACGCCGAGCATCACGCCGAGGGCCTGGAGCATCGACCGGCCGACGTTCTCCCGCACTTCCGTCCAGGCGGAAACGAGCCGTTCGGAGAAAGCGCCTTCCGCGCTCACGCGGCGGCTTCCGCCGGCCCGACCCGGCCGTCGTGAATTTCGACGCGGCGCTGGGCCAGCGCGGCGATCGTCGGGTCGTGCGTGACGAGAATGACCGTGTTCCCCTGCCGGTGAAGGTCGCGGAACAGTTCCAGCACCTCGTGGCCCGTGTGCGAGTCGAGCGCCCCCGTCGGTTCGTCCGCGAGGAGCATCGCGGGGTGGTTCGCGAGGGAACGGGCGATCGCGACGCGCTGCCGCTGGCCTCCCGACAGAACGGCGGGCAGCTGATTCGCCTTGTCGGGGATGCCGACCTTCTCGAGGAGCTCGAGGGCGCGCCGCCGGCGCTCCCGGCGACCGACGCCCGCGTAGAGCATCGGGAGCTCGACGTTGCGCGCGACCGACGCCTTCGGAAGGAGGTTGTAGCTCTGAAACACGAAGCCGATCTTCTGATTTCGGATCGCCGCGAGCTCCGGCCCGGAGAGGCCTTCGACCGCCTGGCCGTCGAACCGGTAGCTCCCGCCGGTCGGGGAATCGAGGCAGCCGAGGATCGCCATCAGCGTGGATTTTCCGGAGCCCGAAGGCCCGATGAGCGCGACGAATTCTCCCGCCCGCACCGTCAGGTCGATGCCGCGGAGCGCGTGCACGGCCGTGCCGTTCGCGCCGTAGACCTTCGTGACGCCCGAGATCTCGATGATCGCGTCAGTTGTTTTCATCGTCCTTCTCGATTCGCTTCTTCGTCGGGTCTTCGAGGGAGACCTGGCCGCCGGCCGTGAGCCCGGACGCGATCTCGACGCGCTCGAGTGTCGCGACGCCCGCTTTCACCGGCACGACGTCGAAGTACTCCTTCCAGTGGTCGGAGAGCCACGTGTACTTGTTCCGGCCGCTCAGGCCCTCTTTCGCCGCGGCGAGCTGCTTCGGCGCGAGGGGAGCCTTCAGCCGGTAAGCGACGGTCTCGCCGTCGCGGCGCTGGAGCGCTTCGAGCGGGATCGAGATCGCGGCATGGCGTTTCTCGCCGAGGATCTCGACGTTCGCGCTCATGCCGGTCCGGAAGGAGTCCTCGAGCCGGTCGAGCGCGATCTCGATTTCAAAGACCTTGATCTTTTCGACGAGCTTCGCGGCCGGAGCGACGAACCGGACCCGGCCGGTGAAGACCTTCTGGGGATACGCGTCGAGCGTGATCCGCACGGGCTCGCCGACCGTGACCTTCGCGATGTCGACCTCGTTCAGGTTGACGCGGACGATCAGGGACTTCAGGTCCGCGACCGTGAACAGGACCGTGCCGTCGCTGAACGAGGAAACTCCCGACGTGACCGTCTGCCCGATCTCGATTCCCTTCTTGATGACGACGCCGTTCATCGGGCTCGCGACCCTCGCCTTCTGCGAAGACGCGTCGCCCGAGATCGGAATGCCGCGGGCCTCGACGATCTGGTAGCGCGTACTCGCGGCCCGCAATTGTTCTTCGGCGATCTGGCGTTTGTTCAGGACCGACTTCATCGCGTCGGCGCCGATGAGGCCGTTGTCGAAAAGAGCTTTCTGGTTCGCGAATTCCCGCTGGGCGTCTTCGAGCCGGAGCTTCGCCTCGGTGACCCCGGCCTGCACGTCGGAGAGCGACTGGGCCTGGTTGACGTCCGGCTCGACTTCCGCGAGCATGTCGCCGACTCGCACCCGGTCGCCTTCGCGGACGCGGATCGCGACGACCCGTCCGGAAACCGCGGACTTGACGTCGACCTTCGTGACGGGATCGACGACTCCGACTTCGCGGACGCTCACCTGCAGGTCCTCGGTCTGAACTTTCCCGAGGCGGAACGGGCTGTTCTCTTCCTTCGGGTCCCCTTTGCCGCGATTCCTCGCCGCCAGGAGCCCGCCCGCCGCCAGCACCGCGACCAAACCGATCCAGATCCATCGTTTCTTCATGACGCCATCCTTTTGTTCAAGAAGCGGCACTCGAGCGCTCCGGAAACTCGGCCGCCGTTCATCCAGCACATACGGAGGCCGAACCGGAAAGTTCCAGGCTTTCCGCGGGCCGGAGGCTACTTTTCGGGGGAATTCCCGGCGTTTTCCCTCGTCTCGACGGAAAACCGGCGAAACTCGGAGTAGCGAAACGTCGTTCGCGTCACGACCTCTCCCGATTGCCGCCGGAAGCGGATGACCTCGTACTCCCGCGGCAGGACCGCGCCCGAGGGCGCCTCGACCGGCGCGAAGCGGAGCGTCGCGCGGACGAGATCGCCCTGGAAGGGGAATTCGAGCGTCAGCCGCGAAATCTCGTGCCGTTCTCCGGCGAGCCGGATCTCCCCGCTGGGATAGCGCCGCGGGGAGCGCGGATCGAAAAAATCCTCCGGGAGGCCGAGGCCGCGCACCTGGCGGAATTTCGCGCCTTCCGACGTCGCGCGCCAGTCGAAGTCGGACAGCAGCCCTTCGCCGAACGCCTCGAGCGCGAGGGTCAGGTTGTGCCAGTAGCAGAAGGGGAGGGACTGGTCGAACGCGAGCCGCGTGAGCCGAATGCGCTCCTCCCGGGCGCTCGCGTTGCGCAGAAGAAAGAAGTCGGAGATTCGGCGGTCGAAGTCGCGCACTTTGCGCCCGTCGACCATCCGGACGAACCGGAACTCCCAGAGCGCCGAGGGATCCGAGTCCAGGTGGGCGACCTGGTAGTCGGAGACGAGAACTCTGCGGTCGGCGAGCCGGCCGCGCCGGTAGAGCTGCTGCACCATTTCCTCGCGGGCGACCGTGTTTCCGAGATCGTCGAAAAGGCGGGGCAGCGCGCGGGAGAAGTCGAGAACCCCCGGGGGAACGGGCTGGGTTCCGGCGACGCCGGGCGCGGCCCAGAAGAACAGGAGGAAGAACAGGAAGAAGAGCAGGAAGACGAGAGGCATCGCCCGGCCGGCCGGAGGCGGCCTAAAATGGCCGTGGATGAGCGCGCGCGGACTCTTGACGATCGCCATCGCGTTTCTGGGAGGCTACTGCGCCTCGGCGTCCGTCGCAACCGGCGCCACGGACGGAATCCGAACCGTGGGGGTTGACGTCTTCATCGCCGGGACCCGGAAACCGACGCAGCCGTGCGCGGTCGTGCGGGCCGCCCTGGCCCAGGCTTCGCGAGACTTCGAGCGGGAATTTGGAATTCGCTTCACCGGATCGGATTGCGCGCCGGCTCCGGAGTTCGAGAGGGGCGCCCCGGTCACCCGTTCGACCCTCGCCCGGCTTTCCCGAGGGGCCGGGAACGGCCGAATCCTCCTGCTCGCGGTGCCGGGAACCGGGATTCGGCGCGGGCTCACCGACTTTCGCCGGGGTGTGAGCGCGATCTTCGTCGGCGACGCGACGCGTTTCCCCGGCCCTCGCGCGATTCTCGAGCACGAGCTCGGCCACGTGTTCGGGGCGGTGCACGTCGGCGACCTCTCCTCGCCGATGCACCCGGAGGCGGGCCGGGGCGACTTCGACGCCGGTTCGCGGAAGCTCGTCGGGATCCTCCGGGAGAGGAGCTTCTTCGACGAGCCCGTTCCCGTCCCGGCGGAGAAATGGGAGGAATACGGCCGCGCCCTCGCGGCGATGGACGACCGCGGCGTTCCCGCGAACGAGAGGGACCGGTCCACGATGCTCGTTCGGGTCCTCGCGCTCCTCGGCCGGGAAGAGGAGGCCCACCGCGAGATCGCGGAAGCGCGAGGCCGCGGCGAATGGACTCCGGAGCTCGCCGCCGCGGAGTCGTCGGCTGCCGAGTCGCTCGCGCGGCTGGCCGAGGCCGACGCCCTTCTCCCGTGCGCCCTCGCTATCGAGTCGGCGAACCCGTTGGAAGCGGCGTGTCTCTGCGCACCCCTTTCGCCGCTGCCGGACGACCTGCTCCGCGGCTGGGCGGATCTCGCCCTTCGCGAAGGCGACTACGCGTCCGCGGCAAGCGCCTGGAGCGAGGCCGTGGAGCGGAACCCGGACGACGCGTTCGCGAGGCAGGACCTCGCGCTCGCCCTCCTGCGGTCAGGCGACGCGGCGGGAGCGCTGCGCGAGCTCGAACGCGCGAAGAGCCTCGGCCTCGAGCCGACTCCGGAGCTGGAGCGCGAGATCCGGGGCGCCGCGCGATGAAGCGATCCGGCGCGTCCCCGGAGGGCGGGGCGACGATCTCCGTCGACGGAAAGGCCGTGTCCCTGACGAATCTCGGCAAGCTCTACTGGCCGGAGTCCGGCATTTCGAAGGGAAACCTCCTTCGGTACTACTCGGATGTCTCTCCCTGGCTCCTGCCGCACTTGCGCGGCCGCGCGATGGTGATGAAGCGATATCCGCACGGGGCGTCGGGAGCGTTCTTCTTCATGAAGCGGGCGCCCGAGCCCCGACCGGAGTGGATCGAGACGTGCTCGATCCGGCACGCCTCGGGCAGCGTCATTCGGTTTCCGATGATCCAGGACCTGGCTTCGCTGCTCTGGGTCGTCAATCTCGGCTGCATCGACCTGAACCCGTGGTACTCGCGGTGCGACGAGGTGAACCTTCCCGACTATCTCCACTTCGACCTCGACCCCTTCCGCGGCGCGACCTTCGCGCAGGTGCGAGAGACCGCGCTTCTCGTCCGCGACCAGCTCGACCGGCTTCGGATGAAGAGCTTCGCGAAGACGACCGGCTCGAAAGGCATCCACGTCTACGTTCCGATCGTTCGGGGGCCGACGCAGAAACAGGTCTGGGCTTTCGCGAAGGACCTCGCCCAACGGCTCGCGACCCTCGCCCCGCGCCTCGCGACGGCGGAGTACCGCATTGCGAAGCGGCCGTCGAAGCGAGTCCTCATCGACTACAACCAGAACGCCTGGGGCCGCACGCTCGCGTCGATTTATTCCGTCCGGCCGCATCCCCGGGCCTGCGTTTCGGCTCCCGTCTCCTGGAAAGAGCTGGAGAGGGGAGTCGAGATCGAGGACTTCCGGGTCGACAACGTGCCGGACCGGCTCCGGCGCCTCGGCGATCTCTGGAAGCCCCTGCTCGCGTCGCGCGGGCGGGTCCGGCTCGAGAGCTACCTGTGAAGCTTCCCTTCGACTAGATCTCGAATTCCGCGCCGTCCGTCGCGGCCTCGACGCGGCAGTCCGGCGCTTTCTCGGCCGCCAGCGCCGCGAGCTCGCTGTTCAGCTGCTCGTCCCCCATCTCGATCGGATCTTTCCCGAAATGCGAAAAGATCGCGCGCGCGACTCCCGCCTTCGCAAGCCATCCCAACTGCGCGCGAATGGTCGTGTGGCCGATCAACGCTCCGCTCTTGTGGCGCCGCACGAGCGAACCCCGCAGGGTCGATCCGTCCCCGACATAGAGCTCCGCCCCGGCGAGCGCGCTTTCCGGCTTCTCGAAAGAAACGATGTCGCCGGAATAGACGAAGACCTTCTTTCCCGCTCCGATCCGCACGGCCGCGCAGGGACACCGAACGGAGTGAGCGACCGGGAACGCCGTCAGGCGAAACGGTCCCGCTTTTGCCGGTTCACCGGGATTCAGGACGATCCGGCGCGCGATCGGAAGATTCTTCAGGATCTCGTGCGTCGCGCCCGAGGCGTAGACCGGAGCCTCCGTTCCTTCCTCGAGGCCCCAGGCGTGGTCGGGATGGGCGTGCGAGACGTAGATGGCATCGGGCCGGATCTCTCGGAGCAGGCCTTTCCGGTTCTGGCCGAAATCGAAGAGCAGCCGAAAGCCGCGAGTCGCGACCGAGAAGGCCGAGTGGCCGAAGTGCGTCGGAGAGTGCTCCTCGACATACCCTTTCGTGCCGAAGAACTTGAGGTTCACCTCGAAAGCTTAAAGCATTTCCTGGCGCGGGTCCTGACGCGGGTCACAGGTGTCTCCCGAGAGGAGCGTAGATTTTTTCGCCGGTATCCGCCAGAACCTACGGGATGTGCACTCGCGAAAAAATCCGCCCGAGGAGCGCGCGAAATGGATGCCACCGAGGTGCGCGCTGCGTCTCCTCGAAGGAGACACCGAAGACCCGCGTGGGGACCCTCCCCCTCACCCGGCGGGCGTCGCCCGCCACCCTCTCCCGCCGGGAGAGGGAATTTGGAGGGTGGCTTCGATGTGTGCCGTCGGCGGAGCGAAGCCCCGGATCTGCGGTTACAATCTTCGGCGATGAAATTCGTCAAGCGCGGTCTCGCGGTCCTCGGCCTCGGGATCGTCGCCTTCACGGCGTTCGCGGCCTGGCAGATCGGGCCGAGGAACATCCTCGGCATGCTGCGCTACGACACGCGCCGGGAAGGCTCTCTGAAAGTCGGGGACCGCGCTCCCGACGCCGTTCTGCGGCTGCCGGACGGGTCGGGCACGACCCGCATCTCGGATCACATCGGCAGAAAGCCTCTCGTCCTCGTCTTCGGCAGCTTCACCTGACCGCCGTTCCGGCGCTCGGTCGGGCGAATCGCGAAAATCTACGAGAAGTACGGGGAACGCGCCGAGTTCCTCACCGTCTACATCCGCGAGGCCCATCCGATCGACGAGTGGAAGATGCCCGAAAACGACGAACAGAGCGTCTGCTACCCGCAGCCGCACACGCTCGATCAGCGCCTCGCGATCGCGCGCGATTTCATCGGAAGGTTCCGCTACACGCTGCCCCTCGCTTCCGACACGATGGACAACCGCGCCGACTTTCTCTACGGCGGCTGGCCGGAGCGAATCTACGTTGTCGACGAGGGGGGGCGCGTCGCGTACAAGGGCAAGCTCGGTCCCTTCGGGTTCCACCCGGAGGAGCTGTCGGCCTGGCTAACGAAGCGCTTTCCGGAACAGAGAGCCAGCGCGGCCCGATAGGCTCTTCTTCCGTCCGCGCTCCCGCACGACGGCTCCGGACGCCGCCGCGAGGGCCGAGAGCAGCGTCGCGACGAATTCGATCTTCCGGGGCGTATCGAGTCTTTTCCATTCCCGAACGGAGCTCTGCACGGCGCGGCGAGTGGCCTTGCCGGCGGTCCCGATCGCCTTCTTCGTCGCGGCGCCTCCCCGCTGGGAGATCGTTGCGATTTTCGAGCCGGCGCGGTTCGCGCTCCGGGAGACTTCGGAAAGCATCGCTCGAAGAGCGCGGGCCTGGCGCAGAGCCGCTCCCGCGGGAGTTTTCTTTTTCGCCACCGGCTTCCGGGCGGGTTTTCGGGTCGCCGCCGCGCGAGCTCGGGGTTTCTTCGCCGCCGACGACATCTGAATCGTTTCGCTCATGTCTTCCTCCTCAACGCTCGAGTGTAACCCGGATCGAGTCTCGCCGGGGCCGGCGCACATGACGCGCCTCGCGCTCACGCCGGCCGGCGTTTTGACGGCGATTTTCCGGGTCGCGGCGCGGCGCTCGGAGTCGGGCGTGCGCGCGGGAGGGGCGCCGGAGGGCGGGCGCGAAGAGCGCCGAGTTTTTCCCAGGTCTTGCGGAAGTCCTCCGGAATCGGGCTCTCCGCCCGGATCGAACGCCCGTCGTGGCGGAATCCGAGCGTGCGCGCGTGGAGCATCTGACGCGAAGCGGCGATTCGCGGCGGCGGCAGCGTCCGGGGCCGGTACACGGCGTCGCCGAGCACCGGAAAGCCGAGAGCCGCGAGATGGACGCGGATCTGGTGGGTGCGTCCCGTCTCGAGCCGAATCGAGAGGAGCGTCGCGCCGGCGCGACGCTCGATCACGCGGAAATGCGTGACCGCGGGTATTCCCGGCTCGCCGCGGCGCGCGGTCCCGCGCCTCCGGTCGCCGCGGTCCCGCACGAGCTCGAGGCCGATCGTTCCGGAGTCCTGGGTCACCTCCCCTTCGACGATCGCGACGTATTCCCGCTCGACCTGGTGCCGCCGAAACAGCTCCTGAAGTTCCCGAAGCGTCTCCCGAGTCCGCGTGAAGACGAGCACTCCGGAAGTGTCCTTGTCGAGGCGGTGGACGACCCCGACGAACGGCCTCTTCCCGTGCCGATACTGGAGGTAGGAGTTGACACGGGCGAGGAGAGTGTCCCTCTCCTGCGCTTCGGTCGGAACGGACAGCAGCCCCGCGGGCTTCTCGACGAGCAGCACGTCGCCGTCTTCGAGGAGAACGCGAAGGTTCGAACGAACCCGGCCGAGCGCCGGACGGTTCACGTCGAGGCGGACGGTCTCGTCTTCGGCGACGTCGGTTCCCGGCTCGCGGCACGGGGATCCCTCGAGATCGACGCGGCCGGTCTCCACGTATTCGCGCGCCTTCCGCCGGGAAAGGGAGAATCTGCTGGAGACGAGCTGATCGAGGCGCACCTTGGAACGATTGTATCGGGGAAGTCGCGTAACACCTTGCTCATCGACGCTCTGTTGCGGGAATGACAACCCTTGGTGCTCGGCTGACGCGCCCTCGCGTATCATCCGCGAATGCACGATTTCGCCGGACGGAGAAAGCGATTCGCGGAGCTCCTCGGCGGCGCTCCGGCGGTCGTGCCGGCGGGCAGGGTGCAGCTGCGTTCGCGCGACACGGAGCACCCCTTCCGGCAGAATTCCGATTTCGCCTACCTGACCGGATATTCGGAGCCCGATGCCGTGGCGGTATTCCGAAACGCCGAGTTCTATCTCGCGGTCCGGCCCCGCGACCCCGTGCGGGAGGCATGGGACGGCGAACGGGAGGGGGTCGAGGGCGTCCAGCGCTACGGCGCGATCGGCTGCTCGCTCGACAAGCTCCCGGACCTGCTCGCGAGTTGCCTCGCCGGGTGCGACCGGATCGGGCTGCCCGTGGGGCGCGACGCGCGGCTCGACGGCTGGCTCTCGGAGTACCGGGCTTCCCGGACCGGTCAGCCGGCTCCCGAACTGTTCGATCCCGCGGCCACGATCGCCGAAATGCGGCTCGTCAAGGAGCGATCGGAGATCGAGCTGCTGGAAAAGGCCGCGAAGATCACGGCCGACGCCCATGCCCGGGCCGCCGCGGCGGTGCGGCCCGGCCTCTACGAGTACCAGGTTCAGGCCGTGGTGGAATTTCATTTTCGGGATCGCGGTGCGTCCGGCCCGGCCTACCCGTCGATCGTTGCCTCGGGCCGCAACGCGACGACGCTCCATTACCACGACAACTCCCGCCGGATCGAGGCGAACGACACCGTCCTCATCGACGCCGGCGCCGAGTACGGCCTCTACGCGGCCGACGTCACGCGCACGTTCTCGGCGTCGGGCGCTCCGACGGGCGAGCAGTCGGCTCTCTGGGACGTCGTGGCGGCGGCCCATCTTGCGGCGGTCGGCGAATGCCGTCCCGGCCGGACTTTCGACGACGTGCACGCGGCGGCCCAACGCGTTCTCGCGGCGGGGCTGCGGGACTTCGGGGTTCTCGAGGGCGCCGTCGAGGACATCCTCGCCGCCGGGCGCCAGCAGCCGTTCACGATTCACCGCACGAGCCACTGGCTGGGTCTCGACGTCCACGACGCGGGAGCGACCCACCCCGGCGGTTCGCCGCGCGTCCTTCAACCCGGAATGGTCCTGACCGTCGAGCCCGGCGTCTACTTTCGCGAAGGAAGCGGAGCGCCGGCAAACTGGCTGGGGCTCGGCGCCCGGATCGAAGACGATGTTCTCGTCACCGCGGGCGCTCCGCGCGTTCTCTCGCGGGAATAGCCATGCAGGACAAGATGGCCACCCGCAACCGCCTGGTCAACGCGCTCTACTCCGCGACGTTCTACCTCTGGTTTCCCCTGTTTCGCGCGATGACGCGCGTGCTGCCGCGGCGCGGGCTGGAATCGATCGCGCGGCAGACGGTGGGCCGGTTTTTTCGCTGCCGGCCGAAATACATGAAAGCCATTCGCGGAAATTTCGCGCAGATCTTCGGCGAGGCGCCCGATTCGCCCCGGGTCGCCGCCGCGGCCCGCGAGATGATCGACCAGCATTCGTACCACTGGATCGACTTCTTCTACGTTTCCCAGCGGACGTTTCCGGAGGCGCAGGCGCTGATCGCCGCCATCGAGGGATACGAGAAGATCATCGAGGCCGAGCGCCGCGGCAAGGGAGTGATTCTCGCGACGGCTCACCTCGGCAACTGGTACCTCGGCGGAATGCTGCTCGGAGGGCTCGACCATCCCATCCACGTCGTGCTGAAACCGGACCGGTTTCCGATCGTCGAGAAGTTCCGAAGCGGCATCCACCGGAAGTGGGGCGTCGAGGAGATCCCCGTCGGCGACACGTTTCTGTCGGGCGTCGCGGTCGTGCAGGCGCTCGCCCGGGGGCAGATCCTGGGGATCCAGTGCGATCGCGATTTCAACAACACGGGGGTCGCGGTCGAGTTCTTCGGGCGGCCCGCGTTCTTTCCGAGGGGGCCGTTCGCGGCCGCGATGGTGTCGGGCGCGGCCGTTCTCCCTTCCTTCATCCTGCGGGAGGGAGACCGTTACCGCATCGTCATCGGGCCCGAGCTTCCGGTCTCGCGCGGCGGAAAGCACGCGGACGACCTTCGAGCGAACGTCGAGCGCTTCGTGCGCATCCTGGAGAGCTACATTCGCCGATATCCGACGCAGTGGTACTGCTTCTACCCGTTCTGGGACGACCCGAGCCGGATCGAGAGCGCCGCGGAAATCGCGAGGCGCCCGAAGCGCCGCGCGGAGAGCGCCGAAGCGTAGCTCCCTCTCTCGCGCCTGTGCGAGAGCCGGTACGGGTGGCCGGGCGAGATCCTTGCCGCTCACCCGCGGAGTCGTAGCGGCCTCTCCCACGAGCGGAAAGGCGAGATGGTGGACCAGTCCTCTCTCAGCTTCGGCTTGCGCGCCGTGATCGCTCCGACGAAGAACTTCGGAAATTCCTTCGCGAGCTCTTCCACGTCGGGCAGGATCTCGAACTTTTCGAAGCCGGCCCGGGAAAGCGCGGCTCGCCAGTTCGCGGGAGTCAGGAACCCGTGGGTCGGCCGCGTCACGGGATCCTTCACGACGTTGACGAAATTCTCGAGGAAGTTGAACGCGTATTCCACGTAGATCGGTTGATTCGGCTTCGGCCGAACGCACTCGGAGAAGATCGCGGCGCCGCCCGGCTTCAGGACTTCGCGGACGAACCGCAGGGTGGCGCCGAGGTCCCGCGAGACATGGATCGTGTTGACGGCGTAGACGAGGTCGAGGCTTTCCGCCGCGATTCCCTGTTCCACGAGAGAAACGTTCATGTCGAGCTTGCGGGCCTCGAGGGCGACTCCCGGGAACCGGCCTCGCAGCGACCGCTCCCCGCGGCGCAGGAAGGTCGGAACGGGCTCGGTGAACGTGTACTTTCCGATCCTCGAGAGAAGTCCGTCGGCTTCGAGCCGCTCGAACAGGGCGAGCGCCGCCGAACCGGCGCCTCCTCCGAGCTCGAGGACTTCGGAGGATCGCGTCGCGGCGAGAGCGCGCACGACCGCTTCCGCGCCGAGACGGTTGTTGATCGCGTAGAGAAGGTTGTCGTTGTTGAAGTAGTCGAACCAGAGCGAGAGGCGGGCGGGAGAAAAGAGGATCTCCTCTCCGGTCTTCTTTCCTTCGAAGTAGTCGACGATGTTTTTGGAGAGCTCCTCGACGACGGTGAAAGCCGGCGCGCTCGAGGGGTCGACCGCGAGGGCCTTCTCCCGGGCTCCGCTGTCGGCCGGCGGATGCGGGTCGCGAAGGCGGTAGCGCGCGGGGCCCGGCCCCGGCAAGGCCTCGAAAAATCCTTCCTCCTCGAGCTTCGCGAGCATCCATTCGAGGGGCGTTTCGGCGCGCGGGGAGAGCCCGGCGCGGGAAAGCGCTTCGGCCGCGGTCGTGGGGCTCTCGAACGCGCGGAGGAGGCCGAGCCGCTCGAGGTCGCGCCCGGCGACCTCGGTCGTGAAGCGGTCGAAATGGACGCTGCAAACCACGAAATTCCGGGAGAAGAGGACCCGGACGGGCGGGTCGAGCGCTTCGCGCAGGGTCGCCGAGAACGTTTCGAGAGAATCGTCCATGAGGAATATCGTAATCGATTCGGAGCGCGCAATTCGCGAGCTCCGAGGTCGGCCGGGTGGGGTAGGATCTCGATCCATGAAATTCAGGTTCGCCGCTGCCGTCCTCCTCGTCTCCCTCGTTTCCGCCGCGGCGCGAGCCGAAAAGCGGCGTGTCGTGATCCTCGGATTCGACGGCGTCGACGCCGCGCTCGTGGAGAAACAGATGGCCGCGGGCCGGCTTCCCCATCTCGCCGCGCTTCGCGCGAAGGGGGGCTTCACGCCGCTGCTGCCGCCGATCCCGGCGCAGACGCCGGTTTCCTGGTCGTCCTTCTCCACCGGCCTCGATCCGGGGAGCACCCGGATCTTCGACTTTCTCAAGCGGGACCCGAAAACGCTGACGCCGACCTTCGCGATCGAAGACGAATCCGAGAAGCCGTTTTTCTTCGGCGCGGCGAACGGGGCGGTCGCGGGCGCGATCATCTTTCTCGTCGTCGCCCTGCTGCCCCAGGTCTTCGCGCGCCGGGCCGGGAGGATCGTCTTCCTCGCCCTGGGAATCGCGCTCGCCGCGGGAGGCTTCGTCGTCGTCCGCCGGGACGTTCCGGAAAAGCAGCCGTTCGCGGTCAACAACCGCCAGGGTCGGACTCTCTGGCAGGCGCTGGGCGCGGCCGGCAAGAAAGCCGTCGTCATCCGGATGCCGGTGACGTTTCCGCCGGACCAGTTCGCCGACGGGGAGCTTCTCTCCGGGCTGGGCGTGCCCGACCTGTCCGGCCGCATCGGCCGGCCGTCGTTCTACACGTCGGACCCGTTCTTCGCGCCAAAGGGAGGCAACGATTTCTCCATCGAGCTCGTTCGGCTCGACTCGAACGAGGGGGCGATCACGACGAAGATCACGGGTCCCCCGGCGAAATACTTCGGCCGCGCGAACGCGTGGCTCGACGCGGCGCTGCGGCTCACGGTCGACCCCGACCATTCGGGGCTCACGATCGAAACGTCCGGGTCCCGGGTCCACCTGAAAGTGGGCGAATGGAGCAACTGGGTCGGAATCTCGTTTCCCGCGAACACGCTCGTGACGCTTCACGGAATGGCGAAGTTCCACCTGCTCACGGCGTCGCCCGAGATCCGCCTCTATCTTTCCCCCGTGAACTTCGACCCGCGAGCGCTGCCGCCCGGCTTCGAGATCACGAATCCGGCGGGCTTCGCGCGGGACCTCGTCTCGTCGGCCGGCCTGTTCAAGACGATGGGATGGGCGATCGACACCTGGTCGATCCAATCGGGGACGATCGACGAAAAGACGTTTCTGGAAGACGTGGACCAGACGGTCGCGAGCGAGCGGAAGATCCTCGACACGGTGCTTGCCGACAAGTCCGTCGACTGCGCGGTCCAGTACTTCGAGTTTCCCGACCGCGTGAGCCACATTTTCTGGAGATTTCGGGACCCGCAGCATCCCGCTTACGACGCGAGGCTCGCGAAGATCTACGGCGACGCGGTCGAGAAGTCGTACGACACGATGGACTCGATCGTCGGCCAGGCGCAGGAGAAGCTCTCGCCGTCCGACGTTCTCCTCGTCGCGTCGGATCACGGGTTCGCGACGTGGCGGCGCTCGGTCAACTACGACACCTGGCTCGTGCAGAACGGCTACCTCGCGCTCAAGGGCGAGGCGCAGAGGAAGAATCTCGACGAGCTCTTCTCCCACGGCACGTTCTGGGACAGCGTCGACTGGAGCAAGACGCGGGCGTACGCGATGGGTCTGGGCGAGATCTACATCAACGTCGCCGGCCGGGAGAAGGACGGGATCGTGCATCCCGGGGCCGACTACGAGAAGCTTCGCACCGAGCTCATCGAGCGTCTGGTTACCCTGACGGACGCGAAGTCGGGGGCCCGGGCGGTATCCCGGGTCGTGCGCCGCGAGGAAGCCTACAAACGGTTCGACCCGAACCTCATTCCCGACCTCTTCGTCCTGAACACGGCGGGCTTCCGGGTTTCCTGGCAGTCCTCGCTCGGCGTCCCCACCCCGGATCTCTTCGAGGACAACACCGATGTGTGGAGCGGCGACCACTGTTCGGTCGACCCGGAGCTCGTTCGGGGGATCTTTTTCTCGTCCCTGCCGATGCGCCTGAAGGGCGTTCCGTCGATTCTCGACGTGGAGCCCTCCGTGCTCGCGCTCTTCGGGGTCAGCGCGGGCGAGCCGAAGGACGGGACGGCGTTCTTCCCCTGAGTCCGGGCGCGAAAATCACTCGACGGTTGCCGACCGGAACGACAGGTACGAAAACGTCGACGGTTCGATGCCGTGGACGCGGTTCGACATGACGACGACTTCCGGCCCGTGGACGATCGGGAAGATCGGCAGCTCTTTTCGAATCTCCTCGACGATCGCCTGGAAATCCGCGGACGCGCCCGCCGCGCGGATGCTGCGGATCGCCTGGTCGACGCGCGCGTCGGTCCATCCCGGCATGTTGTTGCAGTTGGACAGGCAGCCGATCTTGCTGGACGCGAAATTCGCCTCCACGAAATCGGCGGGATTCGGGGTGTCGGCGATCCAGCCATTTCCCGCGAGATCGAAGTTTCCCTTGAGGAGCGCCTGGAAGTACTCGTCCCCCGAGGCGGGCTGGTCGACCTTGACCTCGATTGCGCCCGAGTCTTCGAGCTGCTTCTTGACCATCTCGCCGAAGAGCACCGGATTGTTGCAGTAAGGGCGGGAGGTCCACAGGATGAGGAGCGTCAGGGGGAGTTTCTTGCCGGCGCCGAATCCGGCGGCGGCGAGGTCGCTCTTCGCCTGCGCCGGGTCGGGGCGGATATGCAGGTCGAAATCGACTCCCCGGACCTGGGCCGCGAGCGCCGGAGGCAGAAAGGACGTCGCGACGCGGGTGCCGACGGGATAGAGGCGTTTCACGATCGCTTCGGGGTTGAGGAGCGCCGCAACGGCCTGGCGCACTTTCAGGTTGCTCGCCGGCGCGCGCCGCAGGTTGAACGAGATCCAGCCGGTATTCCTCGACTCGAGAACGATCGTCTTCGCCGTTCGAACGCCCTGGAGTTGCGGGAGCGAGGAGAGTGGCAGCGCCTCCGTGAAATCGATCTCGCCCTTCCGGATCGCGTCGAGCAGCCCGGGGTTCGTGCCATCCGGCGCGGCCGGGAAGACCCGGAAAACGAGGCGGTCGACCTTCGGTTGGCCGGCCTCGTGGTAATGGGGGTTTCGCTCCAGGACGATCTCGCGATCGTCGTGGCGTCCCAGCACGTAGGGGCCTGTTCCGAGGAAGACGCCCTTGCCTTTTTCTTTCGCGATCGGGCAGTAGTTCGTCATCAGCAGCTGAGAAAAATACTGGTCCGGCTCTTTCAGGTGAAACGTGATCGTTTCGCGCGTGCCCTTGTGCCCGGAGGTCATCGTCGCCCGGGAAGCGATGTCGCGCACGGTCGAGAGCCACGCGATCATCTGCGCGGCCGTGAGCGGCTCGCCGTCGGAAAAGACGATTCCCCACACGAGCGTGCCGACGTAGGTCCTGTTGTCCACGCGCGCGACGTCGGAAAAGAGATTCGGAGCGCCGTTGGGCTGCGCCGTCGTGTAGAGGAGCGGCGTTTCGTAGACCTGGGAGATCAGCGCCCAGGTCATCGAGTCGCTCGCCTTTCGGGGGTCGTAGTACGAAGGCGGTTTCGAGATCGCGATCCGGATCTCGCTCGCGGCGGCGGGAAGAGCCAGCGCGCACGCGGCGACGGCGGCGAAAAGAAGACGTTTCATGGGCCCCCCTTTGTCTTTGGGAGCCATTGTAAACCCGGTCAGTGCGCGTTGACTCGCAGGTCGTGGACGAGGGTCATCCAGAGGATGCGGACATCCAGGGCGAGGCTCCAGTTTTCGATGTAGAAAAGGTCGTACTCGATGCGCTTGGCGAGGCTCGTGTTCCCGCGCCAGCCGTGGACCTGCGCCCAGCCGGTCATGCCCGAACGCACCCGGTGCCGAAGCATGTACTGGGGGAACTTTTCCTTGAATTCCGCGACGAATTCCGGCCGTTCGGGCCGCGGGCCGACGAGCGACATCTCGCCCTTCAGGACGTTCCAGAGCTGCGGCAGCTCGTCGATCGACCATCGGCGCAGGAAGGCCCCGACGGCCGTGCGGCGGGGATCGTTTTCGCGGGCCCACACGGCGCCGGTTTCTTCCTCGGCGTCGACTTTCATCGAGCGGAACTTCCACATGCGGAAGGACCGTCCGTCGAGACCCATCCGGTCCTGCGAGTAGAGAATCGGGCCGCGGCCGGAGAGCTTGATCGCAAGCGCGATCAGCGGAAGGAGCGGCGCGAGAACGATCAGCCCTGCTGCCGCGAGAAGAAGGTCGATCCCGCGCTTGACCATTCCCGACCAACCGGAAACGGGCGTCTCGGTCAGGTGAACGACGGGAAGACCGTCCCAGTCCTCGAGGCCGGCGCGGAAGGTGATGTGCTGGAGGAGATCGGGGACGACGCGCACCTCGCCGCCGGCTCGCACGGCCTCGCGAACGAGGTCGAGCGTCTTGCGGTGCGCCTCGAGCGGCAGCGCGAGAAACACCGTGTCCGCCCGCCCGCTCGAGATCCACGAGGCGGAATCCGCCGTCGGGCCCGCGATCTGAACTCCCTGGTAGGAGCGGCCGAGCAGCGTCGCGTCGTCGTCGAGCAGCGCGAGCGCGCTCATGCCGGCCTCCGGGTGATCGACGAGCCGATCGACGACGGAGCGGCCGAGCCGCCCCGCCCCGACGATGACCGCGCGCTTGACGCCGATCCCGCGGCGCCAGTTCGATTCCCACCGGGCTCTCACGATGAGCCTCGCCGCCACGACGAACGGGACGTCGCAGAGAAAGAAGATCACCAGAACGAGGCGCGAGTACGAAAAGTCGCGGTAGAAGGTCGCGATGCCGGCGAGCAGAACGACGGCGAGCGCCGTCGCGCTGAAGATCACGAACGCTTCTTCCGAGCGGGAGCGCCCCCGCCGCGGCCGATACAACCCGTGGAACGAGTACACGACCGGCCAGAGGATCGCGAGGATCGGCAGCAGGCGCCAGTACGCGGACGACTCCGGGACGCCCTTGGTGACCGGGACGATTTGAAACTGGAATCGCAGGAACCATGCGGCGGCGAGCGCGAGAAACGTCGCGAAGAGATCCGCGGCGATCAGAAGCGAGGCCTGCTTTCGGGCGTTTTGCTTGATCATGAAGTCGTCGCCTGAAGCTCCCGGCTGAAGTCCCTGCGAAACCGTTCTTTCGAAAAGCGCTCCGCGTTTTTTCGGGCGCCCGAGGAATTAAAGCCCACGCGGCTCAGAGAGTCAATCGCCCGCAAAATCTGGTCCGCGGAGTCGGACTCGAAGAGAGCTCCCTGGTCGGGGGAAGTCACGACGTCGAGAACCCCTCCGCGGGCCAGGGCGACGACGGGGCGGCCGCAGGCCTGAGCCTCGACCGAGGCGATGCCGAAGTCTTCCTCGCCCGGTTGGAGAAAAAAAGCACATTTTCGGTAGCGTTCTCGCAAGTCCTCTCTCGAAAGCCCTCTTTCGAAGGAAACGGAGCTCGACGCCAGAGCGCGGAGGCGTTTCTCTTCGGGGCCCGAGCCGACGACTCGCAGGGGAAATTTCGTCCGGTTCGACCACTCGATCGCCCGGTCGAGGCGTTTGTACGGGACGAGGGCGTTCACGCAGAGGGCGTACCCGCCGTCGGCCTGCCCGCCCGGCGTGTAGAAATCCAGGTCGACGGGCGGGAAAACCACGGCGGACTCGCGTCCGTACGCGTCGGCGATCCGGCGCGAGACGCGGGACGAGATCGCGACGAAACGGCCCACGCGCGCCGCGGTCCGCACGTCCCAGCGGCGGAGCCGCGCGATCGCAAGCTTCTTCAGCCCGTACAGGCGCGTCTCTCCCCGGTGGAAATACGCGTCGAACTGGTCGTAGGCATAGCGAACCGGTGTGTAGCAGTAGCACAAGTGGGGAGCGCGGCCGCTGCGCGCGCCCTTCGCGACGCAGTGCGACGAGGAAACGACGAGGTCGTACCCGGAGAGGTCGAACGATTCGACGGCGCGCGGAAACAGCGGCAGAAAGTTTCGGTAGTTCGACGGCCCGACGGGCAGCTTCTGCAGGAACGACGTGACGATCGGGAACGATTCGATCTTTCGGGAGACCGTTCCGGGAAAATGGAACAGCGTGAAAATCGTCGGCTCGGGCACGAGCGAGAGAATCTCTTCGAGCACGAGCTCGCCGCCTCGCATTCCCGTCAGCCAGTCGTGCACGACGGCCGTTCTCACCGCGTCCCCTCCCGCAGGGCCTTTCCGTAGATCTCCGCCGTCTTCTTCGCTGTCTCCCGCCACGAAAACCGGGCGGCGCGTTGCAGACCGAGGTCGCGAAGCCGTACCCGCTCCTCCGGAGAGCCCGCGACCCGCGCGATGGCCGCGGCGATCGCGCGCGGATCCCGCGGCTCGACGAGAAGAGCGGCGTCTCCGCACGTCTCGCGCCAGACCGGGATCGCGGACGCAATGACCGGAGTTCCCGAACCCATGGCCTCCAGCGCCGGAAGTCCGAACCCCTCCTCGAGCGTCGGGCAGAGAAAGACGACGGCGCCGCGGTAAAGCCCCGGAAGGTCCTTCTGCGGCACGACCCCGAGGATCCGCGTCCGGCCGGAGAGCTCGGGCGCGGCGAGAAGCTTCCGGACTCGCGCGTCGCGCGGCAGGGGTCCGGCGAGAACGAGCCCGAGGCCGTCGCCGTCGCGCACGGCGAGAAGGAATGCCTCGAGGACGCGAAGGAGGTTCTTGTGCGGCCGGTCTCCCCCGAGGAAAAGCGCGTAGCGCTGCGGCAGGTCGTATCTTCGCGAAAGCCCGGCGAGACCTTCCGGGTCGGGTCCGGGGCGGAATTCCTCCGCCACCCCGTGCGGCACGACCGCGATCTTTCCGGCGGCCGCGGGGAAGCGCTCGACGATGCTTTGCCGCGAGGCGTTCGATCCGGTGATCACGGCGCGCGCCCGTGAGAGCGAGCTCCCGAGCATGAAACGGGCGTACGGGTACGCCCACGACCGACTCGAGAGTCTCGGGTCGAGATGGATCAGGTCGTGGACCGTCACGACAGACCTTGTCGCGAGGAACGGCGGAAGCACGTAGTGAAGCGCGTGGAAGAGCGCGAGACGGCGGCGCCTCACGAGCCGCGCAAAGGACGTCAGCTCGGAGAGCGAGTACCCGGGGAAGTTTGCGGTCTCGAACGAGAAATTTCCCGGCAACCCGGAAAAGAGCTCGCGGTCCTCACCGCGGATGAACAGGACGAAGCGAAAATCTTCGGCCTCCTTGCTCTCGGCGATCGCGGCGACGAGCTCGCGCGTGTAAGTTCCGATCCCGAAATCCTTCGCCTTTCTCGCGTCGAGGCCGATTTCCGGTTTCCGGTCGCTCACCGTTCGCCGCACGCGAGCCGCAGCACCTCCGCCGTCCGGCGGGCGCTGTCCTCCCAGCGAAACTTCGCCGCTCGCGCGAGGCCGCGCGCGACCCGATCCTGTCGGAGATTCGGCTCCTCGAGCACGCGGGCGATCGCCTCGGCGAGGAGCGCGTCGTCGTCGGCGGGCGCCGAGAGCGCGGCGCCGCCGGCGGTCTCCTGCAGGGCCGCGGCCGTGGAGACGACGACCGGAACGCCGCACGCCATCGCCTCGAGAACGGGAAGCCCGAACCCCTCCTCGATCGACGGATAGCAGAAGACTTCCGCGGCCCGATACAGCCGCGGGGCGTCGTCGGGATCGACGTAGCCGACCCGGTGGATCTTGTCCCGAAACGGCGACCGCGCGATTCTCTCGAGCAGCGGAGCGGAGCGCCAGCCGGCGCCGCCCGCCAGCAGGAGATCGGGGCGCGAGCGCTTTTCGCGCCAGAGGCGCTCGCACGCGGAGACGAGCCGCAGGAGGTTTTTTCGAGGCTCGAGCGTCCCGAGATAGAGGATGTACTTCCGCGAGCGGGCGTACTCGGCCCGCGTTGCGTCCGCCTCGGCCGGGTCCGCCGGCGGGCGAAAGGTCGGCTGCACGCCGTGGGGGACGACCGTGATTTTTCCGGAAACCTCGGGAAATCGCTCTCTCAGGTCCTGCGCGGTCGCTTCCGAAACCGCGATGACCCGTGCCGCCCGGTCGAGCGTTCGCTCGATCCAGGGCAGGAATGCGACGACGACCTTTTTCCGATGCCACTCGGGATGCGACAGGGGAGTCAGGTCGTGGACGACGGACACGGCCGGAACGGAGACTCGTGCCGGAGAGATCGTGAGCGCCGCGAGCAGCACCTCGGAACGGGCCTCGTCGAGGCGGCGCGGAAGGTGCGTTTGGATCCAGACAGTTCCGAACTTGTGTGCGTCGGGCACGAACCGGACGCCCTGCGGGAAGTCGGGTCTCGGAGTCACCTCCCGCGGCGTAAACAGGTCGATTTCCATTCCCTCGCGGCCCGCGAGATTCCGGGCGATGTTCTCCGTGTACACGCCGATTCCGGTTCTCTGGGTCAGGAGAGCGCGCGCGTCGATTCCAACCCTCATTCGGGGGCATTCTAGTCCGCGGGCCGCCGAACCCCCTCGATTTGACACTTCGGCCGAGTTTTCTTATCTTTGGCAGTTCCAATGAGCGGTCCGCGAATTCAACTCGAGGGCGCGAAAGAGGCGCCGTTTCAGTTCTCCGACGAGGTCCTGACCCTGCCGGTCGAGATCGTCGGAGAGCCCCTGGTTTCCCTTTCGCCGATCTCGATGTCGGGCGAGGTGACAGCCGTCGACGACGAGTACCTCCTCGATGCGGACCTCTCCTATTCCGGAGAGCTCGAATGCGGCCGCTGTCTCGCGGCGTACCCGTTCGAGCAGAGCCTTCCGGTCCGGCTGCGGCTCCGCAAGCGCCCCGCGCCGCCGTCCGAGGCGAAGCCGGCGCGCCCGGGCCGCGCCGCCGCGGCGCCGGAAGAGGAAGTCGAGATTTCCGGCGACGATCTCGACGTGGTGTTTTTCGACGAACCGGTGCTTCCGCTGGAAGAGATCGCGCGGGAGCAGGTCTTGATCGCGCTCCCGATGAAGCCGCTCTGCCGGGAGGCCTGCCGGGGACTGTGTCCGAGCTGCGGGACGGATTTGAACATGGGAACGTGCGCGTGCGCCGAGAAGGCGGGCGACCCCAGGCTCGAAGTCCTGAAGAATTTCAAGTAACTGCAAGAGAGGTCACGATGCCGAATCCCAAACACCGCCACAGCAAGGCTCGCCGCGACAAACGGCGAGCCCACGATTTTCTGACGGCTCCGTCGCTCTCCGAGTGCCCGAACTGTCACGAGCCCAAGATGCCTCACCGGGTCTGTCCCCACTGCGGGCATTACAAGGGCAAGGAAGTCATCGACATCAAGCACGTATAATGGCCCTCCCGGAGAACCCGGGTATCTCATGAAGATTGCGGTAGATGCCATGGGAGGGGACCATGCGCCCGAAGTCACGGTGGACGGCGCTCTCGCCGCGCTCCGCGAGTTCGGTTTGTCGACGATCCTCGTCGGCAAGACGGCGCCGGTGGAAGCGCTCCTGAAGAAGCGAAACGGATCCGTTCCGCCCGAGATCGAGATCGTGGAGGCTCCCGACGTCATCGAGATGAGCGACGCGGCCACGGCGCCGATTCGGCAGAAAAGGAATTCTTCGATCCGGGTCGCGGCCAACCTTGTGCGCGAGGGACGGGCCGACGGGCTGGTCTCGGCCGGACACACCGGGGCGGCCATGGTTTCCGCAAAAATGGTGATCGGGACGATCGAAGGCGTCGACCGGCCCGCTCTCGCGGCGATCGTGCCGAGCGTTTCCGGGTTCTGCATGCTCCTGGACGTCGGAGCGAACCTCGAATGCAAGAACCAGCACTTCCGCGAGTTCGCGGTCATGGGGCACCTCTACGCGCAGCTCCTGTTCGGGATCGAAAAACCCCGGATCGGTCTCATGTCGATCGGCGAGGAAGACACGAAGGGAACGGACCGCACGAAGGAAGCCTTCAAGGTCCTGAAGGAGACGGGCCTGAACTTCGTCGGAAACGTCGAGGGAAGCGACGTTTTCAACGGGCGCTGCGACGTCATCGTGACCGACGGCTTCACCGGGAACGTGCTTCTCAAGGCGTCGGAGTCTCTTGGCGAGATGATCGAAAAGTCGCTTCGGGAAGAAATCACGAGGTCGGTCAGGGCCTCGGTCGGGTTTCTTCTCTCGAAATCCGCGTTTCGCGCGTTCAAGGCCCGGATCGACTACTCCGAATACGGCGGCGCGCCGCTGCTGGGGCTCAAGAAGTGCTGCATCATCGGGCACGGGCGGTCTTCGGCGAAGGCGGTCAAGAACGCGATTCGGATGGCCGGCGAGTTTTCCCGGAAGCGGCTGTCGGAGAGGATCCAGGAGTCGATCGCGGAACTGCACGTCAAGGAAAAGACGATGCTCTCGCGCTGAGGCGCTGGAGGAAGAATGCTTCGAGCGAAAATCATCGGCACGGGATCGTGCGTCCCCGACAAACTCCTCACGAACGCGGATCTGGAGAAAATCGTCGAGACCTCCGACGACTGGATCACGACCCGGACCGGCATCAAGGAGCGCCACATCGTCGAGCCGGGCCAGAAATTCTCGGACCTCGCGACGGCTGCCGCGGCGAAAGCTCTAGAAAGTTCCGGCGTCGCGGCGTCGGAGGTCGACATGGTCCTGGTGGGAACCGTGTCCTCCGACATGCTGTTCCCCTCGACGGCGTGTCTCGTGCAGCAGAACATCGGGGCGAAAAAAGCCGCGGCGTCGGACCTCTCGGCCGCCTGCACCGGCTTTCTCTACGGCATGCACCTGGCCGACGGCCTCATCCAATCGGGCAAAGCGGAAACCGTGCTCCTCGTCGGCGGCGAAATCCTGTCGCGCTACGTCGACTGGACAGATCGTGGAACGTGCGTGCTCTTCGGCGACGGCGCCGGAGCCGTCGTGCTCCAGGCCACGCGCGGCGACCACGGCATTCTGGGAACGTCGATGAAATCCAACGGCGAGTTCGGGGATTTCATCTGCATGCCGGGGGGCGGTTCGTCCCGGCCCGCCAACGACGCGAAGTCGATCGAAGAGCGCCTGCCGTTCATCAAGATGAAGGGCAACGAGACGTTCAAGATCGCGGTCCGCGCGATGGCGGACGTCTCCGAGGAGGTTCTCGAGGAACAGGGCTTCACGCACGAGGACATCCAGCTTTTCATTCCGCACCAGGCCAACGAGCGGATCATCGACGCCGTCGGCAAGCAGCTGAAGATCGACAAGACCAAGGTGTACAAGAACATCGAGCACTACGGAAACACGTCGGCCGCGTCCATTCCGATCGCGCTCGACGAGTGCGTCGACCGCAAGCTCGTGAAGACCGGCGACCTCGTGCTGCTGACCGCGTTCGGCGCCGGCCTCACGTGGGGCGCCGCGCTGCTGCGCTGGTAATGATCGCTCTTCTTTTCCCCGGCCAGGGTTCGCAGTACGTCGGGATGGGCAAGGATCTGTGCGACGCCTTTCCGGAAGCGAAGAAAGTGTTCGACGAGGCGGACTCCGCGCTCGGGTATTCGATCTCGAAGATCTGCTTCGAGGGTCCGGAGGACGAGCTGCGTCGCACGGCGAACACGCAGCCCGCGATCCTGACGCATTCGATCGCCGTCCTCGAGACCGTCCGGGCGAGGCATTTGAACGCGCTTTCGGACGTCGTCGCCGCCGCGGGCCATTCTCTCGGCGAATATTCGGCGGGCGTTGCCGCGGGGGCGTTCGCCTTTTCAGACGCCGTTCGCATCGTCCACGAGCGCGGGCAATTCATGCAGGAGGCGGTGCCCGAAGGCGTCGGCGCGATGGCGGCCGTCCTCGGGCTCGCTCCCGGCCTCGTCGCGTCCGCCTGCGAAGAGGCTGCGCTCGCGACGGGGAAAATCGTCTCGCCCGCGAACTTCAATTCTCCGGAGCAGACCGTCATCGCCGGCCACGCCGAGGGGGTCGCGAACGCGTCCGACCTGTGCCGGCAGCGCGGCGCGCGCAAGGTCATGCCGCTTTCCGTCTCGGCCCCGTTCCACTGCGCGCTGATGCAGCCCGCGGCGGACAGGCTTGCGCCGAAGCTCGACGATCTCGCGATCGCCGACCCGCGGTTTCCGGTCGTCACGAACGTCGACGCCGCGCCGGCGGCGAACTCGGGCGAGATCCGCGCGGCGCTCGGGCGGCAGGTCGCCTCGGCCGTGCGCTGGGTCGAATCGATCGAGAAGATCGCCGCGATGGGGGCGACGTCCGCGCTCGAGCTCGGCCCGGGCGGCGTGCTGGCCGGGCTCGTGAAACGCATTCGCAAAGAAGTCTCCGTCGTCTCGATCGGGAAGGCGGAGGACCTGGGAAAGCTCGGCTAGCGGAAGAAAGCGGAGGATAAGTGATGCTCGGACTCGGTCTCGTACTCGCCCTCGCGGCCGGCGCGCCCCCTCCCGTCGCAGCGCCGGGGCCCGAGTTCTTCGCGGCGCACCGGGACGCATTCCTCTCCCGGCTTCCGGCCGGGTCGATCGCGGTCCTTCACGCCGCCCCGTCCGGTTCGGAGGAGGTGGACGTTCTCTACCGGCAGAGCTCTGACTTCTGGTACCTGACCGGGCTCACCGAGCCGGATGCCGTCGCGGTCTTCGTTCCGGGCGCGGCCCCCGGAAAGCGCTACCTGCTTTTCGTCCGTCCGCGCGACTTCGCGCAGGAGCAGTGGACCGGCTGGCGCGCGGGGGTCGACGGCGCGAAGAAGGACTTCGGCGCGGAGGAGGCGTATCCCGTCGACGACTTCTGGAAGGAACTGCCGAAGCTCACGAGCGCGGCGCGGACGCTCTGCTACGGCGACGGCGGCGACACAGCCGTTCCGCGAGCGGCTCCTGGCTCAGTGGCGCGCTCGGGACGCTCAGTCGACCGAGCTTCGCCCCGCCGCCGACGTGGGGCCCGTGCTCCACCAGGCTCGCCTCGTCAAAGACCCTGCGGAGCAGGCGTTCCTCCGGCGGGCCGCGGAGCTCTCCGTCGGCGCTCACCTCGCGGCGATGCGGGCGGCCCGGCCCGGAGCGCCCGAGTACGCCGTCCAGGCGGCGTTCGAAAACGTGTGCACGTCGGGCGGCGCCGCGCGAAACGCGTATCCGCCGATCGTGGCCTCGGGCCCCAACTCCGTGATCCTCCACTACGAGAAGAACGAACGGCGGATGAACGCCGGCGACGTGATCGTCAACGACTCGGCGTGCGAGTACCAGATGTACGCGGCCGACGTGACCCGGACGTATCCGGTCTCCGGCTCCTTCTCTCCGGAGCAGAGGGCGATCTATCAGATCGTGCTCGAAGCGCAGAAAGCGGGATTCGCCCGCGTCCGGCCCGGCGCCGCGTTCCACGAGGTGCACGACGCGACCGTCGATGTCGTCGTCGACGGGCTCCTGAAGCTCGGAGTTCTGAAGGGCGACCGCGCCGAGATCATCCAGAAACGGTCCTACGCGAAGTTCTACCCGCACGGGTCGTCTCACTGGCTCGGAATGAACGTCCACGACGTCGGCAGCTACGGCTTTTCGAACCCGGACGCGCCGCGCCTCGAGCGGTACTCGATGGCGCAGACGAAGCTCGCGCCCGGGATGGCGCTGACCGTCGAGCCGGGAATCTACATTCCGGGCGACGCGGAAGGCGTCGACCCGAAATGGCGGGGGATCGGCGTGCGGATCGAGGACGACGTGCTCGTCACGCCCGGCGGCATGGAATGCCTGTCCTGCGGCGCGCCGCGCGAAATCGCGGACGTCGAAAGGGCGATGCGGGGAGCACCTCGCCAGAGGTCCGCTCGATAATTCTCCTCGACCCTCGGCCGCAATTCGCTTTCCCTCGGGATCTCGGAGGCCATCTCGCGAACCTCGGCGAGGAGTTTTCTACAGCGTTCCCCGTGTACGCAGCGCCGTTCGAATGACTTCGAACGTCGCTTCCCGCTCGTCTCCCGACGATCTGCAGCCGCGGCGGGCGCACGCGCTCGCTGCCGCGGCCGACCTCCTGCTGCACGAGCTTGATCAGCTGGACGAACTTCGGCACGACGTCGAGGCGCAGCAGCGGCAGGAACCACTCGTAGAGGCGCCGGGCTTCTTCCGCCTTGCCGTCGCGCGCGAGATCGAACAGCAGGACGGATTCGGCCGGAAACGCGTTCACGAGGCCGGCGATCCATCCGACGGCGCCGGCCGCGATCCCCTCGACGATCAGGTCGTCGACGCCGATGAAAATCGCGAGGCGGTCCGCCAGGACCTCCCGGATTCCCGTGACGCGCCGCACGTCGCCGCTCGATTCCTTCACCGAGTGCAGGTTCGGATGCTTCGCCGACAGGAGGCCCATCTGGTCGGGCGTCACGTCGGTCCCGTACGCGATCGGGTTGTTGTACAGCATGCAGGAGAGCGGCGTCGCGGCGATGACCGCCGAGTAGTGAGCCTCCGTCTCCCGCCAGTCGCCCCGGTAGACGTACGGCGGAAGCGCCATCAGGCCGTCGCATCCGGCGGATTCCGCCGCGCGGGCGAGCGACACGCACTCGGAGGTCGACAGGCCCGCGATTCCCGCGACGACGAACCCGGCCCCCGCGGCCCGGCGGCAGGCCTTCAGGATCTCGACCTTCTCGTCGAAGGCGAGCGTCGCCGATTCGCCGAGCGAGCCGAGCGCGACCGCGCCGCGGCAGCCGTTCTCGATCAGCCACGACACGTGGCGCTGGAGCGAATCGAAATCGATCGAGAGGTCCTCGCGAAATGGCGTCGTGATCGCGGGGAGGACTCCGTGCCAGTCGGTTTTCTTCATTCGTTCTCCTTCTTTCGAGGTTCGGAATCCAGAGTCTCGATCATCGCTCCGATCGACGCGGGGAAGACGGGAAATTGCACCCGGTCCGGCCCCCAGCCGAAGTGGAACGCGAGCGCGGGTCCGCAGACCCGTCCCTGGCAGGGCCCCATGCCGGCGCGCGTGTAGAGCTTCGCCTGGCGGGGAGACCAGGAGGGATCGAGCTCGCCGAGGCGAACGTCCTCGCACCGGCAGACGATCGTGTCGGGAGAAGCCATCCCGCGAAGCTCGCGGCGCAGCCGGAAGGCGCGATCGAGCCTCGCGGCGTAGCCGCGGAGGCGCCGCCGAGCAGCGATCTGCAGGTCCGCGGGCTGACCCTCGCCCGCGGCGCAGGCTCCGGCGATCTCGCCCTCGAGGATCGCGAGGTCGACGCCTCCGATTCCGGTCGGCTCCCCGGCGCAGAAAACTCCGCGGACCGACGTTTCCTGCCGCGCGTCGACGGCGACGGCCTCTCCGTCCATCTCGCACCCGAGCAGGCGCGCGAGCTCCGTGTTCGGGACGAGGCCGTACCCGGTGCAGAGCACGTCGCAGCGTTCCGTCCAGCGGCGGCGCCCGTTCGTCAGGACGACCTCGGAAATCCGGTCGTCTCCGCGGGCCTCGACGGCCCAGGTCCCCGTGGCATACCGGGCCGGCGCGAAAGCCCGTCGGTAGCGCGCCGCGTCGGCCCACAGGCGCGGCGAGCGCCAGAGACCCGCGGCGAAGAGCGCGACCCGCGCGGCGGGGGCCTGTTCGGCGACGAGAACGACGTTCGCTCCGCCTTTGGAAAGCGTCGCTGCGGCGGGAAGCAGCAGCGGTCCCGAGCCCGCGAGGACGACGCGCTTACCCCGGAACGACGCCCCCGATTTCGCGAGCGCCTGCGCGCCGCCGATCCCGAAGACGTTCGGAAGCGTCCAGCCGGGAAACGGCAGGAACCGTTCGCGCGCGCCGCTTGCGAGCACGACGCGTTCCGCCGCGAGCGCGACGGCTTCGCTTCCCCGTTGAACCGCGATCCGGAATCCGGGCGAGATCGCGAGGACGTCGGCGCCCGGCACGACGACGGCTCGGGAGCGTTCGAGGGCGTCGAGCCATTTCGCGGCCGCGGGCGGCAGCGGTCGCGCGGGAACCGCCCCGCCAGATCTGTCCTCCCGCTCGCGCCCCGGAATCGAGAACGACGACGCGCTTGCCCGCCTCCGACGCGGAGACGGCGGCGGCGATTCCGGCGGGTCCCGGCTCCGACGACGGCGATGTCGAAGCGATCGTTCTCGCTCTCGAGCTTCTCCGACGGCGCGCCGGAGTCGAGGCACGACCGCCGGTGCTCGACCCCGTCGATCGTCGCCCGGCACTCGAAGCACGTTCCCATCGCGCAGAGGGGACCCCGGGGAGTGCCCGTGACCGAAGTCCGAAACGCGGTCTCGCCTGCGTTCCAGAGCGCCGCCGCGGCGGTCGAGCCGGGGGCGACCCGGAGCTTCCGTCCGTTGATCGAAATGTCGAAATCGCTCATTGGATTCTCGAGGGATCAAAGGGCGCGGCGTCGATCGCCGGAGCCCGCCCGAGAATCAGGTCGGCAAGAAGGGCAGCCGTGCCGAGCGAAGTCGTGATTCCCAGACCCTCGTGGCCGGCGGCGATCCAGAGCCCCGGAGTACCGGGCCAGCGGCCGATCAGCGGAAGCTTGTCGGGAGTCGCCGGCCGAAACCCCGTCCACGTGCGGATCGCCGTCATCCGGCGCAGGCCCGGAAGGAAATCGATCGCGCGCGCCAGCATCTGGCGGACGAGCGGAGGATTGATGGCGGCGTCCCATCCCGCCATTTCTCGCGAGGACCCGATCAGAATCTGGCCCGTCTTTCGCGGCTGGACGTTGAATGCGACGGAAGATCCTGAGATCGAGTGGGCAGATGCCAGGTATCCGAGCTCGACGATTTGGTGCCGGCAAAAACCGGGGAAGCGGTCGGTGATGACGAGGTGTCCCTTGCGCGGGACGATTGGGAGCTCGGGAGTCAGGCGACCGGCTTCTGCGCCCGCGGCGTTGACGACGACTGCCGCCCGAAGCGTTTCGCCGTCCGCCGAAACGGCGTTTGCCGACAGGGAATCGACGCGGCAGCCTTCGCGAAGCCTCGCGCCGAGCTCCCGGGCCCGCGCCAGAAGGACGAGGGTGGCCGCGGGGGGATAGAGGACCGCGTCTCCCGGAATCCGAAGCGCCCCGCCGAGTCCCGGTCGGAGATTCGGCTCGAGAGCGGCGAGGCCGGCCGCATCCACGCTCTCCGCGGCGATCCCGGCGCGCGAGTAGGCGAGTCGTTTCTTCTCGACGGCGTCCAGCTGCTCCGCGTCCTCCGCGATCCAGAGCGTTCCGCACGGATCGTATTCGTTCGAGGGGGGAAGCTCCTTCGCGAGCGAGCGCCACAGTCGGTTGGAGTAGTCGGTCAGCGAGAGCTGGGCCTCAGAATCGTCCATCGCGACGAGGTGACCCATTCCCGCGGCGGTCGTGCCTGCCGCGGCGAAGCGGGAGTCCAGAATCGTGACGCGCATCCCCTCCCGCGCGAGGGCCTCGGCCGTGGCGGCTCCCACGATTCCCGCCCCGACGACGATGGCGTCGGCGGAGGCGCTCACCCCTGCGGGATTCCCAGCAGGAACGGGTCGCGCGGGTCGAAATACAGGGTGGAGTCGCCCGTGATGTACGCCGTGCCCCGGATGTGCGGGATCAGGTCGGCGCCGCGCCGCGCGAGCCAGCCGGTGAAGACGCTGCCCGTGATGCTTTCCTGCCGCCACTTCGCGTCCGGCGCGAGTAGCCCCTTCGCATAGCGGATGGCCATCGTGGCCGATGTCCCCGTGCCGCACGGCGAGCGGTCGTAGGCGGCGCCCGGACAGAGCACGAAGTTCTTCGCGTCGGCGTCGGGCCGATCCGCCTTTCCGAACAGGATGACGTGGTCGATCTCTTCTCCTGCGGATCCGGTGATGCTCTCCGCGCGCAATGCCGACGAAATCGCCTTCGTCACGCGCGTCAATTCCTCGACGTTGGACATCCGAAGGTCGGCCGGCAGCTCGGTGAGGAAGAACCAGTTGCCTCCGTACGCGACGTCTCCCGTCACGCTTCCGACGCCCGGGACTTCCACGGTCACTCCGCGCTTGTGGCACTTCGCGGGAACGTTTTCGATCTCGACCGACCCGTCGGCGTCGAGCTGCGCGCGGATCGTTCCCGCCGGCGTGTCGAGGGAGACCGGGCCCGGGCCGATCCGGCCGAGGTGCTCCAGCGTTCGGACGACGCCGATCGAGCCGTGCCCGCACATTCCCAGGTACGCGGCGTTGTCGAAGAAGACGACGCCCGTGAGGGAGCCGTCGTTCACCGGGGGAGTGAGCAGCGCGCCGACGACCGCCTCGTGGCCCCGCGGCTCGCAGATCACGGCTCGCCGATACAGGTCGAACCTCGCCTTCATGTCGGCGCGGCGATCCGCCATCGTCTTGCCCTCCGGCTGCGGCCACCCCGAGATCACGACTCGAGTGGGCTCTCCCTCGGTGTGGGAATCGACGACGCGGACCGCTTCGGGAAGCGGGGTCATGGCTGGATCTGAACCGTCTTGATTTCCGTGTAGAACTCCCGCGCCGCGGGGCCCTGCTCGCGGCTTCCGGAGCTGGAGCCCTTCATTCCGCCGAACGGCGCATGGGGATCGACGCCGGTCGTGTCGCCGTTGACTCGCACGAGACCCGCCTCGATCTTCCGGACGAAGCGGAAGGCCGTCGGCAGATCGCGCGTGAAGATCGACGCGCTCAAGCCGTAACGGGTGCGGTTTGCGATCTCGATGGCTTCCTCGAGGTCGCCGGCGGAAAACGTCGCGAGGACCGGGCCGAAGAGCTCCTCGCGGGCAATTTCCGAATCGGGCTCGGGCTGCAGGACGAGCGCCGGCGCGCTGTAGAACCCCTTCGCGAATCGGGCGTCCTCCGGGAGTTTGCCGCCCCAGATCTTCTCGCGCCCCTCGCGGCGGAGCGCCTCGCGGACGGAAGAGTGGGCTTCCGCGTTGATGAGCGGCCCGATCGCGGCGGCGGGGTCGTCGACCGGCCCGAGCGGCAGCGCCTCGATCTTTTCGCGGAGCTTCGCGAGGAAGCTCTGTTCGATTTTCCGGGAGACGACCGCCCGGCTGGTCGCCGTGCATTTCTGTCCCGCGTAGCGCATCGCGCCGGACGCCGTGAGCGTGGCCGCGAGGTCGAGGTCCGCGTCCTCGGCGACGATGACGACGTTTTTCCCGCCCATTTCGGTTTGATAGCGGATGTTGCGCGCCGCCGCGGCCGCGGCGACGGACGCGCCGACCGTCCCGGATCCCGTGAAGCTCACGGCGCGGACGCCGGGTTCCGCGAGCAGCGCCTTGCCGACGACGGCCCCGGAGCCGAGCAGCACGTTGAAGACTCCGGCGGGAAGCTCCGCGGCAAGGGCCGTTTCGGCGAGCAGCGACGCCATCTTCGAGGACGCTTCGGCCGGCTTCAGGACGACCGTGTTGCCGAACGCGAGCGCGGGCGCCGCCTTCCACAGCGGGATCGCGAGGGGGAAGTTCCAGGGGGTGACGAGCGCGACGACGCCGAGCGGCTCGCGAAGCGTGAACTGCAGCGCCCCGGGCGATTGCGCGGGGATGACGTCGCCCGACGCGCGGACCGCTTCGCCGGCGTAATAGCGGAGGATCGTCGTGCAGCGCGCGACCTCGCCGCGGGCCTCGGTGATCGGTTTGCCGACCTCGCGCGACATCGCGGAGGCCATCTCTTCGCGCCGCGCGTGGATCGCGTCCGCCCATCGGCCGAGCGCGTCGGCGCGCTGGGGCCCGGACCGCTCCCTCCAGGCTTCGAAAGCGTTTTCGGCCGCCCGCGCCGCCCGCGCCGCGTCTTCGGGAGCTCCCGCGGGCACGAGGGCGATCACGTCGGAACGGTCGGAGGGATTGATGTCGTCGTGAAACGGTCCGCTTGCCGGCTCGAACTTTCCCCCGATGAAAGATTCCAACCGGGGCGCTGCAGAGCTCGACATCGCGAAGCGGGATCATAACAGAGCGAGCGCTCGCGCTCGATCGCGGCCGAGGCTCCAGCGCCGGTCTCGGCAAGTCTCTTCGACCCTCGGCCGCAGTTCGCTTTCCCTCGGGATCTCAGAGACCAGCCTGCGCCGGCGCGTTGGCCCCGGCCGCTCTCGTGCTTTCGCTCGCCTCGCCCCTGCTGGGCGCCAAGGCCTGCGTCGGTCGCCGCGAGCGAATTCATCTGGTAAGCTCCCGCGCATCGGGAGGGCTTCATGCGTCTGAAAGGCAAGATCGCGCTCGTCACGGGCGCTTCGCAGGGGATCGGCGAGGCGATCGCCGTCCGTTTCGCGCGCGAAGGCGCAACGACGATCTGCGCGGCGCGAACAGCCGAGAAGCTCTCCGCGCTCGTCGCGCGGATCGCCGCCGATGGCGGCTCGGCGGAGGCGCTCACGCTCGACGTCGCGAGCGCCGAGTCGATCGCCGCCGGCATGAAGTCTCTTCTCGAGAAGCACGGCCGGCTCGACGTGCTCGTCAACAACGCGGGAATCACGGAGGACAACCTGATCCTCCGGATGAGCCGGGATTCGTGGGACCGCGTGCTCGCGACGAACCTGACGGGCGCCTTTCTTCTCTCGCAGGCCGCCGTGAAGGCGATGGTGCGGAACCGTTTCGGGCGGATCGTCAACGTGACCTCGGTCGTCGGGCTCATGGGCAACGCGGGCCAGGCGAACTACGCGTCCGCGAAAGCTGGCCTCGTGGGCCTGACGAAGTCGCTCGCGCGCGAAGTGGGGTCGCGCAACATCACGATCAACGCCGTCGCGCCGGGCTACATCGCGACCTCGATGACCGAGAAGATGACCGACGCGGCGAAACAGACGCTCGAATCCCAGATTCCCGCTGCAGCGGCTCGGAACGCCCGACGACATCGCGGCGGCCATCGCGTTTCTCGCGTCCGACGACGCGTCGTACGTCACCGGCCACGTGCTGAACGTGTCCGGCGGGCTGTACATGTGAGGAGACCGACGATGCCGAAGCTGTGGATTCCGTTTGCCGTTCTGGCCGTTTCGATGGCGGCCGCTCCCCCGGCCGTCGTGGCCGAGTCGCCGGTCCCGGTGGCCGGCTCCGGAGACACCGCGTTCCGGGAAGAGGTGAACCGGTTTGTCCAGGAGGACTTCCGCCTCCATCCCGAGCGCGCCACGGAGGCAGGGGAGCATCGTTACGACGAGAGCGTCACGGACCGGTCCGCCGAGGGCGGTCGCCGGCGTCTCGCCGGAGCGCTCGCATGGAAAAAAACGTTCTCATCGATCGACGCGCGGACTCTCTCGCCCCGGGAGGAGACGGATCGGGAATGGTTGCTCGCGTGCATCGACGGCCAGGTCCTCCGCGAAACGGAATGGAAGACGGCCCGCGTGAATCCGGGTTCCTATCTGCCGACCGCCGCGATTTACGGGTTGATCAAGCGCGACTTCGCGCCGCTGGCCGAGCGGATGCGCCTCGCGACCGCTCGAGAGCGAGCTTCGCTTGCCAATCTCGCCGCTGCTCGCGTGATGCTGACTCCCGAAGAGACTCCAAAGATATCCGTCGAGATTGCTTTGAAGCAGATGCCCGGCACGATTTCCTTCTTCCGGAACGACCTGCCGGCCGCTTTCGCGTCGGTTCCCGACGGACCGGCGAAGAAGACGTTTGCCGAGGAGAACGCGCGGGTGATCGAGGCGATCGGGAGCTACGAAAAGTGGCTGAAAGACGACCTGATCCCGAAGGCGGGCGGCCATTTTGCGATCGGCGCGGAGGTCTACCGGCGCATGCTCGCCGACGACGACATGGTCGAGACGCCGATTTCGAAGCTCGAGGACATCGGAAAGAAGGAGCTCGACCGGCTGCTCGCGCAGTTCCGGGAGACGGCTGCGAAGATCGATCCCGGGAAGTCCCCGGCCGAGGTGTACGAGACGATGGCGCGTCGGCACCCGGAGGCCACTCAGGTGATCCCGGCGGTGAAGGCCGGCCTCGAGGACCTTCGCGCGTTCGTCGTCTCGCATCGGCTCGCGACCCTGCCGTCAGAGGTCCGGCCGATCGTGCAGGAGACACCTCCATTCGCGCGCGCCACCTCGTTCGCGTCGATGGACACGCCCGGACCGTTCGAGAAGGCGACGCAGGCGTATTTCAACGTCACGCTCCCGGAACCCTCGTGGAAGCCCGAGCAGGCCGAGCAGCTGCTCGAGTTCTTCTCGGCGCCGTCGATTTCGAACTTCTCCGCGCACGAGGTGTATCCCGGGCACTACGCGCAGTTTCTCAACAACCGGCTGAATCCCGATCCGGTGCGCGCGCTTTTCGCGTCGGGCGCCAACTCCGAGGGGTGGGCGCTCTACTGCGAGGAGATGATGCTCGACCAGGGGCTCCACGGAGACGACCCGAGCTACCGGCTGGCGGAGATCCAGGCCGCTCTCCAGCGGGCCTGCCGGTACCTCGTGGGCATCGCGTTGCATACCGAAGGGATGACCGTCGACGAGGCGGCCGCCTTCTTCCAGAAAAACGCCTTCATGACGCCACACAACGCGATGGTCGAGGCCCTGCGGGGGACCCAGGATCCCGGCTACCTCCGCTATCAACTCGGTAAGCTCATGATCGTGAAGCTCCGCGACGAGATGAAGGCCAAACAGGCCGGGACCTTCGACCTCGGCCGGTTCCACGACATGTTCCTGAAGGAAGGGGCGATCCCGATAACCCTCATCCGCCACGAGCTTCTCGGGTCCGACGGCCCGGCGCTCTGAGCGGAGGCCCCGGCCGTCGAGTTGCGGGGGGTAGGCCGTCGTGTAGAATACGCGGGTTTCCGCGGGAACGCGTTTCCGGAGACTGTTAACTGAGGAGGAGCGATGGCGGACAGCATTCAGGATCGGGTGAAGAGCAAGATCGTCGAGCAGCTGGGAGTGGACGCGGCTCAGGTGACGCCGGAGGCCTCCTTCGTGGACGACCTCGGCGCCGACTCGCTCGACACGGTCGAGCTCGTGATGGCGTTCGAAGAAGAATTCAACATCCAGATCCCCGACGAAGACGCCGAGAAGATCCAGAAGGTCAAGGACGCGTACGACTACATCGAAAAGCACGCGCAGAAAACCTAGCAAATGCCTCGTCGCGGTCCCTCACGCCGCGTGGCTCTCACGGGAGTGGGTCTGGTTTCCCCGCTCGGGATCGGCACGCGTGAAAACTGGGAGGCCCTGAAAGCGGGGCGCTCCGGCGTCGGCCCGATCACGCGGTTCGACGCGTCTCAGTACCCCGTGCGGATCGCGGGCGAGGTGAAGGGATTCGACCCCTCCCTCTACGTCTCCAAAAAAGACATCAAGAAGATGGACACCTTCATCCACTACGCGATGGGGGCGACCCACCACGCGATGGAAGACTCCGGGCTCAAGGTCACGCCCGAAAACGCCGAGCGCGTCGCCGTCGTCATCGGGTCCGGCATTGGCGGCCTGCCGCTGATCGAGAGCCAGCACCGGCGCGTGTGGGAAGGCGGCCCGGACCGGTTTTCCCCGTTTTTCATTCCCGGCCTCATCGCGAACATGCCGTCCGGGCAGGTCTCGATCAAGTACGGGGCCAAGGGCCCGAACCTCGCGACCGTCACCGCCTGCACGACCGGCGCGCACGCGATCGGCGAGGCGTATCGCATGATCCAGTACGGCGACGCGGACGCGGCGATCACCGGCGGAGCGGAGGCGGTCATCACGCCGCTCGCCGTCGGCGGGTTCGCGGCGATGCGCGCCCTTTCGACGCGCAACGACGAGCCGCAGCGCGCGTCCCGCCCCTGGGACAAGGGGCGCGACGGCTTCGTCATCGGCGAGGGCGCCGGCGTCGTCATCCTCGAAGAGTGGGACGCGGCCGTCGCGCGCGGCGCGGACATCTACGCGGAGCTCGTCGGCTACGGAATGTCGGGCGACGCGTACCACATCTCGGCGCCGTCCGAAGACGGCGACGGCCCCGCGCGGGTCATGAAGAACACCCTGAACGACGCGGGCGTCAACGCGGACGAGATCGACTACATCAACGCGCACGGGACCTCGACGCCCCTGGGCGACAAAGTCGAGACGATCGCGGTCAAGCGCGTCTTCGGCGACCGGGCGAAGAAAGTCGCGATCTCGTCGACGAAATCGATGACGGGCCACCTCCTCGGCGCGGCCGGCGGCCTCGAGATGGGGATCCTCGCGCTGACCGTCAAGCACGGCGTCATCCCGCCGACGATCAACTACGAAGAGCCCGACCCCGACTGCGATCTCGACTACGTTCCCAACGTCGCGCGGGAAACGAAGATCCGCTACGCCCTCACGAACTCCTTCGGCTTCGGCGGCACGAACGGGTGCCTGCTTCTCAAAAAGCTTTAGACTCGGAGAGCTTGAAAGCTCTCCTCGCCGGGCTCCTCACCTTTTCGGTTCTCGCGATTGCGGTCGAGTTGCGAGCCGACTGCGGTGAGGTTCCACCGCCACCCATTTGCATAGTCGTTTCAGGCGCAACCTGGAACCCGGTCACGTATTCGTATGAGACTTCGGCGGGCAAGACGGTGAGCTTCGCTGCCCATCCCCTCGCGGGGGGTATTCCTCAGTGGACTTTTGGGGACGGTGGTTTGGCATCCGGGTCCCGTAAGTCGACCCTCTTCCTTCCGCCCGATCGCGCGCTCAGTCTCGTCATCGCGAACGTAATCCCCGACTTTCTCAGTTCCCCCTCGTCTCTGGCCGTGACAGTTGAGGCCTTTTCGCCCGAAGGCGAACCGGCCGGCTTTCCCGTTTCCTATTCCCTGGCTTCCGGCGAGACGAGGTTCATCCCCGACGTGCTCGGAGTGCTCGCGGTGGGAGAAATGACCGGCGGCCAAGTGCGCGTCACGAAGCGATCGAGCGGGGGATTGCTCTGGGGAGAGCTCGCTGTTACGAGAGCCGACGGTACGAGGTCTGTCGTTGCGGGCTTTGTTGCTGCGCCGGCGTCTCCATTTGGAGGCGTAGACTCGATCATCCTGCCCGGGGTGGGGGTGCTGGGACGCTGGGACACGGAGATTACGGTGACAAATCCGACTGATTTTCCCATTGCCGGCCAAATAGCCCGGGTCTCGACGGAATGCCCCCGTTGCCCGATATTTTCCCTTGAACCCAGAGGCTCCTCGACTCTGCGCCTCTCGGACTCACTGGCGGGCATTGGTGTCGACGCTTATCGAATCATTCCGATCGGAAGCGGGCTCCCGATCGTCTCCGCGCGAATTTTGAATCTCGACCAGCCGACGGTGTCGGCGGACGTTCCAGTTATCGGGGAGTCCGGGGCCTCATCAAATCTGTCAGGTTTGAGTTTTCCTGGTGCGACACGGCACCTCGGGTCCAGGGCCGACCTCTTCCTCGCAAATCTGGGAGCAGGGACCGTCTTGATTCGAATCGAGGTTCGCTCGCAAGGAGGTCAGCTGCTGGGCTCGACGGAGAAGGCGCTCGCTCTCGGTGAACCTCTCTTTTTCTTGGACGTTCTCGCACAACTGGGCGTCGAGGATCTCGAAGAGGGCCAGATTCGCGTCATCTCCCTCTCCACCGACAATCCCACCGGGCTTGGCTTCATCGCCGGGGAGATGTCCCTCGTGTCTTCGACGAGTGGCTTTTCCATCGTCTCTGGGATCAATCCCTAGTATCTGCATCATTCATTCGAAAAACCCCCCGTGATATCGTCCCTCGCCGGATGGTGAAGAGCGCATGAATTCCATCGTTTGCGTCGCGTACGTCCCGGACACGGAAACGAAGATCAAGGTCGCCGCCGACGGCAAGTCGATCGACGAGAGCGACGTGAAATGGATCGTCTCGCCCTATGACGAGTTCGCTCTCGAAGAGGCGCTGAAGACGAAGGAGTCGAAGGGCGCCGGTGCCGTGACCGTTCTGTCCCTGGGCCCGGAGCGGGCGAAGACCGGCATCCGCGAGTGCCTTGCGCGCGGCGCGGACGACGGCGTGTGGATCGACCCGAAGGGCGCCGAGCTGGACGCATTCTCGACGGCGCGCGCGCTCGCCGAGGCCATCAAAGAAGGAAATTACGATCTCGTCTGGTTCGGCCAGAAGGGCGTGGGATGGGATGAATCGCTCGTCGGCCCGATGGTCGCCGAGCTCCTCGGGTTTCCGCACGTCGGAAACATCGTGAAATTCTCGGCCGGAGACGGGAAAGTCTCGTGCGACCGGGAGATCGAAGGCGCGCACGAGCACGTGGAATCGCCGACGCCGTGCGTCCTGACCGCGCAGAAGGGCTTGAACGACCCGCGCTACGCGTCGCTCAAGGGGATCATGGCGGCAAAGAAGAAGCCGATTCGCGAAAAGACGTTTTCTCCCGGCGAGCCGACGTGCCGAACGCTGAAACTCGAGCTTCCGCCTCCTCCCAAGCCGTGCCACTTCGTCCCGGGCGGCGATCCGAAGTCCTCCGCAGAGGGCGCGGCGGCGGACCCGGCCGGAGCGGCCCGCGAGCTCGCGCGTCTCCTGCGCGAAGAAGCGAAGGTGATCTGATGAAGTTTCTCGTCTTCATCGAACAGCGCGAAGGCAAGGTCCGCAAGGCCTCGCTCGAAGCTCTCTCGCTCGCGTCGAAGCTTGCGGGAGGCCCGGTTGCCGCCGTCATCGCGGGCAAGGGCGTCGCCGGCCTCGCGAACGACCTCGGCGCTTACGGGGCCTCGGTCGTCTATGTCGCGGACCGCGACGAGCTTTCGCTCTATTCGAACCGCGGTTACGTGGGCGCGCTCCAGGCCGCGAAGGAAAAAGAGTCCCCGGACGCCGTGCTGATCGCCGCGACGTCGATGGGAAGGGACATCGCTCCCCGGTTCGCCGCGCGAAACTCTTCGGGCGTCCTCGCGGACGTCATGGAGCTGCAGTGCGGACGGTGGCCGTCTCGTCGGCATGCGGCCCGTTTACTCGGGCAAGGCGCGCGCGACGGTGGATTGCGGAGCATCGCAGCTTCAGATCGCGACGACTCGCCCGAACGTGTTTCCCGCGGAGCCTCGACCGGGCGCCGCAGCCCCGAAAGTCGAGACGCTCGACCTCGGCTCGCTCGAGATCCGCGCGAAGGTGACGGGCATCGAGGCATCGGGCGGCAAGGAGCTCGACGTGACGGAGGCGGACGATCGTCGTGTCGGGAGGGCGGGGCATCAAGGGGCCCGAGAACTGGCCGATCATCCGGGATCTCGTCGAGGCGCTCGGCGCGGGCGCGACTCTCGGAGCGTCTCGCGCGGTCGTGGATGCCGGGTGGATCGACCACCAGTACCAGGTCGGACAGACGGGGAAGGTCGTGTCCCCCACGCTCTACGTCGCGATCGGCATCTCGGGCGCGATCCAGCACCTCGCGGGCATGGGGACCTCGAAGGTCATCGTCGCCGTCAACAAGGACGCCGACGCGCCGATCTTCAAGGTCGCGACCTACGGGGTCGTCGCGGACCTGTTTCCCTTCGTGCCGGAGTTCGCCAAAGCCGTCCGCGCGATAAGATCCGAGTCATGAAAAACCTCGTGATCGCCGTGGCGATCCTCCTCGCGGCCGCGGCGTGCCGCAATCGCGAATACGTGGGGCCGCACGGCGAACAGGTCGCGTACGACGCGAAAGGCAAGAACGTCACCGTCAAGACGGCGGACGGCTCCACCGTCGTCAGCGGCGAGGCCGTGAAGCTTCCGGAAGACTTTCCCAAAGACGTGCCGGTGTATCCCGGCTCGAAGATCGTGAGCGCGGTTTCGGCAGCGCAGTCGGGTACCTCGGGCCATATGGTCACGTTCCAGAGCTCCGACGCTCCGGGGAAAATCGCCGCTTTCTACAAGTCGAAGTTCTCCACCTGGCAGGTCAAGATGGAGATGTCGAGCGGCGGCGGCAAGGTCCTGCTGCTCCAGTCGGCCGACGAGAAGCGCTCGATCACGGTCGTCGCGAATCCTGCGGACGGGCAGACGACGGTGACGTTGACGGTTCAGGAGCCGAAGTAGACGCCGACCGAGGCGTCACCCCCGCGAAAGCGGGGGTCGCCAGCGTCATCGCTTCCCAGAACCCGACCAGGGCGATTCCCGCTTGCGCGGGAATGACAGAGCTCCGTCATCGGGTGGTCATCAGGATCCTTCGGAAGAACTCGATCGTCCTGCGCACGTGGTCGGCCTGCTCTCCGGAATCGAGCGAGTTGTGGCCGGCGTCGTACCACTTGACCTCGTAGGTCTTTCCCCCTTCATCCAGTTTTCGAAGGAACGCTTCGATCTGCCGCGCGGACGTGCGGCTGTCGTTTCTTCCTTGCAGGATCAGGAGCGGCGCCCGAATGTCTCCCGCCCGGGTGACCGGGGAGCGATCCCGGTAGAGCTCGCCCTTCTCCGATGGGCTCCCGCCGAAAAGCGACAGCGTCCAGCCGCGAAGAGGGCCGCGCGCGTCTTCGAACTGCATCGTCCAGTCGGCGATCGCCGCGCCGGCGGAACCTCCCGCCCAATCCGCCGGCTGGCGAGTCAGGCAAGAGAGCACCGCGAATCCTCCGTACGACCATCCTGCGGCGAAGACGAGCCCCGCCGGCGCGAAGCCGCGATCGAGCAGAAACCGGCGCGCGGCGGCGAAGTCCTCCAGCTCCAGAGCCATCGGGTTTCCCTCGATCGACACGGCGAAGGTTCTTCCGGATCCCGACGAGCCGTGGTAGTTCGGCGCGAGCACGGCGAACCCCGCGTCGACATACGCCTGGAGAGCGGGCGAGAGAACGTCCGAAACCTCGGAGTGGGGGCCTCCGTGGATCCAGACGATCGCCGCGCCGTTGGCCCGGGACCGGTGCGGGACGCCCAGGTATGCGGAGATCGGGTCGCCGTTGCCGCCGCGGAACGTGACCTGGCTGAGCGGCGCCGCCGAGCGGAATTCCGCGCTCGACACGACGGTCTTCGAGGATCCCGACTCTCTGTCGACCTCGAGCAGTCGAGGAGAGATCGTCGAGCTCTGGAATTGCGCCCAGACCTTGCCGTCCGGCCGGATCCAGGCCGAGCCTGCGCTCCCCGGCGGAAGCGGAACGGGGGAGAGCCTCCGCGATTCGAGGTCGAAGACGAACAGCGCGTCGCGCCCCGCGAGGTGCTGGCGGAGCAGGACGCCGGTCCCGCCGGGAGACCAGTCTTCGCCCGTCACGTCGCCGGGAAGATCGACCGGCAGCTCGGTGCGGGTCTTTTTCCCAAGATCGAAGATCGCGGGCCGAAAGTAGCCGCCGCGGTCCGACTGCACGACGATTCGCTCGTCTCCCTCCTTCGGCGACCACGGGCCGTGCGTGGCGCTGATTCCCTCGCCGTCCCAGAGTTCGGCCTCGCGCGCGCCCGTCCGCGCATCGAGAATCAGGGTTGCGTAGTGGCGGTCGTTCTTTCTCTCGGTCTCGACGATCGCGAGATGGCGGCCGTCGGCGGAAAGCGCCGGCCCGTACGCCTCATGGTCCGACCGGTAGAGCGATTCGGCGCTCCTGCCCGGCTCCAGGCGCAGAAAGCGGAAGCCCCCGGCGTCCGAGAGGCCCTCGACGAGGAATTTTCCCGCGCGATCGCACGAGATTCCGAGGCCGGAGGCGGAAGGCGACCCGGGATCGATCTCCTGCGGTTTTCCTCCTTCGAACGGGACGCGGACGTACCGCCCGAGCTCGGAGCCGCCCGTATCCATCAGAAAATAAACCCACTGGCCGTCCGGTGAGATCGTTCCATACGCCTTGCCGTTCGGCAGCGAGGTGAGACGGCTCTTTCGTCCGGAGACGAGGTCGAACGAGTAGAGCTGAAAAGCGCCCGTCTCATTGGAGGCGAGGAGCACCCGACGGGGCGCGTCCCGTGCGAAGCCGAGGCCGCCCACCCGCGACGAGGGGCCCGCCGTCTCGGCGGCAGCGCGGGCGGCGAGAATGCCGGAAAGAAGGATCCCCGCCGCGGCGAGGATCCTTCTCCGGTTTCGGAACCGTGTCACACGAAGAGAGTAGCTCCGAAAGAGCTCAGACGTTCATGTCCTTCCCGGACTCCAGCTTCTTGGAGGCGGCTTCGAGCGCCTTCTTGTTGGCGTCGTCCGGCGCCTGCGGAATCGCGAGGCGCACGTACTTGAGCGCTTCCTTGTAGTTGCCCATTGCCGAGTATCCGCGCGCAAGCCCGACGTTGACCGGCCACTCGCTGCCGTAGCGTTTGGCGTTGAGTTGCCAGGCCTTCATCGCTTCGTCCTTCTTCCCGCCCTGAAGCAGTGCGCGGGCGTAGAGATGAATGTCGATCGGGCCGGCCGTCCGATGGTTGAGCGCGAGAGCGAGCGTCTTTTCACTTTCGGCCGTCATGCCGTTGGCCTTCTGCGCTTCCGCGAGCGTCTCCAGGGTCTGGAAGTTCTCGATCCCGACCTGGCCCGAGACGGCCGCCTGCGCCCAGGCCAGGGCTTCCTGCGGATTCTTCTTGTGATCGATCTCGAACTTCGCGGCCGCGCTCCAGTTGCGCCAATCGAACCCCTTGGAGTTCTTCAGCTCTTTTCGGATCTCGGCGATGTACACGCCGTCGATATCTGGCACGATGATCGCGATGGGCACCTGCAGCTCTTCCCACTTCAGAGCGAGCACGGCGCGGTCAGGCTCGCGGTCGGTGAACTCGTAGGTCAGGAACTCGTGATATTCGCTCGCGGCCGGCTTGACCTTCACGCGAAGGAAGTCCTGCGCCGGGTCGTAGAAAAAGGCGCCCCAGGAGGTCGAGTCCTTCGAGAAGATGACCGTCCAGTCCATCTCCTCCGGGATCATGGAGACGCCGTAAACGCCGGCCGGAAGCTTCTGTCCTTCCACTTCCACGTCGTGGCTGACGGTCAGGGTCGTGTTCTCGTTCGCCCCGGCTCGCCAGGGGCACTCCTTGCACGTGCCGAACCCGAGGTTCGTCATGCCGTAGGGAACGAGCTGGCCCCAGATCTTGCCGCGGCGATCGCCCTTGTCCGCCCGCTTCACGCGGGGACTGTGGTAGTCGACCGTCAAAACGACCGGGCCGATGTGTTGCGTAACCGTGGAACGCTGGTTGTCTCCGCTCGGGGGAAGCGTGATGTCCTGAGCGGCGAGGGCCGACGCGGCGAGCACTACGGCGAGGCCTGCGAGCGGCCGGAAGGAAAACGAGATGCGCATGAAGGTCTCCTTTCTCGAAAAAGTCCGGAGGTTGATACGGAAAACGCGGCGGCGGGTTTCTTGAGCGATAATGCCTTTCAAGTGATCACCGCAGGAACGAAACTCGGTTCGTACGAGATCCTTGCGCCTCTCGGGGCCGGCGGGATGGGCGAGGTGTACCGGGCGAAGGACACGAAGCTCAACCGCGAAGTCGCGATCAAAGTGCTTCCGGAGTCGCTCTCGAAGGACCCGGACGCGCTCGCCCGTTTCGAGCGCGAAGCGCACGCCGTCGCCGCGCTGAACCACCCGAACATCCTGTCGATCCACGACTTCGGAAGCGAAAATGGCATCGCGTTCGCGGTGACCGAGCTGCTCGTGGGCGAAACCCTTCGCGCCCGGGTCGACGAAGGACCGCTCGCCCAGCGGCGCGCCGTTGAGATCGCGATCCAGATCGCGAAGGGGCTCGCGGCGGCGCACGAGAAAGGGATCGTTCACCGGGACCTCAAGCCCGAGAACGTCTTTCTGACCTCCGACGGGCGCGTCAAGATCCTCGACTTCGGGCTTGCGAAACGAATCGGCCTGGAGTCGGCCGGAACGAGCGCGCCGACGACCGCCGGCACCGAGCCGGGCACCGTCATGGGGACCGTCGGCTACATGTCGCCGGAGCAGGTTCGCGGCCGGGACGTCGACCATCGGACCGACATCTTCGCCTTCGGAGCGATTCTGTACGAGATGCTCGCCGGGAGACGGGCGTTCAAGGGCAACTCCGCGGTCGAGACGATGAACGCGATCCTGAAGGAAGATCCCCCGGAGCTGCTGGAATCCGGCCGGAACATCGCGCCCGCGCTCGACCGGATCGTTCGCCACTGCCTCGAGAAGAGCCCCGAATCCCGGTTCCATTCCGCCGGCGATGTGGCGTTCGATCTCGAAGCGATCACGAACGCGTCCTCTTCGTCGGCGCGGGCGGTGACCGGCCGGGCGGGCAGGACGGCGCCTCTCGCGCTCGCGGCACGAATTGCAGGCGGCGCGGTGCTTCTGGTCCTGGCATATCTGGCGGGCCGGCGTCTCGCGCCCAGCTCCGGCGCAGCCGAGGGGTGGCGCTTTCAACAGCTGACGTTCGGCGCGACCGCGACGTTCCCTTCGATCTCTCCCGACGGCCAGCAGTTTCTGTTCGTCCGCCGGGAGGGAAAGGAGCTCGACGTTTTCCTGCAGCGGGTCGGCGGACAGAATGCCGTCGACCTCACGCGCGGGAGCGGCTTCGACAACACCGAGCCGGCGTTCTCTCCCGACGGGGCGCACGTCGCGTTCCGTTCCGAGCGGGACGGCGGCGGGATTTACGTCATGGGAGCGACCGGAGAATCCGTCCATCGGGTCGCCGACGGGGGCTTCGCGCCTGCCTGGTCCCCGGACGGGTCATCGCTCGTCTACACAACGGTCGATAATGAGGACCCGTACCACCTCGGAACGCCGGGCGACGTCCTGATCGTGGATGTCCAATCTGGGAAGAAGCGAAAGCTCTTCGACGGCCACCCGACCGAGGAGAAAGACGTCTTCAAGAACGCGGTCGGGCCGACCTGGTCTCCCCACGGCCGCCGGATCGCGTTCTTTGGCTTGATGGGGAGCGGTGCGCAGCGCGACCTGTTCACGCTCGACGTGACCGGGGAGAAGCAGAAGCCGGTGCAGCTGACGAACGACAAGCCGCTCGACTGGGCGCCGGTGTGGGCTCCCGACGGCCGCTCGATTTATTTTGGCAGCGACCGGGGCGGGACGCTCGACCTCTACCGGATCGGAGTCGACGAGGCGACGGGCAAGGCCACATCGGAGCCCCAGCGGGTCTCCGTTCCCGCGGGCACCGCCGGGCCGTTCTCGCTCTCGCGCGACGGCAGCCGCATTGCCTTCGAGGTCGATTCGACGAACTACGGAATCCAGCGGTTCGCGTTCGATCCCGTTCGCCGCGAGCTCGCCGAAACGCCGAACACGATTCTGTCGGGCCTCCCGGTCGCGTCTTACGTCGCGGTTTCGCCCGACGGCCGGCGGCTTCTCTTCCAGGCGGGCGTCACTCGCGAGGTCCTCTATACCTGCGACACGAACGGCGGCGGCCTCACGCAGCTGACCGACGACGAGTTCAAGAACCGCCAGCCGCGCTGGACTGCGGGCGGCAAGCGGATCCTCTTCTACTCGACGCGCGGCGGCCCGTACCAGCTCTGGGAGATCGGCGTGGACGGAGGCCAGGCGAAGGTGCTCACGTCTCCCTCGATCGGCGAGGTCCTGGCGGTGATTCCCAACACGGGCGGCGAGCGTGTCGCGACGCTGATCGAGCAGGGGATGTCGAGCCGAGTCGCGGTTCTGCGCCGGCAGCCGGACGGCCAGTACCTTCCGGAGACGCTGCCGGGTCGGCTTCCTCCGGCAGGCATGTTCGATTTTCCGCTCGGATGGTCTCCCGATGGCCGGCTCCTCTTGCTGAACGGAGTCAAGGGCACGGCGATCTATTCGCCGGAAACGGGGTCGCTGGACTCGATCACCGGCGCGGGTCTGGATGGCGTGTGGCTCTCCGACGATTTCGTGATTTACGGAGAAACGAATTCGGCGGAGCCCTCGTCCGGCAGCACCTCAACGTCCGGTTCCGCGCTGGTGCTCTACGACCGCAAGACGAAGACGAGGAAGCTCCTCCGCCGTTTTCCGCCGGAAGCTTCCCTCGGAGGCGAAATCGATCTCTCTCCGGACGGTCGCAGCCTCTACGCGATCACGAACTTCTCGCGCTCGGAGATCTGGATGATGGAGAGGAAGCCGGGGAAGTAGCGCATGACACTCTCCGCCGGCACCCGCCTCGGGCCCTACGATCCGCCTTCGCCAAGGCTTCGGCGGACAAGGATCCTCTTTTGACACTCGCAGCGGGGACGAAGCTGGGTCCTTATGAAATCTTGTCGCCGATCGGCGCGGGCGGGATGGGCGAGGTCTATCGGGCGCGTGATACGAGGCTGGACCGCGACGTGGCCGTGAAGGTGCTGCCGGAATCTCTCGCGAGCGATCGCGACGCGCTTTCGCGCTTCGAGCGCGAAGCCAAGGCCGTGGCCGCGCTGAATCATCCGAACATCCTCTCGCTCCACGATTTCGGAAAAGAAGGAAACGTCGCGTACGCGGTCATGGAGCTCCTCGAAGGGGAGAGTCTTCGCCAGAGACTCGACGGCGGCGCCATTCCCCGCCGCCGCGCCGTCGAGATCGCGGTCCAGATCGCGAAGGGCCTTGCCGCGGCCCACGAAAAGGGCGTCGTTCACCGCGACCTGAAGCCCGAGAATCTGTTTTTGACGCGGGACGGGCGCGTCAAGATCCTGGACTTCGGTCTCGCGAAAGTCGTCGCGCGTGAGTCCGCGCAGACGAGCGCTCCGACGACTCCCGCCGGCACGGAACCGGGGACCGTCATGGGGACCGTCGGCTACATGTCCCCGGAGCAGGTCCTGGGCCGGGAGGTCGACGAGCGGACGGATCTCTTTTCCTTCGGCGCGGTGCTGTTCGAGATGCTGACCGGATCTCGCGCGTTCAAGGGCAACTCTGCCGTCGAGACGATGAATGCCATCCTGAAAGAAGAGCCGCCGGAGTCCGAGCAGACCGGAAGACGGATTCCCCCGGCGCTCGACCGCATCGTGCGTCATTGCCTCGAGAAGTCGCCCGAGGCGCGCTTTCACTCGGCCGGCGACCTCGCGTTCGCGCTGGAGTCGGCCGGCGAGACGTCCTCCTCGTCGTCGGCCGTGTCGGCGGGAATCGCCGTCCCAGGGCGGCGGCGACTTTTGCCGCTCGCGCCGGTCGTCGTCGGCGCCCTGGTCATCGCCGCGGTTGCGCTTCTGGCGGGTCGAGCACTGTGGAGCCGTCCCGAAACGACGTGGACGGGAACGCTCCTCGGCGGGCCGGAGATCGCGATGGAGCCGCGAATTTCCCCCGACGGCCACACGCTCGCCTTTCAGGCGATGGTCAGCGACATGACGCAGGTCGCCGTCATGAAGCCGGAGAGCGGAAACTGGCAGGTCCTCACGCACAAGGGGGGAGCGGGCTACGTGAGCTCGATTGCCTGGTCCGCGGACGGGAACCGGATCTTCTACGACCGGAGCGCCGACGTTCCGATGGGGGTATACAGCGTCCCGGTGCTCGGCGGCGACGAGCAGCTCGTGCTGGAGGACGCGGAGGCGCCGGTCCCGCTTCCGGATGGCACGCTGCTCGTGGTCAAAGCGAATGCTCAGCGGGCGCTGCAGCTGTACCGGTTCTGGCCCGATTCCGGACGCCTGCGCGAGTTGCCGCTGATCTTCGACGCCACCTACTGGGTGCCGCTCGCCTCGTTTCCCGACGGCCGGGAGGCGGTCGCTTTCGCGCGCTCGACGGAGCCGGGGCCCGGCAGCAAGTCCCCGCACATCTACGCCGTCAACCTCGATTCGGGAACCCTGCGACGGATCGAGACCGGGCCTTCCGGATGAATCGACGACCGCGCTTGCGCCGTCGCGGGACAACGTGTCCCTCCTGGTCGCCATGTCGGCCGGCGACCTGACGCAAGTGGTTCGGGTGCCGAGAAAGGGAGGCCACGCCTCGCGTCCCCTCCTGACACTGACCGAGTCCATCCATGAGCTCGACTGCGCCGCCGACGGAAGCATCTACCTCGAGGCCCTGAACTTTCGAAGGATCATCTCGAGCCTTCCGCCTGCGGGCGGGCGACCGACGAGAATCGTCACCGTTCCAACGGGGCAGTTCCTGGAGTCTCTTGCCTCGCTGCGCGGCGGGCGCGTGGTGCTCGGGCAAAGGACGGCGGGTCATAACCGCCTCGTGGTGCTCCAGCCGGGCAAAGACCCCGCAAACCTCGTCACGACCGCCGAGGAAACGACGCCCCCGGTGACCCGACTCGGCGCCGGCGAGGTCGCGTTTCTCCTCGGCAGTGAGCCGCGCCGGACGATCGGGGTGGCCTCGCTCGCGACCGGACGCATCGAGCGTCGCATCGCGTTCGACAAAGGCCCGATCGGGTCGCTCGACGCCTCCCCGGACGGAAGAACGCTCTACTGCGGGGCGGGCGGCTCGATCTGGGCGATTCCCCTGGCAGGGTCGGCGAAGGATCAGCCCCGCCGAATCTGCGCCGGCGAGAGCGCGGCCGCCGACCCGGACGGGAAGAGCCTGCTCGTGCAGGTGCTGGAGGTCCCGAAGGCGCGGCTCCTGCGCGTTCCTCTGGACGGCAGCGCCCCTCGGGAAATCGCGCTGAACGGTCCTTTCCACATGACCTTCGATCCGCTCAACTCGGCGGAGCTGTCGGGCGACGGCCGGCTCCTCGTTCCGCTCGCGTCGCTCGACGACTGGTACTTCGTGCCGGGAATGATCGATCTCTCGACTGGTCGCATGACCCGGATTCCGACGGATTCTCTCGGCGACGTCCACGGGATGGCCTGGGCGCCGGACGGCCAGGTCATCGCCGAATCGAACGAGCTGCGCTCGGTGATGTGGCGATTTACGCCGGAGGGGACGCGGCCATGACGCTCGCGGCCGGGACGAAACTCGGTCCCTATGAGGTCCTCTCTCCGTTGGGAGCCGGCGGCATGGGGGAGGTGTACCGGGCGAAGGACACGAAGCTCCATCGCGAAGTCGCGATCAAGGTGCTGCCGGAATCGCTGTCCGCCGACCCGGAGCGTCTCGCGCGGTTCGAGCGGGAAGCGCGCGTGCTCGCGTCGCTGAATCATCCGCACATCGCGTCGATCTACGGCATGGAGGAATCGACGTCCGTGAAGGCGCTCGTCCTCGAGCTCGTCGAGGGCCAGACGCTGCAGGACCGGATCGAAGCCGGGCCGATTCCCGTCGACGAAGCGCTTTCGATCGGGAAACAGATTGCCGAAGCGCTGGAGGTCGCGCACGAGAAGGGCATCGTCCACCGGGACTTGAAGCCCGCGAACGTGAAGATCGACCCGGAGGGGCAGGTCAAGGTGCTGGACTTCGGCCTCGCGAAGGCGCTCGATCCCCTCGCCTCGACGTCCTCTCCCGATATTTCCCACTCGCCGACGATGTCCCTCGGCACGCAGGCGGGAATGATCCTCGGCACGGCCGCGTACATGAGCCCGGAGCAGGCTCGCGGCAAGGCGATCGACCGCCGCGCCGACATCTGGGCTTTCGGCGTCGTCCTTTACGAAATGTTGACCGGGCAGCGGCTGTTCGCGGGGGAGACCGTTTCAGACACGCTCGCCGCGGTGCTGCGGCACGAGATCTCTTTTGACGCTCTGCCTCCCGCGACTCCGCCATCGGTCCGTTCTCTGCTGGCGCGCTGTCTCGATCGCGACCCGAAGAACCGCCTCCGCGACATCGGCGAGGCGAGAATCGCGCTCGAAGTCGCCGGGCACGCGACACCGCAGCAATCTCCGGCAGCCGTCGCCGCGCCTCCCGCGTCCGGTCGCCGCAGCCGAGCCGTGGCGATCGGCGCCGCCGCGTTTGCCCTCGCCCTCGGGCTCGCGGCGGGCTGGCTCCTGCGCCGCCCGGCCGCGCTTGCGTCCGGCGCCGGCGCGCGATGGGCGCTCGCGATCCCGGATGGTTTTTCGCTCGTCGGCGAATCGTCGCCGAATCTCGCGATCTCCGCAGACGGCCGCCTGCAGGCCGCCGTCGTCGTCGATTCCGCGAGGACGACGCACCTGCTCGTTCGCTCGATGGACGAGATCGAGCCGCGCATCCTGGCGGACACCGAAGGCGCAACTTCCCCCTTCTTTTCGCCGGACGGAAAGTGGATCGGGTTTTTCCGGAATCAAACGCTTTTGAAGATTCCTTCGAGCGGCGGCCCGCCGATCGATCTCGCGGCGACCGCCACCGTCACGGCGGCGCGCGGCGCCACCTGGAGCCGCGACGGTTTCATCTACTTCGCGCCGAATGTCGCCGTCGGGCTCTCGAGGGTCTCGCAGAACGGCGGTCCCGTGACGGCGGTCACGAAGCTCGATCTCGCGCGCGACGAGCGCACCCACCGCTGGCCGCAGGCGCTCCCGGACGGAAGCGCCGTGCTCTTCACGTGCGACACCGCGGCCTCCACGGAGTACTACGACGACGCTCGCATCGAAGCGGTTCGGCCTTCGACCGGCGAGCGAAAGGTGGTCGTCGAAGGATCGAGCCAGGCGCGGTACGGCTCCGGGGGCCGCCTGATCTTCGCGCGCGGCGGGTCCCTCTTCGCGATCGCGTTCGACGCGCGCACGCTCTCGACGCGCGGCGCTCCCGAGATCGTGGCCCAGGGCATCGCGACCGACGTCAGCTCCGGCGCCGTTCAATTCGCCGTCTCGCGCCAGCGGAGCGGCGATCTGGGCGCCCGGCGGCGCGAGCGCTCAGTACCGGCTTTTCTGGATCGACCGGAAAGGCGTCGAGACGCCGATCCCGATTTCCCCCGATCCCTACAACGAGTCGGCCCTTTCGCCCGACGGCAAACATGCCGCGCTGACGGGAGGCAAGGGTGGCGTCGCGGACCTCTGGGTCGCGGATCTCGAGCGCGGCACGCAGACCCGCCTCACGGTCGGCGACGTCATTACGAATCCCGTCTGGACGCCCGACGGCGCTCGCGTCGCCTACATGGTTCGCGTGCGCGGACAGGAGGACCGCCGGTGGCGGCTCGCGTGGAAGCCGGCGGATGGCAGTCGGGATGCGGAAACCCTGCTGGAAAGCGACCGGCCGTTGGCGCCGAGCGGCTTCACGCCCGACGGCCGCAAGCTTCTTTACAGCAACGCCAGGGACGATCGCGCGACCTCGGAGAACGGCATTTCCGACATCTATCTGCTTCCCGTGACGGGAGACCGAAAGCCGGAGCTGCTGCTCCACGACACCTTTGCCAAGCGCGACGGCGTCGTCTCGCCGGACGGCCGCTGGCTCGCTTACTGCTCGAACGAGGGAGGACAGAATAGTATCTTCGTTCGCCCCTTTCCGTCCGGCGAGGGCAGGTGGCAGATCTCCGCCGGTCTGGCCTTCGAGCCGCGCTGGAGTCGGGACGAGAAAGAGCTTTTCTTCCGCTCCGGCTCGGCGCTCTACCGGGTTTCGATCGATACCCGCAAGGGGTTCTCCGCCGGAAAGCCGGAGATGATCATCGATCGCGTCTCGACGGCCGGCATCGTCCACACGTATTCGGAGGCGCCGGACGGTCGCATCTTCACGCCGCGCTCGCCCGAGGGGCGCGGCTCGGCGCGCACCGTGTACCTCGACCTGGGGTTCGCGGACCGGATCGCGGCGAAGGGGAGCGAGTAGGGGCTTCGCTCGGCCCGAGAGCGGCTAAGCCCGGCGCCGGCCCGGCAAGCGGGTCCTGTCGCGGGACTCGCTCCTCTTTTCCGCTCGCCGCGAGCCTGAGGACTTTGCTACACCGGCGTTGCGAGCGGCAAAAGGGAGTCTCGCCCCGCGCCACCCGCTCTCGTAGCGCCGGCGCGTTGGCCCCAACCGCTCTCGGGCCTTCGCTCAGAGGTTGGGCTCCCACTCCCGAGCGAGATTCGGGAAAGCGGCTTTCGGGGGGCTGGAACGCGGGGCGCAGGCGGTCGTCCGCAGGCCATGAGTGAGGCGCACGAGGAACTCCGATGTCAGTGGACGAGGCGAGATCTCGCGCCGAACGCTAGAGGCGCGGGGGAGTGATTCCACCTCGATCGAACGCGCCGTGCCAGCGGACGAGTGCCGAGACCCGCGGACCCGGGCCACGCGGCCATTCTTCGCCCTGGTCAGGAACGCGCGAGCTTTTCCTGCGGCAGCAGCGCCGCGTACAGAAACTCGTTGACGGGCACCGGCACCCCGACCTCGCGCCCCAGCCTCACGATCGCGCCCGTCTGGTTCTCCAGCTCCGACGGCCGCCCCTCGGCCACGTCGCGCTGCATCGAGCACGTCGCGTCTTCCGGCAGCGTGTCGAAAAACTTCAGCGTCTTTTCGAACGTGTCCGACGCGAGCGGCACGCCCCGCGCGAGCCCGACCGCCTGCGTCTCCCGCATGCACTCCCGCAGCAGCCGCCGCGTCTCGGGCGTCAATCGGATCGGGCCTGCCGGCGAGCGCGTCACACCGCCGACTCCGGAAAACGCCGCGATGAACACGAACTTCTGCCACAGCGCGACCCGGATGTCGGCCGGAGTTTCGACCGTGACGCCCTTTGCCTTTCGGAACAGAGTCGCGGAGCTTTTCGACCCGCTCGCTCGCCGACCCGTTCCTCTCCCCGAACGCGAGCGACGGCGGCACTCCGAGATGCCGAATCACTCCGGGCGCGCCGACCGCGCTCCAGATCTTGCACAGCCCCGCGAGCGCGCGCTTGTCCCCGAGCTCCTCGGCCAGCTGATCCGGCGCTTCGACGCCGTTTTCCAGCGGAATCGCGACCCCGTCCGGTTTCAGAAAGACCTTCACCGTGCGCGCCGCCTCCGGCACCTGCCACGCCTTCACCGCGACGATCGCGACGTCGGCGGCGCCGACCTTCGCCGGGTCGTCGGTCGCCTGCGCGGGCGAGATCCTGAAATCTCCCGCGATGCTCTCCACCGTCAACCCGTTCTTCCGGATCGCGTCCAGGTGAGCGCCACGCGCGAGAAAGACGACATCTTCACCCGCCTCAGCCAGCCGTCCCCCGAAATACCCCCCGACCGCTCCCGTACCAACCACCGCAATTCGCATGGGGAAGATTAGACCGGAAGACCCAAACGCTTTCCAGCGCCAAACTCAAAGATGGGAGCAAGTTTCACGATTTCTTTGACGCACCGGGCTCCATCCCGTCAAAGACGCACTCCGCTCGGCGATGACGGAGGGGCCGGTTGGAAGGCGCTGTTCCTTACAGTCCGCGGGAAGTAAGCCAAGGATCATCTGGGGCTGTTGCTATTCGCCTATCTAAGCCCAGTGTCGTCAAGACGCCTGAGCAACATTGATGCGAGGCCCAAGTGATCTAGGCATAAGTCAGGGTCATCGGCCATGGCCGTCTTATGACCTCTTGGATTGCGAATCCCTAGCATCGAGCCTGCGAAAAGAAACTTGTAACCCTCCTGCTCGTCTTTCTCAGATCGGGTCATTCCAGGGTTCAATGCAACTGCGGGGGGCGAACCGCTGAACGCCTTCATCATGAGGGAGGTCCCAAATTCCGAGCTGCCCGTTATTCGTTGGATTTCTTCATCAACAAACTTGAACGCCTCGAGAGTCGACTGAGCAAAGTGACCATTATCAAAAAGCCGCCGAACCTCGGTTGGAAAATCAGGATGAATGTTCCGAAATTCGAAGGCATGGAGGTTGAGCTCGGGCTGGGAGGGAGGGCGCGTTCGGCGTCTACGGGCTGGCGCATTCCGCTGCGCGCTCGAAGCTGACGAGCCGGCGAACAAGGGCGTTGTAGCGGGCATGGGCGGAATCCGAATCGGTGGCGGCGAGAGTCTCGTAGAGCCTCCTCTCGGGGTCGGCCTCGGTTGCGGTGGGAATTGCGTAGCCAAGTCGCCTCAAGCGGGGCGCGCCGATGAGCACGAGGAGGGCCGGCACGGACGTCACGCCGCGCGCGAGATCGCGGATACCGTCGCTGATGAGGTCGCTTCCCGGGAGAGAATTGTCAACCACGACCACATGGTACAGCGGTTGCGCCGCCGGCGTCGACCCGAACTCAGCGTTCTCCTGGGTGCATGCAGCGCGTTGATGCTCAGAAGTTGTTTGTCCCGTCGCTCAGCGCCCCCGGCGAGCGACGAGCTGGTAGGCGACCGAGCCGAGGAACGCGAGAACCGCGAATGCCGGTCCCGCGAAGAAGAATGCGGTCATGCCGGCTTCCATGGATTTGTCGTGCCGGTTGTTCGAGAGTGCGCCGACGAGGCCGAAACCGAGGACCACGCCGGCGGCATAGCCGACGACGGCCGCGAGGAGGGCGTAGCCCAGAATTTTCACCGGCAGGTGTCGACGACGATTTCCACGCGGCGGTTGAGCGCTCGGCCAGGCGGGTTGTCGGAGCCGTCCGGTTTCGTGTTCGGTGCGACGGGCTTGGATTTTCCGTAGCCCTTGGTCGGTGTGTCGGGCGCAACGATCTTTTTGTCCGCGAGCCAGGCACGGACGGCGCGGGCGCGTTTTTCGGAGAGGGTCTGGTTGTATTTCGGGTCGCCGATCGCGTCGGTGTGGCCGTCGATGGAGATCGGGTGCTTGCCGGCGCCCTGGATCATGGGGGCGAGCTTCGCGAGCGTCTGTTCCGCGGCGGGCGTCAGGTCTGCCTTGTCGAACGCGAAGAGGGCGTCCGAGCCGATGCGGTAGCGTTCCGCGCAGGATTCCTTGACCTTCTGGATGTCGCCCGGCTTTTGGATTTCGCCGGGGACCTGCCACGTGCCTTTCGGCTGCTGGATCTCGCCGGGTTTCTGCCAGTTCCCTTTCGGCTGCTGTGTGTCGCCGGCGTAGGCGGCAGGGAGGCCGAGGAACAGGATCGCGGAAATGGCGAAGAGGTGTCGCATGGTTAGTCCGCCTTTCGCGAGTCGAGTTCTTCGAGCAGAGCCAGGTCGCTGAGATCTTTGGGCCTGCCAACAGATTTCTTGTTCGCGACGAAATCGGCGCGGCTCAGAACGGGAACGGAGAGTTGATCAAGCGGGGCCATTATGCGCCGGTCCCAGGACGATTCGAAAGTGAGGCCGGTCAGCCCCGTGAGCAGATCGATTCGATTTGGAGGAACACCGATCTGAAAGACCGTGTCCGGCTTCGTCAGGTCCTCGAGCAACAGGTCCCGGAGCGGAGCTCCGAAGGATTCCAGCGCGCGGAGAACCCTTCTCGCGTTTAGCTCGGTCGGCCGCACCCAGAGGTCCATGTCTCCGGTCGCGCGGGGCACGCCGTAAACCGAAAGCGCGTGTGCCCCGACGAGGAGGAACTCAGCGTTTTCCGCGGAGAGTGCGGACAACATCTCGCCGAAGTCGCGGTTCATCGAATCGCCCCTCCTTGAACATCCATGCCTGCAGCGTGAGTTGCCAGACCATTCGGAGCCGCTCTTCGGTGGTCAGGTTTTCGGCGGCGGGGCCGCCTTCGTCCCGGAGGGAGATCTGCCGAACAGGATATTTGCTTCGGTCCATCGTTCGTCGAATTTTATCATTTGCGCGGGGCGGTTTGCGGCATCGAGGATGCGCGCGGGTAGGGTCCCGGCGTGATCCCGGACACTACCCGCGCGCGAGCTTCAGTGCCGGGTGCGGGCGTTGTGCTTGTCGCGATAGATGTTCCGCGACAGGTGGTTCTGCTGGCGGTTGATCTGGGTGCGGTCTTTCGCGGTGAGCTTTCCGCCGTTGTCCTCGCGCATGTCGCGCTCTTCGCGGTTCAGGCGCGTCTCCTTGTTCTCCAGGTTCGCCGTTTCCCCGGCCGTGAGCTGTCCGCTCTCGACGCCCTGGCCGATGCGTTGCTGCTGATTCTCCTTGCGCTGCTGGATCTCTCCGCCGAACGCGGTGGTGGAAAGCAGCGCGAAACAAAGAGCTCCGAGGGCAGCCTGCGATCGTCGCTGAAGTGTGGTCATCGTTCTTTACCTCCACCCGTTCAGACGAGGAGGGCGAGCGGAGGGTTTACGGGTTGGCGGAGTTCTTCGGCCTGAGTGTCGACATCTGCGCGGCGTGCCGGCGGCAACTCGCTCGCTCGGGAATCGCAACTCGCGATATCGCTTTGCCCCTCATGCCGGTGCCCCCGGAGTTCTCCTTTCTCTTCGAGTGGAAGAACTCCAGCTCAGACAAGGCCGATTCCCTCCCTCGCGACAGCCGCCGTCGCGCCTCGAACGACGCAATCCCTCGCGGATCTTCGCTCGGGGCGGGGCCGGGCGGGTGGCGCGGGGCGAGACTCCCTTTTGCCGCTCGCGACGCAGGTGTAGCAAAGTCCTCAGGCTCGCGGCGAGCGGAAAAGCGGAGCGAGTCCCGCGACGGGACCCGCCCGGTCGGAATGTGCCCCGTGATATCTTGCTCTTCTGCATCGCGGCATCGGAGGACACTCATGGAATCGCTGGTCGGGCAGACCATCGCGCACTACAGAATCGTCGGGCAGCTGGGATTCGGCGGCATGGGGATGGTCTACGACGCCGAAGACACCGAGCTGGGTCGCCACGTCGCGATCAAGGTTCTTTCCGCAAACTCGCAGAACGACGGGGGAATGCTGGAGCGCTTCAAGCGGGAGGCGCGCGCCGCCTCGGCCCTGAATCACCCCGGGCATCTGCACGGTCTTCGCGATCGAGCAGCACGAAGGGCGCCCGTTCATCGTGATGGAGCTCATCAAAGGCTCGACGCTCGCGGAGCGGATGGCGGGCAAGCGCGCGATCGATCTTCCCGAGCTGCTCGACCTCGGCATCCAGATCGCCGACGCGCTGGAGTCCGCCCACTCCAAGGGCATCGCGCATCGGGATCTCAAGCCCGCAAATCTCATGATCAACGACCGCGGACAGGTCAAGATCCTCGACTTCGGCCTCGCGAAGTTCGAAGTCGCCCCGACCGAAAAGGGCGAGGAGGTTTCGAAACTCGAGACGTCCGCCGGCACGGGACCATTGACGGTCGCCGGCACGGTCATGGGCACCGTCCACTACATGTCGCCGGAGCAGGCGCGAGGCCAGCTGACCGACGCCCGGACGGATCTCTTTTCGCTCGGCGCCGTGCTCTATCAGATGGCGACGGGGGAGATGCCGTTCCAGGGCGATACGGACGCCGTCGTGTTCGAAGCGATCCTCAATCGCGACCCCCGGCCGATTGAAGACGTCAACCCCTCGATGCCTGCCGGGCTCGCGCAGATCCTGGACAAGGCCCTGGAGAAGGATCGGCAACTGCGCTACCAGACGGCGACGGACCTCAAGACCGACCTGATGCGTCTGAAGCGCAAGCTCGATTCGGGACAGAAGAGCGCCGCCGGGCTCTCGGATTCGAAGAGTGGATCCGCAGAATTACCCGAGAAGTCGGTCGCCGTGCTCTATTTCGAGAACCTGAGCGGCACCAAGGAGGACGAATACCTTCGGGACGGCATCACGGAGGACATCATCACCGAGCTGTCGAAAATCGGGGGGCTCAAGGTGCTCTCGCGCCAGGCCGTGCTGCCCTTCCGGGACAAGCCGGTCGCGACCGCTCAGGTCGGCCAGCAGCTGAAGGCCGCCTGCGTGCTCGCGGGCAGCATCCGCCGCGGCGGCAACCGCCTGCGGATCAGCGCGCAGCTCCTCGACGCGGGAACCGATTCGCTCCTCTGGAGCGAGCGCTACGACCGTGAGATGCAGGACGTCTTCGAGGTGCAGGACGAAATCGCGCGTAAGATTGCCGAGGCGCTGCGGATCAAACTGTCAAGGCAGGAGCGGGAGGCGCTCGCGGCCAAGCCGACAGACAACCTGCAGGCGTACGACCTCTACCTTCGAGGCCGAAGCTACGCCCGCCGCCTGACGCGTCAGGATCTCGAGTTCGCGCTGCAGATGTTCGAGAACGCCGTCACTCAGGACCCGAACTTCGCGCTCGCCTATGCCGCGATCGCCAACGTCTGCGCCCTGTATCACTACAGCCTGTCCCGCGAGCCCGCGTGGATCGATCGGGCGCGGGCCGCGTCGGAGCGGGCCGCAGCCCTTCAACCCGATCTCCCCGAGGTGATGGCGGCACAGGCCTGGACCCTCTATGCGCGGGGTCAATACGACGACGCGGTCGAGATCGTGCGCACGGTGATCGCTCGCAAGAGGGACGCGGAGGGGGCGTATTACCTTCTGCTCCGGGCGCTCTTCACGGCGGGACGCTACTCGGAGGTTGCGAAAATCGCGGAAGAGGCGATCGAGTCGAGCGGCACGGACTACAACGTGTACGTCCCGATCATCAATTCTCTCGGCGCGCTCGGCAAGGATGACACGGCCCGGAATATTCGCCAGCGGGCGATCCAGGCGATCGAGAACCATGTGCGCGAAAATCCGGAAGATGCGCGGGCGCGAATCTTGATTGCGAGCTACTACGCGGAGGAGGGGCGCGAAGTCGATGCCATTCGCGAAGCGAACCTCGCAATGTTGCTCCGTCCCAACGAGGCGACCGTGCACTACAACGCCGCCTGTACCTTCTGCAAGCTCGGTAGGAACAGCGAGGCAATGGACGCGCTTACCAAGGCCTGGAAGGCGGGATTCAAAGACGCAGACTGGGCTCGCCGCGATCCCGACCTCGCTCTTCTCCACGACCTCCCCGAATTCGAAAAGCTGTATCCCGAAAAAGCGGAAGGGAACTAGCGATGGCGGAGTCTCTCGTCGGGCAGACCATCGCGCACTATCGGATCGTCGGGCAGCTCGGGTTCGGCGGCATGGGCATGGTCTACGAGGCCGAGGACACGGAGCTCGGCCGCCACGTCGCGATCAAGGTCCTCTCCGAAGGCCTGCGGGACGACGCTCCGATGCTGGAGCGCTTCAAGCGCGAGGCGCGCGCCGCGTCCGCGCTGAATCATCCGGGCATCTGCACCGTCTTTTCGATCCAGCAGCACCAGGGGCGGCCGTTCATCGTGATGGAGCTCCTCAAGGGCTCGACGCTCGCCGAGCGGATGGCGGGCAAGCGCGCGATCGATCTCCCCGGCGTGCTCGACCTCGGCATCCAGATCGCCGACGCGCTCGAGTCGGCCCACTCCAAGGGCATCGCGCATCGGGACCTGAAGCCGGCCAACCTGATGGTCAACGACCGCGGGCAGGTGAAGATCCTCGACTTCGGCCTCGCGAAGGTCGAGGCGGAGGCAACCCGGAAGGGCGAGGACGTCTCCAAGCTGGAGACTTCCGTCGGCTCCGGCCCGTTGACGATCGCCGGAACGGTGATGGGCACCGTGCATTACATGTCGCCGGAGCAGGCGCGCGGCCAGCTGACCGACGCGCGGACGGATCTCTTCTCGCTCGGCGCCGTGCTCTACCAGATGGCGACGGGGGAGATGCCGTTCCAGGGCGATACGGACGCGGTCGTCTTCGAGGCGATCCTCAATCGCGAGCCGAAACCCCTCTCGGAGATCAACCCGTCTCTGCCGGCCGGTCTCGCTCCGATCCTCGAGAAGGCTCTCGAGAAAGACCGCCAGCTTCGCTATCAGACGGCGACGGAGCTCAAGACCGACCTCCTGCGGCTGAAGCGCAAGGTCGAGTCCGGCGAGAAACGCACGGCCGAGCTTTCCGATTCGAAGGGCGGTTCCGCGAAAGCCGCCGAAAAGTCGGTCGCCGTCCTGTATTTCGAGAACCTGAGCGGCGCGAAGGAAGACGAATACTTCCGCGACGGCATCACCGAAGACATCATCACGGAGCTGTCGAAGATCGAAGGCCTCCGGATCAACCCGCGTTCCATGGTGCTGGCATTCCGGGACAAGCCGGTCACGTCGTCGCAGGTGGGTCAGCAGCTCGGGGCCGCCTACGTGCTGGAGGGAAGCATCCGGCGCGCGGGCGACCGGCTTCGCATCACGACCCAGCTCGTCGACGCGGCCACGGGCTATCCGGTCTGGTCCGAGCGCTACGACCGGGAGATGAAAGACGTCTTCGAAGTGCAGGACGAGATCGCGCGCAAGATCGCCGAGGCGCTGCGGATCAAGCTCTCGCAGCAGGAGCAGGCGGCGCTCGCCGCGAAGCCGACCGACAACCTGCAGGCCTACGACCTCTACCTGCGCGGGCGCAGCTATGCCCGCCGCCTGACGCGGCAGGACCTGGAGTTCGCGCTCCAGATGCTCGAGAACGCGGTGACGCAGGACCCGAAGTTCGCGATCGCCTACGCGGCCATTGCCAACGTGTGCGCGTACTACCACACGAACTATGCCCGCGAAGACGTCTGGATCCACCGGGCGCGATCCGCGGCCGAGCGGGCGATGGCGCTGCAGCCCGACGTCGTGGAGGTCATGGTCGCCCAGGCCTGGATCCTCTACGCGAAGGGCCAGTACGACGAGCTCACCGCGATCGTCCGCAACGTGATCGCCCGCAAGCCCGACTGCGAGGGCGCTTACTACCTGCTGCTGCGGGCGCTGTACGCTTCCGGGAAGTATTCGGAAGTCGCGAGCATCGCCGAGCAGGCGATCGAAGCGAGCGGCACCGACTACAACGTCTATGTGCCGATCCTGAATTCGCTCTCCGCGCTGGGAAAAGAGGAAGCGGAGAAGAACATTCGGCAGCGGATGATCCAGGCGCTGGAGGGTCAGCTGCGCGAGATCCCGGAAGACGCGCGGGCGCGGATCCTCCTCAGCGGCTATTACGCGGACGACGGGCGCGAGGACGACGCCATTCGGGAGACGAATCTCGCCATGCTGCTTCGCCCGAACGACGCGCTGGTGCTCTACAACGCCGCCTGCACGTTCTGCTCGATCAAGAGGAAGCCCGACGCGCTGGAGGCGCTGACGAAGGCGTGGCGCGCCGGTTTCCGGGACTCGGACTGGGCGCGGCGCGATTCGTCGCTCGCGCTGATCCATGGCGATCCCGAGTTCGAGAAGCTCTACCCGGAAGCGCCGGCCGCGGGATAAGGGGCTCGCTCGCCTATTCAACGAGCTAAACTCTTCCCGAGGTGCCCGTCATGCGCCACGTGTCCCGCGTCCTTTCGCCGATCCTTCTCGCGCTGTTCCTCTCCGCGCCCGCGTCCGCGCTCACGAAACTCGAGGCGCTCCACCTCTTCGACCGCGTCGCCGCGAAGCTGCAGCTGACGACGGAGCAGCGCTCCGAGATCTTCTTTCTCCTGCTGCGCAACCAGAAAGAGGTTCGCGGCCTGCTCGACCGCGAAGACGCCGCGCGCGTTTCTCTGCGCGAGGCGATCGCGAAGCCGGACTTCGACGAAGCGCTCGTGCGCGAGCGATCCTGCGACGTCGCGGACGCGGAGCTCTCCGTCTCGCTCGCCGCGGCGAAGCTCTATTCCGAAGTGTTCCGAAAGCTCGACGACACGCAGCAGACGCTCGTGCGAGGCTGGGTCGGCTCGATCCCGGTCAAGGACGCTTTCCTGTCCGCGGCGACGGAAGTCGCGAACGGAAACGAGCTGTTCCTGACCGTCAAGGGGAAATGAGACCTCGCACTCTCACGCGCCGTTTCGAGCTCGTCCTGGCGGGAGTGACGGGAATCCTGCTGGTTCTCGTGGCCGCGTCGCTCGTCTTTGTGCGTTATCGCGACGAGAAGAAACTCCTCGAAAACAACGCGTTGATGTTCGCTCAGACGACCAACGACCAGATTTGCCAGGGCTACCGCGTCTATTACGACTCCGGCTCGTACAAATTCCTGGAGATCGTTCGCAGCACGATGGAGTTGAACCAGGACGTTCAGCGCATCCTGGTCCTTTCGGTCTCCGGCGAGGTGCTCTACGACTCGCTCGAAAGCATCGACTACAACCTCGAGCTGGACCGTCCGGTCCGCAGGTTGGAGGATCGTCGACTCATCGAAGCCTCGGCGAAACTGCACTTCCGCGTTTTTCACGCGAGCGACCCGCACCTGGGGCCCATTCTCATGATTGTCTCTCCCTACGTCGAAGAATGGGGCCGCCACGAGAGCTCAGTTCTCTACGTGTTCAACTACCGCTCGCTGATCCACACCATGAAGGCGCTGGCCCTGCCGTTTACGGGTCTTATGCTCGGATCCCTCGCCGTGATGGCGCTCGTGGCACGCCGGCTTGCCGCGAGGATCGCGCGGCCGATCGAAGCCGCGATCGTCGAATCCTCGAGAGACGCGGTCATCGGAGAGAGCCTGAGCGGGGAAATCACGAGCTGGAACAAGGGGGCGGAATCGATTTACGGGTATTCGGCGGGGGAGGTTCTCGGAAAGAAAATCGACCTGCTGATCTCTTCCGAACGGGCGGGGACGAACCCCGGAACCCTGGAGAAACTGAAACGCGGAGAGGTCCTCGAGTCCTATGAGACAGAGGGGTTGCGAAAGGACGGCACGAAGATCGTCGTGTCTTTGACGATGTCGCGGATCCTGGGGCCGGGCGGCAAAGTCATCGGTGCCTCGACGATCGCCCGCGACATCACCGACCAGAAGCGCGCCGAGAGGGGCCAGGCGGCGCTTTACCGGATTGCGGAGATCACGAACGCCGCCGAGGACCTCGACTCCTTCTATGCCGAGCTGCATCGAGTCATCAGCGAGCTCATGTACGCCCAGAACTTCTTCATCGCGCTTTCCGATGAAGCCACGGGGGAGATTCGATTTCCGTATTTCGTGGATGAGTTCGATTCTCCGCCGCCTCCGCTCAAACCCGGCCAGGGATTGACCGGTCACATCATCAGCACCGGGAGGCCTCTCCTGCTGACCGAGGACGAAATCGGGGAATTGGACGCCGGCGGGAAGATCGTATCGCGGGGAGCCACCGCAGTCGACTGGTTGGGCGTCCCGCTTCGGACAGGCGACCGGACCTTCGGCGTCCTGGCCGTCCAGAGCTACACCGAGAGGATCCGATACGGCGAACGGGAGAAGGACCTTCTCGTGTTCGTTTCCCAGCACATCGCGGCGGCGATCGAGAAGAAACGTGCGGAAAAGCAGATCGAACGTCTCGCATTCCAGGACGCCCTGACCGGTCTTGCGAACCGGATCCGCCTCGAGGACAGGCTCAACGTCGCCCTGGCCAGCGCGCGCCGCGAACGCCATCCGCTCGCCGTGCTCTTCATCGACCTCGACCGGTTCAAGGTCATCAACGACAGCCTGGGGCATCGGGTCGGCGATCTGCTCCTGAAGGAAGTCGCGGACCGCCTTTCGGGGATGGTCCGGGAATCCGACACACTCTCTCGCCTCGGCGGCGATGAATTCCTGGTTTTGCTTTCGAAGCTGGATCGATCCGAGAACGCCGGCTCCGTCGCCCGAAAGATTCAACAGAGCTTTCGAAAGCCGTTCCAGGTCGCGGATCGCGAAATGTTCGTCACGATCAGCACGGGGATCAGCATTTTTCCGGTTGACGGCGAGGACGCCGACACTCTCGTCAAGCACGCCGACGCGGCGATGTATGCCGCAAAGCAGAGGGGCCGTGACAACTTTCAGTACTACTCGCACGACGCCGATCCGGGCGGAGTCGATCGCCTGGCCCTCGAGACCCAGCTCCATCGGGCAATCGAGAGATCCGAATTCAAGGTGTACTTTCAGCCGGTCGTCCGGCTCCGCGACGGAGAGGTCATCGGCGCCGAGGCTCTCGTGCGCTGGCAACACCCGGAGCGCGGGCTTCTTCTTCCCGACGATTTCGTTTCACTTGCCGAGGACTCCGGTCTGATCCTCGAGCTCGGCACTTTCGTTCTGCAGGAGGCGTGCCGGGAGACGGTGTCGTGGCGAAACAAGTGGGGCCGGGACCTCTCCGTCTCCGTGAACCTCTCCGTTCGCCAGCTCCAGGAGCGGGGATTCGTCGCGAACGTGCGCCGAATCCTCGAGGACACGGGCTTGCCCGCCGAAGCTTTGTCCCTCGAGGTCACCGAGAGTGTCGCCATGCAGAATCTCGACGTCAGCCTCGTGATGCTTCGAGAGCTCCGAAGCCTCGGCATCGGAATCACCATGGACGACTTCGGGACCGGATATTCGTCCCTGAACTATCTGAAAATGCTCCCCGTCAACACGGTGAAGATCGACCGCTCCTTCATTCGCGACGTCGCGACCGATCCCAACGATGCTTCCATCGTTCGGGCTTCGATCGTGATGGCGCACGAGCTTCGACTTCGCGTTGTTGCCGAGGGTGTTGAAACCGCGGAACAGTTGCGGTTTCTCTGCGAAAACCAGTGTGACGACCTGCAAGGGTTTCTCTACAGCCCGGCGATTACCTCGGAAGAGTTGGATCTCCTGCTCGAAAGCAATAAACGCCTGCCAACTTGAGAGATCCTATTTCTTCCGGTCGTACGTGAGGTCGTAGAAGAACTTCCAGGTCTTTCCTTCCGCGGAAATCTCCGAGTACTGGCGCACGGTGTTCGGGCCGGGCGTGAAGATCATCCTGCGGTAGGCCTTCTTTCCACCCGCCGTATGCGATTCCCCTTCGAAGCGCATGGCGCCGTCTTTGAATTCGCCGGAGAACTCGCTCATGTTCCCGGCGCTGTCGGTCCAGAGCTGGCGCCATTTCTTGAGATGGCCGTCGTAGAAGTTGAGGCTCTTGCCCGCGAATCCCGCCTTCTCGGTGTAGTTCTCGACGAGGACGCATCCGCCGAGGATCTTCTCCTCGCGGCTCGCCGCGTCGGTTTTGCCGGCGTCGGGCTGCCCGGGCGAAGGGGAGACGTCCCATTCGCCGAGCCAGAAGTCGAACTGCTTGTACTCCGGCGCGGAGCACGGCTCGGGTGAGCTCGCGGCGCGGGCCCTGGCTGAGAAGAGCGCCAGGAGGATCGCCGCGAGCGAGACGCGGAAGGCCCGGCGGATCATTTCCTGCGGGTGTAGTGGATCGGCCACTGCACCTGCCAGGTCTTTCCGCCGTCGGTCGAGCGCTCCCAGCTCCAGTCAAACGCCTCCGCCGTGACGTTCTTGAAGACCATTCGGAGCTTGCGCGGCTTGCCGTCGGGCCCGACCGCGTCCATCGCGAAGATCTTGCCTTCCGGGTTCGTGAAATCCCCGTCGAGGGCGAGGTACGAGCTCTGGTTGTCGACCCAGGTCTGCTGCCATTTCTTCAGGCGCGGGTTGTACGTCGAATAGCTCTTTCCGATGAGCGGCGAGGGCCCGGCGGCCTCGAAGTTTTCCGAGATGACGCAGCCTCCCAGGATTTTCTCGATCCGGTTCGTCGCCGTGCCCGCGGGGGTCCCGCCGCCGTCCGGCCAGCTCGCGTCCCAGGTCCCGACCCAGAAGTCGAGCCCGCTGTACTCGGGGCCCGTGCACGGCGGCGCGGACGGGGGCGTCGCGGCGCGGAGACCCGGGAGCGCGGCGAGCAGCGCGGCCGCGAGAGCGAGGCTATACGGTTTAGGGGACATCTTCATCGGGTTCCTCCTCAGACGATCGTGTACGTGATGATGGCGGCGACGTCTTTCGAGCCGTCTTCGTTCTTCAGGATTTCCAGCACGGCCTTGATGACGTACGGAGCTTCTTTCGTGACCCACCACGTCATTTTTCCGTACTGCTTCGTCGGCGTTTCGACGACCCACGTTTCCGCCGTCTTTCCCGGGCCGGCGGGAACGGTCTCGCGTGCCGTGACGCGGACGGGAACCCAGTCGACGGCCATCTTCGTCGTATCGAACGCGGGGATTTCCGCCTCGTACCCGTCGCTCAAGGGAAGGGTCGAGATCAGAACGCCGTACATCCCGTCGTAGAAGTCGAAGACGGAGCGGTCGAGCTTCACGGTGGACTCCTCGGGTTTCGCGCCCTTCGAGGGGACATGTCGGAACGTGACCGTCTCGTGCCGGAAGTCGACGTGGCGCGTGTCGCCGTTGTCGCTGCGCTCGTAGTCGGCCGTGAACGGCTCCATCGTCTTCGGGTCGAAGACGTTCACGAACGTGAGCACGGTTCCCTTCGCGTACTTCGCGACCTGCGTCCGCTTGAGCGCGGGGCGGCCGTCGAACGTGGTCGTTTCGAGCGCGTCGCTCCACGTTCCCGCCTCGATCGCCAGGCCGCCGGGCTTCTGCTGCGTGAACTTCCAGAGGTTCGTGTAGGGTTTCAATTGCGATCCCGTAACGGCGGGGTCTCCCACTGCGAGACGCGCGGGGCCTCCGTGCGGGGTGTCCTTCTCCTTCGGTCCTTCCGCCATCGGTTCCGAAGGCATCATGATCATGTAGCCCTGCGGCCCCTGGTACGCGATGAACGGCAGGCCGCCTTCGCCATCGCCTTTCGAGCCGATGTCCTCGTTCGTCAGGTTCGGGGCGTAGAACATCACGTGCGGCGGAAACGACCCGGTCTGGCCGGTCCTCGGGTTGAAGTTGCGGATGTCTCCCGACAGCATGTACGCGATGCCGGCCCGCCGCGGCGAGATGAACTTTCCGGTCTCGAATCCCTTTCGGACGGCGTCGCTGATCTCCGCCAGGGGCGTTCCCTTCATGAGCATCTCCCCGACGAAGAGGACCTTCGGAAGGATCGTCGCCGTCCCCTCCGCGTCGTAGCAGGTCGGCTTGATGTTCAGGGGATGGTCGCGGTTGACGATGCAGGTGAAGCCGTTCTGCGAGTCGCGGACCTTCACGAAGCCGTCTTTCTCCAGCGCGTAAACGCCGGCCCGTTCGCGCAGGTGCTCCGGCGCGGCGGAGAGCGCCATGCGCACCTCCTTTTCCCGCGGCGGGATCTCGGGGATCTGCGTGGCCGCCGCGCGGACCCCTCCGGCGATCAGGAGCGCCAGCAGAAAGAGTCGGTCGCTCATGGCGAGGAGTAGACCGCGGCGGCGCGCGAAACCGCTATCGGAAACGTGCTCGGCGCCCCCCGCGAGCAGCCCGTGCGGCCCGGCCGTCGAGGGCCGCGGCGAGCTCCCGGAGCCGCCCGAGGGTGGCGGTGCGGCGCAGGGTCGTCGGCGTGATTCCGAACTCGCGGCGGAAGCACTCCGTGAAATAGCTGTGGCTCGGGAACCCGAGGTCGAGCGCGACGTCGGTGAGATCGGCGGAGCGGTCGGGCACGCGGTCGAGCGAAGCCCGCAGCCTCAGCGCCGTAAGGTAGCTGCGAAGGGGGCGTCCCGTTTCTTCCTTGAAGCTGCGGCACAGGTAGAACGGGGAGCTGCCGGCGGCCCGCGCCACGTCGTCGAGACGGTGGGCCCGGCGGAAGCTGCCGGCGAGCGCGTCGCGGGCTCTCTCGACGGCCTCCCGCTGGAACCGCGTCGACGCCCGCGCCGGCCGGCGGGCCGAGGAGAAGCCCGCCCGCGCGACTTCGCCCACGAGCTCCAGGGCCGTCTCCTCGACCGAGATCGGATCGATCCCGACCTCCTCGCGCCGGACCGGGTCGAGCGTCCGCGCCCGCTCCAGTTGCCGGACGAGCATCCTCTGAAGGAGGTAGTTTCGGGGCGAACACGGCGCGCTCGAAGAGAGGAACGGCGTTTCGGGCCGCTCGCGGACGGACGGATCGAAACGCTCGATCGCCTCGAGCAGGACGTCCGTGCGAACGACAAGCGAGCTGCCGCGGTCGCCGAAGCCGCACGGGTGGGACGTCTGGTATGCGGCGTACGGGTTGAACAGGGCGGTCCGCGTCGAGTCGATCAGGCTCGCCCCACCGGGGGAATGCACGCGGTAGGCGCCGCGGTGCGCGAACCCGATCACGTTCCACAGCTGATGCCGCTCCGGCGTCAATCCGCCTTTTCCGACGACGCAATCCCAGCGCGTAATCCGAATGGTCGAGCTGTCGAAGAGCCACTGGATCGCGATGCCTTCCACGGTCCCGCGGGAGGGAGGCGCCGGAGAGACGGGGATTGGCCGGGAGCTCATCCCTTTGAGGTACGTACGCCCCCGGAAGTTGTTTAGGACGGACGCTTCTCCGTTTTCCGTGTCCCCATTTCCACGGGGGCGCGATGGGTAGGCCAAGGAGAGCTCCAATGGCGATGAAGATTTGTCGGTTTTTCCCCGTTCTGTTCTGCCTCGCCGGGTGCGCGGGCGTTTCCATTCAAAGGGTTGCGTCGGACGCGGACTACAAGGGAGGAGCCCGGTTCTACCGGCCCCAGCCGTACCTGCTCGTGACCGACGCGAAGGGATCGATCGAGACGACGGTCATCTACCTGCCGAAGACGAACGAGGAGTATGCGTTTCGGGTGCGGGCCGGCTTCAACGGGGTCGACGCGAAAGCGACGCTGGACCAGGGTTGGAACCTGACCTCGATCGGCGATTCCCGGACGAATGGAGCCGCCGAGATCCTGACAGCCGTCGGCGGGCTCGGCCGGGCGGCCGCCGCGTTCAAGGGCGTGCTCGCTTCTCCGGAAGAGCTGTCGCCCGGGCTCTACGCGATCGAGTTCGACTCACAGACCGGGCTCGCGAGCGGGCTGCGCCGTGTCGAGCTGAAGGTGGAGACGTCGAAATGACGGTGCGATTCATCGTCCCGCCGTACATCCTCGACCGGATCTCGAAGAACGGGACTCCCGCCGAGCGCGCGTGCGCCGACGCGACGAGACTCCTCACCGCCCGGCTGCGCGGCCACCGCGATGTCCTCGGCGCAACGTGTCCGGCGGTCCCGGCGGGGGAGGAGCGCCGAACGGTCTACGACGAGCACGGAAGCGAGGTCCTGCCGGGCAACCTCGTCCGCGGCGAGGACGGCGCGAAATCGAAGGACGCCGCGGTCAACGAGGCCTACGACGGCGCCGGCACGACGTACGATTTTTACGAGAAGATCTTCTGCCGCAACTCGATCGACGGAAGGGGAATGCGGCTCGACTCCTCCGTGCACTACGGACACAAGTACGACAACGCGTTCTGGAACGGTTCGCAGATGGTGTACGGCGACGGCGACGGAACGATCTTCAACCGGTTCACCCTGGCGGTCGACGTCATCGGGCACGAGCTGACGCACGGCGTGACCGGGACGGAAGCGAACTTCGACTACGAGGGGCAGCCGGGCGCCCTGAACGAAAGCTTCTCCGACGTCTTCGGGTCGATGGTCAAGCAGTGGAGGGGGAAGCAGGCGGCGGCGAAGGCCGATTGGCTGATCGGCGCGGGGCTCTTCACGAAAAAGGTGAAGGGGGTCGCGCTGCGCTCGATGACGGAGCCTGGCACCGCCTACGACGACCCCGTCCTCGGGAAAGACCCACAGCCGGCGAACATGAGGGGCTTCTACGACGGGTACGACGACAACGGGGGCGTGCACATCAACTCCGGGATCCCGAACCGGGCGTTCGCGCTCGCCGCGATCGCGATCGGGGGGAACTCCTGGGAGAAGGCGGGGCAGATCTGGTACGTCGCGCTGACGCAGAGACTGACGCACACCTCGACGTTCAAAGAAGCCGCGGCCGCGACGATATCCATCTCCGCCGAGCTCTACGGGCCGGGGAAGGCGGAGCAGAAGGCGGTCCGGGACGCGTGGAAGGCGGTGGGGGTCCGTGAGGGGATTCGCTCGGCCCGTTCGCGCCTGCCCGCCGCGGAGCTCGGCACTCGTCCGCTGGCACGGCGCGATCGATCGGATGGATCGACTCCCGCTCCTCAGCGTTCGGCGCGAGATCTCGCCTCTCCGCTGACACCGAAGTTCCTCGTGCGCCTCACTCATGGCCTGCGGACGAGCGCCTGGCCCGGGGTCCGGGCCGCGTGCCTGCCGAGCGAGGCCCTCGTGACCGCCCGTCACCTGTGGTACCACGCCGGAAAGCGCCGCACGGCGCGCACCGGCCGCGCGCTCCTCGCGCCTCAGTCGTGCGACGCAAATCGCACGATCGCGATGCTGTCCCGCGAGCCGCAGGAGAGCCTCGGGTGGTTCTCGCGCTGGATCGCGTTCCTCACGACCCCGTTCAAGTTCCTCGGCATCTCCGGCTGGACCGACACGGGCTGCGCGGCGGAGGGATCCGGGAGTCCGGTCCGAGAAGCCCAACACTCGACGGACGGCTTCTGGACGATCGACGTGGAGCTGGACGCGTTTCGGATCGGCATCGCCTCCGCAGAGCTTCCCCGGTTCCTCCGACTCGAAATCGAGCCCGGGACTCGCGCGCACGATGTTTGCGAGCGTGATCCGATGGCAGCCGGCGCCGCGCTTTCCTTCGGCGGCCCGGTCGTCGTGGACATCGACGGCCCGTTCCTCGAGCTGCACCCGGACGCCGACTTCGCGATTTCCGAAATAACTGCGCGCGGAACCGCCGCCGCGGGAGAGTGAGGAGCGTATGCTCGGCGAATACGGAGGTTTCATGACGACTCGACGCAACCTGTTCCTGGCAGCCCTGGTTCTTTTCTCCGCGGCTCTCGGCGCCGCACAACACGAGAAGCGAACTCCCCTCGAGGTGACGTACTACTACATGCCCGGCTGACCGATCTGCGCGAAAGTGAAGCCTGCCGTGAGCGGGCTCGAGCAGGAGTACAAGGGGAAAGTCCGCGGGCAGAACGTGGACGCGACGACGCCGGAGAACGAGAAGATCGTGAAGGCGCTCGGATTCGAGAGCCACGGCCTGGTCATCCGGTCAGCCGACGGGAAGGTCCTCTGGAAGCAGGCGGACCACGGAGTGAAGATGGAGGACGTCCGCGCCGAGCTGGAGCTGCTCCTGAGGAAGTAGACCGCCCTCGGCGGGTGACAGTTCTCCGCTATTTCGAACAGGTTGGACGGGCCGATGTCCGGAAGTTCCTTGGTTCCAGCACGGTGGAATGGCATAGTGATTGCGATCTGTTGCAGGCGGAGGAAACAATCATGAGGTACCCAAACCTGACCAAGGGCATTCTCGCGGTGGCTGCGGTCGCTGCTTTTCTTTCGATCGCGCGTCCGTCCGCAGCCCAGGATTTTCGTGATGGAGGCCGCGGTGACGGCCGATCCGGCTCGCGCGACTCCGGCTGGCGCAGCCGCGGGGGAGACTCCCGGAGGGGAGACTCTCGCAGGGAAGACTTCCGCGGAGGCGTCGAACGCCGCGGCGGGGGAAGCTTCCAACGCCGGGGGGACGGCTTTCGCAGCGAAGGATTTCGCGGCGAGGGTTTTCGAGGCCGGGAGTTCCGCGGATCTCGGGGCTACGCCGTCCCGTACGCCTCCCCGTATTACGGGTATGAGGGTTACGCCGCCCCGTACCCGGTTTACGACGGCTACGCCGACCCGTATGCCTATGACGGCTACGCCGACGGCTATGACGGGTATGCGCCCGGCTACGCCGTGCCTTACGCGGCGCCCCGGGTTTACCCGCGCTACGCGTATCGCCCCGGCCTGAACATCCGCATTCCGGTGCCGCGGATCCACATTCCGCTGCCGCGTCTCCACGTGAGAATCGGTCGCTAAAACACCAACGATTCGAGGATCGGGGCGGGCGTCGAGCCCGCCCCTTTTTCTTTTCCCGACGAACCCTCCTCCCCGTGGCACAGCCCTTGCTCCCACTTGTCTCTCGTTGAGTTGAAGAGCGCCACCAGCGGACCCTCGAATCCCGGGCGGCCTGGTTTGATGGCGAAATGACTATTGGTACTCAGAGACCAGGGAGATTCCGATGAAAACACAGAAATTGGCAATCGGAGTAGCGGCCGCGGCGTTGCTGCTCGCTCTTTCCGGCGGCGTCGCTCTTGCCCAGGAACGACATGACGATCAGCGCGGCCACACGCAGTTCGACGATCATGACCAGCAGGTGACGCGCGACTGGTACAGCAAGAACCGGGATCATGCGCCGGCGGGCTTGCGGAACGAAGACCGCTTGTCGGCGGACGAGGAGTCCCGTCTCCACGAGGGAGTCGTTCTCGACAAGCACCTTCGCCGCAAGGTGCATGCCGCCCCTCGCGAGCTGACGACGCTTCTGCCGCCGCCGCCGCATCACCACCGCTATGTGACCATTGGAGGCCATGTCGGGTTGATCGACAGCCAGTATCGCGTCAAGTCCGTCATCCATCTCCACGACGACCACCAGTAAGGTTTCTTGAATGAACGGTCGGGGTCTCCAGGGCCCCGGCCTCATCATTGAGGCCGAACGAGCGAGGGGAGAAATCGACGAGATCTCCGATGTGCTCGATCGTGAGGTCTGCGGGAGGATACGCGGCGAGGATTTTGGGATCGAGCGCGTAATGTCCCTGTCGGGGAAAAACGGTCGTCAATCGATCCGTCCAGATTTTCTTCATCGCCGACAGGATGCTCAATTTGTCGTCCACCATGACGTAGTGCCGGGCCGGGTAGCGGCGGGCGACGTCGTCGAGCATCCTTTCCTTGTGGGCATAAATCAACACGCGCCCCTCGACCGCCGCCCATAACCCCGAGCGCTGGAGTTTGCGCGGCTGAAAGACGATGTCGCCGTCCGTCAGAATGGCCGTCCGGCCGATGCTTCCGAGATGTCGCAGAGAGTCGAGCGCTCGCGGATACAACCGGTCGGCGAACGGATACTCGAGAAGAAACGAAGAAATCAGCGGCAGCCGGTTGTCTTCGGGCTCTTCGAGCCGGAGGCGCTGCAGGGCGCTCAGGTAGTCCGCGTAGCCCAGCTCCGCGCGCAACTGCTCGAAGATCGTCCAGTACCGGTCCCGGGTCGGCGTTCCGAAATCGCGATCGAGGCGATCGCTCAGATCGGCTTGAACGCGGTCATTGTCGAGCAGCGTGTTGTCGCAGTCGAAGAGTATGACGACATCGGAATTCACGATCGTCAGGAGTCTATCGTTCTTCGGAACGAATCTTGCATTCCCCGTCTTGGGCCGTCCTCACGACCCATGGAGGCTACAGATGGATTCTCAAACCACAATTCTGATCGGCGTGGCGGTTGTCGTCGCCGCGATCGCCGTTGTCGGCTGGATGCTCTTGCGGAAAAAGCGCACGGCGAAGCTTCGCGACCAGTTCGGGCCGGAGTACGACCGCGCCGTGGCGGCCGCCGGGGACTCGAGGCGAGCCGAAGCGGGACTGGCCGATCGAGCGAAGCGCGTGGAGAAGCTGCAGCTCCGCGAGGTTTCCGCGGCGGACCGGGATCGGTTCGCGCAGGCGTGGGTCCGCGTGCAGGCGCGTTTCGTGGACGAACCCGCGGGGGCAGTCTCCGAGGGCGATTCGCTCATTCAGGAAGTCATGAAAGCGCGAGGTTATCCCGTCGGCGACTTCGAGCAGCGAGCGGCCGACCTTTCCGTGGACCATGCCGATGTCGTCCAGAATTATCGCGCCGCGAGAGAAATCGCGGTTCGAAACCGCGATGGCAAAGCCTCGACGGAAGATCTCCGCCAGGCTCTCGTCCACGACCGAACCCTTTTCGAAGAGCTTCTCGGAGTGCCGGCTCCGGTCGCGGAGACAGCGGAGCTGGTCCAGGTCTGAAACTCGAGGCTCAGACTCCTACTGCGCCGAGACGACTTTCAGGATGTCCGCGGCCTGTTCCTTCGTCGAAGCGTGCAGGTCGCGCCAGGCGACCCTGCCGCCCTTGATGAGGAACGACTGCCGGCTCGCAAAGCCCATCGTCGTCGGCACGCCGAACGCGGCGATGACCTTTTTGTCGGAGTCGGCGAGCAGAGTGAACGGGATCTGATACTTCTGCTTGAACGCATTCTGCTCGGCCGGCTTGTCGGCGCTGACTCCGACGACGGTGACGCCCTTTTTCGTGAGGTCCGCGAACGCGTCGCGCAGGCTGCACGCTTCCGCGGTGCAACCCGGCGTGTCCGCCTTCGGGTAGAAATAGACGAGCGTCCACCCCCCGCCGTAGAGGTCCGACAGCTGGACGGGCTTGCCGTCCTGGTCGACCGACGCGGCATTCGGAGCGGCATCGCCGACTTTCAGCGGCTCGGACGGGACCGCTGCCGCGAGGGAACGGAAAATGGCGAGCGCGAAGATTGCCGCAAAGAGCGTAAAAAGACAATTTTTCTTCATGCTCGGGATTATAGGTCCGGCTCGCGAGCCGGAACCGCGGCGGCGCTTTCCTTAAGAATCGGGAGAGAATGACCCGACGATGAACGCCTCTTCGGATCGCGAAGCCGGACTCCTGGACGTCTTGATCGTCGGAGCCGGGCCGACGGGGCTCGTGCTGGCGCTCTGGCTGACGCGGATGGGCGCGCGCGTGCGGATCGTCGACAAAACGGCGGAGCCGGGCACGACGTCGCGCGCTCTCGCGGTGCAGGCGCGGACACTGGAGCTCTACCGCCAGGCCGGCCTCGCGGATGCGGTCGTCTCCGGCGGCCATCGCGTCGCGGCCGTGAACCTGTGGGCTTTCGGCAGGCGGGTCGCGCACGCCGTGTTCGGAGAGCTGGGCGCGGGCATCAGCCCGTTTCCGTTCGCCCTGACGTATCCGCAGGACGAGCACGAGCGCCTTCTGATCGACCGCCTCGCGAAGGCGGGCGTTGCCGTCGAGCGCCGGACGGAGCTTCTCGGCTTCGAGGAGAGCGCGGAGCGGGTGCGCGTTCGGCTGAAGCGCCCGGACGGCTCGACGGAGACCTGCGAAGCCGCTTACATCGCGGGATGCGACGGCGCCCATTCCGCCGTCCGGGAGGGCCTGAAGATCGGCTTCCCGGGCGGGACGTACGCGCACATCTTCTACGTCGCGGACGTGGAAGCGGGCGGAGACCCGATGGACGGCGAGCTGCACGTCGCTCTCGACGCGGCCGACTTCCTCGCCGTCTTTCCGTTGAAGGGAGAGGGGCGCGCGCGGCTGATCGGCAGCGTTCGCGAGGAATCCGAGCTCCGACGCCGGGAGATGTCGTGGGACGACGTGAGCAAGGACGTGATCGAGCGGATGCGCGTCGAGGTCCGGAAGGTCAACTGGTTCTCGACGTACCGGGTGCACCACCGGGTCGCGGACTCCTTCCGGAAGGGCCGGGCATTTCTGGCCGGTGACGCCGCGCACGTCCACAGCCCCGTCGGCGGCCAGGGCATGAACACGGGCATCGGCGACGCGGTGAACCTCGCCTGGAAGCTCGCGGCCGTGGTGCGCGGCCGGGCGGATGCTTCGGTCCTCGACACCTACGAGCCGGAACGGATCGCTTTCGCGCGGCGACTCGTCGCGACGACCGACCGCGCCTTCACCGCGGTGACGAGCCCCGGCGCGATCGCGCGTTTCGTCCGACTCCGCCTCGTTCCCCTTGCGATCCCCCCGCTCTTTCGTCTCCGTGCGACGCGGCGGTTCTTGTTCCGCGCGGTCTCGCAGACGGATGTGAACTACCGCGGAAGCGGCCTGAGCGAGGGCCGCGCGGGAAGGATCCGGGGCGGCGATCGCCTGCCATGGGTGGCCGCGCCGAGCGGCGGCGGGGAGGACAACTTCTCCTCGTTGAATTCGACCGACTGGCAGGTCCACGTGTACGGCGAGCCCTCGGCCGGGATCCGGGACGCGTGCGACGCGCGGAAACTGGCGCTCCGGGTGTTCTTCTGGCGTCCGGAAATGCGGCAGACTGGCCTGCGGCGGGACGCGCTCTATCTCGTGCGGCCGGACGGGTACGTGGCCCTCGCGTCGGCGGAGGCGAGTCCCGCGGCCCTGGCGTCGTACCTCGACTCGCGCGCGCTTCGAACTTAACGCCGGGCGGCGTCGATGCCGATCTGGTCCAGCATGAACGCATAGAAGAGGGCCGTTTCGCGCAATCTCTGAAACCGGCCCGACTTCCCTCCGTGACCGGCTTCCATGTTGACGTGGAAAACGAGCGGCCGCCGATCGGTCTTCATCGCGCGCAGCTTCGCTACCCACTTCGTCGGCTCGTAGTACTGAACCTGACTGTCCCAGAGGCCGGTCGAGACGAGCATCGCGGGATACGCTTTGCGCGCGACATTGTCGTACGGCGAGTAGGAGAGCATGTAGTCGTAATACTTCTTCTCTTTCGGGTTTCCCCACTCGTCGAACTCATTGGCGGTCAACGGAATGCTTTCGTCGAGCATCGTGGTCACGACATCGACGAAGGGAACGAGCGCAACGACGCCGCGGTAGCACTCGGGGCACTGGTTGACGACCGCGCCCATCAGCAACCCGCCGGCCGATTCTCCCATCGCGAAGACCTTGTCGGGCGCCGCATAACCCTGAGCGACGAGGAATCGGGTCACGTCGACGAAATCGTTGAAGGTGTTCTTCTTGTTCAGGAGCTTTCCGTCCTCGTACCAGGCGCGGCCGAGCTCCTGTCCGCCGCGGATGTGGGCGATCGCGTAAACGAACCCGCGGTCGACGAGCGAGAAGACGTTGACGTTGAAGCTGGGGTCGGTCGAAAAACCGTACGAGCCGTATCCGTACTGCAGGAGCGGAGCGCCGGCGCCCCGGACGAATCCCTTCCGATAGAGGATCGAGATGGGGATCTTCTTTCCATCGCGCGCCGTTGCCCAGACGAATTCGGTCGCGTACTTGCCCGAATCGAATCCGCCGGGCACCTCGTCCCGCTTCCTGAGCGTTCGGGAGCTCGTCGCGAGATCGACGTCGTAGGTCGAGCGCGGGGTGGAAAGCGAGCTGTACACGTAGCGAAGCGTTCCGGAGTCCTGTTCGGGATTGTCGCCGAGCGACGCCGTGTAGGCGGGCTCGTCGGCGGCAAGGCTCGTTTCCCGTCCGTCGCTCCAGCGCTTGATCCTGATCTTTCGCAGTCCTCCAGAGCGCTCGTTGACCGCCAGATAGTCCTTCAAGGCCACGAAGCCGTGCACGAAGGCGTCGTCCCGCGCCGGAATCACGTCGCGCCAGGCTTCACGATCCGCGACCCTGTCCATCGGCACGCGTACGATGCGGAAATTCTTGGCCTTCCAGTTCGTGCGCACGATGAAGTCGCCGCCGAGGTCCTGGGCGTCGTACTCGTGATCGCGCTCACGCGGCACGAGAACGTGGAACTTCAGATCGGGGTCGGATGCGTCGGCGATCCAATGCTCGGTCGAGACGGTGCTCCTGAGGTCGATCCAGACGTAGCGGTCGGAGGCGCTCTTGTCGACTCCCAGGTAGAAGGAGTGGTCCTTTTCCTCGTAGACGAGAGGGTCATTCTTCGGATCGCTCCCGAGAACGTGTTTGCGCACCCGCTCGCCGAGAAGCGTGACGGGGTCTTTCTCGACGTAGAGAACGGTCCGGTTGTCGTTGGCCCAGGCGAAATTCGGATTGACGTTCTCGATCCGGTCGGGGAGGTCCTGCCCCGTCTCGAGGTTCTTGAAGCGCATCGTGTATTGCCGGCGGCCGACGAGGTCGAGCCCGTAGACGAGGATCTTTCCGTCGCGGCTGACTTGGGAGTCGCCGATCTGGAAGAAGTCGTGGCCGGCGGCCATGGCATTGCCGTCGAGCATCACCTGGACGGGCGCCTCTGGCGAGCCCGGCGGCGAGTCCTTCCGGCGTACGTAGACGGGATACTCCTTCCCGGTCTCGTATCGAATGGAATACCACCAGCCGTTCTTGCGGACGGGAACCGTCGAATCGTCCTGCTTGATGCGGCCGAGGAGCTCTTGGTACAGCACGTCCTGCGCGGGCTTCGTGTGCGCCATGACCGCGTCGGTGTAGGCGTTCTCGGCGTTCAGGTAGGCGAGCATCTCGGCGTTCTTTCGCGTGTCGTCTCGGACCCAGAAATAGTCGTCCTCTCTCGAGCCGTTCGGCGAGGGCACCTGATACGAATGTTTTGCCGCGGCGGGCGCCGCCGGGGCCGTCACGGCTTGCGCGAACGAAACCGCCGAGATGACCGGCATGCCTGCGACACAGAGCCAGAGCGCGAGGACGGGGCGTCGGGACAAAAGCATTGGGCCTCCTTTGTGGGGAAAAGGATTGTAGCGCGCCCGTATCCGGATATGATTTTCCGGACAGGAAATTAACGAATGCCGCGATTTCGATTCCTCCCGTTCGCCGCTGCCGCGTTGGCGATTTGGACCGCCGGGTGCGGCAAGCGAGAGCCTGCCGCCTCGGGAGGAAGGCCCGAGCCCGCGGCGCCCCGGGCGGCCGTCCCGGAGAGGCCCGCCCCGTACAAGTACCCGGCTCCCGTCAAGGGAAGCATCCACGAGACCAACATCGGCCGATTCGACCTCGTCGACGGCGTGGCCTTCACGGCCGGCGACGGAGCGGGGACGGTCGTCTTCGCGTCGAGCAAACAAATCGCGTCCCCGATGCTCGCGGATTCTCCCTGCCCGATGACCGAAGCCCGGTCGTTGAAGACTCTCCGAAATGCCTCGTGGGCCGAGGTCACCGTCGACGCGAAGGGAAAATCGAAATACTTCGGATACGGCACGGCGTTCGACGGGAGCTCGTTCGACAAGAGCCCGGGCGGCCGCGAATTCCGGGTCTATCGCCGCCCTTCGCCCCCGAACCGGATCGTCGGCACGGCGGTCCATCGCAGCGACGGAAGTTTCCAGTTCGACCTTCCCGTCGCCCTTCCGGAAGTCCGCGAGGTGAGCGAGATGAACCGCTCCGACGGCCGCAGGTCGGACGAGACCGCTCCTCGCCCCTCGGAAGGCCCCGTGACGGCGGCGTATCTCGCCGTGAGAGAAGCCGCGCTCGCGAAAAACGCGAAAGGAGTCCTCGCTGCCCAGGGTTTCGGCGAGAAGGCGATCGCGGCGATCCGGGGCCTCGACGGGATCGACGCCGATCTCGCCGTTTACGCCGATCGATTTCTCCAGCCCGGCACTCCCACGCCCGGCGAGTTCACGGCCCGCCCGGGGACCGCGTACGTCCGGACGGAAGGCGTGAACTCGAAGGGAAAGAAGTTTGCGAACTATTACCACTTCAACTCGTGCGGCAGCCGCCTCGTCCTCGTCTCGATCAGCGAGAACCCGCAGTAGCGCCGTTCAACGAGTGAACTAGACCCAGCGGAAGCGACGGACCGCGAGGAGGAACGAGGCCGCGCCCCAGGCGCCGAGGATCGCGAGCCCCGTTCCGTGGCCCACGAGCGTCGCGCCGTCGTTGAACACGGCGCGCAGCGCGCGCAGGAACGGCGCCAGCGGCAGGACGTACACGGCGCTTCTGCATCCACTTCGGAGCGCCGTCGATCCGGAAGTAGACGCCGGACAGCAGCATCAGCGGGAAGAACACGAGGTTCGAGATCGCCCCGTACGTCTCGATCGTCGACGCGAAGCTCGAGAGCGCGAAACCCATCGCGATGAACGCCGCCGTGCCGAAAACGAGAAGGAACGCGAACAGCGCGTACGAGCCCTCGTTGACGACCTGGAACCCGAGCTTCGCCGCGAGGAGCAGCAGGATCGTCTGCACCGCCACGACCGTGATGCGCTGGAGGATCTGCCCCATCAGGAATACCCATTTCGGCAGGGGAGTGACGGCGAGGCGCCGGTACTTTCCCTTCTCGCGGTACGAGACGGTGACCATTCCGACCGTGAAGAGGCCCATCGTCAAGAGGTTCAACCCGATCAGGCCGGGCAGAAGGAAGGCCGCGTAGTTGTTCGCGTGCGCGTGTCCCGGGCTCTCGACGACCATCGGAATGCGCTGCGGCTCCGGAGAGCCGTTGACGCGCGCCTGCGCGACGAGGAACGCCTGGCTCGCCGCCTGCGCCGCGACCTGCCCCTGCGCGAGGAGGTAGCTGTTGACCCGAAGCCGGTACCCTCCGGCGACGCTCTCGAGCTGCGCCGTCGTTTCCCCTCTTTGCCACCGCTTCTCCGCGTCAGCGGAAGGAACCGTGAGGACCCTCAGGCGGGCTTCTTCGAGGGTCTTCACGAACGCGCGGTCGAGCGCCGTTTCGTGCTCCGGCGCGACGCGGACGAGTGTCAGGGCGGGGCCGCCGCCCGAGCGAAAAATCGCGCCCATGCCGAAGAGCATGAGCAGCGGAAAGAGAAACGTCCAGAACATGGCGCCGCGGTCGCGCGCGTAGAGCCGCCACTCGACGCGGAACTGCTGCCCGAGGAGCCGGAACGGGCTCGGAAGCTTCCTTCCGTCAGTCACGCAGGCTCCTTCCGGTCAGCTGCAGGAAGACGTCTTCGAGGGTCGCCCGGCGAACGTGGATCTGGTCGTATTCGAGCCGCTCTTCCTCGATCGCCGTGAGCAGCCGCGGGAGCAGCTTCTTCGGGTCGCGCGTCGGGATCTCCCAGAAGTCCCCGCGCGCCTCGACGGGTTCCCCAAGGCGCGACGAGAGCGACGACGGATCGGGAGCGGCGCCCTCGAACGCGAGCTCGACGACGCTCGGAATTCCGAGCGACTCGATGAGCCCGGCGGGAGTGCCGGAACGGAGAATCGTGCCGTGGTCGAGGATCGCGAGCCGGTCGCAGAGCTGCTCCGCTTCGTCCATGTAGTGCGTCGTCAAGACGACCGTGCGGCCCTCGCCCTTCATCGCGCGAACGACCTCCCACAGCGACCGGCGGCCCTGCGGGTCGAGGCCCGCGGTCGGCTCGTCGAGAAAGACGACGTCGGGATCGTTGACGAGCGCGAGCGCGAGCGCGAGGCGCTGCGCCTGTCCGCCGGAGAGCGTGACGTGGTACGAGTCGGCCTTGTCCTTCAGCTGAACGAGCTCGAGAAGGTCCGCCGTGGAACGCCGCTTCGGGTAGTAGCTTCCGAAGAGGTCGAGCGCCTCCTTCGGGGTGATCTTGTTGTACAGGCTCGTTGCCTGGAGCTGCACGCCGATCCGGGAGCGGATCTCCGGGCCGTTGTCGCGCCACCGCAATCCGCAGATCTCGATCTCTCCCGCGTCGGGAGCGGTGAGCCCCTCGATCATCTCGAGCGTCGTCGTCTTGCCCGCGCCGTTCGGGCCGAGCAGGCCGAAGACCTCGCCGGCGGAGACGTTCAGGTCGACTCCCGCGACCGCGAGGACTTTCGGGAACTGCTTTCGCAGCCCCCGCACGGCGATCTGGTCGGGCATCGGAGAGGAAGAATATCTCAGACTCCGGGAACCGAAGGCTCCGAATCTGGCATACTCGGGAAGGGGGATATCAATGAAGGGTCGCCTCGCGTCGTGTGTGATTGCAATCCTGGCGTCACTGGCGGTGTCACCTGCGGCCGATGCGGGTTTTGCCTCGAGCGACCTCTACCTGGCTTCGATCGGCCGCGTGGCGGGGGCTTCGAGGCGCGCAATTCTCGACGACGGTCTGGATCACGAACCTTTCGTCGACCCAGCCGGCCAGTTTCGGTTTCTTCTTCCTCGCCTCCGGGCAGGCGAATCCGAACCCCGCGTCCTTTTCCGACACGCTTGCCCCCGGCGAGACGAAAATGTACGAAGACGTCATCCTGAGCAGGTTCGGCCTCACGGCCGCGCTCGGCGCCGGCCACATCGTCTCTTCCAGCGGGGACGTGTTCGTTTCCTCGAGAATCTTCAACCTCTGCCCCGGGACAGGACCTGGGCGCAGAGCACCGGGCTGTTCTTCGCCGGCGTTCCGTCGATCTTCGCTCTCGCGCCGGGCGAGACGTCCACGATCCAGGGAGTCGACCAGGGAGGAAACGAAAATTTCCGCTACAACTTTGCGATGGTCGAGACGACGGGCAATCCGGCGGCGTTCCAGGTGAGCGTCCTCGACAATCTCGGACACCTGCTCGGTTCGAAGATCTACTCGCTTGGCGGCTTTGAACACCTTCAGACGAACGTCGCGGACATCGTTCCGAACCTCTCGACGACGAACGCCCGGCTGGTCGGCACGGTGCTCGCTCCCGTCGACTCGACGATCGGGGCCGCGGGCGCGAGCCGATCCGGCAGCGTGATCTTCGCGGGAGCCCAGATTGCGAACGAGAGCCAGGACGCCTCCGGTTTCGAGATGCTCTTTGCGAGCGGGCTCGGCGCTCGGGGCAACCGGCCCGACCGGCCCGACGGGTCCGAAAGGCGCACCGGGAAACCGACGGACCTCCGGGTGACAAGGGGAAACCCGGGACCGCAGGGGAACCCGGGAATTTCCGGTATCCCGGGAGTCACGGGCCGACGGGGCCGACGGGGCCGACGGGACCCACGGGGCCCGTCGGCATCAACTGGCAGGGAACGTGGACGAACGTCGCGTACAACTATCGCGATGCCGTCCAGTACCTGGGCTCGAGCTACTTCTGCAAGAACGTCGCGGGTTGCAACGGCGGCGACCCCGCCGCCGACACGGCCGATTGGGACGTCATCGCGCTCGAAGGCGGCACGGGCCGACAGGACCCACGGGCGTCACCGGAGCGACGGGACCCACAGGACCCCGGGGCCCACGGGGCCGACGGGACCCACCGGGCCGACCGGTCTGACCGGACCGACCGGAACCACGGGTGCGACTGGCCCGGCCGGCGTCACTGGAGCGACGGGGCCGACCGGACCCACCGGCGGGACGGGACCGACGGGACCCACGGGAGTCGCGGGCGCGACCGGCCCGTCGGGAGTCCCGGGTCCGACGGGTCCCACGGGCCCCGGCGGGGGCGTGATCGTCTTCTCGAGCGGGCAGATCCTCTCGGGAGCGACGGTCGTTTCGGCCGCGCCCATACTCATGGGTTTTGGAAGCAGCACGGTGGAAATCATCAACGGGAGCGGGGAATCCACGATGCCTCCGGAGGCAGCGGGCTTCTCCTTCCCGGTTCCCTTCGCCGGGACGATACAGAATCTCCAGGTCAGCGCGGATCTGCTCGTCGCCTCCATCACCTCGATCAACACCCTGGGCCTGCAGTACGACTTTACGGTCTTCGTCGCTCCGTCGAGCCCGAACAGCGGCATCGATCATCTCGCCTCGTCCTATGTGACGACCCCGTTGACGACTTCTGTCCGATTCGGTTTTCCCAGTAACACAATCACGGCCGGGACGTTTCGAGCGGCGACGAACATCAACACGGGATCGATCGTGGTGAACGCCGGCGACCGCGTCGGAGTCCGCATTCGGACGCTCCAGAGCACCGACGCGTCGGCCTCCGACATCACGCAGCTGTCGTTCAGCGCGACGCTGTCGTACGTTCCCTCGCCCTGACGTCGGCGATGTCGCGCGCCCCGACCGGCTCGTTTCTCGCGGATCGCGCTGCCGTTCCTCGCCGTTCTTCTCGGCGGCTGCGCGGCGCTCTTCCGGGGCGCGAAACAGGACCTGATCCGCGTGCGCGCGATCGGCTCTTCGGCGGACGTCGCGATCACGCTCGACCGGATATTCATCGAGGCTTACAAGAACAGGGTCACGATCGAGGTTCCGATGGCGGTGGACCGGGCGGACACGAGGCCGCATCCCGCGATCGTCGACGGAGACTTCCATATCGCCGGCACTTCGCCCGGGATCGGCCTGACGTTCGTCGCGGAGATCCAGAACTCGGCGAAGGAGAAGGGGGCCTTCGACCTCGTTCGGGGAGTCGTCGGAACGGGCCGGACGCTCGACATGGCCGGCGCGTGGCGCCTCTGGATCGAGCATCCCGGCGAGTCGGAAGAAATTCAGGGCGGAGAGACGGCTTCCGCGGAGAGCACGAACCCCGACCACGTCTTCGAGATTCACCCGGTCGTCCGCGCGGGAAAGCTCGACCTTCTCGAATCGCTCCGCCCCGTCAAGGGGTATCGCCCGGGGAGCGCCGACCTCGTTTTCCGCGGCCTCGAGAAGATTCCCTGCCGCATTTCGAGGGGAGAGACGACGACGACGATCGAAACGCCGAGCACGAGGCTCAACGACGCGGAGTTCCTGCTGGAGACCGGGCCGGGACCGCAGCAGGTCGTCAGCGACGGAAGATTCGTCGACGCGGCGGTCCTCGACCTGAAGGGAAATCTCCTGGCGCCGAAGATCCGGATGGCCTTCGTCGCGAATTCCCCTCCCGAAAGGATCGTGCGAGACCTCCCGCCCGGAAGCCGCCTTCACGTTTGCGGCCTGCCAAGAATCAGCCTTTCGGAAGTCGCATCCCGGGCCGAGCGGTCGCCGGAGCAGCCCGGCTTGCTCACCCGGAGTCTCCCCTACGAGATCGTCGTCGTCGGAGTCTACGAACCCCGAAAATGAGGGCGCCGGAATTCTCCGGATTCCAGAATTGGCCTCCCCCGCGGAGATTCCCACGGAATTTGGCCACCTGGAGATCGTCAGGACCACTTGTTTTCAATGGGATCGAGGCGGATCCAGGGGTGGAAAAGCTGGCCGCCCGGATGCAAGTACCCCTCGGTATGAAGAGACTCTGGAAGCCGAAATTCGCCGACGGCGGACTCCTCCTGATCGGCCTCGCGGTCGTCCTGCTTCCCGCCGAACGGGCACCGACTGGTAGCCGTCGCTCTCGGCCTTCTCATCCTGCTCTGGAAGCAGCGCCTCTGCACCCGGGCGGCAAGCAAGTCGAAGACGCGCTTCGCCTCAGCCAGGAACGCTACGCGTTCGCCGTGGACGGGTCCAACGACGGCATCCTCGACTGGGATCTCGACGCCGGCCGCGTCTTCGTCTCGAACCGCTGGAAGGAAATGCTCGGCTACGAGCCCGGAGAGATCGGAGACACTCCCGAAGCGATCCTCGGAATGGGGCATCCGGACGACCTTCCGCTCTACCAGGCGGCGAAAGGCGCGCATTTCCGCGGAGAGACTTCTCAGTTCGAGATGGAGGTCCGGATGCGGCACAAGGACGGCTCCTACCGCTGGATGTTGAGCCGCGGCCGCGCGATCCGCGACGCGAGCGGGCGGCCGGTGCGCATGGCCGGCGCGCAGACCGACATCACGCAGATCAAGCTCCTCGAAGACCGGCTCCGCCACGAGTCGAGCCGCGACGAGGGGACCGGGCTTTTCAACCGGCGGCACTTCCTGGGTCGCCTCGGCCCCGCGGTCTCGTCCGCGCGCCGCCACGGGGATCCGCTGAGTCTCTGTATGGCCGATCTGGACTTCTTCAAGACCGTCAACGACGAGCACGGCCACGCGGCCGGCGACGAAGTGCTCCGCGCGTTCGGAAGCCTGATGCTCGCCGAGCTGCGCTCCGACGACGTCGCCGCGCGCTACGGCGGAGACGAATTCTGCATTCTCTTTTCGCGGTCCTCGGCCGCCGATGCGGTCGCGGTGCTCGAACGGATCCGAAAGCGCCTGGGCTCGCACCTGTTTCTCGGTTCGCGGGGCGTCGCGTTTCACGCAACCGCGACGTTCGGGATCTGCGACGTCCTCCCGGGGGACACCGCGGAGTCCGCGCTTGCCCGGGCGGACCTCGCGCTCTATTCCGCGAAGCGCCTCGGGCGCGACCGGATTTCGATTGAAACGCGGGAGAGCGAGCCCGGGAGATACGCCCCGCTCGCGCTCGTCAGCTGACCGGGACGCCGCGTCCGAAAACCGCCAGACGCGGTCGCCGGCGTCCGGTAGTCTGCGTCCCATGAATGAGAAGAAATATCGCTTCGTCGCGATCCCGTCCGAATTCGCCGATTCCGCGCGGGCTACCGCCCGGAACGGCGGCTCGTCCGTGGTCCCCCGCCGGGACGTGGAGCCGCATCAGTGCCGGCATTGCCTGACGCTCTCGGAGCCCGGCGAGACCGTCCTGCTCGCTTCTTACTGCCCGTTCTCCTCCGATCAGCCGTACGCCGAGCGCGGGCCGGTCTTCGTCCACGAACGGGAATGCGCGCGATACGCGCTCGAGCTCGAATATCCGGCGCAATTTCCGAAGCGATCCGCCGTGATCCGCGCGTACGATTCCGGCGATTCCATGCTGGCGGCGCAGGCTGTCGGCGACCGCCGCGTGGAATCCGTGATCGAGGAATTGCTCGGCGACCCTCGCGCCGCCTACCTCCACGCACGCAACGTGGCGGAGGGGTGCTACATGTTCCGGATTGAGCGCGCGGGCTAACCCCGTTCGGCGCCGGCCGAAAAATCTGCTAGTATCCCGGCCGAAACAGCCCCATGAAGATTCGTTCGAAGGCCCGCCGCTCGGCGGCTGGAAAGATGAGCGCCGGCATCACCGGCGTCTCCCTGCTCGCGGCGCTGCTCGGATTCGCCTCGATTCGCCTCTCGGGCATCGACCCGGGGCTCGCGGCCGGGCTCGCGGCCGGCGGCGCCCTGGGACTCTCGCTGATCGTGTTCTCGGGCGCGACGATCGGCCGGGAGCTCGCAGCCCGCGGACGCGCGCAGCGGACGCTGACGGCGCTTGCGATGGTCGACGACCTGACGGGGCTCTACAACCGCCGCGGCTTCGTCGCCCATGCGACCGGCGTCCTGGGCCTGGCCCACCGGATCGAGCGGCCGGCGATCGTCTTCCTCGCGGACGTGGACGGTCTGAAGCGGATCAACGACCGATTCGGCCACGCGTCCGGAGACCTGGCCCTCGCGGGCGCGGCCCGCGCGCTCCAGCTGACGTTTCGCAGCTCCGACATCCTCGCGCGATTGGGGGGCGACGAGTTCGCCGTGCTCGCGCTCGTCGACTCCCGGGACGGCGGCGCCGGCATTCTCGGTCGGCTTCAGAAGAACCTCGACTTCTGGAACGCGCGCTCGCGGCAGCCGTTCGACGTCTCGCTCAGCATCGGGACCGTCTCGATCGACCCGTCGACGGAAAAGCTCGAGGAGATCCTCGCGCGGGCGGACAAGGACCTGTACGAGAAGAAAGGGTCGCGCCGGAGCGTGACGGCCTGACGGCTTCGCGTCCGGACCGCGGGATTACCGCGAGTCCCCCTTCGGAAAACGGAACTTCTCGGGATGCTCCTGGATCTTTTCGAGCAGCGCGCGCATGAGACCGCTCTTCACGTTGCCCGCGTTTCTCGGCGAGACGAGGTAGCGGACCGTCGCGTCGATCCACGAGTTCTCGTTCACGCGGAAAAAGACGGTCGGCTCCTCCTGCACGGGAAGCCGGTCGACCGGGGTTCTCGACAACAGCTCGCGGAAGACCTCGACGCGGCTCTTCATGTTCCGACCGACCTCGCGCGCCGTTTCCTCCTGAAGGACGCGGGAGACGAACGGGAAGTCGGCGTCGTAGCCGACGGGGAAGCGAATTTCGTTCCAGATGTACGGGAACAGGGGCCAGGAGTAGTTGTAGACCTCGTTGCTGAACACGCGCGAGTTGGGAAACTTGATGACGCGCCCGCTCGGGTGGTCGCCCGAGATGTACTTTCCTCCGAACTCCCATAGCGTCGTGTCGAGGTATCCCACGTCGATGACGTCGCCCGTCGCATCGTTGATCTCGATCCGGTCGCCGACGCGGTAGGGGCGTTTGACGAGGATGTAGATCCAGCCGAAGAAGCTGCTCAGGGGGGCCTGCAGGGCGAGCCCGAACACGATCGAAAGGATTCCGAGGGAGGCGAGCGTCGCCCGCCAGTTCGCGAAAAACGATGTCACGACGAGCGCCACGACCGCGAGGGCGGTCACAAGACGCCGGACCCGGCGAACGTTGTACTGCGACGCGCGATTCTCGATTTTTGAGACGATGAGAGCGTCGACGAGGCGATCGGCGATGAGCACGCCCGAAATGAGGAGGCCCGCGAGCAAGATGTGGAGAGCGAGCGGCTCGTCAAGCTTCTCGAAACCTCCGATGTCGTTGTCGCCGAGCAGATAGATTGCCCCGAAGAGAAGCGCCGCGAGGGTGAGGCCGGCAAAAAAGAACCGGTCTCGCCGCGTCAGCCGGGAGGCGGAGGGCTCCTCCGTTCCCGCCTGGCGCAGAGCCTCGCGGACGTCCTCCCGATGGCGAATGGCCTCGGGAGGGGTCTCCTCGGGCCGCTGTTCCTCGATCTGCGGTTCGTCCGGGCTGCCGGCTGCTGAAGACACGTTCGTCGCTCCCGGGCTTCGGGGCTGCAAACCCGACGCCAAAATCCGCGGGGAAAACTCGCGGAATCCGCTCCCTCTCCGCGGGCGTATGCTGTCTGACACAGAACTCGGAGGACAGAAATGAGCTCGACACCCGGTCCCCGGCTTCCCCCGGGAAGCGAAGGGCTTCCTCTCGTCGGCGAGACGCTCTCGTTCGCGAAGAACCCGTTCGGATTCATCGACGATCGCCTCGCGACCCACGGCCGCATCTTCCGATCGCGGATCCTCGGGAGGAAAACAGTCGTCCTCGCGGGCGCGGACGCCGCGGGGCTTTTCATCGACGCCGGCATCGTGATGCGCGAGGGGGCGATGCCGCCGCACGTGCAGGAGCTCTTCGGCGGGCGAAGCCTGCCGCTGCTCGACGGCGAGGTGCATGCCGCGAGAAAAAGGGCCGTGCTGCAGGGCTTCTCGCGCGAGGCGCTCGCCTCGTACCTTCCCGCGATCCAGGGAAGCGTCGAGCGCTACCTGCGGTCCTGGTCGGAAGAGGGAGAAATCCGCTGGCTCGACGACATGAAGCGCCTGTCGATCGAGGTGATCTGCTCGACCGTGATCGGAATGCCGGCGGGCGAGGAAATGGACCGCCTTCGCCAGGACTACGGCGTCGTCACGCGCGCCTTCGCGGCCCTGCCGATCCGCGCGCCCGGCACCCGGTACTGGAAGGCGCTGCGCGCGCGCGACCGAATTCTGGCAACGCTGCTCGGCCGGATCCGGGAAAAACGGCGGACTCCCGGCGACGAGGGTCTCTCGCGCATTCTCGCCGCCGACGCGTCCGCTGACGGACGACCAGGCCGCGCTGGAGCTCCACCACATCGTGATCGCGGGCTTCATCGTGTACGCGGAGCTCGGCGAGATGGTGCGCCACCTGACGGAGAACCCCGGCGTCCGGGAGCGGCTCGCGGAGGAGATCCGCGAGGCGTCTCCTTCGGGCGAGCTGAAGCCGGAGAAGCTCGCGAGAATGCCGTACCTCCTCCAGGTCGTCAACGAGGTGAAGCGGCTCTGTCCGATCATTCCGGCGGTTTTCGGGAAGGCCCGGAAAGCGTTCGATTTCGACGGCGTGTCGGTTCCGGCGGGCTGGATGGTGATGTGGGCGCTGCGGCCCAGCCACGTGGCCCGCGGCGTCTTCACCGATCCCGAGAAATTCGATCCGGACCGCTTCTCGCCCGAAAGGGCCGAAGACAAGCGCCACGAGCACGCGTTCGTGCCGCAGGGCGCCGGGCCGGCTTCGGGCCACCGCTGCCCCGGTCTCGACTTCGCGACGCTCTTCATGGAGGTCTTCGCGATCGCCCTGCTGCGGGACTATTCGTGGCAGCTCCCGGCGCAGAGCTTCGAGACCGACTTCCACAAGACGCCGCCCGAGCCGCGGGACGGCTTGCGCGCGACGATCCGGCGCAACGCGTCTTCCTCCCCGGCCGGCCGCTGATTCCCCCGGGGCCGGGAGTACAATTCCGGAAGGTTTCCATAAGGAGGACGTGATGTCGGCAGTTCCGCCGCCGGGTTCGGTCCCGGATGCTCTGCCCTGGGAGAACCGCTCGCAGATCGGCGTCGCGCGCGCGTACATCGAGACCGTGACCCAGTTCCTTTCGAACCCCGACGCCGCGTGGGCCCGGACGCGCGAGAGCGGCGGGCTCGAGGACCCGCTCCTCTTCGGGATCGCCTCGGCCGTCGTCGGCTCGCTCTTTCGCGCGGTCTACGGGTTGATGTTCGCGCCGATCTGGATGCGGTTCATTCCGTTCGCGGTCCGGAACCGGTGGCTGGCGGGCTGGCCTCACCGGGCGACCGGCTGCGCCCTCGTCCTCTGGCCGATCGCGACGGCGATTGGCGTGACGGTCGGACTCTTCATCGCGTCGGCGATCTTTCACCTCTGCCTGATGCTCGTGGGCGGGTTGAAGAACTCCCCGTCGCGCTTCGAGGGAACGTTCCGGACCGTCTCGTATTCATCGGTGTCGATGCTCGCGAACGTTGTGCCGTTCATGGGAGGGTTGATCGCGCTCGTGTGGGGCTTCTACCTGAACCTCCGGGGCGCCGTTCGCATGCACCGCACGACGCCGGGCCGCGCGGCTGCGGCGATGCTCATTCCGCTCGCGGTCGTGATCCTGCTGCTGCTCGCCGTTCTCGGCGTCGTGCTCGGATTGCTGATGGCGACGCGGTCGAGCGCGACCCCGTAGCGAGCGAGCCCCGGGAGCGGCGGGGCCAACGCGCCGGCGCAGGCTGGCGCGGCCGCGCGCTTCGCGCGCGAAGGCCCGGCGGCCGCGCATGTCAAACCGAGGGGATGTTTCCCCTCGAACTCCCCTCTCACCTTGAGGGAGAGGGTGGCCGAAGGCCGGGTGAGGGGGTTCGAGGGAAAGCGAACTGCGGCCGAGGGTCGAAGAGACTTGCCGAGACCGGCGCTGGGGCTAGCCGCGAATCGGGGCGAGCAAGCCCCTAGAACTTCGCGACGAGCGCGACCGACGTGATCGTGTCGGTCTTCCCGAAGCCCGGCACCGGCTCGTTCAGGAACGCGAGCGTGTGCGACGCCTTGAGCGAGAACGTTTTGTTGATCGCGACCGAAATGGAAAAGGCGTTCGCGATCCGCCAGTCGCTCGAGTCCTTGAAGCTCTCGACGTAGGAGAACTCGTCGGACAGATCGGTCGTCGAGGAGAGCTTGATTTTATAGAGGAAGCCGGCGAGCCCTGTCGCGAAGGAGCGGTCTCCCGCCTTCCAGGCGTGCTTCTTTCGTGTACCCGACCCCCGCCTGGAGCTTGAGCTCCTGCGCGGGCGTCTTGACGGCCGAATAGGCGACGCCTCCCACTCCGGAGATCCGGTGCTCGATTCCGGCGAACTCATTCTTGAAATAGTCGCCCTGCGCGAAGAGCTCGAACCGCGGCGTGAAATGGCGCCCGCCGCGCAGCTCGGCCGCGATCGTTCGCGCGGTCGTCTCGCCGTCGGTCTTTCCCTGGACGAACGCCCCCTTCGCGAGGCCGTCCCAGATGTCCTTCTTGTAGTCGGCTTCGATGCCCGCCCCGATCGTCTGAACGCTCGTATTGCCCGACGTCGAGACGTACGAAGCCTCCGCTTTTCCCGACCAGACGGGAGGCGGCCCGGCGGGCGGCTCCTCGGCCGCGGCCCACGACCCTGCAAGGATGGCCAGCCCGGTGAAAATCCCTCGTTTCATTTAGGACTCCTTCCCGAGGCTCGCACGGAAGCAAGAGTCGTGCCCTCGAGCGCCGGTGGCGAGCGGAGTGCCCCTACCCGGCGACCGGTTGCGGCTGGCCGCAGGCCTTGCACCGCTTCGCGAGGACCGGAATCGCCTCGCGGCATTCCGGGCACTCTTTCGTCGTCGGCGCCCCGGGCTTCGGGAGGAATGTCTTCGTGATGAGGTAGACGACCAGCGCGATGATCACGAAGTCCACGAGGCGGCCGATCAGGTCGCCGTAGGCGATCGCGTTCTCCGTCACCTTGCCGGCGGCATCGGTCGCTCGCGAAAGCACGATCTTTGCGTTTCGCCAGTCGCCCGCCGGCAGGAGAAGCCCGATCACGGGGTTGATCACGTCGTCCGCGATCGAACTGACGACCTTGCCGATCGATGCGCCGATGATGACGCCGATCGCCAGCGCGATCGCGTTTTGCTTCAGCAGGAAGTCCTTGAAATCCTTGATCATGGCGGCCCTCTCTTCCAAATACTATAGTCTTGTTCCAACGATCCGGCACCTTTTGCAAGTCGAAGGTTCACAAGGAAGGAGGGCTGACCCCGATGGGAATCATGGACAAGCTCAAGGAAGAAGCCCAGGAGCTCGCGGAACAGGGAAAGGAGCTCGCCGAAAAAGCAGGGGCAAGACCTGCTGGAACAGGGAAAACAGAAGCTCGCGGAGAAGGCCGGCCAGCTGCAGGAGCAGGCCACCCAGAAGATCAACGTGCTTGTCGACGAGCAGAAGAAGCGGCTCACCGACAAGTTGCCCGACATTTTGAAGAAGTGAGGAGAACGATGCGATTTTCCACGAAGGTTTCCCGGTATCTCGTCGCCGCCGCCGCAGTCTTTCTGTTCCTGTCGCCGGCGGGCCTGCTCGCCGCGAAGGCCAAAGAGAAGGAAAAGGCCGCCCCGAAAGCCTCGCCGCCGCGCCGGTGGACCTGAACACGGCCTCGGCGAAGGACCTCGAAGCCCTGCCCGGCGTTGGTGCCGCGACGGCGAAGAAGATCGTCGCCGGCCGCCCCTACTCGTCGGTCGCCGACCTGTCGAAGGCCGGCGTCTCTGCAAAGACGATCGACAAGCTGAAGCCGCTCGTGACGGTGAGCGCGTCTGCGGCGGCTCCCGAGGCGGCGAAGAAGGCCGCGCCCGAGGCGAAGGCGTCGAAGGCGGAGAAGAAGTCTTCGGCGGCTTCCGCCGCGTCTTCCTCCGCGGCCGGACCGGTCGACCTCAACAGCGCCTCCGAGAAGGAGCTGGAAGCCCTGCCGGCCGTCGGAGCCGCGACGGCGAAGAAGATCGTCGCGGGACGGCCGTACACCTCGGTCGGCGATCTTTCGAAGGCGGGAGTCTCCGCGAAGACGATCGAGAAGATCTCGCCGCTCGTGACGGTCGGTGCCGCCGCCGCGGCAGCCCCCGCCGCGAAAGCCGCGCCCGCCCCCGCGCCTGCGCGCGCCTCCGCGCCTTCGTACCCCGCGCCCGCCCCGGCTCCCGCGAAGGCGGCCGCTGCCGCGCCCGCCTCCGACGTCGTCGCGCAGACTCCTCCGTCCAAAGGAATGGTCTGGGTCAACACTTCGACGAAGGTGTTTCACCGCGAAGGCGATCCCTGGTACGGCAAGACGAAGCACGGCAAGTTCATGACGGAGGCCGACGCCGTCGCCGCGGGCAATCACGAGTCGAAGGAAAAACCCAAGAAGCAGTAAGGAGGTCAGCACCATGGGACTGCTCGATTCTCTCGGCGATCTGGCGAAGCAGATGGCGAGCGGAACCCTGCCCGCCGCGGACGTCCACTCGACCTTTGACAAGGTCGCGCAGGCGGTGCCGCAGGGGACGCTTGCGGACGGGATTTCCCACGTGTTCAATTCCGACCAGACGCCTCCGTTCGCGCAGATGCTCTCCCAGCTCTTCAACCAGTCGACCCCGGAGCAGAAGGCCGGCCTGTTGAATCAGATCGCTTCGGCGCTCGGGCCCGGCGGGCTGTCCTCGGTGCTGGCGGGGGCGGGCGGGCTCGGTGCTCTCGGCGGAGCGCTGCAGAGCGGGAACGTCACCCCCGCGCAGGCAAGCCAGGTCACGCCGGACCAGGTTCAGGTCCTTGCCCAGCATGCCGAAAAGAAGGACCCCTCGATCGTGGACGTCGCCTCGGGTTTCTACGCGCAGCATCCGACGCTGGTGAAAGCCATCGGCGCCGGAGCGCTCGCGCTTCTGATGTCGAGGATTTCGCAGGCGAGGAGGTGAGCATGGGAATCATTTGGTGGCTCATCGTCGGGCTGATCGCGGGATGGCTCACGGGGAAGATCATGGGAGGCCCCGGCAAGGGCGCGTTGATGGACATCATCATCGGTCTGATCGGGGCGCTCGCCGGCGGGTTCCTCATGAGGCTCCTCGGCTTCAGCGCCGAAGGGGGGATGATCTACACGATCATCGTGGCGGTCATCGGGGCGATCCTGCTGACGTGGATCGTTCGAAAGGTCTCCTCGAAGCCCTAGCGCCCCATCATCGACCGCAGGACGAAGGGGAGGATTCCGCCGTGTCGGAAGTAATCCCCTTCGTTCGGCGTATCGACCCGCGCGACCGCTGAGAACTCCCGCGCGACGCCGCCGGGCGCCGTCGCCCGCACGAGCATCCTCTTTCCCGGGTGAAAACCTTCCGCCGCGCCTTCGATCTCGAACACTTCCTCGCCCGTGAGCCCGAGCGACTCGACGCTCTCGCCGGGCCGAAACTCGAGCGGCAGCACTCCCATGCCGATGAGGTTGCTTCGGTGGATCCGCTCGAACGACTCGGCGATGACCGCCCGGACGCCGAGGAGACGCGTGCCCTTCGCCGCCCAGTCGCGTGACGAGCCGGAGCCATACTCTTTCCCCGCGAGGACCACGAGCGGGACGCCTTCCTCCTCGTATTTCATCGCGGCATCGAAAATGGACAGCTGCTCCCGGCCGGGAAAATGAATCGTGATCCCGCCCTCGGTGCCGGGCGCGAGCCGGTTGCGCAGACGGACGTTCGCGAACGTGCCCCGGACCATCACCTCGTGGTTTCCGCGTCGCGAGCCGTACGAGTTGAACTGCTTCGCCTCGACGCCCTGCTCCAGGAGGTACTTGCCGGCCGGGCCCGTCGGCGGCGATCGACCCGGCGGGCGAGATGTGATCGGTCGTCACCGAATCTCCGAGCAGCGCGAGCACGCGCGCCCCGCGAATGTCCGAGAGCGGGGCGGGGGTCTTCGGGAGGTCGTGGAGGAAGCTCGGGGACTTGATGTAGGTCGAATCTGGCCACGCGTAGACCTTTCCCTGCGGAACGGGGATGGAGTTCCACGTCTCTTCCCCTTCGAAGACTTGTGAATAGGCCTTGTGGAACTGTTCCGAGGTGACGGCCCGCGCAACGGCCTCCTCGACTTCCTGCGGCGAGGGCCAGATGTCCCGGAGGTACACGTCGCGGCCGTCCGCGCCGCAGCCCAGGGGCTCCGTCGCGACGTCGACGCACATGTCTCCCGCGAGCGCGTAGGCGACGACGAGCGGCGGCGACATGAGGTAGTTTGCGCGAACGAGGGGATTGATCCGCCCCTCGAAGTTGCGGTTTCCCGAGAGCACCGCCGCGACGACGAGGTCGCTCTCCTTGACGGCCTGGCCGATCGCCTCCGGCAGCGGGCCGCTGTTTCCGATGCACGTCGTGCAGCCGTATCCGACGAGGTTGAAGCCGAGCCGGTCGAGCGAATCCTGGAGTCCCGCCGCCTGGAGATACTCCGTGACGACCTTCGAGCCGGGCGCGAGGCTCGTCTTGACCCAGCTCGGGACTTTCATGCCCCTGTCCGCCGCTTTCTTCGCGAGGAGGCCCGCGGCGATCATCACGGAGGGATTCGACGTGTTCGTGCACGACGTGATCGCGGCGATCACGATCGAGCCGTGGCCGATCGTCACGCGCTCCTGCTCGAGCTGGACTTCCGCCGTCGTGCCGAGGTGGCCGAGCTCTTCCGGCCGCTGCATCGACGTCGGAACTTTCTTCGGGTTGCCGCCCTCGCCGACGAACCTTTCGATCGCGTTGGGGCTCACCCGGTTCGTGCTCTTCTCGAGCAGCTGGACGAGCGCTTTGCGGAAGGAGCGCTGGGAGTCGCGAAGGGCGATGCGGTCCTGGGGCCGCTTCGGGCCCGCGATCGACGGCTCCACGTTCCCGAGGTCGAGCTCCAGCCGGTCGGAATACACCGGCTCGTGCGCGGCTCCGAAGACGCCCTGCGCGCGGAAGTAGGCCTCCGTCAGCGCGACCTGTTCGTCGCTCCGGCCGGAGAGGCGCAGGTACCGCAGGGTCTCCTCGTCGACCGGGAAGAAGCCGACCGTCGCCCCGTACTCGGGCGACATGTTCGCGATCGTCGCGCGGTCCGCGAGCGCGAGCGCCGGGACGCCCGGTCCGAAGAACTCGACGAACTTCCCGACGACCCCCCGGGCGCGCAGCATCTGGGTGACCGTGAGCACGAGGTCGGTCGCCGTCGCCCCGGCCGGCAGCTTTCCGGAGAGCCGAAATCCGACGACCTGCGGAATGAGCATGGAGATCGGCTGGCCGAGCAGCGCCGCTTCTGCCTCGATGCCGCCGACGCCCCAGCCGAGGACGCCAAGCCCGTTGATCATCGTCGTGTGCGAGTCCGTCCCGACGAGCGTGTCGAAGAACGCGCGGTGGCCGCCGTTCGCGCTCTCGGCGAACGTGACCGACGCGAGGTACTCGAGGTTGACCTGGTGCACGATGCCGGTGTCCGGCGGAACGACCCGGAACCGGTCGAACGCCGTCTGTCCCCACTTCAGGAACGCGTAGCGCTCGCGGTTGCGCTCGAACTCGATCTTCGCGTTCGCGGCGAACGACTGCGGGGTCCCGTACGAATCGACCTGCACGGAGTGGTCGATGACGAGGTCGGCCGGGCGCAGCGGGTTGATCCGCGCCGGGTCGCCGCCCCACTGTTGAATCTGATCCCTCATGGCCGCGAGGTCGACGACGCATGGAACGCCCGTGAAGTCCTGCAACAGCACGCGCGCGGGAGTGAACTGGATCTCCCGGGACGGCTCGGCCTTCGCGTCCCAGCGCGCGAGCGCTTCGATATCCGCTTTCTTGACGACGCGGCCGTCTTCGAGCCGCAGCAGGTTCTCGAGCAGGATGCGAAGCGACACCGGAAGCCTCGAGATTTCCGGGAACCCGGCTTTTTCCAGAAGAGGAAGAGATGAGACTTCGTAGGTCTTTCCGCCGGAGGAGATCGAGGTTCGGGTGTGGAAACTGTCGAGCGAAGGCGTCTCTTTGTTCATCGATCCTAGTTTATTGCATCGTTCGGCGCGAAAGGGTTGCGGGTCGCGAGTCTCAAGGGTATGTTGGAGGCAGAATGCATTTCCCGCGGCGGGTCATCCTCGCGGTCGTGATGGTCGTCGGCGCGATCAACCTGGTCGGTGAAGGGACCGCGAGCGGGCAGACGCCGACGTTCAGCGAATTCGATGTTCCCACAGCCGGGAGCTTCGTCTGGGACATCACTTCGGGACCGGATGGAGCGCTCTGGTTTACGGAGCAGATCAGCGACAAGATCGGGCGGATCACGACCGCCGGCGCGATCACCGAATTCAATATTCCCACGGCCGGCAGTTTTCCCTGGCACATCGTCTCAGGACCGGACGGAGCGCTGTGGTTCAGCGAGAGTTTCGTCGGCAAGATCGGGCGGATCACGACCGGCGGCGCGGTCACCGAATTCACTGTTCCCACTGGCTCAAGCTCGCCTCACGGCATCACTTCGGGACCTGACGGAGCGCTGTGGTTTACGGAGCAGCACGCCGGCAAGATCGGGCGGATCACGACCGGCGGCGCGGTCACCGAATTCATTGTTCCCACGGCCGCCAGCTCGCCCTGGGATATTGCTCCCGGACCGGACGGCGCGCTCTGGTTCACTGAGTCGAACGGTAGCAAGATCGGGCGGATTACCACCGCGGGCGCCGTCACCGAATTCGCTGTTCCCACAGCCGGCAGCGGGTCTCAAGCCATCGCTTCGGGACCGGATGGCTCGCTCTGGTTTACAGAGAACTTCGTCAGCAAGATCGGGCGGATCACCACGGCCGGCGCGATCACGGAATTCAATGTTCCCACGGCTTCGAGCATTCCTAACGGCATCGCTTCGGGATCGGACGGTGCGCTTTGGTTTACTGAGCAGAGCGGCAACAAGATCGGGCGGATCTCCACGGCCGGCGCGATCACGGAATTCAACATTCCCACGGCCGCGAGCGGGCCGGTCGGCATCACTTCGGGATCGGACGGTGCGCTCTGGTTCACCGAGCAACACGCCAACAAGATCGGCAAACTCGTTCCGGCCGCTTCCGGCGGGTGCGTTTCGCCGGGGCGCGGGTGCGTGCTTCGAATCCCGGGCGGGACGATTCGGACGACGGGAACGCGGCCGTGAAGGCCGCCGAGGTTGGATGCAACGACGCGAAAGGGAGACGCTGATGACGAAAAAAAGCGCGGTTCTTCCCGGTTTCCTCCTCCTGCTCGCCCTGCCCGCGGCCGCGGGCGTTCGCGGGACCGTCGCCGACTGGGAGACCTCGCAAGTCAGGCTCGCGGGGATCGCGACGGGGCTCGGCGTGAATCTGGCCGCGGTCGGAAGACTGGTCGGCAGCGGGAATACCCTCTTCAAAACTGCCGTCGACGTCGGCAACAACGCGGCGTCGGCGACCCAGATCGATTTCTATTTCGACGGGACGAGCGGCGGTTCCCCATTTTCCGCGAAGGGCAGCATTTCGAGCTCCGGCGCGCTCGTCGCTCAGGGGACCGGCGGCGCCGTCCGCGGCCACATGAACGCGCACTATGACGATTTCGTGGATGCCCTCGTCGCCGCGGGCCTCCTGCCTTCGAGCGTCGAAACGAACGGGATTCTCGGCTCGACGCTCTTCATTTTCAACGGGTTTTTCAAGAGCGGCGAGGGCAGCGCCACCGCGCGTTTCTACAACAGCGCTTTCGGCGGGACGGTCGGCCAGGCGATCAACGGGCGCGAGATCACCACGAGCGAGCCGACGAAGCTCGTCTGTACCGCGAGGGACACGGTCGGCAAGGCGGGCCCGCAGCTCTATTCGAACCTTTTCGTCAACAACACCGGTCTCACGCCGACGGGATCGGGCACGGCTTCCGCCGTGGACATCCTGGTTTCCGCTTTCTCGAACTCGAGCGGGAACCCCGTGGGCACCCCGTTCAAAATCACGGGCCTTGCGCCGGGAGCCACCGTCGTCGTGGCGGTCTTCTCCCAGCTCGGGATTCCGGCGAGCGAAGATACTGTGCTCCTCACGATCAACGTCGTCTCGGGGAGTTCGGCCATCGACGCGGTCATCGATCAGATCGACAACACGACCCACGACGGAACGCCCAGCAAGGCCGTCAGCGGAGCGTTCTAGAGCGGGAGCGCGACGACGCCGGAGGCTTTTTTTCGGCGGACAAGCGCTTCTGTTCGCCCGCGGGGCCGGGACTTCCGCGCTAGAATCCTTTTTTCAATCATGAAGGAGATCGAATGAAGCGGAATGCGGGAATCCTCTGGCTCGGAGCGGCTCTCCTCGGCGCGATGGCCCTCGGCTCGATCGCGATCGCCGCGGACGAACCGGCGCAGAAAAAGGAGAAGCCGACGCCCCGGACGGGTGTTGGCGACGTCAAGAAGCCGGAGGCCCCGTCGCCCGGAGAGGAAGAAGGCGAAGAGGGGAAGGGCCCGTTCGCCGGGTTGAAGTTCCGATTCATCGGCCCTCCCGGCAACCGCGTCTCGGCCGTCGTCGGCGTGCCCGGGCGACCCGAACGTCTATTACGCGGGCGCGGCATCCGGAGGAGTCTGGAAGTCGATCGACGGCGGAACGGAATGGAAGCCGGTGTTCGACGAGATGCCGGCGCAGTCGATCGGCTCGATCGCGATCGCGCCGTCCGACCACTCGATCGTGTGGGTCGGCACGGGCGAGACGTTCATCCGCAGCAACGTCTCGATCGGGGACGGCGTGTACAAGTCGACCGACGCCGGGCGGACGTGGAAGCACATGGGCCTCGAAAAGACCGGCCGCATCGGCCGCATGATCATCGACCCGAGCGACCCGAACGTCGTTTACGCGGCCGCGCTCGGAACCTGCTACGGCCCGCAGCCGGAGCGGGGCGTCTACCGGACCCGGGACGGCGGGAAGAACTGGGAGCGCGTGCTCTTCGTCGACGAAAACACGGGCGCTTCCGACCTGACGATGGATCCGACGGATTCGCGCACGCTCTTCGCGGGCACGTGGCAGATCGACATCAAGACGTGGGGGAGAAAGAGCGGCGGCCCCGGAAGCGGCGTCTGGGTCACCCACGACGGAGGCGCGAAGTGGAAGCGCCTGACGGAGGACGACGGGCTCCCCGAATCGCCTCTCGGAAAGATCGCCGTGGCCGTCGCCCCGAGCGACCGCGACCGGGTCTACGCGCTGATCGAAACAGGAGACAAGGGCTCCCTCTGGCGATCCGACAACGGCGGAAAGAAGTGGAAGCTCGTGAGCCACAGCCGGCTCCTGAACGAGCGCCCGCACTACTACTCGCGAATGCTCGTCATGCCCGACAACGCGAACGAGATCTACTTCCCCTCGAATTCGATGGGCGCGACGTACGACGGCGGCGAAACGACCGACCAGGTGGACTGGGCGGGCGACAACCACGACATGTGGGCCGATCCGATGAACCCGAGCCGCATGATGATCGGCAGCGACATCGGCGTCGTGATCTCGACGACGCGCGGAAAGAAGTGGAGCTGGATCCGCCTTCCGATCGCGCAGATGTACCACGTCGCGACGGACACGCGCATTCCGTACAACGTCTACGGGCAGATGCAGGACGGCGGCTCGATGCGCGGGCCCAGCCGCAACCCGGGAGGCGACACGATCCTGCCGGCGCTCTGGACGACGACGGCCGGGTGCGAAACCGGCTGGAACACGCCCGACCCGGTCGATCCGAACATCGTCTGGGGAGGCTGCTACGCCGGCGTCGTCGAGCGCTACGACGCGCGCACGCGGATGTCGCGTTCGGTCTCCGTCTGGCCGGAGCGCACGATGGGCGCCAACGCCGGCCAGGTGAAGTACCGGATGAACTGGACGTTCCCGATCGCGATCTCGCCGCACGACCACAACACCGTGTACGTCGGGAGCCAGCACGTCCACGAGACGACCGACGGCGGCGAGCACTGGAAAGAGATCAGCCCCGACCTGACGCTGAACGACCCGTCGATGATGGGAGACTCGGGGGGCCTGACGATCGACAACCTCTCGGTCGAGTACGCGGGCGTCGTGTTCTCGATCGCCGAGTCTCCCCTGGAGAAAGGCGAGATCTGGGCGGGCACCAACGACGGCCTCGTGCAGGTGACGCGGGACGGCGGCGCGCACTGGTCGAACGTCACGCCCGGAAAGGCGATCCTCCCGGCGAAGGGAACGGTCGAATCGGTCGAGCCTTCGAGCCGCGAGAAGGGGACCTGCTACGTCTCCGTCGACCTCCACCAGGTCGACAACCGCAATCCGTTCATCTTCAAGACGACCGACTACGGCAAGACCTGGAAGGCGATCGGCGGGGGGATTCCGAAGAGCGCGTTCTCTTACGTCCACGTCGTCCGCGAAGATCCGTTCCGCAACGGGATGCTGTACGCCGGGACGGAGAACGGCCTGTACGTCTCGTTCGACGACGGAGGCCGCTGGCGCCCCCTGCAGGCGAAGCTGCCGCACACCCCCGTCTACTGGCTGACCGTCGAGCCGCGTTTCCACGATCTCGTCGTCGGGACCTACGGGCGCGGCTTCTACATCCTGGACGACGTGACGCCCCTCGAGGAATGGAGCGAGAGCGTCCGCGAGTCGGCGGATCACCTGTTCGCGCCGGTCCCGGCGTATCGCTTCCGTTCGGTCTCTCAGCCCGCCTACGCTCCGACCGGGACGGCGGAAGGCAAGAATGCGCCCGAGGGAGCTCTCCTGAGCTACTGGCTGAAGAAGGAAGTCGCGAAACCGAAGAAGAAGAAGGCGGCCGAGGAAGACGAAACGGCGGCGAAGCCTCCGCTCGTGGCCATCCGGATCTTCGATTCCACCGGCGCGAAGGTGCGGTCGCTGCGGGGGAGCAACGAGGCCGGCATGAACCGGGTCGTCTGGGACCTGCGCTACGACTCGATCCGCGAAGTCCGCCTCCGCGCGACCCCGAAAGGGAACCCCCACGTCTGGGAGGAGAAGCGTTTCGTCGGGAAGGATCGCCGGCCGGTGCTCTACTACGGCATCGAAGACGCGACGAGGGGGCCGCTCGTGCCTCCCGGCACGTACACGGTGAAGCTCCAGGCGGGTGACCACGAGTCCACGACGACCGTCGAAGTCCGGAAGGACCCGAATTCGGCCGGCACGCCCGCCGACATCACGGCGGCCTCGAGGCTCGCGTATTCGATCTACCTCGACGCGAGCGTTTCGGCGGAGATGATCGGAGAGCTCGAATGGACGCGCGTCCAGCTGGAACAGCTGAAGAGGCGGCTCTCGGCTTCGAAGGGAGACGACTCGCTGCTCGCGGCGGTCGCAGACCTGCGCAAGAGGGCCGAGGACGTGGAGGCGGTCCTGCTTCAGCCGACGATCGCGGAGGAGGACCAGAAGTCGTTCCGGGGGCCGCTCGGCCTCTACCTGAAGTTCGTGTGGCTCAACTCCGAGGCCGCGACGGGGGCGGCCGACGTCTCCGGAAACGCCGACCTCGGGCCGACCCAGCCGGAGCGCGACGTGTTCGAGCTGCTCGACCGCCAGCTCGACGAGACGAAGAAAAAATTCCGGTCGCTCTACGACGAGGGCGTTCCGGAGTTCAACAAGACGATGGAAGCGAAGGGAATGGGCGCGATCTCGCCGGTCAAGGAAGTCCTGCCGGAGTTCGGCAAGGAGAAGGAAAAGAAGGACGAGGACGAGTAGAATGGGGGTTTGGCAAAGAAACGTTCCAACGCGATCCATATCGTGGGGGCCCGGACCCACAACCTGAAGAACGTCTCCGTGGACATCCCGCAGGGGAAGCTCACGGTGATCACGGGCGTCTCCGGCTCCGGCAAATCGTCGCTCGCGTTCGACACGCTGTACGCGGAGGGGCAGCGGCGCTACGCGGAATCGATGTCGACGTACGCGCGCCAGTTCCTGGAGAGGCTCGACCGGCCGGACGTCGATTCGATCGAGCCGGTTCCGCCCGCCATTGCGCTCGAACAGAAAAACGGCGTCACGAACGCCCGCTCCACCGTCGGCACGCAGACCGAGATCGCCGACTCGTTGCGGCTGCTCTTCGCCCACGGCGGCGAGACGATCTGTCCCGACGACGGCACGCCGGCCCGCCGCGGGGGCGTCGACTTCGCGCTCGACTCGCTCGCGATGCTTCCCTCCCGCACGCGGGTGACTCTCGCCGCTCCCGTTGCCCTTCCCGACGAAGGCGACCGGGGGCGGGAAGGATTCCTGGCGGAGCTGTCGCGGGCGGGATTCTTTCGGGCGCTCGATTCGGAAAACGCGCCTGTCGAGATTCCTTCCGATCCGAAAGCGCTTTCGGCCCTCCTCGGCGCGGACGGCCGCCTTCCGGTGCTCGTGGGGCGCTTTTCCGTTTCGCCGGAGGCCCGGCCGGAGATGGAGACGGCGGTCGCGGCCGCGTTCCGGCTCTCCGGCGAGCTGCGAGCGCTGATCCATTCCGAGTCGGGCGATCGAGGAGAGAATCTTCCGCCGCGGCCTTTTCTGCCCGCGCTGCGGCCGCGAGTTCCGCGAGCCGACGCCGGCCACCTTTGCGTTCAACTCCCCGCTCGGGGCGTGCGCGACGTGCCAGGGATTCGGGCGCGTGATCGGGATCGACTGGGAAAAGGTCGTGCCCAACCGCGACCTCACGCTGGAGGAACGGCCGATCGCTCCCTGGAACACCCCCGCGTACGAGTCGGCGTACGACGATCTCTTCAAGGCGTGCCGCAAGGCCGGCGTTCGAAAGAGCGTGCCGTATTCGCGGTTGACCGTCGCGGAGCGGGCCGTCGTGGACAGGGGCACGAAAGACTTCTACGGAATCGCGGGTTTCTTCGAGTGGCTCGAGACGAAGCGGTACAAGGTTCACGTGCGCGTCCTTCTCTCGCGCTATCGCGCGTACACGCGCTGCTCGGCGTGCGGCGGAAGCCGCCTCGCTCCCGACGCGGCCAACGTCGTCTTTCGCGGCCAGACGATCTCCGAGCTGAGCGAGATGCCGGTCGGGGAGCTCAACGCCTGGTTCGATCGCGTCGAGCTCTCCGCGGCCGAGCAGGCGCGCCTCTCGTCGGTGTTCGGCGAGATCCGGTCGCGGCTGAGGTACCTGAACGACGTCGGTCTCGATTACCTGACTCTGTCCCGCTCCGCGCGGACACTCTCCGGGGGAGAGGCGCAGAGGATCGGGCTCGCCTGCGCGCTCGGAGGGGCGTTGACGAGCACGCTGTACGTTCTCGATGAGCCGACGATCGGTCTTCATCCCCGGGACACGGGTCTCCTCCTCGCGATCCTTCGCAAGCTGGCTCAGCGCGGCAATACGGTCGTCGTCGTGGAGCACGACCCGGACGTCATTGCCGCGGCCGATCGGGTGATCGATCTCGGGCCCGAGGCAGGAGCGCGCGGGGGCGAGCTGCTCTTCGCCGGAACGCCGGCCGCCATTCGAAGGCTCCCCCACAACAAGACCGCGGCGGCGATTCGCCGCCGGCGGGGACCGATTTCCGGCGGACAGGTCGTGTCGTTTCGCCGGGGCGCCGAGGCCGCGGTCGCGATCGTCAACGCGCGCGAGCACAACCTGCGGGGCGTCACGGCACGCATTCCGCTCGGCCGCCTGGTCTGCGTCACCGGCGTGTCGGGCTCCGGAAAGTCGACGCTTCTGCGCGACTGCTTTTTCAACGTCTTTCAGAGGAAGGTCAAAGGGGTCGCCAACGTCGACGTCGGCCAGGTCGACGAGATCCGCGGGCTCGAGAACGTCGGAGATCTCCTGTTCGTCGACCAGAGCCCCCTGGGCCGTTCCGCGCGGTCGAACCCGGTGACGTACACGAAAGCCTACGAGGAAGTTCGCGCGCTGCTCGCGAAGACCGCGAGGGCCCGGGCGTTTCGCGTCGGCGCGCGCGATTTCTCCTTCAACACGTCCGGAGGCCGCTGCGAGGCCTGCCAGGGAACGGGCGTCCTCACGATCGACATGCAGTTCCTGGCGGACGTGGTCGTGACGTGCGACCGCTGCGACGGCCGGCGCTTCAGCCCGAAGGTCCTCGGCGTGCGGTACCGTGGAAAGAACGTGGACGACATTCTCCGGATGACGGTCGCGGAAGCGCTCTCGTTCTTCGCCGACGCTCCGAAGATCGTCCGGCGCCTCTCGCCGCTCGCGGAAGTGGGCCTTTCGTACCTGCCGCTGGGACAGCCGACGGCGACGCTTTCGGGGGGCGAGGCTCAGCGCCTGAAGCTCGCGTCCTTTCTCGAGGAGAGAACCTCCCCGCGCGGGAGCCTGTTCCTCTTCGACGAGCCGACGACCGGCCTCCATTCGAGCGACGTCGAGGTCCTGCTCCGCACGCTCCGCCGACTGATCTCGCGAGGACACTCGGTCGTCGCGATCGAGCACCACCTCGACTTCATCGCGGCTTCGGACTGGGTCATCGACCTCGGTCCGGGCGGCGGAGACCGCGGGGGAGAGATCGTGGCCGAGGGGCCGCCGTCGGAGCTGCCGAAGTTCTCCCGCAGCGTGACCGGGCGCTATCTCGCCGAGCGCGCGGGCGAGATCGTGCTGGCCGGCAGCGCGGGAACGGTCGCACCGGGGTAGGGGCTCGCTCGGCCCGCGGTCGCAGCCTACCCCCGAGCGAAGGCCCATGAGGGTCGGGGCCAACGCGCTGGCGCAATAGAGGCCGGGTGGCGCGGGGCGAGACTCCCTTTTGCCGCTCGCGACGCGGGTGTAGCAAAGTCCTCAGGCTCGCGGCGAGCGGAAAAGAGGAGCGAGTCCCGCGACAGGACCCGCTCGCCGAGCCCGCGCCGGGGCTGGACCCGAACGGGCCGAGCGAGCCCCCTCAAATCACGGTAAAATCAGGCAGATGCCCGAATGGACTTTCCTGCTTCGCCACGGCGGACGTGAGATCCCTCTGGCCGAAGGCGACACCGTCCTCGGCAGGAGCCGGGGCTGCGGAGTTCGGGTCGACGAGGAATGCGTCTCCCGCTCCCACGCTCTGCTTTCGATCCACGGCGAAGAAGCCCAGGTGCGTGACCTCGGCTCTTCGAACGGTCTGTTCGTCAACGGCCGGAGGGTCAGCAAGGAGACGCCGCTGAAAAACGGCGACACCGTTTCGCTCGGAAGCGCGCTGCTCTCGTTCGTCGCGATTCCGCCTCCTGACGTGGAGGCGAAAACCGCGATGATCAGCATCCCGGTCCGCCCGAGCCACAGCGTCACGCAGTTCATCCGGCCCGAGCCCGAAGTGCTCGTCCGCCCCGCCTCTCCGACTCGATCCGCCGAAGACGTCATCATCCGGCCGGAAGTGGAAGAGCCTGTGATGCCGTCGCGGGTCACCGCGGTCGTCGCAGAAGTCCCGGGAGTCGTTTCCCGATGGCTCTCGGGCGTCGTCGACCTCGTCGTGTCCGGCGCGATCGCGACCCTCTGCTTTGCGCCCGCGCTCGTCGGGATCGTGACGCACTCGAGCCTTCGCGAGCACTCGGGAGGGGAGCCGGTTTTCTGGACTCTTCTCGTCTTCTGCGGAACGGTCGCGGTCGCGGCGGTCTGCGTCTACTTCCTTGCGACCCTCGCGGGAAGCGGGTCCACGCTCGGAGAGAAGATTTTCCATCTGCGCGTCGTGACCGAGGAGGGGGGGAGTCCGCGGAGCGGCGCCGTGCTGACGCGGCTTCTCGGCCTGCTTCTTTACGTCGCGACGGCGGGGCTGCTGTTCCTGACGGCCGCCTTCAACCGCGAAGGGCGCGGCCTCGCGGACAGGATCTCCGGGACGAGGGTCGAAAAGGCGTAGCGCTCAGCCTGATTCGCGGCCAGCCCCAGGCGGATCCTCGGTGCCTCCCTCGAGGAGACGCAGCGCGCCTGGCGGTGGCATCTGTCCGTGCGCGCTCCTCGGGCAAGTTTTTTCGCAAGAGGACTTCTGCTTGGCGTGCAGGCTGTACCAGCGAAAAAACATACGCTCCTCTTGCGAGGCACCTTCGACCCGCCTTCAGCCCCGACCGCTGCCCCGGTTTCGCTCAAGGGTTGGGGCCCCATCCCTGAGCGAAGATCCGCGAGGGTCCGGGCCAACGCGCCGGCGCAGGCTGGTCTCTGAGATCCCGAGGGAAAGCGAACTGCGGCCGAGGGTCGAAGAGACTTGCCGAGACCGGCGCTGGGGCTAAGCCCGAGCGGATCGAGCGAAGCCTAGCTCTTCGCGAGCTCCCGGAAATACGCGATCGTCTGGACGAGCCCTTCCTCGAGCGGCACTTTCGGCTCCCAGCCGAGCACGCGCCGCGCCTTCGAGATGTCCGGCTGTCGGACTTTCGGGTCGTCGGTCGGCAGCGACTGGAAGACGATCTCCGACTTCGTTCCGGTCAGCTTCTGGATCACCTTTGCGAACTGCAGGACCGTCATCTCGGCGGGGTTCCCGACGTTCGTCGGATCGGGCTCGTTGGAGAGGAGCAGGCGGTAGATCCCGTCGATCAGGTCGTCGACGTAGCAGAACGACCGGGTCTGCGATCCATCGCCGAAAACCGTCATCGGCTTCCCGCCGATCGCCTGACCGATGAGCGCCGGCACGACTCGGCCGTCGTTGGGCCGCATGCGCGGGCCGTACGTGTTGAAGATGCGCACGATTCGGGTGTCGACGCCGTGGCTTCGCCGGTAGGCCATCGTGAGGGCCTCGGCGAAGCGCTTCGCCTCGTCGTAGACGCCGCGCGGCCCGATCGGGTTCACGTTGCCCCAGTACGTTTCGGGCTGCGGGTGGACGAGCGGGTCGCCGTACACCTCCGAAGTCGAGGCGAGGAGAATTCGCGCCTTCTTTTCCTTCGCGACGCCGAGGGCTTTGTGCGTTCCGAGCGCGCCGACCTTCATCGTCTGGATCGGCAGCTCCAGGTAGTCGATCGGCGAAGCGGGCGAAGCGAAGTGGAGGATCGCGTCGAGCGCTCCGTCGACGTAGATGTATTCCGTGATGTCGTGGTGGATGAACTTGAACCGCGGGTTCCCCGCCAGATGCGAGATGTTGCGCGTGTTTCCGGTGATCAGGTTGTCCATCGCGACGACGTCGTGCCCCTCGCGCAGGAGCCGGTCGCAGAGATGGCTCCCCAGGAAACCGGCCCCTCCGGTGACGAGTACCCGCATGCTGACTGACCCTTTCTCGCGGCTATCTGACTGACGCCTTGCGGCTTGTCAGAGACGCGACACCGTTATTTCTTTGGGGTCCCGATCGTCTTTCCTTCCGTGTCGTACACGGCGACTTTCCCGTACTTCGCGAGCCCTTCTTTCAGGAGTTTCGCGTCTCCGACCACGACGAGAACGGGGTTCGGCGCGTCGATGTAGGTCTTCGTTGCCGACGCGGCTTCCGCGGGCGTCACCTTGGCGATCTTCGCCCGGTACGTCTCGAGCCAGTCGGCGGGGAGCCCGAACAGCTCGATGCGGAGCAGCTGGTTCGCGACTCCGGATTGCGTCGCGAGCCGCAGCGCGAAGATTCCGTTCAGAAACGTTTTCGAGTGGTCCAGCTCCTCGGCCGAAGGAGGGGTCTTCGCGGACGAATCGAACAAGTCGAAGAAGACCCCGACCGCCGGGATCGCGACGTCGTTGCGCACGGTGCAGTCGGCGACGAACGTTCCGTACTGTTTTCGCGTCGAAAACGAGGAGTCGGGATCGTACGTGTAGCCCTTCTTTTCGCGGATGTCCATGAAGAGGCGCGAAGCGCTTCCCCCGCCGAAAACGTTGTTCGCGAGCTGGAGGGGGAAATACACGGGGCTCTTCTCCGTCGGAGCGACCGATCCGATCACGATTCGCGCCTGAACGCTGCCGGGCCGGTCGACGAGGGCGACGGTGCGGCCCGATCGGCGAGGCAGGGGCGGAAAAGTCCCGCTGGCCGGGGGCGCGCCCTTCCATTCCGCGAAGGACTTCTCGGCGAGTGCGCGCGCCGCCGCGGGCGTGACGTCGCCGTAGAGGACGAGGACCGCGCCGGATGGCTTGTAGCAGGCGCGATAGAACTTCTCGAGGCGTTCGCGGGTCAGCGACTTCAGGGAAGTCTCCGTCGCCACCCGCGCATAGGGGTGCGCGCCGAACAGGATCGCGGAGAGGCGCTCCTGCCCCAGGAACGCCGGCTGCGTGTGCGCGAGGGTGAGCCTTTGAACCGCGTTGTCGCGGTAGATTTCGAGCTCGTCCGCGGGGAACGAGGGCTCGACGACGACGCGGGAGAAGAGGCGGAAGAACGTCCTCGAAGTTCTCCGACAGCACGGAGCCCGAAATCGTGGCCGCATCCGAGCTGGCCGAAGCGTCGAGCGAGGCGCCGAGCGCGGCCACCTTTTCGGCGATCTGGGCGGAAGTCAACCCCGGAACTCCGTCCGTCAGGGACGCGGCAACCGCTTCGGCCGTTCCCTCTTCGCCGCTCGCGTCTCGCACGGATCCGGCGGGGAGGCCGAGGCGGACCGTCACGAGAGGGATCCGGTGATCTTCGACGATTTCGAGCGCGAGGCCGTTGGCGAGTCGCGACTTCGAGATTTTCGGGAGCTCGAGTCTTCGGGGCGCGGAAGCGGGCGGGGGCGTCGCGTCGGCGTCGGGCGCGGGGGACGCGGCGAACCCTACCGAAGCGGCCGAGAGCGAGACGAGCAGGGCGAGCGCGGTCTTCATTTTGCACCTCCGGGAGCGGCCGCTGCTTTCGCGGCCGGAACGATTTCGATGACCGATCGGTTCGCCAACACGAAGGATTTTCGCGCCGCCTCCTGGATGTCGGCGGGCACGACCGCGTCGTAGCGCGCGACGTCGCTGTTGACCCCTTCGGCGCCGTCCGGGTCGAAGAGCGCCGACCACCCGATCGCTTCCGCGCGGCCGAGCGGCGTCTGGAGGCTCTCGAATCCGGAGCTGAAGCGTTCCGACTTGTACATGGCTCTCGCGCGGGCGAGCTCTTCCGGCGTGACGCCTTTTTCCTGGATCCGGTGAATCAAGGCTTCGACTTCCGCGACCGTCTTCTTTGCGTCCGTCCCCGGCCTCTCGACGACGAACGCCGTGAACGTAGACGGCCCGGCGCTCTCGTCGTAGCCGGCGCGCGCCGAAACCGCGATCTGCTTCTGCTTGACGAGCGTCTGGTAGAGCATCGACGACTCGCCGTCGCCGAGGAGATTCGAGAGAAGGTCGATCGCCGCCGCGGAACGATCGAGCTTGCCCGGGACCTTCCAGCCGATCAGCACAGCCGGGACCTTCGCGAGCTTGTCCTGCGTCGTTCGTTCCGCGGTCGCGGCGCCGTCGGGATCCGCGAGGTCGGGGCGGGCGGGCGCCGCCTGCCGGGGAATGGGCCCGAAGTGCTTTTCGACCCACGCACGCGCCTGCTTCGGCTCGAAATCGCCCGCGATGACGAGGACGGCGTTGTTCGGCGCGTAGTGGATCCGGAAGAAGTTCTGCACGTCCTCGAGCTTCGCCGCGTCGAGGTCCTCCATCGAGCCGATCGCCGAGTGGGCGTTGGACCAGTTGCGGAAGAGCATTTCGTCCATTTCGAGGAAGGACGGCACGTACGGCTGGTTGTCGATCCGGAGGCGTTTTTCCTCCTTCACGACTTCCTGCTGGTTCTTGAGATTCTCGGCGGTCACCGCGAGGGAGCGCATCCGGTCCGCCTCGAGCCACAGCGCGAGCTCGAGCCGGTCGGAGGGCATCATCTCGAAATAGTTCGTGTACTCGGCGTGGGTGGACCCGTTCAGGATCCCGCCGTTGTTTTCGACGAGGGAGTTGATCTCGGCCTTTTTCACGTGGGCCGAGCCCTGAAACATCATGTGTTCGAAAAGGTGGGCGAATCCGCTGCGCCCCTTCTCCTCGTCGCGTGACCCCACGTGGTAGTACAAAGCGACGGCGACCACCGGGCTCGCGTGGTCCTGCGAGAACGCGACTCGAAGGCCGTTGTCGAGAGTGAACTGCTCGACCGGCACGCGGAATTCCGCCGCGCCGAGCCTCACCGCCGCCGAGAGCGCGGCCGCCGCCGCGAAATACCGAGAGAATCTAGCCACGTCCCACCCCCTCATAAGTCCAGCCGAGCGCCCGGACCTCGTCCGGGTCGTAAATGTTTCGAAGGTCCACGAGCGCTTTCGAGCGCATGGACGCCGCCAGGACGCCGAAATCGAGCGCGCGGAACTCGTTCCACTCCGTCACGATCACGAGCGCGTCGCAACCGCGGGCGCAATCATACGCGTCCTTCGCGTACTCGACGCCTCCCAGGACCTTCCGGGCGTTCTCGATCGCGGCGGGGTCGAACGCCCGGACGGCCGCGCCGCGCTGCTGCAGGTCCGCGATGATCTTCAGCGCGGCCGACTCGCGGATGTCGTCCGTTTCGGGCTTGAACGAGATCCCGAGGATTCCGATCGTCTTTCCCCCCACCCCGCCAACGGCCTTTTCGATCTTTTCGATCATCCGCGCCTTCGTGGCCTCGTTGGCGGAGATCGCCGCCTCGATGATCTCGAACCGGTAGTCGTGTCTTCTCGCCAGGTCCGCGACGGCTTGCGTGTCCTTCGGGAAGCAGGAGCCGCCGAAGCCCGGGCCGGGATGCAGGAATTTCGACCCGATCCGCTTGTCGAGGCCCATCCCCCTCGCGACGGCGTGGACGTCCGCCCCCACGAGCTCGCAGATCCGCGCGATCTCGTTGATGAAAGAGATTTTCACCGAGAGGAACCCGTTGGACGCGTACTTGATCATCTCGGCCGATTCCACGTCCGTGACGATGAACGGCGTTTCGATGAGGTAGAGAGGCGAATAGATCTCGCGCATCACGGCGATCGCCCTTTCGTCCCGGGCGCCGATGACGACGCGGTCCGGGCGCAGGAAATCGGAGATCGCGGACCCTTCGCGCAGGAATTCCGGGTTCGACACGACGGAGAACTCGTGCGAGCCGATGCCGGCCTTCAGGATCTCCTCGATCATCTTGCCGGTGCCGGTCGGGACCGTCGACTTCGTGACGACGACCTTGTAGCCGTTCGCGTGGCCGGCGATCGATTCCGCGACCTGCCGGACGTAGGTGAGGTCCGCGGACCCGTCGGGCAGCGGGGGAGTTCCGACCGCGATGAAGATCGCCAGCGAACCCTCGACGGCGGACTTCAGGTCCGTCGAGAAGCGCAGCCTTCCCGCGCGCTCGTTCTTCGCGACGAGCTCCTCGAGGCCGGGCTCGTAGATCGGGATCTCTGCCCGCCTGGAGCGAGCGGATCTTCTCCTCGTCGATGTCGACGCAGACGACGTGCATGCCGAAGTCCGCCAGGCACGTTCCGGTCACGAGGCCCACGTAGCCGGTGCCCACCATGCAGATGTTCAAGCTTCCCTCCGATACCACTCGACGTAGCGCCGCAGGCCCTCTTCGAGCGGGACCTTCGCCTCGTAGCCGAGGACTCGTTTCGCCTTGCTCACGTCCGCGAACGTGACCGGGACGTCCCCCGGCTGCTCCGGTTGGCGCGAGAGCTTCGCCTTCTTTCCGGTCGCGGCCTCGAGCGCGGCGACGAGCTCCGACAGCGTGACCGGGTGCGAGCCGCCCAGGTTGACGATCTCGAACCCGCGGCACCGGTCGAGGGAGGCCTCGACGCCGTCGAGGATGTCTTCGATGAACGTGTAGTCGCGGCGCGATCCGCCGTCTCCGTAGAACGGGAATTCCTTCCCCCGCTCGATCGCCTCGGTGAACCGGGCGATCGCCATTTCGGGACGCTGCCGCGGGCCGTAGACGGTGAAGAAGCGCAGGCAGAACACGTCGAGGCCGTAGAGGTGGTGGTAGTTGAACGCGAGCAGCTCGCCGCTGCGCTTCGTCGTCGCGTAGGGCGAGACGGGGCGGTCGATCGGGTCGTCCTCGGAAAACGGCAGCTTCGAGTTCACGCCGTACACCGACGAGGACGACGCGAAGACGAACCTCGGCTTTCCGAACTTCACCGCCGCGTCCAGGAGGTGCAGGCTCGCGACGCAGTTGACCTCTTCGTAGAGAACGGGGTCTTTGAGCGACGGGCGCACGCCGGCGCGCGCGGCGAGGTGAACGACCGCGTCGAATCGTCCCGTTTCGAACAGGCCGAGCACGAGCGCCCGGTCGCGGATGTCCCCTTCGACCAGCCGGTAGCACGGATTGCCGAGATGCGGGGCCACGTTGCGGCGCTTGACGGCCGGGTCGTAGTAGTCGTTGAAGTCGTCGAGGACCGTGACCGAATCCCCCCGCGCCAGACGGCGGTCCGCGAGGTGCGATCCGATGAAACCGGCTCCCCCCGTGATGAGAACGTTCATTGCGGCTCGGCGTCCGCCTTCCCCGCGGATTTCGCGTGTTCTTTGTCGTAGCGTTCCTTGATGCCCCGCTTCTGGCGGTCGCGAATCAGCCACTTCAGGAGCTTGGACTCGTTGACGCCCACGACGATGTCGTTGGCGGCGTCGTAGAGCGACGGGTCGGTCAGGAACTTTCCGAGCGTTCCGTCCCGGCTGTCGAGCTTCGCTGAAACGGCGTCGAGGTGTTCCGCGAGGTTCGAGAGGTGCTGCCGGAAGTCGCGGGAGAAGGACTCGTCGTGCAGCAGCACCGGAAGCAGCCCCTTGCCCCGGTCGAGCTCCGATGAGACCCGCGCGAGGGAAACGCCGGCCTGCGAGAGGTTGTCGATCAGCGCGTAGATTTTCTTTTTTCCGTCGGGATCGGCGATGAGCGCGGGGAGGGCGCCGTCGCGCTTGTCCATCGCGGTCGAGAGCTTTCCAAACAGCTTCGACGCCGAAGTAATCGCGCTCGAAAGCGCCTGCCCGTTATCGCGGCCGTACTTTTCGTCCGCAATGAGCTTGCCGGCGAGGCTCTTGCCCGAGTTGATCTTTTCGAGCGTCACCGAAAGCTGTTTCAACGTCTGGTTGAGGTTCGAGCCGATCTGCTTTCCGCGCTCGGAATCGCTCGTGAGCTCCCCGACGAGCCCCTTTCCTTTTTCGGTGCGCGCGAGAATGATCTTGAGCGAGCGGGCGATCTCCGTGAGATCGCCGAGCAAGCCTTCTCCGCCGGCGAGCAGCTTCTCGATCCCCGCTTCCTGCGCGGCGGCGATCTCGCCGCCCGGGGGGATTTCCGGCGAGGCGTCGGACCCGCCTTCGAGCTCGATGTACTTGTCGCCAAGCAGGCCGATCGTCTTGATCGACGCCCGCGTGTCTGCCCGGATGCGCGACGTCATGCGCCGCTCGACGTTGACCTGTACGGTGACGGTCGTGTCTCCCGGCTTCTCCGACAGCGCGACGTCGGTCACCGTGCCGACCGTGACGCCGGCGAGCCGCACGGCGTTGCCGGCGGTGAGCCCGGACGCGCTCGCGAAGCGGATCTGGTAGTCGACCTTCCGGGTGAAGAGGCTCGCCCGCTTGCCGACCATGAAGACCCCGATCGCGAACGCGAAGAGCGCGACGAGGACGACGAGGCCGACCCGAAAACGCCGTTGAACGATCTCACTGCCGCGCATTACGCCCCCTCGGATTTCGGTTTTCGGACAGACCCCGCTTCGGACGGGTGCGGCGCGGCCGAAAGCGCGCGCAGCGCGGCGGCGGACATCGCCGCCGTCTCGGTCTTGCAGGGAAAGCCCTGGGACCGGAAGAAGTCGGACAGGATGGGGTGGGCTCCGAGGGCGGCTTCGTCGAAGCTTCCGACGAACTCGAACGTTCCGCCGTGCAGGAACGCGACGCGGTCCGCGATCGCTCTCGCGGAGACGATGTCGTGCGTGACGACGACGAATGTCGCCTTCAGCCGCGAGTTCAGGTCGGCGATCAGCTCGTTGATCTTCTCGGAGTTGATCGGGTCGAGCCCGGTCGTCGGCTCGTCGAACAGGATGATCTCCGGGTCGAGCGCGATCGAGCGTGCGAGCGCGACGCGCTTGCGCATGCCGCCCGAGAGCTCCGACGGCATCTTTCGCTGCGTGCCCGGGAGGCCCACCATCGCGAGCTTCTCGGCGACGCGTTCGGCGATCTCCTGGTTGCTCATCTGCGTGTGTTCCCGCATCGGGAACGCGACGTTCTCGAGAACGTTCATCGAATCGAAAAGCGCGCCCCCCTGGAAGAGCATCGAAACGCGAAGCCGCACGTGCGCCATGTCTTCCTCGGCGAGCGGAACGATGTCCTCGCCGCAGACGAACACGTTTCCCGAGTCGGGCTTCGTGAGCCCGTTGATATGGCGCAGCAGCACGCTCTTGCCCGTTCCCGACGGTCCCAGCACGACCATCGTTTCGCCCCGCCGGATCGCGAGCGTCGCGCCGGAGAGGACCGACTTTCCCTCGTACGTCTTGCGGACGTTCCGGAGCACGACGGCGTCGTCCGGCGAAACCGGGGATTCGGCGGCGGGCCGCGCGGAGGTTTCTGTCGCGCTGCTCATAGGGCGAGGAACAGCTTCGTGAGGAAGAAGTCCGACACGAGAATCGAGATCGACGCCGCGACGACCGTCTGCGTCGTGGCGCGCCCGACCGAGGCAGCGCCGCCTTTGACGTTCAGGCCGTTGTAGCAGCCGATCAACGCGATCTCCAGAGCGAAGAAGAACGACTTCCCGAGGCCGCTCGCGATGTCGGAGATCCGCAGCTGGTTCCAGATGCTGTTGAAGTAGAAGGATGCCGTCATCGACAGCTCCCAGACCGCGATCGCGAGGCCGCCCAGGATGCCGAGCAGATCGGCGAGCGCCGTCAGCAGCGGCAGCATGAAGAACACGGCGATGACGCGCGGCGTCACGAGCCGCTTCACCGGAGAAACGGCCATGGCGCGCAGAGCGTCGACCTGCTCCGTCACGGTCATCGAGCCGAGCTCCGCGGTGATGCCCGCCCCCACGCGGCCGCCGACCATCAGCGCGGTCAGCACCGGCCCGAGCTCGCGCACGAGCGACAGGGAGACGACCCTCCCGATGAACAGCTTTCCGCCGAACGCCGCCAGCGAATAAGCGGTTTGCAGGGCCAGCACCATCCCCGTGAAGAGAGCGGTGATGTTCGTGATTCCCAAGGACTTGACGCCGTTTTCGTCCATCTGGTGGAGGATTTCCTGCTGGTAGAACGGGCGGCGAAACGCGCCCGCGATCGCGGCGCCCGTCAACTCGGTGATCCCGCCGAGGTAGTCGAGCATCGACGACCCCTTCCGCCCGAAGCGGTCGATGAAGCGGAACCACCGCAAATTGCGGTAGAAAACGGTCGTCTCGCCCTGTTCGCCCATTCCGGCCGATCGTATCAAATGAAGGGGCCGCGTTAAGATGAAGCGATTGCGGTTCTTCCGCTCGCTGTTCGCGTGGTTCGTCATCGTCGGAGCGACGATCTTGTTCGGAATTCCTTCGATTTTCGCCGCGTTCGTGCCGCCGCGGGGCGACTGGTACCTCATGTTCGCGCGCGGCTGGGCGCGGACCCTCCTGTTCGCGACGGGCGTGAAGGTCAAAGCGGCCGGAGGGGACAGGATCGATCCGTCCGCGAGCTACATCTACTTCGCGAACCACGAATCGTTCTACGACATCCTCGTGTTGTTCGCGTATCTCCCGGGCCAGATCCGCTTCCTCGCGAAACAGGGGCTCTTCTACCTTCCGATCCTGGGCTGGTCGATGGCCGCGGCAGGCTTCGTGCCGGTCGACCGCTTCGACCGCAGGAACGCGGCCGCATCGCTGGAGAAGGCCGCGAAGAAGCTGAAGCGGGGGAAATCGCTGATCATCTTTCCGGAGCAGACGCGCACGCAGACCGGTGAGCTGCTGCCGTTCAAAAAGGGAGGAGTGCTGATCGCGCTGAAGACGGGCCACCCGATCGTGCCGGTCGGCCTCGCCGGGACGTTCCCGATCCTGAAGAAGGGCTCGTTCTTCCTGACGCCCGGTCCCGTCGCAATCGAGATCGGTGACCCGATCGCGACCGCGGGAAAAACCGTCGCGGACCGCGATGAGCTCCTGAACGCGTCGCGGGAAGCCGTGCTGCGGCTGCGGGAGAAGGGGAGAGTCTCCCTCTCCCTCGATGGGAGAGGGCAAGCACCGAAGGTGCGCGGGTGAGGGTGGGGTGTTCCGGCGGCTACCCCTCACCCTCGCTTCGCTCTATCCTCTCCCACAAGGGGAGAGGGTAAGGGTAAGATTCTCAAGTTCGAAAAGGAGAAAAAATGAAACGAACGATCCTGGCCTTCCTCCTGCTGACGATGACCGCGACCCTCGCCGCACCGCGCCTCCGCGCGGCGGACATGCCGAAAGGCTACCGCGGCGAGTACCTCTGGCAGCTCGACGACGTCGAAAAGAAGATCGAAGGCCTCGCGGCCGCGGTGCCCGAGGCAAAGTACACGTGGCGTCCCGCGGAGGGCGTGCGCTCCATCTCCGAGGTGTACATGCACATCGCGGGCGCGAACTACTTCCTGCTCGGGTTCGCAGGCGTTCCGAAGCCGGCCGGTCTTTCCCCCGACATGGAGAAGATCACCGACAAGGCGAAGGTCGCGGAAGCCCTGAAAGCCTCTTTCGCGAACCTGCGGCAGGCGATCACGAACGCGTCGGACGCGGACCTCGAGAAGCCGGCGAAGCTGTTCGGCAACGACACGACCGTCCGGGGGGTCTACTCCGTCACCATGAGCCACCTCCACGAGCACCTGGGGCAGTCGATCGCCTACGCCCGGATGAACGGCGTCGTGCCGCCCTGGTCGATGCCGAAAGAGAAGTAACCCCGGGCGCCTACCCCTCACCCTTCGCGCCTGCGGCGCTCTTCCCTCTCCCACAGGGGGAGAGGGGTTCTTCCGCCCTCTCCCTCGATGGGAGAGGGCAAGCACCGTAAGGTGCGCGGGTGAGGGTGGGCTCAGGTGCGTGCCTCTTCCAACGCTCGCTCGATCACCCGCAGCGTCTCCTCAAGATTGTCCGACACGTAACTGTTCCAGAAACGGAGCTCGCGGAGGCCGAGGCTCGTCATGTATTCCGTTCGCTGCCGGTCATAGGCGGCGACGTCTTTGTCGGAGTGCCCTCCTCCATCGAGCTCAATCGTCAGTTTTGCCTCGAAACAGCAAAAATCCGCGATGTACGGACCGATCGGCTGTTGACGGCGGAATTTGAAGCCATCGAAGCGGCGTCCTCGAAGTTCGCGCCAGAGCCTCGTTTCCGCTCTCGTCTGGGAGACCCGGAGGCTTCTTGCGTTTGCGAGAACGGATTTGAATTTTGGCAATCGTGGCATTCCGTCGAAGCGTAGCCCAGGTTCCCGCGAAAGGGATGTCGTTGGCCGGGTGAGAGAGGCAACATCCGCAGAAGAGTAGACTGGGTCTGCCAAACGAGTCCGGAACGGAGGCGACATGCCAGTCGACCATCGCATCAACGCAATCCCATTCACCTGTCAGAACCGCTTTTTCGAGACGAAGCCCGAGGGGCATGCCCATGGGAAGGGAACGTTCAAGGGAAGCGTCTTCGCCGGGTCTCTCTACGCCGACACCGACCGCAGCCTGTGGCTCGAGCACGTGCGCGACCGCAAGAACCCGGATCGGGAAGCCTTCTGGTTCATGTGGTACGACGCGAAGGGCTACCCGGAAGTCCCGTTGAGCGGGGTCTTCGATCGTATGGCCGCGGAAGAAATCGCGAAAACAATGGGGACGCTGCTGCCGTAAAGGCTCGGCGCCCCGTCATTCCCGCGAACGCGGGAATCGCTCCGGGTGGCCTCGACCTCACCCACCGCTGCGCGGTCCCCCCTCTCCAGATGGAGAGGGCGAAGTGGGAGAATTCAAATGAGGTATCACATGAAGAATAGGTTGGCGGTCTGGGTTTCGCTGTTTCTCCTCGCATGCGGGAGCGTCGCCTCCGCCTCTCCGAAAGCGGCGGCAGGCGACGAAAAAGCGGTGCGGGCGGCCGCCGCGCAGTTCTACGCCGCGTTGAACCGGATGTTCACGGGAGACCTGGGCCCGATGACGGAAGTCTGGTCGCACGCGGACGACGTGACGTACATGGGGCCCGGCGGCGGGTTCCAGGTCGGGTGGCCGAAGGTTCTCGAAAACTGGAAGGCGCAGGCCGCGATGAAGCTCGGGGGCTCCGTCGAGGCGGCGGACATGCGGGTCACCGTCGGCCGCGACATCGCGGTGACGAGCAACTTCGAAAACGGCGAAAACACGAACGCGAAAGGGGAGCGGCAGAAGCTCTCCATCCGCGCGACGAACGTCTTCCGCAAGGAAAGCGGGAAGTGGAAGATGATCGGCCACCACACGGATCTGCTGCCCTATTTGAAATACGGTGCCCCGGACGCCGGCCACCTTCCTCTTGTAGAGTTGTCTCGAGGTTCGAACATGAAAAAGGCCGCGTTGTGCTTCGCCGTCCTCGTGTGTCTGCGCGCTCTCTCGGCCGCCGCCGCGGACCTTTCGGACATCGAGACGTTTCTCGGCGAGAAATCGTTCGACGAAGTCCAGGTTTCGCCCGACGGTTCGCGGCTCGCCTTTCTGCTTCGCGAAAACGATTTCGGGAAGGATCGCGAGGTGTTCACGCTGTGGCGGATCGATTTCCCGGGGGGAGGCCGGACGGGACCTCCCGTTCGGATCGCGGAGACGGGACGCTCTTCGAACATTCATTGGTCTCCCGACGGCAAGCTTCTGTCGTATCTCGAGTCTTCCGCTCCGGGCGCGGGCGCTCAGGTCGTCACGATCGCGCCTTCTCCGGAAAGCAAGCCGCGAGCGGTCACGAGCGCCGATCGTTTTCCGGATGGAATCGATCTCTACGACTGGCTTCCCGGACGGATCGGGCTTCGTCGTCTCGGCCGCGGACCCGGCGCCGGAAACCTCGCCGGGGACGAAGAATCCCGACGGCGACGTCGATGCGGCTTCCGGCGCCGCCGGCTCGGATCGTCTCTCTCGAAAATTGCCCTGGCCGACGGCCGCGTCGAGCGCCTTTTCGCGGCGCCCTTCGACGAGCTCGAGGCGCTCGCGGTTTCTCCCGACGGGCGCTCGGTCGCTGTCCTCGGAAGCGGCGCGAGCGAATCGATCGAGAGCTCGGAGGTGGCGCTTCTGCCGCTGGCCGGGGGCGATCCGGCCTCCTCGGTGCGGCGGACCCACAACCTCGATTCTGGAGGATCACGTCTTCTGGGTGGGGGACAACCTCTTCGTGTCCGGCATGGGCGAGGCCCGGGACGGGCGATTCGTGGTGACGGAGCCGCGCCTGTTCCGAGCGGACGCCGAACGCCCGGGCGGGAGAACTGGGTCTTTCTCGCGTCGCGCCCGCGATGGAGGGCAGCCTCGGCGAGGTCGTCCCGCTCGCGGACGGCACTCTCCTCACGAGCGCGAGCGTTTCCACCCGCATGCGAGTGTTCCTGATCGATCCCGCGACCGGAAAGACGCGGCACCTGCGCGATCAGCGGGGCTGGGTCTCGAATCTCTCGGCTTCCCGGGACGGAAAGCGCATCGCGTTCGTCGCGGGCGATCCCGGTCATTTCGCGGAGCTCTACGTCGCCGAGGGGCCTGCCGGCGCCGCGACGGCGAAGGCCGTCACCGCGTTCAACGCCGTCCTCTCGAAAAGCCCTCTGCCGGAGATCGAGACCGTCTCCTGGAAGAGTGAAGACGGCGCGACCGTCGAAGGCGTCCTCGACTGGCCGCCGGGTCACAAGGGAGAGCGCGGGCTGCCGCTGATCGTCGATCTCCACGGCGGTCCGTTCGGCGTGGCGCGGATCGAAGCCCTCGATCTCTATAGCTCGTACACGTCCTATCCGTCGCTCCTGGCCGCGCGCGGCTTTCTCGTGCTCAACGCGAACTACCGCGGCAGCGGCGGGCGCGGCGACGAATTCACGCGCGGGATCCAGGATCACTTCTGCTCTCTTCCTTCCGAAGACGTGATCCGCGGCGTCGAGAGCCTCGTCGCGCGCGGCTGGGCGGACCCGAAGCGCGTCGGCGTGATTGGCTACAGCGGCGGAGGCGGCCTCACGAAGTGCCTCGTCGGGCGAACGAACATTTTTCAGGCGATCGTGACCGGAGCGGGCGTGTGGGACGGCATTTCGCTCTGCGCAACGGGCAGGGGAAGGTTCTGGGCCGACGTCTTTTTCGGCGGCAAGGCCCCCTGGGAGGATTTCCAGCACTGGTGGAACGAGACGCCGATCGGAAGCGTCCAGACCGCGAAGACGCCCACGCTGATCGTGGCCGGGGAACGCGACGGCGTTTCGCCCGCTCAGGCGAAAGAGATGTACAACAACCTTCTGTGGCGCGGCGTGCCGGCGGAGCTGCTGCTGTTCCCGGGCGAAAGCCACATCTTCGCGAAGCCGTCGCACAAGAAAACGAAGATCCGCTCGGAGGTGGATTGGCTCGAGCATTACGTTCTCGGCAAGCCGGCGCCGCTACCATCCGCCTTCGCCACGGAGGAAGGCCATGAAGACCGAAGCCGATTCCGCCGTTCGAGCCGCCTTCACGACGATGGAGGCGAGCAGCCAGGACGACTGGAAGATCATCGTGTCGCACTTCGCGCCGTTCGCGAAGGCGCTTCCGGACCGCGTGCTGTCCCACCTGCGCCTGCTCGACGGCGATTTCGGGGGATTTCCCGTCGACCGGCTGACGCACTCGCTGCAGACGGCGACACGCGCTCATCGGGACGGGCGCGACGAGGAGTACACGGTGTGCGCGCTTCTGCACGACATCGGCGACACGCTCGGGACGTACAACCACCCGGACATCGCGGCCGCGATCCTGAAGCCGTTCGTCTCCGAAGCGAACCACTGGATGGTCGAGAAGCACGGGATCTTCCAGGGTTACTACTTCTTCCACCACATCGGCATGAATCGCGACATGCGCGACGCGCTGAAGGGCTCCCCCTGGTACGGGCAGACGGAGGAGTTCTGCGCGCGCTACGACGGCCCCGCGTTCGACCCGAAGGGAGAGACGCTTCCGCTCGCGTTCTTCGAGCCGATGCTCCGGAACGTCTTCGCGCAGCCGAAGAATTCGATCTACAGATCGGCGCTGGAGTAGGAGGAGGTCGGACGATGAAGCTGGTATTGCTGACGCTCGCGGCCCTGACCCTGGCATCCCCCGCTTTTCCGCAATCGAAGGACGAGTCCCGGCTTTCGATGCTCGCGGGCTCGATCCGCGCCGCGGACTACCGCGGAGATCGGGAAGAGCTGCGGCGGCTCGCCCCGGCGCTGGACGACGTGAAGGATCCGAAGCTCGCCGGCTACCGGGAGTACTGGCGAGGTTTCGCGTTCTGGCGCCGGGCGCTCAACGGCATGAACGAGACCCCGACTCCGAACGACGCGGGCGACGACTTGAAGAGCGGAGTCGCGAGCTTCCGCGCGTCGCTCGAAAACAAGCCTGACTGGATCGAGGCCAAAGTCGGCCTGTTCGGCTGTTCGGCCGCATTGATGTACCTCGACATCGACGCGAAGCAGAAATCCACGATCCTTGCAGAGATGATTCCCTTGATGAAGGAGCTGAAAGAGCGGGGACCGGAGAATCCGCGCGCCCTGTGGCTCGTCGGAGGAACCCAGCTGTGGTCGCCCAAAGGGAGCGATCCGGTCGGGGCGTCGGCCACCTACCGGCGAGGCCTCGAGGCTGCGCGCGCGGAGTCGTTGCGGAAGGAGAAGCCTGCGGACTGGGTCCCGGCCTGGGGAGCGCCCGAGCTCCTCATGACACTCGCGTACGTCTATTCGCACAGCGCGATCCAGAACCGGGATGTCGCTCGGGCCTATGCGGACGGGGCCCTGGCCGCGGTCCCCGACTGGCACTACGTCCGCGACATTCTGGTGCCGCAGATCCAGGCGTTGCCGGCGCAGGTGAAGTAAGGGCGAGCCGGTCCACCCCCGCCTCGGTCGGTGCTACGATCCTTCCAATAACAAAGGAAGTGAAAATGAATCATCGCGCCACGGGTACCTTCGAGGTCAAGTTGACGCCGCAGGGAACTGGCCAGGAAACTCCCTCGAGCCTGTCCCTCGACAAGCACTACCAGGGCGGCCTGGAGGGAACGAGCCGGGGCGAGATGCTGACGGCCGGCAACGTCGCATCCGGCTCGGCTGGCTACGTCGCGATCGAGAAATTCACGGGGAAGCTCGATGGCAAGTCGGGGAGCCTCGTCTTGCAGCACAGCGGCACGATGACGCGCGGCACGCAGCAACTGACGATTACGGTCGTGCCCGATTCCGGCACGGGAGAGCTCTCCGGGATCGCGGGCAAGATGGACATTCAGATCGAAGGCGGAAAACACTCTTACGTGTTGGAGTATTCGCTGTGAAAATGAAACTGTTCTGCGTGGCGGCCGCCCTCTTCGCTCTTTCGACGCCGGCGATGGCCGAAAATCCCGTCGTCACCGAGGTCGCGAAGCAGTACTGGGACCTTGCGCTGGCCGACGACATCGCGCTGCGCGAGGAGCTCGGACTTCCGATCGAGGCCCTGCCGGACCTCTCCGACACCCACGCGAACGCCCTGGCGGCGAAGGCGACGACGATGCTCGCCCGGCTCGCGCCGATCTCGCCGGAGTCGCTGCCGCTGGAGGAGCGGATCTCGCTCCTCGTGCTGCGACGGGAGCTCACGACGTGGCAGGACACGGCGCGGTATTCCTCGTTCTTCCTTCCGGTGACGCCGTACTCGAGCCCTTTCTCGGGGGTCCGGCGCATCCTCGGCGCCTACCGGTTCTCGAGCGTCGAGGACGAGACGCGGTATCTCAAGCTGCTCGACGACCTCGTCCGCCAGGAGGCGACGGTCGAAGCCAAGCTCCACGGCTCGGCCGCCCGCGGGATCGTCCTCGCGCGCGACGAAATCGACCTCGTCGTCCCGTCCATCGATCCGCTCACCCATTCCTCCAGCGAGAGCCCGTTCCAGGTCGCCGCCTCGCGACTCTCCGCGCGCGGCCTGAAAGCCGACAAGTTCCGGAAGGACGTGGCGGCGAAGATCGATCTGAAGATCGCGCCGGCCTTCGCTCGTCTGATGACCTACCTGGTCTCCGACTACCGGCGGCAGGCTCCCGCGGGCGTGGGCCTGTCGCAGTACCCGGGCGGCGCCGACTGCTACCGGTTTCTCGTCCGATACCACACGGGGAGCTCGCTCGCCCCGGAGGAGATCCACCGCATCGGGCTTTCGGAGATGGAGCGCATCAACCGGGACCTCGACGAGGTTCGAAAGAAGGTCGGTTTCGCCGGAACGCTCGCGGACTTCCGCCATTTCCTGAAGACCGACCCGCGGTTCTTCCCGAAGACTCCGGAGGAGATCGGGCAGCGCCTGATGGCGGCGGTGCGCAAGCTCGAGCCGAAGATTCCCGCGTATTTCTCGCGAATGCCGAAGGCTCCGTACGGCGTGAAGCGGCTGGACCCGGCGCTGGAAGGGGCGATGACGTTCGGCTACTACCAGATGCCCACGCCGCAGTCGCCCGAGGGCGACTACATGTTCAACGCCTCGCGGCTTTCCGAGCGCTCGCTCCTGAACGCGCCGGCGCTGATCGCCCACGAGCTCATTCCCGGCCACCACTTCCAGCTCAATCTCCAGCAGGAGAACACGGAGCTTCCCGAGTGGCGCCGCCACCTGACCGACGTGACGGCGTACGTCGAGGGCTGGGGCGAGTATTCCTCCGCGATCGCCGGCGAAATGGGTCTCTACGACGATCCGTACGACCGCGCCGGGCGGCTCGCGATGGAGGCGTTCATCTGCAACCGGCTCGTCGTGGACACGGGTATGAACCTGCTCGGCTGGACGCGCGATCGCGCGATCGCGTACATGCGCGAGAACACGTTCGAGACCGATCTCCAGATCTCGACCGAGACGCTGCGCTACTCGTGCGACATCCCGGGGCAGGCGCTCGCGTACAAGATGGGCGCGCGGAAATTCTTCGAGCTGCGGGAAAAGGCGCACGCCGCGCTCGGCGAGAAATTCGACATCCGGAAGTTCCACGAAGCCGTCCTCGGGAGCGGCGCCCTGCCGATGGACGTGCTGGAAGTGAAGATCGACGAGTGGATCGCGGCGGAGAAGAAGGCGAGCCCGGCTTCGCCCTAGCTCGAGCGCGCGCTCGGAACCGAGCGTAAGATTTGACGACGGTGCACAAATGTGCATATACTCGAAAGCGTGGGCTTCGAGTGGGATGCGGTCAAGGCTGCTTCGAATCTTCGCAAGCATCGCGTCGATTTTGCCGACGCGACTTCCGTCTTATTCGATGAACTTGCGATCACCCTTGCCGATGAGTCCTCGGAAGAAGAGCGGTTCGTGACGTTGGGGACTGATGCTCTAGGCAGAATTCTCGTCGTCGTCTACGCATGGCGCGAAGACGACATTCGAATCATTTCGGCTCGGAAAGCGACCCGTGGTGAACGAAAGGAGTATGAGAGAACGCGATGAAAGCAGAATACGATTTTCAAAAGGGAAAGCGGGGCCCGGTCATTCGGACCGGTCCGGGGAAGACTCGAATTACGATTCGGCTCGACGACGAGATCCTGGCCTGGTTTCGCCGTCAGGTCCACGCGGCCGGTGGCGGAAACTATCAGACCCTCATCAATCTCGCCTTGAGGGATCACATCCGGGGCGGCCGGCTCGAGGACACTCTCCGCAAAGTGATTCGGGAAGAAGTCCCTGCCATTCGAAAGGCGCCTTCTCGGTAAGGGGCTTGCTGCCCGGTTTGGATGGGGTGGTGGGGCAGGTGGATGCGCAGCTAGTCATTCGCCGCCACCGGTCTCTCTCGCCGCCGCGACGATCGCGGCGGCGCCGCGAGCGAGAAGAGCCTCAGCGACTTCCTTCCCGAGCCCTTCCGCGTCCGGTCCGGTTCGTTCCTCGCGCAGAAAATCCTTGCCGTCAACGGAGAAGACCGCGGCCAACACGCGCATCGTTCCATTTTCTTTCCATGCATGGGCGGCGATCGGCGCGCGGCATCCCCCCTGGAGGTCGCGCAGGACCCTTCGCTCGCAGAGGATCGCGGCGCGCGAGTCGGGGTCGTCGAGCGGGCCAAAGACGTCCGCGGTCTCGTCGTCGCGCGTCAGGATTGCGAGCGCGCCCTGCCCGACAGCCGGGATCATGTCCGCGAATTCGAGGGTTTCGGTTGCCTCGTCGAGCCGCCCGAGCCGAACGAGGCCGGCGCGTGCAAGCACGATCGCGTCCCACTGGCCTTCGCGCAGCTTCCGGATCCGCGTGTCGACGTTTCCGCGCGCCTCGGCGCACACGATGTCGGGTCGCGCGGCGCAGAGCTGGCCGGCGCGGCGCGGGCTTCCGGTTCCGATTCGTGCGCCGCTCGGCAGCGCGCGCAGGTGGAGGCCGTTTTTCGAGATCAGGACGTCGCGGGGGTCCTCTCGGACGGGCACGGCCGCGAGCCGGAGCCCGGGCGCGATCTCGGAGGGAAGGTCTTTCAGGCTGTGCACGGCGACGTCGATGCGGCGGTCGATCAGGGCCTCGTCCAGCTCCTTCGTGAAGATCCCTTTCCCTTCGATCGGCTGCTGGAGCTCGGAGATCCAATCGCCCGTGGTCTTGAACTCGTTGACCTCGACGTCGTGACCCTGTCGGCGAATCCAGTCCGCGATCAGGCCGGCCTGCGCCTTCGCAAGCGCGGAGCCTCGCGTTCCGAGGGAAAGCTTCACTTGCCGGGCTTCATTCCGAAGGCTCTTCGTCGAGACGGAAGAGGTGACGGATCGCCTCCGCGCGCGCGATCCGCAGCGCGGGGTCCTCTTCGTCCTTCAGGGCGGAGGTCGGATGGCTCAGGAGCTTTCGAACCATCGACTGCGCGAGGAGCCGCACTTTCTCCCTCTGGTCGGGAGGAATGGCTTCCAGCCGCTCGAGCTCCCGGTCGAACGATTCTTTGCGGATCCTTTCGAACTCGGCGCGCAGCGCAGTGACGGTCGGAACGACGGCGAGCGACCCGTACCAGGCGAGAAAATCGGAGACTTCCTCTTCGACGATCTTTTCGGCGCGCGGGATGTCCCTCTCGCGCTCGGAGCGGTTTCGCTTCGCGATCTCCTGCAGGTCGTCGACGCCGTACAGGAACGCGTCGGCGACAGCCCGAGCCTCCGGCTCGATGTTTCGGGGAATTCCGAGATCGAGGAACAGCACGGGAGATCCCCGCCGCGACGACACCGCGAGCGCAACGTCTTTCGCCGAGAGGACCGGCTCCGGGCTCGAAACCGCGCAGACGACGACGTCGGCGTGCGGCAGCCGCTTGCGAAGCTCGTCCCAACGCCGCGCCGTTCCGCCCCGCGCGACGACCTGCTCCGCGCGCGCGTGCGTGCGGTTCACGACCTCGATTTTCCGAGCGCCGCGGCTCCAGAGCAGGTCGTAGAAGATCGAGGCGGTCTCGCCCGCGCCGACGATCAGGAACTTTTTCCGGTCGATGTCCTCGTACACCTTCCGGGCGAGCTCCAGCGCGACGCCGGGAATCGACGTCGGCCGGGAGCCCACGCCGGTCTCCGTGCGAACGCGCTTGCCCGCCGCGAACGCCCGCTCGAACAGCCGGTGAAGAACCGCTCGCGTCGAGCCGGCGCTCGTCGCAAGTCGGAGCGCCTCTTTTACCTGGCCGAGGATCTGGTCCTCCCCGACGACCATCGATTCCAGCCCGGCCGCGACGCGGAAGAGGTGCCGCGCCGCGTCGGCGCCGGAGAGCCCGTACCGCACGCCGGCGATTTCGGGACGGGGAAGAGCGTGGAAGCCGGCCACGAAATCGGTCAGCGCGTCGGTCGCCGAGTCTCCGGCCGCTCCCGCCACTCCGTAGATCTCGCTTCGGTTGCAGGTCGAGACGATCACGCCCTCGGCGAGCACGCCCTCGCGGGTGATGCGGCCGAGGGCTTCCCGGACTTTGTCGGGCGAAAACGCGAGCCTCTCGCGCAGCGCCACGGGAGTGTTGCGGTAGTCCCACCCGATCAGGACGAGGGACGAGTCGAAGCTCGGGCTCATTGCGCCCTCACCGGAACACGTGCTCCTGGCTGAAGACGAGATTCACGATCGTGTAGGAGAAGAGGATCAGGCAAAATCCGGTAATCGAGAGGAACGCGGTCTTTTTCCCGCGCAGGCCGAGCGGTCCGGCCAGCAGCACGACGGCGTACACGAGAATCGTCAGGACGGTCCAGACGACTTTCGCGTCCCACACGCTGCCCCACGCCTCCCGGGCCCAGAGGCCCCCGAGCACCGAGGCGACCGACAGGGCGATGACGCCGATTCCGATTGTCGTGCGCTGGAGCCCGTCGAGCACGTCGAGCGCCGGAAGGCGCGAGAAGAGCAGTCCCGTTTTGCGGCGCCGGAGCTGCCGCGTCTGCACGAGGTAGAGCAGGGCGAGGACGAAGGACAGCGAGAGGGCCGCGTAGCCGAGGATCGCGAGCGTCACGTGGAACGCGAAGAGGGAGCCCGCGAGCTTCGGGTTCGCCGGGCGGAGCCTCGTCGGCGTGAGAAACGAGACCGCGAGGAACAGGATCACGAGCGGCAGCAGGAACGGCGCGGTCGATCGCTCGCGGTGGCGGATCAGGAGGATGCCGTACGTGGCCGCCAGCATCCAGGCGAACAGGGACATCGAATCGGGCAGGTCGCGATACGGCACCGAGTGCAGGTGGCGGGCACGGATCTGGAGCGCGACGAAGTGCAGCAGCATTCCCGCCCCGAGCAGAGCGGTCGTGGCCCGCCCGTACGCCGGGGAGCTCTTTCGCAGGTGGGCGATCGCGAGCGCCTCGGCGCCGACGTAAACGAGCAGGGCCAGAAGGCCGACCGGGCTGATGTTCATCCGGCCCGTATTGTAGGTTCTCTCCCATAGAATGGGCGCGATGACGACGCCCGATCGCCCGTCGCGCCAGAGGTTTCTGGACGCCGCGGCCTGCCGGAAAACCGACCGCCCGCCCGCGTGGATGATGCGGCAGGCGGGGCGTTATCTCCCCGAATATCGAAAGATCCGCGAGAAATTCTCGTTTTTCGGCCTCTGCGAGAACGTGGACGCGGCCGTCGAGGTCTCGCTGCAGCCGTTCGAGCGCTTTCGGCCCGACGCCGTGATCCTCTTTTCGGACATCCTCGTGCCCGTGCGGGCGATGGGCGCTCCGGTCGAGATCGGAGATTCCGGCCCGAAGCTGGGACGCCCCGTGCGCTCGGCGAAGGACGTCGGGATGCTTCACGAATTCGACCCCTCGCGGGAGACGCGATTCGTCCTCGACATCCTCTCTTCGCTGCGGCGATCGGTGGGAGACTCCGCGGCCCTTCTCGGATTCGCGGGCGCCCCGTGGACGCTCGCCTCGTACCTGGTCGAGGGAGGGGGCTCGAAGAACTTCACGGCGATCAAGGCGATGATCTCGCGCGATCCCCATGCGCTCCGGGCGCTGCTGACGAAGCTTTCGCGAATGGTGGAGGAATACCTGGAGGCCCAGATCGAAGCGGGAGCCGACGCCGTGCAGCTCTTCGACACCTGGGCGGGGGAGCTCTCTCCCTCCGAGTATCGGGAATTCGCCCTTCCGTATGCCCGCGACGCGATCGCGCGGATCCGCCGCCGGGGAAAGCCGGTGATCTACTTCGTCAACGGAGTGTCGGGAATCCTCGACCTGGCCGCGCAGACGGGCGCGGACGTCCTGTCGATCGACTGGCGCTGCCGTCTCGACGAGGTGCGCCGCCGCGTGCCGGGGCGGCCGCTGCAGGGCAATCTCGATCCCGCCCTGCTGCTCGGAACTCCCGAGAGCGTGGGGGCCCGCGTCGCGGAAATCCTCGCCGAGACCGGGGGAGAGGGCCACATTCTGAACCTCGGTCACGGGATTCTGCCGGAGACGCCCGTCGAGAGCGTCGAGGCGTTCTACGAGGCGGTCCGGGCTTTTCGAAGGCCGGACGCATGAGCGACGTCTCGTACGAGCTGCTCCACAAGTACAACGTTCCCGGGCCCCGGTACACGTCGTACCCTCCCGCGCCGGCCTTCCGCGAGAGCTTCGGCGGGCGAGACTACGAGAGCGTGATCGACGAATCGAACCGGTCGAAGAATCCCGCGCCGCTCTCGCTCTACCTTCACCTTCCTTTCTGCGAGCGGCTCTGCTACTTCTGCGGCTGCACCGTGATGATCACGGGGAAGAACCATCAACAGGAGGATTCGTACCTGTCGGTCCTGCTTTCGGAGATCGACTGGTTGTCGTCGCGAATTTCTCCGGAGCGAAACGTCGTCCAGCTGCACCTGGGCGGAGGCACGCCGACATACTTCGCGCCCGAGCGGCTCGAAGTGCTCGCGGCGAGGCTGCGGGAGCGGTTCCGCCTCGCGCCGGACGCCGAGATCGGGGTCGAGGTCGACCCGCGCGTGACGACGCTGGACCACCTGAGGGTGCTCCGGAAAGTCGGATTCAACCGTCTCTCCATGGGGGTCCAGGATTTCGACCCGCGCGTTCAGGAGGCGATCAACCGGGTTCAGCCGTTCGAGGCCACGCGCGACCTGACGCTCGCCGCGCGCGATCTCGGGTTCGACAGCATCAACATGGACCTGATCTTCGGGCTTCCGCACCAGACGCCCGGCTCGTTTCGCGTCACGATCGACCAGATCCTCTCGATCGGCCCCGACCGGCTCGCGGTCTATTCGTACGCGAACGTTCCCTGGATGAAGAAGCACCAGCGGGTTCTCGAGCCCCATCTTCCCGGCGAACGGCAAAAATTCGAGATCTTCAAGACGGCGCTCGAGCAGTTTGCCGGCGCTGGCTACGAGTACATCGGCATGGACCACTTCGCGCGGCCGGAGGACGAGCTGGCGCGGGCCCGGGCCAATCGGACCCTCTGGCGGAACTTCCAGGGGTACACGACGAAGGCCGGGACGGACCTTTTCGGGCTCGGGATGAGCTCGATCGGCGGCATCGGGCCCGCGTACGTGCAGAACCACCGCGATCTCCATGCCTATGCAAAGGCGCTTTCGGAGGGCGGCCCGGCGACGATGCGGGGCTACCGGCTGACGGCGGACGACGAGCTGCGGCGCCGCGTGATCCAGAACCTCCTCTGCCATGGGGTCATCGTCAAGAAAGAGATCGAGGACGAGTTCGGCATTCGATTCGACGAGACGTTCGCCGGCGCGATCGAACGGCTCGCCGGGTGCCGCGAAGACGGGCTCGTCGAGCTTTCGACGGGCGAGATTCGCGCGACGGCGCTCGGGCGCGTGTTCCTGCGCAACCTCGCGATGCCGTTCGACGCCCACCTGGTCTCTCCGGGCGAAAAGGCGGAAAAGCCGATGTTCTCGCGCACGCTGTGAAGCGGGCGATCCTCTTCCTCCAGCTCGGCGGTCCGGAGAAGCTCTCGGACGTCCGCGGGTTCCTGTACCGCCTGTTCGCGGACCCGGAAGTGATTCGCGTGAAGTCGAACGTGCTGCGAAAGTCCATCGCGGCGGCGATTGCCGTGACGCGCAGCGGAACGTCGAAGAAGATGTACGAGAAGATCGGCGGCGGTTCTCCGATCCGCCGTCTGACGGACGAACAATCGCGAGGCGTCGAGGGCCTCCTGCGAGAGGCGGGCAAAGATGTCGTCGTCCGCACGGCGATGACCTGCTCGCGCCCGCTCGTCGAAGACGTCGTGGAGGAACTGGCGGGAGACGGGTACGCCCGGTTCCTCGCGTTTCCGCTCTACCCGCAGTATTCGCTGACGACGACGAAGGGCGCCCGCGACCGGGCGCGGGAGTCCGTGCGGCGTTTCGCGCCCGGGGCCGGGGTTTTCGAGGTCGGATCTTTCCCGGACGTCCCGGGTTTCCTTCGGGCGCATGCGGATCAGATTCAGAAGGGCCTCGATGCCTTTCCCGATCGGACTCCCGGGGCCACTCTCGTGCTTTTCTCCGCGCACTCGATCCCGAAGAAGCTCGTGACGAAAGAAGGCGATCCGTACCCGAAGGAAATCGAGCGGACCTGCGCGGGAATCTCGAGGCTCCTCGGGCCGGGAATTCGAACGACGCTCGCGTATCAGTCCCGGCTCGGGCCGGTCGAGTGGCTCGGTCCCGCGACCGCTGACGTGATTCCGGAGCTTGGGCGCAAAGGGGAAAAACAGATGCTCGTCGTTCCGATCGCGTTCGTCACGGATCACATCGAGACGTTGTTCGAGATCGACCAGCTTTTCGGGGAAGCGGCGCGGAAGGCGGGAATTCCGCATTTCCGGCGCACTCCGGGCCTGAACTCCCATCCGGCTTTCCTGGAAGCACTCCGGGACATCGCGCTGGCGCAGAAAGAGTTCTGGGCATGAGCACCCTCGTCATCGGAGGCGGCCTGTCCGGGCTCGTCCACGCTTACGAGCGTGCGAAGACCGGGGAAGACGTCCTCGTGCTGGAGAGGGGGACCGAGCCCGGCGGTGCCGTCCGAACGATCGAGCAGGACGGCTTTCTGCTGGAGCTCGGGCCGAACACGGTCCGCCCGAGCGCGAAGCTGCTCGCGCTCTGCCGCGAGCTCGGCATCGAGAACGAGATCCTTCTTTCCGATCCCTCGCTTCCTCGCTTCGTCGACCGGGGAGGCCGGCTGCGCAGGCTGCCGTTTCCGGCGCTCGGGCCGCTCGCGGCGCTGCGGGCGGCCGGGGAATTGTTCGTGCCGAAAGGCCCCTGGCGGGAGGACGAGTCCGCGTTCGACTGGGTCAGCCGGCGGTTCGGGCCGAAACTGGCGGAGCACGTCTTCGAGCCGTTCGTGTCGGGGATCTTCGCGGGCGACGCCCGGCTTCTCTCCATGGCCGCCGCCTTCCCGAAGTTCTCCGGCGGGGAGCGCGACTCCGGCAGCGTGATCCGCTGGAGCTGGCGCACGCGCAGGACGAGGCCGAAAACGGGAGCTCGCGGCCTCCTTTCGTTCCGGAGAGGCCTTTCGACGCTTCCGAGGGCGCTCGCGGCGTCGCTCGGCGAACGATTCCGGCCGGGGGTCGCGGTCGATTCCGTGGGCCGCGCTGCCTCGGGATGGGTGGCGGAAACCCCGGCCGGGAAGTTCTCCGCCGAGCGCCTCGTCGTCGCGACGTCTGCGATCGAGGCCGCCCGCCTGTGCGAGCCGTTCGCGCCCGAGGCCGCGGCGGGGCTTCGCGACATCCCTTCCCCCCAGCTGTGCGTCGCGCATTGCTCCTGGCACGCGAGCTCGTTTCGCCGCGTTCCGCGTGGATTCGGCCACCTCTGCACGCCTTCCGAGCGGCGAAGGATTCTGGGCGCCGTCTGGAGCTCTTCGATCTTTCCCGGCCGGGCTCCCGCGGGCCGCGTGCTGATGACCTTTTTCCTCGGGGGCCGCCGCTCTCCCGAGTGGAGCGACGTCGAGGCCTCGCAGATTCCGAACCTGATCGCCGCGGAGGTGCGCGATCCGCTCGGAGTTTCCGACCTCCCGGAGCTCGTTCACCGGCAGGTTTACCGGAATTCGATTCCCCAGTACGAGGCCGGGCACCTCGGTCGCATGGCGCGGCTGGAGGCGGCCGAATCGGCCCATCCGGGCCTGAAATACCTCGGAAATTACCGCGGCGGCATCTCTGTGGGGGATGTGGTGGACAACGCTGCGATAATCTCTCGTTAACAGTATGAACGACCCCTATTCCCTGATCATGCCGGAGCCCTGGCGGGTCAAGGTCGTCGAGCCGATCCGCCTGCCCGACCGCAGGACGCGCGAAAAGCACTTGAAGAAGGCGGGTTACAATCTTTTCTCGATCCCCTCCGACGCGGTCTTCATCGATCTGTTGACCGATTCCGGGACCTCCGCGATGTCCGACGAGCAGTGGGCCGCCATGATGCGCGGCGACGAGTCGTACGCCGGGAGCCGGAACTTCTACGTTTTCGAGGCGACGATTCGCGAGATCTTCGGCTTCCCGCACGTGATCCCGACGCACCAGGGCCGGGTGGCGGAAAATCTCCTGTTCTCCACGGTCCTCAAGCCGGGGCACATCGTGCCGAGCAACACCCACTTCGACACGACCCGCGCCAACGTGGAGGCCAACGGCGGCGTTGCCGTCGATCTCCTCGTGCCCGAGGGCCGGGACCTTCGCTCGTCGTATCCCTTCAAGGGCAACATGGACGTGCCCCGCCTCGCCGAGCTCCTCCAGAAGAACCCTGGCAAAGTCCCGCTCGTCATGCTCACGATGACGAACAACTCCGGCGGCGGGCAGCCGGTTTCGCTGGAAAACGTCCGGGCCGTGAAGGCCGCCTGCGAAAGCCACGACGTTCCGCTGATCATCGACGCGTGCCGCTTCGCGGAGAACGCGTTTTTCATCCGCGAGCGCGAGGAAGCATGCCGGAACTGGTCGGTCATCTCGATCGTGCGCGAAGTGTTCACGTTCGCGGACGGCTGCACGATGAGCGCGAAGAAAGACGGGCTCGCGAACATCGGGGGCTTCGTCGCGCTGCGCCACGACCGCTGGGTTCCGAACATCAAGAACAAGCTGATCCTGATCGAGGGTTTTCCGACCTACGGAGGGCTCGCGGGGCGCGACCTCGAGGTCATCGCGCGAGGCCTTCGCGAGGTCCTCGACGAGAAGTACCTCGAATTCCGGATCGGGCAGGTGCGCCGTCTCGGCGAGCGACTCGCCGAAGCGGGCGTGCCGATCGTCCTGCCGGTCGGCGGCCACGCCGTGTACCTCGACGCGAAATCGTTTCTTCCGCACGTCCCGGTGCACGCCTATCCCGCGCAGGCGCTGTCGATCGCGCTCTACCGCGAGGGGGGCATCCGCTCCGTCGAGATCGGCGGAGTCATGTTCGGACGCCGCGATCCGAAGTCCGGCCAGGAAATCCCGCCGGAGCTCGAGCTCGTCCGGCTGACGATTCCGCGGCGCGCCTACTCGAATTCGCACCTGGACTACGTCGCGCAGGTCGTCGTCGAGTGTTTTCTCAGCCGCGAAAAGATCCGCGGTGTCCGGATCGTCCATCAGGCGCCCTACCTGCGCCACTTCACCGCGGAGTTCGAGCTCCTGGGCGCAACGCCCCAGACCCAGGTGGGATAAAATCATTTTCGAAAAGGGGTGCGCTTGATCACCGGATTCAACACCGACATCAAGCACGGGAACCTTGTGTTCCATGTTCAGACCGAAGACAAGGGAGCGGAAAACCCCTTCGTGGAGTCGCTCGTGTACGTCGGCGGCGAGATCGTCGGTTCGAAAAAAACTCCGTACGACGAGTCGACCCGCGAAGGCGGGATGGCCGCGATTCAGGAGATGATGGAAACGCAGCACCGCAAGATGATCGCGGCGGTGCAGCGCGGGCGCTTCGACAGCGACACGAAGAACGCCCGGCCCCGCGAAAAAAGCGACTCGTTCGACCTTCCGCCTCCCTCGAGCCTCGGCGTCGAGATCCCGCCGGGGGTCGTCGTCGTCGACAAGGCTTCGAAGACCGACGAGAAGACCCTCGACCAGGTGATCCTCGACTACCTCGCCTCGGAGGTTTCGCAGGAGCACCTCGACCTCACGCTCTATTCGACGCCCGACTTTTACCTCGGCGAAACGGTCGAAATGCGGTTGAAGGCGGAAACGTCTCTTTCGCGGCGCCCGATCATCGGGGCGGCGATCCTCGTGAAAGTCATTTCGACCGTCGACAAGCCGGTGATCGTTTATCAGGGGAAGACGACTTCGGACGGATCCTGCACGGCGACCTGCAAGCTTCCGAAGTACAAGTCGGGAAACGCGGCGCTCATCATCCAGGCGACCTCCGACTCCGGCAACAGCGAGATCAAGTACCTGTTGAGGGCCCGCAAGTGACGCCGGCCGGGGCAGCGGAGGGCGTCCGAGTCCGGGTCAACGGGGAAGAGCGCGTGCTGACTTCCGCCATGTCGGTCGCGGATCTCCTGGAAGAGCTCGGCCTCTCGATTTCCCGCGTCGCGGTGGAATTCAACCGCGAGATCCTTCCGAAACCGAGTTACGCGGACACCCTCCTGCGGGAGGACGACCGGCTCGAGATCGTGCAGTTCGTGGGAGGCGGATAGAGGCGAAGGGGTTTCTCCCGCGACTTGCGCGCGGGGGGCGTCTTCCTCTATTCTTCCGCATTCCGTTGGGGCGTTAGCTCAACTGGTAGAGCAAGAGACTCTTAATCTCTAGGTTCGGGGTTCGAGTCCCCGACGCCTCACCAACATTTCAGCGAAGCACAGAGCGCTTTCGATAAGTAAAGGCGGCCCTGAAACGAGGGCCCGCTCTTTTTTCCTTGCGTGCGATGAGACGGCAAGAGAAGCCCGCAGGAATTATCGGGTATCACAGGTAAATGCTTGAAGAGTCGCAGCCGAAGGGCGCCCGGGGCGGCCGGCTGAGCGGAACCAGTGGCTTGGAATCTTGGGGGCGCCTCGGCGAGATAGGTGACACGCTTGGCAGTCCTGAGGCACTAGAATATCGATGATGAGCGAGTTCTTGGGCTTGGGGATGTACTCGGTACCTGAAGCCTCGCTCCTGACCAAGGTTCCTGCGCGTCGCATTCGGAGGTGGGTCAAGGGCTATTCGTTTACCACGCGCAGCGGGACGCGCTGGTCGGAGCCTGTTTGGAACCCTCAAATCGAGGGGACCGCTGAGGTTCTTTTGACGTTCAAGGATCTGATTGAGATCAGGTTCGTAAACGCTTATCTACTCAGCGGCGTGAGGTGGAACACCCTCCGTCGATCTGCAGAACGTTTCAGGGAAGAATTCCACGTGACGCACCCCTTCTCGACTCGAAAGGTGCTGATCGCCGGCAATAAACTTTTTGCACAAGTCGTCGAGACGAGAGGGCGGAAGGCCGTCCTAAATTTGTCCGACGGTCAATACGCCCTCAAGAAAATAATCGAGCCTCTCCTTCATGGCGTTGATTTCAAGAACGACCAGGCGGAAAGGTGGTGGCCGCTGGGAGAGCGCCGCAGGATCGTGATCGATCCCCATCGGTCATTTGGACGTCCAATAGACTCCCGGAGCTCGGTTCCGACGCGCGTTCTCTTCGCGGCTTATAAGGCTGAAGAGTCATTTCAACGGGTAGCCCGATGGTACGGGGCGGAAGTGCAATCCGTGAAATACGCCGTTCAGTACGAGACCAGCCTGGCGGCTTGAAGTTTTTTTTCGACAACAACACGTCCTTTCGGCTCGCACACGCCGTAGCGAGCCTGGTTTCCGCCGAAGGCGATCAGCACAAAGTCATTCACCTGACCGATCGATGGACAGCGGACAAGAAGGACGAGGAATGGCTGCCGGAGTTGGGACGCGAAGGCGGTTGGACGATCATTTCTGGTGACTGGTTTAGAAAGAGCGAAAGGCGTATTTTTGTTGCGGCGAAGCTCACAACCTTTTTCTACTCGAAGGGTCTTGCAAGCGCAAAGTTGTGGGACCAATCTCACAGGCTGATTCGACACTGGCCTGAGATCATGAATGTGGCCAGTCACGTAGAGCCCGGGGCGTTGTTCGAGATCCCTCATCGATTTACTGGCCGATTCAAACAGCTTTGATAGCCAGAAAGAGATTCTTCTTTCGGGTCGCCGCCCGGTCGGGCTACCCCGCACTCTCTGTAAGGGTTCGCTCGCTTTGAGTGTGGTGACGAGTAGGGTCAGGAGGTGGTGGACCCTTACGGACAGGTCGCGAACGCGTCGGTGTCCTGGATCGGATCCATGACGTGGAGATCTGCATTGGCGTAGATCCTTTTCTCGCCCGTCTTCGTGTCGGTGATCGTCAGCGTCACAGCGACGTTCGTGCCGGCCGACGCAAAAACCCAGAAACGGTTGCTGAACGAGCAAGTGTTCAACACCTTCACCAGCAATTCTGGGTTGTCCGCCGAGAAGAACCAGAAGAGACCACCATGCGTCACGCCGAGACTCGCCAACGGAATGGTCTGCCCGAACCCGAACGAACCGCCTGACTGAGTCGTCTGGTATGTCGCCTCGACCTGGAAACGCTTGTCTCCCTGCTGATCGTCGATGCAGAGAATCGTCGCGCTGGGAGTGCATACCGATGCAACTGGCGGAGGGGGAGGCGGCGATGGTGGTGGCGGTGGTGGTGGCGGCGGTGGCGGCGGAGCCGAAGACTGGATCGTGATCTGCTGCGATGTCGTCATCCCGCCGGCCGTCAATTCGACCGTAAACACTTTCGCGGATAGATACTTATGCGAGACGGCCTGTGTGGTGGTCGAGCCGATAGTTCCCGAACCGTCACCAAAGTCCCACGTATCCGCAATGGCCGGGTTACCTGTGTCCCCGGTATCGCTCATCGGGATTGAAGTATTTATCGGCCCGACCCAAGCCGTGATCAGGTTGAGGCCCGCCGGGCTGCCGAACGTAATCGTCGGTGTGTATATCCGGGCACTGATCTTCATGGTTACGGAGCTCGTTGCGGTCAGCGAAAGGTTGTTCGTCACGCTCAAGGTCACCTGGAAGGTGCCTGCGGTGCTGTAGCCGTGCGTCACGTGGGCGCCTGATGCGATGGAACCGTCGCCGAGAGCCCAGTTGAAGGCCGGGCTGTTCTGTGTCTCCTCGGCTTGAAACGCGATGACATCGCCCACCTTCGCAGAATAGGTTTGGCCGAACTGGCTGAACGCCGCGCCCGTCACCGTGAAATCGGCAGAAGGCGTCCCCGTGGGAGGAGGAGGTGGTGGCGGCGGCGGAGGCGGCGCCGACGACTGAATGGTGATCGCCTGATTCATGACGATGCCTCCCACGGTCAGCTTCACCGTACGGGTCGCTGCCGAGGAAAACGTATGACTGACGGTCAGGTTCGTGGAAGAGTTCACAACCGCGCTGCCGTCGCCGAAGTCCCAGGAGTCCGCGGTCGCCGGCTTGCTGCTGTCTCCCGAATCGTTCATCGGGATCGACTGGTTCATCGGCGCGCTCCAGGCACCGTTGAATTGGTTGAACGTCGCGGGGCTGCCGAAATTGATCGCGGGCGCGTAGGTGACGTTTGTCCCGATGATCGCTCCCGAATCCCAGTTGATCGTCTTCGCGGAGCCGTCGTTGTAGGCGACCTGGAAGTGGACGTAGTAAGTGCCCGAGCTCGACGGGCCGGGCAGCGCCGTCGTCGCGTTGATCGCGTCGAACGCGCTCGGAAGCGCGGTCGCCCCCGTCCCGGTCGGGTTCGAGTCCCTCGTGTATGAGATGCCGGTGATCGACACTCCCGACGCCAGCTGACACAGGTTCTGAACGTTGAAATCCTGATTAAGCTGCACGGTCGAGGGAACCGAGAAGTCCGGGATGATGGACGGGGTGTCCTGTGCGTTGACGGAATCAACCGAAGTCAGGAGAACCGGTAGGACCAACGTGAGCAGGAGAGCGCGAGGCCGCCTCACCAAATTCATCCCGAAGTCGCCGCCGCGGGCAGCGGCAAGCCGATCTCCTCCGACTTTCGGTATGCGTTGGGATCGTGCTCGATCGCGCCCGCGGGCAGCCATTCCCAGAGCGAGCCGAGGTCTCTTCGAATCTGGTCGACGTAAAACGCCGGGAGCACCGTCGACTCCTGATCGAAATAGCGGCGCAGGTCCGCGTCGGAGTCCAGGCGATGCCGCAGCTCGCGGTAGTACCGGAGCCGCCCGTAGCCTTCGGAAGAGACGGCGCGGACGACGTTCATCCATCGCGGGATCGCGGCGCGCGTCGCCCGAAAGCGGTTGAGGATCGCCCGCGGGGAGAAGGTGTGCTTCGTCAGGCCGATCACCTGGTCGTAGAAATCGCGCCACGGATAGTTCTTCGGCTTGATGTTCATCGCGTGGTTGTTGTCCAGGAAATGGAACGGGAACGGGAGCACGCGATTCGCCCGCTGGTATTCGAGATTGAGCGGCGCCGCCCGGCCGAACGCCGAGAGCAGCGAGTAGCCGGGAAAGGCCCCGGGAGTCGTGTCCACGAATCGCTTCGTCAGCTCGAACGGCTCCGCGCCGGAATCCGAGTCGAGGCCCAGCACGAAATTCGTCTGCACGTACGGGACGTAGCGCAGGATCATGTTCACGTGCTCGGAGACCTGGCGGACCTTGTCCATTCCCCGGTGCTCGCCCGTCTTCGACTTGTTGCCGAGCTCGTACCACGACTCGACCCCGGGCAGCAGCGCTTTGAACCCGTTCCGCTTGAGCCTCGCGAGGTGCGGCTCCGAGAGGAGCGACAGGCTGCTCTCCGCGGCGAAGTCGATCCGGCCGGGCGGGACGGCCGCTTCGATCGCGTTGAGATAGTCGTCGAAGCGGACGCCGAAATTCGGGTCGTGCCAGCCGACGCGCGGGTGCTTCAGGGTGCGCGCGAGGAATCGAAGGTCGTCGGAGAGAACGCCGAAGTCGAGGGGCTGATAGGGAACGACGGAGTCGATGCAGAAACTGCACGTGTACGGGCAGCCCAGGCTTCCGAGCATCGGAACGAGCTGGAAGAGCGGCGCCTTGCGGAGTGTCGGCTCGATGAACTTCCAGCGCTCGCGCACGCCGGGCAGCTCGGCGGGCTGTCGGGTCGCCGCGACGCGCATGCCGAGAGGCCGGTGGGGCGAGCAGTCCTTCAGAATTTCGTGGATAACGGCCTTGTCCGTGAACCCGGCGACGTAGTCGAAATACTTTCGGGCGTCTTCCGGGTAGCAGCGCGCGTGGGGGCCGCCGAGGACGGTCACGGCGCCCTTCGAACGGAAGAGGTTCGATAGCGAGTAGGCGAGAAGCGCGGCCTCCGTGAACGCGCCGATGAAAACGAGATCGACCGGGTCCGGGAGCTCGTCGACGAGGTTCTCGAGGCCGGTGTAGCACACGAAAGTCACGTCATGACCCTCGGCTTCGCACCACACTCCCAGGACCTGGGGCATGATGCTCGCGAGGTTCGCGTGCATGACTCGCGCGTACAGCGCGCGGGTGGGGCCCTTCGTGACGAGGTCGATGATGCCAATGCGAAGTTTGCGCAGAGAGCCTCCGGATTGGCTCCAGTCTATATCCTTCCGACCTTTTTACTGGTGGAGGTCGGGACGGCGGATGCGGCTCATCGTCCCGAAGCCGAAGGGCCGGCTGCAGCCTTTCGTGGGGCAGCGATCCGGGTCGCCGCCGGCCGGCGCGAAAAACCAGACGCCGCAATAGGCGCAGAACCAGTGGATCAGGCGCGTGCTCTCCGAGGGAATCTTGGTCGGCCCGGCCAGTTTCTCTGCGTCCATCGCCATATTCAATGTACGGCCCGGCCGTCGAAACGTTTCCGCGGCGGGGGAATTCTTAATGAAAGCGGACGAAGCGGCGTCTAAGTCCTTGAAAGCAGCGGTTCGGCGAAGGGTCTAGAATCCCGCTCATGCGGTGCTCCGGCAAGACGTTCCTCTTTTTCGCGTTCCTCGCGCTGATCCTGTCCGGTTCGGTGATCGCCCGGGCGGATTCGATGCTGGACGAGCTGGGAGCTGCCGTCGACAAGGGCGACGTTTCGATCGAGCTCGCGCTCGTTCCCGGGCGCAAGCCGGTCAACCCGGGCTGGGCCCTCGAGGTCGCCGGAACGCCCCGCGTGCTCATCGCCGCGAAGGCCGCCGGCGGCCGGATCACGACTTTCGATCTCACGATCGAGGGAGGCGACGTCGTGCTCGTGGGGCGCGGGCTCATGCCGTCGATCGTGCTCCAGGAGATCGGCGTCAACGGGGAAGGCACCGTGACCGCCGCGCGTTTCCACGGGCGCGGTTTCGGGCGCCTGATCGTCGCGATTTTCCGGGGCCCGGCGCTCGCCGCCGTCCGGAAGATGAAATTCCACACGGACCTCCCGTCGCTGTTTCGGGGAGACCTGATCCGGACGGAACCGTCGGCGGCCGCGCCGGCTCCTCCCCGTGCCGCCGCGTCGGGCCCCTCGCCGCCGTCCCCGCCGGCGGCCCCGGCGCAACCGTCCGGCTCGTTCCTGGACCTCGTCAGCGCGATCCGTTTCCACGACTCGACCCTTTCGGCGTTTCCGGATCGCCGGCTCTCGTTCGGCTCGTTCTGTTCGTTCCAGACGTCGTCGGCGGAAAGCGGCCCGGCGCCGCTGTCGATCCGGTTCGACTCGGGCGAATATCGGCTCGCCCGGGAAGGCGAGCCCGGCGGCCTCGATCTCGACGCCCGTCTCGAAGGAAATCTCCAGGCGGGGACGATGAGGTTCGGGGCGGATCGCGTTGCGTTTCGCAGCGGCCGGTTCGAGGGGGCGGCCGTCCGCGTCCGGACGACGGCGGCGGGGGCGCAGACGAGCATCGAAGCGAAGCGCCTGGACCTCGATCTCACGTCGGGCCGATTCGTCGTCCCCGGCGGAATGTCGGTCTCGCTCGCGTCCCCGTCTCGCCTGTCCGCCCGGGACCTTCAGGTCGAGCCCGACGGCGCTCTGTCGGGCTCGCTCGACCTCGACCTGAAAGGGGAGACGGGCGAGTTCGCGACCGCGGAAGCCCGCGTCGCTCTCAAACAGGTTCACGTGACGGCGCAGGGTCTGCGCTTCGCGAAGGGAGCCGCGACGGGCGTCGTCGCGCTCGGCTTCGACTATCGGGTCGACTACCCGATGGTGATTCGCTACCCCGTCGCCGAGCTGCCCGAGCGGCGCTTGCCGCTGACGTTCGAAGGGCCCCTCTCGGCCGAGATGCGCCTCTCCGGCGCCGGCCCGGGTGGAACCGGGACCGTCGAGGGCACGTATTCGTTCAAGGTTCCCTGGCCTCCCATCGAAAAGGCCGCGCTCGAGATCCTTCGCGCGAAATGGACGCAGGACGTTTCGGCCGTCCATCAGGTCGAATTCAGCATCGAGCCGATGCGGTTCACGCCGTGCGGCGGCTCGTGCTTCCTTTCGAAGTTCCGTTTCGTCGCGGAGAAGGGCAGCGGCCGGAGCCGGCTCTTCCGGCAGATCTGCGAGCCGGAAGGGAAAGCGGAGCTGTTCATCGATCCGAAGGCGCGGTCGTTCCAGCTTCGGAAGATCGCCGTCGAGACCCATTGCGAGGGCGTGCTCGGCTGGTTTGCCAACCGAATTGCCCCGTTTTTCGCGAAGAGCTACAACGACGTGACTCTCTTCCGCATCCCCGACGGCGTCCCGTTCTCGATCGCCGCGGTGAAGAGCGGAGTGGACTGGATCGAGATTTCAGGCGACATCGACTGGGCTGGCACACGAGTTGCTCCGTCCCGATGACGGGAACGGAGGTGTGTCATGCCTTTTTCGAAATTGAAATATCCCGCGCTTCTGGGGGTTCTCGGCGCGATTCTGCTCGCGGGAGCCGGGTGCAACGACAACAGCGACCACTCCACGACGACAGCGAACGGCTCTCTCGCCCAGGTGGAGATCGGCGGCCCGAGCGGGGCGGTCACGAGCGGCACGTCGTTCAATCTCGACGTGAAGGGCCGGAATGCGGGATTCTCGGTGCTTCACAACACGGTCGTCCATCTCGTCCTGGCGCCGCCGCTGACGGTCGATTCGGCGGAGGTGACAGGCGGAGGCGGAACGGTGGTGTTCGCCAACGGTGTCAACGGCGCGACGGTCGACTATGCGTTCGGCACGATCGACAAGAGCTCGCAGTCGACCGGAACAATTCACGCGCACGGCACTCTCGCGACGGGGCAGAACAACGTGACGGCGACGGTCACCGCGCAGCTGACCTCCGACGAAGTCCACGCGGGTGAGGCGGTGGCCCAGGTGAACGTTTTAATTCAGCAGTAGGCCCGCCTTCGCGGTACCATTTCCCCGCCGCGAGAATGGCGGAATTGGCAGACGCGCGAGGCTTAGGACCTCGTGGGGGAAACCCCGTCCCGGTTCAAGTCCGGGTTCTCGCACCAGATGGATATCGAAAGACCGGCCTTTTCCCGGAGGTGCGCATGCGTGGAACCCCGCTGGCGGTGCTCGTCGGGTCGCTTCTCTTCGCTTTTTCCGGCGCGGTTCTCGGCCAGCCGAACGCCGCGCCGGCTTCGTCCGCCGCGCTCTCGCCCGAGCTCCACGACCTGTACGTGGACCTTCACCGCAATCCGGAACTGTCGCTCCACGAGGAGAAGACGGCCGCGAAAATGGCGGAGCGGCTTCGCCGGCTCGGGTTCGATGTCACGGAGCGCGTGGGCGGAACGGGCGTCGTCGGCGTCCTGCGAAACGGCGCCGGCCCGACGGTCATGCTCCGCACCGAGCTCGATGCGCTGCCGGTCGAAGAGAAGACCGGCCTGCCGTACGCGAGCCGCGTCCGCACGAAAGACGATCAGGGCGCCGACGTCCCGGTGATGCATGCCTGCGGGCACGACGTGCACATGACCTGCTGGGTCGGGACGGCCGAGGCGATGGCGAGATCGAAATCGGGCTGGCGAGGGACGCTCGTCTTCATCGCGCAACCCGCGGAGGAACGGGGGATGGGGGCAAAGGCAATGCTCGCCGACGGCCTCTTCACCAGGTTCCCGAAGCCGGACTTCTGCATTGCGCTGCACGACATTCCTTCACTCGCTTCGGGGACGGTCGGATACACGTCGGGCCCGGCCCTTTCGAGCGCCGATTCGGTCGATCTGACGATCTACGGAAAAGGGGGGCACGGCGCGCACCCGGAGGCGACGGTGGATCCGATCGTCATCGCGGCGCGGACGATCCTGGCGCTCCAGACGCTCGTGTCGCGCGAGAACAACCCTCTCGATCCGGCCATCGTGACGGTCGGCTCGATCCATGGAGGCACCAAACACAACATCATCTCCGATTCCGTGAAGCTGCAGCTCACGGTGCGCGCGTTTCGCGAGCCCGTGCGCCGCCGCCTGCTCTCCGGAATCGAACGAATCGCGAAGGCCGAGGCGGAAGCCGCCGGCGCGCCTCGTCCGCCCGAGATGAAGATCGTCGACGTGAGCTCCTCGGTGACCGTGAACGATCCCGCTCTCACGGCCCGGGTGGCGGCCGCTCTCCGCGGGAAATTCGGGGCGACGAGAGTGTTCGAGGTCCCACCCGAGACCGCGTCCGAAGATTTCAGCGTGTACTCGATCGCGGGAGTCCCGTCCGTCATCTTTCGCCTCGGCGCAACGGAGCCCGAGCGCTTCGCCCGCGCGGAGGCCTCCGGGGAAATCCTCCCTTCCCTGCACTCGCCGTTTTTCGCTCCCGACGCCGACGCGACGATCCGGACGGGAATCGAAGCCGAAACCGCGGTGCTCCTCGACCTGTTCGCAAAACCCTGACGTCGGAGGGTCAGGGCGCGCTCTGGTAGGTTCCTTCGGGGGTGCGGTAGGAGGCTTCGCCGCTGTTTGCGTCGACGATCCACCGGCCGATCACGCCTCCGCGGGCGATCGAAGCGCAGTTGGTCGCGACGATTTCGAATTCGTAGCTGGCGTTTCGAAATCCGAGCGGCCGTTCCCGGAGACAGTCGGCGGAGAGGCCGTAGTATCCGCGCGTCTCGATGAGGCTCTTCAGAATCCTCGCCGCCCGCGCCTCGCTCAGCGCAGCGGCAGGGTGCTCCGAGGAGGCCGCCCGCGATTCCATCGGGATCCCGACCCTTTCGAACCGGGACTCGGTCTTTCGAGGCCGCGGCGCCGAGTCGGACCGCCTGGCTTCGGGACGCGCGACGGGGTGGGAGGGGGCGGCCGCGCGTTGCGGCGGGCGGGCCTCGGGCTTCGAAGCCTTCGGCACGAGGACGGGGTCCGGGGAGAGGCTCTTCTGCGGCGCCGCGCGTTCGCGAAGGTCCCAGAAAATCGCGCCGGCTGCGCCGGCGAGAAAGAACACGAGCACCGACAGGGCCGCGGGCCAGGATTTCGTGCGAGCCACGGGGAGGCCGTGTGCAAGACGACTGCCACCGGCGCCCGAGGCGCAGCAAAGTTCGTAGAATGATCGGATGGCACGTTCCTCCGCCCGCGGCTGGCGGCTCGCGGAAACGCTCTTTCTCGCGGCTGCGGTGCTCGCGTTTCTCTTCTGCCTGGTGGCGCGCGGCCAGGGAAGGCTCGCTCTTTCGATTCGGGTGGACACGACGGTCGAAACCCGCTTTCACACCGGGTTCCAGTCCGCCGGCATCGGATTGCTCCGGGCGATTTCGTTCCTCGGAGGCCCCCCGTTCCTCGCCGTGGCCTCGGCGGCCGTCGCCGTCTATCTCGCGCGAATCGGCGCTCCGCAGAGGCTGAGGGCGTTCCTGGTGGCCGTCGTCGGGGCCGAAATCTGGGTGCAGGTCCTGAAGCAGGTTTTTCGGCGCGCGCGCCCCGACCTGTTCGATCCGCTGACACGGGCGATCGGCTTCTCGTTCCCGAGCGGCCATTCGACGCTGTCCGCCGTGTTCTACGGCGCCGTCGCCGGGCTGGCGGCCGCCTCGTGCCGATCGAAGCGGTGCGCGGCCCGCGCTCTCTTTCTCGGGTTCTTCGCGACCTCCCTCATCGGACTTTCGAGGATCGCCCTGGGGGTGCACTGGCCCACCGACGTGCTCGGCGGGTGGGCCCTGGGATTCGGCTGGCTCGCGCTCGTTTTCGGAGTCGCGGAGGCGCGCGCCCGGCATCTGAGACCGGCAAAAGAGTGAACGCGAAATGGTCTGGCGGGTGAGCACATTAAGTCGACACCTGCCGCCGGGCTTTTGAATCCGATTTGTCATTCCTGACGTATTCATGGTGACAGAAATCGTCGGTTAATGAGTGAGTTCCGTTATTGTTTATTCTTTTTCAATAAGTTACGGAAGATCAATTTTTGGCGTGAGTCTTGCGATGCTAATCTGGTGAAACGCTCAAGCTGAATTCTGGGTGGGGTACCGACTATTGGCAACTCCGCCTTGGAGGTGAAATGAGCGAGCCACGGATTGCGGTGAAGTGTTCGAAATGCGGGGAGACGACGCTCATCAACCTGACCGATCGAGCGATTCTGGAGGACTATTTCCGTTGTCCGAAATGCGGAAATGTCGACTTTCCCAAAGAACGTCCCCGACCCCCGGAGAAGCCGACCGAAGAAGACTGATCCGCCGGTGTAGCATCCACGGTCGATGCACGAATTGTTTCTCCACGTCGCGCGGTACGGGCTTCCGCTCGTTTTCGCCAATGTTTTCCTCGAACAGATCGGACTGCCGATCCCGGCCATTCCGACGCTCGTCGCGGCCGGCGCTCTCGCGGCCGAGGGGAAGCTCTCCGGCCCGATCCTGATCCTTCTCGCGCTCGTCGCCTCTCTGCTCGCCGACGCCGTGTGGTTCCTCCTCGGCCGAAGACACGGCTACCGGATTCTGAAGACGGTTTGCAGCGTCTCGCTCTCTCCCGACTCGTGCGTGCGCCAGACCGAATCTCTCTTCGAGCGCCACGGGTTGCGCTCTCTGCTCTTCGCGAAATTCGTTCCCGGCTTCTCGACCGTGGCGCCGCCTCTGGCGGGAGCCGTGGGAGCGGGATTTCTCCCTTTTCTCCTCTACGACGGCGGCGGAGCCCTGCTGTGGGCCGGCTCGGGCCTTCTCGCGGGCCACCTGTTTCACCGCGCGATCGACCGGGTCGCGGAATTTCTCGAGGGGATGGGCTTCTGGGCGCTGATCGCCGCCGGAGCGGCGCTCGTCCTTTTCGTCGCCTGGAAGTGGTGGCAGCGGCGCCGGTTCTACCATTTCCTCCGAATGGCCAGGATTTCGGTCGACGAGGTCCGCCGGCTCATCGACGAGGGGCGCGATCCCGTGATCGTCGATGCTCGGAGCCAGGCTTCGTTCCTTCGGGACCCGCGCCATGTCCCCGGGGCGTTGCGGATCGTGCTCGAGGATCTCGACCAGGAGGTCGCCGCCCTTCCGATGAACCGGGAGATCGTTCTCTACTGCACCTGACCCAACGAAGCATCGGCCGCCCGTGTGGCGCGCCTTCTGATGGACAAAGGATTCGTTCGGGTGCGGCCTCTCGCGGGCGGATTCGACGCGTGGGTCGAAGCCGGCTATCCGGTGGACGGCCAGCCGCTCATCGCGATTCGTCCTCCAGACCAAAGAGGGCCCGGTAGTGCCGGATCGGCACCGGACCCAGCGCCATCATCCCATCCATGAATTCCTTGAGCCGGAACGCGGGACCGCGGGCCGCGCGGACTTCGTCGAAGAGCCCCCGGACTTCCCGGTAGCCGAGAGAATAGAACGTGAGCTGCGGCGCGCTCGTGATCGAACGCGTCCACATGTTTCCCGCGAACTGGTCGTCCTGAAGGGCGTCTTCCCGGGCGAAGCGGACGAGCTCCTCCCGCGTCATGCCCCGGGTATGGACGCGGATGTCGGCGACGGTGCGGGCGATGTTCTCCATCTGTTTTTTCAAATGGGCGATTCTGTCGAGCGGGCCTCCCCATCCCTGATCGAGCATCAGCCTCTCGCAAAACGTTCCCCACCCCTCGACGAAGACGCCGTCGGCGAAAAGCGCCCGGACCCTGTGGGGCGAGCGCGCCGCGTATTTCAGCTGGACGTAATGGCCCGGAAGCGTCTCGTGCGGCGTGATCATCACGCCGAAGTGGCGGTTGAAATCGCGGAAGAACGCGTCCTTCTCCGCGGCGCTCGCGGAATCGGGAGGCGTCGGCAGGAACCAGAGCGTTTTCGCTCCGGGTGAGTAGGGCCCGGCCGCATAGATTCCGCCGACGCTCTGCCCGACGAAAAATCCGGGCGAAGGCCCGCTCCAGAGCGTCAGCGGCTCGGGAAGAGTGATCACGTCTTTCTCCCGGAGGAACGCGTCGAGGCGCGTCACGAGGTCGCGATAGTCGCCGACGAGCTCTTCGGTGCTCCTCGCGCGGTCCTCCGCCACCCGGGAAAACAGGCGGCGGAGCACGTCGACGTCGCTCGCCGGCGCGGCCTCGCCGGGAAAGATCCCGTTCCACGCCGATCGCCCGAAACTCGCGGCCTCGTCCCGTTTCGCGGAGAGCTCCCGCTCCGCTTCCGCGAGAACCTGGTCGGGGCTCTCCGTCCACCCCGTCGACAGGCGAAACGTCTCGGCATACTCGCGTCCGAGCCGGGGAGATCCGGTGGCCTCGCGCGTCAACCGGTCGAAGAATCGCGCGAGGCGATCGAGCGCCGGCGCCGCCTCGAGAGCCGCGCGGCGCAGGCCGGAGTCCCGCGGCGCGAATTTCGGAAGGCCGTCCCGAAAGAACGCCGCGCCCGCGCGGGCCTGCTCCGCGGCAATCCGGCACAGCTCCGGCGCGATGTCGGTTTTCGGGGTGCGCGACATCGCGGCCTCGGCGTCGGCCGCGAGCCTCGGAACCCGGAGCGTGCGTTCCCGGACCGCCGCGATCCGTTCCGGCTCGGGGCGATCGTCGCGAACCAGGAGAAACACGTCGGCGTTCCCGAGGATCTCGGTCCAGTACAGCGGATCCCTCCAGGGCCGCTCTTCGAACCTCGAGATCGTGAATTTCGCGGTCGATCTGCCGGGCCAGCGCCTCGGCGTCGAGCCGGTCGTCCAGCGAGCCACCGGTTCGCGGCCGGGCCGAGCCAGGGAGACAGCCGCGTGCGGATTTCCCGGTTCGCCGCGAGCCAGCGGCGAAAGACGTCGGGAGTCAGGTGCTCCAGCTCGCGGTCGTGGTCGTGGCGCCCCGCCTGCACGGCGGCGGTGGGAAAGGTCCGGAAGTAGAGATCGAGATAACCGTCGCGGATCGGCGCGAGCGCCGTGGTTGCAGCCAGGAACGTAAGCGCGGCGATCACGGGTGAATGATATTGCGCCGGGAGTGGGGTTTACCCCAGCGCCTTCCGGACGATCTCTTCCTGTTCGCGCTGGAAGACCGAAAACGTGCCCGTCGCGGGGCTCGAGCTCGCGGGACGGGCGACGACCTCGATCTCGATTCCGGGGAAGATCTTCGCGAGCCGCGGGCGGAGGAAGTTCCAGGCTCCCATGTTCTCGGGCTCTTCCTGGGCCCAGACGATCGATTCGACGGCGGGTGACGCGAGCTTCGCGATCTCCTCTTCCGCGAGGGGAGCGAGCTGCTCCAGGCGGGCGATTGCCGCCGGAGCGCTCATTTTCGATCTCGCCGCGGCAAGGTCGTAGTAGAGCTTCCCGCTGCAGAGGACGAGACGCTTCGCGCCGTCTCGTCCTTCATCGGGCAGCACGGCAGCGAACTTTCCCACGGTCAGGGCCTCGAGCGGGGAGAACGAACTCGCGAGCCGCAGCATGCTTTTCGGCGTGAGAACGACGAGGGGCCGGGCCTGCTCCTGGCGTCCCTGTCGGCGAAGCAGATGGAAGTACTGCGCGGCCGTCGTGGGCTGGCATACGGAGAGGTTGTCTCCGACCGCAAGCTCGAGAAACCGTTCGGGCCGGGCGCTCGAGTGCTCCGGGCCCTGCCCTTCCTGGCCGTGCGGAAGAAGGAGCACGAGCCGGCTCTTCTGGCCCCATTTCTCCTCCCCGGACGCGACGAACTGATCGACGATCACCTGCGCGACGTTGACGAAATCGCCGTACTGCGCTTCCCAGAGGGTGACCGTCCGGGGGGAAGCGACGCTGTATCCGTATTCGAAGCCGAGCACGCCGGCTTCCGAGAGGGCGCTGTCGTACACCGCGAACCGGGCGCCCGCCGGCGCGGATTCCGCGAGCTTCGCGAGCGGCGTCCACGTCTGGCCGGTCTTCGTGTCGTGAAGGATCATGTGCCTCTGCGAAAACGTGCCGCGGGTCGTGTCCTCGCCCGAGAATCGGATCGAAACGCCGTCGACGAGCAGGGAGCCGAACGCGAGCGATTCGGCCACCGCCCAGTCGGCTGGCTGCTGGCCGGCCGTGATTTTCGCGCGCCGCCCGAGGAGGCCGACGACTTTCGGGTTCAGGGTGAACCCCGCCGGCACCCGCGTCAGGGCGGTTCCGATCCGTTCGAGCGCGTCGCCCGCGACTCCCGTTTCCGGCGAGGAAGCCGGGGCCGCGCTCCGGTCCGGTTCGGAGGCCGCGCCGGGCCCCTCCTTCGCGGCGATTTCCTTCGCTCGCACAAGCGCGGCCTCGTACCGGCGGAGGCGTTCGGCCTTGAGCTCTTCGATTTCCGGCTCCGTGAGGACTCTCTCGCGAACGAGTTTCCGCGCGTAGATCGAAAACACCCCCGGGTGTTCCCGGACCCTGTCGTACATGAGAGGCTGCGTGTAGCTCGGCTCGTCGCCTTCGTTGTGGCCGTGTCGCCGGAACCCGACGAGGTCGAGCACGATGTCCTTGTGGAACTCCTGCCGGTAGTCGAGGGCGATCTGCAGCACGCGGTGCGCGGCCTCGGGGTCGTCGGCGTTGACGTGGAAGATCGGAACCTGATTGATCTTCGCCATGTCGGTGGAATACAGCGACGAGCGGCTCTGGTCGGGCAGCGTCGTGAAGCCGATCTGGTTGTTGACGACGACGTGAATCGTTCCTCCGGTGCGGTATCCCTTCAACTGCGAGAGATTGAAAGTCTCCGCCACGATTCCCTGCCCGGCAAACGCCGCGTCGCCGTGGATGAGCACGGGGAGCATCCGGTTCCAGACTTCCGGGCCGTGGCCCGCCGCGTCCTGCCGCGCCCGGACGATGCCTTCCACGACCGGGTCCACGAACTCGAGGTGGGACGGGTTCGGAACGACCTCGATCGCGACCCGGCGCCCGCCTTCGACGGCGCGCTCGCCCCGCGCTCCGCGGTGGTACTTCACGTCTCCTTCGTCGGTCGGAAAGTCCGGGTGGACGATCCCCTCGAAGCTGGCGAAGATCCGCTCGCAGAAATGTCCGACGACGTTCGCGATCACGTTGAGGCGTCCCCGGTGCGACATGCCGATCGTGATCTGCTCCACGCCGCGGCGGCCCGCCCCGTCGACGAGCTGGTCCAGCAGAGGGATGAGCGTCTCGTTGCCTTCGATCGAGAATCGCTTCTGCCCGAGAAAACGGTTGTGGAGAAAGCGCTCGAAGGATTCGGCGGACAGCAGCTTCCAGAGGATCTTCTTTCGCACCTCGGCGGCCGGCGGCTCCGGCACGGCTCCGATCCGGCGCCGGAGCCATTCCTTTTCCGCCGCGTCCTGGATGAACCGGTATTCCACGCCGACCTTCCCGCAATACGAGCGCCGGAGGATTTCGAGAATGGCCCGAAGGGGCAACATCTCGGATCCGCCGAGGCCGCCGGTGATGAACTCCCGGTCGAGGTCCCAGATCGTCAAGCCGTAGGTCTCGAGGTCGAGCTCGGGGACGTTGCGAACTTGCGTGGCCCGGAGCGGGTCGATATCGGCAATCAGGTGGCCGCGCACGCGGTACGCGTTGATGAGCTCCAGGACCCGCGCCTGCTTTTCCATCTCCCGCGTTCCCGAGGATTCGCTCCCGAGGATCGCGGGGTTGTTGTCCACGGCCCACTTCAGCGGCCGGTAGGGGATCTCCAGATCCGAAAAAATCGATTCGTAGAAACCGTCTTCGCCGTGCAGCAGCGCGTCGATCCGGCCGAGGAAGCTCCCCGATTCCGCGCCCTGGATGATCCGATGGTCGTACGTGCAGGAGAGGGTCATCACCTTGCTGACGCCGAGGCGCGAGATCGCGGCCGGCGCCAGCGCGGAGAAGCCCGCGGGATAGTCGATCGCGCCCGTCGCGACGATCAGCCCCTGGCCGGGCATGAGGCGCGCGACGGAGGCGGTCGTCCCCATGGGGCCCGGGTTCGTCAGCGACACCGTGGTGCCGGCGAAATCGTCGAGCGTCGATTTGCCGGCCCGGGCTCGCCCGATCGCGTCGTCCGAAGCCGCGAGGAATCGGGCGAAGCCGATCGACCCCGCGTCCTTGACGTTCGGAACGAGAAGCGACCGCGTTCCATCCTTCCGCTCGACGTCGACGGCGATTCCCAGCGCGATGCGGTCGCGCGACAGGCGCTCCGGCTGGCCCGCGGTTTCCGTGAACGCGTCATTCAAGCGGGGAAAATCGACGAGCGCCCGAACGACCGCCCAGGCGATCAGGTGGGTGAACGAGATCTTTGACTGGTCGTTGCCGGCCCGGTAGTCGTTGAGGAGGCGCCGGTTCTCCTCCAGCAGCTTGATCGAGACGATCCGCTGCGAGGTCGCGGTCGGCACTTCGAGACTCGCGATCATGTTCTGGGCGGTCCGCAGCGCGGCCCCGCGAATCGCTTGTCGGCCCGGGGTCTCCGCCGGCGGCGCAGCCGCGCCCCCCTCACCCGGCCTTCGGCCACTCTCCCGCGTTGACGCTTCGTTCTGGAGGCTGCCCGCCGGGAGAGGGGAATTCAGCGGCTTCGCGTCGGCATGTGCGGGAGCGGCGATCGGGGGCGGGGGAGCGGGCGGGGCCGGGGTCGTTTCGCCCGTCAGCGTCGCGAAGTACTCTCGCCAGTCCGCCGGCACGAGATTCGGGTCGGTCCGGTATTGGCCCAGCAGCTCGCGGACGTAGTCGGCATTGATCCCGTATTCTTCGAGGATCCTCTCGGACAGCTGGTTTTCCTTCACGTCAGTAACGGCCAAAGTCTCTCTCCCGGCCCGAGGGCGGCTTTCGGGCGTCCGATAAACGTATCACCCCCGGCAGGCATTCCCGAGGCCGCCGACGCTCCGCTATTATCCCCTCCATGAAAAAGATCGCCTGGCTGTTCATCCTGGTCCTGCCCCGGTTCGCGGCTGCGGCGACCGCGCCGAAGACGATGCGGCTCGACTATTTCCACACCGGCGACGCCACCCGCGAAATCTTCAGCGTCGACCGCATCGTGGTCGAGCCGCTCCCATGGCCGGGCAACCCGGCGAAGGCGATCGACGACACGAACCTGGGGCGGTATTTCTTCGAGCTCGTGGACCGGGCGACGAACCGGGTCGTCTATTCGCGCGGATTCGACTCGCTCTACAGCGACTGGTCGGAGACCGACGAGCCGGCTCGCATGGCGCGGACCTTTTCCGAGTCTCTCCGATTCCCCGCTCCGGAGCGGACGGCGCAGATCGTCGTGAAACGGCGCGACGGCGAGAACACGTTTCGCGAGGTCTGGACGACGACGGTCGATCCCGCGAGCGCTGTCGTCGATCCGTCCTTCCCGCCGGCTCCGGCCCCGCTGCTCGCCCTGCAGAAATCGGGCGATCCGTCGATGAAGGTGGATTTTCTGATTCTCGGCGACGGCTACACGAAGCAGGAAATTCCGAAGTTCGAGAAGGACGCGCGGCGATTGATGGAGATCCTCTTTTCGACGCCGCCTTTCAAGGAACGTCGAAATCGATTTCAACGTGTGGGGGCTGTGCCCGCCGTCGGCCGAATCCGGGATCTCGAGACCCTCGACCGGCGTTCACCGCCGCAGCCCCGTGGGGTCGACGTACGATTCGTTCGGCTCGGAGCGCTACATCCTCAGCTTCGACAACCGCGCCCTTCGCGACGTCGCGCAGTTCGCGCCGTACGAATTCATCGAGATTCTCGTCAACGGAAAGACGTACGGGGGCGGCGGGATCTTCAATCTCTATTCGACGGTCGCCGCCGACAGCCTCTGGTCGCCGTACCTCTTCGTCCACGAATTCGGCCACCAGTTCGCGGGGCTCGCGGACGAGTACTACACGTCGGCGTCGTACTACGACGCGAATCGCCCGCGCCCCGAGCCGTGGGAGCCGAACGTCACGAACCATCCCGGCGAGTTGAAGTGGAAAGATCTTCTCGTCTCGGGCACGCCCGTGCCGACGCCCTGGAAGAAAGAGGAGTTCGAAAAGCACGAGGCCGAGATTCAGGCGAGGCGCCGCGAGATCCGGGCGAAGAACCGCCCCGAGTCGGAGATGGACGCTCTCTTCACCGAAGAAAGAGCCTGGACGACGAAGCTTCTCGGAAGCGACTCCTTCTCGGGAAAGGTCGGAGCCTTCGAAGGCGCCGACTATTTTGCGAAGGGATACTTCCGCCCCCAGGAGGACTGCATCATGTTCACGCGCGACATGACGTTCTGCGCGGTTTGTCGGTCGGCCATCGAGCGCATCATTTCGCTGTACTCGGGGCGCTGAAGGCATCCCCCCGAGGCATAATTCGTCTCGATGGAACCCATCCCCATCGTCGGAGCGGGCCCGGCAGGGCTCTCCGCGGCCATCACGCTCGCGCGCGCGGGCCTTCCGGCCGTCGTGTTCGAAAGGGCGAAAACCGTCGGAAGCCGGTTTCACGGCGACTTCGAGGCGATCGAGAACTGGACTTCGAAACACGACGCCCTCGACGAGCTTCGGGCGATCGGAATCGAGCCGGATTTCGAGCACGCGAAGGTCCATGAGGGGTTTTTCTTCGACGCGTGGGGAAGACGGCGCCGGCTGGCCTCGCGGGACACCCCCTTCTACCTGATCCGCCGCGGGCCGGAGCCGGGGACGCTCGATCGAGCGCTCGAGGCGCAGGCGCTGCGCGCGGGAGTCGAGATCCGGTATGAAACGGAGGCGACGGCGCTCTGCGGCGGGATCGTCGCCGCGGGGCCGGAGCGGGCCGACGCCATCGACGTTGGATACGTGTTCGAGACCCGGATGCCCGACGGCGTGTTCGCCGTGATGGCGAACAGGATCGCGCCGAAGGGATACGCGTACCTGCTCGTTTCCCGGGGCCGCGGCACGCTGGCCTGCTGCCTGTTCGACCGCTTTCGCGAGGCGAACGGATACCTCGACCGCACGGTCGAGTTCTTTCGGGGGCGGGCGGCGCTGGAGATGCTCAATCCGCGCCGCTTCGGAGGCCTCGGGAACGTTCACTGGCCGCGCAACTCGCGCGACGGCGAGGCCCTGCGCGTCGGCGAGGCCGCGGGATTTCAGGACGCCCTGTGGGGTTTCGGAATCCGGATGGCGATCGTCTCGGGTCACCTTGCCGCGCGCGCCCTCGTCTCCGGCCGTCCTCGCGAGTACGACCGTCTGTGGCGCGAGAGGCTCGGAGGGCTGCTCGCCGCCTCGTTGGCGAACCGGAGGCTGTACGGGCGAGCTGGCGATCTCGGGTACGCGCTGCTGATCCGGCGGGTCGCGCGCGCGGACGCGCGGGAGTTCCTGCAACGGCTGTACGCGCCGCGATGGTGGAAATCGCTGATCGGAAGACTGCGGCTCGACGGGGGGTAGCCCGCGGGCGATTCCTAGGCGGCCGAGGTCGCCGGGCGGGAAGGGGCGTGCAGCTCTTTCTCGCTCACGCGGATCGGGAGAATCACGCTCTGCAGTCCGGAGAACTGGAGCCGGCGCTGGATCGCGTGCGCGGTCTGGTTGTGCAGGAACCGGTAGACGAACCGGTCCCGTTCGAAAACGAGCTTCCCGAGATAGAAGATCGTCCGGGGAAATTCCTTCTTGACCTGCAGGGCGAGGTTCTCCGCCTCGTCGACTGCCTCGGTTCCGAGCGAATAGCGAAAATCCGCCTTCATCCCGAGCTTGCGGGCGAATTCGACGTACTGGCGCAGGTCGGCTTCGGTCGAGGCCTTGAGGGCGGCGATTTCGGACTCGCCCTTGAATCGGGCCGAGTCGATCACGCCGACGGAAATGAAGAGGTAGTTCTCGTAATAACGGGGGAAAAGCGCCTGGATCGAGAGAAACGAATGGACGCCGAGGCCGTTGAAACCTCCGACGAGGATCGCGGCCGTCGGCGCTTTCCGGTCCATCGGCTCCTTTTCGACCGGGTGCTCGTGGAGCGGCACGCTCGTCAGAACCTCGTCGAGATACTTCAAGCGATCGCGGACGTTGCGGTAGTGGCTGTGAATCGAGAACGCGAGCAGGATGAACGCGCTCGTGACGGCGACCGTCACCCAGCCGCCCTCGAGGAGTTTTTCGTAGAGCGTCACGCACAGAATCGAAAAACAGAGGACGAGCCCGGTGAAGTGGATCGGAAGATTCCTCTTCCACTGGGGTTTCTCCCGCCGGTCCTGGATCCAGTGCATCGACATGCCGAGCTCTGTCAGGGTGAAAGTCAAAAACACGTTGATCGCGTACATCGTCACGAGGAGGTCGAGGGCGCCGCGCGCGTAGAGCATCACGGCGCCGGAAGCGAGACCGATCAGAAGGACGCCGTTTTTCGTGACGAGCCGGTCCGAGAGCTGCGCGAAACGGTGCGGCGCCCACGAATCGACTCCCATGTTCGCGAGGACGCGCGGCCCGTCGAGGAATCCGGTCTGTGCCGCGACGAAGAGCAGGAGGCCCTCCGAGACGAGCGTCGCGACGACGAGCCACTTTCCGAACGGAGCGCCTGCAACCTTCCAGCCGGAGAAGACGATCTCCGCGAGCACGCCGTTCATCGTCTTGCCGGGTGTGGGGCGAGCGTGCACGAGGAGGTACGCGAAGAGGATGCCGCCGGCCGTGAACGCGAGCGAAAGCGCCATGTAGAGCATCGTCTTCTTCGCGTTGTGGACTCGCGGCTCGCGCAGGATCTGGACTCCGTTGGAAACGGCCTCGATTCCCGTGTAGGTCCCGCCGCCCATCGAATACGCGCGAAGGAGAATGAAAAGCATCGGAACGAACCCGATCGCGGACACTCCCCCGTGGAAGTCGCTGGCGGTTCCCCGCAGAACGATCGGAAGCTCCGTGAAATGGCCCAGCACCGCGGTCAGGATGAGCACGAGGTGGGTGAGGCAGAAGATGAGAAAGATCGGCAGGAGCACGGTCACGGACTCTTTCACGCCGCGAAGATTCAGGATGACGAGCAGAGCGAGGACCGCAAAGCAGGTTTCGAGCTTGAGAGAATGGAAGTGGCGGGGGAGGAGGTTGAAGATCGCGTCGACGCCGGAAACGACGGAGACCGAAATCGTCAGGATGTAGTCGACGATGAGCGCGCACCCGGAGACGACTCCGAAGCGCGGTCCCAGCAGTTTCGTCGCGACGAGGTAGCCGCCCCCGCCGCCGGGAAACTCCTCGATCACTTTGCTGTACGCGAAGGAGATGACGAAGACCGTGAACGCGGTCATCGCGACGAGGATCACGGCGAGCGGGGCGTGCGCGCCGAGCGCTTTGTAGGCTTCTTCGGGGCCGTAGGACGAGGAAGAGAGCCCGTCCGCGCCGAGGCCGACCCAGGCGAGAAACGCGACGAGCGAAACGTGGTGGAAAACTCCCGGGTCGGTCGCCCTCAGCGGCTTGCCGAGAACGATGTCCTTGAGGGTATGACGGCTTTTCGAGCCTTCGTCGTGCGGCATGAAAGCGCGATTCTCTCCGAAACGGAGACGGGAAGCCAGCCGGTCACCGCGCGGGTTTCGTCTCGGCCCGGGCGCGAACCGCGGCGAGGAGCGCGGCGAAGCGCGAGCCAAAACGCTCGGACGAGCGGATCGCCGCGAAGTCTTCGTCCGTCTCGAGCGACTCGGGCTTCGCGAATCCCTTTGCGACCGACGTCGAGAGATCCTCGATCGCCTTCGATCCGTCTCCCGCGGCCGCGAACGCCGCCGCCCGGCGATACCAGCCGGCCGGCCAGTCCGGCCTCGCCTCGATCGCGATTGAAAGGCACAGGACCTCGCGGTCGAGCTTCTTCTCGCCCCGGTACCCGCGCGCCAGGTAGAACGAAGTCTGGGTAGCGATCTCGTTCAGGATCCTCTGCGCCGAGCGGGAGTCCTCGGAGACCGGCCGCCGCGCGGCTCTTTCGCGCATCTCCGGGATGCGAAGCTCCTGGACGAGGCGCTTCAGGGGAATCGCGTCGCCCGAGCGGATCTCCGCCCAGACGGCGGTTTGCGCCGCCCTCGTCCGGTCTTCTTCGATCACCCGCTTCTTCTCCTCCGAGAGGGCCTTGCGCGTCGCGGGCTCGCGCTCCAGCGCCTCGGCCGCCGCGCTTGCCGTCGAGACGTCGCGAAGCCCGGAAAAATCCGCCTCGATCGACCGGTACTCGGCGAGAGCTTCTGCCGGACGCTCGGTTTCGAGCGCGCGCGCCCTCTCCCGGCGCCGGGCAAAGATCGATTCCACCTCTTCGGCCCGGCGCGGCGCCGTGCCGGCCCGGATCGCCTGGATCTCCATCCACTCGACCGCGTCCCGGCAGAGCTCCTTCGGGGGCCAGTCGTGCTCGCCCCCGAAGGTCTCGATCCGGTGAGGAACCGCCAGAGAGGCCAGCGTGTCGTCGAGCGCGCGCATTTCCGTGAAGTTGAAATCGAGTTCGCCGATCGTTCCGAAATAGACGAACGGCGGCTTTCTCTTCACCGTCGTGTGAAATCCCGCGCCGCAGCCGATCACTCCCGCGACCGTCCCGGGCGCCGTCGTGCCCATCAGAGTCGCGACCCGCGCGCCGCCGGAGAAGCCCCCGGCGTAGACGCGTTTCGGGTCGATCGAGAAGCGCGCGTGCGTGTCTCTCCACATCGCCCGAAAGGCCGTGATGTTCGGATCGAGGGGGCCGTCGCTCTCGGTGTTGTTCGAGCTCGCGAGGATCCATCCGTAGCTCGCGGCGCTTTCCGAAAAGAGCCGCGCCGCGAGCGGCCCCCGCGCTCCGGGGTCGAAGAGAAACAGGATCGGCCATGCGCGATCGGGCGAATAGCCGGCCGGCAGGTAGAGCGCGTAGCTCTGCTCCGGGGTGTCCGCGCACTCGACGCGCTCGACGACCGAGCCGACGGCCAGCCTCGGCGAGGCCGGCGGAGCCGCCGCAAGCAGTCCGAAGAACAGAGCGAGAGCCATGCGGGCCGAATCTTAGCGCGGCCGGGAGGCCATCAGCGGGACTTGTCCGATCCGTCCGTCCGGGTCTGGTCCGTGATCCAGTTGACTTCCCAGGTCTTGCCGCCGTCGTCCGAATACGACTGCTCGAAATGGGGCGAGGTCGAATCGGTTTTCGTCCAGCGGAAGCGAACGAGGACGCTGCGGCCTTTCCAGGTATCCATCGCGTAGAACTCGCCGACCCCGTCCTTGAACGTGCCGACCTGCGGAACGTCGATCTTGCCGTCCTTGCTGTTGGCCCAGTAGATGCTCCACTCGTGCGTCTGGGGATTGTAGGTGCGCAGCGTGAGGCCTTCGATGTGGCCCCCCCCGCCGTCGGATTCGAACTCATTGAGGTTGGATTTGCCGTTCCAGACCTTCCGCGTGATCGAGGTCCCGTCGTAATCGACCCATTCGTGCGATCCCGCGAGGCGGTCCTTGAGACGCTTGAGGTGGATTTTCCAGCTCCCGATCTCGAAATCGAAGTCGTGCTGCCCGTCGCGCACCTCGGCGGGGCCCCCGGCCGACGCGTCCGGAGCGGCCCTCAGGAGCGCCGGAATTCCCGTCCAGAACAGAGCCACCAGCAAACTCGAAAGAAGCCTCGTCTTGTGCTGCATTGTCATGGGTCGTACCTCCTTTGAAGGAATCTGCCAGAGTCTTCAGGCTCGCGACAATAGCCATTTATCGTCGATTCGGCATAGCCATTACTCCGCTATCGTCCCGTGGCCTGCGATACAGTTCCGCGCCGTCATGTCTTCTTCCTGGCCCTGGGAGAAACGTCCCTGGCCGTGGCTTCTCGTCGCGGCCTGCGTCCTCGCGTACGCGAACGGCCTGAACGGGGGATTCACCTACGACGACAAGGCGATCGTGCGGGACGACCCCCGAATTCAATCGTGGTCGGAGCTTCCGAAGATTTTCACGACACACTACTTCGGCGGGACGCTCGCGACCGGTACCGCCTACCGTCCGGTGGATCTCCTTTCCTTCGCGGCGAATTTCGCGATCCACGGAAAATCGACGTTCGGATACCACCTGACGAACGTCCTCCTCCACGCGGGGAACGTGCTGCTCCTCTTTCTTCTCCTCCGCCGGGGATTCGGCGAGACCACGGCGGGGGTCGCTTCGCTGCTGTTCGCCGTCATGCCGGCGCACGTCGAAGCCGTGACCTCGATCGTGGGCCGGGCGGAGGTCCTGTCGACGTTCTTCCTTCTGCTCGCCTGGCATTCGGCGCTGCGGGCGGGCTCGAAGTTTCGATGGCTTGCTCTCGCTTGGGCCCTCTATTTCCTCGCGATCGAAACGAAAGAGAGCGCGGTCGTCTTTCCCGGGCTGCTCTTTCTCGGCGCGATGCTCGACGAGAACGGGAGCTTCGTCCGCCGAATGGCCTCGCTCTTGAGGAAGCGGGCGTTGTTTTTCATTTCTTTCGCCTTGCCCCTCGCGGCGACGTTCGCGATTCGCGCGGCCGTCCTGAAGGGCTTTCTGATCTCGAAGAAGGCGGGATTCTTCGAGCTGGAAAACCCGCTCGTGACGTTGTCTTTCGCGCGGAGGGCAGGCAACGCGGCGGCGATCCTTCTGCGCGGCGCCGGGCGCGTGGTCTTTCCCCTGCGCCTTTCGGCGGACGAGTCGGCCTGGCAGCTGCCCCTGTACGGTTTTCGCTCGCCGCTCTTCTGGGGGGCGATGCTGGGGGTCGCGATTCTCGCGGCGGCCGGCGTCGGCCTCTTTCGCAAGAGGCCTGCCGCCGGGTTCGGCCTGCTCCTCTTTCTCCTGGCCGCTCTTCCGACGTCGAACTTCCTTTTCGTCACCGGAACCCTCATGGCGGAGCGACTTCTCTACCTGCCCTCGGCCGGGATCGCGCTCGTCGCGGCGTCGTGCTTTCCGTCCGACGGGCCGGGACTGCTCCGGCGGCGTCGGGCCGTCGCGGCGCTGGCCGTCGTGACTCTCGCATTCCTGGCGCGAACGATCGTTCGAAACACCGTTTGGCTGGACGACCGGACTCTGTTTTCCAACCTGGTGGTCACGTCGCCCGACAGCGCGAAGGCGCATTACGACCTGGCGTACGAGGACGCGGACAAGAAGAGGTATCCCTCGGCCTACCGCGAGTATCGCCGCGCGACCGAGATTTTCGCGAACTACTACGATGCCTGGGCCGGGCGCGGCCGGATGGCGGGAGAGCTGGGAGACCTTTCCGAGGCGGTCGCCGACGGGCGCAAGGCGGTCCAGATCTTTCCGACCTACGAGAACGGCTGGTTCACTTCCGCGTTCTGCGCGGAACGGCGCGGCGATTTCGCCGAGGCCGAGAGCGACTACCGCGAAGGGGTTCGCCTCTGCCCGAAATCCTATCCGCTCGCCTATCACTGGGCGGTCTTTCTGTGGCGGCGGGGGAGAGGGGACGAGGCGGCGGCCGCGTTCGCTCGCGCGATCGAGCTCGAGCCCGACATGGCCCTGAACCACGACGACCTCGGCCGCCTGTTCGCGTCGAAGGGGTGGTCGGAAAAGGCGGAAGAGGAGTGGGACGAATCGGTCGACGACTTCGAGACCGACGGAGTCGCGCTCTCGGGCCTGGCGAGGATCGCCGAGCAGCGAGACGACTTCGAGGAGGCTGCCGGGATTCGGCTCAAGCTCTTCGAGGCCGATCGCGAGCGCTCCGACCTCCTTCTTCTGCTCCGGGACGCCTCGCGTTCGCCGGAAGCCGCCCGAACCGTCCGGTCGCACTGGGGAAAATGGAAGCGTCTCCAGCCCGCGCTCTTCTCCGATCCGGTCGTCCTCGAGGCCGTTCGGTCGCTTTCTTTGCGGTGATATCGTGCCGCAGGTGCGTCGTTCGGCTCTCGTCCCGGTGTTCCTCCTGCCGGGTCTCCTGGCCGCCTCTGATCTGACGATTCCGGCCCCCGGAAGACTTCGAGATCTCTCGGTGGCGCCCGGATCCCCGACGGAAGCGGCCGGTCCGGTTCCCTCCGGGCATCTGCTCGCGAAGTTTTCGGCTCCGATCGGTCCCGACCTGCAGGCCGCCCTCGAGAGATCCGGCTGGATTCTCGAGACAGTCCTGTCGCGCGATTCGGCAGTTCTTTTCGCCCGGCCGGGACAGTCTTCGGGCCCGGCCGAGATCGCGTGGGCCGGCCCGCTCGAGCCGGCGGACAAGGCGTCCCCCGAGTTGCTCCAGGACGGTCCGCGCCCGTTTCCGCGGCGAATCTCGGTCCTCGGGCATCCCGGTTCGACTGCCGCCGAGCTCTCGAAGGGCGCTCGGGCAGCCGGGCTGGCCGTCCTCGGCTCGCGGGATTCGCCGTTCGGGGCCAGGCTGGAGCTCGCGGCGGGTGCACCCCGCGAGGGTCTGCGCCGATTCCTGGCCGGCGACGCCGTGTTCGCGGCCTTTCCGCGCGCGAACCCCAGCCTCGCGAACGACCGCTCGATCGGCACGATTCAGTCGGGAACTCCGCTCGGACCGACGCCGATCTTCGCTCACGGGATTTTCGGCTCGACACAGACGATCGGGATTCTCGACACGGGGCTGGACGTCGATTCGTGCTACTTCGCGGACCCGGCGAATTCCTTCGCGGTCAACACGTACTCCTCCGGGCAGTACGGAATCGAGACGGCCGCGCAGCATCGAAAGATCGCCGCCTACGACTTCCTGCACTCGTGCGACCAGTTTCCGGCTCCGTGCGATCGGCCGAACGACCCGGAAGCGTACGACGACGAGGGGCACGGAACCCACGTGGCGGGAAACGCGGCGGGCGACAATTTCGCGCATCTTCTCGTCCACGATTCCGGAGACGGGATGGCCCCGGGCGCGCGCCTCGTCATCCAGGACGCGGGTTTCGCGGCCGACGGATCGGAGTGCGGGAACCTGCCGGGGCTCGGATGCTCGCCCAGCGGCCTCGAGCCCATCTTCGAGCAGGCCTACGCGCAGGGAGTCCGGATCCACTCCGATTCCTGGGCGGACGACACGAGCGGGCCGGCTCCTTTCAATTCGGGATATTCGCTCACCGCCCGCGACGTGGACGATTTTGCCTTCCGCCACCCCGATTTCCTGCCGTTCTTCGTCGCGGGCAACGCCGGGGAGAGCGGGCCGCGTTCCGTGCCGTCTCCCGGAAACGGGAAGAACGTCGTGTGCGTGGGCTCGACTCGGAACACTCCCGACGGCTCCGACGAGGACCTCTCCGATTTCTCCGCCATCGGTCCCGCCGCCGACGGGCGCTGGAAGCCGGACCTCGTGGCCCCCGGCGTGAACGTCTCGGCGTCGTCCGATTTCTCGATCCTGACCGACAACTGCACCGTGGCGGCCGCGGCCGGCACCTCGTTCGCGGCTCCGACCGCGGCCGGCGCCGGGGCTCTCGTCCGCGATTATTTCGAGCAGGGTTTCTATCCCGGCGGGGAAGCGAACCCGGCCCACGGC
>CAWEYG010000001.1:387500-924346 GCA_963813155.1 uncultured Acidobacteriota bacterium | reverse complement strand
CGCCCGTGCAGACCGACATCGTGACATCTGCGGTCTTCGCGGACCTGCGGATCCAATCGAGCGTCGCCTCGTTTTTCGCGCTCTGCGCCGGAATCACGATGACTTTCGGCGAGGGCGCGGTCTCGTACGAGTAGTCGGGAACGATCTTCATTCCGGCGCTCGCCTGGATCGGTTTGGTCGTCTCCGCGACCGTGTAGAGCCGAAATGCCGCGTCCGGGCGCCCCGGGATGTACGCGTCCTGGAAGACCTCCCAGGGCCCGCAGAAGTCGATCACCACGGCACCGTCGGAAACGAGGAAGGCGACGGGGATGCTTCCCGTCGCGGGAGCCGGGAGGGGGGCGGCCGGCGGTCCCGCCGCCCGGGAATGCTTCGGGGCAGTTCCGCGAAGCGTTCCCGGAATCGCGGCCAGCAGTCCGAAGGCGGCGGTTTGCTCGAGGAATTCTCTTCTTTTCATGGGGTTCTCTCCTTCCGCGACTCTTGTCGATAATCTACAGGAGATACGATGGCGCCGGAAAAAGGTCTGCGGGAAAGGAGCCGGCGAGGTGCACAACGTCCCCGTCGTCATCACCGGGCTCGGCCCCGTGAGCGCCATCGGGTGCGGCCGGAACGCTTTTTGGGAAGCGCTCGAAGCCGGCCGCCACGGGATCGGACCGATCACGCTGTGCGACACGGCGGCGTCGCCGTCGAAGATCGGGGCGGAGGTGAAGGGCTTTCGCCTCGACACCTACGTCGAGAAGGGCAGCGTCCTCGGCCGCCACACCCCGCGTCCGATTCAGCTCGCACTCGCCGCGTCGGTCCTCGCCCTGCACGACGCGGAGCTCGACCTGGACGCGTGCGATCCGGACCGGCTCGGTATCCACATGGGGACCTCGGTCGGAAACCTGGGCGACATGTTTCGCCTTCGAGATCACTCGGAAGCCGAGGGCCGGCTGCCCCCGCACGCGGCCTTCCATGCTTTCAATCACTCGGCCGCGTGCGTGCTCTCGTCGTTCTTCAACATTCGCGGGCCGATCCACACGACGAGCTCGGGCTGCAACTCGGGGATCGACGCGCTCGGGCAGTCGCTTCGGATGATTCAAGCCGGCGCGGCCGACGCGATGCTCGTCGTCGGCTCCGACTGCGAGGTCGTGCCGGAGGTCATCCTCGCCCTGAACGCGTCCGGCTCGCTCGCGACGCGTTACAACGACCGCCCCGGGGAGGCTTCGCGGCCTTTCGACCGAAACCGCGACGGAAACGTCATCGGCGAAGGCGCCGCGGCGCTGCTCCTCGAGGCGGAACCGCACGCGCGGTCGCGCGGCGCCCGGGTTTACGCGCGGCTCGCGGGCTACCAGGTGTGCTCGGCGGGGCGAAACCGCCAGTACAGCCACGACGCTCCCGAGATCGATCTGCGGCCGTGCGTCCGGGCGTTCCGGGGGGCGATGGACGAGGCGGGCTGGCAGCCCACGGACGTCGACCTCGTCAACGCGAACGGGTCTTCGTCCGTGATTTACGACCGCCTGGAGGGAATGGCGCTCGCCGAGGTCTTCGGCGAAGCGCTCCCGAGGGTTCGCGTGCACTCCATCAAATCGATGCTCGGCCAGCACGGGGCGGGCTCCTCCGCCCTCCAGGCGGTGACGGCTTGCCTTTCGATCCGGCGGGGCACCGTGCCGCCGACGATCAATCACGACGATCCGGATCCGGCCTGCGGGCCCCTCCGGATCGGTGCCCGCGCCGAGAGGGCCGAAGTCGAAAGGGTCCTCGTCCACTCGATCGGCCTCGGCGGCTTCTACTACTCCGTCGCGGCGTTCGAAAAGCCGGGGGAGCAGGCGGGCATGACGGGATTGCTCAAAGTCGAATGGAGCAAGGACGGCCAGCTCCGTTTCCATCCGAGCGAGGAGTTCCAGAAGCCTCTCGTCCCGTGGAGCCCGAGGGAAGACTAGGCGTCAGGGCCACCACCGCAGGCGCGAACGCCGCGTCGGCGCGAGGACGACGAGCTCCGGCTCGTCCCGGAGCATTCCCATGGAAGACAGCGTTTGCGCCGACCGGTTTGCGGCGGGGCGAAAGACCTGTTCCAGCGCGGAGTCGCCCTCGAGAACGCCGAGCCACACGAGAAAGGGGCCGTCCGTTCGGATCGGAAGCCGCGGAAAGTTGTTCGGGACATCGAGAGTGACGAGAACACCCGCTTCCCGGACGCCGGCCGCGCGGTAGGCGGCGAATTCCACCTCGGCGCGTTTCGCGAAGGCGTCGGCGAAGCCGGCTTTCACCGGGAAAATCTGCGCGACGACGACGCCGCGCGCGCCCTTTTCCTCGCGGACCGGGTCGACGGCCGGAAGAACGGGGATGCCGTGTTCCGGGAGCGCTCGCAGGAGCAGCACGTTGTCGCTGTCGAGCAGGATGTCGTTCATCGTCGATCGGTGCTCTTTCCACAGCGGGCCGTCATAGAACGCCCCGTTGACCGCGGCGCGGTCCTCGATCGAATGAAAGCCGCGCAGCCACGTGAAATGCGACGCGTCGTCTCGCTCGAGGAACTGACCGAACGCGATGGCCCCGAGCTGCTCGAAGGACTCGGGGAAATAGCTCTCGAAGTATTCGGCGAAATGTTTTCGTTCGCCGTCTTTGATCGTGTAGCGTCGAAATTCGACAACGGGGAAATCTTTCAGGTGCCGGACCTGCTCGATCGAGGAGCCGGTCTGGGCCGTCATCGCTCGAACCGCCAGCAGAGAGAGCCCGATCGTGGCTCGAACATGCGTCACTCTCCTTCCGGTCTTCATGGGGTGGCTCGCCGGCGGAAGTCGATCACCCAGTGCAGCTGCCAGGTCTTCCCGCCGTCGGAGGACCGCGAGCTCTCCCAGTGTGCGGAGTCTTGAGTGATTTCTGACCACGTGAGTCGCGATCGGACCGGGTTGCCGCCGGCCTCGATCCACTCGCTGAAGAGGTCGATCTTTCCGTCGCCGAATGCTCCCTTCCACACGTGGAAGTGACCCGGTTCGAGACTGTCGGTCCAGGTGTGCTCCCATTCGCGCGTCTCGCGGTTGAAGGCTCGCAATCCGAGGCCTTTCAAGGCGCCTCCGTGATAGATCCCCTCGAAATGCTCGACAGAAACGAGCCCATCCAGCGCCCGCGCCGCCGACAGAGTGCCCGGCGCTTCCGCCCACCCATCCGGCGAGGGAACGCGGCTGAGGGCGTCCCACTGTCCTTCCAGAAAATCGAACTCGCGTGCGGCATCCATACCTCGGCTCCTCTCGGTCGGATTCATCTTTGAACCGCCGATAGGTCAGTCGCGATAGCCATTTGTGTTCGAATTCCCATAGCCATTACCATGGGCGCGGTGAAGAGAACGCCTCCCGCGCTGATCCCCGTCGTCGCCGTCGATCGAGCGTCTCCGATGCCCCTCTACCGGCAGCTCTACGAGGGTTTTCGCGACGCGATTCTCGAGCGACGGCTGCGGGCGGGCCAGCGCATCCCTTCGACCCGAACGCTCTCGGCCGAGTTGAGGATCTCGCGTCTTCCGATCCTCAATGCGTTCGAGCAGCTCGTCGCCGAGGGATATTTCGAAAGCGGGGTCGGCTCCGGGACATTCGTCGCGAAAGACGTTCCGGGCAGGGCCGACGGCCCGGACCGCCCGAGCGTGCCGGACATGGAGCCGCACCGCGTCCGGCGGCCGGTATCGCGCGAGTCCGATTTTCTCCTCCCAAAGGAAAGGGATCCCTGGCTCGCGGGGTGGGGAGCGTTTCGCGTCAGCGAGCCAACGGTGGATCGCTTTCCGCTCGGCATCTGGTCAAGACTGGTCGGCCGGCACGGGCGAACGCTGCACAAGCGGCCGGGGATCCTGAAATACGGCGATCCGATGGGATACCGGCCTTTCCGGGAGGAGGTCGCGGCGTATCTGAGAACGGCGCGGGCGGTCCGATGCGAGGCGGACCAGGTGATGGTCGTGAGCGGCTCGCAGCACGCTTTGGAGCTCACGGCTCGAGTGCTTCTGGAGGCGGGGAACCCGGTCTGGGTGGAGCAGCCTGGATACGGAGGAGCGCGGGACGTCCTGCGTCTTCGGGGAGCGAAGCTCACTGCGGTGCCGGTCGACAGCGAGGGCTTGAACGTGGCCGCGGGAATCGAGCGCTGCCCGCGGGCGCGCGCCGCGTACGTCACTCCGTCGCATCAGTATCCGATGGGGATGACGATGAGCGCGTCGCGCCGATTGCAGCTTCTGGACTGGGCTCACCGGAACGGCTCCTGGGTCGTCGAGGACGATTACGACAGCGAGTACCGGTACGAGAATCTTCCGATCGCTTCGCTTCAGGGGCTCGACCGCGATTCTCGCGTCCTCTACATCGGAACGTTCAGCAAGGTTCTCTTTCCGGCGCTGCGCGTCGGATACCTCGTCGTTCCGGCGGATCTCGTCGAGCGCTTCGCGGCGGTTCGCGCCGCGACGGACGATTTTCCCCCGACCTTCCTGCAGATCGTCCTGACCGATTTTCTCCGGGAGGGCCATTTCGCCCGCCATCTTCGAAGGATGCGGGCTCTCTACGGCGAGCGGAGGGCCGCTCTCGTCGACGCGATCGAAAAAGAGCTCGGCGACGTCTTGAGCGTCCACGGAGCCGAGGCGGGAATGCATCTCGTCGCGGCGCTTCCGAAGGGCTTCTCCGACCTCGACGTGTCGTTGCGCGCTGCCCGGCGGGGACTCTGGGCAATGCCCCTCTCGCCCTGCTACTTCGGAAAGGCGCTGCGCCAGGGTCTCGTCCTCGGATTCGGAGGCACGGGCGTACCCGAGATTCGCGACGGAGTCCGCCGCCTTCGGGAGGTCCTCGGGCGCTGAAGGTTCCGGACTCCCGGTTACCAGCCGCCGCGCTATTGTAAGCCTCGGCGAATTCGCCGCGACGGAGAGTAGAGTCGTCGAAGGGAGGTTCGAGATGGGCAACAAGAAAATCATTGCGGTGATCGGGGCGACGGGAGCGCAGGGCGGAGGACTCGTCCGGTCGATCGCGGCCGATCGATCCGGAGCGTTCGCCGCGCGCGCCATCACGAGAAAGCCCGATTCGGAAAATGCGAAGGCCCTCGCCGGGCTCGGCGTCGAAGTCGTCGCCGCCGATCTCGACGACGAAGGGAGTCTTCGCCGGGCCTTCGAGGGCGCTCACGGCGTTTTCTGCGTGACGAGCTTCTGGGAGCATTCTTCCCCGGAACGAGAGCTTGCGCAGACATCCTCGGCGGCGCGCGCGGCCAAAGCGACGGCCGTTTCCCACGTCGTCTGGTCGACGCTCGAGGACACGCGTCTCCAGGTTCCGCTCTCCGACTCGCGGCTCCCGACGCTCAAGGGGAAGTACAAGGTCCCCCATTTCGACGCGAAGGGAGAGGCGGACGCGGTCTTCGCGGCGCTCTCCGTGCCGACGACGTACCTGCTGGCGGCGTTTTACTGGGAAAACTTCATCGGATTCGGCATGGGTCCCCGCAAGGGGCCGGACGGAACGCTCGTTCTCGCCCTCCCGCTCGGGGGAGGACGGCTCCCGGGCATTGCCGCGGAGGACATCGGGCGTTGCGCGCACGGCGTGTTCCGGCGCGGAATGGAAATGCTGGGGCGGCGAGTCGGCATCGCGGGAGAGGTCCTTTCGGGTCCGGAGATGGCGGCGGGGTTCTCGCGCGCGCTGGGATCGAAGGTGGATTTCTACGACATGCCGTTCGACGCGTTTCGCGCTCTGGGTTTTCCCGGAGCCGACGATCTCGGGAACATGTTTCAGTTCCAGGCGCTCTTCAACGACGAGTTCTGCCGGAGCCGCGATGTCGCGCTCTCGCGCTCGCTCGACCCGGACCTCCAGGGCTTCGGGACCTGGCTCGAGCGGAACGGCTCGAAGATCCCCGTGCAGTGAATCGACGGGGCGGCCGCGGCCCCCGCCACCGCCGTCAGGGAGAGGAGTGCTCGGGCCGCGAAGACACTCGCGCGGCCGCGAGCCATTGCCCGTCGAGCTTCACCCACGTGTCGGTCAGGAGAAATTCCGCGCTCCGGTCCCGTCCATGGAGCGTGGCTTTATGGCTATAGCGCGACGTGACGACGGCGACGTTGCCATAGAGGCGAACCAGGCTTTCGTCGAACCGCGACTCCCGAATCGCGTAGCCCTTCGCGCGGTGAACGTACGCGTCGCGCGAGATCGTCGAGAGGGGCTTGCCGGCGACGGCGACGGTGAACGTGAAATCGGGGGCCAGGAGCCGGTCCAGCGCGGGGGGGTCCTGTTCGCGGACGGATCGGATCCATTCGACCTCGAGTTTTTTCAGGGTGTCCGTGTCGTCTCCCGGAGCGGGAGAGCCCTGCCCCGAAAGGGCCGAGGACGCGAGCAGAACCGCGACAGCGGAAAAGAAACGGAGAGAGCGCATGGGAGCCTCCGGACGAATTCTACGTCCGGCCGCCGAGCAAGCGGGATGGAAGAAAGAAGAGCGCCCGGAGGAACGCGAGCACGCCCTCGACCGCGAGGCCGGCGATTCGGAACGGCAGGAGCAAAAGCCAGACGATCGGGTACAGCACGAGCGCGAGCAGCGCGACCGGCCAGCACAGGAGAAGGAGCAGCAGCCAGAGAAGGAGCTTCATGGAGAGTGATACGGAGAACCAGGCGCGGAGTTGCCGCGCGTGTGAAGTAATGGCGTAAAGAAATTGTTATTGACATCCGCTTCCCGGCGGCGTAAAAAGCGGCCATTGGGGCGGGTCCCCATCCCAAATTTCCCGGAAACGATTGTAAAGAGGAGGCTGAAATGTTCCAGCCACGGGTAGCACTCCTGGCGGTCTGCGGCGCGCTCATGAGCCTCGCGGCCGCGCCCGCGGGCGCGCAGGGGATGGGAAAAATCGGCGGAACCGTCCGCGTCGCCAACGGCGAAGCGATCACGGGAGCCGCGGTCACGGTCACGAATCAGGACACGGGCGCCAAGCAGACCGTCACCTCGGTGGCGGGCGGCGCTTACGAGACGCCGGATCTGCCTCCCGGCCTCTATATGGTTTCGGCCGACGTGCAGGGGTTCCGCGGCGTCGTCGTGAGGGATCAGCGAGTGGAGGCCGGTGCGACGCACACGGTGAACATCGCCCTCCAGGTGAAATTCTCCGAAGCGGTCACGGTTTCCGCCATGAAGCGGGACGAGACGATTCAGAACACGCCGATTTCCGTGGCGGCGCCGAGCGAAGAAACCCTTCGCGAGCGCGGCGCCCAGAACATCGAGGACGTGGCCGCGAACGTCGCGGGGTTTTCCGTCCAGAACCTCGGCCCGGGCCAGAGCACGGTGTCCATCCGCGGGATCTCCTCCGGGCAGATCGCGCGCGACCAGCCGGGCGTGAAAGAGGAAGTGGCCTCGTACCTGGATGAATCGGTCATCTCCCTGTCGCTGTTCACGCCGGACATGGACCTGTTCGACATGAATCGCGTCGAGGTCCTGCGGGGGCCCCAGGGAACCCTCTTCGGTTCCGGATCCCTCGGGGGCACGGTGCGCTACATCACGAACCAGCCTCAGCTCGGGGTGAGCAGCGTTTTCGGGGAAATCGGCGGCAACAGCGTCGACAATGGCGGCACGGGCGGAGACTTCAAGGTCGGCTTCAACGCGCCGCTCTCCAACAACGTCGCTCTGCGCGTCACGAGCTACTACAACCGTCTCGCTGGCTGGACGGATTCCGTGCAGCCGTTCGGGTCGGAAACGCCGGGCAAATTCAGCCTCCACAAGGACGTGAACGCCGGCGACCGCGAGGGCGTCCGCGTGGCGCTCGCGCTCAATCCGATCGAGGGCCTGACGATCACTCCGCGGTTCGTCTACCAGAAAGTCGACATGGACGGGTGGAACCGCACGGACGTTTTCAACATCCTGGCCAACCCGTACACGACGACTCGGCCGGCCGTGACGCTCGGAGGCGATCAGCAGTTCACGCAGACCGGCGAGCCGTATACCGACAAGTTCCAGCTCGGAGATCTCGACCTCAAGTGGGACCTCGGCTCGGTGCTGTTGACGTCGGTCACGTCGTTCACCGGCCGGGACATCGACGTCGTGCGCGACGCGGGAGCGCTGACTTCCAGCATCACGGGCGGAAGCGTCGGCCTGCCGGAAGACGTGTATACGCTCAACGCGCCCTTAAGCGATCTCACCACGGCCCACGGCTGGACGCAGGAACTGCGGCTCTCGGGCGGCACGGCGAAGGATCGCGTTCAGTGGGTCGTCGGCGGCTTCTACTCCGATTCGCGCCGCCACTACGGCCAGCACCTCCTCGTCGACGGATTCTCGGCCGCGTCGGGAATTCCCACGCAGGGCCAGTTCGCTCCGACGGACAACCTCTTCTGGTCGGACCTGAACTACAAGAACAAGCAGTACTCGATCTTCGGCGAAGGAACGATCGCCGCGACGAGCCAGTTCAATTTCACGGCGGGACTGCGCTACTACCACTACAAGGAAGACAAGGGACAGATCTTCGACGGCATCTTCGGCTCCAACTCCGACGGAACTCCCCAGATCCAGCCGGGCAGCGTCAAGGCCAACGGCTGGGCGCCGCGTTTCATCGCGAGCTACAAGGTCAGCGACAACACGACGATCAACGCCCAGGCCTCGAGGGGATTCCGCCTCGGCGGCGTCAATGATCCTCTCAACGTCAACCTCTGCACGGCGGACGACCTCGCGACGTTCTCCGGCCGCGACAGCTGGAAAGACGAGACGGCCTGGAACTACGAGATCGGCTCGAAATCCACGTTCATGGGCGGCCGCGGCACGTTCAACGCGTCGGTCTACTACGACGACGTCAAGGACCTCCAGGTGACGGTGACAGCCGGGTCGTGCTCGTCCCGTCTCATCTTCAACGTGCCGAAGTCGCGCAGCGTCGGCGGCGAGCTCGAGCTCTCTCTCGCTCCGACCGACAACTTCGACTTCTCGCTTTCGGCCGGCTACAGCGACGCGAAGGTCCGGTCCACGATCGCCGGCTCGCCCGGTCTCGCGGAAGCGACCGGCATCGTTTCGGGAAATCGCCTGCCGAGCGCGCCGAAGTTCCAGGCGGCCTTCGCCGCGACCTACCAGCAGCCGATCGGAACGGTCCACCGGCTACGCGACCGGTACGTATCAGCACATCGGCTCGCGCTATACCCAGCTCGCCGACCAGGAGCCGGGGATCGGGCACCCTGGACCTGAATTCTTTCGGTGCGAACACGATCGGCGGCCCGCTGACGCAGAGCACGTTCACGTTCAACCCGCTTGCTGCCGGCCTACGACATCGTCAACCTGCGTCTCGGCATTCGGCACGGAATCTGGGACATCGCTCTGTACTGCAACAACCTCACGAACGAACGCGCGTTCCTGGCGCTCGACCGCGAGCGCGGACTGCGCGCCCGCGTCGGATTCCTGACGAATCAGCCTCGGACGATCGGCATCAACTCCCGGGTCGACTTCTAACCGCTACTTCGAACGGAAGATTCATCGAGGCCGCCCTTCGGGGCGGCCTCTTCGTTTGGAGGAAGCGGCGTCAGGACGCCGTCTCGAGCTTTTCGAGCGCCTGTTTCATCCGCGGGATGCGATCGCCTACTCCTTCACCGCGATGATCTCGAGGACGCCGGGCGTGATGAGCCGCGCGTTCGGATCGCCGTCCCGGGAAGTGACGGCCGCCGAGATCTCGGCCGCTCGCGCCGCCGTTACGCGGCCGAGCTCCACGAGCCGGGCGAGGCCGACGGCGATGAAGGCTTTCGGCCACTGCCAGACGAAACTCGACGGCGGGACCACGTCGACGATCGTGTGGATTTCCTGCAGGCGGAACCCGAGCTCCGGGAGCCAGGCGGCGAGCTCGCGGCCGATGTTCGGCTCGCCGCCGTCCGCGCGCCAGCTCTCCTCGACGACGCGGACGAGCTCCTCGAGCTCGGGAGAGCGGGGCAGAAGCCGCCAGGTCGAGTATTCGAAATACTCGTGAGCGACGAAGACGCCGCCGGGCCGGATCGACCTGGCGACCCGTTCCAGGAGCGCCCGGGGCCCGCGAACGAACGCGAAGACCCACCGCGCCCAGGCGGCGTCGACTGACCCGGGCGGAAGCGCGCCCCGGTCGAGATCGATCTCATGGCTCTCGATGTTGCGGATCCCGCGCTGCCGGCAGACGGCTTCGAGAAAGTCCAGGAAGCGGCGCGAGCGGTCCACTGCGACGACCCGGCCCGAGGCTCCCGCGATTTCCGCCAGGTCGAAAGCGGCGTAGCCGGGCCCGCACCCGACATCCAGGATCGTGTGTCCCGTCGTGACGCCGGCGCGGCGCCAGGCGTCGAGCGCGCGGGGTCGCCAGACCCGGTGCTGCAGCCCGAGCCGTTCGATTTCTTCGTCGTGCGTCCCCAGGATGTAGTCTTTTTCGCGCGTCATGGCTGAAGCCTAGCGCGCAAGAGGAGCGGAGTCTGCAGCCAATCGAATGCACTTCCGAAAATCGCGGGTAGACTCCCCGCATGACGCGCGGCCGCCTGGAAGCGTTCAGCGACGGGGTGATCGCGATTCTCATCACGATCATGGTGCTGGAGCTCCGCGTGCCGCGCGGTGCCGACGTTGCCGTCCTTCGGCCGACTTCTGCCGGTCTTCCTGAGCTACGTGCTGAGCTTCGTTTTTCTCGCGATCTACTGGAACAACCACCACCACATGCTCCACACCGTCGAAAGGGTCAACGGGAAGATCCTCTGGGCGAACGTCCACCTGCTCTTCTGGCTTTCCCTGGTTCCGTTCACGACCGCGTGGATGGGGGAGAACGGCGCCGCTCCGGTGCCGACGGCGGTCTACGGCGGAGTCCTCCTGCTGGCGGGGGTCGCGTACACGGTTCTCCAGGGCGCGATCATCGCCTCGCAGGGGCCCGATTCGAAGCTGAAGGCGGCCGTCGGGGACGACCGGAAGGGGAAGATTTCGGTTTTCGCCTACTCGGCCGCGGTCCCGATGGCGTTCGTCGATCGCCGCATCTCGATCGCGCTGTACGTCGTCGTCGCGCTCATGTGGCTCGTGCCGGACCGGCGAATCGAGTCGAGACTGGGTTCCTGAACGGGAAGGCCGGAAAAAGAGAGGCCCCGCCGGGATTGCTCCCGGCGGGGCGAGGAAGGAACCCGGAGTTTGCGTTGCGGGCTAGAAGCTCAAGCGGGCTCCGAAGCGGAGCACGCGGGGGCTCATGCGTTCCTCGACGCGATTTCCCTTTCCGCCGCAGCTGGCGGCCGTGTTGGCTGCGCCGCACGCCGTCGTGCTCAACTGCGCCGCCTGCTGGAGAATCGTGTCGCTGTTCAACGCGTTGAACATGTCGACCGAGAGAGTCATGTCCGCCTTCTGAAAGAGCGGAAGAACCTTTTCCACCCGCAGATCGAGCTGGTAGAGATTCTTCAAGCGGTGGTCGTCGCTCGAGCCCACGATGACCTTGCGGGATCCGAGGGACCCGCCGACGTCGCCGCCGCTGACCGTCGCGAAGTAGGGCTCGAGGTAGCCCTGGCGGCCGAACAGGTTCGCGGCGATGTTGAAGTTCAGCGGCAACTGGTACAGGCCGCTGACGTTGAACTGGTACTTCGAGCTGATGTAAACGTCCGACTTCGAGCCCGAACCGAGCGACTGCTGCCATGCCTGGCCACCGTCGGCGCAGCTCGGCCCGAATGGCGTGAGGACGTTCGTGGGACCCTTCCACGTTGCCTGCCCGCCGTTGACCTGGGCACGGCATCCGTTCGCGCCGCTGACGCTCTGTCTCCAATCGGTGTAGGAAACGGAAGCGTGCGCCATCCATCGGTTGGAAAGGCGCTTCGTCATCTGCAGCTCGACTCCGTTGTAGTTGATCGCGTAGCCGGGAACGTCGGTGAGGACGATCCCGCCGGTGAAACTCGCCGGCGCGATGAAATCGTAGTAGTTGCCGGTCTTGCCGATCAGATTGCCCTGCTGGTCGTAGGCATTCAAGCCGCTTCGGCTCGGATCGAGGACGAAATCGGAGGCGTCAACGCCATCGTATTTGAAATCGGTCAAATCCGTGCGGTGGCGGTGCGTGTAAGTCAGACCCGCGACGAGCTCGGGAAGGATCTGGTGGTCGACTCCGAACATGAACTCGTCGGTCTTCGTGTCCTTCAGGTTCGGGGCAATCTTGTTCGGTGAGACGAGGCTGTTCGGGTTGCTCGGGTTGATTCCGCCGTAAGCGTAGACAGACCCGAGCTCTCCCGGATCCGCGATCCCGTTGTGGTTCGCGTCGGTGAAAGGATAGGTCATGTACGTGTAACCGACGGGGTTGTCGGACCCGACAAAGCCCGAGCCGAGCTGATCCGCGAACCTCGCGTAAGAGGCGCGCAGCAGCGTCGACTTCTGAGAGCCGAGAGCATAGGTCACGCCGACGCGGGGCTCCCAATCCTTGAAGTGGATCTCCGTCGCCGCTCCCGCATAGTTGATCGCCGGGAGGCACGGGTTTGCGAGCGAGAACGCCTGGCCCGGGTCGCACACCGAGTTGTTGCCCGGAGCGCTCGAGGGAGCGTTGAAGCCCTTCTGGTCGTCGTAGCGGAGGCCGACGTTGACAGTCAGGTTGTTGGCCGTCATCGTGTCGCCGATGTAGGCGTCGGTGTAGCTCATCGTCTCGTTGACCGTGAGATTGCGGAAGAGCTTCACGTACGACTGTCCGCTGCCGTTGTAGTTCAGGTAGTTGATGTCCTGATTGCCGGGCCAGGTCGTCGCCGAGCCGCCGATGATGTGGCGATAGCCGAACCCGAACTTGAGCTCGTGTCCGATCGACCCGGTGTTGAAGAAATACGACGCATTGGCTGTCGCCTGGTGCTGCGGGCGATACGTGCGAAAGTCCAGGAAGGTGCCCTGGAACACCTCGCTCGGGTCCTGGATGATGTTGGGGCCGAGGCCGGCCTGCGGCGCGAGATGGAATCCCCCGCGAACATAGTCGTACGCCGCGTTGATCACGAAGTTGGGGCCAAGGACCTGCGAGTCGTCGGCCTTCCAGATCACGGTCGGCCCGGTCTGGTTCCAGGCCGTGCCCTGGCCCCGGTTGGGAACGCCCGTGCGGCCGTTCTTGATCTTGTCGCCGCGGAAGTAGAACGCGGTCGCCGAGTTGGACTCGACCGGCTGGATATTCAGCTTGCCGGCCCAGTTCTCGAGGGTCGTCTGGTCGGGAGCCGCTGAGGACAGCTTGATCAGGTCGACCTGATCGCGCCCGTAGCTTCCCCAAAGCCAGGCCTTGTCGGCCCAGATCGGTCCGCCCGCTTCCACGCCGTAGTCCTGGATGTGGTCGATTCGGTTGCCGCTGCCGACGCTGAGAGTGCTCGGCCCCCCGAGAGAAGCGCTGTACGGCCCCACGGCGGAGCTGTTCGCACGAGCTTCGGTCTCGTTCGGCGTGTCGAAGATACGCGCCGAACCGTGCACTTCGTTGGTGCCGCGCTTGGTCACCATGTTGAGCGTGACGCCCGGGATCGAGATCGAAGGATCCGATCCGCCCGTCGTCGCCTGCATCTCCTGGAACGCGTCGAAGTCGTAGTACGTCGAAGACGAGCCGAGAGCCGACATATCGGTCACGCTCACGCCGTCCACGAGCCAGGAATTCTGCGTGTTGTCGGTGCCCTTGCCGATGTAGACCGACTGCTGGCCGCTCTCGCTGCCCGCCACGTTGGCCCGGTCGACCTGGACGGAAGGCACCTGCTGGAGAACGACCCAGGGGTCGCGCGCCGACGGGATGCTCTTCAACTGGTCCGACGTGAAGTCCGCGCCCGTGCTCACGCGGCGCGTGTCGAGCAGCGGCGTCTCGGAAGACACCGTGATCGTCGTCGCCACCGAGGCGATCTTCATCGGAACCGCGACCTCCGTGTTGGAACCGAGGCTCACCGTCACGTTCGTGCGCTCGACGGTCGAGAAACCATTGAGCTCCGTCTTGACGGTGTAGCTTCCGGGGGCGAGGTTGAGGAATCGAAATTCCCCCTGGCCGCCCGAGGTGGCGGTTCTCGCGCCGCCTCCGCCGGAGAGCGTCACCGAGACGCCGGGCAGCGCGCCGCCCGATTCGTCGGTGACCTTCCCGTAGATGTTGCCGTACGTCGCCGAAGCTCCCTGTCCGAACAGGGGCGCGGCGCAGACGGCTGCCATCAGACAGATGGCGAGAAATCTGAACACCTTCATAAAACTCCTTCCCGGCCCTTTCAGGCCGCCTTTGGCTTCGCCGGCGAATGAAGACGCGAGAGAAGCCGAACTCCGGGAGAGCAACGCCGCTGCCACTGTGCGCGGCGAGCGATTTCAACGAATTGAAATCTCGCTCATCTCGCTTTCTTGGAGTTCACTTCACGATTCTGAAGTTCGTTGAATGTGTCTGAAACAGAGCACAGTCGACTATAGATAGTGTTGCACAACAGGTGAGAATGTCGGGAATAGTGGTCAGGCGACAGTGAATAGTGAAGAAGGGCGTCAGAGAGCGGTCGACAGTGAGATGGACGAACGTCGCCGGAGATCGCTCACCAGCTCGGTGATTTCGTCCTCGGTCAGTTCCCCGAGCAGCGAAATGATCCTCGTCGCGACGCCGGGCCTGCGCCGCAGGAAGCCGAGAACACTTTCGGGAACGATGCCCGCCGCCGCGAGCAGGTCCTCGGCGTCGGCGTTCAACGCCTCGGCGAGGCGGCCGATCGCGTCGGCGCTCGGCGGCGGAACGCGGTTTCGCTCGATTCGCGAAAGGTAGGACGGGCTGAGACGCGTCGCGCGCGCGAGGGCGCGCAGGCCGATCCGCCTCGATTCCCGCCGCCACCGGATCGTGTGTCCAAAGGACAGGATCGACGGTGTCAATTCGGTCGAGCGATGTCTTTGCTGCTCCGCGGTCCTCATTGCCGAGAAGTGTGGGCGGAAAAGCGGTCGGCATCAATAGCCACTTGCGCGTGGGTGGATAAGACCACTATTCTTCGCGCGTGAGAAGCCTTCCGCCGGGAATTCTTCCCGTGATCTCGATCGACCGATCCTCCGCGCGCCCGCTCTACCGGCAGCTCTACGACGGGTATCGAGAGGCGATCGTCGAACGGCGGCTCCGGGCGGGACAGCGCCTGCCCTCGACCCGGAGTCTCGCCGTCGAGCTGCAGATCTCGCGAATTCCGATCCTCAACGCTTTCGAGCAGCTTCGGGCGGAGGGATATTTCGAGAGCCGCACGGGCTCCGGGACGTTCGTCGCCAGGGCCCTTCCCGAAGAACTGCTGACGCCGCCGCGGAGGCTCGCGCCGGGAAAGCCGCCCGCTCGAAGGGCGCCGCGAACGGTCGCCCGACGCGCGAAAGCGCTCCTTCCGGAGGAGGCGGGGCCCTGGCTGAAGGGGCGGGGAGCGTTCAGCGTGGGCCAACCGCCCGTCGACACGTTTCCGTCGGGCGTATGGTCGAGGCTCGCGGCCCGCCATTCCCGTGTTTCGGACGAATCCCTCTTGCACTACGGCAACGCGATGGGCCTCGAGTCGCTGCGGACAGCCGTGGCCGACTACCTGAGGACGGCGCGCGCGGTTCGCTGCGAGGCCGACCAGATCATGATCGTCAGCGGATCCCAGCAGGCGCTCGAGCTCTCGGCCAACGTCCTTCTCGACCACGACAGTCCCGCGTGGATCGAAGAGCCCGGTTACTGGGGAACGCGAAGCGTGCTCAGCCTGTCCGAGGCTCGCCGGATTCCGGTTCCCGTCGACGACGAAGGGCTCGTCGTGTCCGCCGGAATCGCGCGGTGTCCCCGGGCGAGGGCCGCGTTCGTGACGCCGTCGCATCAGTTTCCGCTTGGCGTGACGATGAGCGCTTCCCGCCGCCTCCAGCTGCTCGACTGGGCGCGGACGAACGGCTCCTGGATCATCGAAGACGATTACGACAGCGAATATCGTTACGGGAACCTGCCCGTCGCCTCTCTCCAGGGGCTCGACCGGGATGCGCGGGTCATCTATATCGGAACGTTCACGAAGATCCTGTTCCCGTCGCTGCGGCTCGCCTACATCGTCATTCCGGCGGATCTCGTCCGACCCTTCATCGAAGTCCGGCGCGCGATGGACGTCTTTTCGCCGACGTTCCATCAGGCGGTGCTCGCGGACTTCATCCGCGAGGGGCACTTTGCGCGCCACATTCGGCGGGTGCGGCTGCTCTGCCGGGAACGGCGGGGCGCGCTCGTCGAGGGCCTCGGCCGCGAGCTCCCGGCGCTCGAAGTGCTCGGCGACCGGGCCGGAATGTACCTGTCCGCAGCGCTTCCGAGGGGTTTTCGCGACCGCGCGATCTCGGCCCGCTCCGCCGACGAGGGACTCTGGGCGGCGCCGATGTCGGACTGCTACCTCGGGAGAGCCCGGCGCCAGGGGCTGATCCTCGGCTATGGCGGCGTGAGCATTCCGGAGATCCGCGCCGGCGTGGGGCGGCTTCGGCGCGTCATCGATTCGATCGGGCGGTCCGCGACCGCGAGGCCATGAGCGCGATCGTCAGCCCGATCAGGATCGTGTGCGCGAACAGCTCGTCGAGAAAATCGATCCACGAGAACGGGTGTTTCTTTTTCGAGACGTTCGAGAGCGGCACGACGACGCGGTACATGAAGGCGTAAGCCCCGAGGCCGAAAACCGGTCCGGCCAGCCAGGGCCAGCGCAGCATCAACGGAATCTTCGACGAGGCGAGGAAGTAGACCGTCGCCGCTCCGACGGCGATCAACAGCTGGAACAGGGCGCCGAGCGCCACCGACCTCCATCCGAGCTGGAACGATCGGGCCCCGAGAAGCCCGCTCGCGATTCCCTGGAACAGCCGGGCCGGCGCGACGCCGAACGCGAGGCCGTAGAAAATCAAGGCATCGAGTCCGTCCAGCGTGCCCGCGAGCAGACCGCCCAGGACGACCGTTGGGAAGAATCGGGGAGCCGTTGTCTCTGTCACCGCGCCTCCTCTCCGCGCCGGCACGAAGTCTGGCGGCGGGTTTCGCGAGGAACAATGACCGCTTCGCGAGTTCTCTCGATGGCCACTTTCGACAGGTGTACCCGGGTGGTCATGTCGATTGTCCCGATTGTGGCTATTGTCGGGGACCGCCAGCGCGACGCAAACTCGTACTCCTTCGGAAAACGGGAGGTCGCGTGATTGGATCGCAGGAACGAGATCGGGCTGCCCTCGAGAAGGCCCGGAATGGTCTTCTCGAGCTCGGGAAGTATTTCTTCGCGACCGGAATCGTATTTCTGGGAGCCCAGTACTTCGTGTACGGGCGCTATTCCGGCGGTTTGCCGCCGGTGCCGCCGTGGGCCCCCGGAGGAGCGGCGGGCGCGTACGTGGCGGGCTCGCTCCTGGTGGCGACGGCCGCGGGGATCGCCTTCGATGTGAAGCGGCGCCTGTCTGCGCTGGTGTTGGGCGGTTTTTTGCTCTTTTGCGTCGGATCCTGCATGCGCAGAAAATCGGCGACATTCTCGCGTCCGGGACGGCTCGGACGCGCGCGCTGGAGCCGCTCGCCCTGTGCGGGGCGGCGCTGTCGCTGATCGGTAGCCTGCCCGCGCCGGACGGCGCCCGAGGGTCGGATGCGAGGATCGTCCAGCTGGGCCGGATTTTGTTCGCCTTCAGCATGATCATCTTCGGCGTCCAGCATTTCGAGTACCTGAAGTTCGTGGCGACGCTGATCCCGTCGTGGATTCCGGGACATGTCTTCTGGGTGGTTTTCACGGGAGCCGGCTTCGTCGCCGCCGGCGTGGCCATCGCCACGGGGTACTACGGGCGGCTCGCCGCCACGTGTCTGGGCATCATGTTTTTGCTGTGGTTCGTTCTGCTGCACATTCCGCTCGCTCTCGCGTCTCCGAATGACGGAAACAAGTGGAGCAGCATGTTCGTCGCCCTCGCGATGAGCGGGGCGTCGTTCATCGTGGCGAAATCTCTCCCGGAAGGCGGGCTTCACTTCCACTCGATCTCGACCGCTTCGAACCGGGTCGTCCCGACGTTCTTGAGCGAATGCGTTCGGGGCTCCGGATGCCAGTTGAACTGGCCGGCCTCGAGGTTCGCGATCTCCGGTTTTCCGCCCGGCTCCGAATACTCCACGCGCGCCGGCGAGATGCAGATCCCGAGGCTCTTGAGGGCGTGGGAATGGAGCCCCGTCGATTCGCCCGGTTCGAGCACCTGCCGGTCGATCCGAATTTCGTCGTTCTCGAAGACGACCGAGTGCCCCGGCATCGCGGGCCCGGGCGCCTCGGGGCCCGAGCCGGCGCGCTTCCGGATTTCAATCGTGAGATTGTGGAACGGCGTCCCGGCGAGATTCACGGCTCGGTGAGTCAGCGGCGCGGCGGCGAACCTCGCCTCTCCGTTCTTGAGTGTGAGCTCGACCGGCTTTCCGTCGACCGGCTCGGAGCGGACGTGCGAGTCTCCGAGCGTGACGAAAACGTAGTCGTGCGAGTGAACGTGGGGAAGCGTCTGCCCCCGGGGCGGCACGACGACGTCGAAGACGCGGACGTATTCGTTCTCGAATTTCAAATGGTGCATCGGCTCGTCTTCGATCCGGACGGGCGCGGGGGAGGCGGCGCAAAGGGTAAAGACCAGGGCGGCGGCGATCGCCGCGGGGCCCAGGATTCGTTTCATGAAGTCCATGGTACACGCGCGCCGGGACCCCGGCGCCGGGCGTAGACTGGAAGCCGTGAAACGCCTCGTCCTCGCCCCCGCGATTCTCGCGGTGCTGGCGGCGCGCGCCGACGAGCCGGCCGACAGGTTTCACGACACCGTGACGGCCGATCGGGTCGTCGTGGACGTGCGCGTCATCGACAATCTGGGAACCCCGATCGCCGGCCTCGGCGTTCCCGATTTTTCCCTTCGCGTCGACGGCCGCGCCGTGCCGATCGAGTCGGTGGAATGGATCCCGTCGGGCGCACCCGCGTCCCGAGGCGGAACGAGAGCGGGAGCCGGCGGCGGACGAGCCCCGGACGGCGCCTCCCGGGCGCCTCGTGGTTCTCTTTTTTCAGACCGACTATGAGTTTTCGAGGATCACCGGTCAGATGCGCATGATCCGCCAGGCGCTCGCATTTCTCGACACCTGCGCGCCCGAGGACCGGCTCGCCGTGCTCTCGTTCGACTCGCGCCTGAAGCTCCGGCAGGACTTCACGAGCGACCGGGAAAAGCTCCGGCGCGCGATTCGCCGGACGCTCTACGCGGACCGCCTTTCCGATCCTCCCGCCGGGGAGTTTCCCTCCCTCGCGGCGTCGCTCGACTTCACCGCGGCGCGCCGGGCGTCTTTGCCGGAGCACGCGCTGCGGGTCATCGGGCAGGGCCTCGCGGCGCTGCCGGGCTCGAAATCGCTGATCTTTTTCGGCTGGGGAATCGGGAATTTCGATTCCGTGATGGGATTGATCCTCGACCACAACTACAGCCTCGCGCGGGCCGCGCTCCTGCGCTCGCATACGTCGGTTTTCGTGCTCGACGTCACGACGGCGGACTTTCATTCGATGGAAGGCGGGCTCGAGGCGATCGCCGGCGACACGGGAGGCCTGTACCTCAAGACGCATGTCTTTCCCCGCTTCGCGATGGAGAAGGTCGCTCGCGCGATCTCCGGCCAGTACCTCTTGAGCTTCGTCCGCCCGGCGCTCCGGCGCGGGTGGCACGAGATGTCGATCCGCGTTCCGGGCCGCCGCCAGGCGTCCGTTCTCGCGCGCCCCGACTATTTCGACTGACGATCCGGCGGGCCGGCCCGCGATGCGGTTAAGATTCGCGTCAAGCCTTTGCGATTTGAACCCGGCACCCGCCTCGGCTCGCTCGAGATCCTCGCTCCGCTCGGCGCGGGCGGCATGGGAGAGGTGTACCGCGCGCGCGATGCGAAACTCAACCGCGACGTCGCCGTGAAGGTTCTTCCGGAGTCGTTCGCGAACGACCGCGAGGCGCTCGCCCGATTCGAAAGAGAAGCGCACGCGGTCGCGGCGCTCAACCACCCGAACATCCTCTCGATCTTCGACTTCGGAACGCACGACGGCACGGTCTATGCCGTCATGGAGCTGCTCGAAGGGTCGAGTCTGCGCGACAAGCTCGACGCGGGAGCCCTCCCGCAGCGCCGCGCCGTCGAGATCGCGGTCCAGATCGCGAGAGGGCTCGCGGCCGCCCACGAAAAGGGCGTCGTTCACCGGGACCTGAAACCGGAGAACGTGTTCCTGACCGAGGACGGCCGGGTCAAGATCCTCGACTTCGGCCTCGCGAAGAAGCTCGGTCCCGCCTCGGCGGAAACGAACGCGCCGACGACGCCGGCCGGCACGGAACCGGGAACCGTCATGGGGACCGTCGGATACATGTCGCCCGAGCAGGTGCGCGGGCGCGACGTCGACGCTCGAAGCGACATCTTCTCTTTCGGAGCGGTGTTCTACGAGATGCTCTCCGGCCGACGCGCATTCCGAAGAGATTCTGCCGTCGAGACGATGAGCGCGATCCTCAAAGAAGAGCCGCCGGAGCTCTCCGAAACGGGGCGCGGCATTTCGCCGTCGCTCGACCGGATCGTCCGCCACTGCCTGGAGAAATCCCCCTCCGCGCGATTTCAGTCGGCCGGGGACATTGCGTTCGATCTCGAGTCGCTGTCGGGAACCTCGCAGAGTCAGCCGGCGATCGCGTCCCGCGCGCGGAAATCCGTCCTCGGGAAGCGAATCGCGGCGATCGCCGCCGTTCCGCTTCTCGTCGGGCTCGGCCTCGCGATCGGCCGGCGGGGCGGACGCTCGTCGTCTCCGGACTACCACCAGTTGACGTTCCAGCGGGGGACGATCGTCTCGGCACGGTTCGCGCCGGACGGCGCGACGATCCTCTACGGTGCGGCCTGGAGCGGAAAGCCGTTCGAGGTGTTCAGCGTGCGTCCCGAGAGCCAGCTCTCGCGGCCGCTCGGTTTCGCGGGCGACATCCTCTCGATTTCATCGACGTCGGAGATGGCTCTGTCGCTCGGGCGGCGCTACATCTCTTCGTTCGATTGCACGGGCACGCTCGCGGTTGCTTCCCTCTCCGGCGGGGCGCCGCGGCCGGTTCTCGAAGGAATCGAGTGGGCGACGTGGGCGCCCGACGGAAAGAACAGCGCGATCGTCCGCCGCGTGCAGACGGGAGATCGACTCGAGTGTCCGATCGGAAAACCGATCTTCGAGACGCCGGGATGGGTGGGCCGTCCCCGGTTCTCGCCGGCCGGCGATCGGATCGCCTTCGAGGACCATCCGAATTTCGCCGGCGACAACGGCACTGTTCTCATCATCGATCTGGCGGGAAGGCCGGTTCTCCGATCCGAGCCGTTCACGAGCCTGCAGGGTCTTTGCTGGTCGCCGGACCGCCGCGAGGTCTGGTTCACGGCGGCGCGGACCGGCGGCAACCGTTTTCTCTGGGCGCTCGAGCGATCCGGAAAGACCCGGCTCCTTGAGGCCGCTCCCGGCATCCTCACGATCCACGACGCGCAGCGGGATCGCGTGCTTCTCAACCGCGATCTCATGCGGGTCGGCGCGATCGGCCAGATGGCGGGCGACCGGGGCGAACGGGATCTTTCGTATCTCGACTACACCGCCGTGCGGGACATCTCGGCCGACGGCAGGACCCTTCTTTTCGACGAGGATGCGGAGGGTGGCGGACCGAACGGGTCGATCTATGTTCTCCGCGCCGGAGAGGACTCGCCCGTGCGACTCGGCGACGGGAATTCTCTCGCGTTGTCCCCGGATGGCCGGTTCGCGCTGGCGACCCCTCAGGAAATCGCCGGGAACTTTCGCTTCGGTCTGCTGCCCACGGGAATCGGCCAGCCGGTTTCCCTTGCACCCGTCCCCGGGAATCTTCTGTGGGCAGACTGGGCGCCCGACGGAAAGAACATCCTCTTTGCGGCGAGTGAAAACGGACACCCGTCGCGGCTATGGCTTCAGGACGTGACGAGCGGCGCATCGCATCCGATCACCGACGAGGGGGTCGAGATTCTTCTCTATTCGCACCTGATCTCCCCGGATTCGAAGTTCATCATCGGCCGCGGCTCGGACCGGGCTCTTCACCTCTATCCGCTCGCCGGAGGCGCACCGCAGCCGCTGCCGCACATCGAACCCGGGGAGCAGCCGCTGCGCTGGAGCGCGGACGGCGGCTCGCTCTACGTCTACACCCCGGGACCGCCGCCCGTGCGCGTCGATCGCGTGCGCCTCTCCGACGGAAAGCGGGAAAAATGGAAAGACCTCGTTCCGAACGACACGGCGGGCGTCGCGTTCATCCGCCCGCCCCTCATCACGCCGGACGGCGAGCACTACGTTTACAGCTACACCCGCGTGCTTTCGGAGCTCTTTCTCGTTTCGGGGCTGCGATGAGCACCGCGCCTGCCCCGAGTTCCGATCTTCCCGCCGGGGTCCGCCGTATCCCTCTGCCGGCTCAGCCCGACGAGCGGGGGATCTTCTGCGAGATCTATCGCGCGGAGTGGGCGACGAAGGACCCGGCCATCCAGTGGAACGTCATCCGGTCGCGGGCAGGAGTCATGCGCGGCGTGCGCGTCCACCTCCATCACGAGGATTACCTCGTGCTTCTGGAAGGCGCGATGCTGATCGGCCTTCACGATCTGCGCCGCGGCTCCTCCACGGAGGGGCGAGTCTCCCTTGTCGAGCTCGGAAGCCGCGAGCTCTCCGCTCTGACCATTCCGGCGGGCGTGGCCCACGGGCTCTACTCGCCCGAGTCCGCCCTCTGCGTCCTGGGCGTCACGAGGTACCACGAGCCGTCCGACGAGCTCGCCTGTCGCTGGGATGATCCCGAGCTTGGAATTCCGTGGCCGTTTTCCTCGGCGGTCGTCTCTCCTGGGGACGCGAACGGCCGGCCGATCTCCGAGGTCAGGGAGATCGTCGCCCGCTCGGTCTGATCCCGGCGAGAGCGCGCAGCTCTTCGATCAGCGCCACGACGGCAGCGCCCTCGCGCGCCGAGCTCTTCGGCGGCTCTCCGCCCCGGACGTAGTCCCGGAACGCCCGCAGCTCGCGATCGAGTGGCGGCTCCGGAGAGACGGGCCGCCTTCCCGCCCCCGAAATCTCGATCTCGTGCTCCCGGTCGAGCGTCCAGCGGGCGGCGCCTTTCTCGCACACGAGCTCGACCTCGCGGCGCCGGCGGGGCGCGCGCGCGGAAGCCTCGAACGTGAACGGCACGCCGCCGCACTCGCACACGGCCGAGAGCGAATAGGCGTCCGATCCGGAGCTCGAGCCCTCCGCTCGGACTGCTCGCGGAATCGCTCCCAGGATTTCTCGGGCGATCGAGATTTCATGCGGCGCGAGGATCCACACCGCATCCACGTCGTGGCCCGTGACTTCCGGCTGGACCCTCGCCGTGCGGAGCGCCCGCGGCTCTCCGAGCTCCCGGGTTCGAGCGATCCGCGCGAGCTCCTCGACCGCGGGGTGATAGCGCCATTTGTCCATCACGAAGAGCCGTTCGTGCGCGTCCGCGAGCCTCTCGGCCGAAGCCGCGTCGTCGGTCAGCGGTTTCTCGCAGAACATCGGCACGCCGCGCGGCGCGAGGCTTTCGATCACGTCCGCATGGCGGCGCGTCGGGACGGCGACGATCGCGGCCTCGACGGGCCCTACTCGCGAGACGTCGTCTTCCGCCGCGGCGGCTCCCTGCGTCAGCGCTTCGCGCCGCGCGTCCGCCGACGGCTCGACGACCCACACTCGGTCTCCCTGGGCGACCAGCGTGATCAGGATTCTTTGGCCCCAGCGTCCGCATCCCGCGAGCGCGACGTTCATCGGCAGAGCGCTCCCTTCGACGGTCACGATTGTATTTCCGGCGCGATCGGGTGTTGCGGCGCGAGGCGTTTCGGGAGAGAGTGCCCGCATGCTTCCCGTCGTCCTCGTCCTCGTCGCGATGTTCCTCGTTCTGCTCGCCTTCCGGGTGCTTCGCGGCTGGTGGAGCCGGAGGACGGGCGGCCGGATCGGCCCGGCGTGAAGGGCGAAACCGCGGCCGTCGCTGCGCCGTCCCGGGTCTCGCCGGCGGTCTTGATCGGCCTCTGCGCCGCGAAGCTCCTGATCCACCTCTTCACGAGCATCCGGCGTTACGGGTATTTTCGCGACGAGCTCTATTTTCTCGACATGGGCCGCCATCTCGCGTGGGGATACGTGGATTCCGCGCCGCTGATCGCCCTGTACGCGAAGGTCGCGCTGCTGCTGGGCGGTTCGCTCGCGGCTCTTCGAATCCTCCCGGCCCTCGCGGGCGCGGCGCTCGTCGCGATCACCGTTCTGATCGCGCGCGAGCTGGGAGGGGGCAAGTTCGCTCAGTTTTTCGCCGGTCTCGCCGCGACGGTCTGCCCCGCGTTTCTGCTCGAGGACAGCCTGATGACGATGAACGCTTTCGAGCCGCTTTTCTGGATGGGCGCGATTCTCGTTCTCGCCCGAATTCTGAGGACCGGCGACTCTCGCCTCTGGGTGGGGTTCGGCGTCCTCTGCGGCCTCGGGCTCGAGAACAAGCACTCCACTCTTTTCTTCGGCGTCTCGGTCGCCGGCGCTCTGCTTCTCACCCGGCATCGGCGGGAATTCGCGAAGCCGGGGATCTGGATCGGCGGAGGGATCGCCGCCCTGCTGTTCGCCCCGAACGTGATCTGGCAGATCCTTCATCATTTTCCGACGCTCGAGGACCTGGCCAACGTGCGGCGCGAGGGGAAGAACGTCGTCCTCTCGCCGCTGGCCTTCGTCCAGGAACAGGTCATCGACCTGCACCCGATTCTTTTCCCGGTGTGGCTCGCGGGACTCGTCGCGTTTCTCCGGAGCGACCGCTGGCGGCCGCTCGGGTTGACGTTCCTGATCTTCTTCGGAGTCATGGAGGCCGCGCACGCAAAGAATTACTACCTCTTCGCGATCTACCCCATGCTTTTCGCCGGCGGCGCGGCGGCGATCGAGAAGTGGCTTGCAAGCCGGGCCGGTTGGACGAGGTTCGCGGTCGTCGCCATCGTCCTGCTGGCGACGCTTCCGGCGTTTCCTCTCGCGACGTGGATGCTCTCGCCCGAGCGGTTTCTCGCTTACGAGGACGCGATCGGTTTCAAGCCCGCCAAGGCCGAAGTGCGCCACGAAGGGCTTCTGCCGCAGCCGATGGGGGACCAGTTCGGTTGGCCGGAGATGGTTCGCGAGGTCTCCGGCATCTACGGTTCACTGCCGCCGGCGGAGCGGGTCGTGACCGGGATCTTCTGCGGCAACTACGGCGAGGCGGGCGCGGTCAATCTGTTCGGACCCGCGTACGGCCTGCCGCGCGCGTATTCGCGGCATCAAAACCACTGGTACTGGGGGCCTCCCGCGGAGGACTATCGAAACCTGATCGTCCTGCAGTGGAGTCGCGAGGACGTGGACGACAACTGCACGACCTGGCAGGCCTTCCCGCACGAGGAGCGGTTCGGCATGGCCGAAGAAAACGTGCCGATTCATCTCTGCCGCGGCGTGAAGTTCGACCTGCGAAAGATCTGGTCGCATTCCCACCACTGGAACTAGCGCCGAAAATCGGCGCTTCGCTCAGCGGCTGCCGAAAACGACGTGTCTCTCCTGCGGGACGGGAGCAGGAAGCGCGCGCGCCGGGGCCGGCCGCATCCCCATCGGAACGCGATGCTCGCCCATCGGCCGGTGAAAAGAATGCGAACCGAAACGACCGGGTCCGCCCGGGGCCGAGTAGCCTCCGACGACCGGGTATCCGTATTCGGCGGCGGGCCCCGGTTCGTACTCGGGCGGCGCCGAAGTCTCGGCGACCGGCGGGCCCCAGGGCGCCCCCGAGTCGCCGATCTCGATCGCCGCGACGGACGCGAGGTAGGCGAGCACGGGCTTGCCGGCGCCGGCGCGTCGAAGGCTGGTCGCGGTGTCGAGGTCGATCACGACCGGGAGCTGCGGCGCATGCGATCGCAGGTAAGCGAGAACGGCTTCGTCCGTCCGACCCGATTGCTTCATCCGGATCGCCTCGGACAGTACGGGCGACGTCGAGGCGGCGCGCGAGAGCTCCGGCTTTTTGTCTGGGGTCGTGAGGGTTTCCGTTCGCTCGACCGAGATGTCGCTGCCGGTGCCCTTGATCGTCACGCGGCGGTGCGTCTCGGTGTCGGCGCGCGCCGCAAAGGAGAGCCCGATTGCGATCAGAGCGAGAGGAACGACCCGGGAAGAGCGAGGAAATCCGGACATCGCGGTCACCGCCTGCTCTTATTCTACCCCCTCCGACGAAGCTCCTCGATCAGATCCACGGAAGTCGAACAGCCGAGACGCGTTGCCCCGGCTTCGACGAGCGCGAGCGCGAAGTCGAGCGAGCGAATTCCTCCCGCGGCCTTGACGCCGAGGCGGCTTCCGACCGTTTCGGAAAGGAGCGTTACGTCCTCGACCGTCGCGCCTCCCGGGCCAAATCCGGTGGACGTCTTGACGAAGTCGGCTCCCGCTTCTTCCGCGAGGCGGCAAGCGGCGATTTTCTCCTCGCGGGTGAGCAGGCACGTTTCGAGGATCACCTTCACGAGCGCACCCGGGAACGAACGCGCCGCCTCGACGACGCCGGCGATGTCCCGCCGCACGGCGTCGAGATCGCCCGACTTCAGATGGCCCGGGGAGACGACCAGGTCGAGCTCTTTCGCTCCCGCGTCGAGCGCCGCCCGGCTCTCGAACACCTTCGCCGAGGGAAGCGTTCCGCCGTGCGGGAAACCGACGACCGTGCAGACTCGCGAGGAGCTCCCCCGCAGCCAGTCGGCGGCGAGCGAAACCCAGATCGGCGCGACGCACGCCGTCGCGAAACCGAATTCCCGCGCCTCGCGGCACAGATTCTCGACGTCGCGCCGCGTCGTCTCCGGTTTCAGCGCGGTGTGGTCGATGAGCCGGGCCAGGCCGGCGTTCGTCGTGTCGTTTCGCACCCGGCGTTTCTCTTTGCCGGAGATATCATGCTTCCCGGAGAGAGACATGGATTACCTTCTGAAAACCGAGCCGTCCGAGTATTCGTTCGCAGATCTGCGGCGCGAGCAGTCGACCGTCTGGACGGGAGTTTCGAATCCCGTCGCGGTGCGGCACCTGCGTTCGATGAAGCCGGGCGACCGCCTCGTGATCTACGAGACGGGGGCGCGCAAGTGCGCCGTGGGAACGGCGAGCGTCGTGTCCGTGGACGATTCCGACGCGCGCAACCCGGCCGTGAAGATCAAAGCGGGGAAGGAGCTCGCGACGACGGTGTCTCTCGCCGAGGTCAAGGCCGCGCCGTTGTTTTCGGAGTCCCCGCTCGCGCGGCAGGGGCGGCTCTCGGTCGTGCCGCTCACGAAGGCCCAGTACACGTTCCTGACGGGCGCCTGATTCCCGTCGCTCCCGACTTCGGTTTTGCGCGTCACGCCTCCCTGTACAGCCACGCTCCCACGATCGTGACGAGGATCGATTCGACGAGGGTCCAGATGCACGAGGTCACGAGGAGATTCGTCGGAACGAGGCCCATGTTCGCCATGCCGACGGAGGAGAGAAGCCCGGCGAGGAGCCAGGCGACGAAGCCTGCCTTCGCCGCCGTGCCCGCGCCCGCGCCGAAGCGGGGGCGAATCGCGGCGTAGAGCCACACGCAGAGGAACCCGTAGACGAATCCCCAGACGATCCAGACGACCATGGCCTTCGGGTCCATCGCGGTCATCGGTTTTCCGAGCGCCTGCATGGCGGCTCCCCATTTTTCCTTGAGCACGACGGCGTTCAGGATGGTCTCCGAAACGTTGACGAGGATGCCGGCGACGATCCCGCCCAGAATCAGACGGCCCGTGTTGATCTTCCCCATGGCCACCTCCTTTTTTCGAGTTTGTGTTTGCGCAAGGGTAGGTCGCGGCGGATCGCGAGTCAACGGGACGGCGCGGCCCGACCCGGGTACAGGCGGGACAGCAGCGGCGTCGTCATGAACGTCGTCGCGAGCGCCATGAGCACCATCAGGGTGAACAGCGGCGGCGAGATCACCCCGATGTCGAGCCCGATGTTGAGGATCACGAGCTCCATCAGGCCGCGCGTGTTCATCAGGATTCCGACGGCGGCGGCTTCTTTCCAGGGGAGACCCGAAGCGCGGGCCGCCAGGGCCGAGCCGCCGAGCTTGCCCGAGAGCGCGCACAGCAGGATGAGCCCCGCGGAGACCCAGAGGCCGCCGCCGCCGAGCGAGCGGACGCTCATTCGCAGTCCGGTGAGAGCGAAGAAGATCGGCAGGAGCAGCACGACCGCGACGTCCTCGACTTTCTGCGCGAGGGCCTCCGCGAGCCCCGGCTCGCGGGGCATGACGGCGCCGGCCAGGAACGCGCCGAAGAGAGCGTGGATGCCGATGCTCTCCGACGTCCAGGCGGCCGCGAGCGCGCAGACGAAGAGCAGCGCGAGCATGCCCCTCGAAATCGTCTTCCGGCGCGCGAACCCGGTTCCGAATCGCCGGAACAGCGGCCTCGCCGCGAAGACCATGAAGAGGACGAAGGCGGCCGCCCCGGCGACGGTGCCCCAGAAGGGTGCGGACACATGTCCGGCCTTCGCGACGACGACGACTCCCGCCAGGATGCACCAGGCCGAAACGTCGTCCACGGCCGCGCACGTGAGCGACAGGCTGCCGAGGGAAGTCCGCTGCAGGTTCCGGTCGGTGAGGATTCGCGCGAGAACGGGGAAGGCCGTCACGCTCATCGCCGCGCCCAGGAACAGGGCGAACGGCGCGAACCCCACGCCCGGTCCCGCGAAGGAGCCATAGAGACGCACGGCGAGCAGCGTTCCGAGAAAGAACGGCGCGAGGATACTCGCGTGGCTCGTCAGGACGGCCACGTGCCCGCGCTCCTTCAGCGACCCGAGATCGAGCTCCAGCCCCACGAGGAACATGTACAGGACGAGGCCGACCTGGGAGAGCGCGTTCAGAAAGCCGAGGCTCGGCGCGGGAAACAGGGCGGAAGCAAAATGCGGCGCGATCCATCCGAGAAGCGACGGCCCGAGAAGGATTCCGGCCGCCATCTCTCCGACGACCTGCGGCTGACCCATCTTCCGAAACAGCGCACCCGCGAGCCTCGTCGCGAGGAGGATCACGCCGATCTGCGCGAGCAGGGTCGCGATGTTCGGCAGGTCGGCTCTCGCGCCCGGCGCGGCCGCGACGACGGAGGTGGCCGGCGCGGCGAACGGCGGAGTTCCCGGATGGAAGCGAAGGACGGCCGCGACCCCCAGCGCGGGAATCACGACGAACAGAAAGTAGATGCGCCAGAATCTCAAGAGAGAGGGAAGTCTACCGGATCGCGGAAAAGCGCTTTCCGAGCCGCACCGAGACGTGGACGAGCCCGAGGAGGACGGGCACCTCGACGAGGGGACCGATCACCGCGGCGAACGCTTCGCCCGAGCCGATCCCGAACGTGGCGACCGCGACGGCGATGGCCAGCTCGAAGTTGTTGGAGGCCGCCGTGAAAGAAAGCGTCGCCGTCTGCGGGTACGTCGCGCCGGCCCTCCGGCTCATCCAGAAGCTCAGCGCGAACATCAGCGCGAAATAGATCAACAGCGGAATCGCGATGCGCAGGACGTCGAGCGGGAGCTTCACGATCGCCTCGCCCTTCAGGCTGAACAGGACGACGATCGTGAACAGCAGCGCGAGGAGCGTGAGCGGAGCGATCGCGGGCACGAAGACCCGGTGGTACCACTCCAGCCCCTTGATCTTGCCGAGGACGAGGCGCGTCAGGAATCCGGCGAGGAAAGGGATGCCCAGATAGAGGAAGACGCTCCGGGCGATCTGGCCGATCGTGACGTTCACGACCGCGCCCGGGAGTCCCAGGCGAGCGGGAAGCACGGTCGCGAAGAACCACGCGTAAGCGCTGAAGAAAAGCACCTGAAAGATCGCGTTGAAGGCGACCAGGCCCGCGCAATACTCGGGGTCTCCCCCCGCCAGGTCGTTCCACACGACGACCATCGCGATGCAGCGGGCCAGCCCGATGAGAATCAGGCCCAGCATGTATTCCGGCTTGTCCCGCAGGAAGAGCACGGCGAGTCCGAACATGAGAAGAGGACCGACGATCCAGTTCTGCAGGAGGGACAGGCCCAGAACCCGCTTGTTGCGGAAGACCCGATAAAGCTCCTCGTATTTCACCCGAGCGAGGGGCGGATACATCATCAGGATCAGGCCGATCGCCAGAGGCACGCTCGTAGTGCCGGCGTTCCAGGCGTTGAGGGCGCGGGGAAGGCCGGGGATCGCGTAGCCGAGCAGGACGCCCAGTCCCATGGCCAGGAAAATCCAGAGGGTCAGAAAGCGGTTGACGAAGGAAAGCCGCGGGAGAGCCGTCATGGGCGATGCATCGCGAGCCAGAGCCGGATGCGCTGAAGGAGGTCTCTCGCGCTGTTCTCGAACGCCCGACGTTTCTCTTCCTCGGTCCCGGCCGCCTCGGCGGGATCGGGCAGGCTCCATCGGATCACTTCGGGCGCTCCGGGGAAATTCGGGCACGCCTCCGCCGCGCGATCGCAGACGGTGATCACGAAGTCGAACTTCTGCGACAGAAAGTCGTTCATCGACTTCGGGCGCTGGCCGGTCATCTCGAGACCGAACATCCTGCGCACGGCTTCCCGGGCCCCCGGATGGATCTGAGCGCGGGGATCGCTCCCGGCGCTCTCGACCGCGACGGATCCCTTCGAGAGATGGCGCAGGATCGCCTCCGCCATCTGTGAGCGGGCCGAGTTCCCCGTGCAGAGAAAAAGGACCCGCGCCGGCTCGGGCATCATCGCGCGGGGGTCTCGCCGGACGCCGTCGTCGGCGAGCAGCAGGCCGACTTGCCGCCGGCGACCGGAAGGGAGTCCACGTCTTCGAGGACGTTGTACACCTCCCAGCGGTTTCCATCGGGGTCGGTCACCCAGAATTTGTCCTGGCGCGCATAGCAGCAGGTGGTGTTGATTTCGTCCTCGTACGAGAGGCCGCTCGTCTGCACGCGGTCGCGCCAGCGGCGGACTTCCGCGTCGGTCTCGACGCGGATTCCGAGGTGAGAAAGCGAGCCCGCGGGAACGGGCGGGGCCGGGGCCGGCTGCATCGCGAGGTGAATGGCCGGGTCTTCGGTCACGAACTTCGCGTAGTCGGTCTTCCGCTTCGCCGGCTCGCCGAAGAGGCGGCTGTAGAAATCGACCGACCGGTCCAGGTTCGAGACGTTCAACGAGATGTGCACGGACGACATGGGGAACCTCCTTCTATCTATACATCGAAAACAATAGAACTCTCATCCCAAAAAAACCCTTCAGACGGCCTTTGGCAACCACGTCCGCGAGGCGGGCGATCGCCGCCTCGTTTCGCCGGTAGTAGACCCACCGGCCCCGCTTCTCCGCTTCGACCAGCCCGCCCGGCGCAGCAATCCCATGTGGTGCGAGACGGCGGCCTGGGAGAGCTTGACGGCTTCCTCGATGTCGCAGGCGCAGAGACCGGGCTCGCCTCGCGTGATCAGCTCGCAGCACGAGCGACCCCTCGCCTTCAGCAGCGACAGGATCTTCACCCGGGTCGGATCCGCGAGTGCCTTGAAGGCTTCGGCGACTTTCGATTCATCCATACATCGACAATTATAGATATGTAATCGTGGGTGTCAAGCGAGTTTCAGGCCTCCACCCCGGGGGCCGGATCCTAGTAAACCGCGCGTTTCTGGACTTTTTCCTTCGTCGCGAGGCTGAACCGCGGCTCCACGGCGCCGCCCTCCAGCAGGCGAGCCGTGACGTACTCGCCCATCGCGGGGCCGTGCTTGTAGCCGTGGCCCGAGCCGCCCCCGACGAGCCAGACGTTGTCCCGCTCGGGATGGCGGTCGATGAGGAAATCGCCGTTGGACGTGTTTTCGTACTGGCACACTTCGCTTCCCACGATCGGGGCGTCTTTGAGGCCGGGAAAGCGGCGCCCGACGAAATTCCGGACCTCGGCCAGGGTCTCGGGCGTGACGATCCGCGTGCCCGTGTCGGGATCGATCGGGGGGCCGTGGCGGTCGAGCGACGCTTTGAAACCGCGCCCCTCGTGATCGGGAAGGCCGTAGATTTCTTCCGAGAAATCGACCCACACAGGCATCTGAGGGGGTCGGAAGCGCGCGTCGCCGGAAGCCGGCCCGAAGTAGAACACTTCCTGGCGGGTCGGAAAGATCCTCTCGCCGAGCAGGTCGGGAAAAACCTTCGGCAGCCACGGGCCGCACGCGAACACGAACGTGCCGGCCGAGATCTTCCTGCCCGAGCGCGTCGCGACCGAGGCGAGCCGACCCTTCCCCTCCGGCGGGACGACGGCCTCCTGCAAGTATTCGACTCCCGCCGACCGGGCCGCGTCGACGAGCGCCTCCACGGCGCGAAAGGCGAGAAGGAAGCCGCTGTCGGGCTCGTGGATCGCCCAGGTCACCGGGCCGAAGTCGATCTGCGGCCAGCGGCGCTCGAGCTCCGCGCGGTCGACCCTTTCATGCACGGTGCCGACCTTCTTCAGGGTCGCGAGCGTCGTCGTCGTCAGGGGGTCCTCTCCGCGCGCCATCCACAGCACGCCGGCCTTTTGAAACAGCTCGGGCTGGCCGATCTTTTCGAAGACGGCTTTCCAGAGATCCAGGGAATGCATCGACCAGCGCGTGTAGACCTCCTTGTCGCCGTACCCCATGCGGATGACGCGCGTCTGGCCGCCGGAGCTTGCGCGCGCCGTCGCGGGACCGTACGCGTCGAGCAGCGCGACACGGCGTCCCTTTTGACGCAGCGAGTAGGCGATCCACGCGCCGAACACGCCGGATCCGACGATGGCGACGTCGTAAACGTCGCCGGTCGCGACGGCCGGGGCTTCTCCGCCGGCCAGCGCCGGCGCGAGCGTCGCGCCGACGGCCACGGCTCCCGTAGTTTTCATGAACTGGCGGCGCGTCGTCTTCATGGCTTCTCCTTGCGGAATCTGGGGCCGATCATACTGCCGGAGAGGAGCCGCTCGCGTTCGACAGAGATAGAATCGCGCCCACTGGAGAAACTTTGAGCCTGTCGGCGGGCACCCGCCTCGGTCCCTACGAAATCCTCTCGCCTCTCGGTGCGGGCGGAATGGGAGAAGTGTACCGGGCGCGCGACACGAAGCTGGGCCGCGATGTGGCCGTCAAGGTCCTCCCCGAGGCCGTCGCGCAGCACCCGGAAGTGCTCGCGCGATTCGAGAGAGAAGCGCGGGCGGTCGCGGCCCTGAACCACCCGAACATCCTCGGCATCTACGACTTTGGGAAGGAGGGCGGCGTCGCGTACGCCGTCATGGAGCTGCTCGAAGGGGAAGATCTCCGCGCCCGGCTCGAAAACGGCGCGCTGCCCCAGCGCAAGGCCGTCGAGATCGCGATCCAGATCGCGAAAGGACTGGCAGCGGCCCATGAGAAGGGCGTGATTCACCGGGACTTGAAGCCGGAGAATCTCTTCCTGACGCTCGACGGCCGCGTCAAGATCCTCGACTTCGGCCTCGCAAAGGTCTTCTCCTCCGAATCGGCCGCGACGAACGCGCCAACGACGCCCGCCGGCACGGAGCCGGGAACGGTCATGGGGACGGTCGGGTACATGTCGCCGGAGCAGGTGCGCGGGCGAAACGCCGACCAGCGAACGGACATCTTTTCCTTTGGCGCGATCCTCTTCGAAATGCTGACCGGCACGCGCGCATTCAAGAAGGATTCCGCCGTCGAGACGATGAATTCCATCCTCAAAGACGAGCCGCCGGAGACCGAAGAAACGGCCCGGAAAATTTCGCCGGCGCTCGACCGGATCGTCCGGCACTGTCTCGAGAAGAACCCGGAGTCCCGGTTCCACTCGGCCGGAGACGTCGCGTTCGACCTCGAGGCGCTCTCCGGCTCGACGAGCGGCAGCTCCGTCGGCAAACTCTCGACGGCGGGTCGTCCGGCCGGGCGCGATCGCTTGCCGCCGCCGTCGTCGCCGTCGCACTCCTACTCGCCGCCGCCTACTTCGCGGGACGGAAAGGGTCGGCGCCGGCGGTCCTGTCGTTCACCCGCCTGACGTTTCGTCCCCAGTTCGTGACGAACGCCCGCTTCGCCCCGGACGGCAAGACCGTTATTTTTTCCGCCGCACCGACGGGGAACCGAAACGAGTTGTTCATCAAGGATGCCCAGTCCGCACAGGCACGGTCGCTCTCACTTCCCGACACCCGGCTCCTCGCCGTGTCTTCGAAGGGAGAGCTGGCGGTTCTAACGCAGGCGCAATTTCTCTACCAGCGCATCTATCTCGGAACACTTTCCCGAATGCCGATCGGGGAGGCCTCGCCGCGGGAGCTCCTGAAGGACGTTCATGACGCCGACTGGTCGCCGGACGGATCGGAGCTCGCGATCGTCCGCCGTGTCGACGGGAAGGACCGGCTCGAGTATCCCGCGTCGAAGATCCTCGCCACGAGCAGCGGATACTTCAGCGACGTGCGCGTCTCGCCCGACGGAAGCCGCCTGGCCTTCATGCGCCATCCGGTGGACGCCGACGATCGCGGGGACGTGGAGATCATCGACCGCTCGGGTCGCCTCGTCGCGAAATCGCCCGACTACTCCGGCGAAGAAGGCCTCGCCTGGTCGCCGGACGGAAAGCAGGTGCTGTTCTCCTCGGCCGGCAACGAGGGCACGGACCTCAAGGTTCGCGCGCTCGAGCCGCGGGGGCCGCCTGCGGACCGTTCTCGTGAACTCGGAGAGCCTCACGATCTTCGATGCCGCGCCGGACGGCCGGATCCTCGTCTCCGCGGGCACGACGCGCGCCTCCGCGATCGCCGGCGTCGTCGGAAGCCCCGAGCGCGATTTCTCCCTGTCTACGACTATTCGACCGTCGGCGGGGTCTCGCGCGACGGCAAGACCGTTCTCTTGTCCGACGATACGGCGGCCGCCGGTCCTTATTACTCGACTTATCTTCGCAAGATGGACGCCTCGACGTCGGTTCGCCTCGGGGAAGGCAACCCCCTGGATTTGTCTTCCGACGGAAAGTCGGTTCTCGCCGCCGTTTTCACCAACCCGCCGCGTCTCATGATCTATCCGACGGGCGCGGGCGAGGCCCGGAACATCTCGTTCAAGGGCTTTGAATCGTACGAGACGGGCCAGTTCTTTCACGGCGACGAGCGGATCCTCCTCTGCGGTGTGCGATCCGGGGAAGGCCGGCGCTGTTACGTCGCGGAGACGAAAGGCGGTAATCCGGGGCCGGTCACGCCCGAGGGAACGTGGGACGGCAAGATCTCGCCCGACGAGCGCTCCGTCGTCGCGTTTGGTTCCGGCAACCACCGGATCTATCCGGTCGGCGGAGGCCCGGTCCGGGCTGTGCCGGGCCTGACCCCGGACGACAACGTCTCCGGATGGTCGGCCGACGGAAGATCTCTGATCGTCAGCCGCACGACGCTCGTCCCGACGCGCGTCGAGCGGGTGGACATCGCGACCGGAAAGCGCACGCTCCTTCGGGAAGTGGGGCCGGCGGACGCCGCGGGAGTGGCTGTCGTGTCGAACGTCCTGCTCTCCGCGGACGAAAAATCGTACGCCTACACGGCGCTGCATCAGGGCGCCTACCTGTTCACCGTCGACGGCTTGCGCTAGCCGATGAGCCTGAGGACTCTCCTTTGACCCTCGCGGCGGGTACGAAGCTGGGACCGTATGAAATCCTGTCGCCGCTTGGAGCGGGCGGAATGGGGGAGGTGTACCGGGCTCGCGACACGAAGCTCGACCGCGACGTCGCCATCAAGGTGCTGCCCGAATCCGTTGCCGCCAACCCCGACATGCTCTCCCGGTTCGAGCGCGAGGCCAAGGCCGTCGCGGCGCTTTCTCACCCGAACATCCTGGCCATTCACGACTACGGATACCACGAAGGCGTGGCCTACGCGGTCATGGAACTTCTCGAGGGGGAGACGCTCCGCGACAGGCTCGACCGCGGTCCGATCCCTGCGAAGCAGGTCGCCGATTTCGGAATGCAAGTCGCCCGCGGCCTTTCGGCGGCTCACGAGAAGGGGATCGTCCACCGGGACTTGAAGCCCGAGAACCTCTTCATTTCGAGTGGCGGGCACGTGAAGATCCTCGACTTCGGCCTGGCCAAGAGGACGGAGAAGAGTCGGGTCGGCGAAGAAACGAGCGCGCCGACCCAGTCGGTCGATCGATTTGCTCGCGCGGATCGCGCGCTCGACACGAAGCCCGGCACGGTGATGGGAACCGTCGGCTACATGTCGCCCGAGCAGGTGAGGGGGCGCGAAGTCGATCACCGCTCGGACATCTTTTCGTTCGGAACGATTCTCTACGAAATGCTCTCGGGCACCCGGGCGTTCAAGAGGGACACCGCGAGCGACACGATGGCGGCGATTATGCGGGACGAGCCGCCGGAGCTTTCCGTCGGGACGAACGTCCCGCAAGCGCTCGAGGAGCTCGTTCGGCACTGCCTGGAGAAAATGCCCGAAGACCGATTCCAGACCGCCCGGGACCTGGCCTTCAATTTGGCGCAGGCGAGCTCCGGCGGGATCGGGAGCCGGCCGATGGCCGTCCCGGTTTCGGCGAAGAGCTCGACTGCTCTCGAGCCGCGGCGCAAGGCTTTGCGAATCGCCGGCATGGGACTCGCCGCCGCTCTTGCCGTGTCGCTGGTGTGGTATCTCGCCCGGCGCTCCGGCCTCGGCTCCCGCTCCGTCTCCATTCGATCGATTGCCGTGCTTCCTCTCGATAATTATTCGGGCGATCCCAGCCAGGACTACTTCGCCGAAGGGATGACCGACGAGTTGACGGCCGACCTCGCGACGATCAGCCAGCTTCGGGTCATCTCACGCGGATCGGCGATGCAGTTCAAGGGGCGGCAGCGGCCGCCGGCGCCGGAGATCGCGAAGAGACTCGACGTCGACGCGGTGGTGGAGGGGTCGGTGCTGCGGGCGGGCGACAGGGTGCGGATCACGGCCGAGCTCGTCGATGCCCGGGCCGACAGGCAGCTCTGGGCCAAGAGCTTCGAGCGCAACTCCCGCGATGTGCTCGCGCTCCAGGACGAGCTGGCTTCCGCGATCGCCGGCGAGATCCACGTGCAGCTCACGCCGAACGAGCGCTCCCGGCTGGCCGCGGCCCCGACGGTCAACCCCGAGGCGCACGACGCCTATTTGAAGGGCCGCTACTTCTTCAACCGGCCGAGCGACGAAAACCTGTCGAAGGCGATCGCGCTGTTCGAGGAGGCGGTCCGACTGAGCCCGGACCTCGCGCCCGCATACTCGGGCCTGTCGGACGCCTACCTCTGGGCCGCTTTCAACGAAGGAGTGCTGACCTCCTCGGAGACGAAGCCGAAGGCAAAGGCCGCGGCCGAGAGAGCAATCCAGCTCGACCCGGATTCCGCCGAAGCCCACACCTCTCTCGCGGTGTACAAGGTCTGGTATGACTTCGACTGGACGGGCTCCGAGAGCGAGTTCCGGCGCGCGTTCGCGCTCAATCCGAGTTATGCGTTTGCTCACGATCAGTTCGGTCTGAGTCTGGGTTTCCAGGGGCGGCGGCTCGGGGAGGCGGTCGCCGAGTCCCGGCGGGCGGCGGAGCTCGACCCCCTTTCCCCGCAAATTCCCAACGACGCGGTCATCGCCCTGGCCGGCCAGCGCAAGTTCCAGGTGGCAAGGGATGAGGCCCGGAGGGCCGGGGCTCTCGACCCGACCTTCTTCTTCACTCAATGGTCTCTCGGATGGGTCGACATCCAGGAGGGGAAGGTCGCCGACGCCATTCCGGAATTCGAGAAAGCCCGGGCGATGGAGTCGCCCCCCTTCGTGACCGCGTGGCTCGGGTATGCGTACGGGGCTTCGGGTGACCGGGCGCACGCGATGGCGGCGATCGAGGAGCTGAAGAAGAAGTCGTTGCACGGTTACGTCCCTCCGTTCAACCTCGCGATCGTCTATCTCGGGCTCGGCGATCGAGCGCGAGCCCTGGAGTACCTCGAAAGCGCCCATGCGGCGGATTCGCAGTGGATGATCTACCTCAAGCAAGACAGGATCTTCGATCCGCTTCGCTCCGAACCGCGTTTCGTGGCGCTCTTGAAGCAGCTGCACTTCGACTACTGACCCGGCACCCGGCGCGTTAGAATCCCCGAATCATCAAGGAGAGTTGTTGAGTCTGGCTTCCGGCGCCCGCCTCGGGCCGTACGAGATCCTTTCGCCTCTCGGCGCGGGCGGAATGGGCGAGGTGTACAAAGCGCGCGACACGCGGCTCGGGAGGGACGTCGCGGTCAAGGTCCTTCCCGAATCGCTCGCCGGCAACTCCGAAGCGCTCGCGCGTTTCGAGCGCGAAGCAAAGGCGGTCGCCGCGCTGTCGCATCCGAACATCCTGGCGATTCATGATTTCGGAAGCGAGAACGGGGTCGTGTACGCCGCGATGGAGCTGCTCGAGGGCGCGACGCTTCGGCAGCGGTTGGAAAATGGAGCGTTCGCTCCCCGGAAGGCGATCGAAGTCGCGCTGCAGATCGCTCGAGGCCTCGCCGCCGCCCACGCGAAAGGCATCGTTCACCGGGATCTCAAGCCCGAGAACGTCTTCGTCCTCGCGGATGGGCACGTGAAGATCCTCGACTTCGGGCTGGCGAAGGTCGAACGGCCGGAGAAGGCGGAGACTTCCGCTCCCACGATGGCGGCCCAGACCGAGCCGGGCGCGGTGATGGGGACCGTCGGCTACATGTCGCCGGAGCAGGTCCGGGGAGCAGCGGTCGATCCGCGGTCCGACATTTTTTCCTTCGGCGCGATTCTCTACGAGATGCTCTCCGGAAAGAGGGCGTTCTCCGGAGACTCGGCCGTCGAGACGATGAGCGCGATCCTGAAGGCGGACCCCCCGGATCTCACGACCTCCCGGCCGGAGCTTCCGTCTGCTCTCCAAAGCGTCGTCGCGCACTGCCTCGAGAAGAGCCCGGGAGAGCGCTTCGAGTCGGCCCGCGACCTCGCGTTCGCGCTTCAGGCGGTTTCCGGTCTCTCTCAGACGTCCGGAGTCGCGCCGGCTGGAGCGAGCCCGGCTGCGGGGAGACGTCGAAGGACGATCGCGGCTGCTGTCGCTGTTGCCGGCGCCGCCGTCGTTGCGACTGTCGCGTTCCTTGCGGGCCGCGGCGGAAAAGCAGACCTTCCGCGCTTCGAGCGGTTGACCTGGCGCCGCGGAACGGTGCGAACAGCTCGGTTCTCGGCGGACGGGCGCGCGGTGTACTACGGCGCCCTCTGGGAAGGGGAGCCGGCAGACGTGTACTCGTCGGAACCCGGACAGTCGGAATCGACGAGCCTGGGCCAGAAGGGCGCGTCGCTCGTCTCGGTTTCGAACGGCGGCGAGCTCGCGCTGCAGCTGCGCCCGCGGATGTGGAACGGAAGTCTCTCGGGCACGCTCGCCCGGTCGCCAATTTCCGGAGGCGCCCCGAGGGAGATCGCGGACAACGTCATCGACGCGGACTGGACGGCCGACGGGCGCCTCGCCGTCGTCCGCGACACGCCGGACCTCGGCTCGCAGATCGAGCTTCCCCAGGGAAACGTCGTCTACAAGGGAAACACGCACATCTGGCGGCTGCGCGTCTCGCCGGACGGCCGACGTCTCGCGTTCATCGAGGCTTCGAGCTCCGGAGCGAGCATCGTGAGCAACGCGCTTTGCGTCGTCGATCTCCATGCCGGGAAGAAGGTCCTCGCGCCCCTCGCGAGCGACTCGGGGATCGCGTGGTCGAAAAGGGGAGATGAGATCTGGTATTCCGAAGTCGACGGCGACCAGAGCTCGACGATCCATGCAGTCTCGACGAGGGGGCGGGACCGGGCTGTGCTTCGGCTCGCCGGAACATTCCGGATCCACGACCGGTCGGCAGACGGCACGCTTCTGCTCGAAGCGGTCGAATTCACGAGCAACGTCCTCTTCCGGGGAGAAAAAGACGCCGCAGAGCGCCCGATCGGCTGGCTCTCGGCCTCTTACGCCTCCGACCTTTCGCCGGACGGCCGGACGATCCTCCTCGACCAGTTCGGCGGGGGCGCCGCTGCGGCGGGGTCGATCTACGTTCGCCCGACCGATGGCTCGCCCGCCGTGAAACTCGGCGAAGGCTTCGCGACGATGTTTTCTTCCGACGGCCGTTTCGTCATTGGCAGCCCCTCGGGGGAGTCCATCCGCGCGGCAACCGTCCGGCGGAACCGGATCGTGCTCACGCCGACGGGCGCGGGAAGCCCGCGGATGATCGAGATTCCGGAGCTCGAGATGCTCCGGAGCGCCTGGCTGCTCCCGGACGGCAAGCGCATGCTGATTCTCGGCAAGCGCGCCGGCGAGCTGCCGCGATTCTTCGTCGCCGAGATCGACGCGCCGAAGCTCCGGCCCGTGACGCCGCCGGGCTACGACGGGTTCTTTGGCAACCGGCCGATCTCGCCGGACGGCTCTCGCTTCTTCGCGATTCACGGCGACCCGGGCAGCATGTCGTTCCAGATCTTTCCCATCGACGGCGGTCCGCCGAAGGACCTGGCGGGGGCCGAGCAGCACGATGTGATCTCCGGCTGGAGCGGAGACGGGCGTTCCATTTTCGTCTACCGCCGAAACCAGCTCCCGATTCCCGTGTACCGCATCGACGTCGAGTCGGGCCGCCGCGAGCTCTGGAAGGAGCTTTCCCCTGTCCGATCCCGCCGGCGTCGAGGGTGGCTACGGGGTCGTGGTCGCGCGCGACGGCCGTTCCTACGCGTACGACTTCGACCGCGCGCTCTCGACGCTCTATCTCGTCAAGGGAGTGCGATGACGCTGGAGGCGGGAACGCGGCTGGGGCCCTATGAAGTCCTTTCGCCGCTCGGCGCGGGGGGAATGGGAGAAGTCTACCGGGCGAAGGACACGCGGCTCGGGCGCGACGTCGCGATCAAGGTGCTTCCTTCGCACCTCTCGGCGAGCCCGGAGCTGCGCCACCGCTTCGAGCGCGAAGCGAAAGCGATCTCGCAGTTGACGCATCCGCACATCTGCACGCTCCACGACGTCGGCTCGGAGGGCGGCGTCGATTTTCTCGTCATGGAATTGCTCGAAGGGCAGTCTCTCGCCGACCGGCTGGACAGAGGCCCCCTCCCGCCCGACCAGGTCGTCAAGTTCGGCATCGAGATCGCCGGAGCGCTCGACCGCGCGCACCGAGCGGGAATCGTCCACCGGGATCTGAAGCCCGGCAACGTCATGCTGACGAAGTCAGGCGTCAAGTTGCTCGATTTCGGCCTCGCGAAAATCGCGGCGGCCACCGAGCCGCTTGCCGATGTGTCCTCGCTTCCGACGCAGGCAGCTCCCTCCCGGCCGCTGACGGAGAAGGGGACCGTCATGGGGACTTTCCAGTACATGGCGCCCGAGCAGCTCGAAGGCAAAGAGGCCGACTCGCGCACCGACATCTTTGCGTTCGGCTGCGTGCTGTACGAAATGGCGACAGGAAAGAAGGCTTTTTCGGGCGAGAGCCGCGCTTCCCTCGTCACCGCGATCATGTCGAAGGAGCCGGATCCCATCTCCGCCGTCGTTCCGCTGACGCCTCCGGCGCTGGAGCGGGTCATCCGGACGTGTCTCGCGAAGGACCCGGAAGACCGATGGCAGAGCGCGCGCGACATTCAACGCGAGCTCGAGTGGATCGGGCAGGCGGGCTCGCAGGCGGCATTCTCGGCCGCCTCACCGGCGGCGGCCAGCCGCGTCGTCTCGCGGCGCAAAAGCCGCGAGCGGCTCGGTTGGGTCGCGGCGATCGTCGCTGCGGCGGTCGGGTCGGCCTTTGTTTCGCGCCGCTTTCTCTCACGCCCGGGCGCCGAGTCGGGCTCGATCCGATTCGAAATTCCCTCGCCGGGTACCGCGATCGGCGCGGCCGCTCTTTCGCCGGACGGCCGTTCCCTGGCGTTCGCGGGAGCCGACGCCTCGGGAATCGACAGACTCTGGATCCGTCCGATCGATTCCGTGGAGCCGCGCCAGCTCGAAGGCGTCGGCGACGTGACCGCCGCGCTCAGCCTCGCATGGTCACCCGACGGGCGCTCCCTCGTCCTGCCGGTCGGCCGCGCACTGACGCGGATCGCCCTTGCAGGAGGGACAGCGGCGCCCGTCTGCCCCACGCAGAATTCGTTCGGTCTTTCCTGGGGCTCGTCCGGCGTTCTCGTTTTCACGTCGTTTTACGGAAGCGACATCTTTCAGGTGCCCGCATCGGGCGGCACGCCCTCGGCCGTCACCTCGCTCGACCGGGGCGCGGGCGAGGTCGCCCATCTCTGGCCGATGTTCCTCCCCGACGGCCGGCGTTTCCTGTTCTTCATTCGAACGAAGGCCGGCAAGGAAAGCCATCAGGGGTGGATCGCTTCGGCCTCGATCGATGGGAAGCCCGACGGGAAGAAGGCCAGGCGCATCGTCGCCGCGGATGGCCTGGTCGGAGTCTCGCAGGGGTATCTCCTGTACACGATCGCGGGCGCGATCTACGCGCAGCCGTTCGACGCGGCGAGCTTGTCTCTTCGAGGGGAGCCGACGGCGATTCTGGGGCGCCCGTACATCGAAGGGAGCATCGTGAATCCGAACACCCATGTCGAGGGCGAGACCCTGGCTTTCCGGTCCGACCCGCCGAAGCTGCGGCGGCTGGTCTTCGTCGACCGCGGCGGGCGCGAGCTCTCTCAGGTGGGGCCGCCGCAGGAATACGACCGACGACTTTCGATCTCGCCGGACGGCCGCCGGGCGCTCTTGATGAGGCGAAGCCCGGAGCGGGGCGACGACGACATCTGGATGCTCGACCTCGAACGCGGGACGGCGGCGCGCAGCGGCTCGGGCGTCGAGGAGGAGGGGAGTCCCGTCTGGTCGCCCGACGGCTCTCGATTCGTTCATGGCTGGGACCGGGAGGGCCCCTACGATCTGGCGATTCGAACCGCCGACGGCTCGAAGCCCGACGAGGTCGTCGCCCGCACGCCGTACGACAAGGAAAGCGAGGACTGGTCCCGCGACGGGCGGTTCATCCTCTTCCAGAACCACGACCCGAACCACTCCGGCCTCGACGTGCTCACCGTCGGGTCGTCCGCCGCTCCGCAGCACCTGAGAGGCTCCGAGCAGTCGCGTGAATTCGCGCTCTCTCCGGACGGCGGGTGGCTGCTCTCGACGTCGGCCGAGTCGGGCCGCCGCGAGGTCTACGTTCAGAGATTTCCAGACGGCTCGGGGCGGCAGCAAGTCTCCGTCAACGGTGGCGCCGCGAGCCGCTGGAATCCGAACGGAAAGGAAATTTTCTTCGTCTCGCCCGAAGCGAAGCTCATGTCGGTGTCGTTCGAGGCGAACGGCGGAACGCCCCGGCTCTCGATTCCTTCGCCGCTGTTCTCGATGTCGCGAGCTCAGCTGGAGGAAGCGTACCCGGGCTCCCAGGCGCGTGATTGGGACGTCATGCCGGACGGAAAGAGATTCCTGCTGCTCCTCCCCGTCTCCGAGACGGATCGGTCATCGCTCACCGTCGTCTTGAATTGGACCGCGCAGCTGGAGCACTGAGGACGGGAGCCGCGGCGACCTCGTCGGCGACGAGGTCCCGTCCCCATCGTTCGATCGCCTCGGTGACTTTCTCGAAAGCCTGGCCTTTTGCGGTCAGGGTGTAGGACACGCGGACGGGGGGGCCCGGCTCGATCGACCGCGCGATCAGCCCGCGCACTTCGAGCGCCTTCAGGCGGCCGGAGAGGGTCTTGGGTCCGAGGCCGTGCGAGAGCTCCTCGAGCTCGCTGAAACGCAGCGACCCTCCCTGCAGCAGGCCGAGGATGAGCCCGTTCCACGGGCGGCTGAGGACCTGGATTGCGCTCTGGAACGCGCGGCACTGGGGGTCGATCCGTTTTCCCATCTCCTTGGCATCCTATCACTTATGCTTCCCGTTGGGAAGGTGCTTGACAAAGGGAAGCGAGTTTGGCAATATCACTATCGAAATGACAGCAGATATCCAATAGATAGCTGCAGGAGGTAAACATGGATCTCGGAATTTTGGTTTTGCGCACGGTCGTCGGCCTGACGCTGGCCGCCCACGGAAGCCAGAAGCTCTTCGGGTGGTTCGGCGGGTACGGCCTCGCCGGGACGGGCTCGTTTCTGGAACAGCTCGGATTCCGGCCGGGGCGCGTGCAGGCGGTTCTCTCGGGTCTCGCCGAGGCGGGAGGCGGACTGCTGCTCGCCGCCGGGTTCGGGACTCCGCTCGCGGCGGCGGCGATCGTCGCGGTGATGCTCGTCGCGGTCGTCAGCGTGCACCTCGCAAAGGGCTTCTTCAACCCGAGCGGCGGCTACGAATACCCGCTGGTTCTCGCCGCGTCCGCTGTGGCGGTTGCGTTCGCGGGCCCCGGCGCGCTCTCGCTCGACAGCGCTCTCGGGATCTTCGGGTCGGGCGCGGGATGGGGATTCGCCTCGCTCGCGACCGGGCTGCTCCTGGGCGCGGGCCCGCTCGTGCTTCGCCGGGCCGCCGCCCCGACGCGGGAGCAGAAGGCCGCCTGAAGCGGCTCGGTAAAGGGGGCTCGGCCGGCGATCCGCTCGGAGCAGGAAGCCGACAGCCGGTCGAGCGCCCCGCGGCTAGAATCTCCCGATGAAGACTTTCCTTCCCGCGTCGATTCTTCTTTCCACGCTCCTTGCCGTCCTGGCTGCCGCGGCTCCCGGGTCCTCGGCCCGGTCGCTGGCCGACGAGGCGCGGGCGGCGTACCGCGCGAAGGACTACGAAACCGCATACCGAAAATCGAGCGAGGCGCTCGTCCTTCGTCCCGGCCGCGCTTCGTTCGAGCTCAACGTCGCGTTCGCCGCGTCGCGGACGGGACGGTTCCGCGAGTCGGCCGCGGCGCTCGTCCACCTGCTCGATCGCGGCATCGACTTCGGCGTCGAGGAGAGCGGAGAGCTCGCGGCGCTCCGGTCCTCGCCGGAGTACGCCGCCGTGAAAGCCGCGCTCGCGAAGATGTCCGCGAGACCTGCCGTCGCCCGCGCCCGCCTCGAGTTCAAGCTGCGCGAGAAGGACCTGCTGACGGAGGGGATCGCCTTCGATCCGGCCGCCGGCGATTTCTTCGTCAGCAGCGTCCACCGCCGAAAGATCCTACGCCGCCGGCCCGACGGATCGGTTTCGGATTTCGTCGACGCGAGCGCGGGCGCATGGGGCGTCCTCGCCCTGCGGGTCGACCCGGAACGCCGCGTTCTCTGGGCTGCGACCGCGGCCATTCCCCAGATGCAGGGGTTCGAGAGCGCACTCGAAGGAAAGTCGCGTGTCGACGTGTATGACCTGAAGACCGGCAAGCTCCTGCGCCGCGTCGACCTCCCGGGGGCCGGGCCCGCACGTCGCGCAACGACCTCGCGCTCGACGGCGCGGGAGGAGTCTTCGTCTCGGACAGCGTCGATTCCGCGATCTACCGGATTTCTTCCGGGGCCGACGCTGCGGAAGTCTTCGTGCCGCCGGGGACGTTCCGGTCTCCGCAGGGGATGGCGTTGACGCGGGACGGGAAAGCGCTGCTCGTCGCGGATTACGGGAGCGGGATTTCGCGGGTCGACATCGCGACGAAAAAGGTCGAGGACGTCGACGCGCCGGATTCGATTTTTCTCACCGGCCTCGACGGTCTGGACCGCTCGGGCGATTCGCTTTTCGTGACCCAGAACCTCGCCCGGCCGAACCGCGTCGTGCGCCTGAAGCTCGACGCGGGGGGCCGAGAAGATCGTCGGCTCCGAGACGCTCGAGTGGAACGACCCGCGCATTTCCGAGCCGACGCTCGGCGTCGTCGCGAAGGGCCGCTTCTATTTCATTGGCAACGCCCAGTGGAGCCGGTTCGACGAAAAGTCCGGCGCCCCGGACGCCGAGAAGCTCGAAGAGCCGGCGATCTACTCGGTTCCGGCCGGCTGACCGCCGGGTCGGCCCATCCGTTTTTCCCGATCCGCCGTAGAATCCTTCGATACGAGTCTCCGCGCATCCCGCGCGGCGACAACCGAAGGAGGACTCCCTTGAAACGACTCGCAACACTCGCCCTCTCGGCTCTCCTGTGTACCGGCGCGGTCGCCCTTGCCGACGACGCCATGAAGTCCGGCTCGATGAAAAAGGACGACAAGATGGCGGCTTCGAACATGGTCGCCTGCAAGGGAACCATCACGAAGATGGACAAGGCCGGCAAGATGATGATGATGAAGGATGCCAAGGGCAAGGAATCCACCTGCTACTGGGACGACTCCACGAAAGTCACCGGCGAGATGAAGGAAGGCGCCATGGCCAGCGTCAAGTGCGACATGAAGGACGGCAAGATGATGGCGAAATCCGTCACCGTGATGTCGGACAAGAAAAAGATGTAAACCCGCCCGCCGGTGGAGATCTCGGGCCGGCCGCGGGGCCGGCCCTTTTCTTTGTCGATCCGGCTTCCTCAGATCTCCGCGAGATGGCGGAGCTTTTCTTCCACTTCGCGAAGGATCAGGGCGGGCAGCGGCTTCAAGTGGCGGACGAAGCGTCGGTTGTCGATCGCGCGGCTCTGGTCGATCATGATTTCGCAGTCCTCTCGGTTACCGGCGATCCGGCGGGGCAGCGAGACACGGAGGATGTTGTCGCCGGCGAGCCGCGTCGTGCACGGCAGAACCCAGGTCGAGGGATGGCCGACGACGTTGAGAAGGTCGGTTTGGATGACGAGGACCGGGCGGATTTTGCCGGCCTCTGTACCGAGGCGGGGGCTCAGGTCTGCCAGGTAGAGCGTTCCGCGCTCGACCTTCACGACTCGTCGAGCCCTTCGAGCCCTTCAGAGGCGAGATGGTCGAGCTCGGGCAACTCGTCGGCGAGCGAAGCGCGCGTCGCGAGCGAGGCCTTCCGGTAAGCGTCCCGCAGGCTTTCGCGGTCCGTCTCGTCCTGCAGCATCTGCAGTCCCCGCCTCACGACCTCGACTTTCGTCTTCGCCTTGAGCTTCGCCTGGAGAGAGACGACGAGCTTCAATTCCGCCGGCGGCAGCGTAATGCTGGATTTGGTATGCGATCTCATACCAGGATCATACCAGATCGAATCGAACTCTACTCCAGGGTCAGCTGCCCCGCCCCCACGTGCGCGTGCAGGCGGTACTTGCCGCTTCCGCTCTTCTTGAACGAGCGGAACAGGCCGCCGTGCTCCTCGCCGAAGGCCGCGCCGTCCAGTTCTCCGGTGTAGACCGACGCGTCGACGCGCGCGTACGCGGCCGCGGCTCCCACGGCGACCGTGAGGTCGCCGGCGTGCATTTCGATGTCCTTGTTGCCGAGGACGTTTTCGACGTGAACCTCCCCGAACGGGATGCGCGCGTAGAGGTCGGTGTCGCGCGGGATTCGGATCGTCAGGGTGATTTCATTTTTGGGGCCGCCGGAGACGCGGAGCTCCGTCGCGCCGCCCTTCTCCTTCATCCGAACCTGGAGGTCGCCCGCCTGGTTCGCTTTCTTGCCGCTCACCTCGACGGAGATCTTGTTCTGGTCGGTGCCGACGATGTGAACCTCGCCGGAGCGGGCGTGGATTCGCAGCTTGCCGCCAGAGGCGAAGTCGGCGGAAAAGGGGCTCGGTTGGGCGAGGGCCGCCGCCGCGAGCAGGAACGCGCCGAGGAAGAGAAAGGCTCTGCGCATCGAAGTACCTCCAGCACACCCTACGCAGGGGAGGCGGAATTGTTCCCGCGGGCTGCAACAATTCGATAGCGAATCCTCCCGCCCTCTCGTACCGTCGCCTGGGGAGGCCCCATGAGTCGAAGGCGAAACCGGTTTGCCCTGGGATGCGCGCTCCTGTTCTCAACGGCTTCGGCCGCGCGGGCGCAGGCGCCGGAGGGCGCGTCCGCTTCGGTGCGGGAAGCCGCCGTCGACAGGCTCGCGAGCCTGCTCCGCGAGAAGTACGTCTTCGCGGAGAAGGGAGCGAAAGCGGCGGAGACGATTCTCGCGAAAAAGGAATCGGGCGCGTATTCCCGCGAGCGGAGCGATTCGGATTTCGCACAGGCCATCACGCGCGACATGCAGGGCGTCGCGGGGGACCGCCACCTCGTCGTTCAATGGATCTCGGCGAAGCCTCCGGCGGACGACGGAGACCGGGAGCGGCGCGACCGCGAAAATCAACGCCGGAACAACTTCGGTTTCGAGACGGCCGCTCGGCTCGAAGGAAACGTCGGGTACATCGACCTGCGCTCCTTCGACGACCCGGGCATGGGCGGCGACACGGCGGTCGCCGCGATGAACCTGATCGCGAACTGCGACGCGCTGATCTTCGACCTGCGGAACAACGGAGGGGGAGACGGCGCGATGATCGGCTTCCTCGCGTCGTACCTCTTCGAAACCCGGACGCACCTGAACGACAGGGAGTCCCGCGGCCAAAGCGGTTCGGCGAACATCGAGCAGTTCTGGACGAACGAGGTCGTCCGCGGAAAGAAGCTGACCCGTATCCCGGTTTTCGTGCTGACGAGCCGTCGCACGTTCTCCGCCGCGGAGGAGTTCGCCTACGACCTGCAAGCCCTGAAAAGGGCGACGATCGTCGGCGAGCGCACGGGGGGAGGAGCGAATCCGGGTGATTTCTTTCCGCTCGGAGGTCCGTTCCAGGTGTTCGTTCCGACGGCCCGGTCGGTGAATCCCGTCACGAAGACGAACTGGGAAGGCTCGGGCGTCGCGCCCGACGTCGCCTCTCCGGAAGCGTCCGCGCGCGACGTCGCGTACGGCCGGGCGCTGGCCGCCCTTTCTTCCTCTGCCTCGGATCCTCGGCAGAAGGCGCAGCTCGACTGGGCGAGGACCTCGGTCGAGGCGCGCCTGCAACCCGCGACACTGTCGGCCGAGCAGGCCGATCGATACGTCGGGAGCTATGGCCCGAGGACCGTGCGCCGCGAGGGCAACACGCTCTCGATCCGCTACCGGGACCTCGCGCCGACCCGCCTCGTTCCTCTCTTCGGTTCCACGTTCGGACTCGAGGGAGAGGAGACGTTCCGGCTTCGCTTCGAGATCGGTTCGAGCGGCCGGGCGACGAGGCTCATCGGCCTGACCGAGGACGGCGTCGCCTACGAGAGCGCCCGCGGGGGAGACTGAGAAGCGTAGAATCGCCCCACTGGAGAAATCGGTGAGCCTCCCTTCGGGAACGCGCCTTGGGCACTACGAAGTCCTCGACCCGGTCGGCGAGGGCGCGATGGGGCAGGTGTACCGCGCCGAGGACCGCCGGCTCGGGCGGCGCGTCGCGCTCAAGGTCCTTCGCGCGACGTTCTCGCAGGACGGCTGGGTCCTCGCCCGCTTCGAGCAGGAGGCGCGGTCCGCCTCGGCCCTGAACCACCCGAACATCGTCACCATCTACGACATCGGGCGCGACGAGGGTTCGTTTTTTTTCGCCATGGAGCTGATCGACGGCAAGAGCCTGCGCGAGATTCTCGGCGCCGGTCCGCTGCCGATTCGCCGCCTCCTGAAGATCGCCTCGGGGATCGCTCAGGGGATGGCGTGCGCGCACGACGCGGGCATTTTTCACCGCGACCTGAAGCCGGAGAACGTCATGGTCGCGCGCGACGACCAGGTGAAGATCCTCGATTTTGGAATCGCGAAGCTCGCGCCGGAGAAACCGCTCGCGGCCCGGTCCCCCACCGTGCGGGTCGTCTTTCCGACCGAGCCGGGAATGATCGTCGGCACGGTCGGCTACATGTCGCCCGAACAGGCCAAGATGGAGTCGGCCGACCACCGCTCCGATCAGTTCTCTTTCGGCGCGATCCTCTACGAGATGGCAACCGGCCGGCGCGCGTTTCAAAAGGAGACGGCGGTCGACACGCTCGCCTCGATCCTTCACGACGGGCCCCAGCCGATTTCGCCGGACGACGCGTCCGTGCCGACGGCCCTCCGGTGGATCGTCGCGCGATGCTTGAGCAAGCTGCCGGACGGGCGCTACGTCTCGACCGACGACCTTGCCCGGGACATCGCCATGCTGCGGGACCACCTGGCGGAGGCGATGCCTCCCGAACATTCGGCGTCCCCGGCGGCTTCCCTCGCTGCGCCGGCGGAGGCGGGCGCGAGCCGCAAGTTTCCCGCGTGGCTCGCGATCGCCGCGGCGCTGCTCCTGGGCGCGGGAATGGCGTGGCTCGCCGGCGGCTTTCGGTGGATCGGCGCGCGGGGCGGACCTCCTTCGACGGAGTTCTCTCAGCTGACGTTCCAGCCGGGGCTCGAGACCTTTCCGAGCCTGTCGCCCGACGGGCGGACATTCGCGTTCGTGAGCACGGCGGCCGGAAACAGGGACGTCTTTCTCCAGCGCATCGGGGGCCGCAACGCGATCGACCTGACCGCGGACTGCAAGTTCGACGACGATCAACCCGCGTTCTCGCCGGACGGCGAGCAGATCGTGTTCCGATCCGAGCGGCAGGGCGGAGGCCTGTTCGTGATGGGGGCCACGGGCGAGTCGGTTCGGCGCCTCACGGACTTCGGTTTCAATCCGTCGTGGTCGCCCGACGGTTCGAAGATCGCCTTCGCGAGCGAGGGGGTGTTCGACGCGTCGATCCGGGAGAGGTCGAGCGATCTGTGGATCCTGAACGTCGCGACGGGGGAGCGAAACCGGCTTCCGGCGGACGACGCCGTCCAGCCGAGCTGGTCGCCCCACGGGGATCGGATCGCGTACTGGGGCCTGCCGAAGGGCACGGCCCGCCGCACGATCTGGACGATCGCGGCCGGCGGAGCCGCTCCGGTGGCAGTCACTTCCGACAACGCCCTCAACTGGGACCCGGTCTGGGCGCCGGACGGGCGAAGCCTGTACTTCGCGAGCGACCGGGCCGGGGCCACGTCGCTCTGGCGCGTTCCGATCTCGGAGCGGACGGGGAGGATCACCGGTCCTGCGCAGCCTCTGACGGTTCCCGCGCTCTGGAGCGGGCAAATGTCGGTGTCGAAGGACGGCCGCCGGCTCCTCTATGCGGCGCTGGAGCGGCGGATGGCCGTGGAAAAAGCGAGGTTCGACCCGGCCGCCGCCGCGCTGACGGGGTCTCCGGACCGGGTTTACGAGGGGTCGCAGGGCATCGAGAGCCTGAGCCTGTCGCCGGACGGCCGGTCCGTCGCGTTCACGTCGGCGCAGCCCACGGAGAACCTGTTTCTCGTGGGGCTCGACGGGTCGGGACTTCAGCAGCTGACGTCGGACCGCGACCGGCGGCGCGGCGCCCGATGGTCGCCCGACGGGCGGTGGGTCTCGTTCCACTCCAATCGGGACGGCGGCGGCTATCAGATCTGGAAGATTCGTTCGGACGGCAGCCAGTTGACGCGCGCGACCTCGCTGCCCGGCGGCGCCGTCGAAGGCCGCTGGTCGCCGGACGGCTCGCGGCTGCTCGTGCTCTCGGCGACCGACACGTGCATCCTGGAAATGACGAAACACTCCAGCTCCCCCGCGTGCGTTCCTCTGCCGAAGGTCAACGCCGCGGGCGACACGTTTTTCGCCAACGACTGGTCTCCCGACGGCGAGCGGCTCGTCGGCGAGATCTGGCACGCAAATGGGGTCGCGGTTCCAGGGATCGTCACCTACGCGCTCGGCACTCGCGAGTTCCTTCCGATGACCCGCGCCGGGGTCTCGCCGCTCTGGCTGTCCGACGGCCGCAGGCTGCTCTACTTGAACGAAGGGCGCCTCACGTTGCTGGACACGAAGGACGGTCGAACGACGCCGGTCGGCCAGTCGGCGGGTCTCGCGCCGCTGGATTTTCGATTCGGGGCGGGCGGCGCATTCGCCCTTTCGCGGGACGACCGGACCCTCTACTTCGTGAGGGACGACAGCCAGGGCGACATCTGGCAGATGACGAACCCCTAGCCGGGCGGCTGCAGCCGCATTGTTCCCGAGGAAGATAACGCGCGGCGATAGAATCGCGTCCACTGGACAAAGAATTGAATTCTGAATGACGAATTTTGAATTGAGGGGCACCGCTTGAGCCTGGCATCCGGCACACGGCTGGGGCCGTACGAAATCCTGTCTCCGATCGGTGCCGGCGGTATGGGAGAAGTGTACCGAGCGCGCGATACGAAGCTCGACCGCGACGTCGCGATCAAAGTGCTGCCCGAATCCCTCTCCGCCGATCGCGACATGCTCGCCCGTTTCGAGAGGGAAGCCAAAGCCGTCGCGGCGCTGAACCACCCGAACATCCTCGCGATCCACGATTTCGGCAATTCGAACGGCGTTTCCTTCGCGGTCATGGAGCTGCTCGAGGGAGGAGACCTGCGCGGCCGCCTCGACGGGGGCGCTCTACCGCAGCGAAAGGCCGTCGAGATCGGTATTCAGATCGCCCGGGGCCTCGCCGCCGCGCACGAGAAGGGAATCATCCACCGGGATTTGAAACCGGAAAACGTCTTCCTCACTTCCGACGGCCGCGTGAAGATCCTCGACTTCGGTCTCGCGAAGGTCGTCAGCCGCGAGACCGCGCAGACGAGCGCGCCGACGACTCCCGCCGGCACGGAGCCGGGAACCGTGATGGGGACGATCGGCTACATGTCTCCGGAGCAGGTTCGGGCGCGGGAGCTCGACGCGCGGACCGACATCTTTTCCTTCGGCGCGATCCTCTACGAGATGCTGTCGGGCCGGCGCGCGTTCAAGGGCGACTCCCAGGTCGAGACGATGAACTCCATCCTGAAGGACGAGCCGCCGGAGCTCCTCGAGTCGGGACGCAACGTCTCGCCGGCGCTCGACCGGATCGTGCGCCACTGCCTGGAGAAATCGCCGGAAGCGCGATTCCACTCCGCCGGCGATGTGGCGTTCGCCCTGGAAACGATCTCGGAGAGCGCCGTCGGAACCGCGAGCGGTCGGGCCGCGGCGGCCCCGGCGTCCCGATGGCAACGCCCCGCGGTTCGGACGGCCATGCTCGCTGCGGCCGCGGTTGCCGTGCTCGCGGCCGGAGTCCTCCTCGATCGCGGCCTCCGCCCGCCGGCGGCTTCGCCGTCTTTTCAGCGGCTGACGTTCCGGCGCGGCGCCGCGACGACCGCCCGATTCGCGGCCGACGGCAAGACGGTCGTGTATTCCGCCCAGTGGGAGGGAAAGCCTTCGGAGATCTATTCCGTCGGATTGGCCGGGCAGGAGTCGCGGCCGCTCGGAATCGGCGACGCGATGCTCCTGTCGATCTCTTCCGGAGACGAGCTCGCCTTGAAGCTCCATCCCCGCCTCTGGACCGGCCAGATGCACGGCACGCTCGCGCGCGTTCCGCTCGCCGGCGGCTCGCCCCGCGAGCTCCTCGAGAACGTCCTGGATGCCGACTGGAGTCCCGACGGGAGCGCGCTCGCGATCGTTCGTCTGGATTCGGGAGTGAAGTTCGTGATCGAGTTTCCGCAAGGGAAGCCGCTCCTCGAGGAGCACGTCAGCGTGCGCTTCCTGCGGATCTCTCCGGACGGCAGGCGGATGGCCGTCGCCGCGGGCCTGCCTCCGTGGTCCGGCTCCTCCGTCTTCCTCGCGGACCGTGCGGGCGCGAAAAAAGTCCTGGGTGAAGACGATGCCTCGGGTCTGGCCTGGGGCGCCGGCGGCAAGGAAGTCTGGTTCACGTCGGGCGAGCCCGGAGGCGCGACGAATCTCTGGGCCGTCACTCCCACCGGCGGGCGGCGGCTCGTTTACCGCGCGGCCGGAGCGATGACGCTCCAGGACATCTCCCGGAACGGCGATCTCCTCGTCAGCCTCGTCCGCCGCCAGTCGAGCGTGATGTATCGGGGGGCGGCCTCGCGCGAAAGCGATCTCGCCTGGCACGACAGCAGCCGCGTCGCCGATATCTCGGCCGACGGCCGCGCGCTTCTCCTCTCGGAAGGCAATCTCGGCATCGGGCCGGGCGACGTCTTCTACTTCCGGGCGACCGACGGCTCGCCCGCGATCCGCCTCGGAGCGGGAGTCGCGAGCGATTTCTCGTCAGACGGAAAATGGGTCCTCGCGCAGGCGCTGGGATCCAAGAACACATTCCTTCTCGTTCCGACCGGCGCGGGAGAGACCAAGCGGATTCCGGCTCCCATCGACATCGGGGGGGGATGGCTGTTTCCCGACGGCCGCCGAATTCTCGAGAGCGGAATCCTTTCGAACGGTCAAACCCGCGTTTTTTCGATCGACCTCGAAGGGAAGAGCTACCGGCAAATCTCGCCGGACGGGTTCGACGCTTACATCGGCGAAATACCGATTTCGCCGGACGGCAGGCTGGTCGCGCTGAACCATCGCAGCCCGAAGGGCAGCACGACGCAGGTCTTTCCAACCGAGGGTGGAGAACCGCGGGCGGTTCCCGGGTTCGAAGAGGACGACGTCATCATCCGCTGGGCCGACGACGGACATTCCCTGTTCGTCTTCAAGCGGAACGAGGTTCCGGCGCGGGTGTTTCGCCTCGACATCGTCACCGGAAAACGCACGCCCTGGCTGGAGCTGATGCCAGCCGACCCCGCCGGCGTCACCCGAATTTGGACGATCGCGATGTCGGCGGATGGAAAATCGTACGCCTACAACTTCACGCGCGAGCTCTCGGACCTGTACTTGATCTGCGGACTGAAGTGAGCCTGTCGAACGGGCGTGCTAAACTTCGGACAATTTCCCGAGTCTGAGGAGGGCCCATGAAGCGGATGGCGCTGATCGCGTGTTTCGTCGCCGGCTCGGCTTCGGCGCAGATCCCCGGTTTCACTTCGACACCGATCAATTTCGCGGGCAACGCGAGCTCGCAGGCCGTCGATCCCTCCGGCAACATCTGGATCACCGACCCGACGAACGGCGCGATCGGAAAAATCGAGCTTCCGTCGCAAAACTACACGGCCTATCCCGTCCCGGCTTCGGAGACGAACGCGAAGCCGTACAGCATCGCGATCACGCAGGACGGCGCCGTCTGGTACACCGACTACAACAATCCCATCATCGGGCGCCTGGCCGGCTCCGGCGGAATCCTCTTCAAGACGGCCCTGGACGTTTCCAACAACACCGGGACCGCGACGGAGATCGACTTCTACCTCGACGGAAACGACAGCGCGACACAGGCGCCGATCTCCGTATCGGGAAGCATCTCGTCGGCGGGAGCGCTCGTTTTGAAGGGGACCGGCGGGAATGCGCGTGGCCACTCGAACTATCACAGCGACGACTTCGTCGACTCGCTCGTGAAGGCCGGAATGCTGACCTCGGGCACCGAGGCCGACGGATTTCTCGGCTCGGTTCTGCTCGTCTTCAACGGGTTCACGAAGGTCGGCCAGGGCAGCGCCTCGGCCAATTTCTACCGGACGCTTTCCGCCGGAGACGTCTCGGGAACGATCGGCGTCTCGGCGACGGGGCACGAGATCACGACCTCCGAACCGACGAAGCTCGTGGGAACGTTCCGCACCACGCTCGGAAAACCGGGTCCGCAGGTCTATTCGAATCTTTTCATCAACAATGTGGGACTGACGCCCACGGGCACCGGGACGGTCACAGCCGTCAACGTCCAGGTCTCGGCGTACTCGAACTCGACCGGCGCGCCGGCCGGAACCCCGGTGACGATTTCCAACATCGCTCCCGGCCAGACCGCCGTCCTCGGCAACGTGCTCACTGCGCTCGGCGTGCCTGCTGCGGAGGACACGATCCTCGTCTATGTCAGCGTCACGTCCGGGGTAGCCACGATCGAGGCGCTCTCCGTTGAAATCGACAACGGAACCCACGACAGCAGCTCGACCGAGCTGAGGCGAGCGGACTTCTAGCGCCCGCCCCGAAAACCGCAACCCGCGCTCCTTGCCGGAAGAGAGAGTGGCTATGTCGCTTCGAAGAGAAGTGGATATAGCTACCGACCTCGCGCGGTTGCAGAGTCGCCCTGGAAAAAGCAGGAGGTCCATCGATGCGCGTGACGCGCCTGGGACAGGTGATCTTCGCTGTCAGCTTCGCGGGGTTCGGGGTGCTGTGCCTCGTCTCCGGGGATTTCGAGCTGCTCTGGAAACTCTATCCGGCATGGGCCCCGTGCGGAAAGGCCGTCGCGTACGCCTCGGGCCTCACGCTGCTCGCGGGCGGCCTGGGAATGCTGGTGCCGCGCACGGCCAGAGTCGCGACGCTCGTCGTCACGGTCAACGTCTCGCTGCAGCTCCTGCTGCTCGGCGTTCCCCGCGTCGCGGCGCACCCCGCGGTCGAGGTCCTGTGGCTGAACTTCGGCCAGAACCTGATGGTCGTGACCGGCGGCTGGATCCTGTTGGCGAAATCGGACGCCGAAGCCGGGGGCATGCGTCTGGCGCGCGCTCTTTACGCGATCGCGCTTCCCATGGTCGGGCTCTCGCACTTCGTTTATGTCAAGGCCGCGGTCGCGGCCGTGCCGGCGTGGCTTCCCTACCGAACGGGCTTTGCCTATCTGGCGGGCGCCGGTCACATCGCTGCCGGGCTCGGAATTCTTTTCGGAATCCTGCCTCGCCTGGCGGCGACGGCCGAGGCGGCGATGATCACCATCTTCCTGCTTCTGGTCTCCGTCCCGGGCGTCGTTGCCAGCCCGGCGATCCGCGAGCCCTGGTTGGAGTTCTTCATCACGGCGACGTGCGCCGGCGCCGCCTGGGCCATCGCCGGCTCGCTGGAAGGCGCCGGGGGGAGCCGTTCGAAGCCGATTACCCCGTGAGGCTCGGGTAGGACTCGATCGGGGTCTCGATCCCCGGCGCGGCCGCCCGCGATCGGGCCCGCCGGGCGTTGCCTACCGCCAGCGCCATTCGGTGTCCCAGGTCCTGGGCCATTGCCAGTTCTTCCGGGCCAAACGGCACGGCCGGAGGGGCGGAAACCAGAGTCACGATTCCAAAGACTCGGGCACGTGCGGCGATCGGCACGATCATGGCGCACTGGAAGCCGAGGCGTGAACAAATCCCCGCATCTCGATCGAGCGCCGATCCGACGTAGATCTCCGCAACTCCTGTTCGAAGGACTCGCGCAACCGGCGACCAGGGCTCGGACGCCCGCGATCCGCGAAGGCGGAGCTCCTCGGTCCATTCGAGCATGGCGGGGTCCCGGTGAAAGACCGTGAGGAGATGCTCCTCGGTGGGCTCGATCACCTCGAAAACACACCAATCCGCGATGCGCGGAACGAGGAGGCGAGCGAAGGTCTGCCACAGAACGGATTCCTCCAGCGCGCAGGCCAGCACCGCGCTCGTCTCCGCGAGAAAAGACAGTCGAGCCTCGTGCGCGTGAATCCGGTTGAGCGCTTCTTGCTCCCGCTCGATCAGATCCGCTCGCCGCTGGTCCGATCGAGCGCGGCCGAGAAATGCCGGCAGCCGGGAACCCAGCGCGGTGAGCCAGTCGAGCGTCGGACTGTCGAGCTCGCGCCTGGACATCCCCAGGAGCTCGATCACGCCGATGTCTTGCTCGTCCGCCAGAACGGGAAAGGCCGCTGCCGAGTGAAAACCGCATCGGGCGGCCGCATCCTCGGGATCGGCCGCACCGGACGCCCGCCCTCTTACCCACGCCTGGGCCGGCGCTTCCGTTGGGTTCGTCAGGTCGATCTCGCTGCGGAGCTCGAGAGCTTCCCTCACAACCGGGTCGGGGCTCCAGAGGCTCTCGCGGCGCAACAGGTCCCGGCCGCTCACTTTCGTCCAGAGCACAGCAGAATCCCACTTCAGCGTCTTCCCGACGGCCTGAAGGAAGCTCTCGATGCCGGCCGTTCCACCAGCGAGATCCATGACGAGGTGTGAGAGGACGAGCTCCACGGGTTCCGGGGGCGGCGAAGTCTCCTCGTCGACTGGGACAGATCCTTCCTTCCGGCAGGTCTCGTCTCGATGCGCTGCGGCTCCCAGGAGAATGTGTTCGAGAGATTTCTCGATCGTCTTCTCGCTGGCTCGAACATTCGGGTCCATCCGGATTTCCACGCTTTCCCACCCCAGGATCTCGAAAACGGCGGCTCTGCCCCTTCGGTCTCCGTACTGCGCATCGACGAGCTCGCCCGAAGCGAGTGTCAACAGGCCGCTCCGCCCGTTCGAGCCGACGCGCAGCAGGCAGGTCTTGGCTTCGAGGTGGAGGAGCTGAAGAAAAGAAGCCAGCGTGATGCCTTCGACCTGGCCTCTGGCCGTCTCACGCAGCACGTTCCGAATTCGGTCGACGAGCTGGGCCGGATCGAACGGTTTTTCGACGAAGATTTGCGGTCCGAGCTCGTTCAGCCGGCGGCGCGTCATCGGCGTGCCGTAGGCCGTCATCACGAAGACGGGAATCGACGGATAGTTGCGCATCATGTGGGCCAGTACCTGGAACCCGTCCACGACAGGCATCGCCAGGTCAGTGACGACGAGATCGATCGGCTCCTCCGCGAGCCGGTCGATCGCCTCCCGCCCGTTGCGCGCCGTCCGCAGACGGATATCGTCCCCGAAATCCGAGAGCGAAACCTCGAGGATCTCCAGGATCTCGGGCTGATCGTCCGCGATCAAGATGGTTTTCACGTATCCACGCTGCCCCCTGGCCGGAAATGCAAGAGAGCTGCCAGTCAGTCACGGGGACGACCGGAGCCTTGTCCCGAAAGGTACCGGGCATGCTAAACTCGGCGCAACTCAAGGCTGAAAGTCCATCATGAGACGGGTCGCTCTTGCCGTTTTTCTCGCCGCGGGCAGCGCGTCGGCCCAGATCTCGAATTTTCACAGAGCACGGACCTGACGACGCCGACGTCGAGCCAGCAGGCGGTCGACGCGTTTGGCGCGGTCTGGATGGTGGATCCCGCCGCGAACGCGCTCGGGAAGATCGACTTCGATTCGGGCGCCTACACGCCCGTTCCCGTTCCCGCCGATGAGCACGCGCTGCTCTTCAACCTCGCGACGACGCCGGACGGCTCGGTCTGGTACGCGGACTACGGCAACCCCGTGGTTGGGCGACGATCGGCCAACGGCGCGTTTTTCCGCTACGCCGTGCCGTCGAACCCGTACTTCATCGCGGGCGGCGCCGACAGCGGCGTCTATTTCAACTTCCTGCAGAAGCCGACGATTCTCGGCCATCTTTCCGCCGACGGCGGCTTCTACCAGCAGTTCACGCTGCCCGCGGGCGCCGTCGTCGAGAACCTGACGGTCGGGTGGGACGGAGCGGCGTACTTCACCGATCTGCGCGCGCACCACCGGATCGTGCGCGTCGGACCGGATGGAGCCGTCCAGTCGTTTGCGGTCCCGGCCGCGAATCCCCCCGAGTCGTTCACGTGGTTTCCCGGGATCACGACCGGCCCGGACGGCAACATCTGGTTCACGCACGCGACGAACGTCGGTCGCCTGCGGCTGACCGACAAGACGGTCGCGGAATATCCGATTCCGTACGCGAACGCGGACGCGAGCGGCATCACGGCGGGCGGCGACGGCAACGTGTGGTTCGCGGATTCGTTTGCGGGAGCGGGCGTCGTGTCGCAACTCGTCGTTTCGACGGCGACCGACGACGGTCATGCGACGATCAACGCGTCGCCCGGCATCAGCGAGCCGATCGGCATTCTCGCCGTCGCGGCCGAGCCGCTGCCGCCCGGTCCGGATGCCTTTTCCGTGCGGCGCTCCGCCGTTCTCGCCGATGCGTGCCCGAACGCAAAGTTCGTCGTCGAGCAGAACCTCTCGTCCGGATCCAACCTGCAGAGAATGTTCGTCGCTTCCCCGGACCCGAAATGCGCGGAAGTCGAGGTCGCCGTTCTCGAGATGCGGCCGGAGGCGGACAACCCTGCGGAAATCCTGCTCGCGCTTTCGGTAGCGAACTTCGGCCCGGACCCTGCCGAGGACGTCCGAATGCCGCTGGTGATCTATGGCGCGTCGCAGGTCAACTCCCGTGCTTCCGGCTGGAGCTGCCTGCAATCCGGGGGTGAGGCTTCCATCTGCAATCGAGTGGAAGCGATGCCTGCCGGACGCGCGGACCTCCTGGAATTCGACGTGACGATGGCGAAGGGCATCGAGGGCATCTTCGCTTACGGCGACGTGTATTCCGAAACACCGGACCCTACTCCCCGAAACCATTTCGTGGCCGCGAGCGCGCTAGGTCTGGAGGTGGGCAAGGTGCTCCCCCCGGCCGCGCCCGTCGCGCCTCCGGTCTCCCGAAAGCCGCATTCCGAGGAGGAGAAGAAATGAAGAATCCGCTCGCCCAGCTTGCCCTCCTGCTCGTCGCCTCCGCCGCCTCCGCGGCGGTGGTCCGGCGCGGCCCCGATTCTTCGCGCATCCGCGCGGCCTTCTCGTCGGGGCCGGCGCCGGCCGTCGGCATCGGGGTCGAAGTCGACGTCGTCGGCCGCGTGACCGGCAGCGGCAACACGCTTTTCCGAACGGCCGTGGACGTCGCCAACGACACGAACGCGGCCACGCAGGTGGACTTCTACTACGACGTCCTCGTCGGCGGCGTTCCGGTCGAGCTCGTCGGCAGCCTCACCGCATCCGGAATCGTCGCGCAGGGGACCGGCACGCTCGGACCGCGGGCCGTCTTCCACTCCGACGACTTCGTCGACGACCTGCGGGCCGCCGGGCCCGCGATCCCGGGCGACCTGACGAGCTCGGAAGAGAGCGCCGGCGTCATCGGCGGAATGCTCGTGATCTTCAACTCGCCGCACGCGGGCCTCTTCGACCAGATCGGGCAGGGCAGCGCCCAGGCGCGCTTCTACAGCAACGGATGCAACGGCACGATCGGCGTGTCGGCGTCGGGCCACGAGCTCACGACGACCGAACCGAAGGGCCTCGTCGGCATCGCACGAGACACGCGCGGCGAGGCGGGTACGCCGCAGCTCTACACGAACTTTTTCATCACCAACGAGGGCTACGTGAATCCCTCGACGCACGCGTTCGTCGCGAACCCGGTGACGCTCAAACTGACCGGCTACGACTCCGCGGGTGCCGTCACGGGCACGTACACTCTGCCGGCGGCTCTCGGCGTCGGGGAGACGGCAACGGTCGTCAACCTCTTCTCCCTTCTGGGCGCCAACCCGGCGCAGGAAGACACGCTCGTTGTTTTCGCCGAGATCACGAGCGGCGATTCCGGGATCTCCGGGCTCGCTTCGATCAACGACAACAATTCGAAGGACCCGTCGGCGTCTCCGCTCCACCGCGGGACGTGGACGTCGGGCCGGTAGGAGGACGACCGCCACCGCGCCGTTCCCGCTGGAACGATAGAATCCCTTCCACAGGAGAATGCCTACTGAGCCTTTCGCCCGGCACCCGCCTCGGCCCGTATGAGATCCTCGCGCCGATCGGCGCGGGGGGGATGGGCGAGGTGTACAGGGCGCGCGACAAAAAGCTCGATCGCGACGTCGCGATCAAGGTGCTGCCGGAGTCGATCGCCCGTCACCCCGACGCCCTCGCCCGCTTCGAGCGCGAGGCGAAGGCCGTCGCCGCTCTTTCGCATCCCAACATCCTCGCAATCTTCGATTTCGGGACTCACGAGGGCGTTTCCTACGCGGTCATGGAGCTGCTGTCGGGCCAGACGTTGCGCGACAGGCTCGACTCCGGAGCGCTGCCGCAGAAAATCGCGATCGACTATGCGACCCAGATCGTGAATGGCCTGGCGGCGGCCCACGAGAAGGGGATCGTCCACCGCGACTTGAAGCCCGAAAATCTCTTCATCTCCCGAGAGGGTCATCTCAAGATCCTCGACTTCGGCCTCGCCAAGCAGCAGGAGCCTCCGCCAACGAGAGAGGAGACGAGCGCGCCGACGGCTTCCGTCTTGCCGGGGCGTCCCGCCGGGGCTACGGAACCGGGCACCGTCATGGGAACGCTCGACTACATGTCGCCCGAGCAGGTCAAGGGCCTGCGCGTCGATCACCGTTCCGACATTTTCTCATTCGGCGTGGTTCTCCACGAGATGCTGACGGGCAGGCAGGCGTTCCACCGGAACACGGCGGCCGAGACGATGTCGGCGATCCTGCGCGACGATCCAACCACGCCCGCTGAGCCTGCCGGGACCGCGACTTCGGGGCCTGTCCTCGATGCGCTCGTCCAGCACTGCCTCGAAAAGAGACCGGAGGACCGCTTTCAGTCCGCGCGGGACATCGCATTCGGCCTTTCGCAGGCGGCACTTGGAACATCGGCTGGCGCCTCGGGGCAGTCGGCTGCCCGACCGCCACGACAACGGTTCCTGCTCTTCGGAGTGTTCGGGCTCGCGGTGGCGCTTGCGGCCGCCGCCATTTTCCTCGCCCGGCACCGGACGTCTTCCGCGCCTGTCGGCCCGACGCGGATCGCGGTGCTTCCCTTCGAGAACCTCGGCCCCGCGGATCAGGACTACTTCGCCGACGGCGTGGCCGACGAAGTGCGCGGGAAGCTCACGTCGCTTCCGTCGCTCGCCGTCATCGCGCGCGCGAGCTCGACGCCCTACAGGAAAACCACGAAAACCCCGCAGCAGATCGCGCGCGAGCTCGACGTCGCGTACCTCCTCACGGGTACGGTCCGTTCGGAGAAATCGGGCGGCGGCGGGAACCTCGAGGTTGCGCCGGAGCTCGTGGAGGTCAAGGAGGATCGCGCTCCCGTTTCGCGCTGGCAGGAACGCTTCGATGCTCCGCAGACCGACGTGTTCAAAGTTCAGTCGGACATTGCCGCGCGGGTCGCCAGCGAACTGGGCGTGGCACTCGGCGGCGCGGACGCGAAGAGGCTCGCGGAGAAGCCGACCGCGAACCTCACCGCGTACGACGAGTTTCTGAAGGGGCAGGAGCTCATCGCACGGACCGACGCAGAGAGCGTCCGAACGGCGATCGGACACTATGAGCGCGCCGTCGCGCTCGACCCTTCCTTCGCGCTCGCCTGGGCGCACCTCGCCATGTCCCGAAGTCTGGGGTACGTCAACATGACGCCGACGGTCGGATCGGGTGTTGCGGCCAATCATGCCGCCGACAGCGCCGTCGCGCTCGCGCCCGATCGAGCGGAGAGCTATCTCGCGCTTGCGAACGTTGAGCGGCTCGTGCGCGGCGACAACGTCCGAGGCCTCGAGCTCTTCGAGCGGGCGCGCCGCCTCGCGCCCTCGAACGCCGACGCGATCGAGTCGGTCGCGGTCGAAAAACAGGCCCTCGGCCGGTGGGATGCTTCGATCCGGGATCTCCAGGACGCCCTTCGCGCCGATCCGCTGTCCGTCCTGAGCCACCGGAGGCTCGGGTTCACGTACATCTGGCTGCGCCGCCCGTCAGAGGCGCGGGCGCCGCTCGACCGCGCGCTGGCACTCGACCCGGGCAACATCCCGGTCCTCGAGTACCGGGCGATGGCGGAGCTTTCGGCCGGCGACCTCGAGGCAGCGCGGGCGGTCATCCGGAACGCGCGCCCGCAGGCCGATCGGACCGCGATCGCGGCGCTCTTTGCGAACTTCTGGGACCTCTTCTGGGTTCCCGATCGCGAGGACCGCGATCTGCTTGTGCGGTCGAGTCCTGCGGCATTTGGCGGCGATCGGGCGCTCTGGGCTTTCTGCCTCGCGGAAATTCGCGCGCTCGACGGCGATGCGGCGAGGTCGCGCGAGCTCGCGGCCGAGGCTGTCGATTTGCTGAGGCAACAGCCCGCGGCCGGGCCGATGACGGGCCGGCACTCGACGCTCGGCGTCGCGCTCGCCCTGGCGGGAAGGAAGGAGGAAGCGATCCACGAGGGAATCGAGGGCGTCCTCTCGAGGCCGATCTCCGTGGACGCCATCGATGGCGCGACGTTCCAGCACTCCCTCGTGCGCATCTACATCCTGACGGGCGAACACGAGAAGGCGATCGACACGCTCGAGCCGCTTCTGAAGATTCCGTACTACCTCTCGCCGGGGTGGCTCAAGATCGACCCGGATTTCGATCCGCTGCGCGGGAATCCGAGGTTCAAGAGACTCGTCGGATAGAATCACCACCACAGGAGAAAGTTTGAGCCTAGTTTCCGGCACCCGCCTCGGGCCCTACGAGATTCTTGCGCCGATCGGCGCCGGAGGGATGGGCGAGGTGTACCGGGCGAAGGACTCGAAGCTCGATCGGGACGTCGCGATCAAGGTGCTTCCCGAGGCGGTGGCGTCGAACCCGGACATGCTCGCCCGCTTCGAGCGCGAGGCTAAAGCCGTCGCGGCTCTTTCGCATCCCAACATCCTCGCGATTTTCGACTACGGCCACCAGGACGGCGTGGCCTACGCGGTCATGGAGCTGCTCTCCGGCCAGACGCTTCGGGACCGCCTGGACTCGGGAGCGCTCTCGCAGAAACAGGTTGTCGATTTTGCGATGCAGATCGCCCGGGGTCTCTCGGCCGCCCACGAGCGGGGGATCGTCCACCGGGATTTGAAGCCCGAGAACCTCTTCGTCACGAAGGACGGGCACGTCAAGATCCTCGACTTCGGCCTGGCCAAGAGAGCGGAGGACAGCGAGGAGAAGGAACAGACGAGCGCCCCGACGCAATCGAGAGGCACCGAACCGGGGACCGTCATGGGCACGATGGGCTACATGTCGCCCGAGCAGGTGCGGGGGCGCGAAGTCGATCACCGCTCGGACATCTTTTCCTTCGGAGCGGTCCTCTACGAGATGCTTTCCGGCCACAGGGCCTTCAAGAGGGACACGCCGAGCGACACGATCGTGGCGATCCTGAAGGAGGAGCCGCCGGAGCTTTCCCAGTCGGGGAAAAACATCCCGGTCGCGCTCGATCACGTCGTCCGCCACTGCCTGGAGAAAGATCCGGGCAATCGCTTTCAGACGGCCAAGGACATCGTATTCGCGCTGTCGGAGGCGTCGGGCTCGATGAGCACGAGCATGAGCGGTGTGCAGACGGCTGCAACCGGTTCCCGGCGGCGCACCGTCGTCGTGGTCGCCGCGGCGGCCATCGTCGCCGCCTTGATCGTCGCCGGCGTCTACCTCAAGCAGCGCTTTTCCGGGACGAATGGGACCGCTTCGGCACCCGGTGTCTCGGCTCACTCAATCGCCGTGCTGCCCTTTACGAACATTTCGGATGACAAGCAACAGGAATATTTTGCCGACGGCATCTCCGAGGATCTGCTGAACCTGCTGACGAAAGTCACGCAACTGCAGGTGACGGCGCGAACGTCGTCGTTCTCCTTCAAGGGCAAGGAGATCGCGATCCCGGAGATCGCGAAGCAGCTTCACGTGGCGCACGTTCTGGAAGGCTCGGTGAGAAAGGCCGGCAATCAGGTGCGAGTCACTGCGCAGTTGATCGACGCCGAGACCGACACGCAGCTCTGGTCGCAGAGCTACGACCGCAAGCTCGACGACATCTTCGCGATCCAGGACGAGATCGCCGCCGACGTGGTCAAACAGTTGAAAGTCACGCTGCTCGGCGCGGCTCCGAAGGCACGGGAGACCAACCCCGAGGCGTACGCGCTATACCTTCAGGCCAAACAACTCGGACAGCAGTTCACTGCAGACGCCTTCAAGCAATCGGACGCACTCTTCCGCAAGGCGCTGGCGATCGATCCGCGCTACGCCCCGGCGTGGGACGGGTTATCCACAAACTTCTGCAACGAGGCGGGCCTGGACCCGCAGTTCACGAAGGAGAGATTCGCGCAAGCCCGCGAGGCAGCCACGAAGGCGCTCACGATCGATCCGACCTACGCGCCGGCCCAAGCAAGTCTCGGCTGGATCGCGATGATTGCCGAAAACGACCTTCCCCGCGCGGCGCGGGACTTCGATCGATCGATGGCGCTCGATCCGGCGGATACGGATGTTCTGCGCAACAGCGCCACACTGCTCAGATATCTCGGCCGCCTGGGCGAGGCGCTGGCGCTCGACGAGGCCCTCGTCCGCCGCGACCCGCTGAACGTGAACGCACTTTTCAATCTAGCTCTTTACCAACGCATGGCCGGCCAATTCGACGCGGCGATCGCCTCCTACCGCACCGTGCGGAGCCTGAGTCCGGGCTATGGCGGCACACACACCCCCTTCAGCATAGCGCTGCTGTTCAAGGGGGATGCCTCCGGCGCGCTAACGGAGATCGAGCAGGAGACGAGCGACGACTTCAAGATGATCGTCCTGCCGATGGCGTACCACGCGCTGGGGCGCAAGGCCGACTCCGACGCCGCTCTGGCCGCATTGATCAGTAAGTACGACAAGGACGCGCCCTACAACATCGCCTACAACTACGCCTACCGCGGCGAGGCCGACAAGGCGTTCGCGTGGCTCGACAAGGCGGTCGACTACGGCGACCCCGGCCTCGGCGACATCGTGACCGAGAACCTGTTCGACAAGATCCACAAAGACCCGCGCTGGCTGCCGTTCCTGCGCAAGATCGGCAAGGCGCCGGAGCAGCTGGCGAAGATCGAGTTCAAGGTGACGCTGCCGAAGTAGGCGGGGCGAATCGCGCCGTAGCTTCGTCAAGCGCAGCAGCGCTTGACAGGGCGAAGGCGGATGGCCTGCCCGGCGCGATTCGAACGCGCCAAACCTTCAACGACCGAGGCGAACGTTAGTGGCGGCTGACGAAGCCTCAACTCAGTGAATGAAGGCATTTCCCGGGCTCTCGATCGAATGCAATACAGGAATCGACGCTGCCACTGCCAGCTCCGTTGCCAGCTCCGTATACTGGGTTGCATGAAAACCATTTCGACTCGTCTGCTCCGGCAAGGAGTCATCCTTGTCATCGGTCTAGCCACGCCTGTCGTCGGTCTAGCCACGGCGCCGAAAGCCGCTACCTTAGCCACGCCCGCCGCTGAAGCCAAAGCAACGGCCTACCTCGAGAATGTCCAGAAAACGAGCGGTACGCCGGCTCTGACAGCCGCGGTTGCCTCGAAGGGAAAGATCGTCTTCTCGAAGGGCGCCGGCGTCGCGGACCTGGAGAATCACGTCGCGGCGCGCAGCGACACCGTCTTCAACATCGGATCGCTCTCGAAGGCCAATACCGCCGTTGCCGTGATGCAGCTTGTCGAGAGAGGGACGATCCGGTTGGATGACAATGTCCGTCGCTACGTGCCGTCGTTCCCGGACAAGGGAGTCCCGATCACGATCCGGGAATTGATGAGCCATACCTCCGGCATCCGTCATTATCGCGATACGGATGTTCCCGACATGCCGGTGCAGGGCAACACGATGGCATACCCCACATTTGAACAGGCCATCGCGCTCTTCAAGGACGACCCGCTGCTCTTCACGCCGGGAAAGTATTTCTTCTACTCCTCTTACGCGGTCAATCTCCTGCAAGGCGTAATCGAGGAGGCGACTCACGCTCCGTTCGAGACCTACATGAAAGAGAACGTCTGGGAACCTTCCGGGATGACGCGGACGTCCTTTGACGTGCCAGGTCGGGTGGACGACAATCGAGCGCGGAGCTATCACATCGACAAGGTACCGCCCGTTCCGATCCCGGTTTACGACCGAACCTACAAATTTGCCAGCGGCGGAATGCTCTCGACGTCGGAGGATCTCGTCCGGCTTGGCGCCGCCCTCAACCACGGACGGCTGATGAAACCCGAGACGGTCAAAGCCATGTTCTCTCCGCAGACAAGCCCCAAACTCTGGTTCCGCGAAAACGGTCCGCCCGGTCACGAGGCCTACAAACAGGCGCTGATGTGGCGGGTCGTCAACGACTCGGCTGGCCGCACCATGGTCTACGAGTGTGGGAGTGTGGATGGGTTCAATGCCTGCCTTGTGAATTTTCCGCAGGAGGATCTTGTCGCCGCTATCGCGACGAATTCATGGGGAAAGGCTGGTGGCTGGAAGCACGCAGTGGCGTTTGCCGACTTCTTCAGAAAACCGCGGCGTTAGATCAATCACGAAGTGTTCGGCCACGATCGAGAAGCTCATCGCGCGAAACCAAAACCGCTTTCTTCCCGCCGTAGCCCGACTTTGACCCGGATTCGAGCCTAGAGAATTTCGTCGCGATCGCATCCCGCTGATCCGAAGAGGGGAAGTTGGCCTGCCCGGCGGTGTTCGGGTTGAGAGGATAGAATCCCCGCCACAGGAGAATCCTTGAGCCTCGCTGCCGGTACTCGCCTCGGCCCCTACGAGATCCTCTCGCCGCTCGGCGCGGGTGGCATGGGGGAGGTGTACAAGGCGCGGGACACACGGCTCGACCGAAGCGTCGCCATCAAGGTGCTTCCTTCCCACCTCTCGGCCGACGCGGACCTGAAAGCACGCTTCGAGCGCGAGGCAAAGGCGATCTCGCAACTCACCCATCCTCACATCTGCACGCTCCACGACGTGGGGAATCACGACGGGCGTCGAGTATCTCGTCATGGAGCTACTCGAGGGCCAGACGCTGTCCGAGAGGCTCGAGAAGGGGGCACTCCCGACCGAGCAGGTCCTGAAGTTCGGTGTCGAGATCGCCGACGCGCTCGACAAGGCCCACCGGGCCGGTATCGTCCACCGGGACTTGAAGCCCGGCAACGTGATGATCACGAAGTCGGGCGTGAAGCTCCTCGACTTCGGCCTTGCCAAAGCCGTGGGTTCACGAACCGAACTTTCGGATCTTTCGTCGCTGCCAACGGAGGCCGAGCGCCCTCTGACTGAGCAGAGGAACGATTCTCGGGACGTTCCAATACATGTCGCCGGAACAGCTGGAGGGCAAGGAGGCCGACCCGCGGTCCGACATCTTCGCGTTCGGCTGCGTGCTCTACGAAATGGCGACCGGAAGAAAAGCGTTCACAGGGGCAAGCCGGGTGTCGCTGATTTCCGTCCATCCTGAGGGACGATCCGCGTCCGATCTCGGCGGTTGCCCCGATGACGCCCCCGGCGCTCGACCGCGTCGTCAAGACCTGCCTCGCCAAGGATCCGGAGGACCGCTGGCAGAGCGCACGCGATGTCAAGAGCGAGCTCGCGTGGATCGCCGAGGCGGGGTCGCAGGCAGGAGCACCCGCGACCGTTGTCTCGCGGAGAAAGAGCCGGGAGAGGATTGGCTGGGGGATCGCCTCCGGCTCGACGCTCCTGGCGCTTCTGCTCGGTCTTTTTCTGTTCGGCTCGATGCGACGGGCGACAGAGCGGGAGCAGAGAGTCCTACGGGCCCAGTTTCTCCCGAGCGGAGGCGAGCGTCTTGCTTTGAACCAATGGAGGACCCTCGCGATCTCGCCGGATGGCTCCCGGCTCGTCTACAGCGTTGTGAAGGGCGTGACTTCAGAGCTTCGGCTGCGATCGCTGGATTCCGAGGAATCGGCAGCGATCCCCGGAACCGAAGGCGGGAGCTTTCCCTTCTTCTCCCCCGACGGAAAATGGATCGGCTTCGTCGCAGGCCCGAAGCTCAAGAAAGTGGCGCTCGCCGGCGGCACGCCGGTCACGCTCTGCGACGCTCCGATCTTTCGCGGCGCCACCTGGGGCGAAGACGGATCGATCTATTTCGTCCCGAACATGTACGTGCCGATCTATCGAGTCTCGGCGGATGGCGGCGCGGCTGCCCCGGTGACGCGGATTCGGACCAAGGAGGGGGAACAGCTGCATCGCTGGCCCGAGCTTTTACCCGGCGGGAAGGTCCTCCTCTATGCGATCGGCAAAGGCGCGGATTGGGACGAGGCGACAATCGTTGCCGAGCGGCTCGACAACGGCGAGCGCAAGGTCTTGATCAAGGGCGGAACCTACCCGCGTTATCTGCCGGGCGGTTTTCTCGTCTACGCCCGGGCCGGGGCGCTCTATGCCGTCTCCTTCGACACTCGGTCATTGAAAGTCGAAGGATCTCCTGTGGAGGTCGCTCGCAACGTCCTGCTCAATACCGCCGGCTTTTCCCAGATGGATTTCTCCAGGGACGGCATCCTGGTGACTGCTCCCGCCAACGCCGCCGTCGGCGAATCGATGCTCTCTTGGATCGATCGCGAGGGACACGCCGAGCCGATCAAAGTGCCCCATCACGAATACTTGTTGCTGGCTCTATCGCCCGACGGGAGCCGGGTCGCGATCAACATTGGCAATTCCATGGCGATCCTTGACCTGGCGAGACTCTCTCTGACGACGCTCTCGCTCCCGGCACGAGCGGAGGATCCCGCCTGGTCGTCCGACGGACGCCGGATCTATTTCGGTCTCGAGAAGGACAAGTTCTACCAGATCTTCTCGAAGGCCGCCGACGACAGCGGCAGCGCACAACTTCTCTTTCCGTCGGATTCCGAGGAAGACCCCATGAGAATCTCCTCGGATGGCTCGAAAGTGCTCTATGTCCGAACCCTCTCCGACGGTCTCAACGAGCTTTGTGTTCGCCGCCTGAGCGGCGCATCCTCTCAAGAGGAAAGAAAGGTCCTCTTCAAGTCGATGTTTCTGGACCCCTTCACCGCATCCTTTTCGCCTGACGGCCGATGGGTTGTCTACCAGTCGGAGGAATCCGGCCGGGCGGAGATCTACGTGCGGCCCTCTTCAGGTGAGGACAGGAAATGGCGGGTCTCAACCGATGGAGGGGCGGTCCCTGTCTGGTCGCCGACCGGAAACGAGATCTTCTATCTGTGCGGCACGAAATTTCTCGCGGCTCCCGTCAGCTCGGCAAAGGACGAATTCGCGGCCGGAGCTCCCCGTACCCTGTTCGAGAACCACGAGATCTTCGCCTTCGATGTCGCCCATGATGGAAAACGATTCATCGTCGCGGAGGACCCAAACCCCGGAGCGCAGACAAGACTCAACATGACCATCAACTGGTTTTCAGAAGTGAAACGAAAACTCCGGGAAGCGAAGGCGCCGTAACCTACCCAGCCAACGTTCGCGGGCGAACCCGCAACCCCTCACCACCGATCGCGTCTTTAAACCCCGGTCTCGGCGTTTTGAGAGGCCTTCTCGATCCGAGTCGCGGCCGAGAACCGCCCTTCTGGCGGGAAGGATAGAATCACCACCACAGGAGAAATCTTGAGCCTAGCTTCCGGCACCCGCCTCGGTCCCTACGAGATTCTTGCGCCGATCGGCGCCGGAGGGATGGGCGAGGTGTACCGGGCGAAGGACTCGAAGCTCGATCGGGACGTCGCGATCAAGGTGCTTCCCGAGGCGGTCGCGTCGAACCCGGACATGCTCGCCCGGTTTGAACGCGAAGCGAAGGCCGTCGCCGCGCTCTCGCACCCGAACATCCTCTCGATCTTCGATTTCGGGACCGATCACGGCGTTGCCTACGCCGTCATGGAGCTGCTCTCGGGCCAGACACTTCGCGACCGGCTCGACTCCGGAGCGCTCCCGCAGAAGCAGGCTCGTCGATTTTGCGATGCAGGTCGCGCAGGGGCTCTCGGCCGCGCACGAGAAGGGGATCGTCCACCGGGACCTGAAGCCCGAGAACCTCTTCGTCTCGAAAGACGGGCACGTCGAAGATCCTCGACTTCGGCCTGGCGAAAAGGACCGAGATGACCAAGAGCGAGGACGAGACGAGCGCGCCGACAGAGTCGAAGGGGACCGAGCCCGGCACCGTGATGGGAACGATGGGATACATGTCGCCCGAGCAGGTGCGGGGGCGCGAAGTCGATCACCGCTCCGACATCTTTTCCTTCGGAGCGGTCCTCTACGAGATGCTTTCCGGCCATCGGGCCTTCAAGAGGGACACGCCGAGCGACACGATGGCGGCGATCATGCGGGACGACCCGCCCGACCTGACCGAATCGGGTCGAAACATCCCGATCGCGCTCGATCACGTCGTCCGCCACTGTCTTGAGAAGAAACCCGAGGATCGCTTTCAGGCCGCCCGGGACATTGTCTTCGCGCTTTCGGAAGCTTCCGGCTCGACGAGCGCGAGCTCAAGCGCGAGTGGCGTGCAGGCGGCTGCTCAGGCTCCGGCCAGCCGTCGAATCGCCATCTTTGCGGCTGCGGGCGTTCTCGTTGCCGTGGTCGCCGGTCTCTTGCTCTTGAAACGCGGCGGTTGGCGAATGGGAGCCCAGGCCGACATATCCGAGCAGTCGATCGCCGTGCTGCCGTTCGTGAACATGAGCGACGACAAAGCGAATGAGTCCTTCTCCGACGGCATCTCCGAAGAACTTCTGAACCTGCTCGCGAAGATCCCGGAGCTCCAGGTCACGGCGCGGACGTCGTCGTTCTCGTTCAAGGGGAAAGAGGTCGCGATTCCGGAGATCGCGCGCACGCTGCACGTGGCGCACGTGCTCGAAGGCTCGGTGAGGAAGGCCGGAAACGAGGTTCGGATCACGGCGCAGTTGATCAAGGCTGGAACGGACACGCACCTCTGGTCGCAGACCTACGACCGAAAGCTTACCGACATCTTTGCGATCCAGGACGAGATCGCGGCCGACGTGGTGAAGCAGCTCAAGGTCACGCTGCTCGGCGCGGCACCGAAGGCGCGCACGACCGATCCCGAGGCTTACGCGCTGTACCTGCAGGCCGTCCAGCTCGAACGACAGAAGACCGCCGAGGCATTCCAGCAGTCCGACGCGCTGTTCCGCAAGGTGCTAGCGATCGATCCACGCTACGCCCCGGCGTGGGACGGGCTGGCCCGCAACCTCGCCAACGAGACAGGCCAAGGCCTGCTGCCCAACAAGGAAGGGTTCGCCCAGGCGCGTGAGGCGGCGATGAAGGCACTCGCGATCGATCCGGACTACGCACCGGCCCACGCCCACCTCGGCTGGATCGCAGACAGCGACAACGACCTCGCCGGAGCGGCGGAGCACTTCAAGCGTGCACTGGCGATCGATCCCACGGATCTGGACGTGCTGACCAACAGCGCCTCGCTGCTCCAGTCTCTGGGCCGCCTGGGTGAGGCGCTGGCGCTCGAAGAGATCGTCGTCCGCCGCGATCCGGTGAACGTGCAGGCGCTCTTCAACCTGGGTTGCTACCAGCGGCTGGCCGGCCGGTTCGACGCGGCGATCGCGTCGTGCCGTACCGTGCTGAGCCTCGCCCCGGGCCGGGGCGGCGCGCACGCCCAACTCGGCAATGCGCTGCTGCTGAAGAGCGATCCGCAGGGCGCGCTGGCGGAGTTCGAGCAGGAGACGGTCGACCTGTGGAAGATGATCGGTCTGCCGATGGCGTACCACGCGCTCGGGCGCAAGGCCGACTCCGACGCTGCGCTCGCCGCGCTGATCGCGAAGTACGAGAAGGATGCGCCCTACAACATCGCCTACGTCTACGCGTTCCGCGGCGAGGCGGACAAGGCGTTCGCGTGGCTCGACAAGGCGGTCGCGTACGGCGACCCCGGCATCAGCGACATCGTGACGGAGAACCTGTTCGACAAGATCCACGCCGACCCGCGCTGGCTGCCGTTCCTGCGCAAGCTCGGCAAGGCGCCGGAGCAGCTGGCGAAGATCGATTTCAACGTCACGCTGCCGAAGTAGGGTTCCCTTCGCACCGATCTTGAATTCTGAATTTGAATCGGTTCCCCGGGAGCCTTCACATTTCGCCCGTCGGGAACCGGGCTGGACCGGGCTGAGCCCGGCTCGCTGTAGCCCGGATTTGACCCGGATTCGGACCGAGAATTTCCCCTCGATCGCATTCCGCTGATCAGAAAGGGGAAATTGGCCTGCCCGGCGCGATTCGAACGCGCGACCTACGGCTTAGAAGGCCGTTGCTCTATCCAACTGAGCTACGGGCAGACGCGTGAATATTACGGGAAATGGGGAAAGGGGCGCGAAACCTTCGCGCGGGAATTATCATTGGGAAAAAGGAGGTCTGTGATGAAACGATTTGCCTGGCTCCTGTGCGCGGCCCTCGCGGCCGGCCTGACCCCCGCCCTCGCGGCCGACTCCTCGCCCGCCGTTCCTTCTGACTGGAAGATGAGCGGGCAGGTGGAGGAGTCGTGCTCGTGCGACGGGGCCTGTCCCTGCTGGTGGGGCAACCACCCGACGAAGATGACGTGCAGCGGCGCCGAGGCGATCTTCGTCGACAAGGGGAGCTACGGCGGCGTCAGGCTCGACGGCCTCGCGATGGCGGAATTCGACCAGAGCCCGGAAGGCAAGACCATGATGGAGTCGATTGGCAACTGGAACTTCGGGTACCTCTACGTCGATTCGAAGGCGGACCCGAAGCAGCGCGAGGCGCTCGTCAAGATCGCGCAGGAGGTCTTCCCGCCCGTGCCTGCCGACCGCATGAAGATCCGGTACGTCCCGATCACCCGCACGATCGAAGGCAACGAGCACAAGGTGAAGATCGGCGACTACGGCAGCTTTTCGGCGCACGTGCTCTCGGGCGGCCTCGGCGGCACCCCGACGATCTCGAATCCGCCGCTGCCCGATCCGATGCACAAGTCCTGGAGCCAGGGCGTGACGACCAGCCAGACGTACAACGACGCCGCGAAGTGGGATTTCGCGAACAGCAACTACATGTTCATGACGTTCGACACCGACAGCGCCGAGTACGCGAAGTTCGAGGAGATGGTCAAGAAGATGATGGCGGAGAAAGCGAAGTAGGCGAAAAACACCAAGCGGGTCGAGACCGACGCGAGGCGAAGAGGGTGAGGCGCGGCGAGAACGATGCGAGACGGCGCCCGCGCAGGCTCTGTCATTCCGAGGAGCGAAGCGACGAAGGAATCTGCCCGGGAGATCCCTCGCTGCCGCTCGGGATTTAGCGCTGCGGGCTCACGGCGGTGAGCCCTGCGCGCTAAATCTTCTCGGCGATCGCTTTGGCCTGCGTGAACAGGTACAGGTACTCCGGTCCGCCGGCCTTCGAGTCGGTGCCCGACATGTTGAAACCGCCGAACGGGTGCGCGCCGACGAGCGCGCCCGTGCACTTGCGATTGATGTAGAGGTTTCCGCAGAACAGCTCGCGTTTTCCCCGCTCGATCCGCTTCGCGTCGCGCGAGTAGAGCGCCCCGGTCAGGCCGTACTCGGTGTCGTTCGCGAGGCGCACGCCCTCGTCGAAGTCCTTCGCGCGGAGGATCGCGAGGACGGGCCCGAAGATTTCCTCCTTCGCGATCCTCGCGTTCGGCTTCACGTCGTCGATGACCGTGGGCTGAACGAAAAATCCCTCCGCGGGCCCCGGCCCGCCTCCCGCGAGGAGCTTTCCTTCCTTCTTGCCGGTCTCGACGTACTCGAGGATCTTCTTCTGCGCGCCGGCGTTGATGACCGGGCCCACGTGGGAAGAGGGGTCGGCCGCGTCGCCCAGTTTCAGCGCTTTCGTCTTCTCGACGACTTTCTTCACGAGCTCGTCGTGGATCGAGTCCACCGCGATCAGGCGCGAGCAGGCGGAGCACTTCTGCCCCTGGAACCCGAACGCGGCGGCGACGACTCCCGTCGCGGCGGATTCGAGGTCGGCCGTCTCGTCGACGAGGATGAAGTCCTTGCCGCCCATCTCGAGGATCGCGCGTTTGATCCAGATCTGCCCGCTCGGGACCTTCGCGGCCTTCTCGTTGATCTCCAGGCCGACGGCCTTCGATCCCGTGAACGCGATGAAGCGGACTTTCGGCGATTCGACGAGCGCGTTGCCGACTTCGGCCCCCGGCCCGGTCACGAAGTTCAGCACTCCCGCGGGAGTCCCGGCCTCGACTGCAGCCTCGACGAACATCGTCGCGATGCCGGCCGTGTCGGAAGCGGGTTTCAGAACGACCGTGTTGCCGGCGACGATCGCCGCCGTCGTCATTCCGGCGAGGATTGCGAGCGGAAAGTTCCACGGCGGAATCACGGCGCCGACGCCGAGCGGAAGGAACTCGACGAAGCCCCTCTCTCCGGGGACGGGCGTGACGGGCTGGGGCTGCGCGAGGCGCCACATCTCCCGGGCGTAGAACTCGCAGAAATCGATCGCTTCGGCCGTGTCGGCGTCCGCCTCGGGCCACGTCTTGCCCGCCTCGACCGTCATCATCGCGGAGAATTCGTGCTTGCGGTTTCGAAGGATGGTCGCGATCCGGACGAGGAGGTCGCACCGCTCCTTCGCGGGGGCGTTCTTCCAGGTTTCGAACGCGCCGGCCGCCTCGTCGACAGCGCGCAGCGCGTCGGCGCGGGTGCCCTTCGCGAAATGCCCGATCGCCTCGTTCTTGCGGGACGGGTTGACCGACGAAAAAGTCTCGGGTTTCTCGGTCCACTCTCCGCCGATCCGGAGCTTTCCGCGGAGCGGCAGGCGGGAGGTAACCTTCGCGAGCGCTTCGGTATAGGCCTTTCGGTTTTCGTCCTTCGAGAAGTCGGTCAGGGGCTCGTTTCGAAATTCGGGAAAGCTCAAGTGCATGACCTCCAGCCGACGGAATTTATCAGAAACCCCGCGGCCGGCCCGGCCTCAGGATCTTCGCTGCCCGCCGGGCCTATAATCGGCCCGATTTTTCGAAGGAGGAACCGTGAAACGAGCGCTCGGAATCGTTCTCGTCCTGGCCGGGGCCGGCCTGGCCGCGGGGGAGCCTCCTCCGCCGGCCGCGAGCCTCCTGCCCGGCCTGGGCTCTCTCCACCACCCGATCTCGACCTCGAGCGAGCAGGCGCAGAAGTTTTTCGACCAGGGCATGACGCTCGTGTACGGGTTCAACCACGAGGAGGCGATCCGCTCGTTCGAGGAAGCCGCGCGCCTGGATCCCACGGCGGTGATGCCGCTGTGGGGAATCGCCTATTCGCTCGGCCCGAACATCAACATGGACGTCGACGCCGACAAGGAGAAGGCGGCGTTCGCCGCCGAAGCCCGCGCGCTCGCGCTCGCGCCGAAAGCGCCGCCCGTCGAGCGGGCGTACGTGGAAGCGCTCTCGAAGCGCTACTCGGACGACCCGAAGGCGGACCTGAAGAAGCTCGCGGCGGACTACGCGGCCGCGATGAAGGACGTCGCGGGCCGGTACCCCGACGACCTCGACGCGACGACGCTCGCCGCGGAGGCGATGATGGACCTTCACCCCTGGCAGCTGTGGAGCCCCGACGGGACCCCGACGCCCGGAACGGAAGAGCTCGTTTCGATGCTCGAGTCCGTGCTCCGCCGGGACCCGCAGCACGTCGGCGCGAACCACTACTACATCCACGCGACCGAGCAGTCCCCTCACCCGGAGCGGGCGCTCGTCTCCGCCCGGCGCCTGGAGTCCCTCGTGCCGGGAGCCGGCCACCTCGTTCACATGCCGGCGCACGTGTACATGCGGACCGGCGACTACGCCGCGGCCGCGGACACGAACGCGAAGGCGGCCGGCGTCGATCGCGCGTACATCGCCGCGACGGGCGCGGCGGGCATGTACCCGCTGATGTACTACAACCACAACGTCGGCTTCGAGGCCGTCGCCGCGTCGATGGCCGGCCGCTACGCGGAGGCCCGCAAGACGGCCGAAGAGCTCTCCCGCAACGTGACGCCGGCCGCGAAAGACCTTCCGTTCATCGAATACGTCCTGCCGTTGCCCGCGCTCGTGGACCTGCGCTTCGCGAAATGGAACGAGGCGCGAAAGGCGGAGCCGCCCGCCGCGGACTTTCACCTGGCCCGGGCCGAGACGTTCTTCGCCCGCGGAATCGCCGCCGCGATGTCGGGCGATCTCGCGGCCGCCGGGCGCGAGCGCGCGGAGTTCGAGTCGGAGGCGGCGAAGGTCGTGCCCGACGCCCTCCTCGGAACGCTCAACGACGGCCAGCGTTTCGTCGCCGTGATGCGGCCCACGATGGACGCGCGGATTCTCGAGAAGCAGGGCAAGACCGACGCCGCGATCGCCGCCTGGAAAAATGCCGTCGAAGCGGAGGACGCGCTCGCGTACGACGAGCCGCCGGACTGGATCTCGCCGTCCCGCGAGGCGCTCGGAGCGGCGCTGCTTCGCGCGGGCCGCGCGGCCGACGCGGAGAAGGCGTTTCGCGACGATCTCGATCGCAACCCGCGCAATCCCCGCTCGCTCTTCGGGTTGTGGAAGAGCCTCGAATCGCAGAAGAAGGACGTCGACGCGGCGTGGGTGAAGCGCCGGTTCGAAGAGGCGTGGAAGGGCGCGGACGCGCCGCTGACGCTCGCGGACCTGTAACCTCACCCCCCGGCCCCCTCTCCAGCTGGAGAGGGGGTGGCCGAAGGCCGGAGGTGAGGTTAGGTTCTCGCGCGGCGCTTCTCGGCCCAGGCGTAGAACACGAAACCCGCGACGAGGAACACGAGCGATCCCCCGAACACCTTCAGAAAGAACCCGAGCTTTCCGGCCTCGTCCGACGGCGGAACGAGCGCGAGCACGATCGCAAGGAGCGTCGTCGCGAACCCGACTCCGTTGACGAGCCAGCTCCCCGCCGTCCCGCCGGGCACTGCGATCGCGCCGGGCGTTTCCGCGATCGAGCGGCGCAGCCGGATCGCGGCGGCGAACATGTACAGGTACGGAATGAAGTAGACGATGAGCGTCGCGTCGACGAGCATGAGGTACGCCGAGTGCACGGTGGACCCCTGCGTCGCGGCGAGGATGAAAAGCGCCGAGAGCCCGGCCTGGACGAGCAGCGCGACGTAGGGCGTCTTCCACTTCGGGTGCGTTTTCCCGAACACCGGCGGGAGGTAGCGGTCGAGGCCGCCCACGAAGAGCAGCCGAGCCGTTCCGATCAGCCACGCGCCAAGGCCGCCGAGGCCGGCGATCGTCATCAGGAGCGCGACGGGCGGCCCGAGCCACGGCAGGCCGTGGGCCGCGCCGGCCTGCGCGATCGCCTGGTTGACGCCCGCGATGATCGAGACCTTCGACGACGGAAGCGCCCACATCAGCGAAAGCGTTCCCAGGATGTAGCACGCGGCGATCGTGAGGCCCGAGATCCAGATCGCGCGCGGAAAGGTCCTCTTCGGGTCCTGCACTTCGCCCGCCATCATCGGCGCGAGCTCGAGGCCCGCGAACCCGAAACAGATCTGCGCGAAAAAGATGATCGTGTCGCGGTGGGCGAGAGACGGGAGCAGCGCGGCGGCCGGGATCGGGGTCGCCGAGCCGGAGCTCGCGAGCGCGACGATTCCGACGCCGAGCAGCACGGCCGACGGCAGCCACTGCGCGAGCCCGCCGATGTTCTGCACCCACTTGCCCGTCTTCAGGCCGACGATGTTGAACGCGAGCGCGATCGCGAGCAGGATGAGCGAGGCGCCCGCGGCATACGTGCGGTTGTTCTCCAGCGCCGCGAACCGCAGGTTGAAGACGTAGAGCGCGAAAACCACCGTCGAAAGCGTCAGCGTGGGGAAATAGAGGATGTTCGAGGTCCAGTACAGCCAGCCGGTGACGAAACCCTGCCGGGGGCCGAACGCCCGGCTCGACCAGACGTAGAGACCGCCTTCCTCCGGAATCGCCGAGGAGAGCGCCGTCACGGCGAGACCCTGGGGGACGAAGAACGCGACGGCGGCGAGCACCCAGAGACCCAGCGAAGAGGGGCCGGAGTGTGCGGCGAGCGCGACCCATCGCATGCCGACGATCGCGGCCACGTTGAACAGGACGAGGTCCCTCGTCTTGAGAGTTCGCTCCAGGGACATTGGGCGTATCCTACGCCATTCGTCAGGTTCTTCCCGGTTGGGGCGCTCCTTTTTCCGCCGACATTTCGTGGAAGGCCGCGTCGATCGACGGGCCGGTCACGTAGTTGTCGAAGATGAATCCCTTCCATTTCGAGTCTCCGGCGAAGCGCCGGCGCAGGTCCTTCAAGTCGGTGTTCTTTCGCGCCTGTTCGAGGGTTTCGCCGCGCGAGACCGACTCCCGGACCTTCGCGCTGACGAAGGTCATCAGCTCTTCCATCAGGGCCACGTACGAATCGTCGCGGATCACCGGGCCGTGGCCGGGCACGTACGCGGAAGCGTGGAGCCCTCGAATCGCCTTGAGGCTCGCCGCCCAGTCGGCAATGTGCGACTGCGGGTCCCCGATGAAGGGAATCGGCCACACGACGAGATCTCCCGTGATCGCGATGTGCTCGGCCGGCAAGTGGACGACGAGGTCCCCCGCCGTGTGCCCGGGGAGGTGCAGGATATCGATCGTCCGTTTGCCGCGGTACAGGGTGAGGCGTTCGTCGACGGCGATGTCGGGGAGAATGATCTCCGCTCCGGGGACTTCCGCCATGTAACGGTCGACGAGCCTCGGGTCGCTTGCCATGCCGGCGCGCTCTTCGTCGGTCAGCTCGCCGCCGAGGAAGCTCTTGTTCTTCGCGAGCATTTCCTTCTCCTGCGCGGCGAAGCCGGGAGCTCCTTCGATCATCTGTTTCCGGTTGACGAGCCCCGTCGTCGGCAGGTAGTAGCGAAGGCTCCGGTGGCCGATGAACGAAACCCCGGGGAACGCCTCGCGGTAGATATGGTTTCCGGTGATGTGGTCATCGTGCCAGTGGGTGTTGACGACGTATCGCACCGGCTTGGAGGTGATCTTCCGCAGCGCCGCGAGCATGTCCCGCGAGGCCTCCGGCGCGTCGACGACGACGACGTCGTCGTCGTTGACGATGAACACGCAGTTGCCGTCGACCATCAAGCCGGCCGGATAGTTGCGGACGAGCGCGTACACGCCTTCCGCGAGTTTTTGCACGTCGAAGCTGTTCGAATAGGGGTCCCGCGCGTCCGACGAAGCCGCCGCGATTCCGACGGAGAACGCCGATGCGAGCACCGCGCTGGCGATAGCCCTTTTCATGTTCATTCCTCCTGTGCCGGCCGCGATTCTCGCCGGGGCCGTCTCCGGCGTCTTGAAGAAATGAAACCCTGGGGCTGGATTTTCGTCTTGTAGACGAAGGATCATGAAAGCCATAGGGCGAAGGACATGAAAGCCGTGGGCAATCGTTTCTCGCTGGAGTCGCCGACCCTGGGCGCGACGGTGCGTCAGGCGTCGGTGGAAGGCTTCCGCCTGACGGAGTCGGCCCACCCCGCCGCGACGCACGTTTCCCTCCACGCGCACCGGCTCGCGACGATCTATTTCACGCTGAGCGGCTCGTTCCTCGAGGTCTCGGCGGGCCGCGAGCTGGAGTGCGAGCCCCGGAGCGTCGTGTTCCGGCCCGCGGAGAAGCTGCACGAAGACCGGATGGGCCGATCGGACGTCCGGTTCTTCATCCTCGAGCTCGGGGTGGACAGGCTCTGCGGGCTTCCCCCGGACTGGATCGAGGAGACTTCCGTCACGGTCGGAACGCTGTCTGCGTACGCGTTCGGTGTCTACGACGCGTTTCGGTCGGGAGACTCCTCGCTGGCGCTCCGCGCGGAAGAGCTCTGCCTCGAGTTTTCGCGGGAAGCGCGCCTTCGAATTCCCGACGCCCGTTCCGCCGCGGCGCGCCGCATCCGGGCTGCGTGCGAATACATTCGCGAGAATTTTCGCCGCCCGCTTCGCGTCGAAGAGATCGCCCGGGCCGCCGGCGTGCATCCGGTCTACCTCGCGCGCCTCTTCCGCCGGAGTTTCGGGTGTTCGATCGCCGGATTCCTGCGGGCGCGCCGCGTCGACGACGCCGCCCGTCGGCTGCTCCGGGGAAAAGAATCGCTCGCCGAGATCGCCCTCTCGACCGGTTTCTCCGACCAGAGCCATTTCACGCGCGAATTCCGCCGCGAGGCGGGCCGCTCTCCCGCGCGCTTTCGCCGGGCCTCGCAGAGTTTGTCGCTCTGGCCCCCCGGGGCCGCCCGCTGATCCGCGCCGGCGCGAGGCTATGATGCCGGGATGCGAATCGTCGGCCTCCTCGTGGTCCTGCTCGGCGCGGCGGGCGCCCTCGTTTTTTCCAAGCCCGACCTGCGCTGGGAATCGGTCGGCGCCGCGGTCGTCGGGGTCGTCCTGATTCTCAGCGCGAAGCCCGTTTCGACCCCGTAGCCGCGCCGGCGGCGGGGCGGGCTCCCGAGAGCGCGGCGTCCAGGTCTTCCCGGATGTCCTCCGGGTCCTCGATCCCGACGGAAAGGCGCACGAGATTCTCCGAAATCCCCGCCGCTGCCCGCTCTTCCGGGCCGAGATGGGGAAAAACCATCGACGCGGCGTGGGCCGCGAGCGTCTTCGTTCCCCCGAGGCTCACGGCGCGGCGGACCAGCCGCAGCCGGCTCGTGAAGTCGCGCGCGTCCTCGTAGCCGCCCGCGAGCTCGAAGGAGAGCATTCCCCCGAAGCCGCTCATCTGTCGGGCCGCGAGCGCGTGCTGCGGGTGGGACTCGAGGCCCGGATAGTGAACGCGCGCGACGCGCGGATGATTTTCGAGGAACCGGGCGATTTCCCCGGCGTTACGGTTGTGAAGATCCATCCGCATCGGAAACGTCTGGAGCCCCCGGGAAAGCAGCCAGCTCTCCATCGGGTGGAGCGTCATGCCGTAGACGATCAGCGCTTCCCACAGGCGATCGAGCGCGTCCCGGCCGCCCACGACCGCGCCGGCCGTGACGTCGCTGTGGCCGGAGAGGTACTTCGTCGCGCTGTGGACGACGAGATCGATTCCGAGCTCGATCGGCCGCTGGTTGTGCGGGGTCGCGAACGTGTTGTCGACGCACGTTCGGATCCCGCGGGAGCGGCCGAGCGCGGCGACCGCGGCGAGGTCCGTGAGCGAGAGCGTCGGGTTGACCGGCGTCTCGGCGTAGAGCAGGCGGGTGTTGGGGCGGATCGCCGCTTCGAAATTCCCCGGGTCGGTCTGGTCGACCATCGTCGTTTCGATTCCGAGCGACGGCAGCCAGCGCGTCAGGAGCTTGACCGTCCCGACGTAGTGGGTCTTCTGCGCGACGACGTGGTCGCCCGCCTTCAGGAGACCGAGAAACACGAGGCTGATCGCGCCCATTCCGGAGCCCGTCACGAGCGCCGCTTCTCCGCGCTCCAGCTCGCGGAGCGTCCGCTCCGCTTCCAGGAAATTGGGGTTGCCGTAGCGCGTGTAGTAAGTCGCCGGGTGATGCTCCAGACCGGCCTGCGCGATGTCTTCCGGGTTGTCGAAGCCGAACGTCGCGGTCTGCCAGATCGGCGAGGAGAGGGAGTAGCCGGCCTCTCCGTCGGCGCGGGACGGGAAACCGGAGTGGACGACGCGGGTGCCGGTTCGCCACGAGGAGGGACGCTTTTCTTCGCTCATGCCCCAGAAACTAGACCGGCGCCGGGCGGCGGTCAACGGCCGCCGGACGAAAAATTGGACAGGTTCGGAACATTCAAGAAGCCGGCCGCCGCGAGGGCGGACAATTCCCTTCGTGGAAATGCGCGAGATCGAGCGGGGCATGCCCGGATTGAGGGGCGCCGTGCTCTTCGAGAGCCCGTTCGTCCGGCTCTCGAGGTGGCAGTGCTCGAACCTCGATGCGACTTTGACGGGCGAGCGGTACCTCGCTTCCCATGGGATGGCGTTCCCCGACCGGAAGCCCTTCTTTTTTCACGGGAAGCGGGGCCCCGTCGTCGCGGGGCGAAATGAAGTGAGCCTGCACAACGCGTATTCGACGTTTCGCACGAGCCATCCCTTCGGGTGCGGGGACACGGGGCGCATCCTGACGCTTCGGGCCGACGTTCTCGCCGACATCGTTCGCCGCCACGACCCGGGAGCCGCGGACACGCCCGAGGCGCCGTTTCGGGCGGAGATCGTCCCCCGGACGCCCCGCGCCCAGCTCCTGGAGCACGTTCTCTTCCGGCGAGCCGAAGATCGGGACGCCCTCTCGGTCGAAGAGATCGCGATCGAGCTCGGAGACGAGGTGCTCGCCGCCGCGGCGCGCGAGCCCGCTCCGGCCCGGAGAACGTCCTCGACCGGCGCGGAAGCCGTGGAGACCGCGAAGGCGCTTCTCTCGAGCCGCCTCGGCGAGCCGATGGGGCTGGAGAGTCTCGCGGCGCGCCTCCGGTGCTCGCCCTATTCCCTGATGCGGGCGTTTCGGCACTCGACGGGCACGTCGCTGCACCGGTACCGCACGCGCGCCCGACTTCACGCCGCGGTGGAGCGCCTGCTCGGGGGCGATTCGGACCTGGCCCAGATCGGCGTCGATCTCGGTTTTTCCAGCCACAGCCACTTCACGTGGGCATTTCGTCGCGTTCTCGGGCTCACTCCGTCGGAGCTCCGGCGGCAGGCGTTCCGGACGCCGGCCCGGGACGCTCGCGAGCTCGTGAAACGCGTTTCCTGATTCCCGGGCCGGCCTCGACCCGCCGCGAGGTTAGAATCTGCCGACCTCACCCCCGGCCTTCGGCCACCCCCTCTCCAGCTGGAGAGGGAGATGGGGGGTGAGGTTGAATTGAGGAACGCCGCGTGAGTCTTGCGACCGGTACCCGTCTCGGCCCGTACGAAATCCTCTCGCCGCTCGGCGCCGGGCGGCATGGGAGAGGTTTACAAGGCGAAGGACACTCGGCTCGGGCGCGACGTCGCGATCAAGGTGCTGCCCGAGCATCTGTCGCAGAATCCCGAGTTCAAGCAGCGCTTCGAGCGGGAGGCTCGGGCGATCTCGCAGCTGACACATCCGCACATCTGCACGCTGTACGACGTCGGCTCGGCCGACGGCGTCGAGTATCTCGTCATGGAGCTGCTCGAGGGGCAGACGCTCTCCGAGAGGCTCGAGAGGGGGCCGCTGCCTCCCGAGCAGGTCCTTCGCTCCGGCGTCGAGATCGCCGACGCGCTCGACAAGGCGCACCGGGCCGGAATCGTCCACCGCGACCTCAAGCCCGGTAACATCATGATGACGAAATCGGGCGTCAAGCTGCTCGACTTCGGACTCGCGAAGGGGCTCGCCGCGGCGCGCGAGCCCGACATCACGTCGCTTCCGACGGAAGCGGCCCCGGCCGTGACGGAGAAGGGAACGATCCTCGGAACGTTCCAATACATGGCTCCGGAGCAGCTCGAAGGGAAGGACGCGGACGCCCGGTCCGACATCTTTTCATTCGGATGTGTCCTGTACGAGATGGCGACGGCGCAGAAGGCGTTCAAGGGCGCGAGCCGCGTCTCGCTGATCAGCTCGATCCTGCGCGACGAGCCGCCGCCGATCTCGGCCGTCGTCCCGATGACGGCGCCCGCGCTGGACCGGGTCGTCAAGACGTGCCTCGCGAAAGACCCCGAAGATCGCTGGCAGAGCGCGCGCGACGTCAAGAGCGAGCTCGCGTGGATCGCGGAGGCGGGCTCGCAGGCGGGGGCGCCGGCCGTCGTCGTGTCGAAACGAAAGAACCGCGAGCGCATTGCGTGGATCTGCGCGGGCGTGGCGGGACTCGCCGCGCTTCTCTTTGCCGCCGGATATTTCCGCCGATCGCCGCGGGAGGGAAAGCCGATTCTCGCCACACTCGTTCCGCCCGATAAGCTGCTCATTTCCGACATTGCCCTGTCGCCCGACGGCTCGAAGCTCGCCTTTTGCGCCGCCCCGCCGGGCTCGCAGCCGGGGCTCTGGATCCGGGCGCTTTCCGAGCCGGCCGCAAAACCCGTGCCGGGCGCGGAGGATGGAATCTTCCCGTTCTGGTCGCCCGACGGCAGGTTCGTCGCGTTCTTCAGCCAGGGATCGCTGAAGCGCGTCGATGCCGCCGGAGGTCCGATTCTGACGATTTGCGATGCGGAGCGGGGCCTGGGGGGATCGTGGAGCCCCGACGGGACGATTCTCTTCGCGCCGGGGTTTACGTCACCGCTTTTCCGCGTCGCGGCTTCGGGAGGCGTTCCCGTCGCGGTGACGAAGCTTGATGCGTCGCTGCACGTGACGGCCCACCGGTACCCGAGGTTCCTTCCCGACGGCCGGCATTTCCTTTACATGTCGATGAATCCCTCCGCGCCGGCCGGCGACTCGGCGAACTCGATTCGTGTCGGCTCGCTCGACGGGAAGCTCGACAAGACCCTCGTTCCAGGTGCCTCGAACGCCGACTACGCCGGCGGGAATCTTTTCTATAGCCGCTCCGGAGCTCTTCTCGCGCAGAGAATCGATCTCTCCCGGTGGGAAATGATCGGCGATCCCGCGGCGATCGGCGAGCGCGTTTCTTCGAGCAACTGGTTCGGTTATGCCCTGTTCTCCGTCTCCGATCAGGCGCTCGTTTACCTGCCGACCCTCGCGATTCCGTTGCAGCTGACGTGGCTCGATCGAAACGGCCGTTCTCTGGGAACGGCCGGGGAGTCCCGCGCCTTCAACACCGGGCGCCTTTCGCCGGACGGCCGGCGGATCGCGGCCGACGTGTTCGATACGGCGAGAAACAACCTCGAGGTTTGGGTCTTCGACGCGGCGAGCGGGGCCGGCAACAAATTCGCGTCCTCCAACTTTGCCGATACGACCCCGGTCTGGTCGCCGGAGGGCGACCGAATCGTATTCGCCTCGAATCGAAAAACGAAGGGCGCGAAGCGCGACCTCTGGGTCAAGCGCGTCGACGGAAGCCCGGAGGAGCCCCTCCTCGAATCGCCCGACGACCGCTCGCCGGAAGACTGGTCGCCGGACGGGCGGTTCCTCTCCCTGACGGCCATTCCGGCGGTGGGGAAGAGAAATACCCAGTTGTGGATCGCGGAAACCGGGAAAGGCGGCAAGGTCGCTCCCTTCTCGGTGGACGCGGACGCCCAGAGCGCGAGCCGGTTTTCCCCCGACGGGCGGTGGATCGCGTTCGCGTCGAACGGATCCGGGAAGTTCGAGGTCTACGTGCGCCCCTTCCCGGAAGGCCCGGGCCGGTGGCAGATCTCCACGTCCGGCGGCGGGAACCCCGTCTGGAGCCGCGACGGGAAGGAGCTCTACTACGAGTCTCTCGACTTCAAGGTCCTGGCCGTCCCGATCAGCGTTTCGCCGACGTTTCACGCCGGCGCGCCGTCGACCCTCTTCGACCTGCGTTCGGGCGCGAACTCGTTTTTCGACGTCTCTCCCGACGGCCGGAAATTCCTCGTGGCCCTCGCGCTGAGCGACCAGATCACCCCTCCGTTCAGCCTCGTCCTGAACTGGAAGGGCTTGTTGAATCGATGAGAACTGACCTCACCCCCCGTCCCCCTCTCCAGATGGAGAGGGGGTGGCCGAAGGCCGGGGGTGAGGTTATGAAACCCTGGCTCTCGGTGGTCGTAAATAGCTTCTTGAAAAGGAGATCACCCATGCGCATCGGATTTCTCGGCGTTTCCTTCGCGGTCCTCGCCGCCGCGCCCCTCGCCCTCGCGGCGGATCCCGCGCTCTCCGCCGCCGCTCTGGGCGGACAAGCCGGACATCGCGGCGTTCCAGAAGATCGACGACGCGCATCTCGACGCCGCGAAGAAGTCGATCGACGCGATCGTCGCGGCCAAAGGCAAGCGGACGATCGACAACACGCTCGTCCCGTACGACGAGGCGACGCGCGAGCTCGACTCGGCGATCTACTTCGCCTACCTCATGGAACAGGTCGCCGCCGACGCGCCTTACCGGGATGCCGCCACCGCCATGAGGGGGAAGGTCAGCGCCGTGCAGACCGACCTCTCGTTGAACCGCGCCGTCTACGACGCGCTCGCGGCGCTCGACCTCGCCGCGTCGGATCCCGCCACGAAGTATTACGTCCAGCGCCAGCTCGTCCTGTACAAACTCGGCGGCGTCGACAAGGACGACGCGACCCGCGCGAAGCTCAAAAAACTGAACGACGACCTCACCGAAGAACAGTCCGGGTTCGAGCGCGCGATCGCCGACGACCTCCGGACGACCGACGCCGACCCGGCGGAGCTGAAAGGGCTGCCGCAGGACTACATCGACCGGCACAAGCCGGGCGCGGACGGCAAGGTCAAGATCACGTCGGCGTACCCGGACACGCTGCCGGCCCTGAAGTTCGCGGAGAGCTCCGCGTTCCGCCGCCGCCTGTTCGAGGCGTTCGACAGCCGGGCGTATCCGAAGAACAAAGAGACTCTGCTGAAGATGGCCGCGACGCGCGCCGAGATCGCGAAGCTTCTGGGATTCGGCACGTGGGCGGACTCCGACGCCGCGCCGAAGATGGCGGTGACGAGCGAACGCGTCGCCCGGTTCATCCGGGACGTGAACGCCGCCTCGAAGCCGATCATGGAGCGCGAGTACGGAATGATTCTCTCGGAAAAGCGCAAGCACGATCCGAAAGCGACGGAAGTGTACGACTTCGAGAACAGCTACCTGAGCGAGCAGCTCCGGCGCGCGAGCTACGACTTCGACTCGCAGTCCGTGCGGCCGTACTTTCCGTACCCGCAGGTCCGCCAGGGGATCCTCGACACGGCCGCGAAGCTCTTCCACGTCCGGTTCGAGCCCGAGACCGACGCGGGCGGCTGGGACCCGGCCGTCGAGACGTTCCAGGTGTGGGAAGGGGACCAGCGAATCGGGCGGATCTACCTCGACATGCACCCGCGCAAGGGGAAGTTCACGCACGCGAACATGGTCCCGCTATTCGACGGCGTCGCAGGGCAAGCAGATGCCGGAAGCCGCTCTCGTCTGCAACTTCCCGGAGAAAACGGATTCGGATCCCGGCCTGATGGAATACGGCGACGTCGTCACGTTCTTCCACGAGTTCGGCCATCTCGTGCACTGGATCCTCTCCGGTCGGCAGCAGTGGGCGGGCGCGAACCCGCTGAACCTGGAGGCCGATTTCATCGAGGCGCCGTCGCAGATGCTCGAGGAGTTCCTGCGCAGCCCGCAGGTGCTCGCGGGTTTCGCGAAGCACTACAAGACGGGCGAGACGATTCCGGCGGAGCTCGTGGCCCGGATGAACCGCGCCTCCGCGTTCGGCCGCGGCAGCTGGGCCGCGGGCCAGGACGCCCTGTCGGCGATCTCGCACGAGATCTACATCGCCGACCCGTCGAAACTGGATCCGGACAAGATCACGTACGACGCGTGGAAGAAATATACGAAGGTCGTCCCGATCCCCGGCACGCATTTCTGGGCGGCGTTCGGGCATCTGGGAGGCTACTCGTCGGCGTACTACACGTACCTGTGGGACAAGGTCATCGCGGAAGACTTTGCCTCGCAGTTCGACAAATCCAATTTCCTCGCCGACGGTCCCTCGATGCGCTACCGCAAGACGGTCCTCGAGCCGGGCGGCACGGAATCCGCGAATGACATCGTCAAGAACTTCCTCGGCCGCGCGCAGAACATGGACGCGTTCAAGAAGTGGATGGGGGAGGAATTCGAAACGCCAGGGTCGACGGGAACGAGGAGTAAGTGATGCGACCGGCGAAGGGGGAAGATCGCGCCGTAGCCCACCAGCGCAGCTGGTCGCGCGAAGGCGGATGATGAACGAGGAATCGAGGGGGCCGCGCCCGCGAAGTAGATCGCGCCGACCCGTCGCGACGAAGCCTGCTGGCGTAGTCGGAAGCGTCGCCATCGAAGATCGCAGGGCGAAGGCGGATGAACGGTCGAAGTTTCCTCGGCTCACTCGCCGCGTGGGTGAGCACGATCGTTCTCCTTTTCTTCCTGGTTTCGGAGGGTCGGCGAGCGGGGCCGCTGACTCTCGCTCGCCCTTCGACCGTCTACGCGAACGGCCCGCCGGCTCAGCGTCGATGGGAGCCTTTCATTCTCTTTCTCGGCCAGATCCGACCTGACCTGCCCCGCGGCGCGACTGTCCTTCTCGTGCAGCCGGGCGGCGCCGACCCCTGGATCCTGCAATATCGCTGGCTGCTCGCCGAGGCGGAGCTCCCCGACCAGAACGTCGTGCCGGTCACGGCCGCACAGATCGAAACGCGAGGCCGCGTCCTGGCTCCGTATGCGGTCGACGACTCCCGCGGCGGGCTCCGCTCGGACGGATACAACCTCCTCGAGCGGTTCCCCGGAGGAAGGCTCTTCGTCGCGCGATGAGCGGCACGAGATTCCTCGCCGCGCTCGTCCTGCTTCCGGTATTGGGAGGGTGCGTCGCGCCGCTCCTTTTTTGGCGCGGGCGCGACCGCCGCGGCGGTCTCGCGCTGCTCTCGGCGCTCGGGATGGTCGCCCTCACGCTGACGATGCTCCTGGAGTCGTGGGTCGGGCTGCCCTGGACGATCGTCGGGCTGCTCGCTCCCTTTCTCCTCGCGGGAGTCCTGTCCCGCTGGCGGCGAAGCCGCCGGACGCCCGCGCGCTCCGTGCCCTTGGCGCGTTCCGCGATCCCGCCACTCCTCATGGCCGGGCTCGGGCTCGTCCTTTGCGCGTATGTCGCAGGTTCCGGACGGGCCACGAGCGACGACCTTCTGCTCTTCTGGGGGCCCAAGGCGCAGCACTTTCGCCCAGGCGGCGGGGCTCGACCCGGCGTACCTGACGAGCCGATCGCAGTTCGTCCTGCGTCCGGACTACCCGCCGCTCGTCCCGTTCGTGTACGCGTGGGGCACGCTCTTCGCGGGCCGGCTTCCGTGGGGAGCCGCGGTGCTCACGCTTCCGCTCTTCGTCCTTTTGAGCGCGCTGGCCTACGGAAGCGCCGCGCGCCGCGCGATCCCGGATCGGCAGGCGGCGGAGCGGACGATGCTCCTCGTGCTGCTGCTCGCGTTTCCCCTGGCGACGTCGCTGTGCGCGGGCAACGGGGAACCGCCGCTGCTGTTCTTCGAGGTCCTCGCGCTGAGCGCGCTGACGTTTCTCCCGGCGGAGCCGGGCAGCCTCCTCGTCGCGTCGCTCGGGCTCGCGGGGGCCGCGCTGACGAAGGTCGAGGGGGCCGCGTTCGCCGGACTCGTCGTTCTCGTCTACGGCGGCTGGCGGTTACTCCGGACCCGATCTCTGCGACCCGCGCTCGTCCTCGCCAGTCTGCCCGCGGCGTCGCTCGCGCTGTGGATCGCGTACGCGCGCGGGCACGGCATGGTGGAGGCGTACGGCGGCCAGCCGAACGGGCCGTTCACGCTGCGGTTCGCGCGGACGGTGATCAAGGGGATTCTGGTGAACGCAGACTACCACTCGGCTTACGCGCCGTGGATCGTGGTCGGGGTGATGGCGATCTTCGGCGCCCGCCGCAGAGAGTGGCTCGCCCCGGCGCTCGTCGCCGAGGGCTACCTCGGCTTCATCGTCTTTTGCTACCTGCACGGGGGAGATCTCGACCCGTCCCTCTGGATCCGCTGGACCGCGCCGCGCCTCCTCCTGACGCCGCTCGTGTGCCTGTTCTTCGCCGCGACGGCGCCGGGGAGGGAGGGCGGAGAGATCGCGACGTAGCGAGCGATCGCAGGTGGCGGGCGAAGGCGGAGGGATGGGGAGGATCCCCGCGGGGTCGAGTGCGGCGAAGGGGCCGAGGAAGTAGAAATTCCCGGTCAATCGCTGCGCTTTACAAGTAGGCTTGTTAACGGTTTGATGACTCGAAAGCGCCCGACCCTAGTACTGCTTCTGGGTTTTTGTTTTCTTTCGACGCGTGCCACGGCGCTCCCGTCTTCAGTTCGCGTCCTGCACCCGTTTTCAAAGATCGGCACGGTGATCAACCCAGTGGCGACGGATGGCGCCGGAAACCTCTTCGGCGACACCGTTGACGGCGGAGAATTCGACAGTGGAACCGTCTTCAAGCTTTCGAAATCCGATGGTGGAACATCCAATTTGACGATCCTCCATTCATTCAACCCTGCGCTCGACGGGTGGAGCCCTGTAGCGGGGATGGCCATCGATCGCTTCGGAAACCTGTACGGCACCACGGAGGCTGGCGTTCCGAACCCGGACGGGCCGAGCGGGCCGGGTACGGTGTTCGAGCTTTCGCCTCAGGCCAACGGAAGCTACGCATTCAAGACGCTGCACGGATTTTCGGCCCTGGTCGACAACCAGAATTCCGACGGCGCGGTTTCGATGGGGAACCTCGCCGTGGCGGCGGACGGAACGGTTTATGGTGCGACGACGCGGGGCGGCCCCAAGGGGGAAGGAACGATCTTTTCCGTGAGCCCGACCGGGGCGTTTGCGACTCTCTACTCATTCGAACAATACGATGGAAATTCCATCCTTTCCCTTTCGATTGACGCGTCAGGAAATCTCTTCGGTGCGCGATACTACGGAGACGGGTTTGCTGGAGACATTTTCGAGCTCCAGAAGTTGTCGACGAGCTGGGTGTACCGCGTTATTTACACGTTCACGAATGGGCCCGACGGCGGATACCCATTCGATGACTTGTCCGTCGATTCGAAAGGTAATGTGTTCGGCGCTTCCCGGGCCTATCCAGCCGGGGGCGTCGTGTTCCAGCTCTCGCCCGACGGCTCGGGCGGTTACGGGTTTCATGTGCTGCACACATTTTCGGGCGGTGACGACGGGATGACGGCCCGGTCGGGAGTCTCGATCGATGCGAACGGCGCAATCTACGGCTTTGCCGTCGATCCCTCGGCTTCGACCTCGAGCTCGTTCTTCAGGATCACCGGCACCGGGGGGAGCGCGTGGACATTTTTCACGCTGCTGCATTTCGACCAGAACAGCTTCGTGCCTGCAGGATGGTCGGCGGCGGTCGGGGCGGGTTCAGTCCTCGCTCTGGGAAAACCGCCCTATCTCAAGAACACGCTTTTTGAGCTGGCGCCCGGAAACGGCGGCTATGTTCTCAACGCGCTGCTATCGGGGGGAGAAGGCCTCGAAGGGGGCCATCCCTTGGATCTCCTGACGACCCTGCCGGATGGCACGATCGTGACGACCCTGAGCGCGGGCGGGGCCTGGGGGAATGGCACCGTCCTCGCCATCCATCCCGCGGGGTCGTCCCCGCCTCAACTCGAAATTCTCCACACGTTCGCGGGTGTTGCGATGAACGACGGTGCGAACCCGTCCGGCGGTTTGTCGGCCGACAGTTCCGGCAACCTCTATGGCACGACCCTGATTGGCGGGGACCCGCGTTGGAATGCCGGGACGATTTTTGAGCTGTCGAAAGGATCTTCGGGATTCACCTATTCGGTCCTGTACCGGTTTTCCGGCGGAGCCGACGGGTTCGGCCCGGTCGGCGTCGTTTCGGATTCGGCCGGCCATCTGTACGGCATGACTCGCACCGGGACAATCTATGAGCTCACCATCGGAAGCTCGGAATTGAAAGTGCTGAAGTCCCTTCCGGGCGCCGACTCGGCGGCTCCCCTGGTGCGCGACTCCAGCGGGAACCTCTTCGGCACCTACCTCGCGACGGTCTTCAAGGTCACGAGCTCCGGCTCCTTCTCGACCATCCGGGTTTTCAATCACGCTGGCGACGCCCCCCCGTTGGGTCCGCTGATTCTCGATGAATCCGGGGCTCTGTACGGGTGTACCGCCAGCGCGGTCTTTCGAATGTCGAGGTCCGGCGACAGCTACACCGCACTTCACACCTTCGCTTCGCTCGACTTGAAGGATGGGAACACTCCCACTCCTCCGCTCACGATCGACGGATCGGGAATGCTCGTCGGCGCGACGTCGCAGGGAGGCGATGACGACGCTGGGGCAGGCACTGTGTTTCGCGTGTCGAGGGACGGGTCCGGGTTCACGGTTCTGACAAGTTTTTCAGCGTCGCTCGATGGAGCTTTTCCGAACGGTGGCCTCGCGATCGATTCGACGGGACAGATCATCGGGACCGCCGCGGTCACGGGCGAATGGGGAGGGGGCGTTCTCTTCACCATCGCGTCGAGTCCGCCGAGCCTGGCGGTCACGCCGGCATCGCTACCCTCGGCAAAGCAATTTGAGACTTACGGCCCCCTGCAGCTCGCCGGTGCCGGGGGGACTCCCCCGTACCGATTCGGGTGGTCGGCGGCTCGGGGCCAGCTCACCCGGTTTCCGACGGGGCTCGGCCTTTCCCTGGAGGGGCTTATCTCCGGGATCCCCACGGGCGAAGGGCAGTACAAATTCTTCCTCGTGGTGCAGGATGCGGACGGATTTCTCGCGGTGCAGCCATTTTCTCTCGACATCGAAGCGGGCGTGACCCCGATGCCACCGTTCGCGAACGACGTCGCGGCGGCGACCCGGCCGGGCCTGGGTGACTTCATCTACCTGTCTGCAACCGATCCGACCGGGGCGGCGCAGGATCTCGTTTTCGAAATAGTGGGTCAGCCACAGTCGGGTATTCTTTCGAATTTTGACTCGATTCACGGAACCGTCGTTTACACGCCGAACCCGGGTTTTTCTGGGGTCGATTATTTTCAGTTTGACGTCAAGGACGAATTTGGCACTTCGTTTCTCGCTGAAGTGACCGTCGACGTCTTGGCGCCAAACATCGATACACTTCACCCTCCGACGCCCGCACCGATTTCAAAGCGGCCCTCCGGCAAGCTGTCGCCTCGCGGAGCTGCGGCGACGGGGTCGGGAGGGAAGCAAGCGTAGGAAGTCGGTGGACCTATCGCGTATTCCTCAGGCCGTCGTTGAGCGTTTGGGCTGGTACGTGTACGCGTACGTAAACCCGACCGACGGTCAAATCAGCTATATCGGAAAAGGCCGGGGACAGCGTGCGCTCGCGCACCTGATTCGCCTCAAAGGACACAGGGTCGACGTTATCGCACACGGGCTCCCCGATGAGGCGACAGCGTTTCACGTCGAGCGAGCGCTTATCGACGCGATCGGTCCCGATCGTCTTACCAACAAGGTCCGCGGCCAGGGGATTGAACTTGGGCGTGAACCAATTATCGACTTGCTCGTTCGCTACGCCGCCCAGCCGGTTGACGTCGCCGACCCGTTGATCCTAATCCGGATCAATCGTCTCTACGTGCCGGGGATGAGCGCCGATGAGCTCTACGATGCAACCCGGGGAGTTTGGAAGGTGGGCGAACGGCGGGAGTCGGCGAAATACGCTCTCGCGGTCTACCGTGGGATTGTCAGAGAAGTCTACGAGATCCGGAGCTGGCACCCAGCGGGAGCGACCCCATATCAAAGCCGGGTCGCCGACGAGAGATGGCCTGGCCGCTGGGAATTCCAAGGCGTGGTCGCGCCGGAACAGGTTCGGCAGAGGTATCTGACCGGCTCAGTCGCTCACTTGCTGCCGGATGGCGCCCAAAACCCAATAGCGTATGCCCCGTAGCCACGATTCTCGCAGCCACTTCCCCGCGGCTGCAGGGAATGAGGGCGCATCATCGGCGGCTCGCCTCGAAATACGCTAAAACAAGACCGTCCCTATCGCCTCGGGTCAGAACGGGACGTCCTCGTCCTCGTCGGGGTCGTCGTCGTATCTCGGTATCGCGTCTAGTTTTGTGTGGAGGTTTGCCAAAATAATCCTTCCCTTCTCGTCCGTCGCGCCTTTTAAAAGCTGGATAAAATTCTTTACGACTCGCACTGGCATTCCTGTTCGCTTGTAGTAGTAGCTTCCGACTAGGAGTTTGCTCAGGATAACCCCGGCGTTAGGCACATTTTGTTCAAGCATCATTGCTCGATAGCTCTCGCTTAGTTGGGCTAGTACTCGACCGACGTCTGTTATGTAAGTTGTTCCGGTTTTGATCTTCGTGACCTGTTTCCACACCGCATCCGCAAAGTTCCGGTATGCCGCCAACTCCTCGTCACCAAATCCGATCTCGGAGAACTGGTCGGCGAGTACCGACTGCTCGACCTCCGAAAATCTCTGAATTCGACCAGCTGGATCTAACACACACATGGCTCTGAGCGCGGAGGTGTACTTGAAATCTCCGATGCCGTGGTCTTGGATAATTTTCTCAAAAAGCTTGCCAACGAAATACACCTCGGTCGCAAAATCGTACCTAGATATTTTGAATTCTTCGGGGGGTTGACACCACAGGTTCAGACTGATGCTCTTATCGAAGTCGCCCGACGTTTCGACTCTCTTTCCGAAGCCGAGATCAATTATCTTGAGGGTGCCATCGGCGCGAACAAGTACGTTCCCGGGACGTATGTCTCGGTGCAATATTCCGGCGCGCTCGAGGTATGTGAACCCGTCGATTGATTGCCGAAATAAGTCGTTGGCTGATTCTGGAGAACCCGCCAGGAAGACGTCAATCGGTGTTCCGTCTACATACTCCATAAGAATGTAGCCGGCAAAGTGGTCGGGATATAGGTAATGGTTGAACACTCGAACTACGTTTGGATGGTGGATTTGGTGGAGCAACTTGATTTCACGAACAAAATTAGCGAAAAGCTGTTCACGTTGGGATTCTGAGTATGGGAGATATTTCTTACAGACTAGGTATTCGTCGATCTGCTCGTCACGCAAAAGAACCGTTTGACCGCACGCTCCTTGGCCGAGTTCTTTAATCAGTTCATAATCGCGTTGACGCAGAAACTTAATGATTTCCCCAGCGCGAATCTTGCTTTCGGTCATTTTTGGCCAATTCTATAGCGTCACTTCGAGCGTGGGGCCGGTCTGGGGGGCTTGATTCCGTGTATTACGCTCGGGCCCACGATGGTGTTCCACTTATGTTACACTTCTCCCGGAGGCTCCCATGCCCTCGAAAAACCCCCGCGTGAACACCGTCCTCGCCCCCGAAACTTACGCGGCGGTCGCTCGCCTTGCGAAGCGGGACGGCATTTCCCTGTCCCACAAGGTCAACGACCTCGTTCGCGAGGCGCTGGAGCTGCAGGAGGACGCCGGTCTCGACGCGATCGCGAAGCGCCGCGCGGCCTCGCGCGGCGGCCGGTGGGTGTCGCAGGCCGACGTGAAGCGCCGGCTCGGCATTTCCTGACGCAGCGCCGAGCTTGTTCGAGATCGAGTACCGGCTAGGAGGTCCTCGACGAGGACTTCCCGGAAATCCCGAAGAACCTGCAGCGCCGGATCGTCCGCGCGATCGAAGCGCGGCTGAGCTCGGAGCCCGAAAAATACGGAACTCGCCTCCGCCAGTCGCTCGCGGGCCTGTGGAAGCTGCGCGTCGGGGACTACCGCGTGGTCTTCGAGATCCAGCCGAAGCGCGTGCGGGTCTGGGCGATCGTGCACCGAAAAAAGGCTTACGAAGAAGCGGCCCGCCGCTGGCCGCCGAGCTGACGAAAGGAGAAGCCATGAAGCGAATCCTCAGACTCTTCTTAGTTGCAGTATCCGGAATAGCCGCGGTCGGGTTGGCGGCGGGCGCTCCGCCTGCCCAGAAGCCCGCCCAGAAGACTTCGATGGAGGGGTCGCGGGCGAATCGGTCGGAGGTGACGATCGAAGGACTGGTGCGCGATGTCGCTTGCCCGATTCAGAACCTGGACGGGAATGCGACGAGCATGAGCCTGAAGTGCGTGACGGATTGCTTGAAGGGCGGGTCGCCGATCGCGATCCTGACGAAGGACGGCGATTTGTATTTGCCGATTTCCGACAAGATGCCGGACTCCGGCCAGACGGAGAAGCTGATGCCGTTCGTGGGCAAGTACGTGCGGGCGACGGGGATTGCGTTTGAGCGGAAGGGGATGCGGGCGATCGTCATTTCGCAAATCCTCGAAGTCAAGGATGTGAAAGTGAGAGACGAGGGGGAGTGAGGTTGCGTGATGCGAGGGGCTCGGCTGGAGCGGGTCCTGTCACGGGGCTCGATCCACTTTTCCGCTCGCCGCGAGCCTGAGGACTTTGCTACACCGGCGTCGCGAGCGGCAAAAGGGATCTCGCCCCGGGCCACCCGCTCCTCCCACGCGGCCCCGCCTCGGATGGCGATTCGGCTCAAGTCCCTCGTAGATCTTCGCTCAGTGCGCGGCGGCGGCAGTCGCGAGCTTCGGGAATCGGCGGGCAGCATGTGTGCGTCTCACCAGCTCCCCGAAGCCCCTCCGCCGCCGAACGAACCGCCTCCCCCTGACGAGCCGCCGCCACCGCTGCCGCCACCTGCCCCCGCCGCCAGGTCGAGCGACGTCACCGCCGTGGCCAATCCGAGCTTCACGACGTCGAACCCCGTTTTCTTCACGGCGTCCACCGCGATCTGCCCCCGCGTCTCGTGCTTCTTCTCGCCCGCCGCGATCGTCTCGCCGACGTCGTGGAGCCAGGTTGAAAGAAGCCAGTACACCAGGCGGATCGCGAAGTAGACGAGGAGGATCGTCACCGGGAGGCCGACCAGGGTGTCGACCGTATCTTTCTTCCAACCCTCGATCGCTCCCACCAGGGCCAGGACCCACATCACCGCGCCGCCGACGAGGATGAAGAAGAGCGCGGTGCGGCGGGATCGGCGGCGAGTTTTCAAGTCGTGCGAAACGATACCACCGAGCCATCGCGGGAGACGATCCGGCCTCTTGACAAGCGGTCCCGAGGTGCGCATTGATGGTGCATGCCGCGGCCGTCGAACAAGGAAAAGTTGCTCGCCGACGGGCTGCGGCTCGTCCACGAGCGCGGTTTTGGAGCGTCCAGCGTGCGGGATATTACGCAGGCTGCGGGCGTCCCGCAGGGGTCGTTCACGAACCATTTTGCGTCGAAGGAAGCCTTTGGCGTCGAGATCCTCGAGCGCTACCGGGAGTTCATGAGCGAGGGTGTCCGAGCGACGCTGCGAAACGACCGGCTGCCGCCGCTCCGCCGCCTGCGAGCCTGGATCGATTGGCAACTCGAGCTTCTTCGGGAGAACGACATGCGGCGCGGGTGCCTGTTCGGGAACCTCAGCGCGGAAGCCACCGAGCTGAGCGATGCGATTCGGTCTCGTCTTGCGTCGGCGTTCGCCGAGGACCAGGCATCCGTCGCCGACTGCCTCGAGGCGGCAATCCAAGCTCGCGAGCTGTCGCCAAACGCCGACGTCAAGACGCTGGCCGGCTTCATCGTCAGCTCGCTCCAGGGCGCCTACCTCGTGGCGAAAGCGCAACGCAGTCCCGCTCCGGTCGAGCGCTTCAAGCGGATTCTCTTCGGGCAGCTCCTTCGGAAGAGCGGCCCCAGGCCGAAACCGGGCTCCCGTCGGGGCGCTCGCTGAGCTCGGACCGGCCGCTCGATTCGGGGCTTGACAGAAAGCAATACGTTCGTACATATTCAACGATCGAAAGGCAGGGAGATATGGCCGACCATCGATCGTTCGTTCTCGAGGCATTCGACACTCTGTTCAACAAGCGCGACTACGAAACCGCCTCGAAGCTCTGGTCCCCCGACTACGTCCAGCACAGCGCCCACATCCCGCCGGGAAGAGACGGGCTGTTCGACCTCGTCCGATCCGCTCCGCCGGGCCTGCGGTACGAGAACCACGTTGCGGCGGCCGACGGCGACCACGTTTTGTTGCACGGCCGGTTCACCGACAACGGCTTGCCCCGGTCGTGGGTCGTCGGGGACGTCATCCGAATCGCCAACGGCCTCATCGTCGAACACTGGGACACGATTCAGGACGAAGCGACGCGAGAGGAGTCCAGGAGCGGCCTCCCGATGTTCGGGGACGACTTCCCGGAGGCCCCGCCGGTGCTCACCGCGGATCGGGCGCGGCAGATCGTCGCGCCGCTCTACGAAGCCTTGAACCAGCCCCAGACGAAGGACGTTCGCGCGCTGCTCGCGCAGGCTTGTCACGCCGACTACCAGTCGTATTCCACGAACGAGGAGTGGCTTTCGCGCGATGCCCTCGCGGATGTGTTCAAGGAAATTGGCTCGAGCGTCCCGGACCTGGCCTGGAAGGTCCTGGATCTCCTGGTGTCGGGGGATCGCGTCATCGTCCGCGGCGAGGCGACCGGAACTCCGGCGAAGGAGTTCTTCGGCGCGCCCCCGACCGGCAGGAGCTTCAAGACGATCGCGGTCGACGTGTTCACTGTCCGGGGCGACAAGCTCGCGTCCGCGTACCATGTGGAGAACTGGGCGGGCGCGATGCAGCAAGTCCAGGCCGGGAGCTCCGAGGATCGGTAAGGATGGAGGAGGTAGATATGGAGAGCAACAAACAAATCGTGCTGAAGGTCCTCAAGGGGGCGTTCGTCGAGCGCGACGCGACGATCGTCGATCGGTACTTTTCGCCTGACTATGTTCAGCACAATCCCGTCTTCCCGAGCGGATCGAAGACGATCGCAAATCTCATCCCGACTTTGAGCAAGGACCTCTCCTACGAGGCCGGCATGGTTGTCGCCGAAGGCGACCTCGTGATGGTTCACGGACGCTATGTCGGCTGGGGGCCGAAACCGATGGTCGCCGTCGACATCTTCCGGGTGAAGGACGGCAAGGTCACCGAGCACTGGGACGTTCTGCAGGAGGAAGTGCCGGCTTCCGCAACCGCGAGCGGCAATCCGATGTTTTCGCCTGCCTGACGGCAGAGCGCACGGGAGAAGATCACATGGCGCCAGGCAAGACCCCGGGCAACACGACCGCTCCCACGCAATTCGTTCAGACCAACGGCCTGTCGTATGCGTACAGACGGTTTGGCGGCGGTCCCGGGCTGCCGCTCCTCTTCCTGCAGCATTTCACCGGGACGCTCGACAACTGGGACCCCGCCGTCACAGATCCTCTCGCGGCGGGCCGCGAGGTCATCCTCTTCGACAACGCGGGCGTCGGGCGTTCCACCGGCGAGGTGCCCGACACGATCGCTGCCATGGCCCGGCACGCGATGGCCTTTCTCGACGGCCTTGGGATCGCGACGTGCGACGTCGTCGGGTACTCCCTCGGCGGGATGGTCGCGTTGCAGATGGTCCAGGATCGCCCGTCGATTTTTCGGCGGATGATTCTCGTCGGGACCGCCCCTCGTGGCGGCGAGGACATCATGCACCTCGAGAAACCGAGCCTGGCCAGGCACCTTCAGGATCCGACCAATCGCGGCTATGACGTCTTGAAGAAGATCTTTTTCACGTCGTCGCCGATGAGCCAGGCCGCCGCCGAGGCCTTCGTTCCGCGCCTCGCGGCGCGGAGGGCGGACCTTGATCCGCCGTCGGGACCGAATGTGGCGAGCGCTCAGATCGCGGCCTTCCGAGAATGGGAACGCTTCAGCGGCGAGCGATTCGCAGAGCTCCGGGCCATTCGCCAGCCCACCCTCGTCGTGAACGGTGTGCTCGACGAGATGATTCCGGTGACGAACTCCTATCGATTGGTCGAGCAACTGGCCAACGCTGTCCTGCTGATCTACCCGGATGCCGGGCACGGCTCGCTCTTCCAGTATCCGGAGTCCTTCACCCGGCAGGCGGCGGCATTTTTGTCATCCGAATTCCGAATCGGCCGCCTTCTGAGGAATTAATGCGGAGGGATTCGCTCTGTCTCCGCTCGGGTTTTAGCCCCTCGGGTTCGCTCGCAACGCCTTCTCGTTGCGGGCGCGAAACTCGCAGCATTTTGATGGCCTCGCCATCCGCGGTTCCCGACTGCGGCTCGGCCATATCCGGTCGCTCAGACAACGACGCCCGCGCCTCGAAGGGTTGCTCGCGACCCCATTAAGCCCCGACCCTCGCGAATCTCGCTCAGGGATTGGCGCCGGCGCGGGTGGCCCGGGGCGAGACCCCTTTTGCCGCTCGCGACGCGGGTATAGCAAAGTCCTCAGGCTCGCGGCGAGCGGAAAAGCCGGGTCGAATCCCGTGACAGGACCCGCGCCATCCGTTTAGCCGTGCGAGCCGCCGCGGACGTTACCCCGGCTCGAAACTCCCGCCCCTGCAACACGTACGATAGGTCATCGTGAACACCCCGGCCGACCGACGCGACCATTTCGCCGCGACCCTGCGCTCGATCGCGGTTTCGGCGTTCGCCGGCGTCGGGGTCGTCTTCCTGACGACGATCAACCGGCGGGATTTCTGGGGCGGACGCCTCGTGTTGTACGGCGCGGTCGTGGGCGCCGTGATCTACGTGTTCTGCTACGGGCTCGACAATGCCGTCGGCGACCCGATCCGCCGGCGCAAGATCTTTCCGGACAGGCTCGTTGGCGTGCCGATCTACTTCGCCGGCGGCATCCTGGGCATCCTCGCGGCGACGCTGCTCCTCCGGGTGCTCGGGCTGATGCCGTTCCAGATGGACGGGAGCGACCTGCGTGTCTCGCTTTTCATCAGCGGCGGGGTCGCGGTCGCGGGAGGCCTGCTGTTCTACACGTTCGGCGTGATGCGCACGCGGCTGCGCGAATCGATCATCCGCATCAAGGAGCAGGAGTTCGCGGAAAAAGAGCTGGCCGTCGCTCGCGAGATCCAGAGCCGGCTGCTGCCGCCGCCGGAGCTCTCGGGCGACGGCTACCGGATCTCGGCGCGCAATCTCGCGGCGCGTTTCGTCGCGGGCGATTTCTACGACGTCTTCCGCCTCTCCGACGGCGCGCTCGGGATCGTCGTGGCGGACGTCTCGGGGAAGGGAATGGGCGCGAGCCTGATCATGGCCTCCGTGAAGGCGGTCCTGCCGCTGATCGCCGAAGGGCGCGGGACGGCGGAAACCCTCGCGCAACTGAACCGCAAGCTCCACGCGGAGCTCGGCGCGCGCGAATTCGTCGCGCTCGCGTACGCGCGGTACGACCCGGCGTCTCGGACTCTCGAGCTCTCCAATGCCGGCATACCCGACCCGTACCGTCTCGTCCGCGGGCAGGACGCGGAGGCCCTCGGTCCCGGGCCCCGGCTGCCGCTCGGCGCCCGCGGCGAGGTCGCGTACGAATCGCTGTCGATCGACTTTGGGCGCGGGCGAGCGTCTCCTGATGTTCACGGACGGCCTGCCGGAGGCCTCGACGGCGGCGGGAGATCCGCTCGGCTACGAGGCGCTGCAATCCCTCATTCCGCGCGCGGCGGCTTCCACCGGCGAGCTTCTCGACTCGCTGTTCGCGGCCGTCCGGAACGCGACGAGTTCGGATCTGGGCGACGACTGGACGGCGCTCGCGCTCGAAGTGGAGCGGTAGGCCAGGAGGTGTACCATCGAGAGCGTGGGGAAGCGCGTCGTGGTCCTCCTCGTTTCGTTCGGGTTGCTTTCCGGACTCGGGATGCCTCTGCGCCATCCCTGCTGCTCGCTCGCAAGCCTTGAAACAGCTGCCTCGTCGCCGGATTGCTGTCCGATGCCGGACTGCTGCCGGGGCGAAAAGAAGGGTGCGGCCCCGATCGTCCTCTCCTCGAGATCGGCGGGAGTAACGCCGCCTTCGCTGTTGGTCGGACCGGTTCCGACGTTCTCCTGGCCTTCGACGTCTCTCCCGGCGAGTCGCTTTGTCACCGACGTCGCCTCCCTCCACGGTCCTCCCGAAGCCACGCGGAGCCTTTCGATCCTCCTTTCCACGCTGCGCGTCTGAGCGCGCCGCGCGGGCGCCTGTCCGCGCAGTTCTTCCTCTCGTACTTTCGGAAGGAGGTTTTCCATGAAGGCAACTCGTTTATCCCTCATCGTCTCTTTGTTCACCGTTCTCTCGGCATCGCCGTCGGGAGCGGAGACATTCCGATTTCACGTCATCGGGATCGAATGCGAGCTCTGCGCGGCTCCGATACAGAAAGCGCTGACATCGACGCCCGGGGTCGAGAAAGCCCGCGTGGACTGGAAAAAGGAAGCCGCCGAGGTCGACGTCCCGCCCGGGTTCGACAAGGACAGGCTCAAGGCAGCGCTCGACAACCTCGGGTTCGTCGCGGTCTTTCCCGGCGAGGCCGCCCGAGGATTCGAGCCGCTTCCGCCGGAGGAGCTCGCGAAGCTCGATCTCCGCCGATTCGACGGGAAAAGCCCGGTCGACGAAAAGGGGCTTTCGGCCGCCGGCAAGACAACGCTCGTCGACTACTACGCCGACTGGTGCGGCCCCTGCAAAACGCTGGAGCTCCGGCTGGAGCACTACATGGTGCTGCATCCCGAAATCGCGCTGCGTCGCGTGGACATCGGGAAGTGGGACAACGCGGCCGCCCGTCAAATCACGCGGCAGGGAGCTGCGAGCCTCCCGTACGTTCGTGTCTACGGCGGCGCGGGAAAACTCGCCGGCAGCGGCGGCATGTGGGACGAGATCCTTGCCTTGATCGAAAAGGCGAAGGCGGCGTCCCGATGATCCGGCGCGGATTCCTCGCCGCTTTGATGCTCACGCTGATTCAGGCAGTTCCTGCGGCCGGCGGTTGACCGGCCTGAGCGAACCCTAACCTCTCCGGGCGAGAGGTCGGCCAGCAGATCACGCCACCCGGCGGGTGGACGGTTACGCTTAGTCTCGCCGAGGGGCGATTCGATACGAGTCACGTCGCGACGTGTCCCGATGTCGCTCCCGTCGAGTGCGCAACGATGACGATCCCGCCGCACCGCCACGTCATCGCGCTGGATCTCTACCACGCGGATCTTTTCGCGGCGTACGGGCTCGGCGCGAATTCTCAACTCTCCCTGCGCATCCCTTACGACGTCAAGGACCAGCACGTTCACTACGAGACGCTCGACGGGCAGCCGTACGTTCCCCCCTATGGCGACATCCATCACCGCACCGAGACTCTCTGGGGCGTGAGCGACGGCGAGCTGCTGTACTGGAAGGCGCCCGCGTTTCTCTCCGGGACTTCGTGGGGAGTCACGCTCGCGGCCGGGACGACGCTTCCGATCGGAAAGACCGTGCCCGATCCCGTGCGACTCGGTCTCGAAGGGAAAAAGCACGAGCACTTGCAGTTCGGCAGCGGAACGTTTGACCCGAGACTCGTCGTGAGCGCCTTCGAGCGCGTGGGAAACGTCCTGCTCGGAGAGGCGGTCGATGCGCGGCTGCCGGTGTACGAGAGCAGCGGCGGTTATAAGCCGCCGGTCAACATTCAATGGGGCGTAGGTCCGGCAATGCCGATGGGCGCATTCTCGGTCTCGCTCCAATTCTCCGGTCAGTACCAGAGCGTCGGAAAATGGCATGGGCTCGAGGACGAAGGAACGGGGTTCACGAGCGGCGGCACGGTGCTGCGCGGCACGTTCCGGGCGTCGCCGAAAACGACGATCTCGGCCGGGCTCTACCGGGAGATCTTCGCCCACGGAAGCTCGGGCCAGACCTTTCACCAGGGGCTCACGCTCTCGCTCGGCGTGACCCGGACCCTGCCTTGAAGGGTGTGCCGCTCCGCGGCGACGCGCGAAGCGCCGCAGGACGAGCTTGAAGGGCTTGCGAAAATTGGCTGGGAGGCAGGGATTCGAACCCCGATAACGTGGTCCAGAGCCACGTGTCCTACCGTTGGACGACCTCCCAACGCGGGCAAAGAGCGCTGATTATTCAGGATGCCCGCGCGCCGGTCAAGCATGGCGCGACCAGGGGAGAGGGCCTCCCCAGCCCCTCCGGCGTTTCGCTTCCGCCCGGCGAAGATTCTTTGTGATTTTTCCCGCCCTTGCGCGAATAACGTATCGATGACTGAAATGGCCGCGATTGCCGACCAGGATCGGTTTCTCGCTCTCCTCGAGGAGCACCGGAGGATCCTGTTCAAGGTCGCGGGCTCGTACACCCGGAATCCTGCCGATCGCGCCGATCTGGCCCAGGAAATCGTCCTCCAGCTCTGGCGCTCCTTCGGGCGGTTCGACGGCCGCTGTCGCTTCTCGACGTGGATGTACCGGATCGCGATGAATGTCGCGATCTCGTTTTCGCGGAGCGAAGGCCGCCGCTTGCGCGGAACGGAACCGGTCGACGAATTGACTTTCGAGATCGCCGCGACCGACGGGCCTCCGGCCGAGACTTCCGACGCGGCGCGAAGGCTCGATCTTTTCATCCAGGACGAGCTCGACGAGCTGAGCCGGGCGCTCGTCATCCTGTATCTGGACGGCAACAGCCACGAGACGATCGCCGAGATCCTCGGGATCTCCGCGACGAACGTTGGAACGAGAATCGGCCGGATCAAGCAGCGGTTGCGGAAACATTTCGATCGCCGAAAGCGCGATTGAAAAAGCGCGATTGAGAAAAGGAGAAGAGACCATGGAGCTCGACGAATTGAAAAACCTCTGGGCGAATCAGGACCGAAAACTCGATCAAGTCATCCGGCTGAATGCGGAATTTCTTCGCGATTCCCGGACGAGGAAGGCCGGTTCCAGCTTGAAATGGGCTTTCCGCGGCATCCTGTTCGAGCAGCTCGCGAGCATTCCCGCGATCGTCCTGCTCGGGATCTTCCTCTCGAATCACTCCTCCGAGCCCCGTTATCTCGTTCCGGCGATCGTGCTGGACGTGTTCGCAGTCCTTTCCGTCGTGTCGTGCGGATATCAGCTGGGAACGCTCCACGACATCGATTTCGGCCAGCCCGTGGTCGCGATCCAGAAAAAGCTCGAGAGGGTGAGAGTGCTCCGGCTCGCGACGACGAAGTGGGCGCTTCTGCTCGGGCCCGTCCTGTGGGTTCCCCTGACGATCGTCGCGTTGAAGGGCGTCCTCGGAGTGGACGGCTACGCGCTTTTTCCCGGCGGCTGGCTGGCGGTCAACCTGATGGCGGGCGCGGCGATCAGCGCCGCGTTGTACGGGCTGTCGCGGCGGTTCGCGCAGCGAATGGAGCGCTCGCCGCTCGTTCGACGGCTGATGGACGACATCGCCGGGCGCAGCCTCGGCCGGGCGGTAGCCTTTCTCGGCGGCATTTCGAGCTTCGAGCGCGAGGAAGGGCTCGGGTAAAGAGCGGCTACTTTTTCGGAGCAGGGGCGGCGGCGGGCTCGCGAACCACGGTGTACTTGCGCAGCGGAAGGCTCTCGACGGTCTGGACCGTGCCGGACGGCCACCGGATCTCGAGCTTCTTGAACTTCGCATCCGGTCCCAGGCCGAAGACGACGCGCGGGTCGCTCGAGGAGAGGTAGCTCGAACCGGCCATGACTTCTTTCACCTGCTTTCCCTTGTCGGTTTCGAGAGTCAACTTTGTCCCGATGCCTTCCCGGTTCGATCGCGTCCCCTCGAGCTTCACTCCGACCCACCCGTTTCCGTTTCCGCCGTTGTGCAGCAGCTCGAACGGGCCGCCGGAGTTCGACACGGCAATGTCGAGAAACCCGTCGTTGTCAAAATCCCCGACGGCCGATCCGCGGCCGACGAGTGGGCGCGAAAACGGCTCGCCGCAGCCCTGTTCGTGGAAGTGCCCGGTCCCGTCGTTCCACATCAGGAACGGCCTCTCCGCGTACGTGACGCCCTGTCGCGTGATGAACTCGGAGAGGTGGCCGTTCGCGACGAACGCGTCGAACCGTCCGAGGTTCGCGGCGTCGAACAGGTTCACGCCGAACGCGAGAAAATTGAACGAGGGGGGGCCGAAGCCGGAGGACACGGAGGCGTCCTCGTAGAGGTTGTCTCCGAGGTTGCGGTACAGGGAGTTGATCTCGAAGTCGAAGTTCGTCACGACGATGTCCGGCCTTCCGTCGCCGTCCACGTCGGCCGCATCCACGCCCATGCCCGCCTGCGGCTTGCCCTCCGAGCTGACGGCCGCGCCCGACGGGATCGAGATGTCCTCGAATTTTCCTCCGCCGGAGTTGTGGAAGAGAGAGTTCAGCATTTGGTCGTTCGCGACGTAGAGGTCGGGCTTTCCGTCGCCGTCGGAATCGAAGAAGAGAACGCCGAGGCCTTTTCCGATCGCGCCCACTCCGGCCTCTTTCGTCACGTCTTTGAACGTCCCGTCGCCGTTGTTGTGGAAGAGGGTTCCGCTCATCCCGGGAAACACGTCCGGGTGGCAGTACTCGCGCTTTCCCGTGATCGCGTTGCCGCAGAAGTAGTCGTGATCGAGGCGGAAGTCGACGTAACGGGTGACGAACAGGTCGAGACGGCCGTCGCCGTCCACGTCGGCCCACGCGGCGCTCGTGTTCCAGCCCGAGCTGCGAATTCCCGCGCGGTCGGTGACGTCGGTGAACGTGCCGTTGCCGTTGTTGTGGTACAGGACGTTGCGGCCGAACCCGGTGACGAGAAGGTCCGTGAACCCGTCGTTGTCGTAATCGGCGGCGATCGCGCCCATGCCGTACACCTTCGTCGAGATCCCCGCCTTCTCGGTGACGTCGGTGAAGGTCCCGTTGCCGTTGTTGCGGTACAGGCGGCCCGTATCACCCTCGGGAAGCCGGCCCGACTGGGCCACGAAGAGGTCCATCCACCCGTCGTTGTCGTAGTCGATCCACGCGACGCCCGAGCCCATCGTTTCGGGCAGGCGGCGCTGTTCCGTCGCGCCGCGCTCGTGAACGAAACGGATTCCGGCCGAGGGCGCGACGTCGGTGAAGACGACGGGACAGGCCGCCTTTTGGGCCGGAGCCGCCGGGGCGGCCAACAGGGCGGGGAAGAGAAGAAGCGCGATCACCGCTTGTCCCCGTCTTCCGAGTACTCGCGCGCGAGCTGCGCGCGGATCTCGTTGTCGTCGGGAGCGAGCACGCTCGCGCGCTCGAGGACGCGGATCGCGTCGCGGTGGCGGCCGAGCCGCGAGAAGGCTTCCGCCTGTCCCTCCAGCGACGGGACGCTTTCCGGAAGGTCCCGAAACCGGGCGAGCGCTTCCTCCGTCTTGCCGCGTTTGAGGTCGTCCAGCGCGCCGTTCATCTCCACGCGGCTCGAGCTCGCCTGGAATTGGGCGGCCTGTTCGGCGTCCTGGCTCTTCTGGAATTCGGCGAATTCGGCCGCGGCCTCCTGCGGGCGCTTCAGGAGCTTCAACACGATGCCGTGAGAGTAATGGAAGCGCGACGACCGGGGCGCGAGCTCGACGGCCCGCAGGAACGCCTTCTCCGCGCCGTCGAGGTCTCCGCTCGCCTGGAGGGCGCGGCCGAGGTTCCACTGCGCCGGCGGCGAGGCCTCCTTGAGCCGCACGGCTTCGCGCAGCGCGGCGGCCGCTTCGGCCGGTTTTCCGGTCCAGAGCAGCAGGCGCCCCAGCTCGAGCCGCGCGGGAAAGAACGTCGGGTCCACCTGGACGGCGGCCGCGAAGGCCTCCCGGGCCTGGTCGGTCTGCTGCGATTCCCAGTACGCGCCCCCGAGGGCCACGAAGAACGGGGCATCCGCGACGCCGAGAGCGCGCACGCGGTTGAGCTCGTCGATCGCGCGGAGGAACTGAAGCCGCCGCAGGAGCGAGCGGCCGTAGCGCAGATGGAGCTCCGCGTCGGCCGGCGAGAGCCGCAGGGCTTCCTCCATCACTCGATCGCCCTCCGCGTCGTCGCCGCGTTCCCAGAGAAAGTCCGCGAGGTCCACCCGGGCCTTCCGGTTTTCCGGCCAGGTTTCGATGACCTTCTGGAGCAGCGGAACGGTTTCGTCGTCGTGGAGCCGGGCGGAACAGTCCGCGAGGAGCATCAGGATCTGCCGGTCGCGCGGGCGCGCCTCGAGGGCCTTGCGCAACTCCCGGCGCGCCTCGACGAGTTTCCCCGCCGCCTCCAGAGTCGTTCCGTACCGGACGGTATACGCGACCTCGGTCGGCGCGAGCTTCGCCGCGGCGGCGGCTTCCGAGACTGCCTCGTCGCCGGCTTTTCCGGAGAGTGTGAGCACGATCGCGAGGTCCGAGTGGGCGCGGGCGGACTTCGGGGCCTTCGCGACGGCCGCGCGGAACGCGCGCTCGGCCTTCGCCCAGTCGCTCGTTGCCAGGGCCGCTTCCCCTTCCGCGAGAAGCGCCGCGGCCGCCCCGGGTTTGGCGGCCGGCTTCGCCGGGGCGGATCCTGCGTTTTGCGGTAACGCAATAAGTGTGGCGGCGGCGAGGAGGATCGTCGCTGCCAGGACGCCCGCGATCCTCGAGACTCGAAATCTGGCCACGCCGCGAGATTAACACCGGGGAGGGCCCGCGCAGCGTCGGTTTCGGGTTGAGATCATCGGGTCCCCGCGATATCGTCGCTTCTCGTTCAGAGGAGATTCAGATGAAGACATTCCGCTCCCGTTTCACCGTTCTCGCGCTTCTCTGCGCCGGCGCGATCTTTCTCGTCGGCGCCGCCGAAAAGCCGGCCGCGTCGAAGAAGGCCGCACCGAAGAAACCGGCGATTCCCGTGATCAACGTGCCCGATCCCGACATCGGGGAACAGACGCTCGCGGCGCGCAAGGCCGCGCAGGAGAAGACGCGGAAGGACTTCCATGTCGACACGAATTTCAAGTTCGTCGATCGTCAGCCGGAGAGCGGCATCACGTTCGAGCAGCACATCACGGACGACTCCGGCAGGTTCTACAAGGCGGTCCACTACGATCACGGCAACGGGATCGTCGCGGCCGACGTCGACGGCGACGGGCTGGAAGACATCTATTTCGTCAGCCAGCTCGGCGGAAGCGAGCTCTGGAAGAACCTGGGCCACGGCAAGTTCAAGAACATTACGGAATCCGCCGGCGTCGGGCTCAAGGACCGGGTCGGCGTCAGCGCGACGTTCGTCGACGTCAACAACGACGGCTACCCGGACCTCTACGTGACGACCGTGCGTGGGGGCAACGCGCTCTTCCTGAACGACGGGCACGGGCACTTCAAGGACATCGCGAAGGAGGCGGGCGTCGCCTACGTCGGCCATTCCTCGGGAGCGGTGTTTTTCGACTACGACAACGACGGCCTGCCCGACCTGTTCCTCGTCAATGTCGGCAAGTACACGACCGACGAGAAGGGAGCGGGCGGCTACTACGTCGGATACGCCGACGCGTTCCACGGCCACATGTTTCCCGAGCGCACCGAGTACAGCGTGCTCTACAAGAACATCGACGGCACGCACTTCAAGGACGTGTCGGAGGAAACCGGCCTCCACGACGGCAGCTTCAGCGGCGACGCGAGCTTCTGCGACATCAACGGCGACGGATATCCGGACCTGTACGTGCTGAACATGCAGGGGAAGAACCACTTTTACATCAACCACGAGGGCAAGACGTTCGAGGACAAGACGAAGGACTATTTCCCGCGGACGCCGTGGGGCGCGATGGGAATCAAGTGGTTCGACTACGACAACGACGGGAAGATGGATCTCTTCCTGACGGACATGCACTCCGACATGGCGAAGCTGGCCGCTCCCGACCAGGAAAAAGTGAAGCCCGCGTCGACGTTCGACGAGAAGATGCTCGGCGGCTCGAACGACGAATTCATTTTCGGCAACGCGCTGTACCACAACCTCGGGGACGGAAAGTTCGAGGAGGTCTCCGACAAGATGGGCGTCGAGAACTACTGGCCCTGGGGCACGAGCGTCGCGGACCTGAACGCCGACGGCTGGCAGGACATCCTCATCACGTCCAGCATGAACTTCCCTTTCCGCTACGGCATCAATTCCCTCCTGCTGAACGACCACGGCAAGATCTTCCGCGACGCGGAGTTCCTGCTGGGGATCGAGCCGCGCCGCGGCGGGCGCACGCGCAAGCCCTGGTTCGAAGTCGACTGCTCGGGACCCGGCCGCGATCGGCAGCTCTGCGAAGGACGGACGGGGAAGGTCATGCTCACGGGCACGCTCGGAAGCCGTTCGGCCGTGATCTTCGACCTCGACGGCGACGGCGATCTCGACATCGTCACGAACGAGTTCAACGACCATCCGCAGGTGCTGATCAGCGACCTCGCGCAGCGCCGGAAGATCCACTACCTCAAGATCGACCTCGTCGGCCGGAAATCGAACCGCAACGGCCTCGGCGCGTGGGTGCGCGTGACGGCGGGCGGCAAGACCTACATGCAGTACAACGACGGAAAGTCGGGATACCTCTCGCAGAGCATCCTGCCGCTGTACTTCGGCCTCGGAAGCGCGGCGTCGGTCGAGAAGATCGAGATCGACTGGCCGTCGGGCAAGCACCAGGTCGTGACTTCCGGGATCAAGGCGAACTCGCGGATGAAGATCACGGAGGAATGACGAGGGGAAGCCGGCAGCGATGCGCGCCGCCGGCGGGATCGACATCGTCAGCCCGGAATTCAAGGCGAACCCGTTTCCGGTTCTTGCCCGGCTGCGCTCCGAACAGCCGGCCTTTCGAACGTTTCTCCCCGACAAGACGCCGGTCACGCTCATCCTGCGGCACGCCGACGTCTTCTCCCTGCTGACGGATCCGCGATTCGCGAAACGACGCGCGAACGCGATGACGCCCGGGCAGCTCCGGAGACAACCCTGGATTCCGCCGATGTTTCGGGCGCTCGAGAGGAACATGCTCGACCTGGACCCGCCGGATCACACGCGGCTGCGAGCGCTCGTTCACCAGGCGTTCACCCCGCGCCTCGTCGAGCGGATGCGAACGCGTGCCCAGGATCTCGCGGACGGGCTCATCGACGACGCCCGGCGCAGGGGCGCGATGGACCTCGTCGCCGATTTCGCGCTGCCGCTCCCGATGGCCATCATCACGGAGATTCTCGGAATTCCCGCCGAAGACCGGGGAAAGTTCCACGCCTGGTCGAGTTTCATCGTTTCGGCGGATTCGCTGAACCCGTCCTGGCGCTTCCTGCCGGCGGTCTGGAAGTTCCGAAGCTATCTCAAGCGGTTCTTCGAGCGTCGTCGAGCCGAGCCCGGGGACGATCTGACGACCGCGCTTCTGCGGGCGGAGGAAGCCGGAGACCGGCTCAGCGGCGACGAGCTCTTCGCCATGGTGTTCCTGCTGCTCGTCGCGGGACACGAAACGACCGTCAACCTGATCGCGAGCGGAACGCTCGCGCTCCTGCAGAATCCGGAACAGTTGGCGAAGCTGAGAGGCGACCCCGCGCTCACGAAGTCCGCCGTCGAGGAGCTGTTGCGGTACACGGCGCCCGTCTTTCTCGCGACGGAGCGCTTCGCCCGGGAGGATGTGACGATTCACGGCGCGACGATCCCGAAAGGGGAGGTCGCCTTCGGCGTCATCGGGTCGGCGAATCGGGACGAAGCGGCCTTCGACGAGCCGGACAGGCTCGATCTGGCGCGCTCCAACAACCGGCATCTGTCGTTCGGGCAGGGAATCCACTACTGCCTCGGCGCGCCGCTCGCTCGCCTGGAGGCGCAGATCGCGTTCGATACGCTGCTTCGCCGCCTTCCGGGGCTGCGACTCGCCGTTCCCGCGGAATCCCTGCGTTGGCGCCGGAGTCTCGTTCTGCGGGGGCTGGAAGCGCTGCCGGTCGCGTTCTAGGACGTTCGCCTCACGTCGTCAGGACGGATTCCGGGTACTGCTTGCCGGGGTCCACGCCGCCGACCATGTGATACGTCGTCGCCTTGTCGACGATCAGGTGTCCGTCGTTTGAGACCCAGATTTTCGCCCGATCCAGCGGCGAGGGGGCGGGGCCTTCGAAATTCATCCCGTTGACGTAGTAGCCGGAGCCGTGGCACGGGCACTTGAACTTCTTTTGATCCTGTAGCCAGTTCGGGACGCACCCGAGGTGCTTGCAGATGGCGATAAGTGCATAGAACGCGCCGTCCGCCCGCCGCACGATCCAGACCCCGTATTTTTCCTTCCAGCGCGTGTCGACGAGTCCCGGGAGGTAGGAGGACGGAAAGCCGGCGTCGAAACGCGTCGGCGGTTCGAAAAGAACGTTGGGAAACATGAACCGCATCGAGGCCACCGCGCCCGCCAGGGCGGCTGCCGTGAACCCGAGCCATGCCGCGACCAGCCACCCGCGCCGAGTGAGGCCGCCGTCATTCTCCCCGTGTGCTCGGGAGCGGCTGGAAATGACGACGGTGTCACGCGCCATGGGATTCCACCTCTCTATTTTGCGGTTATGACGAAGTGCCCTCTGCGGTTGTCCTGCCAGCACGTCTGGTTGGCGTCGGTGCAAAACGGCCGGTCCTTCCCGTAGGAAATCGTCTTCACTCGTGCCGCGTCCACGCCGAGCGAAGCGAGATAACCCTCGACCGCGGAAGCGCGCTTCTCTCCGAGTGCCAGGTTGTACTCGTCGGTGCCTCGCTCGTCGCAATGACCTTCCACAAGGATCTGGAGCGCGGGATAGCGCTTGAGCCATTGCGAGTCTGCGGCAAGGGCGGTTCGCGCGTCCTCCCGTAGATCGCCCCTGTCGTAGTCGAAGAATGCGTCCTTCAGATATCCCCGGGAATTCAGTGTCGCCAGATCCTCGCTCATGACCGCATCGGTCGCGGCGGGTGGGGGCGCCGGCGCGGGCTGCGCCGCGATTGCCGGCTTCGCCGTCTCCGGCGGCGGGGCGGCGTGAGCCGCTGTTTGAGGTTGGGCATGTTTGCACGAGGAAACGAGGACGAGAAACGCTCCGAGACATCCCAGGACGGACAGTGCGCGATGCATCGGCTCCCGTGTCTTTCGATTTCCGTTTGACTCTTTCACCGTCGACCCTCCTTCAAAGCCTGTATTATAATCCGAACGTTTGACGTCAAACAATTCGGTTTGTGGTCAAATGAACAGGGAGAGGAAATGCTTCGGAAGAAGTTGGAAGGCTCGCCACTGCAAGGAGATCTGGGGGGACCGGTCGAGTTCATGCGGCTCGTCTGGGCGGTGGACCACGCTCTTCAGAAGACCTCCAAACGGATGGCGCGAACGCTCGGGGTCACGGGCCCGCAGCGGCTGGCCGTCCGGATCATCGGCCGGTTCCCCGACATTTCTCCCGGCGAGCTCGCGGATGTTTTGTGCGTCCATCCGAGTACCCTGACGGGAATCCTCCAGCGGCTCCTGACACGCCGGCTGATCGCGAGCCGGCCGGACGCCGGCGACCGGCGGCGGGCCGTCCTTTCGTTGACACCGAAAGGGCGCGAGCTCGATCGCCACAGCGAGGGGACGGTGGAGGCCGGGGTTCGGCGAGCGCTTTCGGGACTGTCCGGCCGGGAGATTCAGGCGACGGCGAAGGTGCTTCGAAAGCTCGCCGCGGCCCTGACGGAAAAAGCGTGACGGAAGAACGCCGGTCGATGCTCGATCGCATCCGGGCCGCGAGCCGGCGCTTTCTTCTGGCGACGCAGGTGACGATCGGAATCCTGTGCGGCGTCTGCGCCTACCTGTTTCACAAGATGATCGACGTGGTCCGCGCGGCGATCCTCGCGCCCGGGCTCCGACAACAAGGAGTCCTCCGCGCCGCGATCGTCGTCGTCGTGCCCGCGGCCACCGCTTTTCTGATCGCCGTCGTGATCCGCCGTTGGGCGCCGGGAGCCGGCGGCGCGAATCTGGCTCGCGTTCGGCGCGCCTATGGCCAGGATCCGGGGCTGCTCGACGGCCGAAGCGTGACGGCGACATTTCTCCTCACGCCGATCTCGCTGGGATCCGGGGCGCCGCTCGGTCCCGAAGGCCCCATCGTGGTCGTCGCAAGCGGCATTTCCGCCGGCTTCGCGCGGATGCTTCGATTGCCGCGCAAGGTCGTGCGGGGAATGATTCCCGTGGGAACCGCTGCGGGGATCGCCGCGATTTTCAACGCACCCATCACCGGGGTCGTTTTTGCTCTGGAGGAGGTCCTCGGGACGGCGGAGAAGGGCGTTCTCGGCGGAGCGATCGTGGCCGCGGTCGCGGCGGCGGTCGTCGAGCGCTTCCTGCTGGGCGGCCGCCCGGTGCTCGCGGCGCCCGCGGCGAACTGGGCCGACGCGCGGGAGCTCTTCGGTTTCGCGCTCGTGGGAATCCTGGCGGGGGTCGCGTCCGGCCTGGCGATGCGGATCATTCCCCGCCTCAAGCGCGAGGCGGAAACGAGAATTCCCAGTGCCGCCGTTCGAGGCGGGCTCGCCGGCGCGCTGATCGGCGTGCTCGGGCTGATTTCCCCTTCGATTCTCGGCGTCGGCTACGAGGCGGCCTCGAACTGGCTCAACGGCGGCGGCAGCCTCGGCGAGGCCGGGCTCGCCTTCGGGGCGAAAACGATCGGGTTCGTCGTGGCTCTCTCGTCCGGTGTGATCGGCGGGACGTTCGCTCCATCTCTTTTCATGGGCGCGGCTCTCGGGTCCTCGATGGGGCATGCGATGAAGCTCGCGTTCCCCGCGCTCGCGATCGAGCCGCGTTCCTACGCTCTCGTCGGGATGGGCGCGTTTTTCGCCGGCATCCTCCGGTGCCCCATCGCCGCGGTCCTCATCGTCGTCGAGGTGACGGGGGACTACGGCTTGATTCTCCCCCTGATGCTGGCGATCGCCCTGGGAATCACGATCTCGCGGCAGATCTCCCGGATCAACATCGTGGAGCAGCAGCTCCTCGAGGAGGGGTTCGGCGAGACCGAGAAAAGAGTCGATCCGCTCTCGGGCCTGAAGGTCTCGGACGTGATGACTTCGCAGGCCGTCTCGGTGAAAGAGGAAATGTCGGTGATCGACGCCGCAAGCTCTCTCGCCGGGCATCGTCATCACTTCTACTCGGTCGTCGACGACCGGGGCGATCTCGTCGGCGTCGTCGAAGCGGGGTCGATCGATGCCGCCGCCCGGGAAGGCGAACTGGACAAGAGGATGTCGGAGCTCTGCCATCCTGCCGAAATCGTCGCGACCGCGGACATGCCCGTCACGGACCTGATTCGCCGGATGGGGACACGCGGTTTGACTCGGTGTCCGGTGGTCTTATCGGCGTCCTCGCGTCGGCTCGTTGGGTTCGTCAGCCCGTCGGACCTGCTGAGGGTGAGGCTGCGGAGTATCGGGGAAGACGAAGGGGAGCGATGATCGCCGCGGGTGCTAGGGCTCGGTGACGAGCGTGTACTTCCGGAGCGGAAGCCCGTCGACCGTCTGCACCGTGCCGGAGGGCCAGCGGATCTCGAGCTTCCGGATCTTCGCGCCGGCTCCCAGGCCGAAAACCACGCGGGGGTCTCCCGAGGAGAGGTAGCTCCCGCCCGACTTGACCTCGCGAACCTGGCGGCCGCGGTCGGTCTCCAGAGTCAGGACAGCCCCGATGCCTTCGCGGTTGGACCGCGTCCCGCGCAAGCGGACGCCCGCCCACGCGTTCGAGTTCCCGCCGTTGCGCAGCAGTTCGAGCGGGCCGCCGGAGTTCGAGACGGCGAGATCGGGAAAACCGTCGTTGTCGAAATCACCGGCGGCCGAACCGCGGCCCACGAGCGGGCGGGAGAACGGAGCGCCGCATCCCTGTTCGTGGAAATGCCCGGTCCCGTCGTTCCACATCAGGAACGGGCGCTGCGCGCGGGTGGCCACCTGGAGCTTCGGCTTGTCGAGCACGTGGCCGTTCGCGATGAACGCATCGAGGCGGCCGCGGTTGCCGAAGTCCGCGAGATTCAACCCGAACCCGGAAAACGGGAACGAGGGCCCCCCGAATCCGCTCGTCGCCGAGACGTCTTCGAAGACGAGATCGCCGAGATTGCGGAAGTTCGAGTTGATCTCGGATTCGAAGTTCGTGACGACGAGGTCCGTCTTGCCGTCGCCGTCGAGATCGCCGGCGTCGACTCCCATTCCCCCCTGCGGCTTGCCGTTCAGGTTCACCCCCGCGCCCGACGAGAGGGAAGCGTCCTCGAACCGGTTCGATCCGAGGTTGTGGAACAGGAAGTTGATCGTCGTGTCGTTCGCGACGTAGAGGTCGGGCCGGCCGTCGCCGTCGAGATCCGAAGCGACGACGCCGAGGGACTTTCCCTTCGCGGCGGCGACTCCCGACGACTCGGAAATGTCCCGAAACGTCCCGTCGCCGTTGTTGTGCAGGAGGAGCATCGGGGCCGGCGGGTAGAGCTCCGGGTCGCAATAGTCGCGGCGATTGACGGAGCGGTCTCCGCAGAAAAAAGACGGCTCGGGCGTCGTGTCGACGTAACGGACGACGGCAAGGTCGAGAAATCCGTCGCCGTCGAAATCCGCCCAGGCCGCGCTCGTGCTCCAGGCCGAGCCGCGCGCGCCGGCGCGGTCGGTGACGTCGGTGAACGTCCCGTTCCCGTTGTTGTGGTACAGGACGTTGCGTCCGTACCCGGTGACGTAGAGGTCGATGAACCCGTCGTTGTCGTAGTCGGCGGCGGCCGCTCCCATTCCGTAGAGCTTCGTGCCGATGCCCGATTTCGCGGTGACGTCCGTAAACGTCCCGTTCCCGTTGTTGCGGAAGAGCTTTCCCGTGTCTCCGTCCGGAAGCGCGCCCGACTGCACGACGAAGAGGTCGAGCCATCCGTCGTTGTCGAAGTCGAGCCAGGCCACGCCCGACCCGATCGTTTCGGCGAGCCGGTGAGCCGGCGTCGCGCCCCGCTCGTGCCGAAAGGAAATCCCGGCGCGGGCGGCGACGTCTTCGAAGGAGACGGGACACGCCGCGGCCGCTGCCGGAGCCGCGCGGGGCGCCGATCGCACGGATGGCGAGATTGTCGCGCCCATCAGGAGACCGAGAAAGATCGCGACGTGCTTCATGGCTGCCGCGGGACCGCGGCCCGCAGCCGGGCGAGCGCGTAGTCGAGCGAGTGGTCGTCGGGAGACATCGTCTTCGCCCGTTCGAGCGCGCCGATCGCGTCCTCCCGCCGTCCGAGCCGCTCGAGCGCTTCGGCGCGCCCTCTCCAGCCGGACGCGGAAGACTCCGGAATGCTCTCGAACTGCGCGAGCGCGTCGGCCGGTCGGTTCATCCGGAGCAGCACCCATCCCTGGGACGTGCGCGCGGCCGCGCCGCGGTTCTTCTCGGCCTGCTCCTCTTCGCGGTCGTAAAGCGACCGGCTCGCGGCGAGCTCCGACGCGGCTTCCTCCGCTTTCCCCTCCGCCCGGAGAATCCGGCCGAGCGTGAGGTGAGCGGCGGCCCGGTCCGGCTGAAGGCGGATCGACCGGCGGCACGCTTCCTCGGCCTCGGGCCGCTCTCCGTCTGCCGCGAGCGCCTGCGCCAGATCGAGCCACGTATCGGCCGAGGACTCCTCCGCGCCGGCCGCCAGCCGCAGCTCGACGACCGCTTCCCGCGGCCGCGCCGTCAGCTTGAGAAGGTTGCCGAGGATGTGGTGCGCGGAGGCCTGGCCGGGAGATTTCCGGATGGCGCCGCGCAGGGCCTGCTCGGAGCCCGGAAAGTCCCCCTTTTCCAGCCGGGCCGTGCCGAGGCAGAAGAGCAGGTCGTAGTCGGGGCTCCCTTCCCGCGATGCGCTCTCGAGGATCTGCGAGGCTTTCACGAAGTTTCCGGCTTCGAACAGCCGGAGCCCGTAGAAGCGGAGAAAGCCGGGGCGCGGATGACCGCGGGCGACGAGCCAGTCCATCTGCGCCTCTGCCTCGGTCGGGTTGCCGGTTCCCCAGAGGTAGTCGGCGAGCTCGGCTCGAACCGAAGCGTCCGACGGATTCTGGCGGATCGCGTCCAGGTATCGGTCGCGGGCGCGCGGGTCGCCCGCCTGCGCGAAGTCGCGAGCCTCGCGCAGGAGGACCGGAAGAGGACGGGCGTTCGACGCCTTGTCGGGCCGGGGAGCCGCGGAAAGTCCGGCCGCGACGAAGAGAGCAGCGCCCGCGAGCGCCGCGGCCGCGAGGGCCGCGCCCCGGGTCGTCATCCCGCGAGCGCGGCCGCGGGGCGCGGGCCGCGCGTGAGCTCTTCGTAGCGCCCGATCGATTCGAGCGCGCGGTCGCACACGATCTTGCGGCGCTGCGCCCGATCGCGAACGTCCGGCTGCGCGGAATCTTCGATCATTCCGAACGTGACGTTCATCGGCTCGAAGGTCTTCGTCCGCGGGCGCTGCGAGCAGTGCCGGGAAAGAGACCCGAGAGCCGTGTCGAACGGCGCCGGGACCGGATCGGATCCCTCCAGAAGCTGCGCGACCGTCCGGCCGACGTAGAGGCCGGTCGCCGCGGATTCCAGGTACCCCTCGACGCCCGTGATCTGGCCCGCGAAAAAGACCCGGGAGTTCGCCTGCATCCGGAAGAACCGGTCGAGGTGGGCGGGGGAGTGGATGTAGGTGTTCCGGTGGAGCATTCCGAATCGCACGAAGTTCGCGTTTTCGAGGCCGGGGATTTTCCGAAAGATCCTCTTCTGCTCTCCGACCCGAAGCTTCGTCTGGAACCCGACGAGGTTGTAGTGCTCCGAGGCGAGGTCGTCCTGCCGCAATTGAACGACCGCGTGCGGGCGGCGGCCCGTGCGCGGGTCTTCGAGGCCCATGGGCTTGAGCGGGCCGTGCCGCAGCGTCTCGGCGCCTCGCTCCGCCATGACCTCGATCGGAAGACAGCCCTCGAAATAGATCCCCTTTTCGAACTCGTGAATCGGGACGGTTTCGCCCGCGAGCAGGTCGGAAATGAATTCTTCGTATTGCGCGCGGTCGAGGGGGCAGTTCAGGTAGTCCTCGCCTTCGCCCTTGCCGTACCGCGAGGCGCGGTAGATCTTCGCGAAGTCGAGCGAATCGGCCGTCACGATCGGCGCCATCGAGTCGTAGAAGTAGAGCTCTCCTTCCCCGAGGAGCGCCCGGATCGACTCGGACAGCCTCGCCGACGTGAGCGGTCCCGTCGCGAGGACGACGATCCCGCGGGCAGGGAGGTCGGGGCATTCCTCGCGGACGATCTCGATATTCGGCTCGTTTTCGATCGCCGCCGTGACGGAGCGCGCAAAGGCGTCGCGATCGACGGCGAGAGCGTCGCCGGCCGGCACGGCCGACTCCCTCGCACGCGCCATCACGAGCGAGCCGAGAGCCTCCATTTCGCGCTTGAGGAGCCCCACCGCGTTGTGCGGGTTGTCGGAACGAAACGAGTTGGAGCAGACCATTTCCGCCAGATTCGCGGATTGGTGCGCAGCCGTGGGGACCTCCGGACGCATCTCGAAGAGCCTCACGCGATGACCTCGCCGGGCGAGCTGCCAGCAGCACTCCACACCCGCAAAACCCCCGCCGACGACGATCGCTTCCATCGAAGATGAGGATATCCGCAAAGAATCCAAACTTCTGAATCGCCGTTCAAAAATCGAGAGAAATGGCGCTTCGGGGCTGGCTCACCAGATACGTAAAGAGCTTTTAATAAATGATTTATTGGTAGTTTGCAATTTCGACATCATGGCACAATAATAGCTTCACTCGCTCAATTTGGATCTCTAGGAGTTTGCGTTTGATGGCCCTTCGACGGGGCCGGGAAGGAGTTCTTAGGATGAAGGTGTTCAGACTATTTGCCATCTGTCTGATGGCAGCCGTCTGCGCCGCGCCCCTGTTCGGGCAGGGAGCTTCGGCGACGTACGGCAACATTTACGGGAAGGTCACCGACGAGTCGGGCGGCGCGCTGCCCGGGGTCTCGGTGACGCTGTCCGGCGGCGGAGCCGCGCGGACGAGCACGACGGGAGGTCAGGGGGAATTCCGGTTCCTCAACCTTTCGCCGGGAACCTACACCGTCAAGACGGAGCTCAACGGTTTTTCGACCGTGGAGCGCACGAACGTGACGGTGAGCCTGGGTTCCAACACGGAAGTCGCGATTCCGATGAAGATCGCCTCGGTGGCGACGACGATCACGGTGTCTTCCGAGACGCCGCTGCTCGACACGCGCCGGGTGAGCTCGGGATCGGACTTCACGCAGGAACAGCTGAAGAGCATCCCGACGGCGCGCGACCCCTGGGTCGTGTTGCAGCAGGTGCCTTCCGTCCAGGTCGACCGGGCCAACGTGGCGGGCAGCGAGAGCGGCCAGCAGTCGGTCTACATCGGCAAGGGCGTGGACTCGTCGCAGAACGCGTGGCTCGTCGACGGCGTGGCCGTGACGGACATGTCGGCTCTCGGGATCGTCCTCGACGTACTACGACTTCGACGCGTTCCAGGAAATGCAGGCGACGACGGGCGGATCGGATCCTTCGATCGCGGTCCCGGGCGTCACGCTCAACATGGTGACCAAGCGCGGCACCAACGAAGTGCACGGATCGGCGCGAATCTTCGACACGCCGAACGAGACCGAAGCGCGGGCGAACCGCGGACGCGGTCGGACCGTACAGCGCGTCGCTCGGCGGGCCGACGACTCTCAAGGTCGGCAGCGGTAACTCGATCGACCACATCCAGGACTACGGTGTGGAAGCGGGCGGACCGATCTGGGCCGACAAGGCGTGGTTGTGGGGAAGCTACGGGCGCGATCAGATCGACCTGATCAAGCTCTCTTCGGCGGCCCCGGATCTGACGACCCTCGAGAACTGGGCCGGCAAGCTGAACATCCAGCCGGTCGAGTCCAACTCGGCGACCGCGTTCTACTTCCGCGGCGACAAGATCAAGCTCGGCCGCACGGCGGTCTCCAACCGCGGCCAGGGCACGGCGTGGAACCAGAGCGGACCGACCGTGATCTGGAAGGGCGACGACTCGCAGGTCTTCGGACCGAACTTCGTCTTGAACGCCTCCTACAGCTACGTGCGCGGCGGGTTCGCTCTCGCCCCGCAGGCGGGCCTCGGGCCGAACATGACCCAGGACGCCAACGAAGTGTGGCAGGGAACCTTCTACCGGTACGGAACGTATCGCCCGCAGCACCAGGCGACGGGCAGCGCGTCGTACTTCTTCAACACCGGGTCGATCGGACACGAGCTCAAGTTCGGGTTCGGCTACCGCCACATCATCGGCGGCTCGCAGACGACCTGGCCGGGCAACCAGGACATCACTACCTCAACTACAACGGCAGCGGCCAGTCGTACGTGAAGCTCGAGCGCAACCTGGCGGTCAACGAGACGATGACCTACTACGATGCGTTCATCGGCGACACGCTGACGGCCAACAACCTGACGGTCAACGTCGGCGTTCGCTACGACGACCAGAAGGGCTTCAACGCCGCTTCGGGCGCGCCGGGCAACAACTCGGCCTGCGACCCGAGCCAGGCGTTCTCGCTGTCGAACCCCTGCATCCCCGCGCTGGCCTTCCCGGGCGGCCCGACGGAGCTGCACTACAAGGACTGGGAGCCCCGCGTGGGCATCACCTACGCCCTGGGCGCCCAGAAGTCCACGCTGCTTCGCGCTTCTTACGCGAGGTTCGCGGACCAGCTCGGATCGGGCAGCGTCGCGTACGACAACCCGGTCGGCTACACCTATCTGACGTATCCCTTCACGGACGCGAACCACAACGGTCTCGCGGATCCGGGCGAGCTCGGAGCGAACTACTTCTACACCGGCATCGATCCGGCCAACCCGACCTCGCTCACCTCGCCGAAGAAGATCGCCTCGGGCATCAAGAACACGAAGACCGACGAGTTCATGTTCGGCATCGACCACCAGATCCTTCCGGAGTTGGTCGCCGGCGTGACGTACACCCACCGCCACCGCTCGGATTTCATCAGCACGAAATACATCGGCGTGGACGCCTCGGATTTCGTTCTCGACCCGAGCCGCAGCGGCTTGAACGCCTATGACCAGCAGGGCAACATCATCGGCAAGACCGGCAACTACTACGACTTCATCGCCCCGGCCGGATTCAACGGCGGCCTGATCCTGGGGAACGACCCGGGGTACACGATGGACTACAACGGAGTCGAGCTGCAGTTGACGAAGCGGCTCTCCAACCGGTGGATGATGCACGGTTCCGTCGCCTACACCGACTGGAAGCAGAAAGTCAACGGCGCGAACGGCTGCCTCGGCACGGTCAACACCTGGAAGGGTCCCACGAACGTTCTGACGACCGGCGGCCCGAGCTGCGGCGACGGCGTTCAGGCGTTCCAGGAATCGCACGGGTTCGGGCTCGAAGGGCGACGTGTTCCTGAGCTCGAAGTACCAGTTCAACATCAGCGGCCTGTACCAGTTGCCGCTGAACTTCAACGTCGCGGCCAACCTGTTCGGCCGCCAGGGCTACCTGATCCCCTACTACGCGTCGGTCTCCGGCGGCGACGTGGGCGCCTCCCTGGGCTCGCGCAACGTCATCGTCGGCAACAGCGACGACCACCGCCTGAAGAACGTCTACCAGCTCGATCTGCGGGCGGAAAAGGTCCTTCCCCTGTTCCAGAAGGCGGATCTGACCCTGTCGATCGACATGTTCAACGCCTTGAACAGCGACACCGTCATCCAGCAGGCGGCGCAGTTGCAGCAGACGAAGCCCTGCGGCGCGGCCAATGCGGCTGTGAGCTGCCCGGGCAAGGGCAATCGCGTCGAGGAGCGGGTGAGCCCGCGGGTCCTCCGGTTTGGAGCTCGCTTGAGCTTCTAACCCTTCTCCGGTATCGTTTTACCCCGCCGGGAATTTCTCCCGGCGGGGTTTTTTTTTAACTGAGCGAGAGGGACAGATGCGCCGAAAGACGACCTGGACAGCGGTTCTCCTCCTCCTGGCGGCCGTCGCGGGCGCGCAGGAGTGGCGGCAGGGCAAGGGACGGATCGAGGGAACGGTCAAGGACCCGCAAGGGGCGCCGATCGCCGACGCCACGGTGAGCCTGAAGTTCGACGAGCTGGGCCGCGGACCCGACCTGAAGACCGACAAGAAGGGCTACTTCGCCCTGATGGGCCTGAACGGCGGCAAGTGGGACGTCGACGTTTCGGCGCCCGGCTACCAGCCGTTCAAGACCTTCGTGAACGTCACCGAGCTCCAGCGCGTGCCTCCGATGAACATGGTGCTGCAGCCCGAGGTCAAGCAGGAAGCGGCGAAGCCGGAGATCAGCGTCGGCGGCAAGAAGATCAGCAAGGAAACCGCGGACGCGATCGAGCAGGGAAACGGCGACTGGGCCGCCGCCGAAAAGGCCCAGAACGACCAGGAGGCGTGCGCCGGAGACAAGGCGTGCGTCGACGCCGCGAAGAAGAAGCGCCAGGAGACCCTCGTTTCCGCGATGGCGGCTTACGAAAAGACCCGGGCCGAGCTTCCCGACAACGATTCCATCCTCCTGCGGCTTGCGGTCGGAAACCTCTGGCTTGAAAAGCCCGCCGACGCGCAGAAGTACGCGCACCAGATCGTCGCGAAGGACCCCGAGAACCCGACGATGTGGCTGATGATCGCGCAGATCGATCTTCAGAACGGGAAATTCGAAGAAGGGAAAGAAGCCCTGTCTCATGTCCCCGACGAGAGAATCACGGATCCCACGCCGTACATGAACATGGGCATCCTCTACTACAACAAGAACAAGCCGGTCGACGCCGAGTCGTACTTCACGAAGGCGATCGCGAAGAACGCGGAGACGATCGACGCCTATTACTACCGCGGCCTCTCCCGTTACCAGCAGAAGCACATGGCGGACGCGAAGGCCGATTTTCGGAAGTACCTGGAGCTCGCGCCGAAGGGAGACAACGCCGAGGTCGTCCGGGAGATCCTGAAGACCCTGAAGTGACCGTCGCCAGGTCCGTGTTCCGGGTTGCCGGCCCCCCGGCGCTCGCGGCGCTCGTTCTCCTGTCGCTGCCGGCGTGCCGGCGGGGGGGCGCGTCCGGGGGATTCGGGCAGACCCCGCCCGACGTCGTGCTCGTGACCGTCGACACGCTGCGATACGACGCGCTCGGGTTCGCGGGAAACCGGCGGGTCCGGACGCCGAACCTGGACCGGATCGCGGGCGAAGGTCGATGGTTTTCTCAGGCCCACGCGCAGAACGTCGTCACCCTGCCCTCGCACGTGAACATCCTGACCGGCCTGTACCCTTACCAGCACGGCGTGCGCGACAACGACGGGTTCCGGCTCGCCGACGGCGTTCCGACGCTCGCGACCCGCCTCCGCGCGGCGGGATATCGGACGGCCGCGTTCGTCGGCGCGTTTCCCCTCGACGCCCGTTTCGGCCTCGCGAAGGATTTCGAGGTCTACGATCAGAATTATCCCCGCGGGGCCCACGCGTACGATTTCGTGATGCCGGAGCGCCGGGCTTCCGAGGTCGTGGCGGCGGCGCAGGCGTGGCTCGCTTCGACCGAGTCTTCCGGCGCGGCAAAGCCGTTTTTCCTCTGGGTCCATCTCTACGACTGTCACGCCCCCTACTCCCCGCCGCCCCCGTTCGACCGCGAGTACGCCGACGTCCCGTACGACGGCGAGGTGGCTTCCGTCGACGACGCTCTCGGTCCGCTGTTCGAGAGCCTGCGGGCGAAACGCGGCGGCCGGCCGACGCTCCTCGTGCTGACCGCCGATCACGGGGAGGCCCTGGGCGATCACGGCGAAGCGACGCACGGGCTTTTCGCCTACGAGGCGACGCTGCACATTCCCCTGGTCCTCTGGAGCCCCGGCCACGTCGCGGCCGGCGTCGACGGAGCTCTCGCGCGGCATGTCGACATCGTGCCGACGGTGCTCGACGCGGCGCACGTTCCCGCCTCCGCGGACCTTCCGGGAGTCTCGCTGCTTCGGGCTCGCGCTCCGGAAGTCTCGTACTTCGAGTCGCTCTCGACGACCTACAACCGCGGCTGGGCGCCCCTGCGCGGAGAGATCGGCGGCGGTTACAAGTACATCGACCTTCCCGTGCCGGAGCTCTACGAGCTTTCGGCCGACCCGGGGGAAACGAAGAACCTCTTCTCCGCGGACTCCGCCGCGGTCCGCTCCCTCCGGAGGGCCCTGCCGGCCGATTCGCGCGCGGCCCGGAAGGATCCCGGCTCCGAGGAGGCGGCGAAGCTCGCGAGCCTGGGATACCTCGCCGGGAGCGCGCCCGCCCGGGAGCACTACGATCGGGAGGACGATCCGAAGGCGCTCCTTCCGATCGACCAGAAACTTCACCGGGTCGTGGATCTCTACCAGCGAAAGCAGCTTGCGGAAGCGTCCGCGCTGGCGATCGAGATCGTCCGCGCGCGTCCGAGCATGGGCGTGGGTTACGACTTCCTTTCTTTTCTCCAGTCGCAGGCCGGCGACGACCGCTCCGCGATCGCGACTCTCGAGGAGGCGAAAAAGCACGGCGTGCTCGGCCGGCCCCTCGCGAACCGGCTGGCGCTGCTCGAAGCCTCGAACGGAAAGCCGGCCGCCGCGGTCGCTCTGCTGAAGCCGCTGCTCGACAAGACGGACCCGGAGATCTGGAATTCGCTCGGGATCGCGCGGGCGAGCGGCGGCGACCTGCCAGGGGCCCTCGAAGCCTTCCGCGGCGCGCTCGCGGTGGACCCGAAGAACAGCGAGGCGTACCAGAACATGGGGATCGCGCTGCTGCAGGCCGGCCGCACGCGGGAGGCGATCGATGCTTTCGAGAAGGCGTTCGCCCTCGACGAGAAACTCCCGAGGGCGTGGAACGCGTACGGCGTCGCCCTGGACCGCTCGGGAAGGGGAGCTGCCGCGATCGACGCGTGGAGGAAGGCGTACGTCCTCGATCCCGAGCAGTTCGACGCGCTGTACAACATCGCGCTCGTCGCCGCCCGCTCGGGCGATCGGGCGACCGAACGCGACGCCCTGGAGAAATTTGTCGAGCGCGCGCCGTCCTTGCGCTATGGAGCGGAGCTGGAGCGCGCGCGCCGGCTGCTCGCGGGAGTGTCGCCGTGAGGCGGCTTCTGGCGGTCGTCGCCATCCTGGCGGCCGTGGGCTGCCGGAAGAGCTCGGACCGGTTTCCCGGCGCGCCGGTCGTTCTGATCTCGATCGACACGCTTCGCGCGGATCACCTTCCCGCCTACGGCTACAAGGACGTGGCGACCCCGGCCCTCGACTCGCTGCGGGGAGACTCGGTCCTCTTCGACAACGCGATCAGCCACGTTCCGCTGACGCTGCCGTCGCACACGACGATCCTGACCGGGCTGCTTCCGTTCCGCAGCGGGATTCGCGACAACGTCGGTTTCACGCTGCGCCCGGAGATCGAGACCCTCCCGGGCCTCCTTCGGGGCAACGGCTACGCGACGGGGGCCGCCGTTTCGAGCGTCGTGCTCGCGCGAAGCACCGGCATCGCCGCGGGATTCGATTTCTACGACGACACGATGGAATCGGTTGCCCCCGGGGAGGCCATCGGCGAGATCCAGCGATCGGGCTTCGAGACCGAGGCCCTCGCGGAGAAATGGCTCGCGGGAAAATCGGAACGTCCGTTTTTCTTCTTTCTCCATCTCTACGAGCCGCACACGCCGTACGAGCCGGCCGAGCCGTTCCGGGAGCGGTATCGCGAACGGCCGTACGACGGCGAGATCGCGACGGCCGACGCGATCGTCGGCAAATTCGTTTCGTTCCTGAAACAGAGTGGCGCGTACGATCGCAGCGTGATCGTTCTGCTCTCGGATCACGGAGAGGGCCTCGGTCAGCACGGCGAAGACGAGCACGGAGTGCTTCTGTACCGCGAAGAGCTGCACGTGCCGCTTTTCATCAAGCTTCCGGGGAATCGGCGCCGGGGACAAACGGTGGGAAGGCCGGTCGGGCTCGTCGACGTCTTTCCCACGGTCGCTCAACTCGTCGGCCTGACGCCGAAGACGAAGCTCTCCGGCGAAGCGATGCTCGCCGCCGGCGCGCCGGCGGAAGGGGAGATCTACAGCGAGACGTACTATCCCCGGTTCCACTACGGATGGAGCGAGCTCGCGTCTCTCTCGACCGGGACGGCCCAGTACATCCATGCCCCGAAAGACGAGTTCTACGACTACCGCGCGGACCCGCAGGAAGCGCGCGACCTCGCGCCGTCGCTTCCCGCGGGCTTCCGGGCCCTCCGGAACGCGCTGCTCGGCATGGACCGCCCGGCCCAACAGCCGGGAACGACCGATCCGGAGAGACTCAAGAAGCTCGCCGCGCTGGGCTACATCGGGATGAGCGCGGCGCCGGCCGACGCCGCGAATCTACCGAACCCGCGCGACCATATCGGCGAGATCGAAGAGATGAAGGCCGCCGTGGCGCTCTCGCACACGCGGGGAATCGACGCGGGCGTCTCCGCGCTGAGGGCGCTCCTGAAGCAGAACCCGAAGATGTCTGACGCCTGGGCCCAGCTCGCGACGATGCTCCACCAGGGCGGGCGGGATCGCGAAGCTCTCGCGGCGCTGCACGAAGTCGACCGCCTGAACCCCGGCTCTCCGTTCGTCCTGATTTCGTTCGCGAACATGTGCCTCGAGATGGGCGATGTTGCCGAGGCGAAATCCTTCGCCGAGAAGGCGGTCGCGGCGGCCGACACCCCGGCCACGCACGTGACTCTCGCGCACGTCCTGTTCGTCGCGAAGGACCTCGACGGCGCGGAAGCGGAGGCTAACGCCGCGCTCCGCGGAAACGAGGGCCGGCGCCTTCCGCGCGTCGTCCTCGCGCTCGTGAAGAAAGCTCGGGGAGACCTGGCCGGTTCTCTCGCGCTGCTCGATACCGTGAGGGCGGGCGAGGGCGTCCCGCCGATGAGCGGCGTCGAATTTCAACGCGGGGACGTCTTGTACCGCATGGGCCGATATGCGGAAGCCGAGGCGGCGTTTCGCCGCGAGATTCACGACTTCCCCGCGTCGCTCGTCGCGTGGCGCGGGCTCGCGGCGCTGCTCCACGACGAGAAGCGGCCGGAGGAATCTCTCCGGGTGCTCGACGACATGGCGAGGTCGAACGCGAACCCGCGAGCGGCCGCCGCGGCGAACGAGACGCGCCGGATGCTTTTCGGGGCCGGCCGATGAAGACGCGGGCAATCGCCTCCCTCGCGGTCCTCGCGGCGCTCCTCGGGGCGTCCGCGGCCTGCCGGAGGGAGAGCCGGCAGCCGTCGGTCATCCTGATTTCGATCGACACGCTTCGCGCGGATCATCTGCCCGCCTACGGGTACGGCAAGGTCGCGACGCCCGCGATCGACGGGCTGCGGCGCGACGCGATTCTCTTCTCCGAGGCGTACAGCCACGTCCCGCTCACCCTTCCCTCGCACGTGTCGCTTCTCACGGGGCTGCTGCCTCCCCGCAACGGCGTCCGCGACAACCTCGGGTACGTCCTTTCCCCCTCGCACGCGACGCTCGCGACTCTCCTGAAGGCGCGTGGATACTCGACGGGCGCGGCGGTGTCCGCGGTCGTTCTCATGGCGGCGACGGGCGTTTCGCAGGGGTTCGACGACTTCGACGACAAGATGGTGACGGGCTCGACGTCCCTGTCGATCGGCGAGATCCAGCGCTCGGGCTACGAGAGCGAGAAGATCGCCGAAGCGTGGATCGCCGCGCACGACAGCGCCCCGTTCTTCTACTTCCTCCACCTCTACGAGCCGCACACCCCGTACGATCCGCCGGAGCCGTTCAAATCCCGCTACGCTTCTTCGCCGTACGACGGCGAGATTGCGACCGCCGACGACGTCGTCGGCCAGTTTTTCCGGTTCCTTCGCGCGCGCGGCGTGTACTCGCCTTCGCTCGTCATCCTGCTCGCCGACCACGGCGAGGGTCTCGGCGATCACGGCGAGGACGAACACGGATTGCTGCTCTACCGGGAGGAGCTGCACGTGCCGCTTCTCGTGAAGCTCCCGCGGGAGCGCCGGGCCGGTGAGCGGGTCGACGCGCCCGTCGGCCTCGTGGACGTCGCTCCGACCATTCTCGATTTGACCGGAACCGGAAAACCGGACGGCCTTTCCGGCCGCTCGTTGCTCTCGTCCGGTCCGGTCCGCCGGATCTACGGCGAGACGTTCTACCCCCGGTACCATTTCGGCTGGAGCGACCTCGCGTCGCTGACGGACAGTCAGTTCCAGTACATTCACGGCGGCCGGGACGAGCTCTTCGACTTCGTGTCCGATCCGGGCGAGCGGCGCGACCTCGCGTCCGGACTGCCCCCGGCGTTTCGATCGATGCACAACGAGCTGACGGCCATGGACCGGCCCGAGCAGGCGCCAGGGGCCGCGGACGCCGAGCAGGTGCAGAAGCTCGCGTCCCTGGGCTACCTCGGCGCGGGGCGCGCGCCGGCCGCGTCCGGGCCGCTTCCCGATCCGCGGGACCACATCGGGGAGATTCGCGAGCTCAAGAGCGCCATGAAGCTCGACGCGGAGCGCAAGCACGCGGAGGCCGTGACCGCCCTGCGGGAAACCCTCCTGCGCCATCCGCAGATGAGCGACGGGTGGGGAGCGCTCGCGAATTCGCTGCACAAGCTCGGAAAGAATCGCGAGGCGATCGAAGCGCTGCGCCGTCAGGACGCTCTCCAGCCGGGAGACCCGAACATTCTCGCCAGCTTCGCAACCGAGTATCTCGAGCTCGGCGACACGTCGCAGGCCGCGCTGTACGCGGAAAGGTCGATCGCGATTCACGGCCCCGCGGAGGCGCACCAGGTGCTCGCGACGGTGTACCTGGCGCAGAAGAAATACGACGCCGCGGAGCAGGAGGCCGAGAAAGCGAAGGGGGGCTACCGGAGCCGCCGCATGCCCGACGTCATCCTCGCCCAGGTTCGGAGGGCCCGCGGGGACCTGCCCGGAGCTCTGCAGATCCTCGATTCGATCGAAGCCGACCGCCGCGCCGCCGGACAGGGTCCCATCAGCGACGTGGCGGCCTTCCGCGGGGACATCCTGGCCCGGATGGGGCGCAATCGCGACGCCGAAGAGGCCTTTCGGGAGGAGATTCGCTATTTCGCGAACAACCCGAGGGCATGGACGGGACTCGCAATCCTTTACGCGAGCGAGGGGCAGGGAGCGCAGGCGCGCGCCACCCTCGAGCAGATGATCCAGGGCTCGCCGACGCCCCGCACCCTCGAGGCCGCGGCTCAGGCGTACCAGGTGCTGGGGGACCCGGCGGACGCGAAGCGGATGCTGGCGCGAGCCCGGTCGGTCGGCGGAAAATGAGGAAGAGATAAAGAAGTCTCGTCCGCGGCACCGCGGGCGGAAATAGGTGTAGATTATGGGTAGCCCCCGAGGCGGCGCCGGCATGATGAAAAGGATTGGGATCTTCGCTCTTCTTTCGACGTTGGCCGCGGCATGGGCGATCGCCCGGCGGGCCGACGACACGGTCCGCGAATACTCGTCGGTCTCGCTCGTGGAAGTTCCCGTGAATGTGACGGGACGCGACGGCAAGCCCGTTCGAGGCCTGACCGCCTCCGATTTCACGATCGAGGACGAAGGCAAGGAACAGGAAGTCACGGCCGTCGACGTCGTCGACCTTTCCCGCCTGGCCGAACGGTCGGGCCTGCCCGAAGATCTGCCCGCGGCCGGCCGCCGCCATTTCGTGCTCCTTTTCGATTTGTCTTTCGCGAAGCCGATGGAGCTCGTGCGGTCGCGCGAAGCCGCCCTGCGGTTCGTCGTGAATGCGATGGCCCCGTCGGATCTCGCCGCGGTCGCGTTCACGTCGGTCGAGACCGGAGCCCGGCTGCTCCTCACTTTCACGTCGGACCGGAAGCAGCTTCAAAGCGCGATCAAGAACGTCGGGCTTCCCGGCGCGATGGACCAGGTTCGGGACCCGCTTCAGTTCGCCTTCGACCTTCCCACGGGCGGCAACCCCTATTTACAGGATCTGGCGACGATCACCGACAACGCGCCCGGCAACGCCGCCGAGTTCGCGCTCACCATGAAGACCCTGTCGATCGCCGCTCAGAAGGACGCCGACCAATATTCGATCAGCCGCGTGACGCGTCACCTCGGGGAGATGAGCTCGCTCGCGGCGGCGCTCGACACGATCGAAGGCCACAAGACCGTCATCTACTTTTCGGACGGCTTCGACGGAAGCCTTCTCACCGGCAACATCGACCAGAGCGTGGAGCACGCGGCCTCCGACAACGAGGCGATGTTTCACGGCCTCTACTGGTTGACCGACGTCGACAAACGCTATTCGAACAATTCCCTGCAGCGTCAACTCGACGACACGCTGACTCTCTTTCGGCGTTCCGACTGCGCGATCTACGCGATCGACATCGCCGGGTTGAAGGCGGACGGCGACGTCAGCCTGTCTTCGGCGGCTGCGCGCGGAGAGGCCGCTTTGTTCGCTTTCGCGAACGGCACGGGTGGAGAATTGATCCAGCACGCGAACGATCTCGACGCCCAGATGCGGCGCGTCCAGGAGATGACGAGCGTCACGTATGTGCTCTCCTACAGTCCGAAGAAAGTCCTGGGGGAGGGGAAATTTCACAAGCTCAGCGTGAAGGTCCGCCGGAAGGGCGTTCGGGTGTCGGCGCGCGCCGGGTACTACGAGACGCGGGGGTTCAGCCGGCTGTCGCCGCTGGAGCGTTCTCTCGCGGCGGCCGACGTGATCACCCACGAAAAATCGAAGGGGGATTTCCCGATCGACGTGCTCGCGGTCCCTCTCGTGGAGGGTCCGGTCAGCCGGATTCCGATTTTCGTGCGGCTGCCCGGCTCGATCGACGCGAAGGGCGCCGCGGGCGGCGTCCGGCGCCTCGGCATCTACGTTTACCTGACGGACGAGACCGGCAAGCTCACGGATTACTTCACGCGGTTGGCCACGATCGACCCGTCGCGCGACGGCGGCCGTTCCCGCGGCGGCGTCACTTTCTACGGCACGTGCCGCGCCCTGCCGGGCTCGTATCGCGCCCGCGTCTACGTCCGCGACGAGACGACGGGACTGTTCGCGTTTCGCGTGGTGCCGATCACGATCACCGCGCCCGGCGCCGCGGGTCCCGAGGTGCTGCCCCCCGTGTTTCTCGAAACGGCGGCGCGCGGGCTCTTCATGCGGGACCCGTCGGCGGGAGGCGCGGACCCGGAACCTTTCCAGATCGGCGGCGAAGTCGTGACGCCGACGCCCGCGCCCGTGCTCGAGCGCGACGGGCACGCCCGCATCTGCGTTTTCCTCTACCATGGCCGACCCGGCGCCGCCGAGTCGCCGTATCAGATCTCGGCGGAAGTCCTCGGCTCCGACGGCCGCGACCGAAGCCCCGCGCAGGTGACGTTGATCGGGCGGAGCGCTCCCGACGCGCGCGGCCTGACGAAGGTTCTCCTCGAATTTTCCGCCGCCGGCCTTCCGGAAGGCGCGTATTCCCTGCGGGTCAGGATCTCGGATTCCGCCGGCGAGCGACTCTCTTCCCAGAGCGAAACGAAGTTTCGAGTTTCGTGACTCTCGTCGGTTCCGGCCGCGGCCGGCTCCGGGTTGCGGCGATGATTGCGGTTCTGTTCGCAACCGCGCTCGCTCGGGCGGCGACGCCGTCGAGCCCTCGGACGCCGGAATCGCGGCTGGAAGCTTTCCGCGCGAGCGATGCCTCCCGTCACCCGCCCGCTCCCGCCGACGCGTCGCGCGAGCTGACGGGCATTGGAGCGCAGATTCTCTCGCGCGGCGAAGCGCCCCGCGCGATCGAGTTGCTCGAGGAGGCCGTGGCCCGCGATCCCGAGAATGGAGACGCGCTCGCGTGGCTGACCCTCGCGTACCTGCGGAACGGGGACTTCGAGTTCGCGGCCTTCTATCTCGACCAGGCGCTGCACTCCTCCGCGCGCGTCGAAGGGGCCGGGCGGGTCTGGGAAGAGATCGGGAACCTGTGCGAGAAGAGGGGGCGTCTCGACGACGCGCTCGAGGCCTGGGAACAGGCCCGCCGCCTCATGGCCAACGACGCCGCGCTCAACGCGAAGATCGAGCACACTCGACGCGAGTGGGCGTACGGCCACGGCCAGCGGTTTTTCTCCGGGGACGAGTTCGAGTTTTATTTCGATCCGTCGATCGACGTCGCCTCGGTCGAGGCGATCGACCAGTATCTCCGCCAGAACGCCGCGTCCCAGGCCGATTTCTTCATGGTTCCCCTCCGGGTCCCCCAGGTCGTGATTCTCTATCGCGACCGGAGCTATTTTCGGCTCGTGGAAACGCCGGACTGGGTCGCCGGGTTCTTCGACGGCAAGATCCACGTGCCCCTCGACGAGGCGGGGGGAGTTTCGGAAGCGTTCCTCGCGCTCCTTTCGCACGAGCTCGCGCACGCATTCCTGCAGGAGGTGGGGGCCCATCGCGCTCCGGCGTGGCTCCAGGAGGGCCTCGCGCAGTTCGTCGAAGGGCGGCGGGTGGACCGGGCGCTCGCCGCCGCCGTGGCGCCCCGCGAGGGGTCGTGGATCTTCGACTCCGACGGGGATTTTCACCAGCGCCTGGATCGCGACCGCGCGCGGCGAGCCTACGTCCTCTCTCTCTCATTCGTGCAATTTCTGGTTCGCCGATTCGGCCAGTCGGCCCTCGTCTGTCTCGTGAAGGACCTGGGCAGCGGAGACGCGCTCGCCGCCGCTTCGCTGGGCAATCTCGGCGCCGACATTTTCAAGGTCGAATCGGAGTGGCTCTCCGCGGTTCGGCAACCGTGAGTCCCGGGCTCCGGAGGGCGGGGCTCGCCCTGTCTTCGGCGATCCTGGCCGCCGCGCCGGCAAATTCCCTTCCGAAGGCGGCGCGGGCTTCGGCGTCGGAACAGATCGCGGCCGTCGCGCGGACCGGGCCTCCCTGGTCCGCCGATTCGGTCAACGAGCTCGCGCGGCGTCTTGAGGGGGACCCGCGGCGTTTTTACCGCGATTCCGGGTACCGGCGGCGCGCGCTCGAGGGCCTATCCCGCGCGTTTCCGGCGGACGGCCCGCCGCTGCTGCGCGAAATGCTTCTCTTTCGCTTCGCGAGCGACGGCGAGATGCCGTACGACGACCTGGAGCGCCTGGAGTCCGACTGGGGCGCCGTTCCGCGCCGCAGCGCCGAGCGGCGGGAGCGCTTCGCGGCGGGACAGTGGCGGTTCCCCGCGGACGACGCCGGACGCATCGAGGCTTCGATCTACAGCCTGCCGAGCGACTATCTGGAGCTCGCCCCGGTCGAGGCTTTTCTCCAGGCCGTCCGGGAATCCGCTCCGAATCGCGCGACCCTCGCGTTCGTCGACCCGGCCCGGCGAATCGAGCTCGAGGCGTTCTCGCGAGACCACGGCGTCGTCCTGCTCGACACCGTCGGCCGGGATTACACGCCGTGGCCCCGGGACACGTTCAGTCTCCTGCGCGGTCCGGCGGGCGCGGTCCGCATCCTCGTCCGCCCGCTCGCCATCCTCCAGGAGGCCCGCCGGGACGACAACGCGATGGGGCGCGAGCTCGTCAAGGATCTGCCGGACGCCCTCGACCGGGCGTGGGGGCGTCCCCGGTGGGCCGTTTCGCCCGTGCCGTTCCACAACGGCCAGGTCCTCCAGTTGCCCGCGGCCGCGTGGATCTCGATTCACACGATCGAGCCGAGGATTCTCCAGATGCTCGGCGCGCGGCGGGTCCCGGTCGAATCCTTTGCGTCGCCGAAGGGCGTCTCCCGCTATGTCGGCGCGGCCCGGCGCGCGGCCGCGGAGCTTTCGGCACTGTACGGCCGCCCCGTCCGGTTCATTCACCCGCTCCCCGGTTCCGAAAGCGCGCGCGAGCAGAGCCAGCTCATGGGCGCAATCGGCGGCGGCGCGGGGTTCGACCTCGATTCGATCGTGACTCTCGTCTCCCGCGGCGCAAAGACGGAGGCGTTCGTGGGAGACGTTGCTTCCGGCCGCGATCTCCTTCGAAGCGCGGACGAGAAGGATCTCGACGAGTTCCGGAGGGGCTTCGGCCTGGCGGGATCCACGTCGTCCCTGCGAACGGCGCTCGTCTCGTACAACGCCTCGGGACGGCCGGCGGGCCTCGGCCGTTTTCTCGATCTTTGCGCCGAGCACCTTCGCCGGCAGGGCCTTTCGGTGAGGAGACTGCCGCTCTTTCTCGTCCCCGACGAGGCGCTCGCCGGCTCCTCCGGTCCCCCTGCGGCCGCGAGCTTTTCGATCAACTGGAACAACGTCGTCCTGGAGAGCGAGGGCTCGGGCTGCCGGGCGGAAGGGTTCGCGAGCCTCCTCCGCGGCGGCGACGAGATCGCCCGCCGCGAGTTCGAGGCCGCCGGCTGCCGCCTCGTTCTCTATCCTCCGCTCGTCGCGAGCATCGTCCGCAACGGCGGGTACCGCTGCGCTTCGAATCATCTGCGGACTGAGGTAGAGTCGGCGCCGTGAAAAGCTCGCGCGGGTTTCTCGTGTTCGCGGCGGCTGTGGCGTCGTTCTCCTGCCGGAAGAGGCAACCGGCGCCGGACATCCTGATGATCCCCTCGCACGCGGAGACCTCTCCGGCCGGAGGATCTTCCCCGGCGGTGGTCAGCCCCGGGGGGAGCGTCGAAGTCGCGGGTGTCTCTTTCTCTGCTCCCGCGGAATGGCGCCGGGAGTCTCCTTCTTCGCCGATGCGCGCCGCGCAGTTCGCGATCCCGGGAACCGGGAACGAAAAGGACGCTCTGTTCGTCGCCTATTTCTTCGGCAGCGGCCAGGGGGGCGGCGTCGGGGAGAACATCGAGCGATGGAAGGGACAGTTCCTCGACGCGTCCGGCAAGCCCGCGGCCGGGAACGTGAGCTCCGGCCGGAGGAACGGTCTCGCGGTCACGATCGTGACGGCGCAAGGAACGTACTCCTCGGGCCTGCCGATGGGCCCGTCCACTCCCGAGCCGAATTCCGAGCTCTGGGGCGCGATCGTCGAGGGCCCTCAGGGAAACGTCTTCTTCAAGGCCACCGGCCCGAAGGCAACTCTCGAGCGCTCGAAGGCCGGGTTCGAATCGCTTCTCGCCTCTCTTCAGAGCGCATCCACCCGGATGTGAGGGACTCCCTCGCGAAGCTGTCGCGCGAGATCGTCGGCTGCCGGCGCTGCCCGCGACTGGTCGCCTGGCGCGAGGAGGCGGCCCGGCAGGCGCCCGCGCGTTTCCGCGGCGAGCATTACTGGGCGCGGCCCCTCCCGCCCTTCGGAGATCCAGACGCGAGGCTTCTGATCGTCGGTCTCGCCCCGGCCGCGAACGGCGGAAACCGCACCGGGCGGGTCTTCACCGGCGACGCCTCGGGCGACTTTCTCTTCCGGAGCCTCTGGCGAACGGGCTTCGCGAATCAGCCCCTCTCGGCCTCGCGACACGACGGGCTCCGGATTTCCGGCGCCCTCGTCAGCGCGGCCGTTCGATGCGCCCCGCCCGACAATCGCCCGACGCCGGAGGAGTTTCGAAACTGCCGCCCTTATCTCGAGAGGGAAATTGCGCTCCTTCCCGGCCTGGCCGCGATCGTCGCGCTCGGGGCGCTTGCCTTCTCGGCGGTCCTCGAGACCTGGAAGGCCCTCGGTCGCGAGGTGCCGCGGCCCCGGCCGCGGTTCGGCCATGGGTGCGAGGTCTCGCTCGGGGGAGTGGCGCTTCTCGGCTCGTATCACCCGAGCCAGCAGAACACCTTCACCGGGAAGCTGACGCCGGCGATGCTTTCGTCGGTCTTCCGGCGCGCCCGGCGCATCTGCGAGCGATCCCCCGTATAATCCGCGCGGCAATGCGCGACTTTCGGGTCCCCCTCCGGCGCCGGGAGAGTTACGCGCCCGGGCTTTTTTCGATCGGGTTCGACGCGCCGGAACTCGCCTCCTCCATTCAGCCGGGACAATTCGCGATGCTCGGCGTGCCGGATCGCAGCCGGCCGTTCCTTCGGCGCGCCTTTTCGGTCGCGGACGCCGATCCTTCGGCCGGAACGATCGAATTCCTCGTCAAGACCGTTGGGGTCGGCACCTCCTGTCTCGAGGGCCTCGCGCCCGGCGACGACGTCGAGATCCTCGCGCCGCTCGGCAACCGTTTCGGGACCGACGGCCTTTCGCGGGCCGACCGCGTTGCGATCGTCGCGGGAGGCGTCGGCGTGGCCCCGTTTCCGCTCCTTCTCCGCGCGCTCCGGGAGCGGGGCATCGCGGCCGACCTCTTCTTCGGCGGCCGGACGTCGGCGGATCTCGAGTATCGGCGGAAGATCGCTCCTCTCGTCGACGGGACCGAAGGCGACGTTCTCGCGGCGACCGAAGACGGGTCCTTCGGGGAAAAGGGGCGCGTGACCGAGCTCCTCGTCCGCCGGCTGGAAGGGGGCGCGCGATATGCGCGGCTTTTCGCGTGCGGGCCGACCCCGATGTTCCGCGCGCTCGCGCCGATCGTCGAGCGCTTCTCCCTGGTTGCGGAGTTCTCGACCGAAGCCGCGATGGGCTGCGGGTTCGGGGTCTGCCTCGCGTGCGTCCTGCCGAAGCCGGAAGGCGGCTATCTCGTCTCGTGCAAAGAGGGCCCGATCCTTCCCCCGGATCGCGTCGCGTGGGAGAAGTGCTGATGGACCTCTCCGTCGCCCTCGGCCCGATTCGCCTGAAGAACCCGGTCGCGACCGCGTCCGGAACGTTCGGGTACGGGCTCGAGTTCTCCGGCGTCGTCGACCTGTCCCGGATCGGCGCGCTCTTCACGAAGGGGCTCTCGCTGCGTCCGCACGAGGGCAACCCTCCGCCCCGGATCTGCGAGACGCCGTCGGGCATGCTCAACGCGATCGGGCTTCAGAACGTGGGGGTGGAGGCGTTCGTCCTCGAAAAGCTCCCGAAGCTGCGCGAGGCGGGCGCGTGCGTGTTCGCGAACGTCTGGGGGGACGAAGAAGAGGATTACGTCGCGCTCGTCCGGCGCCTCGAGGGGAGCGCGGGGCTCGCGGGCGTCGAGCTCAACATCTCGTGCCCGAACGTTTCGAAGGGCGGCATGCTGTTCGGCAACTCGCCCGCGCTCACGAAATCTCTCGTTTCGAAAGTCCGCGCCGCGACGCGCCTGCCGCTCGTCGTCAAGCTGTCCCCGAACGCGCCGGATCTCGTCGAGTCGGCGCGCGCCGCGCGCGAAGCGGGGGCCGACGTGATCTCTCTCGTCAACACGTTCGTCGGCATGGCGATCGATCCCGAGACGGGCCGGCCGCGGATCTCCTTCGGAACGGGCGGCCTCTCGGGCCCGGCGATCCGTCCGCTCGCCGTCCGGATGGTCTACCAGGTGCATCGCGCGATGCCGGACATGCCCCTGTGGGGAATCGGAGGCATCTCGGAGCTGTCGGACGTCCTGGAGTTCCTGTCGGCCGGCGCCTCCGCGGTACAGGTGGGGACGGCGAACTTTCGCGAGCCGGGCGTTTCCGAGAGGCTCGTTCGCGAGCTCGAGGCCTATTGCGAAGCGAGGAAGATGAACGCGCGCGACCTCGTCGGGCGGACCCCGTGAGCGGGCGAACCGGCGCGGCGGACCGGATCTGCCTGGCTCTCGATTTTCCGGGCGCCGAAGAAGCGGCCGGCTTCGCGAGGCGATTCGAAGGAAAGGCCGGCTGGTTCAAGATCGGCCTCGAGCTGTTCGTCGCCGAGGGCCCCGCCGTCGTTTCCCGTGTCGCCCGGCATGGAAAGGTCTTTCTCGACCTGAAGCTGCACGACATCCCGAACACGGTCGCCCGCGCGGCCGCCTCAGCCGTTCGCAGCGGCGCCGCGATGCTCAACGTCCATGCCTCGGGCGGCCGGGAGATGCTGATCGCGGCCCGCGAGGCCGTCGCGAACGAGGCGTCCCGGACAGGAGTCGCCCTTCCGAAGCTGATCGCCGTCACGCTGCTCACCTCGCTCGACGAGTCTTCCCTGCAGGGCCTTCCGTTCCGCGGGATTCCGGTTGAGATCGTCGCGCAGCTGGCCCGGCTCGCGGCGGCGTCGGGCCTCGACGGCGTCGTGTGCTCGGCGGGGGATCTGGATGTCGTCCGCCGCGAATGCGGAGCGAAGTTTCTGACCGTCGTGCCGGGAATCCGTCCCGCGTCGGCGGAGGCGGGCGATCAGAAGCGGATCGCGACTCCCGGCGCCGCGATCGCCGCCGGCGCGTCGCTGCTCGTCATCGGAAGGCCGGTTACGGGCGCGGCCGACCCGGAGAAGGCGCTCGCAGAGATCACGCGCGAAATCGAAGCCGCGGGGGCCTGATCAGGGGATCGCGATCTCGATTGGGTCGGAGGGCAGGACGACCGCGACGGGGCCCGCAAGAACCGTATCTCCCGAAAATCGGCCGTGATCGTCGAGCTCCCGGGACACGATTGTCACTTCGACCTGCCCCGCGGGCAGTCCCTGGAACTCGAGGGGCCACGGTTCCGCCCCGCACGTGAAGTTCCCGGTTTGCTCGATCGGGATGCCTCGAATCGTGATGATGCCGAACTCGCATTTCTCCGAGAGCTTCGGTTCGGGCTTGACGCGGACGACGAGCGGTCCGCCTGCCGGCAGCAGGATGGCGCTGTTGGATTCGTAGATCCGCCCCGCCGGCAGGATCGTCAGGCCGGCGGCGGCGTGGGACAGGTAAACGAGCTCCTCGTCTCCCGGTCTCTCGGCCGGGTGGCAGATCCCCGCCTCATCGCACCAGAAGAGAATTCTGGCGCTCGTCGAGGGGTCGAACCGGTAGTATCCGACCGCGCTCGCCGCCGGGGAGCCGTCCGAAAGGAAGGCCTGGAAGTCGTTGCCCTGGGTCTTCGGGGAGAGGTCGATCTCGAATGGCTGGGGCTCGTCCCGGTCCTCGATCGTCCAGTCGGCTTTCGCGTTCACGTACTCCTTTGCGACGGCCGTACCGTGAAACGGGCCCGCGGGAACCGATTCGACAGTCAACTCGCCGTTCTGGTCCGCAACGGGATTCTGGGTGCCCTCCGAATCGAAATAAACGAGCTTTGCGCCGGGAATCGGGTCATGGGATTTCGCGTCGCGAATGATGACCCTCAGGGCGTTCGAGCTCAGCGCAAAGTCTTTCTCCTGCTCCGTACCAGTCTCGGTGACGAGTTGAAACCGGGAAGGAGACGAGCTTCCTTCCGACGGAGCGACCCGGACGCGGTAGAGCGCTCCCGGCCAGACGCGAGCTTCGTAGTCGCCGGACGTATTGGACTCAGCCGACGTGGACGTCGACTTCACGCCCGGCACGGACGGTCCGTTATTGGGATCGAAATCGAGCGTCGCGGCGACTCCCTCGCCGGCGCGAGTGACCCGGCCGCGAAGGGAAATTTTGCGGAAATCGAAACGGACGGCTCGAACAGAGGGAAAGCCATACTCCACGCGTGTCTCGCCGCCGATCGTCAAGGAGACGAGGTAGCAGTCGAGCGGAACCGCGGGAATCTCGAAATGGTCGCCGTAAAACGTCTTGCGCGGCCCCCACGCTTCCGGCGGGTTGGGGCGGGCATCTCGTCAGGGGGGCCAGGCGGCGAGGGAGAGCGTCGAGCGACGAGTCCGCGACGACTTCGATTTCGAGCGAGACGAGCTCCGGAGCCGGAGCCGGCGCGGAAACGGCGGCCTGGTAGAGAAACATCGAAACGATGATCGAAAGCAACGTCCAAGTTTAGAACGAAACGGGCGATTTTCGAACGAACGAGGGTCGCCCCTCTCCTGCGATAACATGCGCCTGCCTTGGAAAGCATCTGGACCGAACCGCACCCCCTGTGGATCGTCGGGCACCGCGGCGCGCCCCGCAGGGCGCGCGAGAACACGCTCGACAGCTTCGACTTCGCCGAATCCCTCGGGGCCGACGCGATCGAGCTCGATCTGCGTCAAACGCGCGATTTCGATCTCGTCGTCTTCCACGACGAGCAGATCCCGATCGGCACGGAGCTGCACCCGGTCCGCGGAATGCCGACGCACGACGTGCGCGAGCTCCTTCTCGATTCGCCGCTCGGGGAGTACCGCGTTCCCACGTTCGAGCAGGTCCTCCAGAGGTACGGCGCGTCGATGCGCTACGTCGTCGAGATCAAGACGAGCTCATCGACCGACCGGGTTCGCGTTGCCGCCCGCGTCGTGAATCTGCTCGGGGCGTTTGGCTGTCTCTCCCGCGCGCTCGTGGCCTCGTTCGATCCCGACGTGCTTCGCCGCATCCGGGAGCGGGAGGCGGGTGTCGCGCTCTCGTTCCTGATCGACCGCCCGCTCCCCGCGGCGGAAGGGGAGATCCCGCCGTGCGAGGCGATCGGGCCGCGCTTCGACCTCGTGGACGCCGGGTTCGTGGAGCGGATGTCGGCGACGGGACGGTCGGTTCACCCCTGGACGGCGGATTCTCCCGAGGAAATCGAGCGCCTCGCGTCGCTCGGCGTCGCGTCGATCACGACGAACGAGTGCGAGCTGGCGGCGCAGGTCCTGCGCGGCTGACGGCGACGGGCGGAACCGGGTCGAAGCCGCCCTTCCCGAACGGATTGCAACGGGCGATCCTCCAGGCCGCGAGCGCGCCGCCCCGAAACAACCCGAACCTCTCGATCGCCGTCCGACCGTAGGCCGAGCAGCTCGGCCGGAAACGGCACGCGACGAGTCGGGTTCTCGCGAGAATCGGCGAAGCGGACGAGCGGTACGCGTCGATCGCGAGCAGCGCCGCTCGAGCGCTCCACTGGTCTCGCGGAGGGTTCAAGGAATCTCCCAGGCAGGCGCAGAGGAGACCGAGCGCGAGAACGGGCGCGGCCCTCATCGCTCAGCACAGCCCGCTAGAACTTGTCGGCAAGTCCGGAGAGGTAGGGAATCCGGAGCCTCTGACCGTTGAGCGCCTTCACGATTCCGAGGACGATGAGAACGAGGTAGAGCAAGCCCGACCATCGGCATGAACATCGAATAGAGGCAGCCGAGAAACGGGATGACCGACACGACGAACACGTCGATCATGAAGAGGACGACCCACGACGCCGAACAGCAGGAGGCCGTTCTTCGCATGCCACTGAACCTCCTTGTCGTTCTTTTCGACGAGGAGCGGCACGAGGGAGAGAGCTCCGAGATACGCGAGCACGAGCATGATCGTGCGGTTGGAATCGGGCGGCGGGGACGGGGGCTCCGCCGGGGGAGGGGGTGCGGGCTCGTCGGGCATCGTCAGGAGGATATCAAAAGCACCCGCGGCTCGGTGTACTCGAGAATCGCGGAGCGGACGCCCTCGCGGCCCGTGCCGGAGGCCTTGACCCCGCCGTAGGGGAAGTTGTCGATGCGGGTCGACGGGGGCTCGTTGACGAGCACGCCCCCCACGTCGAGGCTCGCGTAGGCCTGGCGGATCCGGCCGATGTCGCGCGTGAAAACGGCTGACTGGAGCCCGTACGGAGACGCGTTGACGCGACGGATGGCTTCCTCGAACTCGTCGTACGGCTCGACGACGGCGACCGGGCCGAAGACTTCGCGGCACGAGACCTTCGCAGAATCCGGAACGGACGTCAGGATTGCCGGCGAATGGTACGCGCCTTCGCGCTTGCCCGACCGGACGGCTTTCGCCCCGGCGGCTGCCGCTTCTCCCACCCACGTCTCGACCCGGCGCGCCGCATCCTCGTCGATCATCGGGGAAAGAACCGTGCGGGCGTCTTCGAGCGGGCCGGCCGGGAGAGCGTCGGTAGCGCGCGCGAAAAGCCGCAGGAACTCCTCGAAGACGCCGCGCCGCGCGAAAATCCTCTGCGCCTTGATGCACACCTGCCCCGAATAGGCGAACGCGGACAGCGCGAGCTTCTCCGCGGCGGCGGGCAGATCCGCGTCGTCGTGGACGATCGCGCCGGCATTTCCGCCGAGCTCGAGGACGACGCTCTTGCGGGGCGACTCCTCCTTGATCTTCCACCCGACGGCGTCAGAGCCCGTGAACGAGACGACCGCGATCCGGTCGTCTTTCCACAGCGGAAAGGAGTCCGCGTTGTCGCAGAGGACGAGCTCGAAACCTCCCGCGGGCCATTCGGTGCGCGCGATCTCTTCGGCGAGGAGCACGGCCGCCGCGGGCGTGCGCGGCGACGGTTTCGCGACGACCGGGCACCCGCAGGCGATCGCCGGCGCGACCTTGTGGGCGAGCAGGTTGAGGGGAAAGTTGAAAGGCGTGAGCGCCGAGACGACGCCCCGCGGAAACCTCTCGACGACGCACCACGAGCGCTCGGACCGCGGATCGAGGTCGACCGGGAGCACCTCGCCGGGCCGGCGGGTCGCCTCTTCCGCGGCGAGGCGGAACGTCACGAGGCAGCGGTCGACTTCTCCGGAGGCGAACCGAACGGGCTTGCGCGCCTCGCGCACGATCGCTTCGGTGAACTCGGCCCGCCGCCGCGAGATCCCCTCGCGAATCTGCAGGAGGATCTCGGCCCGCTTCCAGCCCGGAAGGGCGCGGGTGGCCTCGAAGCTCGCCGAGGCCCGGCCGATCGCCTCGAGAATCTCCGGCGGGTTCACGGCGTCATTTCGCGGCTGCGTGCTTCCGGAGGGCGTCGGAAAGGGGCGGGAGATTGCTTCCCTTTCCCGAAGCGCGCGCGTACGCCTCGAAGAGGCCGGAGGGGCCGGCCGCGAGCGCAAGGATCAATTCCTGCCGGCCGAGCCGCTGGAAGATCCCGTCGGCGAGGAATGCCGCCGCGCCGAGCGCCGGATCGCCGCGAAGACCCGGCCGGCGAAGCGAGGAAAGGATCTCCGCGCGCTGGGCGAGCTCGGTCTTCGGGTCGGACAGGAGCGTCGCCTCGTGGTTCAGCGCGTCGATCCCGTGAAGCATCGGGTCGTGAAGCCACCGGGCGAGCGGGAAGAAATTCCGATCGAATGCGTAGAGAGCGACCGGGGCGATCACGGCGACTGCCCGGGCGAGCGGCTCCAGAGTTCCGAGAGTCGTCGCCTTCTGCCAGCCGGGCGCGACGGCGCGATACCGGTCCCACGCCGCTCGAAAGGTTTCGCCGGCGATCAGGCGCGCGATGGCGTCCGAGCGCTCTTCCCGCGTGTCTCCGGTCGAGGTGCTCACGGTGTGCCCCAGGTCGACGAGAATCCGGATGCGGTCGTCACCTTCGCGCGAAACCGCGTGGTCTTCGAGGCCCGCCATCGCGAAAGTGAGCTCGACGCTGCAGGCGAGCTTCACGGGCGCGTCCGTCGGCAGAAGCGCCGCCGCCCGGCGCGCGGCGAGACGGGCGATCGCGTCGGCGTCGGCCTTGAGCCCGGCCAGCGCGACTCCCCACCGGTCCTTCTCGAGCCGGATCGATCGCAGGTCGAAGACCGATGGCCGGCTCTCTTCCAGGAACGCCGAGGCGAAATCCCTGTCCCAGTCGGTCGGGTCCTTCCCCGACTCGGCGATCTGGTCGCGAACGGCGGAAAGGGCCCTCAGGGCGGACGCGTCGCCCGGTTTCGGCTTGTCCTGCGAAAGCGCGTCGAGGACCTGTTCCGCGGCCGAGAAATCGAGCGCGACCCGGATTCTCTCCGGCGCCGCGGGCTCCGCCTCGTAGGGGGCGTTTCCGAAGGCCGGGCCCGCGTCGGGCGGCGCCGCGGGCGGCGCCGCGGACGCCACGGCGCCGACGAGAAGAGCGAGCAGGGCCGAAACCGGGCGCCTCACGCGAGAATCGCCTCCGCGACCCGTTCGGTGTCGCCGAAGTCTTCGAACAGGTAGTCGGGGCCTTCCCGGGCGAGACGCTCGGAAGGGGTGAGGCCGGACGCGACGGCGACCGATTTCACGTTGATCGTTCGGCCGCAGGCGACGTCGTGAATCGAGTCGCCGACGATCACGACTTCCTTGCCGCCGAAATCACGCCCCGTGTGCTCCCGGGCCCGTGTCACGGCGATCGTTGGCAGCTCGTAGCGGTCCGCGTGGTCGCTGCCAAAGGCGCCGAAGGCGAAGAATTCGTTGAAACCGACGGGGGCGAGCTTGACGCGCGCTCCCCGCTCGTGATTTCCCGTGAGAAGGGCGAGCGTCACGCCGGGCGCCGCGGCGAGGCGCCGCAGGAGGGCCCCCGCCCCCGGCTTCGGCGTCACGGCGTCGGGGCTGATCCGGCGCTCGAGGCTGTCGAGGTAGAACGCGAGCGCGAGGTTCGCCATCCGCTCGATCTCGGCGGCCGGCGCCCGGCCGGCGAGCAGCTCGCGGATGATCTGAGGGTCGGTCTTGCCCGAAAATTCGTAGCCGTCCAGGAGGATGTCGCCGCAGCACGCCTGCAGAAAGGCTTCGGACAGGGCCTCGCGGGAGGCTCGCCCGGCCGAAAGGAGCGTTCCGTCGATGTCGAAAAGGACCAGTCGCGACATGGCAACGGATCATAACGAGTTTCAAACGGTGATGTCTTTCCGGGTGAAAACAACAAAAGCCGCGGCGAGCGCCGCCGCTCCCCACGCCGCGAGATTCCAGACCGAAAACGCGAGCGTCATTCCCTCGACGGGAGGGGGCGAACCGGAGAAGTAGTCCGGCAGCGGAAGATTCGTCACGAAGATGTATTTCGAAAAATCCCAGCCTTCCGCCACCCGGGGCAGAATCGTTCCCGCGACGAGGCAGGCGAGCATCGTGCCCATCGCGGCGGCGGTCGTGCGGAACAGCACCGAGAGCAGCAGGGCGAGAGAGCCCACGACGAGCGCCGCGAACCATCCGAGGCCGTAAACGTGAAGGGCGTCCCGCCACAGGGGAGTTTCCCGCACTCCGGCCACGTCGAGCGAGCCGGCCGCGAAGCGGAAGCCGGAGAGAACCGGCGCGCCCCAGCCCCGGTACCCGAACGCGATTCCGGAAATCAGGTAGGAAAAGATCGCGCAGGCGGCCACCGTGAGGGTCACGCATGAGAACAGGGCGAGCGTCTTCGCCGCCAGGATCTTCCATCGCCGGGCGGGCCGAGTGAGCAGAATCTTGATCGTGCCTTCCGCGAGCTCGGACGAAACGAGGTCCGACGCGAACAGCGTGACGAGGAGGGGAAGGAGCAGAAACGACGAGGCGTTGATGAAATTGCGGCAGAAAACGGGTCCGTTGAGCGCGTTGGGGTCGAAGCCGTGGTCCAGCGAGTACTGCAGGCGCTTCACCTCGAAACCCATCCATCGCCGCATCGACGGGGGGAGACCCGGGTCGCGAAGACGGTTCTGGAAGCCCACGATCCGCCGCTGCGTTTCGACCGTCCACTGACGCGGGCCCTGGCGCGCGGTCTCCCGCGTCCGTGTCTTCCATTGGGCGAAGACGACGAGCGCCGTGAGGAAGAAGAGAATGATCAGAACGACGCGGAATCGCTTCCGCCGGAAGATCTTCAGCATCTCGTTCTCGACGAGGGCGGCGATCAAACCGTCTCCCCGTGATGTTCGCTTTGGACCTCACCCCCGGCCTTCGGCCACCCCCTCTCCAACTGGAGAGGGGGACGGGGGGTGAGGTTGGTCCTGCAGGCGGCGATCAAACCGTCTCCCCGTGCGTGAGCTCGAGAAACATCTCCTCGAGCTGCGGGCGCTCGCGAACGACCTCGAAGACGGGAATGCCCTCGGCGGATAGGGTCGTGAGGGCGCGCGGAATTTCGTCGTCGGGCATGTCCGCGCGCACCGCTTCCTCTCCCAGGAGCGAGGGCTCCTCGGAAGTGTGGCGCCGGAGCGCCCGCTGCGCCGCGGTCGGCATCGGAGTCCGGAAGCGCACGCGCGATCCGCGCGAGAGGAGCGCCTCCACGTTTTCGACCGCGAGAATCCTTCCGCGGTGCAGAATCGCGACGCGGTCGCACATGAGCTCGACTTCTGCGAGCAGGTGGCTGGAGACGAAAACCGCGAGGCCCCGTTCACGGGCCAGCCGCTTCAGGAGCTCGCGCATTTCCCGGATGCCCGCGGGATCCAGGCCGTTGGCGGGCTCGTCGAGGATCAACACCCGGGGCTCGCCGAGGAGGGCCTGGGCGATTCCGAGTCGCTGGCGCATGCCCAGCGAATACGTCGAGACGCGATCTTCGAGCCGTCCGTCGATGCGGACGAGTCGCGCGAGATCTTCGATCTGGGAATGGGCCTCGCGGCCGACCATCGCGGCGAACACCTCGAGGTTCTCGCGGCCCGTCAGCGAGCGGTAGAGGTCGGGCGATTCGATGATCGCCCCGACGTTTCGCATCGCGGCTTCGAAATGGCGCGAGAGGTCGACTCCGCAGATTACGACGCTGCCCGAATCGGGGCGGATCAACCCGGTCAACATCCGGATCGTCGTCGTCTTGCCGGCGCCGTTCGGACCGAGGAACCCGAAGACTTCCGACGGCTCCAGGTCGAAGCTGACGTCGCTGACGACGATTCGCCGACCGAGCGTTTTCGTGAGGTGTTTCGCGGAAAGAGGAACCATCGCCGATAATGTTACCGGAAGCGCATGAGAGTGTTTTGGCGGCGCGTGCCGCTGTTCGTCTCGATTCTGCCCGCGGCAATTCTGCTCTGGGGATTCCGCGAGGCCCTGCGGCCGGCGGGTGGAAGCCCGATTTCGGAAGCGGCGGTCGCTCCGGCGGAGGTTGCGCGGCCGGGAGAGTTCCTGGTGCTTGCTCTCGGCGATTCGTTGACGCGCGGCGCCGGAGAGGGCCCGGGCTACGCGGCCGACGTCGTGGAACGCCTGAAGGCTTCGCACCCGAGCCTCCGACTGGAGAACCTCGCCGTCGACGGCCTCGAGACGGAGGGCCTTCGGGAAGTTCTCTCCCATCCGAACGCGCGGGCCCTCGCCTCCGCGGCCAGCCTGATCCTCCTCTCGATCGGGGGCAACGACCTGTCGCATTCGGCGCCGAGAGATTTTCGGGCGAGCCTTCCCGACGAGATTGCCCGGTCCCGCGAGCGGCTGGAAAAGAATCTCGACGAAATCCTTTCGGCTCTGCGCTCGGCGAACCCGTCTGCGCGCATCGTGATGCTGGGCCTCTACAACCCGTTCTCTTCCACCGTTTCGGGAGACGCCGCTTCGGCGATCGTCGTCGATTGGAATGCGGCGATCGACAAGATCGCACTGCGATATCGCGTTCGGACGATTCCGGTGTTCGACCTCTTCGAGGACCGCCCCGAACGCCTCTCGCCGGATCGCTTTCACCCGAACCGCAAGGCCTACGAGATGATCGCGGACCGGGTGCTGCAGGCGCTGTAGCGAGCGAAACTCTACGGTTGGATCGTCACGTGCGTGCCGCCGTAGATCTCGATCGACGCGCCCGTGATTCCCGCCGCCTCGTCCGACGCGAGCCAGAGCACGGCCGAGGCGACGTCGCGGGGGCGGAGCTTTTCGGCCAGGGGAGCCTTGCGCGGGAGAGACTCCTCCTCCGGTTCCCTGTTGTTCGTGGTTCCGGGGCAAACCGCGTTGACCGTGATGTTGTGCCCGCGCAGCTCCTTCGCGAGCGATTGGGTCAGCCCGATCAGGCCGAACTTCGCAGCGCAGTGAGCGGAGAGGTTCGCATCGCCGTGCAACCCGTGGATGGAGGAGACGTTGACGATCCGCCCGGTCATCCTCGCCGCCATTTCGGGGACCACGGTCCGGCAGAAATTGAACGCGCCCGTCAGGTTCGTCGCGATCACCCGATCCCACTCTTCGGGAGTGAGGCTCAGAAACGGCTTCCAGAGAAAGACGCCCGCGTTGTTGACGAGCGCGTCGACGGGGCCGGAATCGTCGCGCGCCTTCGCGACCGCGGTTTCGACCTGGTCCCGGTCCGTGACGTCGCACGCAAAGACCGAGAGGGGTTCGGTCCCTTCCGCCTGACGTTGAGGCGAGCGAGAGAAGACGGACACGCGGGCGCCCTCCGAAGCGAACGCGAGGGCGATCGAGCGCCCGATTCCGCGCCCTCCGCCCGTGACGAGGACATGCTTTCCGACGAAGCGAGTCAAGCGCGGCTCAGCTCTCGGAAAAGCGCCGGGGAAAAAAGCGCCGAGGCGCCCCGCCCCGAGAAACGCGGACCACTCGAAATCGAGAACGAGACTTCGCCGGGGAGGGGCCGGTCTTCCTTCACGCGGACGACCTGAAGCGGAAAGATTCTCTTGTCCGGAGAGCTGCGCGAGACGAGCGCTTTTCCGGCGCGGGCCTGGATCGAAACGGAGGCCCCGGCGTCGAGGTACAACAGGGTCGCTCCCTGCCGGCGGATCAGGTTCGCTTCGGTCATCGATCCGCCGGAAACGGCCACGGCGAACCGGCTCCGCGAGAGGGCCCGAACCTCCGAAAGCGTCAACAGGGCGGCGCGCGGGGTTCCCTCGGGATCGCAGGTCAGCAGCGGAAGGATCAGCCTGCGGCGCAGGCGGAATCCCGCTCCTCCGAGGAGCCGGGACAGATGGTCGGGAATCCTTCCGGGCTTCTCCACGAAAAAACCTTATCACGGCGATTCGGGGTCTCCGTTCAGGTCTAGAATCGGAGCATGAAGAAGCTCGTTTTCGCGGTGGTGTTTTCGGGCGCGGCGGCCCTTCTGGCCGCGGCGCAGGATCCGAAGGCCGTCTCCGTGGCGGAGTCGATGATCTCCGCGATGGGGGGCAAGAGCGGTTGGGACAAAGCCCGGTTTCTCCGGTTCGACTTCACCGTGGTTCGCGACGGGAAACCGATCGCTTCCTTTTCCCACTGGTGGGACCGCTATGACGGGCGTTATCGAGTCGAGGGCAACGATCCCAAGAACGGCCCCTGGAAGGCGTATTTCAACGTCGCGACGAAGCAGGGGGAGTACTTCGTGAACGGCACGCGCGCGGAAGGGGACGTGAAAGCGAAGGGGCTCGAAAACGCGTACGGCAGGTTCATCAACGACACGTACTGGCTCCTCGCGCCGTGGAAAGTTTTCGATCCGGGTGTCAACCTCGAGTACGTCGGCGAAGTCAAAGCGGCCGGAGGCCAGGACTGCGATGAGATCAAGCTTTCCTTCGAGAACGTGGGGTTGACGCCCAAAGACGTCTACTGGATGGACATCGACCGGTCGACGCATCTTCTCGACCAGTGGAAGTACGTTCTGAACGGCGCGACCGACCCGCCGACCGTGGTCGCCTGGAAAGACTGGCGCCGCTTCGGCCCGATCCAGTTGTCGACGTCGAAACCGCTGGCCGCAAAGCCGGTCGAGATCCGGTTCGAGAATGTCTCGGTCTCCGAGACTCCCGACGACGCTGCCTTGACACCGCCAAAGTAGAGGGCCGACGCCGGCCCTGCCGGCTCCGTACACAGATCCAGGGGGCATGCCGATTGCATCCCCGCGGACGGAAAATGCAGAGTTCTCTTCCCGGGTCCTGTGCAAAGTTTCACCTCAAGGACGGACGGAAGCTGGTCTTCTATCCGGTGAGGCAATCCGGCTTTCGGCGGCGAACCGGCGAGGTGATCGCCGTCGCCATCGTGTTGGTCGCCGCCGCGCTGGCGGCGACGTTGCTGGCCGCGAGCCGGCCGCCCCGCCGTGTCCTTCGCGGCGACACGAGAAGCATCGCCGTCCGCTAGCAGGCTGCTAGACTTTCCCGATGACCCGGAAGGGGATCGGAATCGGTCTTGCGCTCGCCTTTGCGTTTCGCTGCGGCGCCGAACAACCCGGCGGGCGCGAGGAATCGTTCGCGAGCGCGGCTCTTGCCCGGAAAGCCGTCTACTCGGTCTTTCTGCCTCCCGGTTATGCCTCGGAAACGCGGAAGTACCCGGTTCTCTATTTTCTCCACGACGGATTCGGCGACCACGACGTGCTCTGGCGCGAGGGCGTCGCGGCTCGCCTCGACCGGGCCATGCGCAGCGGCGCGATCCCCGAGTTTCTCGTCGTCTGTCCCGAAGGGGGACGCTCGTGGTTTTCGAATTTCCACGACGGGTCGAACCGGTACGAGGATCTCGTCGCGGACGAGCTCCCGGGCGAGATCGAGCGCCGCTTCCGCGTGCTGCCGGGGCGGCAAAACCGCGGAATCACGGGGATTTCGATGGGCGGCTACGGCTCGGTCAAGATCGCCCTGCGCCACGCCGCGGAGTACGGGTCGGTCTCCGCGCTTTCCGGGGCGATCATTCCCATGGGATGGGACGACATCGAAAAAGTCTTCTTCCTCGCGCGGCGGCAGCTTCACCGGGTTTTCGGCGGCTCGCCGGCCGACAACTCGCTCGCCGAAAACGACGTCTGGAAGATCGCGCAGAGCCGGGAAGACTGGCACGATCCGTTCGACGTGTTTCTCCTCGCGGGAACTGAAGACAAGTATCACCTCGATCACGTCGCCGCCGTCTACGCGGACGTTCTGAATCGCCGCGGCATCCGGGCGACCGCCCGCCTTGAGCCGGGAGTCCACGATTGGCCGTACTGGTCGAAGGCCATGCTCGAGATCGCGGCGTGGCACGGGGAGAGATTTCGAGACGCCGGACGGTGAAACTCTCGAAGGATCAGCCGTGCTAAGATTTCCGTCCCTGACGGAGAGGTGGGTGAGTGGCTGAAACCAGCGGTTTGCTAAACCGCCGTAGGGTGAATAGCTCTACCACGAGTTCGAATCTCGTCCTCTCCGCCAACTTCTTTCTTTTCTTTGGATTGCCGCCGGGCATTCTCCCGGCGGCGGTCCGTCGTTCTCTAACGAGCAGATTCTTCGCCTGGCAGGTTCGTGGCAGGAACTCCTAGCTCTTTATCAGCTTGTCTGCTCAATGCTGCCCCTGAGTTAGTTACTGCAGGGGAAGGTCGTTGTATCCTGCACCGTATCCATCGCGTGAACATCAGGATTAATATAGGTCTGGCTGAATTTGGTCGTTGTATCCAGTTTATAAACCGTCAGATCAAGCCCCACATTAGTAGTGCCGGAGGCGAAAACCCAGATATGATTGTTGACAGAACACGCATTCAAAACCTTAACCAGGATTTCTGGATTAGAGCTGGAAAAGAGCCAAAACAGGCCGTATCTACACAGCTTCCACGACCCGTCTGTTCTCCCTGTGTCACACCATCTGTGCCCAAAGCGATAGCTTGCCCGGCGCCAAAAGATCCTCCCCCTTCCGTAGTGTTGTACTGTACCGAAATCTGGAACCGTTTGTCATTGGGCTTATCGTCCAAGCAGAGAGTGGTGGCGTTGGCAATACAACTCGGCAACTGTACCACAGCACTGCAATTACCCACGAACAACCCGTCCGGCCCAGATGCTCCTGATGGGCCTGCTTTCCGCCTCGGCGACCCTGCTCGCCGGCGTCGGGCTCTTCGGGCTGATCTCCTATTCCGTTTCGCAGCAGACGCGCGAGCTATCGATCCGGATGGCGCTCGGCGCGACCGCGGGGCGCGTGGTCATCTTCGTCCTGCGTCGCGGCGTCGCGCTGGCGGGCGCGGGCCTCGTCGCCGGGGGGCTCGCGGTCGCCGCGTGTTCGACGGTTCTCGCCGGAGCCCTTCCGGGAACGCCTCGGCCCGGTCCGTCCCTGCTCGCCGGCGTCGCGGCGACGCTCGGCGTCCTGTGCATGGCCTCGACCTGGTTCGCGGCCCGGCGCGCGGCGCGCATCTCGCCCTCGCTGGCGATCGCGGAGTCGCGATGAGCGGCAGGATCGAGTCCGTCGCTGTGCCGCCGGGCCTCGGATTCGACGTCTCTTCCGAGGAGGCGAAGCGATACGGACTCCTCGCTGCCGAGGCGATTGCCGGGGAGCGGTCCCGCCTTCTGCGGGTCCCGTTTTCATAGTCGTCCCTCCGTAGAGTGTCGAGATGAATTCGTATACCTGCCCCAGATCCATTCGGGTAGGCACGTGAGCAGAAGCGCGCCGGCGAGAAGGATCGATGCGAGCGTGGACCATCCATGCGGGCCGAGGCGGAGAATACCGAGCCCGTAAAGGAGCGAAGCCGCCGCAAGCACGAGGAAGAACGGTCCGGTGAAATAGCAGTGCCGTCGGCCGCAGCGCTTCGCGTTGACGAGGCAGGCTCCGCCCATCCACGTCAGCACGATCGGCCAGATCACTCCCTGATAGCTATTGGTGAGCGCAGTGACCATCAAAATCGCCGCGGGGATGCACCAAACCAGGAGCGAGCTGACGCCGCGGGCGAGGTCGTTCCGCTGATCACCGCACGGATCTGTCATTGGAAGATGTACTTGGAGTAGTAGGGACGCCGCGCCTACGCGGAGATGATCGAGAGGAACGTCGAGCTCGCGAAATTCCTCTCCGCCGAAGTCGATCGGCGCAACGACCTCGAGCGCCTGAGCGACCCTGTCCTTTCGATCGCGAATTTCCGTTTTCGGCCCGCGAAGGCGAAGCTCGACGAGGCGAAGCTCCGCGACCTCAACCGCCGGATCATCCATCGGATCGTCGAGGACGGCTCGGCCTTCGTCTACCCGACGGTGCTGAAGGGCAAGACCTCGATTCGTGTCTGCATCGTCAACTTCCGAACGACCGAGTCGGACGTTGTCGCGCTCCTCGACGACGTTGAGCGGATCGGCCGCAGCGAGGCCGCATGATCGTGATCCTGTTCCGGTCGAAGCTCACCGCCGCGGCGGGAGAGGACGACGACGCGATGTCGAAGCGGATGCTCGATCTCGCGCACTCCGCTCCGGGTTTCGTCGACATTCGCTTTTACAAGAGGAAGAGGGCGGCGAGCCGGTCGTCCGTTGGGAGGACCTGAAGACGCTCCAGGCGTGGCGCGAGGATCTCCGCCACCGCGCCGCGCAGGAGAAGGGGCGAGAGCGCTGGTATGAGTACTATGCAATGGAGGTCGCCGAGGTCCTGAGGGAAAGCCGATTCGAACGGCCCGGGGACGCAGGCCGGTGAAAATCGGCGTCCTGGGAACGGGGAAGATGGGGAGCTCGCTGGCTCGCGCGTTCGCGCGCAACTCGCACCGTGTTTTTCTCGCCTCGCGGGATCGGCCGCGAGCCCTCGCCGCCGCGGCGCGCGCGGCTCTCGGGGTCGAGGCGGCGCTGCCCGCCGAGGCGGTTTCTTCCTGCGACGTTCCTGGTCCTCGCGACGCGATGGTCGGACACCGAAGAAATGCTCGAGCACGCGGGAGGCTTTGCCGGCAAGGTCCTCATCGACGCCACGAATCCGGAGGCGTCCGACGGGTACGCCCTCGCGGTCGGACATACGACCTCCGGGGCGGAAAAGATCGCGCGCTGGGCGCGGGACGCGCGGGTCGTCAAGGCGTTCAACGGTATTTACGCGGAAGCGCTCGACGCCGGCGGAGGCTTCGGCGAGACCGGGCGTCGATTCTCTTCTGCGGAGACGATCCCGACGCGAAGAGCGTGACGGCTCGCCTCATCGAGGAGGCGGGTTTCGAGCCGGTCGACTCGGGAGGCCTCGAGAACGCCCGCCTGCTCGAGCCGGCGGCGGCCCTGATGGTGCAACTCGTTCGCGTTCAGGGACGATCTCCCGCCGGAGTGGCCCTCAAACTTCTGACCCGGGACGCGTAAGTTGAATCCAACCGTAGCGCAATTGCCCGTCATTTGGAATGCGGTTCAGAAACGCCACAAGCACGTCGTCGTGGGTCGAATGAATGACCACGAAATCAAGATTGCAGTCAACGAGGATGCGTCCGAATGGCACTCTCATCCCAATTCGGACGAATTCTTTCTCACGCTGGAGGGCTCGCTCGTCGTCGAGTTCCGCGACGGCGGGACGGTGATCCTGAACGTCGGAGACGGAATTGTCGTCGAGTCGGGCGCCGTTCACCGGACGATCCCGTCGGGCCGGACCGTCAATCTGCTCGTCGAGCACGCCGACGTCACGACAACGCTCGAGGGAGGCGACGGGACGAACCGGAAAGGGTCGGGCGCGCCGCCGCGCTGATAGGCGACTCGGAGCGAAGCGAACGAAGGAAGCAGAAGGGGCCTGGGGAATTCCTTCCCCAGGTCGACGTCCAGATTTGTCCGAGCTTCGCGAGGACGCGCGCAGCGCCAGCGAAACGAAGTGGAGCGAAATCTGGCGGAGAGGACGGGATTCGAACCCGTGGTAGAGTTTTAAGCCCTACGGCGGTTTAGCAAACCGCTGGTTTCAGCCACTCACCCACCTCTCCGTCGGGGACGAAATCTTAACACGGTCCACTGCGCCAACCTTTCTCGCTGCCGCTCGTCCATCCCGCAGGGGGACGTTCTATGAAGGTGCTCCGCATGGCTCTGATGATCTCGGCAGCGGCTGCATTCTGCCCGCTTTCCGCCTCCGCGGCGTATTCCCCCTCGGCGATGGACGGCTGGGTGCCGGGCGTCGGGCACGCGCCCGGCTCGATCGGAACGTTCCTGACCGACCTCTGGATCTACAACCCCTCGACCGACACGCCGACCGACGTCACGGTCACGTTTCACAACTCGGAGGCCGACGGGACGGTCGGGAATTCGGCGACCGTCGTCGTCGCGCCGCGCGAGACGCGCTTCTTTCCCGATTTCCTGCCGGGCTTGCTCTCCCTGAACGGAAGCCTGATCGGCAACCTTCGGTACGTTTCGGACGCCGTGCCGGTCCTCGTGTCCGCCCACATCTATCTGAGCCAGCCGACGGGGACTTACGGAGTGTTCGAGTCCGGAATTCCCGCTTCCGAAGCGCTCGGGCGAAGGCTCGCGGCCGACGACACGGCGACGCTGTGGCAGATGTACGGCCTCGCGAACGACGTGGGGTTCCGCACGAACGTGGACGTGACGAACACGTCGGCCGCGCCCGTCACGGTGATTCTGAACGTCGTCGAGCCGGAGCATTCGCTGATCGTCAACAACGGGGGAGCGGGAGTGACCGCGACCGTCCTTCCGTTCTCGAACCATCGCTTCTCCGACGTGCTGTCGAACCTGGCCGCGGGGTACCAGAACGCGCCGGGTCTGCGCGTGACCGTCGCGATTCCGGAGACGGCGAGCGCCTCCGCGGCCTGCTTCGCAGTCGCGTCCGTGCTCGACGTGCGCACGGGGGACACGTACGTCTTTCCCGGGCAGCGGCAGTGAGGGTGGCGGCCCCGCCCCGCTGAGCGAAGGTCCGCGACGGTCGGGGCCAACGCGCCGGCGCCAAGGAGAGCGGGTGGCGCGGGGCAAGACCCCTTTTGCCGTTCGCGGCGCGGAGTCGTAGCAAAGTCTGCAGCGAGCGGAAAAGCGGGGCGAGTCCCGCGACAGGACCCGCTTGCCGAGCCGGCGCTGGGGTTGGACCGGAGTGGGCCGAGCGGGCCTTATAATTCGCCTCGTGCTGTACTACGGCCCCGTCCCGATCGACCCGCCGCTCGTGCTCGCCCCCATGGCGGGCATCACGGACCGGCTCTACCGCCGGATGCTTCGCCGCATCGGCGGCGTCGGCCTCGTCACGATGGAGTTCATCTCGTCGGAGGCGATCACGCGGGGCAACGCGCGGCAGCTCCGGAAGCTCGTCTTCGACGAAGAGGAGCGTCCGCTCTCGATCCAGATCTACGGCGCGAGCGTCGAGCGCATGGCCGCTGCCGCCGACATCGTCGAGCAACTTCACCCCGACGTCTGCGACATCAACATGGGCTGCCCGGCGAACAAAGTGCTGAAGGGGTGCGCCGGCGCGGCGCTGATGGGAGATCCGGCGCTCGCGGGAGCGATGATCCGCGAGGTGAAGAAACGCCTCTCGATTCCGTTGACCGTCAAGTTTCGTCTCGGCCTCGATTCGGACCGGAAGAATTTTCTCGAGATCGGAAGGGTCTGCGAAGGAGAAGGGGTCTCGGCCGTCGCGATGCACGGAAGGACCGCGCGACAGATGTACACGGGAAAAGCGGATTGGTCGGCGATCGCGGAGCTCAAGGCCGCGGTCTCGATTCCGGTTGTCGGAAACGGGGACGTCGAAACGCCGGAAGACGCCGCCCGGATGCTTCGCGAGACGGGCTGCGACGCCGTCATGGCGGGCCGCGCGACGATGAAGAACCCGTGGATTTTCCGGCAGACGGCGGACCTGCTGGCGGGAAGACTGCCGACTCCGGCGACCCTGGATGAGCGCCGGGATCTGATGCTCTGGCACTTCACGGAGATCGAAGCGGATTCCGAAAGCTCCATTCACGCGCTCCACCGGTTGCGAACGATGACGGGCTGGTACACCCACGGCCTGCCGAACGGCCGGGCGCTGCGCGTGCGCATCTCGCAGCTGCAGACTCCGGAAGACTTCCGCCGGGCGGTCGAAGAATTCTTCGCCGTCGACGCGATTGCGGCCTGACGACGGGAATATCGACCGCGGCCGGGCGATTATGGCGTTCATGAAAATCCCTTCGACGGTGCTCCCGGCCGCCCTCGCGGCGGTGCTCTTCGCGATGCCCGTCCGAGGCCAGGTCCAGTCGGCCGAGACGAAGCTGAAAACCCCCGTCAAGAACTTCAAGGTGGAGACGTCGGCCGCGTATCTGGGCTCGATCGGCGACAAGACGGTCGTGCGGATTCGCCTCACTTCCCCCGAGATCGCGGCCGCCATTCTCGGCAAGGGCATCCACCAGTACTCGATGACGCTGCGGGGCTCGATCCGCGGCAAGCTCAACGGAGCGACCGAGGCGCTGAGCTACCCCTTCTCCGGGAAACTCAGCGACGGAGAGCCGCTCTCGTTTTCCTTCCTTCGGTCGCTCGCCCCGGGCGCCTACGAGGTCGAGATCGACCTGGGCGATTCCCTCAAGACTTACGCGTCCCTCAAGTTTCCCATCGACGTTCCGGAAGTCGGTCAGCCGTTCCGCCCCGAAATGGCGCCGAACGACGGGTCGACGCTTCCGTCAGCCGAAGGGGTCGTCCTGACCGCGCCGGAGGGAATCCCGTCCCGGCTCGACGCGGGGGCTCTCGCGGCCGCCGCCCCGCGGGTCAAGATCCTGCCCCCGGACCGGGAGGCTCCCGTCGGCCTCATGCGGCTCTCTGCCACCGTCGAGCCTCCCGTGACGAAGGTCGAGTTCTACCTCGACGAGAAGCTCATCCTCGCGCGCACGCGTCCTCCGTACACGGTCGAGATCGACCTGGGGAAGATTCCGAGGCGCCAGACGGTCCGCGCGGTGGGCTTCGACGCTCTCGGAAACCTCGTCGACGAGGACGCCTGGGCGATCAACGAGGGCGACGCGAAAGTGGCCGTCCGGATCCTTCCGATTCCCGCCCGCGCCGCCTCGTCCGGCGTGACGGTGCGGCTCGCGGTTCAATCGATCAACGGCGGAACGGCGAAGACCGTGGACCTCTTCGTCGACGACAAGAAGTTCCAGACCTTCGCGGGTCCTCCTTACGTGGCGATCATTCCGGCTGCGCAGTACTCGAAAGCGAGCTACCTGCGGGCGACGGCGCTCACCCCGGAGGGGCAGGAGGCCAACGACATCCGATTTCTGCGCGGGCAGGGAACGGCGGTCGAGAACGTCAAGGTGGACGTCGTTCAGCTCCACGTTTCCGCGCTGGATCGGGAGGGCCATTTCGTCAAGGGCCTGGCCGAGCCGGATTTCGCCGTCTCGGAGGATGGCCGGCCGCAGAAGCTCCTCTCGTTCGAGATTGCGCAGAATTTACCGCTCAACATCGGGCTCGTGATCGACGGATCCGGATCGATGCGCAAGGCGATGGAGTTCGTCCACGAGGCGGGCAGCTCCCTGTTCAAGGACATGATCCACGAGAAGGACCGCGGCTTCGTGATCGAGTTCAACGAGGTGCCGACCCTCGTCGCCTCTCCTTCTTCCGACGTCCCCGAGCTCGTGAAAGCCGTTCTCAACACGACGGCATCGGGCCAGACGGCGCTCTTCGATTCGATCGTGCTCGGCCTGTACCAGTTTCGGGCGACGACGGGGCGAAAGGCGCTCGTCGTGATCTCCGACGGAGGCGACAACCACTCCTGGGTCGACTATCCGACGATGCTGCGCTACCTGCGGTCGATCGGCGTCCCGGTCTACGTGATCGGGGTCGACCTCTCGGTGGCGGAATTCGCGATCCGCTCGAAACTGAAGGAAATCGCCGCCGACACCGGCGGCGAGATCTTCTTCACGTCGGACGCCCGGAAAATCCCCGACATCGTTCACCAGATCGAGACCGAGCTGAGATCGCAGTACATCCTCTCCTACCGCACCGACTCGACGAAGGGGGACGAAGAATTTCGGTCCGTCGCGGTCGTGTGCAAAAAGCCCGACGTGCGCCTGCGGACGATGCGGGGCTACGTCCCGTAGCGCCGGAAACCCTATGCTAAACTCCGCCGCGATGGGCGGAGACAACAGGCGGGGGTGGGCGCTCGTTCTGGGCGCCTCTTCGGGGTTCGGGGAAGCGTGTTCGCTGGCCCTGGCCGACGCCGGATGGGACATCTTCGGCGTCCACCTCGACCGCAAATCGACGCTGCCGAAGGTCGAGGAAATCGTCGGCCGTATTCGGGCGGCGAACCGGCGAGCGGAGTTCTTCAACGTCAACGCGGCCGACGAGGCCAAGCGCCAGGAAGTCGTCGGCCGGATGCGGGAGGCCCTCGCGGACGCTCCGAAATCGGAGCGGGTCTCGGTGATGCTCCACACCCTCGCGTTCGGGACCCTCAAGCCCATGTTCGGCGAGACCCGAGAGGGTTCCCTCGCGAAGACGCAGATCGAGATGACGCTCGACGTCATGGCGCACTCGCTCGTCTACTGGACCCAGGACCTCTATTTTTCCGATCTCTTCGCCGACGAGGCGAAGATCTTCGCGATGACTTCTGCCGGCGACCACATCGTGTGGCCGGCGTACGGCGCCGTGTCGTCGGCAAAGAGCGCGCTCGAGTCCCACATCCGCCAGATCGCCGTGGAGCTGGCTCCGCGCAACATCACGGCGAACGCGATTCGAGCCGGAGTGACCGACACGCCGGCTCTGCGAAAGATTCCGGGGAACGAAGCCATGATCGAACGGGTTCTCGCCCTTCATCCGGCGCGCCGGCTCACGACGCCCGGGGACGTGGCGGGCGCCCTCGTCGCCCTCGCTTCGGGACGAACACGCTGGATTTCGGGAAACGTGATCGGCGTGGACGGAGCCGAAGACATCGCCGGCGGCGGCTGAATCAAATCTCGAACGGAGGACTCGATGGCGGCCTCGAGCTCGCCTGTCCCGGTTTTTGACTTCGTCAAGGAGCGAGAGGGAATTCGCGAATGGCGCCTGCGCTCCAACGGGATGCAGGTTCTCCTGCTGCGAAATTCCGTCGCTCCCGTCGCGACGTTCTGCGTGGTCTACCGGGTGGGTTCCCGGCACGAGGCGGTCGGCCACACGGGAGCGACGCATCTCCTCGAGCACCTGATGTTCAAGGGCACGCCCGAGTTCAACCGCGAGGCGGGAACGCAGATCGCCGCGACGCTCGAAGCCGTCGGCGCGCGGTTCAACGCGACGACCTGGTTCGACCGGACGAACTACTTCGAGACCGTTCCCTCCGATCAGCTCGAGCTGGCGATGCGAATCGAGGCGTCCCGCATGCGCGGATCTTTCATTCGCGACGGCGACCGCGTGCCGGAGATGACGGTCGTCCGCAACGAGTTCGAGCGGGGAGAGAACAGCCCGTTCCAGGTCCTGTACAAGGACACGTTCGCGATCGCGTTTCGGGAGCATCCGTACCATCATCCGACGATCGGGTGGAAGAGCGATATCGAAGGAATGCCGACGTCGCGCCTCAAGGAGTTCTACGACACGTTCTACCATCCCGAGAACGCCACCGCGATCGCGCTCGGGGACTTCGAGGAACCGGAGGCGCTCGCGCTCCTGGCCCGGCATTTCGGCTCGATTCCCCGATCGGAGACGCCGATTCCGCGGATCTACACGGAGGAGCCGCGCCAGGAAGGCGAACGGCGGTTCACGGTTCGACGCGCGGGCCAGCTTGGCTGGGTCGCCGTCTCCTTTCGCTCCGTCGCCGCGTCGGACCCCGACACGTTCCCTCTCGCCGTGCTTGCCAACATCCTTGGCGTTGGCGTCACCTCGCGGTTGTACCAGGCCCTCGTCGAGCCCTCGCTTTCGATCTCGGTGTCGGCCATCGCCTGGCAGCTGCACGATCCGTCGCTCTTCTCTTTTTTCACGACCCTCGCTCCGGGAACCGAGCACCAGCGCGCGGAGGACATCCTTCGCGCCGAGATCCGGCGAGTCGTGAGCGAGGGCGTGACCGAGAACGAGCTCCGAAAGGCGAAAACCCAGATCGAAGCGGACGTGATCTTCGAGCGCGATACGACGGACCAGGTCGCGGGCAGCCTGACGGAGGCCATCGCCGTGGCCGACTGGGACTGGTACGTCGATTACCTCCCGAAAATCCAGGCAGTGACGCGAGAAGACATCGCGCGCGCGGCCGGCGCGTGCTTCCAGGACGATTTCGCGACCGTCGGGTGGTTCGTCCCGAAGGAGCCGGCATGACGAAGCTGTCGTTTCGCGAAAGGACTGCCCGCCTGCTCGATGCCTCGGGGGCGCGCTTCCTTTCGCTCGAAAACCACTTCAACCCCACGATCGCCCTGTCGGGAACGCTGCGCGCGGGATCGGCCTATTCGCCCGATTCGAATCCGGTGCTCGCGTCGCTGACGGCGCAGATGCTCGAAAAAGGAACCCGGCGCCGGACGAAGATGCAGATGGCGGCGGAGCTCGAGAGCCGGGGAATCTCCATCTCGTTTTCGGCCTCGGGGGGCGATCCGGACACCGCCGACATCTCGCTGTCCTGCCTCTCGCGCGACCGAATCCTCGCTTTCGAAGCGCTCGTGGAAATGTTGACCGAACCGGCGTTCCCCGAGGACGAGCTGTCGCGCGAAAAAGAAAGGCTCATCGGAGGGATCCGGCAGCTTTCGGATCAAACCGGCTGGCGATCTTCCACGGCGGCTTCGCGGCTGCTCTACCCGCCGGGCCATCCCTATTGCGCGGACACGCCGGAAGAGATCATCGGGGCGATCGAGCGGTCGACTGCCAGGGACCTGTTCGCGTTTCACGAATCGCGCTATGGCACGGCAACGATGATTCTCGTGGCCGTCGGAGACCTGGAAGCGCAGGCAACCGTCGAGCAGTTCGCCGAGCTCCTGTCGGGAGCGCCGGCCGGTTCGGAGCCGCGGCTCGACGTGCCCCCGGTCGGGCCGGCGCGATCGGCCTCGGAAATCGTTTCGATGAAGGACAAAGTGAATGCGGACGTGCTCCTCGCGCACGACTCGCGCCTCCTGCGGACCGATCCCGACTATCTCGCGACAACGCTCGGCGTCGCGGCGCTCGGACAGTCGACCCTGTCCTCCCGGCTCGGCCTGCGCGTTCGGGACACGGAGGGCCTGACCTACGGCATCAACGCCCGCGTTTCGGCGGGGCGGTATTCGGGGCCTTTCTCCGTCTCGCTCACCGTCGCCCCCGCAAACCTCGGCCGGGCGGTCGCGTCCGCCCGGGCGGTGCTGGAAGAGTTCGTCTCCGGGGGCATCACTCCCCGGGAGGTCGAGGACGAGAAGCGCTCGCGGGTCGGGAAGTTCAAGGTCGATCTCGCGTCGAATTCCGGAATCGCGGGCTCCCTCGACATGGCGGAATGCTACGGCCTCGGCATCGACTACCTCGACGGATTTCCCGCCCTGGTCGACGCCCTCACGAAAGACGAGATCGACGCAGGAGTTCGCAAGCACGTTCGCCCCGGAGAGCTCGTCGAAGTCGCCGCCGGAGATCTCTAAGCCCTATAGTCATTGTGACAATGACAGGAGCTGTCATTATTGTCATCCCGCGAGCGCGCCCCACTATGCAACAATGTGCAACGTTTCGGCGAGATTCGCTATAGACTCCCGCTCCAGGAGGAATAATGGCAAACGACATCTTCAAGACTGTGGACAATCTCAGGCAGGGAATCGAAGACCTTCAGAAACAGCTTTCGGGCCTTCAAAAGGCATTCGGGCGGACGGCGTCGCGGGAGATCGATCGAGGCACGCGCCGAACGCGCTCGGTCGTCAAGAAAGCTGTGTCCCGGGCGCGCAAAGAGTCGTCGGTCCAGGTCAAGAACATGCGCAAGCTGCAGGGCAAGTACATGGGCCTCGTTCGCAGTCTCAATAAGGCGCAAAAGGCCCAGGTGAAAAAGATCAAACAGTCGAAGGGCTACAAGGCGGCTTTCGAACTTGGCCGGAAAACTGAGGAAGGCCTAAGCGCCGCGGGAGCGGCTCCGCCGGCCCGGTGAGACCGGCGGCTATCGGCGGGGCCTGCCCTTCGCCTCGGGAAAAACGTTCATTCTCGCCCACCGGATCTTTCGATAGTCGAGGGATCCGTCCGCGATCGCGTTGAATTTCACGATCTCGAAATAGGGGGAAAGGTCGAAGTCCCTCGGGACGATGAGCGTCGGGTGGCGCGAATGGAAAAGGCCCGTGTACGCGCGTCTCGCCCGGCGCCCGAAGAGCGCCGCTTTGAGCCTTTCCGAGGCCGTCTGGGGCTTCTCGGGACGGAAGTCGGCGAGGATCGGAAACCCGACCTTCTGGAACGCGGCCGCCGTCATCGAGGAGCAGATCGTTTCGGTTGCCACGCCGCTTCCGAGGTGCAGCGCGTCCTCGCGAAAGCGGGCCGGAATCCAGTGGAACGGAAGCAGGTATCGCATCAGATCCGTGAAATTCTTGACGTCGTAGCGATTCCCGATCTGGGAGATCAGGTCGTCGAGGATCGTCTGGGCATCGTCGCCCCGAAGACCGAAAGCCCTGCAGACTCGAAGGTTGAAGTCGAGGTACTTGATCAGGGGAGAGACGACGACACCCGTGCTGACGAGGGCCTCGATCACGAGATGCCGAGCTTCTTTTCCGAAACGACGCTCGACTTCGTCCCGCATCGGATGGTTTCGGCGGACGAGCTCGTCGCCGATATAGACGCAATTGTGGGACCAGGAAGACATCGTAAGCGTCTTGATCGCCTGCGAAACGCGCTGATCGCCGTCGACGAGGATGACGTCGCACTTGCGCACGTGCTTTTTCAGGTTTGCGACGTCGTTCGAGCCGTAGCGCCGATAAACCCGGCGGGGCTTCGTGACGACGGAAATGATCCAGTCGGTGAGAATCTCTCGCGGCCGCCTCACGCCCGCCGCCGCTCAGAAGAACAGAAGGAATCCGTCGGCGAAGACCACCGCTCCGGCGGCTGCGATCGCGAGCGAAAGCATCCACATTCCCCGGTTGCGGGAGAGGGCGGCGATCGCGGAGAGAGCGACGGCGATCTGAAGGAGCGCGACGGAAGCGGCAAAACGGTGATGGCGGTGGATGAGGTGATCGGCCTCTTCCTCTTCGTCGCGCGACGTCTTCTCGAGCTTCCGATTCGCCTCGGAGATCTCCGCCTGTTCTTTCTGATAGCGGGCGAGGTCGGCGTCGATCGACGGCTGGGGCACTCGATCCATCGAGATGAGGATCTGCTTCTGGCTGGAGAGGACGGCCGCCTTGATTCCCTTGGCCTGATATTGAGACCAGCCGTCGAATGCCGTCGTGCTCGACGCGATCGAGGCGTTTTTCTTCAAGAGCGCCTCGTTGACCGTGCTTCCGGCTTCGAGGGCGGCGATTGCCGCGACGACCGCGATGAGCGCGGTCGAAAGGGCGACGAACCGAAGGAAGCGACGTCCTTCGCTCTCTTCTTCCGCGGCTTCGTGAACCGACTCTTGTAGGCGATCGAATTCGCGTTCGAGCTCGGGACCTTCGGGCATGGACTCTCCCTTCTCTCCGCCGAGGAGACTATCGCGATTGGAGTGGGGATGAAAGTTGGCCTGTCGAGGGCCCGCGCATGCAGGAAGACGATCAACGGATTCCGCGCAGCTTTCGGGTCGCCGCGGTGAGGCGCCCACCCAGCAACCGCCGATCGAGCCTCCGGAGAACCCCCTTCCAGTCCTTTTCGGCGCGCCATTTCAGATATCTCCGGGCTTCCGCGACGCGACGGCGGATTGCGGAAGCGAGATCGCCCCGGCCGGTCCCGTCCATCGATCTCGCGAGCGGTTCCCAGAGGTACGGAAATTCGTTCGGGTCGTAACTGAGAGGCATTTGCCGAATCGCCTCGGCGGTGACCCTGGCGCCCGCAAAGGCCTCGTTCTCTTCGGCGCCTTCAACGGCGAGCAAAGCCGTCATCGTTCGCAAGCACTTCTCGCACTGTCCGCAGTTGGCCCGGCCATCCGCGAGCGGCCCCTCGAAGCAGACGAGAAGGTGCCGTGACGCCGGTTTCCACCGGGCGATGTTCCGGACTTTGTCGGTTCGCGGCACGCCTGCGTCTTCGTGAATCACTGCCAGAGAGTTGGACGAAAAGTTCGGATCGAGCAACGGGTGGGTGCCCCAGGGCCGGAGGTCTTCCGCTTCGTAGGACGACGACGCGATCGAGAGGGACGAGAGCCCGCGCGCCTGGATATGGGCGGACGCGCTCAGAAGGGAGCCCAGCCCTTCCGCCTGCGAATAAGACAGAGAGGGCTCGATCAGGCGAACGTTCGTGCGAACCGCGCAGAGGTCAAGGTCCGTCTCCTCACAGATTGCGGAGAGCGTTGCCAGCTGCCTCTTCGCCAGGTCGCGGGCGCGCGCGAGCGCGTCGCCCGCAGGAAACGAAAGGTGAAGCACGTAAAGAGCCCGCCGGAACGACCGGGGATCGGAGGCGGAATGATTCCGGCGGTTCTGCCGGAGCGCGTGCATCGAATCCACTCCGCCGGTCAGGCACAGGGAGGCGCAACCGGCGCCGCTGCTCCGGGTGAGGAACCCGGCGGGAGATTCCAGCCGGGGGAGCGTGCGGGGGCCGGGGTACCAGGTCTTGAGAATCGCGACCGCCCTTGTCACCCCTTCCGCAAGCCGGCGGGACACCGGCCGATCCACGAGGACGCGCCGTTCTCCGTCGCGCGATGCCGATATCGCGATCGAACAGAGAAACGCGTCGCCGTCATCAGGAAGATCCGCCGCGAAGCGCGCATCGATCTCGTAATAGAGCTGAAAAGGCTTTCGCGGCGCCTCCTCCCAGATGATATCGGCGGTGAGGCGGACTGCCTCGCCCGTCCGGGTCAGAGCGAAATTCTCGACGCGCACGGGCGCGAGTATAAGCGCGGCATTTCGATCAGGCTAAGATCGCCTGTCCATGTGCGGAATCGCGGGGCTCCTCGACCTCTCCGGCGGCGCGGCGGATCGCGACGTTCTCCTGCGGATGCTCCATCGGATCGAGCACCGCGGGCCGAACGGCGGCGCCTGGCTCGAAGACGACGGCGTTTCGCTTCTCCAGGGCGCCCGACATTCGCCGCTTCCTTCGTCGACGCGGCCGAGTCCTGGCGCCGCCGGGGCCCCGGGGCTCGAGGTCGCGCTTGGGCATCAGCGGCTGGCAATCACCGATCTCTCCGAATTCGGTCGCCAGCCGATGAGCCGGGCGAACGGCCGCTGGTGGATCGTGTTCAACGGCGCGATCTACAACGCGCCCGAGCTGCGTGACGAACTTCGGGCGGAAGGGGAGGAATTCACCACCTCGACCGACACGGAAGTGCTGCTTGCCGCATATGTTCGATGGGGGGCGAAGGCTCTCGACCGATTCAACGGAATGTGGGCCTTCGCGATCTGGGATGCGGAGCGCCGGGAGCTCTTCTGCGCTCGCGATCGATTTGCGATCAAGCCGTTCTACTACACGACCGCGGGTTCCCTGTTCGCGTTCGCCTCCGAACCCAAGGCGCTTCGACCGGTGCGGCCGGCCGCGCCGAACGTCGACTTCGCGCGAACCTACCTCGCAACGGGTTCGACGACCGACGGCGTCGACGTCACCTGCTACGACTCTTACCGCTGCCTGCCGCCGGGCAATGTCCTGCGGGTCGGGCGCGCGGGAATTCGGATCGAGAAGTGGTATGACGAACGGGTGGCGGCGATCGCTCCGCCCGCGACCCTTCCGGAGGCGGCGGCGAGGCTCCGCGGATTGCTCGAGGACTCCGTCGCGTTGCGACTGCGCGCGGACGTGCCGATCGGGTTGTTGCTTTCGGGCGGCGTCGACTCTTCGGGAATCGCGGGCATTCTGTGTCACCGCGCCTCGCAGGGAGAATTTTCCGGCCGCACCATCTCGACGCGGTATCCGAAGCTCCCGGACATCGACGAAAGCGCCTACATTCGAGACGTTCTGGACGCGACCCGGTTCTCGGGGGACTTCATCGAGCCCTCTGCAGAGGAATTCGCCGAGAGTCTCGATTGCTTCATCGAGACGGTCGATGCCCTCGTTCCGTCGAGTCTCTTTTTCGCACAGTGGCTGCTTCACCGGCGGGCGAAGCAGCTCGGTTTCCCGGTGATGCTCTCCGGGCAGGGCTCCGACGAGCTGTTTGGCGGGTACGAGCCGTGGGACGTTTACACGAAGCAGCTCTGGAACGGGGGGCGGCCGCTGGCCGCGATTCGCGAAGGGTTTCTCTCGGGCCGCCGCCGTTGGGGACTTGTCCGGGGGGCCCGTCACACGGTGGGAATCCTCCGGACCGCCCGGCGCCCGCTTCCCTGCGGCTGCCCGGTCGACGGTTCCTTGCGGCAGCACCAGAGGCACCTGCTTTGCTTCGACTATCTGCCGGGCCTTCTCGCTTTCGAGGATCGCGACTCGATGGCGTGGGGGATCGAAACGCGACTTCCCTTCCTCGATTACAGGATCGTGGAGTTTGCGAGGAGCCTGCCCGCGGAGTTTCTCCTCCGAGACGGCTGGACGAAAGCCGTGCTTCGGGCCGCGCTCGCGGGTGTCGTTCCCGACTCGGTCTTGCGACGCCCCCGAAAGCTCGGCTTGCCCGGTCCCTTTGAGAGCCGGGTTCAAAGCCTGCCGCTCGCCGTGCGCGAGGCGAGGCAGAGGCTCGTCGAAGGCGGATGGATGGATTCGACGCCGGCGGACGGGGAATCGCTCGATCCCCAATTCCGGCTTCGCATTCGAATCTTCGACGCGTGGACGCGACGTTGCCTCGGCGGAGACCCCTGACATTCCGGGCGCGCGGGACGGTCAGCGCGTTTTGTTTCGGATTCCGCGAGTCGCCTTCAAGAGTGCGCCCCGGAGGTGCTTCCGGTCGAATCGCCGAATTCGCCCTCGCCAATCCCGCTCTTCGATCCAGGCTCGGTGTTTTCGGGCGGAGGCGAGCTGAGCCTCCGCGGCTCGGGCGAGGTCGGAGCGGGCGATCCGCCGGAGCGGTTCGACCATCGGGCGCCAGAGCCATTCGAAGAACTCCGAATGGTATCCGTAGCCCATGTTCTCGATCATCGACACCGTCACCTGGGTGGACCCGAAAACGTCGAAGCGACCGAGAGCCCCCAGGACCAGGAGACCCGTCATCGTGCGAACACACTTTTCGCACCTGCCGCAGTTGAGCTGGCCGGCTGGCATGGGGCCTTCGAAGCAAACGAGCAGGTCTCGATGGGCGGTGTCCCAGTCGGCGATCTCCCCCAGCTTGTCGAAGCGTCCGCGGCCGATCCCTTCGTGGCGGAACTCGAGGCCCGAGCTGCTGTAGTTCGTGTCGAGAAGGGGGTGCGTTCCCCAGTGCGGAAGAAACGTGATGTCGAGAGACGCGGCCAGCGAGACCGTGCCGAGCTCCGAAGACAGGACGTGACCGCAGGCCGCGAGAAGAGCGCCCTGATCCTGGGGGGCGACCATCCAGTTTTCGTGGTCGAGAAGGCGAAAATTGCTCTCCAGACGCCGGAACCGGAGATTGTTCCGCGCGCAAATCGATTCGACCGCCACCGCCTGTCGGCGCGCCAGGTCCAGCGACCGTGCGCTCGGGATTTCTTCGACGAACGAAAGGCGGGAAACATAGATCGCCTCGCGAAAAAAGGCGGGGTGTTCCGGGGGAAACGCGCTGCGATTGGCCTGGAGCATGTGAAGCGAGTCGACTCCGCCGGTCAGGAAAAGGCCCGCGCTCTCGAGTCTTCGGTCGTAGGAGCGAAAGCCGAGTGCGGGCTCGAGCGCGACGGGCTTGCGCTCCGGGCCGTACCAGTTCGAAAGGATCTGCTGTGCGGTATCCAGACCATCCCGGAGCCTCGGGCAGATCTCGCCCTCCAGAGTGATCCGGCGTTCTCCTCGCCGCCAGGCGGGGAGAATCGATGCGAGCAGAAACGGATGGATTTCGCGGTGTGAAGTTTCCCGGGGGTCTCCATTCCATTCGAACCGCATTTCGAACGGAGGCCGGTCGTTGTCCTCCCAGTGAATCGTCGCGGCCGAGCAGGAGCGGTCTTCGGTTCCAGCCTCCCGGTGAAAGTTCGTGACTTTCATTTCGCGGCGTTCCACAGGACTCGCCGGACTCGCAGCGCTGCCCCTCCCAGAAATCGCCGATCGATCTTTCGCATCGTCCCTTTCCAGCCCTCTTCCTCAAACCACCGCCTCGCTTGATTCGCGGCGTCGAGTCTTCGCTCGACCGCGGCAGTGAGATCGGGTCGACGCGCGTCTCGAAGAGGGCCCAGGAGCTCTCTCCAGTAGCCGGCGACGTGGGGCGTCACAGCGGCCGAATCGATCATCGCGGCGGAAATCTCGGGGACGGGAAACAGTCGGGCGCTCGCGAGCTTTCCGAACGCCGCAAGGGCCGTCATCGTTCGCAGACACTTTTCGCAGCGTCCGCAGTTGAGGTGCGGCGGCGGCGGAGAATTCAGGCAGACGACGAGGCCCCGGATCGCGGCATCCCATTCGCAGACTTCGCGAATGCGTTGAATCCGCGAGAAACGAAGCCCGACGTGGCGAACATCCAGAGCGCCGCTGCTGAAGCAGGGATCCAGAAGGGGATGCGTCCCCAGGGGAACCAGGAGTGGGACGTTGCGGCCGGATGCCAGCGAGATCGAGCTCACGGTGGAAGACAGAAGGTGAGCCACGGAGCTCAGGGCCGCGCCGATGAACTCTTTGGCGAAGAAGTCCAGATCGGGCTCGAGCAGCGTGAGGTTCGTGGTGATCGGGACCAGTCGGAGTCCCGCCTCGGCTGTGATGCTCGAAAGGGCGCCCAGCGTGGCGACGTCGCGTTTGTCCGGCGCAGCCCGAGCGTCCCGATCGGGGCGGAGGAGCCCGAACACGGCGATGGCATCCTGGAACGATTCGGAATGGGCTCGCGGATAGTCGATCTGGTTCCGCCGGAGGAGATGAAGCGAATCGACCCCTCCGGTGAAGAAGAGCGCCGAGCGCGAGGGTCGACGGGGAACCGGCGCCCGATATCCGCGTGCCGATTCGATCCGGATTTCGCCTCGCGGAGGGCCCCACCACGAGCGCAGCAGCGCGCCCGCCGTCGAGAGCCCTTCGCACAGGCGCGGACAAACGGGGCCTTCGAGAGCGATCCTCTTTTCGCCCTGATGCATCGCCGGAAGAACGCAGGCTGTCAGGAACGCATTGGAATCGGCGGCGACGTCGTTCTCGAACGAGGCGCCGGTTTCGTAGTAAATCTCCAGGGGCGCTCGGGGGGAGTCTTCCCATTCCACGCGGGCCGAGACGCGCACGCGCTCTTCGATCGATCGCTTCTGGAGATCTGTAATTTTCACGGTGCGGTATCCCGCCCACGGTGTTGGCCGCGAAGGCGGCGACTCGCTTCGAGAAGGCGTCCCCCGAGAAATCTGCCATCCAGCCGGCGCAGTGCGCCCTTCCAGCCGCGGTCTCTGAACCAGGCTCCGCGCTCGCGAGTCCTGGCAATCAGGCGCTCGGCCGGTGCTGCGAGGTCCTTCCGTCCCCGCTCCCGGAGAAGCCGAGGGAGAGGCTCCCAGTGGAAAATCGAGCCCGCGCGCATGGTCGCCCGGTCCACGAACGACGGGTCGACGTCCGTGGCGGAAAACGGACCTTCGGCGGAGAGCGAATCGGAGAGCAAGAGCTCGATCATCGTGCGCAGACACTTTTCGCAGCGGCCGCAGTTGGTTCGGCCGGAGGCAAACGGCCCCTTCGAACAGACCACGGCGTGCGGAAGCATCTCCTTCCAGCGGGCCACAGACGCGACGCGCTCCAGCCGGGTGAACGCGATTCCCTCGTGGCGGATTTCGAGGGAGCTGCTGCTGTAGTTCGGGTCGAGCAGCAGATGGCTCCCCAGGGGGGCCAGCTGGGTGCAGTCGTGCGAGACCGCGATGGAAGCCGAGCTCAACGCGGGGAAAAGGTGAGCGAGTGCGGCCAGATGGGCACCATGGGAGCTGACGGTGAAATAGTGGTCGTCTTCGCCAAGCCTTCCCGAATGGTCCGATACGGACATCAGGCGGACGCCTGCCAGAGGCGCGATGCGCTCGAGCGAGCGCCGCTGTCTCGCGAGGAAGTCGACGGCCCGGGGCGAAGAGAAGGCCTCCGGAAGCGCTCCGAAATTGGGGACAAAAAGCGCGACTCGGTAGGATGCGGGGTGGTCGAGCGGAAAGCTCGAGCGGTTGGATTGCAGCAGGAAGAGCGAGTCGAATCCGCAGGAGAGAAACACGGCCGCCTGCGGCCGGGGCGGGTAGAGCGCCCGGAGTCCGCCGGTCGCTTCGATGAGCGGTACCCCGAGGTTCGGTGAGTACCAGGCCCTGAGCGTCCGGAGAGCAGCCCGGAGCCCGTCCCGCAATCGCGGACACAGCGCGCCTTCCACGAGGACTCGCTTTTCGTTCTGGTGGAGCGCCGCGAGAGCGCCGCGGATCGCAAAGGCCTCCGGACTCGGAACGAATTCCCCGGGCGCTACGCCTTCCGCTTCGAAGCAGAGATCTTCAGCGGGAAGATCGCTATCCTCCCACTGAACGGCGGCGGAAACTCGCACCGTGTCTTTTCGGACTTCGTGGCGAAAATTCGAGATCCGCATCCTACAAGGACCGCCTTGGAATCAACCGGGAGCGTTCCGCGCGCACGCGCGAGAGTATAAGCGCGGCAGTTGGATCGGGGCTAAGATCTCGATTCCCATGTGCGGAATTGCCGGAGTGATGGAACTCTCGAGTGCTCCGGTGGACCGCCGGATGCTCCTGGAGATGCTTCGCCGAATCGAGCACCGCGGACCCGACGGGGGCGGCTGGCTGGAGGACGACGGGGCGTGCCTCCGCGAAGGTCCGCGCGAGAGTCTCTCGGAACGCGCCGCGATGCCGCTGCCCGCTGGCCCGTTCCCGGCCGGCCCCCGGATCGGGCTCGGGCATCAGCGGCTCGCGATCACTGATCTCTCCGATTCGGGGCGGCAGCCGATGAGCCGGGGGAACGGGCGGTGGTGGATCGTCTTCAATGGCGCGATTTACAACGCGCCGGAGCTGCGGGACGAGCTTCGGTCGGAAGGAGAGGAATTCACCACTTCGACTGACACGGAGGTTTTGCTCGCGGCCTATGTGCGATGGGGGGCGAAGGCTCTCGAGCGATTCAACGGAATGTGGGCGTTCGCGATCTGGGACGCGGAACGCCGCGAGCTGTTCTGCGCGCGGGACCGGTTCGCGATCAAGCCCTTCTATTACACGTCAACGGAGTCGCGGTTCGCGTTTGGGTCGGAGCCGAAGGCCCTTCGCCCGGTGCGAGCCCCGGAAGCCAACCGCGAGCGCGTTCGTGTCTTTCTCGAGGTCGGCGCGACGCTGGACAATCAGGAGTCGACCTGTTTCGCGTCGTACAAATCGTTGCCCGCCGGATCGACCCTTCGGGTCGATTCCCGCGGGTTCCGTGTCGAACGCTGGTACGACCTGGACGGGAACGCCGCCGCGCTCGACGCTCCGGCCAGCCTCGAGGACGCGGCGGAACGGTTGAGAGAACTACTCGAGGACGCAGTGTCGATTCGTCTGCGCGCCGACGTCCCGGTCGGGCTGCTTCTCTCCGGCGGAGTCGATTCTTCGGCGATTGCGGGCATCCTGGGCCGCAGCAACCGAAATCGCGAAAGTTTCTCGGGGCGCACGATTTCGACCCGCTACCCGGGGCGGCCTGAAATCGACGAGAGTTTCTATATCGAGGAATCGCTTCGCGAGACGGGCTTCTCCGGAGAATTCATCGAGCCTTCGACGGACGGATTCGACGAAGACCTCGACGAGCTCGTGGACTCCCTGGAGGAGCTCATTCCCAGCTCGATCTTCTATGCGGAGCGCCTGCTTTATCGGGAGGCCCGCCGCCTCGGATTGACGGTCATGTTGAGCGGGCAGGGCTCCGACGAGCTCTTCGCCGGATACGAGCCGTGGGACGTCCACGTGGCGCAGCTCTGGAACCGAAACGAGCGCGCTCGGGCCGTAAAGGAGGGGTTTCTTTCCGGCCGTCGTCGCTGGGGCTCCGTTCGGGGAGCCCGGCACACGCTTGGGGTCGTGAGGACGTCGCGCCGGCCTCTGCCCTGCGGTTGCGAGATCGACGGGACCCTGCAGACGCACCAGAGACACCTGCTCCTCGCCGATTACCTTCCTGCGCTCCTCGCTTTCGAAGACCGCAATTCCATGGCCTTCGGGATCGAAGCGCGATTGCCTTTTCTCGACTACCGGGTCGTGGAGTTTGCGCGCACCCTGCAGGACGGATTCCTTCTTCGAAACGGGTGGACGAAGGCGGTCCTGCGGGCGGCGCTTCGGGGACTCATCCCGGCTTCGATTCTGACCCGTCCCCGAAAACTGGGTCTCCCGGGCCCGCTCGAGGGAAAGGCCCGAGAGGCGCCCCAGCTCGTCCGCGACGCGTGGCGGCGATTGGCGGCCGGCGGGTGGACGTCCCCCGGGCTCTGCGAGGAGGACGCGGTGCTCGGCCACGATCTCGGTTTTCGCACGCGGGTTCTCGACGCGTGGGTTCGCCGCTGCCTCCAAACGGATTCGTGACGCCGGAGGGCCAGTTCGCGCCGACTCAGCGGCCGAGTCGGCGTCGGAGCGACCGAAGACCGCCGCCGAAGAGGCGGGAGTCGATCTGGATGAGGTCTTGTTTCAACTTTCGAAGGCCCTCCGGGTGCTTGGCGAGCTGCAGCCGGCGGGCATAACGCGCCACCGCCCCGGCGAGATCGCTCCGTCCATGGGCGGTGAGCCCGGGAATCAGGGCTTCCCAGAAGTTTCCGACGTCGATTGTCCCCACTTCGAGGCGGTCGATCGCATCGGGTCGCAGGGCTTCCAGGGCAGGGAGGGTTTCGGGCTGGGGAGCGCCGACGGAGATCAATTCGGCCATCGCGCGAAGGCATTTTCCGCAGACCCCGCAATTGACGCGATCCACCGGCGAATTTCCGCAGACGAGAAGGCCGCGAATCGCGAGCGGCCACTCGAGAAGGTCCCGAATCTTCTCGAGCCGATGCGTCGCGGCGCCGACATGCTCGATCGACATCGACGCGGATCCGAGCAGCGGATCGAGGAGCGGATGAGTCCCCCAGGGGACGAGGTTCCGGTAGTCGTAGGACGAGCCGAGAAGAACCGCCGAGAACCGCCCCGACAGCGCGTGCGCCACGGCCGCAAGCGGCGGCGCGATGTACTCCCATGCCCAGAAGCTCGTGTCGGGTTCGAGCGTTCGGACGTTCGTCTCGATCCGGGTCAACTTCAGCCCGGCGTCGCCGGCGACTCGCTTGAGGTAGGGCGCGATCGCCGCGAGGCGCCGGGCGGCCCGGGGAGTGTCCTCGAGGCCCGGCATTTCTAGCCCGAAGACGAACAGGGCTTCGCGAACGCGGCCTTCGTGGTCCGCCGGGTAGAGACGGTGGTTTTTCCAGATCGCGTGGAGCGAATCGATCCCCCCCGTCAGGAAAGCGGCGGTGGAATCGGGCGGCGGTTCCGGGGAAGCGAGCGAGCCATGCTGTGCTTCGATTCGAGGCGGCGTGTGGCCGTACCAGAGCTGAAACAACCGGCCCGCGCCGAGCAGGCCGTCGCGCAGGCGCGGGCAAACGGGGCCGTCCAGGGCGATCCGGCGTTCGCCGTGATGCATCGCCGGGAAGAAGCCCGCCACGAGAAACGCTTCCGGAGCTGCAGAAAGGCCGAACGAGAGGGATTCGTCCCCCCGAAAATAAACCTCCACGGGCGGCCGCTCGGAGTCTTCCCATTCGAAACGGCCGCGGGCGGAGACACGCCCGCCGGCGGACTCGAGACGAATGTCGCGAATTTTCACGAGGCCATCTTCCTTCGGCGCTTCAGCGCGAGCAAGCGGCCGCCGAACCAGGCGCGGTCGATCCGCCGGAGCCGCCCCTTCCAGTTCTCCTCGGCGTGCCACTCCGCCGTCGCCAGGAGCCGCCCGATCCAGTCGTCGATCGCCGCGGAGAGATCGGAGCGACCCCGAAGTTCCTGCCGCAGGTCGATCCACCGGCGAACGGCGGAGGCTTCGACGGTGCGGAGACGCCGAATCGAGGCCGGCGTGACGTCCCGGACGGCGAAAGTCGACGCCTTGGAGAGAGAGCCCACCGCCAGGAACTCGAACAGGGTCCGCATGCATTTCTCGCATCGGCCGCAATTCCTGACGCCGGCCGGAAGGGGCGTTTCGTTGCAAACGATCAGTTCGCTCATCGCGAGGTCCCAGCGCGAGATGTCGCTCACCTTTTCGAGCCGGGCGAACTCGTGGCCCGAGTGCCGGATCGCGATCGCACCCGAGCCGTAGAGCGGATCGAGAAGGGGGTGGGAGCCCCAGGGCCGGTAGTGCCGCCGAAGGTCGGCCGAGGAGGCGATCGAAGCCGAGCGCAGGGCGCCCGGAAAAAGGTGCGCCGCGGCCGCGAGGTGGGCGGCGTGGCTCTCGGCGATGAAAAACTTCCGGTCCGGATCGAGAAGGCGCGCGTCGGAATGCACGGCCGCGAACTCGAGTCCCTCGGCTTCGGCGATTCTTCGGGCAGCGATCGAAGCGCGTTCCCACAGGTTGCGGGCCTCGGCGTCGGCGGCGTCGCCCGCATACCCGAAAGAGCGGGCGTGGATGGCGACGCGAAAGAACTCCGGGCAGGACGGCGGAACGACGAGTCGGTTCCGCTGCAGCATGTGAAGCGAATCGACGCCCCCCGAAAGAAACATCGCGGCGACCGGCGCGCCCCGAGCGCGGGCATGAAATCCCCCCGCGGCCTCGAGTGTCATCGCGGCGCGAGACCCTCCGTTCCAAGAATCGAGGAGCGCGAGCGCCGAGCGAAGACCGTCCGCGAGCACGGCGCAGAGGGGAGCCTCCAGACGGAGGCGGCGTTCACCGGCTCGAGCGGCCGCCGACGCCACGGAGAGGGCAAAAGCCTCGGGAGCCGGCTCGAACGCGTTCGCGAGCGCGCCCTCGGTCGAAAACGTGAGCCGCCGGGGAGGCCGCGGGGAATCTTCCCATTCGACGGCGGCGGAGGCCCGGAGGATGGAGCCGTCTGCTTCCAGCCGGAAATCCTGAACCCTCACGGCTGCTCGCTCCATCGGCGCCTTAGCGCGAGGAGACGTCCCTGGAACAGCGAGCGGTCGAGTTTTCGCAGACGGCCCTTCCAGCCGCAATCCGCCCACCAGTCCGCCGAGGCCCGCAGCCGCGTCATCCAGTCCTCGATCGCCGCGGCGAGGTCCGGCCGGCCCGCGAGCTCGCGAGGGAGATCCCTCCAGCTGTGCCCTTCGAAATCTTGAACCGGCTGGAGACGCCGGACGGATTCGGCGGAAATGTCTCGAACCGGGAAAGTAGAGACTCGCTCCAGGGAGCCGGCGGCGAGAAGCTCGCAGAGGGTTCTCACGCATTTTTCGCACCGGCCGCAGTTCGTCACGCCGGGCGGAAGAGGAGACTCGTTGCAAACGATCAGCGTTGCCATTGCGAGGTCCCAATTCGAAAGATCTCTGACCTTTTCGAGCCGGGAGAATTCGTGGCCCGTGTGCCGGATCGCCACCGCCCCCGATCCGTAGAGGGGGTCCAGAAGGGGGTGCGAGCCCCAGGGTCCCGGGTGCCCCCGAAGATTCGCCGAGGCGGCGATCGACGCCGACCGCAGGGCGCCGGGGAAAAGGTGAGCCGTCGCGGCGAGGAGGCTCGCGTGGCTCTCGCCGGTGAAGAACCGGCGTTCGGGGTCGAGAAGATGCGAAGGGAGGCTGACGACCGCCAGGTCGAGGTTCTCCTCGGCGGCGATCTGTTCCACGCTGTGCGACGCTCGCTCCCGGAGGTTCCGCGCCTCTCTGTCCCCGGCGTCGCCCGTGTATCCAAAAGAAGGGGCATGAATGGCCACGCGAAAAGACTCGGGGTGCCGCCGCGGAATCGCGCGGCGGTTGAGCCGAAGCATGTGGAGCGAATCGACGCCGCCCGAGAGGAACATCGCGGCGACCGGCGCGCCCCGCGCGCGGGCGCGAAAACCCCCCGCCGCCTCGATCGTCATCGCGACGCGGGATCCTCCGTACCAGGAATCGAGGAGCGCGAAGGCGCCGCGGAGGCCGTCCGCGAACACCGAACAGAGGCGAGCTTCGACGCGAAGCCTCCTTTCCCCGGCGCGGTTGGCCGCCAACGCGGTGGAAAGAACGAATGCCTCGGGCGCGGGCTCGAATGCGGAGGCGAGCGCGCCTTTCGCCGAAAAGGCGAGGCGGCGGGAAGGTCGGGGTGTGTCTTCCCACTCGATCGCGGCGGAAGCGCGAAGGGCATTGCCCGCCGATTCCAGGCGCAGATCCCGAATTCTCACGCCGAAACCTCCAGCCGGCGCCCGCTCACGGCTCTCTCGAGTGCCGGGAGCGCCAGCCACGCGCGAGGGACGAGAGGCGTTCGCCCAGGAAACGGCGGTCGAACCGCCGGAGCCGGCCCTTCCAATCCCGTTCCGAAAGCCAGTCGTTCAGGCGGCGCGCTTCGGCGACCCGGCGGGCGACAGCCCGCGAGAGATCGCGGCGGCCCTGATCGAGGAGAATCCGCTCCATGGGCTCCCAGTAGTGCGCGAAGGCGTGCGGATGGTATCCGATCGGCATTTTTTCGATCAACTCGACGTCCGGTCGGGCTGTTCCAAAAACCGTGAAGCGCTCGAGGCCGCCCGCGATCGAGAGCGCCGTCATCGTGCGAAGGCATTTTTCACACCGTCCGCAGTTGAGGCGCCCGTCCGGAAGCGGTCCCTCGAAGCACACCATCAGCGAGTCCCGAGCGGGCTCCCAGCCGGCCAGTTCGCGGACCTTCTCGAGCCGGGTGTAGCCGATACCTTCGTGCGACACCGCGAGCCCGCTGCTGCCATACGCCGAATCGAGCACGGGGTGCGAGCCGTAGGGCCGCAGGGCTCGAGGCGCGTCGAAACTCGAAGCGATCGAAACCGTCCCGACGCGAGCCGGGAGGACGTGTGCGGCGGCGATCAGCGACGCGCCATGCGACTGGAGGACGTGAAGGTCGAAATCGGGTTCGACCGCGCCCGCGTTCGTTTCGACGACGCAGAGCTCCAGGTTGGTCCGTTTCCGAAGCGTTTCGAGCGCAATCCTCTGCCGGGAGGCGATGTCCCGGGCGCGCTCGTCGGGGGACGGGTCGGGGAAGGAAAAGAAGGGCACGTGGACGGCGTCGAGAAACGCGGAGGGATGATCGGCGGAAAAGATCCGGCGGTTCGTCAGCAGCGCATGGAGGGAATCGACGCCGCAGGAGAGGAAGAGTCCCGCGCGCGGGGAGCGCGTCGGAAAGGCGCGGAGGCCCTTCGCGGCCTCGAGGACGACTTCCGAGCGGCCTCCGTACCAGCCGGCCAGGATCCTCATCGCGGTCCGTACGCCGTCGTGGAGCAAAGGGCAAACGGAGTCTTCTAAGCGGATCCGGCGCTCGCCCTCGGATCGAGCGGAATGCGCGCATGCGACGAGGAACGGATTGCCTCCGATCTCCCCAAGACCGTCCGGCGGCGCCGTCGTTTCGAATCGAAGGTCGAGGGGCGGCCGGCTCGACTCCTCCCAGACGACTCGCGCGTGGACGGCCGAGCGGTCCTCCCGCGTCTCCTTTCGAATCGCCTCGATTCTCACGGTCGTCTCAGTCGCTGAAGCGCGCCTGCGAGGTATCGGCGGTCGAGCCGCCGGAGACGCCCCCTCCAACCGCTGTCGTCTTCCCATTGTCGCTGGCGGCGGGCGCGGGAAACGAACGCGTTCGTCGCGCGGGCCAGATCGGCTCGTCCGACCGCTTCGAGCGGCCCGGTCAGGTCGCTCCAGAACCTTTCGGTCCGAATCTGGGCGGGCTCGACCGCGTCGATCATCTCCGCGGTCACGCGGCGCACGGGAAAGGCCGTCGCGCGATCGAGCGCGTTCGCGACGAGAAGCTCGACCATCGTTCGCACGCACTTCTCGCATCGGCCGCAATTGATCTCGTCACCGGGAAGAGGCGTTTCATGACAGACCATCAGGTTCTCGAGCGCTTCGGGCCAGTCCGCAAGGGCCCTCAACTTCTCGAGCCGCGTGAAATCGACGCCGAGATGGCGGATCTCGACCGCGCTCGAGCTGTACCCGGGATCGAGCAGGGGATGAGATCCCCAGGGAGGGAGAGCACGGGTGTCCCAGGACGCCGCGAGCGAGGCCGAGCGAATCGTCTGGCCAAGGGCGACGGAAGCCAGCATCGCGCCCTGAGTGTGCGTGGCCCAGAAATGATTGTCTCCGCTCAATCGAGCGACGTTCGAGCGAACGCTTCGAAGGGTCAATCCGCTCGTTCGGGCGATGCGTTCCGAGCTTCGAAGACCGCGCGCCGCGAGGTTGCGCGCGCCCTGTCCGGGGTCGTCCTCGAACATCGCCATTCCCAGGAAGTGGAGCGCCTCGCGGAATGAGTTCGGGTGAGAAGTCGGATAGATCGAACGGTTGAGGCGGAGCAGGTGGAGCGAATCCGCTCCCCCGGAGAAAAACAGGGCAGCCGGTCCTTCCGGCCGGTCGGCGCGAAATCCGCCGGGCGCCTCGATCGCGGGTTCGATCGCGGGGCCGTACCAGGCCCGCAGGAAAGCCGCGGCGGCGCGCAATCCGTCGCGAAGAATCGGGCAAACAGCCTGCTCCTCGATCCGAATGCGCTTTTCGCCGGCGCGAATGGCGGGAACGAAAGCGGCCGCGAGAAACGCATTCGCGCCCGCTCGCAGACCGGACCTACCGTCTCCGTCGGACTCGAAATACGCATCGAAGGGTTGAAGGCCGGAGTCCTCCCACAAGAGTCTGGCGGACGCCCGCCGCCCCGTCGAAGTCGGCACGAGCCGAAGGTCAACGATTCGCACGCGTCATCCTCGAACCCGGCGAAACGCGTTTCTCGCACCGGCAAGGCGGCCTCCGAGGGAAACGCGATCGAAACGGCGGATCCTTCCCTTCCAGCCGCTTTCTTCGAGCCAATCGCGGTGGCGCGCCGCTCGGTCGGCGACACGGTGCGCCGCCGCGGCGAGGTCGTTTCGCGCGCTCGCTCCCAGAGCTTCGGCGAGGTCCCGCCAGAACGTGAAAACCGAGTAGTTGGGAGAGATTGCATCGAGATCGTCGGCCGTGAGGGCGCGCCGCGGGAAGGACGTCGCGGCTTCGAGGGCGCCGGCGAGATCCAGCTCCAGCATGGTGCGAACGCATTTTTCGCATCGACCGCAGTTGATCCGGCGAGGATCGATCGGCGCCTCGCCGCAGACCATTGCGAGCGGGAGAAGTTCGGGCCAGTCGAGAAGATCGCGGACGGCTTCCTGACGCCGCCGGTGGATGCCCTCGTGCCGGATGTCGAGCGAGCTGCTCCCGAAGAAGGGATCGATCAGCGGATGGCTGCCCCAGGGGAACAGGTCGCCGGCGAAATAGGACGACGCGATCGAAACCCTCGAAAGGGTGTGGAAGAGATGCCCGGCCGCCGCGAGCCTCGCGCCGTGCCCCTGCGACAGCACGAACTCCCGCTCGTCCCCGAGGACGTTGAGGTCGATGAAAACGGGAAGAAGCCGAATCCCGGCGAGGCGACAAGCCGCCTCCACGCAGCGCCGCTGGCGCTCGACCAGGTTTTCGATCGCCGAGGGAGAAACACCCTGCCGGTTGACGGTGCCGTACAGGAAGAGCCCGTCGAGGAAAGAATACGGGTGGTCCCGCGGGAAGGTCCTCCGGTTTCCGAGGATCAGGCGGAGCGAGTCGATTCCCGCGGAGACGAGCGCCGCGGCCCGTGGCGGGGGCGGCGCGAGGACGCGAAAGCCCCCGGAGGCCTCGATCCCGGGCGCGCGTGCTCGCGGGGGGAACCAGGAGTCCAGGGTCAGGAAGATTCGAGATAGGCCCTCGCGGAGCTGGGGGCAGAGAGGCGCCTCGATTCTGAGGCGGCGTTCACCGTCCCGGCGGGCCTGGAGCGCGCAGACGATGGCGAAGGCCTCGGGCGAGGCGGTGAACTCGCTGGCCAGCTCCGCCTCCATCTCGAAGACCACGTCCCCGGACGGCCGATCGCAGTCTTCCCATTCCACGCGGGCGACGGCCCGAATTCGCGATTCCGTTTTCTCGAGGCGGGGCTCGGAAATTCGCACTTTCAGCTTCGCCCGGCGCCGCGAATTCGCCGGCTGGCATCGAGCAGCCGGCCGCCGAGGTATTTCCGGTCGAATCGTCGGAGCTCGCCCTTCCAACCGCGGTCGTCGAGCCAGTCGAGCTTGCGACACGCGTTTCGCAGCGTGAGCTCGGCCGCGGCGGCAAGGTCCGTCCGCCCCTTCGCCCGAAGCGATGAGGGAAAAGATCTCCAATGGCCAGTCGAGAGGGGATCGAGAAAGAACGGGTCGATGAGCGAAGCATCCAGATCGCCGACCCCGAACGGCCCGTCTTCCGAGAGAGAATCTGCCAGGAGCAGCTCGATCATCGTCCGGATACATTTCTCGCATCGACCGCAGTTCGCTTTTCCATCCTCGAGCGGTCCCTGAGCGCAGACGATCAGGTGAGGAAGGCCCTCGCTCCATCGCGCGACGGCGGCGACACGCTCGACCCGCGTGTACCCGAAACCTTCATGACGCACTTCGAGCGAGCTGCTGCTGTAGAGGGGATCCAGGAGCGGGTGGCTGCCCCAGGGCCGCTGATAGGTGGCGTCATAGGACGGCGCGATCGAGATCGAATCGAGATCGGCAAAGAGGAGGCCGTGAGCCGCCAGCCGCGCCCCGTGGGAGCTCGACGCACTGTAGGGAGAATCCTCGCCGAGCTCGCTCGAGAGCGCCGAGGACGAAACCAGGCGAAGCCCCACGGCCGCCGCAATCTTCGCGACCGCGCTCCGCTGGCGGCGGAGAACATCGGCGGCTCGGGGAGAGCCGACCGCCTCGAGCGGCACGCCGAAATTCGGGACGAAGACTGCCGTCTGGAACGAGGAAGGATGATCCGCGGGGTAGTTCGTTCGGTTCGAGCGCAGGATGAACAGCGAGTCGGCTCCGCCCGAGAGGAACAACCCGGCGCGCGGTCGGGGCCGGGGAGCGAGCGCCCGGAATCCGAGCGAAGCTTCGAGGACGGGTTCGGCCCGCTCTCCGTCATACCAGGTATTCAGGGTCCGCATGGCCTGCCGCAGGCCGTCGCGCAGCCGGGGACAAAGCGACCCCTCCACGAGAAGGCGCCTCTCTCGCTGCCGCAGCGCGGCGAGCGCGGCCCGAATCGCGAAGGACTCGGCGCTCGGAGAGACTTCCGCGGGCGCCACACCCTCCACGTCGACGAAGACCCTCTCGGCGGGAAGATCGGCGTCTTCCCACACGACGGCGGCAGAAAGCCGAATGGCTTTTCCCACCGAGTCCTGGCGAAGATCCGAAATCCGCATTCCTGGCCTGAAAGAGCGTAGGGGAGGCGGCCCGGAGCGTCAACCGGGGTTCGCCGGTCGGGAAAGGGTTATCTTCAGGCCGCCGCGGACCCGTCGGCGATGATCGCGCCGTCGCGCATCTCGACGATGCGGCCGGAGCGGCGGGCCAGGCCCATGTCGTGAGTGATGACGACGAGCGTGCGGCCCTGCCGGGACAGCTCTGCGAAGAGGCTCATGATGTCGCTGCCGGAGCCGCTGTCGAGGTTCCCGGTCGGCTCGTCCGCCAGAAGGATGTCGGGGTCCATCGCGAGCGCGCGGGCGATCGCGACACGCTGCATCTGCCCGCCGGAGAGCTCCGTCGGCCGGTGTTCCATGCGGTCCGCGAGGCCGACGCGGGCGAGCAATTCCTCGACGCGCTCCTTGCGCTCCCGGGGCGCCCTTCCGCCGAAGACGAGCGGGAGCTCGACGTTTTCGGCGGCGGTGATCTGCGGCAGCAGATTGAAGCTCTGAAAGACGAACCCGACGCGCCGATTCCGGATGTCCGCGAGGCCGTCGCGGGACATCCCCGAGACCGGCTCGCCGCTGAGGTAATAGTCGCCCTCCGTCGCGGTGTCGAGGCAGCCGATCAGGTTCATGAGCGTGGACTTGCCGGAGCCGGACGGCCCGACGACCGCGACGAATTCTCCCTTCCGAACTTCGAAGTCCACGCCCTTGAGCGCCTCGACCTTCACCTTGCCGGTGTCGTAGAGCTTTCGGATCTTCTCCATCCGGATGATCGCGTTGCCGTTGATGGCTGTCGGGGCGTCATTCATAGCGCAGCGTCTCCGCGGGATCGATCGCGGCCGCCCTCCGGGCCGGAAAATAGCCGGCGGCGAGCCCGATCGCTCCCAGAATCGTCATCGTGATCAAGCCGATGGGTATCGAGATCCGGGGATGCCCGAGGTATCCCATCACTTCGCTCGAATCGAGCGGAATGAGCCCGAGAAGAGTGACGAGGATGAGCGAAATCAGGATTCCCGTGGCTCCGCCGAGAAACGTGTAGAGCGTGGCCTCGAGGACGAACGGGCCGGTGATCCACCCGCGGCGTGCGCCGAGCGCCATCTTCACGCCGATTTCCCGGGTTCGCTCCTTGACGACCGCGAACATGATGTTTGCGACGCCGATCCCGCCGACGATCAGCGTGAGCGCGCCCACGATTCCAAGGAAGGCCTGCATGCCGAGCAGGATCGCGGCGGTTTCCTTGTTGTCGTCGATGGTGTTCCAGACGTTGATCGCGCGGCTGTCTTCGGGGTCGAAACCGTGCCGCGCGCCCAGGATGTGCCGGAGCCGGTCGACGGCGAGCTTCATCTGGCCGGCATCCGTCACCCCGACGACGATGTTGTCGAGGTTCTGGTGCCCGAACATCCCCTCGAAGGTCGTGCGCGGGATGAACGTCTGGTTTTCGTCGTTGTTCATGTAGCTGTTGTCCTGGATGCGGTGCTTGAGAACGCCGACGACCAGAAACGGCATGTTGTTGACGAGCAGCGTCCTCCCGACGGGGTCTTCCTTGCCAAAGACGTCGCGGACGATCTTGTCGCCGAAAAAGATGGTTCGCCGCCGCTCTTTCTGATCGGTCGCGTCGACGAAGCGTCCCCCCGTCTGTGGGACCTGATTGCGCCATTGGCGGTAGGGCCATTCCACGCCGACGACACTGCCGTTGACGGTCGTCTTGCCGTAGACGAGCGGAACGCGGTTTTTCTCGATCTCTCCGATGACCGTCGCGAGACTGCCCATTCTTTCCTGCGCGTACGAGGCATCGTCGTCGGAGAACGAAATCTTTCTGCCGGAAGGCAGGCCCCGATAGGCCTTCGAGGTCTGGCCCGCCCAGACGATCGAGATGTTCCGGCCCATGCCCTGCGAGTTTTCCAGGATCTGTTCCCGGAAGCCCTGTCCGAAGGCCAGAAGGAGAAGGACGGTCACGGTTCCCCACGCGATCGACGCGATGGTGAGGACCGCCCTCTTCTTCTTCAGCCGGGCGGTCTGGAGGAAAAGGTGAAAAACGACGGAAAGCGACGAAGTCTTCACGGCTTTCTCATCAGAGCTTCATCGCGACCACGGGGTCGAGGCGCGACGCTTCGCGCGCGGGGAAATACCCGGCGACGAAACCGATTCCTCCGAGAATGGCCGCCGTCACGAGCGCGACGGCGGGCGAAAGTTCGGGCCGGCCGACGACTTCGCCGAGGCCCTTCGCGGGCACGGCGGCGCAGATCGAGAACGCGATGAGGAGGCCGGTCGCCCCTCCCACGCCGGTCAACAGCATCGTTTCGAGGAGGAACTGACGCAGGATGAATTTCTCCTTCGCGCCGAGCGCCATCTTGATGCCGATCTCGCGAGTCCGCTCGTCGACGACGACGTTCATGATGTTGGAAACGCCGATTCCGCCGACCACGAGCGTGAGAACGCCGAGGAGCCCGAGAAACAGGTTGAACGCGAGGAAGAACACATCGAAGAAGTGGAAGTTCTCCGTCGTGTCCCAGGTCGACAGCGCTTCCTTGTCGTTCGGGTCGAATTGCAGGCGGCGGGCGAGAATCCCTCGCACTTCCGCGATCGAGGCCTTGGAGGGACGGTCGGGCGCCGGCTGGAACAGGAAATTGTTGCAGTACTTCTGGCCCGTGAGGACCTGCATCGTGCTGGACGGAACGTAGATCTTGTTCGTATCCCGCCCGCCGTAGGAGGAATTCTGGATCTTCTTCTGCATCTCTCCGACGACGAGGAACGGAGTTCCCTGGATGAGCACGCTCTTCCCGACGGCCGGTTCCGTCCCGAAGACGTCCGTCGCGAGCTTCTCGCCGATGAACGCGACGCGCCGCTGGTACCGGATGTCGAGCGCGTCGAGGAAGCGGCCCCCCGCCTGCGGGATCAGGTTCCGGACGTCTCCGAAATACGGATTCACGCCGGAAATCTGGACGTTGTAGGTCTTCGGTCCGTACCGGACCTTCATTTCCTTTCGATATTCGGACGACACCCCGGTGATCTGCGTGGCCTGGCTTTGGACGGCGGCGATGTCGTCTTCCGAGACGCGGATCTTCCGCCCTTTGCCCAGTCCGTTGAACGGGATCGACGTGAGGCCCGGCCAGGTGATCACGATCCGGTCGCCGAGGCCCTTCACGCGGCGGATCTGCTGGTGCTTCAGCCCGATGCCGAACGCGAGCAGCAGCGACACGGCCGCCGTGCCCCAGACGATTCCGAAAACCGTCAGGAACGTTCGGAGCTTCTGGCTCCTCATGTCGCGCCACAGCTGGCGGAAGGCTTCTTTCACCGGAACCAGTTCCTTTCACGCATCTCGCTTCGATCCTCCGTGCCCCCTCACCCGGCCTGCGGCCACCCTCCCGCGTTTACTCGGCGGTCTGAAGGCTGCCCTCCAGGGAGAGGGAAATGCGGACGAAGGTCTCTTAACTGGCCGTGATCTCCTTCGGCGGCCGCTCGACGAGCTTTTGGCCGACCGAGAGCCCCGAGACCACTTCCACGTTCAGGCCGTCGGAAATCCCGAGCTTGACGTCGACCTTCTTCGGAGGAGTCTTCGGGTTGCCGGCGGAGACTTCCACGGTCGCGCGGTTTCCGTTGTCCTCGAAGACGACGAGGCGCTCGGGGATCGTCAGGACGTCCTTCTTCTCCTTGATGACGATCTCCGCGTTCGCGGAGTAGCCGGCCCGCAGGACGATCGGCCCCGACCGCTTGAGCTCGATCCAGACGTCGAACAGCGTCGCGCCTTCCTTCTGCTGCGCCTGCGGGGCGATTCGCGTCACCTTTCCCGTGACGACATCGGACGGAAGCGCCCCGACCTTCATTCGCGCGGCCATGCCGACGGCGATCTTGCCGACGTCGATTTCGTCGACCGTGCCGCGGAACAGCAGGTCGGTCATGTCGGCGATCGTCGCCAGCTCGGTTCCCGGCTGGTAGGGCGTGAGCGGCACGACGGGGTCGCCGGGATTGACGGATCGCGTCAGGATCGTGCCGGCCGCGGGCGCGCGGATGATCGACTCGATCAGGAGCCCCTCTCCCTTGACCTTTCCCCTCAGCGTCAGCTCACGGTTCTGCATCGCGTTGGTCGCCGCGATCTTCGCCAGGTCGAGGAGGGTTTTCGAGGCGTCGTAGTCGGACTTCGACGCGAGGCCCTGCCGGTAGAGCTCGTTCGTTCGTTTGAAGTCGAGCCGGGCTTTTTCCAGCGACGCGTCGCTCGAGGAGACCGAGTTCGTCACCGAAGTAATGTCCGTCGGCGTCGGCTCGGGATTGATTTCGAACAGCGGGTCTCCCGCTTTCACCCGGTCCCCGACCTGAACGAGGCAGGTCTTCACGGTTCCCGAGATCGTCGACTTCACTGAAAACTTCTGACGCGGCTCGATCTGGCCGACGGCGAGCGCCTTCTCCGTGATCGAGCCCTTGAGGACCTCCACGAGCTTGTTCTTGTCGTCCTTCTTGCCGTTGCTCGCCCACGCGTAGAGCCCCGCGACGACGGCGACGAGGATCGCCAGCAGAAACAGCATTTTGAAAAGCTTCTTCATCCGGTTCCTCCCCGTCTCCCCGCTCCGGGTCCCGCGCAGGAGACTTCCTTACAGGTCAGTACGCAAGGAGACCGGGGAGGTTCCGCAAAAAGAAACGGGTCGGATCTACGGTTTCCGTGGGCCGCCCGGCGCCCCGGCGGGAAAATCGCGTTCGGCCTTCGAGGGCGCGGGCCGTCTTTCGAACGGGATGGCCATCGACGCGAGCCACTGCTCCGCCCGTTCCCGGGCGCGGCGCTGCTTGAACTGGAAGAAACGCGATTCTTCGCGCGGTTCGGAAAGGAGAGCCTCGCGGTAGGCGAGCGCGGGTTCCGGCGCCGACAGGGCGGCGCGGAGCTTTGCCCGGACGCCGTCCTTTTCGACTTCGTCCAGGAAGAGCTCCATTTCCCCGAACCCCCGTTCGCCGTGGTCCTTCGGCAGCGCGAGGAACCGGGCGGACGCGGTCAGCTCGTCGTGCTTTCCGGGGTCGCGGTCCCGGACGACCTGGACGACTTCCCCCGTTTCGCGGTCGAAGAAGTGAGTGATCTGCTGCGAACGGCTCTCGAACGCGACGACGATTCCCTCCCAGTCGATGTTCACGGGAATCAGTGGCCGCGGGAGCGGAATGCGAAGAACGCGAGCAGGAGCCCGAAGACGAGCAGCACGAAACGGGCGACTCCCATGAGCTTCGTGTTCGAAACCGGGCGCGCCCCCTTGGGCTGGGCGCCGAGGACCGCGGCAACCGCGATCAGGGCCGCCGCGAGGCCGAGCATCAGAAGCCAACTCATGGCTCGGATTCTGTCAGAACGTCAGGGCATTGGCCATCGCGTACGGCGAGGGCCCGGCGATCAGGAGTCTTTCGAGACGGAGACCTTTTCGCGCCGCGACCTGGATTTGCCCGGCCGACTGTCCTCTGGCCGGTATCGCGCGCCGGTCTTCCGATCACGATCTCCAGGCGGCGGGCCCGCAGATCGCTCGGCCCGGGGGTTGTCGACCACCACCATGTGCTCGCTTGCAGGCATCGTTTTGGCCTCCGTCGATACCGGGATAACGGCCCGGCCGGGCAAAATGTTCCACCGATCGCAGGAAATTTCCTCACCCCTAGCGTTCGACGGCGGGATCTCTCTCGACGGCGATCCGGAACGCCGTCGCCCAGCGGGCCTTCAGGGTGTCGAGCGGTGCGTCGATGAGGGTCTTTCCGTCCAGGTCGATGCGGATCGAGCCTCCCGAGACGTTCCCGATCGGCGCGCAAGGGACGCCCTTTGCCTTCGCGAGCTTTTCGACGGTGGCCGCGTCCTCGCGCGAGAAGGACACGAGCGCGCGTCCCGTCGACTCCCCGAAGAGAACCGACGACGCGCGGATTCCGTGGCTCTCGAACGCGAGGCGCGCTCCGAGCTCGCCCCGAAACGCGCTCTCGCAGAGCGCGACCGCGAGCCCGCCGTCGGAGACGTCGTGCGCGGAAGAGAAGAGCGAGGCCGAGGCGCCTTCGACGAGGAGCTCGACGAGCGCTTTTTCCGCCGCGAGGTCCAGGGCCGGGCACGGCCCTTCGTCCCGGTCCCGGATCGTGCGGAGGAACTCCGATCCGCCGAGCTCGTCGCGCGTTGTCCCGAGAAGGGCGATGACGTCCCCTTCCCGGCGAAACGCGATCGAGACGTGGCGATCGACGTCGTCGAGGAGTCCGATCATGCCGATCGTCGGCGTCGGCAGAATCGATTGTCCTTCGGTCTCGTTGTAGAAGGAGACGTTCCCCGAAACCACGGGAGTCGCGAGGGCCCGGCACGCCTCGGTGATTCCTTCCACGGCGAGCGCGAACTGCTCCATGACCTCCGGCTTTTCGGGGCTGCCGAAATTGAGGCAGTCGGTGACGGCGAGCGGCCGCGCGCCCGTCGCGGCGATCGAGCGGGCGCACTCCGCGACGGCGATCGCCGCGCCGCGCTTCGCGTCGAGCGCGCAGAAGAAAGGATTGACGTCCGTCTTCAGGGCGAGTCCCTTCTGAATCTCCGACGAGCGCCCCGGCTGCCCGGCGCCGGAGTCGTCGATCCAGGAGGTCGCCTTGAGGCGGATCACCGCGGCGTCTCCGCCCGGCCGTTCGGCGGTGTTGCTGCGCACCATGTGGTCGTACTGGTTCCAGATCCACCTCTTTTCCGCGATGTTCGGCGAGGCGAGCAGGCGCGCGAGCGCATCGAGATAGTCCGGCTCGGGCTCTGACATCCAGCGCGCGGAGCCCGCGGGCTTCGCGGCAGACTTTCGGGGCCGGTCGTAAACGGGCGCTCGCTCCGAAAGCGGCCCGACCGGCATGTCGGCGACGGTTTCGCCGTGGAACTTCAGGACCATGCGGCCGGTCGAAGTGACGGTGCCGATCTCGACGGCGTCGAGCTCCCATTTCTGGAAGACCGCGAGGACTTCCCCAAGTCGCTCCGGGCGCGTGACCAGGAGCATTCGCTCCTGCGATTCGGAGAGCATGATCTCGTACGGAGTCATTCCCGGCTCGCGCGTCGGAACGCGCGAGAGCTCGATCTCCATTCCCGCCCCGCCGCGCCCCGCCATTTCGAACGAGGAGGACGTCAGCCCCGCCGCGCCCATGTCCTGGATGCCGACGACTGCGTCGCCTCGAAAGATCTCGAGGCAGGCTTCCAGGAGCAGTTTTTCGGTGAACGGATCTCCAACCTGCACGTTCGGCCGCTTGGAGGACGCGCCCCCTTCGCCGAATTCCGCCGAAGCCATCGTGGCCCCGTGGATGCCGTCGCGGCCCGTCCTGGAGCCGACGTAGACCACCGCGTTGCCCGGGCCCGCGGCCGTGCCCTTGAAGATCTTGTCCTTTTTCACGAGGCCCACGTTGAAGACGTTGACGAGGATGTTTCCGTTGTACGCCTTGTGAAACGTCGTCTCGCCGCCGAGCGTGGGAATGCCGATGCAGTTTCCGTAGCCGGCGATGCCGCGGACGACGCCGTCCACGAGGTGCCGCATGCGCGGCGCGTCCAGGTCGCCGAATCTCAGGGAGTTGAGCGAGGCGACCGGGCGCGCTCCCATCGTGAAAACGTCCCTCAGGATTCCGCCGACTCCCGTCGCCGCGCCCTGGTACGGTTCGATGAACGAAGGGTGGTTGTGCGATTCCATCTTGAACGCGGCGCAAAGGCCGTCGCCGAGGTCGACGACGCCCGCGTTCTCGCCCGGCCCCTGGACGACGAGCGGCCCCGTCGTGGGGAACGTCCGCAGGTACCGTTTCGACGACTTGTACGAGCAGTGCTCCGACCACATCGCCGAGAAGATCCCGAGCTCGGTGATCGAGGGCTCCCGGCCGAGGATGTCGAGGATGTTCCTGTACTCGTCCTCCGAGAGCTGGTGCTCGGTGACGAGAGCGGGAGTGATCGCGGTCATCAGGTCAGCGGGCCGCCGCCAGAGTGGTCTTTCCGGACCGCACCCACTCGGCGCACGATTCGAAAAGCAGGATTCCTGCGTCGTTGGTCAGGATCTTCTCGGAGCACCGGTCGGGGTGGGGCATGAGGCCGACGACGTTTCCCGCCTCGTTGCAGATGCCGGCAATCGAGGCGTCGGAGCCGTTGGGATTGGAATCCTCGCTCAGCTCGCCGCCCGGCTCGCAGTAGCGAAAGACGACCCGGCCGTCCCTTTCCAGCCTCCGGAGCTCGTCGGGCGACGCGGTGTAGTTGCCCTCGCCGTGCCCGATCGGCATCCGCGTGATCTGCCCCTTCTCGTAGAGGTTCGTCCAGGGGTTCTCGTTGTTCTCGCAGCGGAGAAACACGTCCTGGCACAGGTAGCGCAGCGTCTTGTTGACGCGCAGAGCGCCGGGAAGAAGGCGCGCCTCGCAGAGGACCTGAAAACCGTTGCAGATCCCGACGACCGGGCCGCCCTTTGCGGCGAACTCCGCGACCGCGTTCATGACCGGCGAGAAGCGGGCCATCGCGCCGGAGCGCAGGTAGTCGCCGTAGGCGAATCCTCCCGGAAGAATCACGGCGTCGGTGTCGCCGAGCGTCGTCTCCTGGTGCCAGACGTATTCCGCCTCGAGGCCGAGGAGGTTTCGCGCGATGTGGTAGCAATCGTGCTCGCAGTTGCTTCCGGGGAAGACGACGATCGAGAACTTCATGCGCTGCTCCCCATTCGGGTCGTCATCCCCGCACCACGACGTCGTAACCCTCGATGACCGTGTTGGCGAGGAGCTCTTCGGCCATTTTGCGCGCTTCCGCTTCCGCCGTCTGCCGGTCCGGAGTGTCGAAATCGACGAAGAAGATCTTTCCGGCCCGAACGTCCGACACGGAATGGCCGAGCCGCTGGAGCGCGCTCGCGATCGCTTTGCCCTGGGGGTCGAGAACGGATTCTTTCGGATAAACTCGGACTTCGACTTTCATCGGACCTCAGATGTCGATTGTTTCATAACCGCGGGTCTGGTCGGCGCAGCCGAAGTTCGCGCCGCTTTCCGACTTTTCGAGCGTTTCCGAGAGCAGCGCGAGAACGAGCGCCGGGTCGTTGTTCTGCCGGGAAAGGTGGAGCGCGACGACCTGCCGGAGCGCCGGTCCCGACGCGCGGGCGAGCGCCTCGGCGGACTGCCGGTTGGAGAGATGGCCGAGGCCCCCGGTGATCCGCTTCTTGAGATTCCAGTGGTACGGCCCGTCCCGAAGCAGGTCTTCGTCGTGATTGAATTCGAACAGAAGCGCCTGCGCCCCGCGCAGGAACTCCACGAATTCGTCGTCGCAGTGCCCGAGGTCCGTCGCCACGGCGCACGAGGACGACCCGTCTTCGAACCGGAACGCGAGCGACTCGTTCGCGTCGTGGGGGGTCGCGAACGCCCGGAAGGAGAGGTCCCCGACCCGCCCTTCGCGCCCTCCCGACACGCTCACGTAGTGGGCGAAGAGCGATCCGTCGAGGCCGAGCGCTTCCGCGGTCCCGCGGGAGCAGAAGATCGGGATGCCGTACGCTTCGGCGAAATCCAGGGCGCCGATTCGGTGGTCGCTGTGCTCGTGCGTGATGAAGAGCGCCGACAGAGAGGAGGGCTCGACGCCCGCGAGCAGGCACTTTTTCGCGAGCGATTTCGGGCCGAACCCGGCGTCGACGAGCACGGCCGTTTTTCCGGAGGACAGGACCGTCGCGTTGCCACCCGATCCGGAGCCGAGCACCGAGATCCTCATCGTCGCTTTTCGGGAAGCCGCACCCGGGGATTTTACCAGACCGGCGTCGTATGCTCCCGCCGATGCCTCTGCCGGCGAGAGTTTCGGTCATCGTTCCCGTGCATTCCGGCGCGGAGCTCCTGCCCGCGGCGCTCCGCTCGATCCTTCGCCAGACCTTCGAGAATTTCGAAGTCGTCGTCGTGGGAGACGGCGCGGCCGAACCGGTCGAGCAAGCCGCTCTTTCGACGGGCGATCCCCGGGTCCGATGGGAAGGGTTTCCGAAAGCGCCGGGATACGGGTACTCCAATCGCGCGCGCGCGGTCGCCGGCTCGAGGGGAAAGCTCATCGCCTACCTGTCCCCCGACGACCTCTGGGCGCCCGACCATCTCGACAGCCTCGTCGGAGAGCTCGACCGCCGCGGGGCCGATCTCGTCTTTTCCCGCCCGGTTCTCGTCTGGGCCGACGGCCGTCCGCGGCCGCACTATCTGCCGTTCGACGTGGCGCGCGGCGGAGAGGCTCCGCCGCGATGGGTTCTCGCCTGCGTTTCTCCGACTCAAGTGCTCCACACGCGGAGCGCCTACATTCGCGTGGGGGGCTGGCGCGACGGGCTTCGTATCCACGGAGACATCGACCTCTGGCTGCGGTGCCGCCGAGCCGGAGCGAGGATCTCCTTCCTGCGACAGCAGACCGTCGTTCGTTTCCCTTCTTATGCGTTCCGGACGGAGCCGGAAGAGACGCTCCTCGGGCTCCGGTCCCGTTGGGAGGAAGAGCTTCGGGCGGGCCTTGCGCTCCGGGATCTTCGCTGGCCCGCCGCCCGGCGAATTTTCGGCTGGATCGAAGATATCCGGGTCGTCGGCATGCGCCGGGGGCCGCGATGGGGCCGGGCGCTTCTGCGCCGCCGCGCGATTCAGCGGCCGGTCGATCCGAATCCGCCCGGGCCCCGCGCCGAGTCGGACAGCTCGTCGACCTTCTGAATCTCCGCGCGAACGACCGGCGCGAACACGACCTGCGCGATTCGGTCCCCTCGCCGGATCTCGAACGGCTCGCGGCCGAGATTGCCGAGGATGACTTTCACTTCACCCCGGTAGTCGGAATCGATCGTGCCCGGCGCGTTCACGCAGGCGATCCCGTGGCGCAGGGCGAGGCCCGAGCGCGCCCGGACCTGTCCCTCGAACCCTTCCGGGATCGCGAGGGCGATGCCGGTCGGAACGGCGGCTCGGTCGCCGGGCGCCAGGAGAATCGGTTCGTCGATCGCGGCGTGGAGATCGCAGCCCGCGGCTCCGTCGCTGGCGTACCGCGGCAGCGGCAACCCCTCCCCGTGGGGCAGCACGCGAACCGGAACCGTGATCTGAGCGATCGGCACGGGGGGATTATGCCTGAGGCAAGATCTGAGCGCGGAGTGTCTTATCCGCTACCTTCCCTCTCCATCTGGCAGCCTTTAGATCGAGAAGTAAACGCGGGAGTGGGAACCGCGTGAGCGGTGGGTGAGGTCGGGGTTTGCCCGAGCGATTCCCGCTTTCGCGGGAATGACATTGCACGCGCCTCCCGCTACGCTACCGCCGCCGCGAGGTCCGCGCCCGAATAGTGCAGGTTGCGCACGTCGCCGACAATCGAAAGGGAGAGGGAGTTGCCCGAGCACATGTCCTCGGTCACCGCCTCGATCTCGTCCTGAGAGACCGCTTCGACCTTCGCGAGCCACCCTTCCGGAGCCTCGACGCGGCCGAAATAGAACTCGCGCCGGGCCTGCGCCGACATTCGCGACACCGTCGACTCGAGCGACAGCATCAGATTTCCCTTCAGAAACTCCTTCGCGCGCAGGATCTCGCGGGGCCGGGCGCCGTCCCGCCGGATCTTTCGCAGGACCGACAGCGTCGTGTCGATCACGCGGGGAAGATTCTTCGGGGCGCACGAGGCCTGGATCGTTTCGTAACCGCCGAGACGGTACGAATTGAGCGAGGAACCGATCGAGTACACGAGGCCGCGTTTCTCGCGAACCTCCTGGAACAGGCGCGACGACATGCCTCCTCCGAGGAGGATGTCGAGGAGATTCGCCGCGTATCGCCGGGAGGAATTTTGCGACGGGCCGCTCATGCCGAGGCAGACGTGGGCCTGCTCGAGGCCGGCCCGGCGCTCGACGGAGCAGTGCTGAAAAGGCTTCGGCCGCCGGACCGGGATCGGAAAGATCTCGCCCGAAGGGCGGCGGGAAAACAACCGTTCGATCGCCGGAAGAACCTGCGCGGCCCGGACGTGGCCCGCGACCGAGACGATCAGATTGTGGGCGCCGTACCGTTCCCGATAAAACGAGGAAATATCCGACTTGGTGATCCTTCGAACCGATTCGACCGTGCCGAGGATCGGCTCGCCGAGCGGGTGGTTCCTCCAGAACGATCTCACGAAGAGCTCGTGGACGAGGTCGTCCGGCGTGTCGTTGCATTCGCCGATCTCCTCGAGGATGACTCCGCGTTCGCGCTCGATGTCCTCCGATCCGAACGCGGGGGAAAGAACGACGTCCCCGAGCAGATCGAGCGCTTCGGCGAACTTCGAGTCGAGCGTGTGGGCGTAGAAAGCTGTGTACTCCTTCGTCGTGAAGGCGTCTGCGTCGCCGCCGAGGCCATCGATCGCGCGGGCGATCGCGAGCGGCGAGCGATGCTTCGTTCGCTTGAACAGCAGGTGCTCGAGGAAATGCGAGAGGCCGCGCCGGGATTCCGGCTCGTCGGCCGAACCGGTCTTGCAGAAAAAGCCGAGCGCGAGCGAACGGACGTCCCGCATCTCGTCGATCAGGACCGTTGCCTGGTTGGGCAGTACGAATTTCTGGATCATTTCATTTCCGAGTCCTATTTTAGTTGCGGTGCACGAGGTGTGCCGTGGAAGCCAAGACCCTTCAAATAAAGCGTTTACGGTATTCCGAGGTCAATTTGGCGGTGGCGTACCGGTCGTCTTCGGACCTCCCAGCGTGCCCGGGTCGGGGTTCGGCTTCGGCTGATTCCAGGGAAGGGGCATCACGTCCGGCAGGTCGTCGTTGTTCTGCCCCGCGATGAAGCCCCACAGGTCGTAATAGTCCTGGCCCTTGAAGGTCCGCAGCCCCTTCTTGTGGACCTTGGAGTACACGCCGATGATCGGAGAGTTGTTGACTTCCTGGCCGGTGTCCTGGAACACCGAGTCATTGGAAAAACCCGCCCCGTTGCCGCGATTTCGCTGTCCCTGGCCCTGCCCCTGGTCGCCGGACGGAGGCGGCTGCGTGTAGGACGAGGGGAGGGGCGAAGTGGGCTGGCCCGGCCTCTGGCGGTCGTCGGGGCCCGTCGCGCCGGCGGGCAGGCCCGCGAGGCCCGTCGCCGAGTCGGCGGGATTGACGACGGGCGGAGGCCATGGCTGGCCGACGTGGATGAGGCCCCAGTCGTCGCAGTCGCACATCGGGTCTTTGAACAGCTTGCGCGCCGACCGCGGCTGCGTCTGCATGAGCTCCTTCAGCGCCAGCGGGAATCGCCCCTGGCGCTTCTGGAAGTTCAGGAAGGCGAGCGCGTATTGCTTCCCCCGGAAGATGAGCTCCTCTTCGCGCTCACGCTGCATGACCTTCGTGACGAGCGGCGCGACCTCCATCATCGCGATCGACAGCAGGAGCAGGAAGATCGCGATTGCGACCATCGTGTATCCGGAGGAGGAGCGATTACCAGTCACTGTAAAGAGTCCCGTCGAGGGCCTTGGCCTTCGAGCCCGAATGCACGTCGATGATGCCCGGCGTGTCCGGCGGCGCGTCCGCGCCGGCGCCTCCTTCTTCCCCTTCGGGAATCTCCTCCTTGACGATGACCCAGGTGGAATCCACTTTCGTGATCGGGTCGACCGGGATCTTGCGGATGTAGCCGTCCGTGACGAGGGTCTCGAGGTCGGGGGGATAGTGTCCCTTGTCGCCGTGGTACTGGTCGAGGCACGAGCGGAACGTGAAGAGGTCTTCCTTGAGCGCAGCTTCGCGCCCCTTCTGTGGGGAGTTCTTCAAAGCCGGCACGGCGATGGCGGCGAGGATGCCGATGATGGTCATCACGACGAGGAGTTCGAGGAGTGTGAAACCGGACGCCGATCGTCGTCTTCTCATGTTTTCACCAGTCCTTGTAGTGCGACTTGTCGATCGCCCGGTCGGGCGAGAGCGAATACACGTCGTACACGTTCTGACCGCCCCACGACGTCGAGGTCGCGTCGTCCTGCAGCGATCGAAGGCCCCATTCCGCGTTGCCCGTCATGGGATCGACCGGAACCTTGCGCAGGAACTTGAGTCGCTTCTTGAGCTGTCCGACCTGGTCGATTCCGTCGACGAGCTTGGCGAGCTCCTTCGGGTAGCCCTCGGTGTCCAGGTCGATCGGGATCAGGCCGGCGTCGGAGTATTGCTTGTACTTGTCGATCGCGTTGCGCATCAGCCGGAGGTCGTAGCGCAGCTCCAGCTCTTTCTGGCGCTGCTGCGTGTAGCGGGAAACGGGAATCACCATCGCGGTCAGGATCAGGATCATCGCGCAGACGATCGCGAGCTCGACCATTGTAAATCCGCCCGCCTTCGTCCGCCGCGAGGATCGCGGCGGGACTTCGGCGCGGCTTTGCGGCCGACGTTTCATTGATGGTCATCCTCCGTCGAGGGAGCGGCGGTCGGCTGAGGGGCCGACCCCGGCGGCGGGGTCGCGCTGGCCGACCCCGGCGGAGGAGGAGGCGGCGGCGGAGGCGGGATCGAGAACGCTTTCGGCGGCGTGAACGGGTTGTTCGGCCCGCTGGACGGGGCGAGATTGAGGCCGGGGTTCGTCTGCCCTGGATTTTGCGGCCTCACGCGCTGGCCCGGCTGCGCCCGCTGGCGGGCCGGCTGGCCCGAATCGTCGAACGGCCCGCGGGCGCCGTTGAACGATTCCACCCGCGGCGCGCCCTGGTAGGAAATGTTGTTCTCGGTGCCGACGTACACCGGCAGCAGGTCCTCCTCGTTGATGTCGGGCACGCGGATGATGTGCGGCGTGATCGTCATCACGAGGTCCGTGCTCGTCTCGGTGTTGTGCTTGTCCGAGAAGAGCCGTCCCAGGATCGGGATATCCGCCAGAAACGGAACGTCCTGGGAGTTGTGCGACTTGTCGTTCCGGATCAGGCCGGCGAGGAAGTTCGTCTCTCCGTCCTTCAATCGGATCGTCGAGGAGATCGTCCGCGTGCTGATCGTCGGTTGAGTCTGGCCGCCGAATGTCACGGGAGTTCCGAGGTTCGACACTTCGACCGTCAACTTCAGCGTGACTTCCTTGTTGTGGTGCACGCGCGGCTCCATCTCGATCTTGATGCCGACGTCCTGGTACTGGAACGACGTGATCGGAACGATCGCGCCTGTGCCGCCGATCGCGTTCTGAGTATTGAACGTCGTCGTCGGAATCGGGATGCGATCGCCGATCGTGAGCTGTGCCTTTTCCCCTTCGGAGATTCGCATCTCCGGTTTCGCGAGAACCTGCGCGTTGCCGGCGCTCTTGATCAGGTTCACCTGAAAATTCGGCACCGTGAAACCGTACTGGCTCAGCGCGAGCTTCTTCAGCTGGTCGAGGGTGATGACGTTGACCGTCGAGGTTGTGCCCGAGGTGTCCGGGGTCCCCGGCGCTGTCGCCGGGTTCAGGAGCGTCGCGCTGATCGATTGCGGGAATGTGAACCCGAGGTCGGTGTTCTTGTTCAGGTCCATCTGCATCAGCTCGACGTCGATGACGATCTCGGCCTTCTCCTTGTCGTTCTGGTCGATGATGCTCTGCGCGATCGTGACCTTGTCGGCCGTGTCGCGCATCGTGATCGCGTTTTCCTGCTTGTTGATCGAGACATGGACCGTGCCGAGCAGCGCCCGGATCGCGTTCGCCGTCTCCGTCACGTCGCCGTTGGAAAGGTAGAACGTCTTGATCACGAGGTCTTCGTACGTCTTGCGGTTCGCGGGATTGTCCGCCGCGACGAGAATCGTGTGGCTGTCCACGACCTTGTAGAAATGGTTTTCCTGGCGGATCAGCGTTTCGAGCGCGTTCTGAAACGTCACGCTCGTGAGAACGATCGCGGCGGGATCGTCCTTCAACGCCGGGTCGAAGATCACGTTGATCCCGGCGGCCTGCCCGAGCGCGAGGTAGATCTGCTTGATCGGCCGCGGCTGCGGGAAGTTGAGCGAGATCGGGCGTTTCGAGGCCGGCTGGAGAATCGGGATCACGGCCCGGGCGTTCTTCGTCGCCTCCTCGAGCTTCTGCATCTTGCTTGGTTCCCTCTTCTCCAGTTCAAGCCTGGCGAGCTGCTCCCGCGCGTGCCGGAGCTCCGTGATCGCGTAGTCGTTCTCCGGATCGAGGAGCGTCGTCTGCTCGAGCTCGATGACGGCAAGGTCCGGCCGCCCGGACGAGAGGTACATCTTTCCCTTCGCGAAATGGTCCTCCGCGGCTTTGCGGCGGGCGCGGTCGAACGCCATCTTGTACCGCAGATCCTTCGGGTCCTGGTCCTTCGCCTGTCCGTACTCGAGGACCGCCCGGTCCCATCGGCCGAGCTCCTCGTCATTTTTTCCCTGGCGAAAGAACCGGTCGCCCGCACAGCCGCTGGCCGCGAGAGCTGCCAGGGCGGTTGCGAGAGCGCCGAAAGACTTCCATTTCGATCCCTGCATGCGGTGGCTCCTTTTCATTTCCCGGGAGTGACGGGGATCCTTTGCCGGTTCTGCTCGGGGAATCCGGCGAATCCCACGTCGATCGATTCGTATCCGATCTTGCGAATGATGAATTTTCCGTCCACCGTTTCCCCCTGCCGGGCCAGGACGAGGCGGTCCCCTTCGACGAGGACGGCAATCGGCTCCCTCGCCGGCCCGATCGTTCCCGTGAACTGGAACGGGATCGCCGGCGGCGTCGGGGGCGGCGGCGGAGGAGGCGGCGGCAGCGGGCCGACGAAATTCCAGCTCCCGGCCGGCGTGTACGCGGGAGGCCGGGGCTTCGGAGGAGGAGGCGGAGGCTCGCGGAACTTGAAGAGGTCGCGCTTCGCCTCGGCAGTACCCGCTGGCCGGTTCTGCAGCGCGGTCGGGTCGATGTCGGGAAGCTGGTCGGGCGTCACGCGGGTGTCCTCTTTTCGCCCGAAGCCCGGTCTCGGGCCCGCGTCCGCGTCGAAACCGCGCGCGATCGGAGCCGGCGGCGGCGACCCCGCCGGCCGGGCGCGGATCACGAGCAGAAGGAGCAGTGCTCCCAGCACGCCGAGAAGCCCCAGTCGTTTCTGGCGCGGGGTCACTGGCCCCTCCGGTCGTCGGGGAGTCTCGCGTTTTGAACGTCTCTCTTGTCGGCCTTCTTTTCGGGCCGGGTCCCTTCGTAGAAATACGTCGCGAGATTGAGGTGGATGTTTCCCGACGCCACCGTCTCGCCGATGCGCGCGAGCTGCACCTGGCGGACGACGATCCACCGGGAGTCGTTTTCGAAGGCCTGGAGGAGCCGCCGGAGCGTGACGTAGTCGCCCGAGACGCCGAAGGAGATCGACATTTCGGTGAGGGGAACGCCCTTTCGATCGGCGACCGAGTAGCTGATCGAATGGGGAGAGGCGTTCGCGTTCCGGCTCACGCGGTGGATGTCTGCGACGGTCGCGGCGATCGTGTCGTTCAGGTTTCCGATCCTTTTTCCGAAGAATTCCTCCTCCGCGCGGCGGACGCCTTCCACGCGCTCGCCGTCGGAGGCCGCCTTCTTTTCGGCCTGGATCGCCGACTCCACTCTCGACCGGGCGTCGCGGCGCGACCGTTCGAGAGCTTCGGTGCGCGAAGAGTCAACGGCCCGGCCCCCGAGAAAGTAGGCGAGGTTCGCGAGGAAGAACAGGATCGCGGGAGCGATCAGCCACGCGCGCTCGCGCCAGAGGGACGGCTCGAACTTCACGCCGGCTCCTGGGGAATGTAACGAACCGTCAGGTGGAACTGAAACCCTTCCGGCTGTCCCTTCTCCGGATCCGTCTCGGACGAGGGGACCGGACGCCGGAAGTGCGAGTTCTTCGCGAACGCGTCGAGGGTCTTCACGATGGATTCCTCGGATTTCCCCACGAGCGAAAGGCTCAGCATCGCGGAGCCGTCGGCGCCGACGGAGGGCGCGAGGCTCGTCACATAGACGTCGCCCGGGAGGACCTGCTCGAGCCGCGAGAGAAGGAGAACCCACGAGAACTGGCGTTCCCGGATGAGGCCGTTGAGCGCTCCCCCTTCGGTCTGGAGCTCCTTCAGGCTCGCGGTCGAAATGAGGCTTCGAATACGGGCCGCGTTCTCCTCCGCCCGGCCGGCCTCTTCGTTGAGGCGCGAGATTTCGGCGCGGGTTCCCGCCGCGGAGTCCCGGAAATGAAAATAGTCGCGCACGTTGAGCGTGAACAGGACGATCCCGATCGCGGTCGCGGCGATCAGCGTGATCGAGATCGGCCGCGAGTCGCGGAACGGCCGGTGGGCGAAATTGAGATTCACCGCCATCAGTCGTTCTCCAGGGTCGCCGCCGCCGCGGCGAGAACCTCGGGGTGAGCGGCGGAATGGAGGTCGAGGGACGAATCCGCGAGCAGCAGGGCGGCGTTGACCGGCCGCATCTGCATCGGCTCGAGCGATTCGGAGCCTTCGTGTCCCGCGGACGTGGGCTCGTCCCAGAGGTAGAGCGCCGGGTTCTCCGCTCCGCCGAGGGTCTCCGCGTAGTGGGACAGCGAAAGCCGGAGCTCCTGCACGTCGTCGGTCCCCTCCTCGGTGGCGGCTTTTTGCCGATAGAAGAGCGGGTGGCCGTTGCGAGCGATCAGGAGCGAGGAGGTTCGGCCCGAGCGGTGCAGCAGGAGGTAATCGCCGCCGGCGGACCGCGAGAGTCGGTCGTCGAATCCGTTGAAGAAGGCGAGCGTCGACGTGCTGAGCATTCCCACGCGAATCCCTGCTGCCGCGAACGCGGACTCGATCGAACGAATCGTGTCGCGCGGCGCCGCGGAGACGAGCAGCCGGATTCCTTCGCCGCTCTTCGGGATCTCCGAAAACACGATCTCCAGGTCTTCGACGCGGCCGGGAAGGAGTTTCTTGATCTTCCAGTTCACCATCTCGGAGCGTTCGCGGCGTCCGGAGGGGAGCACGTCGAAATCGAGCGTGAGCGTGCGGGCCCAGGCGTCGGGAATGGTCACGCAGGCGCGCCGAACTCCGCCCCGGACGGCGCGTTTCGCCGCTTCCACGGCGGGGAGAAACGCGTCGTTCCCGAACACGGGGGCGCCGAGAATCCCGAGCGTCCAGGAGCCCGCGGGATAGTCGAAATGGCGCAGGATCTCGATGGACGGCCGCTCGTGCCGGAAAACCCGAACGTACGTCGCGCCGCCGTCGGACAGGGCGAACGCGTCGGCGGGCACGACGGGCGCAAAAGGGCTAATCGACAAACGTCACCTTGTTGATCTCCTTGAGGGTCGTGTCGCCCGAAAACACCTTCCGAAGGGCGGAGTCGCGCAGAAAGATCATGCCCTGCTCTTTGGCGGCGCTCTTGATCTCGGAGGCCGGCCGCTTTTCGAGGATGAGGCCCCGAATGCGGTCCGAGAGGTCGAGAAGCTCCGCGATCGCCATTCGTCCTCGGAAACCGGTTCCGTTGCACTCGAGGCATCCCCGTCCTTCGAAGAAGACCTTGCCCTCCGTCTGGTTCGGCAGGAGGCCCGACTCGAGAAGCGTGTCGCGCGAATAGGTCACGGACTCTTTGCAGTGCGGGCACAGCCGGCGGACGAGCCGTTGCGCGAGAACGCAATTCAGCGCGGAGACGAAGTTGTAGAGGTCCACTTTCATGTTGAGAAAGCGTCCGATTACGTCGACGACGTTGTTGGCGTGCACGGTCGTGAAAACGAGGTGTCCCGTGAGCGCCGACTGCACGGCGATCTGGGCGGTCTCTTCGTCGCGAATCTCGCCGACCATGATCTTGTCCGGGTCGTGGCGCAGAATCGATCGCAGCCCGCGGGCGAAGGTGAGCCCCTTTTTCTCGTTGACCGGGATCTGCGTGATTCCCTTGAGCTGGTATTCGACGGGATCTTCGATCGTGACGATCTTGTCCTCGACGGACTGGATCTCGGAGAGGCAGGCGTAGAGGGTCGTCGTTTTGCCGGAGCCCGTCGGGCCCGTGACGAGGACCATGCCGTAGGGCTCGCGGATGAACTTGCGCAGCTTCCGCTTCGTTTCCTCGTCGAGGCCGACGACGTCCAGGGAGAGCTGGCTGAACTCTTCGTTGGCGGACTCTTTGTCGAGAATTCGGATCACGGCGTCTTCGCCGTGGACGGTCGGCATGATCGAGACGCGGAAGTCGATCGTTCGGCCGCGGACGCGGAGTTTGAATCGGCCGTCCTGCGGAATGCGCTTTTCGGCGATGTCGAGCTCCGACATGACCTTGATGCGGGAAATGATCGTTCCGTGATGGCGCTTGTCGATCGGGTCCATCGCCTGGTAGAGAACGCCGTCGATGCGGTACTTGATGACGACGAGGCTCTGTTGCGTCTCGATGTGGATGTCGGAAGCGCGTCGCTGGATCGCGTTGAAGAGAATCGAGTCGACGAGCTTGATGATCGGGGAAGAGTCCTGGGTGATGCTGTCGATCGTGAGGGTCTCTTCGCCTTCCTCGTTTTCGGAAACGAGTTGAAGGCGGAAGTCTTCGGTCGCTTCGTCGAGGACACGCTGAGAGGATTCGCTCTTCTGAAGGATCTCCGCGATGGCGGCCCGGCTGCCGACCTTGCGCTTCAGGGGTAGCCCGATGAGGAGCTCGAGCTCGTCGAATCGGACGACGTCCGACGGGTCGGCCGCGATGATCGTCATGGAGCGGTCGGTCCGAGCCTCCGGCACGAACTCGTACCGGAGCATCCATTCGACCGGGACCGACCGAAAGAGCTCGGCGTTGATTCGAAAGGAGAGCAGGTCGACGTACGCGAGGCCGAGCTTTTCCGCGAGGGCGATCGCCTTGGCTTCCTCTTCCTGGGGAGAAAGGGCCTTGATCTGCGGCGGCGTTTCCTTTCGAGCGGACATTGGTCTCCTATCCCTTGATATTCGAAAGAATCGTGAAGAGCGGCAGGTACACGGCAAGCAGGATCGTTGCAATGACCGCGCCCATCACGATCAAAATCGCGGGTTCGACGAACGATACCACCCGCGCGAGCAGGGCGTCGATCTCCTCGTCGTAGAACTCGGAGGCCGAGTTGAGCATCTCCTCGAGCGCGCCCGAGGACTCGCCGACCTTGACCATCTCGATCGTCAGGTTCGTCATCATTCCCGTGTTCTCGAGCGCGCGCCACAGTTCTCCGCCTTCGCGAACGCGCGGGACGATCATCTGGATCTTGCGGGACACGTAGCGGTTTCCCACCGCTTCCGAGGCGATTTCCAGGGAGGGAACGAGCGGCGTGCCCCCGGAAAGGAGGGTCGCGAGGGAGCGCGTGAACTGGGCGATCGAAAAGCGCCGGAAGATTCCCCCGACGAACGGCAGCCGCAGCAGCTGCGCATCGAAAAACTGGCGGCCCCGGTCGGTCGCGGCGAAGCGGTTCGCCCCGAAAACGGCGGCCGCGATGACGACGACGATCGGGATGATGTGGTTTCGGATTGCCGAGGCGGTCCCGATCACGATCTGGGTGAGCAGCGGGAGGTTTCCACCGAGCTCGCCGAAGAATTCGGTGAACCGGGGAATCACGAAGGTCATGAGGATCGCGATCAAGCCGATCGACACGGCCACCAGCACCGCCGGATACACGAGCGTGCTCACGACCTTTCGCTGGAGCGCGACGATCGTCTTCTGGTACTTCAGGTAGCGCCGAAGGACGGGCTCGATCTCCCCGGCCTTTTCTCCCGCTTTGAGCGATGTCGCGTAGAGGCGGGGGAACAGGTTTTCCTGCGCGGCGAACGCGTCCGAGAGCGCCGCGCCCGAGGTGATTCGGTCCCGCACGTCGCCGAGCACTTCCTTCCAGACCGGGTTCTGTTGCCGTTCGAGAAGGAGCTCGATCGAGCGGAGGATCGGAAGGCCGGCCTTCAGCAGCGCGACGAGCTCCTGGTTGAAGACGAGGAACGCCGCCATTCGGATCCGGCGCCGGCGGCGCAGCGCCAGAGCGGGGGACTTTTCGCGGAGCTCGAAGACGTGCGCTCCCCGGCGCTCGAACTCGAGCCTCGCGGCGGCGCCGGTGGGCGAGGTGATCGACTCTTCCGCGACGGCGCCGTCCGGCCAGCCGAGTCTCACGACGAACTCGGGCATCAGTGACCCACCTCTGCGGAATTGACTCCCGAAAGGCCCTTCTCCGCGTTCGGGCGCGGCGCCTCCTGGACGAGCAGGATCAGGATCAGCGCCTTGTTGGACGCCCTCTCCCGCGAGGCGCCGACGACCATCGTCTGATTGAGGCCGGCCGTGATCGTCGTCCGGTAGACGGGGATGGCGAACTTGCGGCCGCCCGGAAAGGCCCTCTCCCTCGAGAGCGTGAAGCGGGCGAGCCGAATGAGCGGCGCCTGACCCGCGGGTTCGATCCGGAACCCGAGGCGATATTCGTTCCCGAGCAGGGACGAAACGCTTTCGCCCTCGGACCCTCCCAGCACGGTGGAATCGATCAGCGAGTAGTCGTTGAACCGAAAGACCTCCCGGAGCTTGTTGCCGATTCCGCCGATTTCCCGCGAAAGGTCCCCCGCGGGAGCGTCCGCGCGCGCCCGGATCAACTTCACGGCGATCGAGTACCCCTGCGGGGGAACGTCGAACTGGGAGAGCGCCTGCGAGATCAGGTTCAGGGCCGAGGGCCGATCCGTGATCGTCAGCGCGTTGATCTTCGAGGTGAGCACGATCGAGCCCGAATCGGACAGGAGGGGACGGACGATCAGCGTCGCCTCTTCGATTCTCTTGTATTTGAGCACGAACACCTTGACGCCGACCGGGTCGGCGGCGCGGGCGAGAGCGGCAAAATCTCCGAGAACAATGAGGAGGCCGGCGACGGCCGCCGCGCGGAAAAAGGCCCGGAGTCTCATCTCAGAGATCGAGGGAGCGATCGACGATCCAGACGATCTTCGGGTCGTCCGGAGAATTCGCGCCGGGGTTCCACTCGTACACCGTCGCGGTGGCGGGCGCGAGCGCGTCGTCGGACCGCTCGGAAGCCGCGGCGCGGGCGAACGCGGACGGAGCCGAAGCCTCCCGCGGGGACGATTCGCGCGCCGGCGAGGCGTTCCGCCGGGACGTTCGGGACATCGGCGAGGAGGCCGTGAGCGAAAGCAGGGCGGCCGCGGCGAGCGCGGCGGCCGTCCGTCGCATTCCCAGCCCGCCCGCCGGAGGGCGCTCGATCTTGCGCGAGGCCTCGCGAATCGCGATTGCGACGCGCACGTTTTCCAGGATCCGGCGCGTCTCGTCTTCGGAGACGGAAGGCTCCGGGGGGGCCGCCAGGCGGAAGACGGCCGAGGGGTCGCTCTCGAGGGCGCGGAGGCGACAGTCGGCGCAGAATCGCAGGTGGTCGGTCACGGCCGCGCGGTCCGCGCGCCCGAGCGAATCGGAGAGGAAAGAATCCATCCGCAGCTCGTCGAGGCAGGGCGAGCTCATTTTCGCCTCCAGCGGGTCAGAAGCGACGGGAAATCCTTGCGGAGGCGTTTCTGCAGCGCTTTTCGCGCATTGAACAGGTGATTTCGGACCGTCGATTCCCGGCAGCCGAGCGCTGCCGCAACTTCGCTCGAATCGAGATCTTCGAGCTCACGAAGCACGAACGCGGCCTTCTGCTTTTCGGTAAGACCGCTCGAGACGGTCTCGAACAGCCGGGCGACCTGCGAGGCTTCGAGCGAAAGGGTCGCCTCGTCCTCGATCGAGGCCTCGCGCCGGCGAACCAGGTGCAGCGTGGCTCCGTGAGCCTTTTCCCGGCTCCGGTTGGCCCGAAGGAAGTCGATCGACAGGTTCGTCGCGATTTTGTAGAGCCACGTGTTGAACGAATACTTCTCGTCGTACCGGCCCAGGGAATCCCACACCCGAAGGAAGACGAGCTGCGCGACGTCGCGGGCCTCCTCCGCGTCCCCGATGATGCGGCGAGCGACCGACACGACGGCCGGGGTCTTGCGCACGACGAGCGTTTCGAAAGCGACCGAATCCCCGGCGCGGGCCCGGAGGGCGAGCTCCCGGTCGTCGGCCTCGACGGCTTTCTTTTCTTCACGCTGACGGCTGTATACGAGTTCCAAGCTTATTACCTTACTTCCCGTCTTACGGAGTCCGGCCGCGAATCGTTGGGACCCCGAATCCCGAACCTAAGCTCTTGTATTGTCTCATCGTTGCCGCGGCCGGCTCAAGCCTCTTTCCGGCCCGGTCTGCGTATAATCGCGGCGAAGTGATCTTTTACCGGCTTTTGTTCGGGATCGCCCTCGCGCTGTACGCTCCGTTCGCCCTCCTGCGGCAGGCGGCGGGCGGAAAACGCGTCGGGGACTGGAGGGGGCGCCTGGGGCGGGGAACGCTCCCGAGGGCCCGCGGCTCGATCTGGATCCATGCCGTTTCGGTCGGGGAGGTCGGCGCGGCGAACTCGATCCTGCACGCGATCCGGGAGGCGGGCGTGCGGAGGCCGCTCGTTCTCTCCGCCTCGACGGCCGCGGGGCTCGAGCTCGCCCGGGCCTCGCGGGAAGCCGATCATGTCGTGCCGTTTCCGTTCGACCTCCGCGGCCCCGTCGAGCGGTCGCTCTCCGCGCTCGATCCGTGCCTCCTCCTGCTCACGGAAACGGAGATCTGGCCTCTTCTGCTGGAGAGCTGCGCGCGGCGGGGGATTCCGGTCGCTCTCGTCAACGGCCGCATTTCCGACCGTTCGTACTCGCGTTACCGGGCGGTCCGGGGACTGCTCCGGGGGAGTCTCCGGCGCATCACGCTGTTCGCGATGCAGTCGGAAGACGACGCGCGGAAGATCCGGGACCTCGGGGCTCCTCCGGAAAGGGTTCTCGTGACCGGAAACGTGAAATTCGACGTCCGGATCGCCGACGATTCGCGCGTCGCGGAGCGGGTGCGCGCGTGGGCGGCGGGCCGCCGCGTCGTCATCGCGGGTTCGACGCACGAGGGCGAGGAGCTCCCGGTTCTCGAAGCCTGGAAATCGCTCGAGCCGCGTCCCCTTCTGGTCGTCGCTCCGCGGCGCCCCGAGCGATTCGACGCCGTCTTCGATCTTTTCGTTGCGCAGGGGTTCGCGGTCGGACGGTCCACCGGGGGAAGGACGAATCCCGACGTCGTCGTGCTCGACACCGTCGGCGACCTCGCCTCGGCCTACGCGGCGGCGGACGTCGCCTTCATCGGCGGAACCCTCGTGCCGGTGGGAGGCCACAATCCGATCGAGGCGTGGGCCCACGGGATTCCGACGATCCTCGGGCCCTACACCCGGAACTTTCGGGAAATCGTGCGAGTCGGCGTCGCCGGCCGCGCCGCGGTGACGGTGCGCGACTCCCGCGAGCTCGCTTCGGCGATGGGCCGGCTCCTCGGCGAGGCTTCGCCCGGGACGAGGGCCTCGAATGCCCGGGCCCTCGTCGAGAACAACCGCGGTGCCGCCCGAGCCGCCGCCGACGCCGTTCTCCCCCTTCGGAAAACCGCGTGAGCCCGTTCGGGGCTCTGCTTTCCCTTCGGCGGCGCTCCTACGAATCGGGCTGGCTCCGCTCGTCGCGCGCCCCCGTTCCGGCGATCTCGATCGGCAACCTGACGTGGGGCGGGACGGGAAAAACGCCGTTCACCCTGTGGCTCGCGCAGCAGCTCGTGGAATCGGGCAGGAAAGTGGGAATCGTTTCGCGCGGCTACGGGCGCCGCTCACGCGGTCTGCGAGTCGTGTCCGACGGCGTTTCGCTTCGCCTCGGGGTCGAGGAGGCGGGGGACGAACCGACTCTTCTGGCCCGGCGGATTCCGGGAGCGATCGTCGTCGTCTCCGAGCGTCGCGTCGAGGGCGCGACGAAGGCCGCGGCTCTCGGAGCGGACCTGCTCCTCCTCGATGACGCGTTTCAGCACCTCGCGATCCGCCGGGACCTCGACATCGTCCTGCTCGATCGCGTCGACCCTCTCGGCGGCGGCCTTCCCCCCTTCGGACGGTCGCGCGAGCCGGTTTCGGCGCTGTCGAGAGCGGATCTCTTCGTGCTCACCGGCGGCGCGTCGCCGGAAGGGGGCGGAGCCGAGGCTCTCCTGGGCCGCGTGAATCCGCGCGCTCCGGTTTTTCATTTCGGGGCCCGTTTCACCGGCTGGTTCGACGAGCAGGGAGAATCGGTGGCCGGGGAAGACGTCGTCGCGACGCGATCGATCGCGGTCGCGTCCATCGCCTTTCCGGGGCGCTTCCTGCGAACGATTCGCGATGCCGGGGCCGACCCGGCGGTCTTTCTCCCGTTTCGCGATCACCATTTCTATTCGAGCTCGGACCTGCGCCGAATCGAGCGGACCGCGCGGAACGCGGGGGCGCCGCTGCTGCTGACGACCGAAAAAGACCTCGTCAAGCTCGCCGGCCGGTCGCGCCTTCGCGCCGTTGCCGCGAGAGTGGAGCCGGAATTCCGCGAGCCGGGCCTGCTCGGCTGCGTTCGGGCGGTCCTCTCGGAGCGGGGACATGTCGTTTAGACACCGGATCGAGAGCGGGGCGGTCCGCGGGACGATGGGCCTGCTCTCCCTGCTTTCCGAGCGGGAGCGCGGCGCGCTGGGACGATTCGCGGCGCGCTCCTATTTCCGCGTCGGAAAGAGCCGCCGGGAAATCGCGCTCCGCAACCTCGCTCGCGCTTTTCCCGACTGGAGCGCGGAACGCGTCGAGACGACCGCGGTGAAGTGCGCCGAGAGCTTCGGGACCGTCCTGTTCGATTTCCTCGCGGCGACCCGTCTTTCCCGGGAACAGCTGCTCGCGGTCGTGGAGATGTCCGGGGACGAGCACTACCGGTCGTCGGTCCGGCGGGGGAAGGGAGTCTTCCTCCTGTCGGCGCACTTCGGCAACTGGGAGATCGGCGCCCTCGCGGCAGGACTGCTCGCGAGACCGATCGCCTCGGTCGTGCGCCCGCTCGACAACCCGTATCTGGAAGCCGAGCTCGAGGCGCTGCGCGGAAAGTTCGACAACCGGACGATCGCGAAGAAGCGGGCCGCTCGCGAGATCCTGCGGGAAATCCGCGACGGCGAGACGGTCGCGATCCTGATCGACCAGAACGTCCTGGCCCGGGAAGCGGTTTTCGTCCCGTTCTTCGGCCGCCCGGCCGCCACCTCGCCCGCTCTCGCGCTCTTTCAACTCAAGACGGACGCTGCCGTGGTCCCGGTTTTCTGCCGGCCGCTCGGCGACGGCCGCTACCGGCTCGGTTTCGAGAAACCGATCGTGCTGGCCGATCTGCGACAGGAAGATCGCACCGTCGAGTCGCTCACCGCCCTGTACACGAACGTGACCGAGAAGGTCGTTCGGGCCGAACCGCACCTCTGGCTCTGGATGCACAACCGTTGGAGGACGCGGCCTCCCGCGGAGGGAGCGTGAGGCGGCTCGTCGTCGCCCCGAACTGGGTCGGAGACTGCGTCATGGCGATTCCGTTCCTTCGGGCGCTGAAGCGCAGCGATCCGGCGGGGAGCCTCGCGGTGTTCGCCCGCGCCTCGGCGGCTCCCGTCTGGAAGATGACGGGGCTTGCCGACGTGCTCGTCGCGTCCCGCGGAGGAACCGCGTTCCTCCGGGACGTCCGGCGGGCGAGGCGCCTGCGGAGCGAAGAGATCTGGGTCCTTCCGAATTCGTTTCGTTCCGCGCTTTTCGCTTTTCTCGCGGGCGCCCCGAAGCGATTCGGGTACGCGACCGACCGGCGGCGTCTTCTCCTCACGAGCTCGCCGCAAAAACCCCCCGCGACGAGCCACCAGGTCCGCGATTACGACCGGCTTCTCGCGCGAGGCGGGGATCGTGCCCGACACGGATCCGCCGCGGCTCGAGGTCTCTCCCGAAGCCGCCCGACAGGCGGCGGATTCCCTCGAATCGTACCGGCTGACGGAGGACGCCCGCCCGATCTTCCTGTCGCCGGGCGCCGCTTTTGGAGACACGAAGCGATGGCCGGCGGAGCGTTTCGCGCTGCTGGCCGACGCGCTGATGGACGAGGGAAACAAGGTCGCGCTGACGGTGGGACCCGACGAGGTCGAGCTGGGCCGGCTCATCGCCCGCCGCGCCCGGCACCGGATTCCCGTGATGGGATCGGATCTCGACACCGCGCAGCTCGCCGGCCTTCTCGCGGCGGGCCGCCTGCTCGTCGGAAACGACTCCGGGCCCGCGCACCTGGCGGCCGCGGTCGGAACGCCCGCGCTCGTCTTCTTCGGTCCGACCGACCCCGGACGCACGGCCCCCCAGGGGGCCCGGGTTCGAGTGCTCGACCGCTACGTTTTCTGTTCTCCCTGCTACCTCAAGGTCTGCCCGTACCGGCACGAGTGCATGGAGGAGATCACGGTCGAAGCGGCTCTCGCCGCCGTCCGGCAGCTTCTCTAGTTTTGGAGCGAAACAGACAAAAAAAGGGCCCCGAAATCGGGGCCCCAGAAGCACTCACCGTTTGCCGGAACGGATCAGTTGGTTTTCGCGGGGGTTTCCGACGTGGTGGACTTGGTCTCTTCGGTCTTGGAAGAGCCCTTCTTGGAGGACTTCTTCTTCATGGTGTGCTTCTTCGTGGTCTTCTTCATGGAGCCGTCGTCCTTCTTCATCTCGGTCGACGTCGTCTCGGTGGACTTCGCGTCGGTCTTCGCAGCTTCATCGGCGAAGGCAGCGATCGAGAGGCTGAGGATTCCGGCGGCGGCGAGAGCAATGAGTTTCTTCAAGGTAAACCTCCTGGGTCTCCCGTTGGGTTAATGAGGTGGGAGACAGTATTGACCTCGCCCTCATGCATTGAAAACTTCGAGCCAAGAGTCCCGAAACCCGTCTTCTGGATCTAAGTCTTGTTTTTTGTGCTGTTTAACATGAATTCGCCACTTCCCCGGAGCACAGGCAGGAGAGCAGAAATCAACAATTTGGTGGATTCAGTGCACGAAATGGTCGTTTTTGCCGGCCTCGGGAAGCTCAGTCGCTCAGCTCGACGTTCCAGTACGCCACGTCGAGAAAGTTCTTCCAGGATGCGTGCCAGCGGGAGCGCGTGAACTGGCCGACCGGGTTCCAGCGCGGGCGCTGCGGAGTCGCGATGAGTTTCAGGCCGGCCTCCGTCGGGGTTCGATTGCCTTTCTTCACGTTGCAGGAAAGGCAGGCGCAAACGATGTTTTCCCAGGACGAGACCCCTCCGCGCGACAGCGGCAGGACGTGGTCGAGCGACAGCTCGGAGGAGGTGAATTTCGCGCCGCAGTACTGGCAGCGGTTTTCGTCGCGAAGATAGATGTTGTGGCGGGAGAATTTCACTTCTCGCCGCGGCAGCCGGTCGTAGTTCTTCAGGAGGATGACGCGGGGCACGAGAATCGCCCGCGACGGCGTGAGGACGACGTCGTCTTTCGGCTGGGCCGGAATGTCGCACCAGTTGTCCCACTCGTACGTCGAATAGTCGGGCAGGACGGCCTTGGCGTGCCCCTTGTAAAACAGCGACAGGGCGTGTCGCGCGCTCGTCACGCGCAGGGCCTGAAAGACCCGATTGAGGACCAGGACCTCCGAATCGAGCATGCCGGCCCATTCTAACAGCAGGGCGTTCGATCTCGAATTGATAAGATCCGCCGGTGAGCTCACCGCCCATCCGAACCCGGCTCCGCGAGCTCGTGGATCGCTTCGCGGGGACCCGGGTCGCGGTCGCGGGCGACTTCGTGCTCGACCGGTTCGTCCTCGGGCTTCCGAAGCGGATTTCGCGCGAGGCGCCGGTGCTCATCCTCCGGTACACGCGGGAGGAAAACGTCCTCGGCGGCGGCGCAAACACCGTCGCCAACATCGCTTCCCTCGGCGGAACTCCGCTGCCGGCCGGCGCCGTCGGCAACGACCCGGAGGGGGACATCCTCGTTCGCCTTTTCGAGACGGCCGGCGTCGACACGTCGCTGCTGCTTCGAGTCGACGGCTATCCCACTCCGACGAAGACCCGGATCCTCGGCGGCAGCGCGCACTCGATCAAGCAGCAAGTCGTCCGGATCGACCGCGAAGGACCGCTGCCTCCGGGCGAGCCGATCTTTCGCGCGCTCGCCGAAAGGGTTGGCCGGGCCGCCGCGGCGTCGCCGGTCCTCGTCCTGTGCGACTACGGCTACGGCAACAGCCGGCCGGACTGGATTGCGGCCGGCCGAAGCGCCCGGCAGGGCCTTTCGGTTCTCGTCGATTCGCGCTATCGGCTTCTCGAATACGCGGGCGCCGACGCCGCGACCCCGAACGAAGAAGAGCTCGAGCGGGCCTGGGCGGGGCCGATCGACGACGACGAGGGGACGTTCGAGCGCGCCGCGCGGACGGTGCTCGGCAAGCTCGCCGTTCCGGCCCTTCTCGTCACGCGCGGAAGCAAAGGAATGGCGCTTTTCGAGCCCGACGCTCCGACGCTTTCGCTTCCGGTGTTCGGGACCGACCAGGTCGCCGACGTCACCGGGGCGGGGGACACGGTCATCGCGACGTTCGCTCTGGCCCGCGCCGCGGGAGCTTCTTATCCCGAGGCGGCGCTGCTCTCGAACTTCGCCGGAGGGCTCGTCGTGATGAAGATGGGAACGGCGACGGTGTCCCCCCGGGAGCTGCAGGCCGCGATCGATCAAGATCGCTCGATTCTCGGCGATCGCTGACGGTTATCCGTTATCCTTCGGAAATGGCCGATTCCGGAGGTTCGAGGGCGAAGCTGTGGAGCCGCGAGCGGGCCGGGAAGGAGGCCGATGGCGTGCGGAGCTCGGGCCGGAGGATCGTGTTCGCGAACGGCGCCTTCGATCTTCTCCACGTCGGACACGTGCGGTACCTCCAGGCGGCCCGGCGGGAGGGCGATTTCCTCGTCGTCGGGGTGAATTCCGACTCCTCCGTCCGGCTCTCGAAGGGAAGCGCCCGCCCGATCCTGCCGGAAGGGGAGAGGGCTGAAATCGTCGCCGCGATGGCCTGCGTGGACGCGGTCGTCGTGTTCCCGGAGGCTTCGCCCGCGGACCTCATCCTCGAGATCCGGCCCGAGGTTCACGCGAAAGGGACGGATTACACGCGCGACACGGTGCCGGAGAAGAGCGTCGTGGAGTCGTACGGGGGCGAAGTTCGGATCGTCGGTGACCCGAAAGACCACGCGACGACCGATTTGATTTCCCGCGTGAAGGCCCTTCCTTGAACGTCCTCATCGTCCGCCTGTCGTCGATGGGAGACATCCTTCACGCGCTTCCGCTCGCCGCGGGCGCGGCGCGGGCGGGGCACCGCGTCGCCTGGGTCGTCGAGCGGCCCTTCGCGTCGCTGCTCCGGGGCAATCCCGACATCGCGGAGCTGATTGTCGCCGATTCGCGAAAAATCCGTCGGCGTCTTTTCTTGCCCGACGGAATGCGGGAGCTCGGGGCGCTTCGCTCTTCCCTGCGGGCCTTCGCGCCGGACGTGATCCTCGATCCGCAGGGTAACGAGAAGTCGTTCTGGGTTTCGCGACTCGCCGGCGCTCCCCGCGTCGTGCTCGACGACACGCGGTTCCGGCGCAACTGGACGCGCCGATTTTCCGCTCTCCGCGTCGAACCGGCCGCGTCCGCGCGGCACGTGAGCGAAAAGGCCGTCTCGCTGCTGGAAGCGATCCGGATCCCGGCCTCCTCCGCGGCGCCCGATGCCCGATATCTTCTTCGCATTCGCGACGAGGCGGCGGAAACCTTCCTTTCGGCGGCGCCTCGTCCGTTCGCGCTGTTTCACCCGGGGGCTGGCTGGGCAAACAAGGCGTGGGGCGAGGATCGGTTTTCCGAGCTCGCCTCGGCGGTCCGGCGCGAGCTCGGCGTTCACCCGGTCGTTTCGTGGGGTCCGGGAGACGAGGGTCGCGCGGAAGATCTCGCCCGGAGGGCGGGCGCGCTCCGAATCCCGGCCGTCGATTTTCCCGGCCTGGCGAAGATCGTTTCGGGTGCGTCGTTTTTCGCGGCCGGCGATACCGGGCCGCTTCACCTGGCGGACGCGCTCGGAGTTCGAACGGTCGGACTCTACGGGCCCACGGATCCCTCGAGAACGGGGCCGTTTCGAAAGAACGGTCCGGTCTTCTACGCCGGGCTCTCCTGCTCGCCCTGCAACGCGCGTTATTCCGAGACGAAACCCTGCCTGCGCGAGATTTCTCCGTCGGCCGTTCTCTCCGCGCTCGGCCGACGGGAGCTCGCGACGTGAAGCCGGGCGCCATCCCGGGCCTGTTCGCCGCGGCGGCGTTCCTCGTTGCCCCCTTCCTTTCCCGGGGGCTCGCCTCGGAGGCGAGCCCGGAGCCGGCGTTCGCCGGCGAGACGCTCCGGTACGCGATGAGCTGGGGCATTTTCGCCGGCGGGGTGATGACGATCTCGACTTCCGATCGAATCGTCTTTCAGGAGCGCCCGGCGTACAAGATCGAGCTGTCGGCGGTGTCCAACGATTTCATCTCGAAATTCTTCGTCGTGCGCGATTCCATCACTTCCTGGGTCGACGCGGACAGCCTTCAATCCCTCCGGTTCGAGAAGCACACGGTCGAAGGAAGCCGCGTCGAGGACGAGCAGATCGACTTCGATGGGGCGAAGAAAACGGCCTGGCGCGAAGGCAAGGCGATCCGGTTCGAGCCGCCGATTTTCGATTCCCTTTCCGCGGTGTTCTACCTGAGAAACCGGACGCTCACTTCGGGCGAACCGATCGAAATCCAGGTCGTCTCGGGAAAGCACGCCTACGGCCTCGTCGTCGACGTGCTCGGGAAGGAATACGTCAAGACTCCCGCGGGAACGTTTCGCGCCCAGAAGGTGCATCCCAAGATGAAGGGCGAGGGACTGCTCAAGAAGGGCGGGGACCTCTGGCTCTGGCTCGCGGACGATTCCCGGCACACTCCCGTCGTCATCCGGTCGAAGCTCAACTTCGGGACCCTCACGGCCCGCCTCGTCGGGGGAGGCGGCCCGGGCGTTTCCGCGGCGCCCGGTCGTTGACTCCGCGGCGCGCCCCGCTTAGCATGAAGCGAGGACGACAACGATGCCTTTGAAGTTGGGCGATCTGCTTCTGAAAGCCAACGTCATCTCCCAGGAGCAGCTCGACGCGGCGCTGAAGAACCAGCGGGAAGAGGGCGGCAAGCTCGGCGAGGTCCTCGTCCGGCTCGGCCACGCCTCCGAAGAAGACATCACGGAGACGCTCTCCCATCAATTCGGAGTCCCTTCGATCAACCTCGCCCATTTCGAGATCGACCCGAGCATCATCAAGCTCGTCCCGGGAGACGTCGCCCGAAAATACATGATCCTGCCCGTCAACAAGACCGGCGCGACGCTTACGATTGCGATGGGCGATCCGACCAACGTCTTCGCCATGGACGACATCAAATTCATGACGGGGTACAACGTCGAGCCGGTCGTCGCCTCGGAGGTCGCCCTCCGGACCGCGATCGACCGGAATTACGGCACTCCCCGTTCGCTCGTGCTGAAGGAGAGGGGCAAGGCCGTGCCCGCCCAGGGTGGAGGGCAGATCCCGAATCCGCTCGGAAGCTTCAGCGCGGCGCTCGGCGGCGGAACCGGTCTCGACGAGGTGATGTCCGCGGGCCTCACCGCGGACGACATGGCGGGCGTCTCGCTCGGCGAGATGAACCTCGACGAAATCGCCGGGCTCGAGGACGGTGCGGAGCTCGACGTCGTCCGCAGCATGGAGGGCGAGGAGATCGATCTCGACGCGCTGTCGAAATCGACGGAGTCGGCGCCGATCATCAAGGTCTCGAACCTGATCCTGATCGAGGCGCTCAAGGCGGGCGCTTCGGACATCCACGTGGAGCCGTACGAAAAAGAGTTCCGCGTGCGGTTTCGGGTCGACGGCGTGCTTCACAACATCATGGCCCTGCCGATGCGCGCGCGCGACGCGCTGATCTCGCGCCTGAAGATCATGGCGAAGCTCGACATTTCCGAGAAGCGGCTCCCGCAGGACGGCCGCATCAAGATCCGCCTTCGCGTGGAAGATCGCTCGCGCGACCTCGACCTCCGAGTTTCGACGGTTCCCACGCTTTTCGGCGAAAAGGTCGTGATGCGCCTGCTCGACAAGAGCAAGCTTCAGCTCGACATGACGCTTCTCGGTTTCGAGGCGGAGTCCCTTCGGCGGTTCAAGGACGCGATCGAGCGCCCCTACGGGATCGTGCTCGTCACGGGACCGACGGGCTCCGGCAAGACGAACACGCTCTATTCCGCGATCTCCCAGCTGAACGACCCCGAAGTCAACATCATGACCGCCGAGGACCCGATCGAATTCAATCTCGTCGGAATCAACCAGGTGCAAATGAAGGAGCAGATCGGCCTGACTTTCGCGGCCGCGCTGCGCTCGTTCCTGCGCCAGGACCCCGACATCATCCTGGTCGGCGAGATCCGCGACTTCGAGACCGCCGAGATCGCCGTCAAGGCCGCTCTGACGGGGCACCTCGTTCTGTCCACCCTCCACACGAACGACGCGCCTTCGACGGTCAACCGGCTGATGAACATGGGAATCGAGCCGTTCCTCGTGGCGACGTCGGTCAACGCCATCTGCGCGCAGCGCCTCGTTCGGCGAATCTGCTCGACCTGCTCGGAAGAGGTCGAAACGCCGCCCCAGACCCTCATGAGCGTGGGCTTTTCGGCCGACGAGGTCAAATCGCTCAAGACCCGGCGGGGAAGGGGATGCGACCGTTGCAAGAGGACCGGCTACAAAGGGCGCGTCGGTCTCTACGAGGTTCTGCTTTTTTCCGACGAAATCCGCGACATGATTCTGTCGGGCGCCTCCTCGGTCGAGCTCAAGCGCAAGGCCATCGAGGAAGGGATGCTGAACCTCCGGATGTCGGGGCTCCAGAAGATTCGCGAAGGCGTCACGACGATCGAGGAAGTGCTGCGAGAGACTGTCCTCTGAGGGATACGGGCCACCCGGTGATTTGATTTCTCGCGATTCCGGGTCTAGACTGTTTCGAGGGAGTTTGTTTCAATGGCGACAACGATTTCGCTTCACCAGCTGCTCAAACAGATGGTGGAAATGGGAGCCTCCGATCTCCACGTGACGACGAATTCCCCTCCCATGGTGCGCCTCGACGGGAAGCTGGCGCCTCTGCCGTATCCGCCCCTGTCGGTGCCCGACACGAAGCAGATCGCCTATTCGGTGCTGACCGACGCCCAGAAGCACCGCCTGGAAGAAACCCTCGAGCTCGATTTTTCGTTCGGCGTGAAGGGGGTCGCGAGGTTTCGCGCGAACAACTTCTTTCAGAGAGGCGCCGTCGCGGGTGTCTACCGGCAGATCCCTTACGAGATCCTCACGTTCCAGCAGTTGAGTCTCCCTCCGATCGTCGAGACGCTGTGCGACAAGCCGCGGGGGCTCATCCTGGTCACGGGGCCGACCGGGTCGGGCAAGACGACGACACAGGCCGCCATGCTCGACAAGATCAACCGCGAGAAGCCTCTCCATATCGTCACGATCGAAGACCCGATCGAGTTCCTGCATTCCCACAAGAAGGCCGTCGTCAATCAGCGGGAGCTGCATGCCGACACGCATTCTTTTCCCAATGCCCTGCGCGCCGTGCTTCGCGAAGACCCGGACGTCGTTCTGATCGGCGAAATGCGCGATCTCGACACGATGGAGGCTGCTCTTCGAATCGCGGAAACCGGCCACCTCACGCTCGCGACGCTTCACACGAACTCGGCGGCGCAGTCGCTCAACCGGATCATCGACGCGTTTCCGGCCCACCAGCAGGCGCAGATCCGGACTCAGCTGTCGTTCGTTCTGGAGGGAATCCTCTGCCAGGCCCTGCTCGAGAAAGCCGGCGGCAAAGGCCGGGTGATGGCGATGGAAATCCTGATCCCGAACCCCGCCATCCGCAATCTGATTCGCGAGGACAAGATCCACCAGATCTACTCGATGATGCAGACCGGCCAGATCAAGCACGGGATGCAGACCTTCAATCAGTCGCTCGCGACGCTGTACCACAAGAGGATGATCACCCTCGACGCGGCCATGAACCGCTCCTCCCACGCCGACGAGCTCCAGGAGCTGATCAATCGCGGTTCCGGCGTGAACACGGCGGCGGCCGCCACGACCGGGCGCGAGCGCCGGGCATAGGGGGAGGCAGGAATGGCGAGTTTCGTCTGGAAGGGCCGCGACCGCGGAGGGGTGGTGCAGGAAGGCGTTCTCGTGGCGGACTCGAAGGATCTCGCGTTCGCGAACCTCTCCCGCCAGGGCATCGTCGTCAGCGGCCTTCGCGAGAAGGGAAAGGAAGCCGCGCTGCCCCGAGCCGGCCGGAAGGTCCCGTCGAAGAAGGTCGCGATCTTCACGCGCCAGTTCTCCGTGATGATCGACGCAGGCCTTCCTCTCGTTCAGTGTCTCGAGATCCTCGCCGTCCAGCAGGACCACAAGTCCTTTCAGCGAATCCTCTACCAGGTGCGGCAGGACGTCGAGGCGGGTTCCTCGCTCGCCGATGCGATGCGCAAGCACCCTCGCGCCTTCGACTCGCTCTACGTCAACATGGTTGCCGCCGGCGAGTCGGGCGGTATTCTCGACACGATCCTCCAGCGGCTCTCGACCTACATCGAAAAAGCGGTGAAACTCAAGAGCCAGGTGCAATCGGCGATGATCTACCCGATCGCGGTCATCACAATCGCCGCGGGCGTCGTCGCGGTCATCCTGCTCAAGGTCATTCCGACCTTTGCCGCCCTCTTTGCCGGGTTGGGCGCGCAGCTGCCGATGCCGACGCGCGTCGTTATCGCGGCGTCGAATTTTCTCGCGCGGTACTTCATTTTTGTGCTGGTCTTCATCGGCGCCCTCATCTACGCCGTGCGCGCGTACTACAGGACGGACAACGGCCGCCACACGATCGACCGGATCCTCCTTTCGCTGCCCATCTTCGGCGAGATCCTCCGGAAGATCTCGGTCGCGCGATTCTGCCGAACACTCGCGACGCTCACGGCGTCCGGCGTTCCCATTCTCGACTCGCTCGAGATCACCGCAAAGACGGCCGGCAACGCGATCATCGAGGACGCGATCCTGGCGACCCGAAAGAGCGTCGAACAGGGCAAGACGATTGCCGAGCCGTTGCGCGACTCGAAGGTCTTTCCCAACATGGTCGTTCAGATGATCTCGGTCGGCGAGCAGACGGGCGCGATCGACACGATGCTGAACAAGATCGCCGAATTTTTCGAAGACGAGGTCGATGCCGCGGTCGCGGGCCTGATCAAGCTCATGGAGCCGGTCATGATCGCGATTCTGGGCGTTGTCATCGGCGGCATCGTGATCGCGATGTACCTGCCGATGTTCACGCTGATCTCCAAGATCGGATAGGGGGCCGTGGAGTCCCTGCGCCGGTCCCTCCGTGTCCTGACGGCGATCCGTCTGATCGTCGTCGGCGCGATCGTCCTGTCCTCGATCCTTCTGCAGGCGACCGCGGGGGCGGTCCTGCCGCTCTCGTCCCTGATCGGCGTCGCCGGCCTCGCGTTGCTCCTTTCGACCGGCTACGTGCTTCTTCGCCGGGCGGTGCAACCGGCGACCGAGGCGTACTTCCAACTTTGCGGCGACCTCGTGATCGTGACCCTCCTCGTCTATTTCTCGGGAGGCGCGGAGTCGGTCTTCTCTTTCCTCTATCTCGTCGTGATCGCCGCGACGTCCTTCCTTCTTCTGCGCTCGGGCTCGCTTCTGATCGCTTCGATCGCGTCGATCCTGTACGGCATGATGGTCGAGTTGACGGCTTACGACGTCATCCCGCCGCCGCCGCTGTCCTCGCGGCCCGACTGGGGCGGCCCGACGATCCTGTTCAACATGTGCTTCAACATCGCCGCCTTCTACGGCGTCGCGCTCCTGACGTCGCTGATGGCGGAGAAGCTCCATCTCGCCGGGAAGGAAATCACAGCGCGGCGGATCGAGTTCGAGAGGATTCGGGCTCTGCACGGCGACGTGATCGAATCGATGTCTTCGGGCGTGGCCACCATCGATCGCGAGGGCCGGTTCACGTTCCTCAACCGGGCCGGCGCGGAAATCCTGAAAACCCGCGCGCTCGAATCCGCGGGCGTGCCGATCTGGGACGTGGGGCTGTTCGACGCGGCCTCGTGGCGCGAAACGCTCGCGAGCATCGAGTCGCTCGAGAACGTCCGCGGCGAAGTCGTTCTCGGCGCGCCCGAGAAACGCACGCTCGGCTATTCGATCCGGCGCCTCAGGGGGACCGCGGGATTGCTCCTCCTCTTTCAGGACCTGACGGAGATGAAAAAGCTCGAGGACGAAGCGCGCTCGCGCGAAAAGCTCGCCGCCGTTGGCCAGCTCGCGGCGGGCATCGCGCACGAAATTCGGAATCCCCTCGCTTCGATCTCGGGCTCCGCCCAGCTGCTCGGCAACGAGATGCGGAGCGGCTCTTCGGAGCGGCGTCTCGTCGAAATCATCGTGTCCGAATCGCGCCGGCTGTCGGCCATTCTGGAGGATTTTCTCCGCTACGCGCGGCCGCGGCCGAAGCGCGAGGAGTCCTTCGACCTCGCGGCGACGCTCACCGACGCGATGCACCTCTTTCTCGAACAGCCATGAAATCACCGACGAGCACCGCCTTCGCCTCCAGATCGAACCGGGCAATTCGCGCGTGTGCGGCGACCCCGACCACATCCGGCAGATCTTCTGGAACGTCGCGAAGAACGCGGTGTGCGCCATGCCCGGGGGCGGAACCCTCGACGTGACGGGCCGCGACGAGGGGGACTGGTACACGATCCGTTTTCGCGACTCCGGGCGGGGGATGACGCCCGAGAGAAAGGAAGTGCTCTTCCAGCCGTTCGCCGCCTCGTTTGAGGGCGGAACCGGCCTCGGAATGGCGATCGTGAGGCGGCTCGTCGACGAGCACGGCGGCAAGATCTTCGTCGAGACGGAGGTCGGGCACGGGACGGAAATCGAAATTCGCCTGCCGCGCGGGGCCGCGGAAGCCGGGTCGTCGGCCGCATGAACGCGCAGAAGCTCAAGATCCTGATCGTCGACGACGAAGCGAGCCTCCGCGAGATGCTCACGATCTTCTTCCAGAAGCTCGGGCACCGGACGACGGTCGCCGGGTCTTTCGCAGAGGCCTCCGCGGCCGCCGGCCACGACGAGTTCGACGCGATCCTGTGCGACATCAAGATGCCGGACGGCTCGGGGATCGACCTCCTTCCGAGGTTTCGGGAGACGCAGCCGAAGGCCCCGGTGCTGATGATCACCGCCCACACGTCGCACGAAGACGCCGTCGAAGCGATGCGGCGCGGCGCAGCGGACTACATCGGAAAGCCGTTCGATCTCGGCGAGCTCGCTCTCAAGCTCGAGAAGGCCGTCGCCCGCCGCGACCTCGAGGCGGAGAACCTCTATCTCAAGCAGGAGCTCGCGGACCGCTATTCGTTCGCGAACGTCATCGGAAAATGCTCGCGGATGCGGGAGATCTTTCAGTCGATCGCCCGGATCGAGAAGATCTCCTCGACGGTCCTCATCACGGGGGAGAGCGGCACGGGCAAGGAGTTGATCGCGCGGGCGATCCATTTCTCCTCCGTCCGCAAGGGCCAGAAATTCATTTCCGTCAATTGCGGCGCGCTTCCGGAAATGCTCCTGGAGTCGGAGCTGTTTGGCCACGAGCGCGGCGCGTTCACCGGAGCGATCCGCGACAAGAAGGGGCTGTTTTCCGAGGCCGACGGCGGGACGCTCTTCCTGGACGAGATTTCCGAGACGTCGCCCGCGATGCAGGTCAAGCTCCTGCGCGTCCTTCAGGAGAAGGCGATTCGCAAGGTCGGCGGCAACGAAGAGCAGGCGGTCGACGCGCGGATCATCGTCGCGACGAACCGGGACCTGTCCGCCGCCGTCGCCGAGGGCAAGTTCCGCGAGGACCTTTTCTACCGGGTCAACGTGATTCCGATCGCCCTGCCGCCGCTGCGCTCGCGCATCGAGGACATTCCGCTTCTCGCGGAGCACTTCATCCGCAAGATCTGCCGCGAGCAGAAGATCCCGGAGAAGAACATCTCGGCCGAGGCGATGCGCCTTCTGGAGAACTATCCCTGGCCGGGCAACGTGCGGGAGCTCGAGAACACGCTCGAGCGCACGGTCGCTCTCGAAGCCGGGCCGGTCATCACGTCGCGAAGCCTGCCCGTCTCGATCACGTCGCGGTTTTCCGGCGCCCTGCCGGATTTCGGCTCGCTTCCCGCCGAGGGGCTGGACCTGGAGGAGTATCTGGAAACGGTCGGAAAACGCCTGATGCAGGAAGCGCTCGAGCGGACCGGCGGCGTCCAGACGCAGGCGGCGGAGCTGCTGCGCATGTCGTTCCGGTCGTTCCGCTACTACGCGAAGAAGTACGGGCTGCTCAAACGCGAGGAGATTCTGGCCGACGCGGAGGGAGTGTGAGACCCTTCGCCGGCGCGGCGATACATCGAGCGATGCGGGCGCGTGCCGCCCGCGCCGCCCTGCGGCGTACTTGCCTCAGTACGCCTCGGGCGTCTCGGACGGCCCGCATCCCGCCTGGCTCGCGTCTCGCCGCGCCCCATCCAACCAGTGGGAATCACTTCGGGTCGGTTCTGGCGCTTCTATTTGCCGCCCTCTCCCTCTCCTGCTCCCCGGCGGGTGGCCGCGAGAGCAAACCGCCGGAGGCCGGCCCGGCCGTCGTCACCCCCTCGGGCGCCCGCTACGCCGTCGAGATCGCGTCGACCCCCGAGTCGCGCGCGCAGGGGCTGATGTTTCGCGAGAGCCTCGCGCCGGGACGGGGGATGCTGTTTCTCTTTCCCTCGCCGTCGGTCGAGGGCTTCTGGATGAAGAACTGCAACTTCCCGATCGACATCGTCTGGATGGACCCGGACCGCAAGGTGATCTACGTCAACGCGCACACGCCGCCGTGCAAGGACGACCCGTGCCCCACGTACGGCCCGAAAGAGAAATCGCTGTTCGTGCTGGAAATCCCCGACGGCGCCGCCGCGAAGGAAAAGATCGCGCCCGGCGCCGTACTCACGTTCGAGAACGTTCCCCGACGCCGAAGGAGTAGAGGGCTCGAGCTTCTAGCTCGCCGCCAGCTGGAATTCTTCGAAGAAATCGACCGGGGCGGGGCGGCGAAGTCTCCACACGAAAGAGATCGGGCGTTCACCCGAGTGGCTGACGTAGTCCGCTGGTCCAAGAAATACGTACGGGGACGTTCGCTGATCATCTTTCGGAGTTCGGCGGACGCAGAGAAAGATGTTTGAGCGCCGGTCGCGGTGGTGGATGAAGCGTTGCCCGTGGCCGAGCTCTCCGAGGTCGTACTCTGAGATTGCCAGTGAAACAGCTCACGTGAGATCGCGTAGTCGCGATACCTCGTCGACGGGGAATAGCGAGTTTCAGACTTTTCGAGCGTTACGAAAAACACGTCGGACTTTGTTGTTTCGTCAAAGAAGAGGCCCTCCCGGATTCGATCCGGGTGTTCCGGGCTGAGTTTTCCGAAGGCGGCGCTGATCTCGTTGAGTGAGTAGGTGCCATGAACGGAAAGCGGAACCGGGTGATTCCAGCCCAATTCCGAAGTCAAGGGAATCGTTACGTGGTTTGCGTCGGCGTCAAGGAGGTCGAAGTGGAGCAGCTCACTCCGGATGGCCTCAAAATGCAGGCCGATCAACATGCGCCGGTGATAGTCATCGCCTCCGGAGTGGACCTTCGCTGGAAAAGAATCCGGAAGGCACTACCTCTTCCTGTCGTCCAATCGGAGGAGGCGCCCCACCCTTTCCCCTGCTTCACTTCGTCAGAAGGCGTGCGGTGGCGTGTTGCAGGAGTCGAGTGCCGTCCGAGGCCCGGCGTTGTCGAGCACGATTTTGCGAGGCGACGCCAACTGAGCCAGCTCGACTCGTCGACGAGTCTGACTTCCTCGGGCGAAAGCAATCCTTTTCGTCCGGCGCCTCAGGCCGCGACCGAGCTGCTGCAGGAACACCGTACTACTCTCGGTCGGTCGGAGAAAAAGAACGGTGTCGATCTCCGGAAGATCGACCGCCATTGAATAGATCAACCGTGAAGATGACGTTGACTTCCTCCTGTCTCCCCTTCCGCCCGCAGCGAAGGTTGAATTCCGATTCGTTGAATTCCTCGCTGAAAGCGTGCGATACTCACGCAGCCCAGACGCATCTTGTCGGCCCGTTCGCGGTTCTGAGACCAGGCGAACACGTGCGTCGTTGGCTGTGTAGAGGTTCTCAAGCTCGGAGTCCTGATATCCGCCGCGTGTCCAGGCGACGCCCGAGAGGTCCGTCCCATCGGCAACGCCGAAATATTGGAACGGGCATAAGAGGCCCCGTTCCAAGGCCTCCCAGAGGCGAAGTTCTGCTGCGATACGACCGCCGAACCAGTCCAACACGCTGCGTCCGTCAGCCCGCTCGGGTGTCGCAGTAAGGCCGATAAGTTCTCTCGGTTCAAAATGATTGAGCAGTCGTTCGTACGTGGGCGCCGCCGCGTGGTGAAACTCGTCGATGATCACGATGTCGAACGACTTCGGGGGAAGCTGGGCAAGCGGGACTTGGGCCAGTGACTGTACCGACGCGAAGATATGTCGGCCTTCTTCAGGGCGACTCCCGTCGACGTAGAGTTCACCGAAGATTCCATCTCTGAGGACTGTCCGAAAAGTCTGAAGAGCTTGGGTCAGGATTTCCTTTCGATGGGCAACGTAAAGGAGGCTTGGATTGCCAAGGCTTCGGCGAAGCCGTTTGAAGTCCAACGCCGCGACGATGGTTTTGCCAGTTCCCGTCGCGGCCACGACGAGATTTCGATGACGGTCGTGGCGAATCCGTTCGGTTTCGATTCTCTCGAGAATTTCCGTTTGAAACGGGTAAGGGTTGATATCGAGCGAGAGCGGGAGCACCTCCGCGCCGCTCGAAAATGCGCTGGAAATGGCCCTGTCGAAGCGGGTCGCGTCGCGACCCGTGTCGTACTCTTCAAAATCGGGGCTTGCCCAGTAGCTTTCGAAGACACCTTCGAACTTCTGCAGGATCGCCGGGGTTTCAATTTGGGAAAGCCGCACATTCCATTCGAGACCATCGAGCAAGGCTGAACGTGAGAGGTTCGAAGACCCGATGTACGCGGTCGAATACCCCGTGCTTCTATGAAACAACCACGCCTTCGCGTGAAGGCGTGTGTTCTTCGTTTCATAGGTGACTCGCACCTGGGCTCCCATTTCGCGGAGTCGATCGATCCGGCAAGCTCGCGGCGCCGGAGAATAGGTGGTCACGCGGAGATCGCTCCAGCCTTTCGCCGGCCGAGGGTGGGATTTCCTTGAGGAATTCCTGCAAGGCGAGGCGCTCCCTTGAAGGCTGGCCTTTGGATTCTCGGAGCGTGGTTTTCGGTTCAAGTCTGACTCCTGTTTGAGCTAGTTGTTTGACGTTTCGGTGTCGCGACTCCGGCTTACCCGGGAGGTTTCCGTCCGACGTACCCCGGACGCCACGCGCCCGTATTCGCGCGATGCATCGCCGGGCGTCTACGGCAGTGCGAGCAGGTAGCTCGCGATGTCCTGCAGGTCGCGCTCCGGGAGGTCGTCGTAGGGCGGCATCTTCGAGTGCGGGACGAGGTCCTGCGGGTCCTTGAAGTGCGCGATGAGCCAGTCGCGCGTCCGCCGTTCGGCGACGTGCTTCAGCTCGATCCCCTTGCCGTTTCCGTCTCCGTTGACGAGGTGGCATTCGAGGCATTTCTTCGTCGCGATGAGCCTTCCGCCGTGCGCGATGGCCGTCGGAAGCGACGACACGTCGTAGTTGCGCAGGTCCGCGGAACCGAACGCGAGCGGCGGCGGGGGAGGCTCCGCCGTGGCGAGGCGGGAGGATGCCGGCTGTTCGATGACCGCGAAGCCCGTCAGGACGCCCGCTCCCGCGAAAATCGCGGCGCCAAGGGCGATCCAGACGCGGCGCGGCTTCGGCTCGCGTCCCGGAGCCCGATCCAGAAACGGAAGCGCGAAGAGCAGGAGCGCGATCCCGCCGGGGATCAGGACGGCGCCGACGACGGCCGTCCGGCCCGGGAAATAGTGGAGCAGCTGAAAAAGAGACAGGAAGTACCAGTCGGGACGCGGAACGTATCCCGAGTCCGACGGATCGGCCGTCGCCTCGAGAGGCGCGGGGGAGAAATGCGCTAGCGCGAGAAGAAGGCCGAACACGATGGCGATCGCCGCCGCGTCGCGGGCGGTCTGGTTCGGGAAGAACGGCTCCCGCGGGGAGTCGTCGCCGGGGAGGCCGGCGTGCCCGTGGCGTCGCAGGAGCAGCAGGTGGGGAAGGACGAGGGCCGCGGCGACGGCCGGAAGAACGACGAAGTGAACCGTCGCGAACCTCGTCAACGCCGAGGCACCGACGCGTCCCCCTCCCGAGAGGAGTCGCGCGAGCGCCGGGCCGACTCCGGGCACGATCGCCGCGATCCGGACGCCCACGACGGTCGCCCAGTACCCCTTCTGGTCCCACGGAAGGAGATATCCCGTGAACGCGAAAGCGAGGATGACCGCGAGGAGCGCCAGGCCGATCCACCAGTTCTCGCGCCTCGGGTCCTTGTAGGAACCGTGGTACAGCACGCGGAACAGGTGGGCGAGCGCGATCACGACGAGCAGGGACGCGCCCCAGGAATGAAGGCCGCGCACGAGCGACCCGGCCGGCATCCGTTTCTCGACGAACCAGACGCTCGCCCGGGCGTGGTCGGGAGTGGGTGCGTACGCGATCGCGAGGAGAGCGCCGGTTCCGAACTGGAGCAGGACGAGAAAGAGGGCGACCGAGCCGAGCGTGAAGAGCCAGCCGCCCCGGGAGGGTGTGGGGTTCCGAAAGAACGCTCGAAGCGCGGTGATCGCTCCCGTCCGCGCGTCGAACTGCTCGAGGAATCGCTTCACGCGAGCTCCGACGGGCGAACGAAAACCTCTCCGTCGCGGATTTCGATGGGAAGCCTCCGGAGAGGCCGCGGAGGAGGGCCGGACACGACTCGTCCGTCGATTCCGTACACGCCGCCGTGGCACGGGCACCGAAACGTTTGCGAGCCTGCGTCCCAGGCGACCGCGCAACCGAGGTGAGTGCAGGTAGCCGAAAAAACGGCCGCTCCGGACCCGTCGCGGACCAGGAAGACCCGCTCTCGCCTCGTCTCGCGGGAATAGCCGTCCCGCTCCAGGAAGGACACGGTCTGCGGAACGGGGTCTCTTCCCGCGGGCCAGTCGGAGAGCTTTCCGAGCGATACGGGAGCCGTTCCTTCGAGCCCCTGGGCCGACGCGCTGCCGGCGAGGTAGCGGCAGAAAACGGCCGAGACCGTTCCCGCGATCGCTGCCGCGAGCCCTCCGGTCAGGAAACCCAGGAGGCTCCGGCGGTCGATTCGGGAGTCGGGTGCCACTGGCCCATTATCCTCAGCGCAGAGGCTTCGCGGCGCAAGTTCGGAGAAGCTTAAGCCGCCCGGTCGGGCTCGGACTTGACATGGTGCAAACTCTTGGTAAGATTACCCGCTTTCGTTCTGGGAGGAGAGTCATGTACGCCATCGTGTCAACCGGCGGGAAACAGGTGAAGGTCAGCCCGGGCGACGTCGTCCGGATCGAGAAGGTCGCTCACGAGCAGGTCTCGAAGGGCGACGTGATCACGTTCAACGAAGTGGCCTTCGTCGCCGACGGCGACAGTTTTCGCTCCGGCGTTCCCCATCTGAGCGGGGTCTCGGTTCGCGCGACGGTGCTCGCGTCTTTGAAGAGCCGCAAAGTTCTCATTTTCAAAAAGAAACGGACCAAGCAGTACCGGCGGACGAAGGGCCACCGCCAGCAGCTCGTCGAAGTCCGAATCGACGGAATCGAGGGGTAAGCCATGGCACACAAGAAAGGCCAGGGTTCTTCCCGCAACGGCCGCGACTCGAATTCGCAGCGCCTCGGCGTCAAGGCGTTCGGCGGCGAGACGGTCACGGGAGGGTCCATTCTCGTCCGGCAGCGCGGGACGAAATTCCAGCCCGGCGAAAACGTGGGCCGCGGCAAGGACGACACGCTCTTCGCGAAGATTCCGGGCGTCGTCCGGTTCCGCGACCGCGGACGCCGCGGGCGGTACATCGCGATCGACGCGCTCGAGCAGCCCAGCCGCTGATTTCTTCTTTCGGAGAGACTCGGAGAGCCCCGTAGGACGGGGCTTTTCTTTTGATAAGGTCGTTTTGTGTTCATCGATGAAGCGCAGATCATGGTCTCGTCCGGAGACGGGGGGAACGGTTGTATCGCGTTCCGGCGCGAGAAATTCGTTCCGCGGGGCGGGCCTTCCGGCGGCGACGGCGGCGACGGCGGCGACGTGTACGTCCGCTCGACGGCATCGCTGAACACGCTCTATCCCCTTCGGCACCAGACGCACTACCGGGCCGGGCGCGGCGAGCACGGTCTCGGGTCCAACTGCCATGGAAAACGGGGCGACGATCTGGAGATCCTCCTGCCGGTAGGGTCGATCGTCCGCGACGAGGACTCGGGAGAGGTCCTTGCCGACCTCACGCAAGCGGACGAACGCGTTCTGATCGCCAAGGGCGGAAACGGCGGCTGGGGAAATCAACATTTTGCGACGTCGACCCGTCAGGCTCCGCGGTTCGCGAAACCGGGCCTCCCCGGGCAGGTCCGAAAGCTCGGGATCGAGCTCAAGCTGCTCGCGGAAGTCGCGATCATCGGGCTCCCGAACGCGGGGAAATCGACGCTGATTTCGGTAATCTCGGCCGCGAAGCCGAAGATCGCCGACTATCCCTTCACGACGCTCGTTCCCAATCTGGGCGTCGTCCGCCGCGGCGACGACACTCTCGTCGTGGCCGACATCCCCGGGTTGATCCGGGGAGCGCACGAAGGAGCCGGCCTCGGTATCCGTTTCCTCAAGCACGTCGAGCGGTGCCGCGCCCTGTGCCATCTCGTGGATTCGTCGCAGGAGGGCGATGCCGGGACCGACATCGCGGCCGTCGAGGGCGAGCTCGCGGCTTTTTCACCCGAGATCGCCGCGCGTCCGCAGATTCTCGTCGCGAGCAAGATCGACTCGGCGGACCCGGCCCGCCTGGCCTCGATCGAAGAGGCGGCCCGGCGCCGCGGAATTCCGTTTTTCGCCGTTTCGGCCGCTGCCGGAACGGGGCTGACCGATCTCGTCCATGCTCTCTTTCGGATCGGGAAGCCGGGGACCGGGCACGAGTCGTGAAGATCGGAGTCTTCGGCGGGACGTTCGATCCGGTCCACGAGGGACATCTGCGCCCGATCGACTTCGTCGCGAAATCGCTCGGCCTCGACCGGGTTCACTACGTCGTGAATCGCCGGTCTCCGTGGAAAAAGGACTCGGCCGCGGCGGATTCGCGCCACCGGGTCGCGATGCTCGCGCTCGCTCTGGCGGGCCGGCCGCGGAGCGTGCTGTCGTTCTGCGAGCTCGACCGGCCCGAGCCTTCGTTCACCGTCGACACGCTTCGGGAGTTTGCCGAAGCCCATCCCTCCGACGAGCGATATTTTCTGCTCGGAAGCGACGCCTGGGAGAGCTTCCCCCGGTGGCACGAGCCGGAAGAAATCCTTCGCCTCGCGCGGCTCGTCGTTTTCGTTCGGGAGCCCTTCGAGCCGGGACCGATCCTGGAGCAACCCTTTTGGAGGGGACGGGAGAATTCGATCTTGATTTTCGGATCGGTCCGCGTGACAATTTCCTCGACCGACCTGCGGGCCGCGGTTTCCCGGGGTGAATCGATCTCGGCGCTCACCCCCGGGCCGGTGGAGGAGTACATCTTCAAACAAGGCCTTTACACCGTCGCACCCGGAGCCGGCCCGCGTTGAAGGGTTCCGGATCCCCACACCCCGTCGTGCGGGAGGTCGTCTCGGCGGCACTCGAAAAGAAAGCGGCCGATCTTCTCGTTCTGAACCTCTCCGACATTTCGTCGTTCGCCGATTACTTTGTGATCTGTTCGGCGACGTCCGAGCGTCATTCGCAGTCGGTCGCCGATGCGGTGGAGGCGGCGATGAAGTCGCTTCACCGGAGCCCCGTTTCGGCCGAGGGGCGGTCCTCGGCGCGCTGGATCCTCCTGGACTACGGCGACGTCGTTTTCCACGTCTTCCTCGACGAGGCGCGGCGGTTCTACGCTCTCGAGCGCCTCTGGGGCGACGCGGGCGACGAGACGCTTCGCTTCGCGTCAGCGGTCTGACCGGACGCCCGCCTCCGCGTGCTCGCCCTGCGCTTCGTCTGGGTGGGAAAGTCGGAGGCCGGGGAATACGCCCGAGGAATCGAGCGTTACTGGAGCCGGCTTTCGCGTTGGGCCTCTCTGGAGGAGGTCGTCATTCGCCCCGAGCGGGACCGCGACGACCGCGCCGCACAGCGGGAGGGCGCCCGAATTCTCGCGGCTCTTCGGGGACGAGTCGTCGCGCTCGACGAAAGAGGCCGCATGAAGAGCTCCGACGAGTTCGCAACAATGCTTTCGAACCATCGTGATCGCGATCCCCGGCCGATCTCCTTTCTCGTCGGAGGAGCCTCGGGACTGTCGCCGGAGGTGGTCTCCCGGGCGGACGAAGTTCTCTCACTCTCCAAAATGACGTTTCCCCACCAGATGGCGCGCCTGCTCCTCGTCGAGCAGGTGTACCGGGCATTGTCGATTCAGGCCGGCTTGCGCTATCATCTGCCGTTCTCAGAAAAGGAGTGAATCGGAATGCCAACTTCTGCCAAGTCATCCAGCGTGCGGGTTTCGAAGAAAGACGTGGAAAAGTACCGTCGCTCCCTCCTCGCGAAGAAAGACGAGATTTCGCAGGAGCTCGTCAAGAACAAGGACGCGGGTCAGGAGAACTCGGACGAGTCGACGCAGGACATCGCCGACAAGGCGACGTCTTCCTACACGAAGGAATTCCTCTTTTCCCTGAGCGACACCGAACGGACACTCGTTCAGCTGATCGAGCAGGCTCTTGTCCGGATCGATGAAGGCATCTACGGCACGTGTACCCACTGCTCGAGCCCGCTGATGGAGAAGCGCCTCGAAGCGGTTCCCTGGACGCCGTATTGCCTCGACTGCATGGAACTGTCGGAAAAAGGGCTCCTCGACTGAGTCAGGCGATTCTCGTGACCGGCAGCCACGAGTTTTTCGTGGACGAAGCCGCCGAGGAAATCCGCGCATCGCTCGCCTCCCCGGAGACTGAAGTCGAGAGAATCTCCGACGAGGACCTTGCCGATCGGCTCCCGATCGCGCTCACCCACGGCTCCCTTTTCGCCGAGAAACGGCTCGTCGAAGCCGACCTTTCGGGCCTCTTCGGCCGGGAGTCTCCGGGTTCGCTCGTCGAGGAAGCCGTCGAAGCGTGGATCAAGGACACGCCTTCGGGCCGGCGGGAGGCGTTCAAGAAGACTCGCGCGCTGCTTTCCGCCCTGAGAATCCAGGGCTCGCCGGAGGAGGCCGCCGCGGCCGCGGCCCAGAAGGCGCGGCGTCCCGAGGCGGCCGAGACTCTGCTGGAGATCCTTCGGGCCCTCCCCGGACCGATCGGCGACGCGGCGCCCGCGGCTTCGGCCGTGCTCGAGCACCTCGAAAGAGGTCTCGCGGGCACGGTTCTGCTCGCCCGCGCCGTCGATCCCCCGAAAACTTCCGCTCTCTATCAGGCTTTCCGAAAGCATGGCACGATCAACGACGTCTCCTCCAAGCCGGAGGAATTTGCCCGTTTCCTCGCGTCGCGGGCGAAGAAGCTCGCGGCGGAGAAGGACGTGGCTCTCGATCCCGCCGCCGTCGAGGCGCTTCTGCGGCTCACCGAAGCCGACCCCCGGCGCTTCGACTCCGAGCTCGAAAAGGTGCTCGCGTGGGCGGAATCGGGCGGAAAGGTGCGCGTCCGGCGACGTGGAGGCCCTCGTCGCCGACGGGCGTTCCGAGGATCTGTACGCGTTCTTCGACTCTCTCGGACGGCGCGATCGCGCCGAGACCTTCCACCGGCTCGGCCGGGTTCTTTCGGGCCGCGCCCTTCGGGCGGGGGATCGCGAGCTCAAAGGAGACGATCCCCTCCGCGGATTTTTCTCCATGTTCTTCTCGGAAGTGCGAAGGCTCCTGATCGTCAAGGCTCGCTGCGACGAGACGCGAACGAAGATCGATCCCTCGATCACGTACGGAACGTATACGGCCCGGGTTCACCCGCGCCTCTCCGAGCCCGTGGGGCCCTTTTCCTCGTCTCTCCTGGAGGGGAGCCCCTACCTCTGGTACAAGTGCTACCAGCGAGCCGCGAAATTCTCGGCCGCGGAGCTGCAGGGCGTCCTCATCGCGTGCGCAGAAGCCGATGATGCGACGAAGGAGTCCGTGCCCCTGCCCGATACGCTCGCGGCGCTTGTCGGCAGGATGCTGTAGCGGCCGATGGATCCCGACATCACGGTCGCGATTCCCACCTACAACCGTGAAGAAGAGTTGCTCGCGACGATCCGGGACGTGCTCGCCCAGAGTCACGGGAATCTCGAGCTCCTGGTCGTCGATCAAACGCGGTCGCACCGGCACGAGACACGGCTCGCCCTCGACGGCATCCGGGATCGTCGTTTTCGCTACTTTCGAACGGGCCCTCCGTCGCTGACGGCGGCGCGCAACTTTGCGCTGCGGCGCGCGCGGGCTCCTTACCTCGTTTTCGTCGACGACGACGTGAAGATGAGCAATGACCTGGTGGAGATTTTTCTGGAATCCTTCCGCAGCCGCCCGGAGCTGAGCGCCGTCGGAGGCCGTGTCCTGCAGGAGGGATTTCCCGTTGGAAGGGACGTCCTCTGGTTCGACGAGTTCGCGATCACGCACGGAATGTTCACCGCGACCGAGCCCGGTTTCACGAACGCCTTTCCGGGCGGCAATTGCGCGCTGCGCGTGGAGGACGCGTTGAGAGTCGGCGGGTTCGACGAGCGCTACAGGGGAAATTCGTTTCGGGAAGAGAGCGACCTTTCGCTTCGGATGGCGGCGGCCGGCCAGCGGATCTATTACGAGCCGCGGGCCGTCCTCGTCCACCTCGCGTCGCCGTACGGAGGAAGCCGGGTGAAGACCCACATCTACGACAATTTCGGGTTTTACAAGAACGAGCTCTTTTTCACGATCCGGGCGGTCGCGAAAGGGCGATTGCGCGAGGCGCTGCGCCGGAAATACTGGCAGTACTGCCGCTCCGTCGCGCACGGCCGGGCCCGCCGGCGCAGGTTGTTTTTCTTTCTCGGATTGCTCGCGGCGTCGTGGCGCGTCCTCTTCGGGAGAAGAATTGTCGCGCGGGAGATCGCGGGATGAGCGAAGCGGCCCCGGCGTCCGAAACGGTCCGGTGGTGGCGTCGGGAGAACGTCGCGGCGTTCCTGCTCTTTCTGCTGCTGGCGGCGATCGCGATCTTCTGGCGAGGCCAGCCAATCCCGTTCATCTATCAGGCATTTTGAATGGAGGTCTTCAGCTCGCCGGCGCCGGTCCTGCTCGCGGCGACAGCCGCGGTGGCGCTCTACTTTTTCGCGGGCGGCGCAGGCGCTCGGCGGGCGATCCTCCTCTGCGCGACGGTCGTTCTGGGGGTCCTCCTGTCCCTGCGCCACGTTCCGGCGCGCCGCCTCTCGGCGCTGCTCTTTCTCCTCTCGATCGGCCTCGTCTTCGCCGTCTATCGGGCCGCGACGTCGAAGCGCCGCGAACGGAACTGCCGGCTCGGCGTGGCCGCGCTGCTGCTCGTTCTCCTGGGCCTGAAGTGGTCCGGGCTGCAGCGCGCGACGTACGCGGCCCTCCATATTCCCGGCAAGTACCTGCTTTCGCTCGGAGCGTGGCTCGGCGCCTCCTACGTTCTGTTCCGGCTGATCCACGTTCTCGTCGAAGCGCGGCGCCCCGGTTTTCCCGAAATGCGCTTTTCCGAACTGCTCCTCTACGTGCTGTTTCCGTCGACGCTCGTCGCGGGTCCGATCGACCGCTTTCCGAGTTTCCGCCGCAACGAGGACTATCCGAAGCCGAAGTTCGGCGAGATCGCGGAGGGCGGCCGCCGCGTTCTCGTCGGAATCTTCAAGAAGTTCGCGCTCGCCGACTTTCTCGGCGGCCTTCCCCTGGACCTGCCGCACGCCGGGTTATCGACTCCGCGGATGTGGATCTCTCTCTACGTTTTCGGCTTTCAGCTTTTCTTCGATTTCGCGGGCTACTCCGACATCGCGATCGGGACCGCGAAGCTCGTCGGCTTCTCGATTCCGGAGAACTTCGAGTTTCCCTACCTCCAGCGGAATCTCACCCGCTTCTGGCAGAGCTGGCACATCACGCTGTCGAGCTGGATGCGCGATTACGTGTTCTTTCCGCTGGGACGAGCCCTGCGACGCCGGTCTCCGGGGCTTCCGGAGACGGCGGCGGTCTTCGTCTGCCAGGCCGTGACGATGGTCGCGATCGGCCTGTGGCACGGGCTCGACGCCGCGTTCGCGGCCTGGGGACTGTGGCACGCGATCGGCCTCTTCGCGCACTGGAGGTGGACCCGCTTTCGGCGGGGGGCGCCCGCCGTTCCCCGCGGGCTGCCGGGCCGGGCGGCCTCGGTTGCCCTCACGTTTCAGTACGTGATGCTCGGCTGGGTATTCTTCTACGGAACATCGCTACGGGAGAGCGGAGCGATCCTGGCGAAGCTCTTCGGAAGGTAGCTCGGCGGCTCCCGCGCCGCCGTTCAGGCGGCTTCGGCGCCGCCGTCTAGGCGGCTTCGGGAAGCCCCGCGAGCATGTCGACGGCCTCGCGCCATTCGACTCGCGCCTGCCTCAGTCGCGCCTGGCACTTGCGGCGGGTTTCGCGCCAGGTCTTCGACGCTCCCGATGCTCGCTCTTCCGTGTGCTGCTTCCAGAGAGCGACCGCGTGCTCGACGGATTCCTTCGCGCGCATGATTCTTGCACGGATCTCGTCCCCGAGATTGGTGGGAATTGCGTCGAGTTTGTGTTCGAGCTTCTGTACGGCCGCGTGCATCCGCGCCTGCTCGACGACCGGAGCGGCCGTGCTCCGGAGCTTCGTCGCGAGCCCGACGGACCGCAGCGCCCAGATGAGCCACTTCGCGGGGTCCCAGTCGTACCAGCGGACCCCGTTGCGGAAATCCGCCGGAAATTTGTGATGAAAGCTGTGGTACCCCTCTCCGAACGTCGCGAGGGCGAGGACCCAGTTGTCCCGGGCGGACACTTCGGCGGCGAACGTGGGTTTGCCGACGCTGTGGGCCATCGAGTTGACGAGAAACGTCGAGTGATGCGTCAGCGCGATTCTCAGGAACCCTCCCCACAGCAGGCCGGCCACGGGTCTCCCGAAGAGGAAGCCCACGCCGAGCGGAATGCCGAAGACGCCGAGCAGGGTGAGGAACTTGTTCCAGCGGTACTGCCACATGACGACGGGATTCTTTTGAAGATCGGCGACGTTGTCCCGCGTTCTCCCGTCGGGCGCTTTGTAGAAGATCCAGAAGAAGTGCGCCCACCAGAAGCCGCGCCGGATGTTGTACGGATCCCAGTCGCGATCGACGTAGTGGTGGTGGACGCGGTGGTCCGAAGCCCAGCAGAGGATCGAGTTCTGCGCGGCCATCGCTCCGAAGAAAGCGTACAGGGCCTGAACGGCCGGGCTGCACTCATAGCTCTTGTGCGAGAAGAACCGGTGGTAGCCGGCGCAGACCGAAAGACCGACGACGACGAACATCCCGACGCACAGGATCGGCATCCACAGCTCGAATCCGTACTTCCAGGTGTACAGCGCCGTCCCCACGACTCCGATGATCGGTGTCAGGGTCAGGAACGAAATGTTGATCCAGTCCTTCTTCCGAGGAACCGGAATCGGATCCGCAGTCGCCATGGGGCCTCCTCTTGAACCGGGAGATAAGAAGTCTATCCTATACTTCCGATGGCTTGAAAGGTAAAACATTGATGCCACTCAAGAAATTCCGCGCTCTTCCGCTCTCGATCCTCTCGTTGACCGCGTTCCTCGTCCCTCTCCGGGGCGCAACGAACCTTGGACCGCAACCGGGCGACAATGCCGTTCTGAAGTGGAACGAGGCGCTGCTGCAGGCGGTTCGCGAGACGAAGCCGGGCCCGACCATCGTCGCGCGGTCGATCGCCGTTCTCCACTCGGCGATCTTCGACGCGTGGGCGGCGTACGACGACGTCGCGGTCCCGACGCGTCCGCACCGGGCATGGCGGCGGCCCGCGGAGGAGCGGACCGACGCGAATCGCGCAGAGGCGCTGAGCTTCGCGGCATACCGGGCGCTCGTCGACCTCTTCCCCGCGCAGGCTTCGGAGTTCGACGCGCTGATGGGATCGCTCGGCTACGACCGCGAGGACTCGTCGCGCGATCTTCAGTCTCCCGACGGAATCGGGAACACGGCGGCCGACGCGGTGCTCGAGTACCGGCACGGGGACGGCTCCAACCAGCTCGGCGACCTGCACCCGGGCGCGTATTCGGACTACACGGGGTACGTCGCCGTCAATCCGCCGGAACCCGGCGCGGTCGTGGATCCGAACCGCTGGCAACCGCTCCTGGTCTCCGACGGAAACGGCGGCTCCGTCGTCCAGAAATATACGACGCCGCAGTGGGGCCTCGTCACGCCGTTCGCGCTTTCGAGCGGGGACGAATTTCGCCCGGGGCCCCCGGCGCAATATTCCTCCACCGACCACGCCGCCTATCTGGCGCAGGCGATCGAGCTCATCAACCTGTCGGCAGGGTTGACCGACGAGCAGAAGGCGACGGCCGAGTATTTCGCGGACGGTCCGTCGTCGGAATTCCCCCCCGGGCACTGGTGCCTGTTCGCCGGCTACGTCTCGCGCCGCGACGCGCACACGATTTCCCAGGACGTGAAGATGTTCTTCGCGCTCGGCAACGCCCTCCTCGACGCGTCGATCGCCGCGTGGGACGCGAAGCGGGAATACGATTCGGTCCGGCCCATCACGGCGATTCACTACCTCTTTACCGTCGGTGTGCTCGGAAACATCTCCGCGTGGGCAGGGCCCTGCGAGGGCACCCAGACGATTCCAGCCTCTCAGTGGCGGCCGTACCAGCTCGCGACGATCGTGACGCCTCCGTTTCCGGAGTACTTTTCCGGGCACAGCATTTATTCCGCGGCGGGAGCGCAGGTTCTGAGCTCGTTCACCGGCAACGACACGCTCGGCGTTTCAGTCACGATTCCGAAGGACACGTTCCGAGGAGAGCCGGGGTGCGGACCGGTGAACGATGTGACGCTTTCGTTCGCGACGTTCTCCGACGCGGCGGATGCGGCGGGGATGTCGCGGCGCTGGGGCGGGATCCACTTCCGAGACGGCGATCTGCGGGGCCGCGAGATCGGCCGGCAGGTGGGGGCGCTCGTCTGGCAGAAGGCGCAGGGATTCTTCAACGGGACGACGTCGAGCTTCGGAATCGAGCCGGTGCCCTTGCCCGCGCCGATCGTCCTTCCCGGGCCGCGCTGAATGGCCGAACCGCTTTCGCGCCTGAAATCCTTCATCGCGGAAACCTACTTCCGGGACGCCTCGCGGGAGATCGGCGACGACGAGCCCCTCGTCTCGTCGGGCGTCGTGGACTCTTTCGGGCTCGTGGACCTCTCTCTCTTCGCGGAAAACGAATTCGGCGCGAGGATCGACGCGTCGGATCTCGGCGCCGGCCGCGCCGACACCGTCCGCCAGATTCGAGATCTCATCGTCTCCCGGACGCGATGACGAGCCTCCTCGGTCGCGTCCTCGATCTGACCGAGGCCGAGCCCGGCCGTCCCTTCGCGAACGTCTGGGGCCCCGGCGCCGACATCGTGCCGGTCAGCTACGGCGACCTCGTTCTGCTCGCTTCCGGATACGCGGACGCCCTCGAACGGGCCGGAGTCCGCAAGGGAGACGTCGTCGTCGTGATCGTCCGACCGGGCGCGTCTCTCCTGTCCGCCTGGCTCGCGCCTCTGTTGCTGGGAGCGATCCCGTCGATCTTTCCGTGGCCGACGGAAAAGCTCTCGCGCGATTACTACGAGAAGAGCGTCGCCGCCCTCCTCGCGATCTGCGGCGCCCGAACGATTCTCGTCAACGCCGACCTGGAGGAAACACTGCGGAAACTGTCGAAGGACGCGCCGAGCCGTCCGGTGATGGTCGCCGTCGAGCGTTGCTCTCCGGCCGCCGCTCGGCGCGCCGTCGGACGCGAGCTTCGAGAGGACGCCGACGCGATCGCTGTGCTGCAGCATTCGTCGGGCTCGACCGGCCTGCAAAAGGGAATCGCTCTCTCCTCCCGGGCGGTGTTCCGCCAGATCGAGAATTACGGGCGCGCCCTTTCGGTGAGAGATTCGGACCGGGTCGCGAACTGGATGCCGCTGTACCACGACGGAGGCCTGGTCGCGGGTTTCCTGCAGCCGCTCCTGCGCGGCCTGCGCCTGTCGATCCTCTCGCCGATCGACTGGGTCCACGACCCCGCGCTGCTGCTTCAGGCGATCAGCCGCGACCGGTCCACGCTCTGCTGGCTTCCGAATTTCGCTTACAACTTTCTCGCCCGAAAGATCCCCGACCGGAAGCTGGAAGGGATCGATCTCTCGTCGATGCGCGCGTTCGTCAACACCGCCGAGCCGGTCCGGGCGTCGAGCCACGAGATGTTCCTCGCGCGGTTCCGGCCTCTCGGTCTCGACCCGCTGTCGCTGACGACTTCGTACGGCACGGCGGAAAACACGCTTGCGATCACGCAGAGCGACCCGTCTCAGCCCGTTCGCCTCGAGGAGGTCGACCGGTCCCGCCTGTACCGCGACGGGATTGCGGCGAAGCCGGCTCCGGGCTCCGCGTCGGTCACGATGGTTTCGTGCGGTCCGCCGATCCCGAACACGAGCGTGACCGTCCTCGGGCCTTCGTTCGAACCCGTTTCCGAGCGGCGCGTGGGGGAGCTCGCAATCCGAAGCGACTGCATGCTGACGGAATATTTCCGGCGTCCGGATCTGACCGCGAGGGCGTTCCACGACGGCTGGTACCTCACGGGCGACTACGGGTACCTTTCCGGCGGCGAAGTCTTCGTCACGGGGCGAAAGAAAGACCTGATCATCGTCGGGGGGAACAACGTCTATCCCCAGGACCTCGAGTTCGTGGCGGACGGCGTCGAGGGCGTTCACCCCGGGAGAACGGTCGCGTTCGGCGTCGAAAACGAAGAGGCGGGAACCGAGGACGTCGTCGTGCTGTTCGAATTGGACGAAGGGGAGAATTCGAATGCTCCGCGAAGGGTCGAAGACGCCGTGAGGCAGGCGATCGCGCGGCAGAGCGATTGCGTGGCGCGCACGGTTGCCGCCCTCCCCGCGATGTGGCTCGTCAAGACTTCCAGCGGAAAGATCTCCCGGACGCGGTGCAAGGAGAAATTTCTCGCCGAGCGAGCCGCGGCCAGGCCGGTCGCGACGTGAGCTGGTCGCCGAGCACCGTGATTCGAATCGTCGCGAAGGCGGTAGCCCTGCTCGTGATCGTGGACGCACTTCAAGCGTCTCTCCACGTCGAGAGAAGGGTCGAGAATCTCTCGATCTACCGCCACCTCGTGCCGTCGCTGTCCCGGCTCGACATCCTTCGAGACTATCCGAGCCAGGTCATGTGGCCCCTCGAGCCGCTGCTCGACGCGCACGAGATCGGCCGAAAGAAGCTTCCCGACGAGTTTCGCGTCGCGGTGCTCGGAGACTCCGGCTCTTTCGACCTCTTCTCGCCCTCTCGCGACGCGATCCCGGGCCAGATCGGCCGGCTCGGCGAAACCCTCCGCGGGAAGCGTGTGCGGGCATACAATCTCAGCTACCACACGCCGAACACGCTCAAGGATCTCGTCGTCGAGAAGCATGCTCTGCGCCGGGATCCCGACGCGATCGTCTGGTTCGTCACCCTTTACGACCTGGCGGAAGACACCCCCCCGCCCTTTCGGCATTTCGTTCATCTCATCCTTCGGGCCAACGACGACGATGTGTGCGAGCTCGCCGCGAAGTACGGCATTTCGACCTGGGAAATCCGCCAGATGCGGTGCGGGAACCGTCCGTGGTGGCGCGATTCTCTCTGGCTCGAGGGAGGGGGCCGTTACCGCGATTTCGCGATTCTTCTCGCGCGCGGGGGCCTCGACGCGCTCGTTCCGGGCGACCCGAGCGACTCGTACATGCCCCGAAAACCCTGGATCGGGTCGATGCCGCTTCCCGCGGAGCCGCTTTTTGCGGACCGCGGGGCGAACGATCCCCCGATGCCGAATTCGCGATGGGCGACGCTTGAGGCGGGAGCGCGGATGGCCGCCGATCGGGGCGTCGCCCTGCTCGTCGTCAACGACCCCATTTTTCCGGCTTCCGGAGCGTTTTCGGGACGCGAGTACAATTCCTTTTATGCCCGAACGATCTACGACCGTTACCGCGCCGCGCTGGCGGAATATTGCCGGAGCCGAGGAATTCCGCTGCTCGACCTGTGGAACGCTCTCCCTCCCGGCGAGTTCGACAACACGCCTCAGCACTATCTCCCGGAGGGGAGCGCCCGGATCGCCCGGCTCGTGGTGGCGAAGCTGCGGGAGATGACGCCATGACCCAATCCGTTTTCACGATCGAGCTTTCCGGCCGCAAGGCGCTCGTCACCGGGGGAACCCGGGGCATCGGGCTGTCGGCGGCGAAATTCCTCGCGCGGGCCGGTTGCCAGGTCGCGATCGTCTACCGCCGCCGCCAGCGCGAGGCCAAACTCGCGGCGGCTCAGATCGAAGCGATGGGGGGCCGCGGGCTGCTCCTGAAGGCCGATGTGTCCGACGAGCACGAGGCCCGACGCGCCGTCGCGCAGGCGGTCACGCGCCTGGGGGGGCTCCACATCCTCGTCAACAACGCGGGAATCTGGCCCGGAGGCAAGATCGAGGAAATTTCGCCCGCCTACTGGGAGGAAGTCTTCGCGATCAACGCGCGCGGGACCTTCCTCATGACGAAATTCGCGGTCCCGGTTTTCAAGAAGCAGGGATTCGGCCGGATCGTCAACGTTTCCTCGACGGCGGGCCAGCGGGGCGAGGCGTTCCATTCGCACTACGCGGCGACCAAGGGGGCGATCATCTCTTTCACGAAGTCGCTCGCGACGGAGCTCGGGCCCGACGGGATCACGGTCAACGCGGTCGCTCCCGGTTGGGTGGACACCGAGATGTCGAAGGCGGAGCTCGGCAACCGGCGCAAGCGCAAGGCGATCGAGCAGGCGATCCCGACCCGGCGCGTCGCGACCGCCGACGACGTCGGAGGGATGATCGCGTTCCTCTGCTCCGACTATTCCCGCCAGATCAACGGCGAAATCGTCAATATCAACGGCGGTTCGGTTCTGGCGGGCTGAGGGCGCCGATGTTCTTTCGCCAGTTCTATCTCGCGTGTCTCGCGCAGGCCTCGTACCTGGTCGGCGACGGGGGCGAGGCCGCGGTCGTCGACCCCCGCCGCGACGTGGAGGAATACCTGGAGGAGGCTCGCGCGAACGGGCTCACGATCCGCCACGTCATCGAGACTCACCTGCACGCGGACTTCGTCTCCGGCCACCGCGAGCTCGCCGCGCGGACGGGCGCGAAGATCTACCTCGGCGCGGCGGCGGGCGCGAAGTTCGAGCATGTTCCCGTGCGGGAGGGCGACGAAGTTCGCCTCGGCTCGGTCCGGCTTCGGTTCCTCGAGACGCCCGGGCACACGCCCGAGTCGGTTTCTATCCTCGTCTTCGAAGGCTCCGAGGACGAATCGCCGGCCGCCGTGCTGACGGGGGACACCCTGTTCATCGGCGACGTGGGCCGTCCCGATCTCCTCGGCTCGGTCCGGAGCCCGCAGGAGCTTGCGGGCCTGCTCTACGATTCGCTGCACGAAAAGCTCCTCTCCCTTCCCGATTCCGTTCGCGTGTATCCGGCGCACGGCGCCGGGTCGATGTGCGGGCGCAACATTTCCAGCGAAACGAGCTCGACGATCGGCGAACAGAGGCGGTTCAACTACGCGCTCCAGCCGATGGCCCGGCAGGAGTTCGTTCGGATGATGACGACGGATCTTCCCGAGGCGCCCGCGTACTTCGGCCGCGACGCGGCGATCAACCGCGAGGGCCCCGAGCTTCTCGGGGAGCTCCCGCCGGTCCGGGCGATTCCGTCCGGCGAGGCGGCGCAGATGCGGGAAGGCGGCGCCGTCGTCCTCGACACGCGCTCCGCGTGGGAGTACGGAACGGGGCACCTACCGGGTCGTTTCACATCGGGCTTTCCGGGCAGTTCGCATCCTGGGCGGGAACGGTTCTCCCCGCCGACGCCGCGATCATCCTCGTGACCGAAGACCCCGATCGCGCCGCCGAGGCCCGCACGCGCCTGTCCCGGGTGGGATTGGACCGCGTCGCCGGTTTTCTCGAGGGCGGCGTTCAGGCCTGGAGCGAATCCGGGCGGCCGCTCGCCTCGACCGAACAGATCGGAGTCGAGGAGCTCGCTCGCCGCCTCGGGGAAGCGGGGCCTCCGCGCGTCCTCGACGTGCGTCGCCCGGCGGAATGGGGAGAAGGCCACATTCCGTCGGCTCTGCACGTGCCCTTGAACGCGCTCGAGCGCGACGCGCCGGGGGAGCAGGCCGGAGAGCCCGTCGCGACGGTATGCGCGGGTGGATACCGCTCGTCGATCGCGTCCAGCATACTGGAACGAAAGGGTTTCCGCCGGATCACGAACGTCGTGGGCGGCATGGCCGCGTGGACGCAAGCGGGGCTGGAAACCTCCTCGGAGGCTCCGCCGGATTTAACATCCGCGGTGTAGAACGAAAGACGCCATGTCGGAAGAGAAAGAATCCGCCCGCCGCGACTCGACTCCCACGGCCGTTCCGATCGACGTCGAAGACCCTTCCCTGTATTTCAACCGCGAGATTTCCTGGCTCGCCTTCAACGAACGGGTTCTCGACGAAGCTCTCGACCCGCGCTGGCCTCTGCTCGAGCGGGTGAAGTTCCTGGCGATCTTCTACAGCAATCTCGACGAGTTCTTCATGATCCGGGTCTCGGGCCTCCACGAGCAACTCGAGGCTCGGATCGGCGAGAGAAGCTCGGACGGGCTGACGGCCAGCGAGCAGCTCGCGCGGATCGGCCAGATCGTACGCCAGCAGCTCGCGCGCGCGTCCGAGGCGCTTTCCGGCGACCTGCTTCCGCTGCTCGATCAGAACGGAATCCGGGTCCACGATTGGAAATCCCTCGACGGGGACGTCAAGCGGCGCGCGCGCGCGTATTTCCGGAAGGCCGTTTTTCCGGTCCTGACGCCCCTCGCCGTCGATCCGGGACATCCCTTTCCGTTCCTGTCGAACCTCTCCCTCTCGCTCGCAGTTGAGGCCAAGGATCCGGAAACGGGGGAACGCAAGTTCGCGCGCGTCAAGGTCCCCGAGAGCCTTCCACGCTTCGTTGCCCTCGACGCCCTCGAGAAAATCGGCGGGGAAACGCGGGACTCCTCCGTGCAGAATTTCCTTCCGATGGAGTCCCTGATCGCCGCTAACCTGGACGACCTCTTTCCGGGCATGGAGATCGTCGGCTGCCATCCCTTTCGCGTGACCCGCGACATGGACATGGAAATTCGCGAGGAGGAGGCGCACGACCTTCTCTCCGTCGTCGACCGGGAAGTCCGGCGGCGCAAGTTCGGGGCCGTCGTGCGCCTGGAGGTCGCGCCTGGAATTCCGGATCGGGTGCGCCAGACGCTCATCGAAAAGGTCGAAATCGACGCCGAGGACGTTTACGAAAGCCCGGGGTTCCTCGGCGTGTCGGCCTTCGCGTCGATCGCGGGCCTCGAGCGGCCGGATCTTCACGATCCCCCCCTCGTGCCCGCCATTCCCGCCGCGCTGGCCGCGGAGCCCGACATCTTCAAGGTGATCGCCGCGGGAGACGTCCTTCTCCATCACCCGTACGATTCCTTTACTCCGGTCCTCGAATTCCTGCATCGCGCGGCGCGGGACCCGCAGGTGCTTGCGATCAAGATGACACTTTACCGGACCGGCGCGGACTCCCAGATCGTGCGGGCTCTCATCCAGGCCGCGGAGAACGGCAAGCAGGTGGCCGTGTCGATCGAGTTGAAGGCCCGGTTCGACGAGGAGAACAACATCCTGTGGGCCCGGGCGCTGGAGCGGGCGGGCGTGCACGTTTTCTACGGGCCGGTGGGTCTGAAAACCCACGCGAAGGCGGCGCTCGTCGTCCGGCGGGAGAAAGAGAAGCTCGTTCGCTACGTCCATCTCTCCACCGGCAACTACAACGCTTCGACGGCGAAGGTGTACACGGACTGCGACCTCTTCACGGCCGATCCGGAAATCGGCGAAGACGCCTCGGAGCTCTTCAATTCGCTATCGGGATTTTCCAAGAAGTCGCGCTACCGGCGGATCGCCGTCGCCCCGCGAACGCTCCAGGAGACGGTGCTGGCCAAGATCGACGAGCAGATCGCGCTCGCCCGCGAGAGAAAGCCCTCCGGCATCTTCGCGAAGCTCAATTCCCTGGCGGATCCGCCGGTGATCCGCGCGCTGTACCGCGCGTCCCAGGCAGGCGTTCCGATCGATCTCAACGTGAGGGGAATCTGCTGCCTCCGGCCGGGGATTCCCGGCACGTCCGAGAACATCCGGGTCTTCTCTGTGGTCGGGCGATTTCTCGAGCACGTGCGCCTCTTCGTTTTCGGGGCCGCCCCGAGCCAGGAGTTCTACCTTTCGTCCGCGGACTGGATGCCGCGGAATTTTTACCGGCGCGTGGAGATCCTCTTCCCGATCCAGAACGAGTCGCTTCGCGAGAAGCTCCGCCGGGAAGTGATCGAGCCGGTCCTCGCGGACAATTGCCGCGCGCGCGACCTCGACTCGCAGGGCGTTTACCGGCGGCGTCGTCCCGCCGAAGGCGAAGCCGAAAGGGATTCGCAGGCGGTGGTGGTCGACCGCCTGAGGCGACACGGCTTACGCGCGGTCGGGTCGGAGTGACGAGGTCCGTTTCACACCTTGTTTACACCGGCTTCACGGGAAAACCGCCCGGGCCGCATTTGATCCGAACCGAGATGGACACCCGCACACTCGCGTCGATCGACATCGGGAGCAACAGCGTCAAGCTGCTCGTCGCGCGCGTCTCGCGCGACGGCTCGCTGGAATCCGTGGTGCGCGAGAAGGAAATGATCCGGCTCGGCCACGCGACGTTCGCGACAGGGAAGCTCTCGCCGGAGGCGATCGAAGGGGGCTCGGCGGCCGTGGAAAGGCTGGCGCGGATCGCCCGCTCCTCCGGCGCCGAAGCGATCCGCGCCGTCGCGACCTGCGCGGTCCGGGAAGCGGAGAACGCGGCGGAGTTCGTCGAGGCCGTGCGGCGCCGCTGCGACGTCGAAGTCGAGGTCATTTCGGGCGAGGAAGAAGCCCGGCTCATCACCCTCGCCGTTCGAAGCGAATTTCCGGCTTCGTGCGACCCGCTGCTTCTGATCGACATCGGGGGAGGCTCGACGGAGCTCGTGGTCTCGGACGGAAACCGGGTGTTGTCCGCGGAATCGGTCGCCCTCGGCGCCGTGCGGCTGTCCGAGAAATACGTGCGCCACGATCCGGTCTCCCGGGACGACTGGAGAGACATGAAGCGGGCGGTCCGGCGGCGTGTGGCGCCCGCCGCCCGAAAGATCCGGAAGGCGGGGTTCAAGACCTGCGTGGGAACGTCGGGCACGATCCAGTCGATGTCGATGGTTTCCGAGGCGGCGATCCGGGGACGCGAGATCTTCCCGTCGGGCCATCGGACCCTCTCCCGGAGTGACCTGAAAAAGGTCCTGAAGGTCCTTCGAAAAACGACGCTCAAGGAGAAGCTGCGGGTGCCCGGTCTCGACCCGAAGCGCCGGGACATCGCTCTGGCGGGAGGCGCGCTGCTCGCGGAGCTGCTGAAGGCGGTCGGAGCGGATGACATCCTGACGGGGGAGCGGGGGCTGCGGGAGGGAATCCTGCTCGATTCGCTCGCCCGCTCGCGCGGAGCCTCCGTCGCCCCGATTTCCCGGGACCTGCGGGAAAAGAGCGTCGAGCGCCTCGCCGGGCGCTGGAACGTCGAATGGATGCACGCCCGCTGCGTCGCAAAACTTTCAGACGAGATTTTCCAGTCGACTCACTCGCTCCACCAGATGACCGAGAGGGAGCGCGAGTGGCTCCGGTTCGCCGCGATCCTTCACGACGCGGGCGCCTCGGTTGGCATGCCGCGCCATCACAAACACTCCTACTACCTCATCACCCATGGTGACCTCACGGGATTTTCGTCCGAAGAGATCGCGACGATCGCGGCGGTCGCCCGCTACCACCGCGGCGGGCGCCCGAAAGAGAGGCATCCCGAGTGGGAGAGCCTCGACCCGTGGCGCCGCCAGTCGGTGGAAAAGCTCGCCGCGATCCTGCGCGTCGCCGACGGGCTCGACCGAGGCCATCGGCAGATCGTCGAGTCGGTCGTCTGCCGCCTTCGGCAGAAGAGGGTCATTTTCGAGGTCGTGGCGCTCGAGGATCCGGAAGCGGAGCTCGAGGCGGCTGCGGCCAAGTCGAAACTGTTTGTTCGTATATTCGGCCGCAAGCCCGTTTTTCGGGCGAGCGAGCCTGCGGCCCGGCCCCGCCGTGCCGCCGGAGGATCGTCAAGATGAAGGAACATTTCGCGGAACAACTCGAGCACCTGCGGCGCCGCCTGATCCTGTTCGGCGCGGAGGTGGAGAAGCAGATCGCGGCGGCGGTGGAAGCGTTGACGGAAGGCTCAGCCATACAGGCTCGCGGCGTCATCGCGGCCGACGAGTTGATCGATCGGACCGAAGTCGAGATCGAAGAGGAAGCCATCCAGCTTTTCGCGCTCCAACAGCCGGTCGCCGTCGACCTGCGTCTCCTGATCGGGGCGCTCAAGATCAACAACGATCTCGAGCGGATCGGCGACCACGCCGTCAACATTGCGGAGGGAGCGGAGCGGATCGCAACGCTGAAGCCGAAGCCGGTCAAGCCGTTCGTGGATCTTCCCCACATGGCCGAAATCGCGAAGGCGATGCTCAAAGACGCGCTCGATTCGTTCGTCAACCGCGACATCGTGCTCGCCAACAGCGTCATCCGAAAGGACGACGTTCTCGACGAAAAGAACCAGTCGATCATCCGCGAGCTGCTGACCTACATGGCCGAGACGCCGTCGCTGATTTCGTACTGCCTGGAGCTGATCTCGGTGTCGAAGAACCTGGAGCGCGTCGGCGACCTGGCGACGAACATCGCGGAGGACACGATCTACATCGCGCAGGCGAAGGTCGTGAAGCACCACGCGGCTGAGATCGGATGATCGGTCAGAATTCGGGAAGGGGATGCGAGCGCCGCCGGCGTTTTTCGAAAGTCACGAACTCTCGCACGCCGCACGCCCTCGCCTCGGCGGCGGTCGTCGCATAGCCCCAGCCGACCTCGGCCGGCGCGTGAGAATCTGACGAGAACGTCACGGCGACGCCGGCGGCGACGAGCTTCCGAAGAATGCGCGGCTCCGGATACATCTCGGCCACCGGTTTTCGGAGTCCCGCCGAGGAGATCTCGACGGCGCACTTCGCGGCGGCCGTGGCCTCGATCGCGCGGTCTTCCTCCGGCTCGAGAGGCGTGGCGGGCCGGACGCCGAATTTTTTCGGGAGATCGAAGTGCGTGAGAACGTCGAAAAACCCGGTGCCGGCCGCTTTCGCGAGCAGCCGATAGTACTCGCGGTAGAGAAACTCCGTCCCCTCTCGCGAGAAGCGATCGCGGGCGCCCGGGGAGTCGATCCAGTCGCCGGCAACCCAGTGAACCGACCCGAGCACGAGGTCCCATTCCGCCCTGCCGAGCCAGCGAGCGAGGTCTTCCTCGAATCCCTCCGCGTAGTCGGCTTCCAGCCCGAGCCGGATCGCGATCGCGCCGGCGAACTCCTGCTGGAGGGCGCGAACCTCGGCGACGTACCCGTCGAATTGGTCTTCCCGCATGGCGAGCTTCGGGTCGCGCTTTTCCGGCGGAAGGAAATAGAGCGGGATGTGGTCCGTGAACGCGATCTCGGAGATCCCGCGCTCGATGGCCGTCTCCACGAACTCGCGGGATTGCCCTCCGGCATGGCCGCAGCGGAACGTGTGAACGTGATAGTCGGGCAGCCCGCGCATGAGGCATCATAGTCAACGCGCATGTGGCGCCATGAAGTTCCTCTGGGGTGCCGCGACCTCCGAATACCAGATCGAGGGAGGCCCCGGGAGCGACTGGGCGCGATGGGAGGGGGAAGGGAAGCTTCGGGCCCGCCACGAGCGGTGTGGAGAGGCGTCGGGGCACGGGAGACTCTGGGAGAGCGACTACGCTCTTCTCGCTTCGCTCGGCGTGAACGCGTACCGGTTCTCAGTCGAGTGGTCGAGAGTCGAACCCGTCCGCGGCGAATTTTCGCTCGCCGCCCTTGAGGAATATCGCCGCCGGGTCGACCGGCTGCTCCAGCTCGGGATCGAGCCCGTTCTCACGCTCTTTCACTACACGCATCCGGCGTGGTTCGCCGAGTTCGGATGGGAGACGCGCCGCGGCGTCGACCTCTTCCTCGATTTCGCGCGCGCCGTCGCGGACGCGGTCGGAGACCGCGTCTCGATGTACACGATCCTGAACGAGCCGGTCGTGTTCGTCCTGGGCGGCTACCTGGACGGCCGGATCCCGCCCGGCATCAACGATTTTTCGAAGGCCTCCCGGGCGATCGAGAACCTCCTGCGGGCGCATATCGAAGCCTCTTTCCTCTTGCGCGAGAGAAATTCTCGCGCCCGGTTCGGCGTCGCGCACAACATGATGGATTTCGCGCCGGGCCGGCGCACCTCCTGGGCGGATCGGCGGCTCGCCGCGGCCGCCGATCGTTTCTACAACCGCGCCTACCTCGAAGCCGCCGTCACGGGCCGGCTCGACATGCGGATCCCGATGATCGGCCGGATCCGGGCCTCCCTTCCGGACCTTCCCGGGACCACGGATTTCATCGGCGTGAACTACTACAGCCGGCTCCATCTCCAGTTTCCGGGCCGGTCCCGTTGGAAGGGGGAGTTCTTCTACCGCGACGGGGGAGGCCGGGGGTTGACCGACACCGGCTGGGAAGTACACCCGGAAGGGCTCGTCTCGTGCCTGCGAACCGCGGCGGAAACCGGGCTCCCCGTGATCGTGACCGAAAACGGAATCGCGACCCGCGACGACCGCCTGCGCTGCGACTTTCTTCGCGAGCACGTGGCTCTCCTCGCCCGAGCCCGAAACTCGGGGCTTCCCCTGGAGGGGTATTTCTACTGGTCGCTGCTGGACAACTTCGAATGGCTCGAGGGGTTCGCCCCCCGGTTCGGGCTCGTCGACGTCGATTACGCGACGTTCGCACGCCGCCGGCGGCCCTCGGCGGCGCTGTTCGCCGAGCTTGGCGCCCGGTTTCTTCATCCCGTTCTTACCTCCCGCTAACAGAGCTTTTTCTTTAAGTTCCATGGGTTTTGGCGGGCGGGGCGCACGATTCCTTCATGGAGAGAGAAGCGAACGAAGAAACGCTGTTGAGCGACTTTCACGTCCACACGAATCATTCCGACGGGAAACTTCCCATGGCGGACGTCGTGGATCTCTTCGGCCGGTCGGGCCATGACGTCATCGCGATCACCGATCACATCACCGACACGAAGGGCCTCCTCGGACGGGCCGCCCGGGCCCTCGGCCGCACCGTGACGCCCGAGAGCGCTCGCGAATACTTCGAGGAGATCGCCTTCGAGGCCGCCCGGGCGTGGGCGAAATACCGAATGCTGGTCCTCCCGGGGGCGGAGATCACGCACAACGCCCTGACGCGCGATCGGTCGTGCCACATCCTGGCGCTGGGGATCACCGAATTTCTTTCCGCCGACCGATCGCCGCTCCAGATCCTGCGCGAGATCCGCCGTCGGGGCGCCGTCTCGGTCGCGTGCCACCCCCACGAGGTGAAGGAATTGTTCGCGAACACGTTTTACCTGTGGAACCGCCGCCGCCGGCTCGCGCGCCATATCGACCGGTGGGAGGTCGCGAATCGCTGGGATCTCTTTCCGGCGGTTTCGCGCGAGAAGCTCCCCTCGATTGCGACCGGAGATTTCCATTCCGAGGAGCATCTCTACACCTGGAAGACCCTGATTCGCGCGCGCCGCGACTCCGAGAGCGTCCTCGCGGCGCTTCGCGGTCCCGCGCCGCTCGCGATCACCCAGCTTCAGCCCCCGGCAGAGAACGCGCCGGCGTGGGGGGGAGTCCCGGCCTTCGCATGATCGTTCTCTGGATCTGCCTCGCGCTTTCAATCCTCGGATCGGCCGTCCTCTTCGCGGCGCAGCTGGCAATCGATCCGCGTCCCAGGCCGGGCGGGTGGCGTGGGAGGAGACCCCTTTTGCCGCTCGCGGCGCGGAGTCGTCGCAAAGGCATTAGAACGCAGCGAGCGGAAAAGTGGGTCGAGTCCCGTGACAGGACCCGCACGGCCTCGGGCATGCTGCCCGTCTCGATCCTCAAGCCCCTGAAGGGCGCGGACGCCTGCCTGGAGACGAATCTCGAGTCGTTTTACCGCTTCGACTACCCGGAGTACGAAATCATCTTTTCGTTCGCTTCCCGGGACGACGACGCGTTTCCCATCGCTCGCCGCGTCGCGGACCGGCATCCCGACGTTCCGACGGCTTTCGTTTTCGACGCGCGCGAGCCGGGGCGCAACCCGAAGGTTTCTCGGCTTCTCGCGGCGCTGTCCCGCGCGCGGCACCCGATTCTCCTGATCTCCGACGGCGATGTGCTCGCGGCGCCCGAATACCTGCGCCGCTCCGCCGCGGAGTTCGAGGATCCCCTCGTGGGCCTCGTGTCGAATCCGTTCCGCTGTGACGGCGGCGGCTCGCCGGGCTCGACGATCGAGTCGCTGCACATGAACGGGTTCGTCCTCGGCGGCACGGCTACCGTTTCCTGTCTCCTGAAGCAGCCCTGCGTCGTGGGGAAGTCGATTTTTCTCCGCCGAACGGCTCTCGACTGGATCGGCGGATTCGATTCCGTTCGCGATCACCTGGCCGAGGACTTCCTGCTCGGGGACCTCGTGGTTCGGGCCGGGTTTCGAGCCGTGCTCTCCCAGCAATTCGTGACGGTCGTCTCCCGCGGAAAGACGGTCCGCTCCTTCTGGGACCGGCAGGTGCGGTGGGCGCGCATGCGGCGGAAGCTGGGCGGGGCGGCATATCTCTCCGAGGTCTTTGCGAGCCCCATTCCCTGGAGCATTCCGGTCGTTCTCTTCGGCGGTTTCTGGGGAGCCGTCGCCGGAATCGCGTCGGTGCTCGGGAAGCTGGCCGCGGACCTGTTCCTGCTGAATCGGGGCGGTGTTTCTCCGCTCGCCAGAGCCGTTCCCGCCTGGATCGCGGTCAAAGACGTGCTTGCGTTCGGCGTGTTCTGGGCCGGGCTCGTGTCGGATCGGACTCGCTGGAGGGGCCGGAGCGTTCGGATCGGAAAGAGGACGCTGCTCGCGCATTCGGGATAATCTTGCGGACCGATGCCCGCCGCATCGGTTCTCCCCGTTCTCGCAAAGGCGATCGACGAGCAGCTCGGGATTGCCGGGCGCGCGGCGGCCGATCCCGGCCCGGACGGAATTCACGATCTTCGGGTGGCGACACGCCGGCTCCGGGCGGCCCTGGAACTGTGGCTCGCCGTTTCTCCCGTCCGGAAGCTCGACCGCGGCCGCCGGGCTCTGAAGAGTCTCGGCCGGAGGCTCGGCGCGCTTCGCGAAGCCGACGTCGACCTGAAAGAGCTCTTCGATCTTCGGCGGCGGGATCCTTCCCACGGGGCCGCAATCGAGTTCCTGATCGCATCGGAATCGCGCGAAAGGAAGCGGCGGGCGAAGGCGCTCGAGAAGGGGTTGCGCCGCATCGATCTCGAGGACTTCGCGAAGGAGATTCGGTCGGAGACCGACGACGCGCTGGACGCGGGCAACGGGGAAGATCTCGCGCTATCCGCCGTCGCGCGAAGGGAGCTTCAGGAGCGGCTTCCCAGCCTCGCTCGGCTACTCGACCACACGCTCCGGCATCCAACCCCGGCCGGTCTCCATCGCCTTCGGATCGACCTCAAGAAATTCCGGTACTCGATGGAAATGTGCTCGCCGGCCTACGACGGCCGCCGCGTACCGGGCCTGATCGGAAGGCTGAAAGCCCTGCAGGATGCGCTCGGAATCGTGCACGACGCGAACGCCCTTCACGCGGGCATCGCTTCGCTGCGCGCAGAATTGCGCCGCGAGGGCCTCGTCGCGCTGGAGCGCTCGCTCCTGGCGCCGCTGCGCGCCGTCGCCGGCGCTTTCGCGCGAGCGCACGGCCGCGGCGATCCGCGAGCTTGACGGCTGCCGCCGAACGGGTTTCTTCTCGAGGTTCAGAGCTGCGCTGCAACGGGGGTCACGATGACGCCGAAACCCTATGGCCTTGACTCGGTTTCGGCCGGGGGGCCGCAGCGTTGGATTCTGGAGTGTCCCCTCCCGAAGACGTGGACGGCTCGGACGCCGGCGACCCGGACCTCGGTCGAACATCCCGGCACGGCCGTCCGCTGGGACGGGTCGCTGTACGAGGTGGTCTCCCTCTCCCGCTCGCCGGCGGGAAAGACCGTATATGCCCTCTCGCCGTGGGCCGAAGCCCACGTGATCCGGCGGATCGAGGAGTACGACGAATCGAGCGAGGCGGCGAGACGCGCCGATCGAGCGGACCAGGCAGAACGGGCTCGGCGGCGGCTCACGCTGCTCCTCCTCGCCCCGCTCGCGGGACACCTTCCCGCGGAAGTGCAGGAGAAGTGGGAGCGGGAATACGACGTCTCCGCCAGCCTGCTGACGATCGTTTCCGCCGCGCCGCTCTTTCTCTACGGAGTCTTCTGCGCGCTGTTCCTGACGATCGGCGGGTTCGCCGGCCAGAACCTGTTCCCGATTCCGCTCCAATGGCAGCTCCTGGGTGTCTACTTTCTCGTCGAGTCGGGTTTCCGGATCTCGATGGCGTGGTCGGGCTCCCAGCCGTCGGGCTCTCTCGCGGGCGCGATCGCGTACCAGACGTGGCGCGCCCTGTTCAAGCCGCGGGCATCCTCCGGCTAGAGTTTCGCGTCCAGGCGGCGCAGCCGTTCGGCCATGATCTCTCATGACCTGCAGCGCGAACTGCGGAGTCTGCTGGATGAGAAACGAAAATCGCCGCTCGTCGACCGCGACGAGCTGACAGTCCGTTCGGGCAACGGCTCTTGCGCTCCGGGCGCCCGAATCGATCAGGCACATTTCCCCGAACACTCCCCCCGGTCCGATGGTCTCGACGGTCTTGCCGTGGACGACGATGTCGACTTCGCCGTCCTTCACCGCGTACATGTGCTTTCCGGGGTCGCCCTCCTCGAAGATGACCTTTCCCGCGGGAAAGGATCTCGAAGTCGGTCGAGTTTCGAAAAAGTCCTATCGTTGTCGTCATCCTCGCTCCTCCGGAAAGTCTACGAGAAATAGCGAACGGTTGTGAAATCGGCGTGAAGCGACTAACGAGCGAGCTTCTTGACCTTCTTCCGCGTCTTCCGGATCCGGTCTTTCAGCTCCTTGACGTCCGCCGTTAGCTGCGTGATCTTTCGATTCCAGTCTTTGGCGCGGTTCTCGTGGCCGACTTCCAGCGTCGTCACGAACTTTTTCAGGCCGCGCACCTCGGCCTCGAGCCGCGCGACCCGGGAGTCTCCGGCCGGGGTTTCAGCAGCATCGTCCGTCATCGGCGTCCTCCTTCCGCAGGTTGCTATCGCAGATATATTTCAGCCGGGCCTCGATCGCCAGCGATATTTCGCCACTGCGGCCGAAGTCTCTTCACACGGAACGTATGGACGGTGTGAAAGGGAGAGCCGACAGCGTTCCTCACCGCGAGCCTACAGACCCCGTCTCCTCGCGACGAAAACCCGCAGGGCCTCGGCGTCGAATGCCGAATCCGTTTCGCGCAGAGAACCCGGCGAGATGCGGCCGGACAAGTGCAGCTCCGCCCGCTCGCGCCACCAGGAGGGATATCCATAGCGAACCTCGCCGTCCTGGCGGTACACGTCCATCAGGTCGGGAGCGGCGGCGCTGAGCCAGGCGACGAAGTCGATCGGGCGTTCGGCGGCGACCAGCTCCACCGAGCAGTCGGGGCGCTGGAATGCATGAGCGGCCTCCCGGAGCGTTCCGAGGTGAGCATCCGAGAGATCGGCCGCTCGGGCGAGGAACGTGGAAGCGGAGAAGAGGCCCGGAAGCAATCAGCAGAGACAGGTCTCCATCGAGGACGTGGGGAACGAATTCGATTCGCCCTTCGTCGGTTGCTTCCTGCCATCCTTTGCCCTCCCGGAAGCACGACTCGGACTGGAGCTCCGGCGATGTGAAGAGGCAGAGGTATTTCTTCGCGGGGTTCATCCTTCCAGAAACCTCTTGTATTCGTCCTCCCCCGCCGACAGCCTCAGCCACTCGGTCCGCATGAGGAGTCGGAATTCCTCCACGAGGTCCCGCTCGGTGCATCGCAGCTCCGTCTGGATCTCCTTGAGGTTTTTCCGGCCGTCGATCTTGTTCAAGAGCAGGCTCGCGAGGATCGTCGGCGGAGGAGCACGGCGCTTGGAGCCCGCGGCAGCGGGAATCTTCTCGGGCACGATCGCCGACAGGTAGAAGTCGTCGTGAGTCACGGTGATCAGGCCGGCGATCAGAAGTCCGTAAAGGATTCGGCCCGCGTCGTTTTCCGGGCGCCCCGAGACTTCGATCACCTGCCCCAGGGTGCGCCGGCCGTTGACGAGCGAGAGCATCTTCCACTCCGGCTGGGTCATTCGGATCTCGTCGGTCTTCTCCGAGTCGCGTTCGAGATAGAGGACCGTGGGAGGCGAAGGAAGCTGGTCTCGGATGAGGTTGAACTCGTCGATTTGCCGGAGTCCCTCGAGAAGAAGGTTCTGAAGATCGGTGTGGATCGTGCGCTGTGCGGGGGCCATGTCCTTGAGGAAGGCGAACCTGCCCTCGCGCCACTTGAGCAGCTGGTAAATCGCGGAGACCCCTTCCTTGGGAGGGCAATACGCGTGGATCACCTGGCCGTCATGGAAATAGACGCCGGCCGGCTTCTGGAGCACGGCGCTCTCGATCAGCAGCTGGCCCTGCTTGCGGGCGCCCTGAAAGAACTGGAGCAGGTCGGGAACGGGACACTCCGACAAGTCTCCTTGCATGACTGCCATTGTTTGCCTCCGGAGGGAGATCGTGAAGCGGCCTGCGTCAAGGGCGGAAGAAGTTTCCGTGAATCCCTTGTGAACGCCCGCTCGAGAATTCGACGCGGCTCAGCGGTTTACGGGGAAGGAGAGCCTCAACCCCGTCGTGCCGGCGAGGATCAGGAAAATGCAGGCGGCTTTCGGGAGGATGGCCGACGGGCGCGCGGGGAGGTCGGCGATGACCGTGCCGATGATCGAGAACCCCGTCCAGGCCGCATAAGCGGTGCTCATCGGGATGGTCTCGAGCGAGAGGGACAGAAGGAGGGTCGACGTGAAGCCGAACAGAGCGTTGAGGGCGAGCGGCGCGAGTCGGGTCATCCCGTGCGTCGCCCGCAGGCTCACGAGCCAGCCGACCTGAAGCAGGCTCGAGACGATCAGGAAAGCCCACGACTTCATCTCGCCGATTCTCCTTCGGCAATTCGGCGGTTCCGATGAAACCGTTGTAAAGACTGCGTGAGGTCCGACGGATCGCCGAGAATCCGGCTCATTCCCGGCGAATCACGAGCACGGTCGCGTCGTCGGAGAGCGACCTTTCCCGGCTGTGGTTCTCGAGCGCTTCGAACAGCGCGCCGACGATCCACGCGGCGGGCCGGCCCGCGAGGGCGCGGGCGAGGGACGCGACCCTCTCCGCTCCGAATTCCTCGCCGTCCGGCGAAGAGCACTCGAGGATACCGTCCGTCACGATCACGAGCGCACCGCCGGAGGCGATCTCGCCGTGCTGAAGCCGATGGCGGACCCCGGGCTCGACCCCGAGGACCATCCCCGTCTCCGGAAAGACGGTCGTCGAGCCGGGGTTGACGAGAATCGGGTGGGGGTGGCCCGCGTTCACGAACTGGAATCGGCCGTCCAGCTCGAGCTCTCCGTAGACGAGCGAGACGAACCGCGACGAGAGAGTGGACCGGCAGAGGATTCCGTTCAGCTTCTCGACCGTGGCGCCGATCTTCATGTGGCGCGCGGCCCCCATTCGGAGCCCGACGACGACGTCTCGCGCCTCGAGGGCCGCCGGAAGTCCGTGGCCCGAAGCGTCGGCGACGGCGAAAGCCAGGGTGTCGTGGCCGAGCTCGAGGGCGTCGTAGGCGTCTCCCCCGACCGATTCGGCCGGGACCGATCGGGCGGCGAGATCGAACCCCGGGAGAAAGGGGAGAGGATCGGGCAGGAGGCTCCTCTGGATCGCGGCCGCCTGTTGGAGGATTCCCGTGAAGCTCGATTCGAGGAGCCGCTGGTTCAACGCGAGCCGGACGGCTTCGAGCGAGATGACCTCCTCGTTCGAGAAAGCGCGCGAGAAGTGCCAGGAGACGACCCATTCGCGCCGTCCCCCGACGTTCCATATGGCGGCCGAGGCCCGGCCGAATCCGTAGGCGGAAACGTCGTTGCGAACCTGCTCGCTTTCCTCGGGGCCGAGAACGGCCGGCGAGTCGGCCGCCCCGACCTCGTCGAGACGGCGGAACGAATATCCGTCCTTCAAGTAGATCGCCGCTCCCGGCGAACCGTCGCCCGGGAAGGCGCCGCAAATCCTTCCGGCCGCCTCGCGCAGGTCCGCGAGCTCGTTGCGAAACGACAGGTCGCTCAGGAGGAGCTCGGCCGCCCGGAACGCGTCCTTCGGGCCTGCCGCGGGAAGAGAAAAACGCTCGACAGTGGAACCGTGCATGGATTCACCTCAGACGCGCAAAGATCTCAGAACGACCGAGGCGGACCGTGAATTCCGGGTAAATTCGAAACGACTCTTTAAACCGAATTTACATCGTCTTCGTTTTCCGCGAACTCCCGGGCCGTAGCTTGGGCCCGCAAAAAGGAGGAGAGATTTCAATGAGACTCAACGCAGGGAAACTTCTCTTGTCGGCGGCGGGTATTGCCGCAATGATCCTCGGGGCCGGGCTGGCGTCGGCGCAGGTCACTCCCGCGCAGGCCTACGAGCCGGTGGACGACACGCCGACCGTCCGGCCGGGTGTCACGATCTTCACGGACTACACCTACCAGGACACGCCCACGGTCTCCGACACGAACCATCACACGATCAACAAGAGCTCTTTCAACGTCAGCCGGGCGTACATGACGATCGCCGGGAGCATCTCGCACATGATCGCCTTTCGCGTGACGGCGGACGTGCAGCCCGACAACAACACGACGGACTCCTCGCTGAACGGTTCCAACGTCTTCCGTCTCAAGTACGCGTACGGCCAGGTGAACTTCGACGAGTGGGCGGGCAAAGGAGCTTGGCTGCGAATCGGCGCCAATCAGACTCCCTGGATCGATTATGAAGAGGGCATCTACCGCTACCGCTTTCAGGGGAAAGTCTTTACGGACGCGGAGGGATTTCTGACCTCTTCGGACTACGGAATTTCCGGCCACTACAACCTGCCCTCGAATTACGGCGACCTTCACGTCGGCGTGTACAACGGAGAGGGCTACAACAGCCTCGCGGACTCCAACGGCGGAAACGATCAGAAGGGCTTCCAGGGCCGCGTTTCGATTCGGCCGGCGCCGGGCGTCGACGTCGTGAAAGGTCTGCGGCTGACCGCTTTCTACGACGGCGACAACTTCGCGGATCACGCCAAGAAGCGTCGGTACGTCCTCAATGCGACGTTCGAGCACAAGTACGTCAACGCGGGCTTCGAGTGGCTCGACGCGAAGAACCAGACGACCCCGACCGCAGCCGAGGTCCATGCCCAGGGCTGGTCGGGATGGGTGACTCCGCGGACGGAGTTCGGACTGGAAGGTCTGTTCCGCTACGACTCGCTCGAGCCGAACAAGAACGCCGTGGTCGGCGATGCAAAGAAAAAGCGCACGATCTTGGGCGTGGCCTACTGGTTCCCGGTTCTCAAGGGCGTCTCCTCGGCGCTGATGGCGGACTACACCGAGGTGAAGTTCGACAAGGCCTTGCAATCGGCGAGCAACGTGACGAACAAGGCGTACGCGCTGCACTGCCTGTTCTCCTTCTAACTTGATGAAATTGAGGTATTGAAATGCAGTTGAATCGAATTCTCGGCCTGATCGCCGGCGCGGCCCTCGCGGTTGTTCCGGCTTCGGCGCAGACCATTCAGTTGAACGGTGCGGGGGCGACGTTCCCCGCCCCGATCTACACGAAGTGGTTTTCCGAGTACCACAACGCCCATCCGAACGTTCAGATCAACTATCAGTCGATCGGCTCGGGCGGAGGAATCCGGCAGATCACGGAGCACACCGTCGACTTCGGCGCGAGCGACGGGCCGATGAACGCGGAGCAGCTGCAGGGTGCGCCCGGCATCCTCCATTTCCCGACGGTTCTCGGCGCCGTCGTTCCCGTCTACAACATTCCGGGCGTCAATGCCGAGCTGAAATTCACGGGCCCCGTGCTCGCGGACATTTTCATGGGAAAAATCACGAAATGGAACGACAAGGCGATCGCGGTCCTGAACGCCGGCGTGAAATTTCCCGACGTGGACATCGCGGTCGTGCACCGGTCCGACGGTTCGGGGACGACCTACATCTGGGCCGATTACCTCGCGAAGGTTTCCCCGGCCTGGAAGAAGACGGTCGGGGTTGCGACCTCGCTGAAGTGGCCGGTGGGAGTCGGAGGCAAGGGCAATGAGGGCGTTGCGGGCCAGGTGAAACAACAGCCGGGCGCGATCGGCTACGTGGAGTTGATCTACGCCATTCAGAACAAGATCGATTACGGCCAGGTCCAGAACGCCTCGGGGCGTTTCGTTCGAGCCTCGCTTGACGGAGTGACGGAATCGGCCGCGGTGGCCGCGACGGCGATGCCGAAGGATTTCCGGGTTTCGATCACGAACGCTCCCGGCGAGAAGGTGTACCCGATCTCCTCGTTCACGTGGCTCCTCGTGTACCAGAATCAGAAAGACAAGGCGAAGGGAAAGATCCTGACGGATTTCATGCACTGGATGCTGACGGACGGCCAGAAATACTGCGCGGACCTCGGGTACGCGCCGCTTCCGAAGCAGGTCGTCGCTCTCGAAGAAGCGGCGATCGGGAAAGTCAAATAAACTGGTAGTCGAGCGGCCCGGCCGTTCAATGGCGGTCGGGCCGCTCCGACACAACTTGCCATGGGCCAGCAAACGATGCCTCCGGCTTTGAAGAAGAAGAGGGTCCGCCGCAACGACGACGGATCGTTTCGTTTCTGGACGGGCCTCGTCGCGTCGATCGTCCTGCTCGTGGTCGCCGGCATCGGTTTCGAGCTCTATCGGCACTCCGCGCTCGCGATCCACAAGTTCGGCTGGAAGTTCTGGACGAGCACCAGCTGGGACCCCGTGTCCGGCGACTTCGGCGCTCTCCCGTTCATCTGGGGAACGCTCTATTCGTCGATTTTCGCGATTGTCTTTTCCGTGCCGATCGCGCTCGGCATCGCGGTCTTCATCACGGAGATCTCTCCGAACCGGTGGAAGCAGCCGTTGGCCTTTCTCACGGAGCTTCTCGCGGCGATCCCTTCGATCGTCTACGGGCTGTGGGGAGTGTTCGTCCTCGTTCCGATCGTCCGAAAGTTCGAGACCCTCGTCTCGAAGACGCCCTTGCACAAACTGCCGATCTTCTCGGGCCCTCCGTACGGCATCGGAATGCTCGCGGCGGGCCTGATCCTGACGGTCATGGTCATCCCGTTCATTTCGTCGATTTCGCGGGAGGTGCTCAAGGCCGTTCCCATGACGCAGCGCGAGGCGGCGTACGCGCTCGGCGCGACGAAATGGGAGGCGACGCTCGTGGCGATGCGCTACGGGCGCACGGGCCTCATCGGGGCCATCATGCTGGGCTTCGGCCGGGCGTTCGGCGAGACGATGGCGGTCACGATGCTCATCGGCAACAACCCGCAGATCTCGCCTGTCCTTGTTCGCGCCCCAGCACACGATGGCCGCCGTGCTGGCCAACGAATTCTCCGAAGCGGCGACCGACCTGTACCTGCAGGCGCTCTTCGAGATCGGCCTCGTTCTCTTTGTGATCACGTTCGCGATCAGCCTGTTCTCGCGGCTCCTCATCTGGTCGACGACCCGCGAGCCGCAGAGGCGCGCCGCGGAAGCGGCCGCCCAGCCCGTCGCGGCGGTGCCGGCATGAGGGCGCGCAACCTTCGCTTCCGCAAAGGGCTGTCGAGCGTCATGGTTGCGGCGAGCGGGCTCGCGGTGTTGCTCGCGCTGGCGCCTCTCGCGCTGATCCTGTTCTACTGCCTGTGGAAGGGGTTCTCCTCGCTCAGCTGGAATTTCTTCACGAAGCTGCCGAAGCCCATGGGCGAGACGGGCGGAGGAATGGCCAACGCGATCGTCGGCACGATCAAGCTCATCGCGATCGCTTCGGCTCTGTCCGTCCCGGTCGGGGTCCTCGCCGGGATCTACGTCGCGGAGTACAAGGGAACGGGCCTGGCCCAGGCGATCCGGTTCTGCGCCGACATCCTCAACGGAATCCCGTCGATCGTGATCGGCATCTTCGCCTACGGGCTCGTCGTCATTCCCATGCGGCGGTTCTCCGCGATCGCGGGCGGCGTGGCGCTCGCGATGATGATGATCCCGATTGTCACCCGAGCCACGGAGGAGTTGATCCTTCTCGTTCCCAACAGCCTTCGCGAAGGCGGCCTGGCTCTGGGCGCCACGCGCGCCCGGACGGCATTCACGATCATTTTGCCGGCGGCGCTTTCCGGAATTCTGACATCGATTCTCGTCGCGATCGCCCGGATCGCCGGGGAGACGGCGCCGCTGCTCTTCACCTCGTTCAACAACCAGTTCTGGAGCAACCGGCTGGACCAGCCGACGGCGTCGCTTGACCGTGCAGATTTACAGCTACGCGATTTCGCCCTACGAAGACTGGCATCGTCTGGCATGGGCGGGCGCTCTGGTGCTGATCATGCTCGTGTTCCTCTTTTCGGTTCTGGCCCGAGTCGCAACGCGGCGACTGGAAAGGATGAGGGTCGGTTGACACGATGACGACGATCACGACGGTTCCACCTCAAACGAGCCCGGCCACCGGCGCCGCGAAGCCGCGGATGGAGGCCCGTCACGTCAATTTCTTCTACGGCGAAACGTCAGGCGCTGTTCGACGTTTCCCTGCCGATCCCGGAGAAATCGGTCACCGCGTTGATCGGTCCCTCCGGATGCGGAAAATCGACGTTTCTCCGCTGCCTCAACCGGATGAACGACATCATTCCGGCGACGCGCGTCGAGGGCGACGTGTTGCTCGACGGAACGGACATCTACGAGGGCGACGTCGACATCGTCGATCTTCGGCGCCGGGTGGGGATGGTCTTCCAGAAATCGAATCCCTTTCCCAAATCGATCTTCGACAACGTCGCGTATGGCCTTCGAATCAACGGAACCGTCCGCCGGTCGCAGATTGCCGAGCGGGTCGAGAAGTCGCTCCAGGAGGCGGCGCTCTGGGACGAGGTCAAGGACCGACTGGACGACCCGGCGCTCGGCCTCTCCGGCGGCCAGCAGCAGCGGCTCTGCATCGCCCGGGCCCTCGCGATCGAGCCGGAAGTCATCCTGATGGACGAGCCCGCTTCGGCGCTCGACCCGATCGCCACGCAGAAGGTCGAGGAGCTCATCTATCAACTCAAGGAGCGCTACACGATCGCGATCGTGACGCACAATATGCAGCAGGCGGCGCGCGTCTCGGACGGAACCGCATTTTTCATGCTGGGGAGGCTCGTCGAGTATGATCGAACCGACAAAATCTTCACGAATCCCGGAGAGAAGATCACCGAAGACTACATTACCGGGCGATTCGGTTAACGGCAAGAACGGGCAGGATTCGAACAGAGGGACGTTGGCGCAAAAACGAATCGCGCTCATCGAGGACGATCCCGACATCGCGTACACGATTCGGGTGAACCTGCGCAAAGAGAAGCGCTACCACGTGGAGCATTTCGCCTCGGGCATCGCGGCCCTCAGCGCTCTCCACGAACGTCCTTTCGACCTGATCATTCTCGACTTGAACCTTCCCGACATCGACGGGCTGGCTCTCTGCCGCGAATTGCGTTCCCAGGAAGACACGAAGAAGATTCCGATCATCATGCTGACCGCCCGGGTGGAGGAGCGCGACAAGCTGCTCGGGTTCGAGATCGGCGCCGACGACTACATCACGAAACCCTTTTCGATGAAGGAGCTCGTCGCGCGGGTCTCCGCTCACCTGCGTCGGGTCGCCTCCTTCGAAACCTCCGAAGAAGAGGTGTTCGAGCAGCCCGGCCTTCGGGTCGATCGCGCTCGCTACGAAGTCGTCAAGGACGGCGTTCCGGTTCACCTCACGAAGAAAGAGTTCGACCTTCTCTGGCTGCTGATCCGCAATCGTTCCCGGGTGGTGACACGAGACACGATTCTCGCGCGGCTCTGGGACTACGACGCCGATGTCGAGACTCGCACCGTCGACGTGCACATCCGGTCGCTTCGGAAAAAGCTGGGCGACGAGAGAATCGAGACGGTCGTGGGGCTCGGCTACCGGTTCCGCCAGCCCGGCACGTGAAGCTCTCGTCCCGATTCTCCCTCCTTTTCGGCCTTCTCGCGCTCGGCGTTGCGGTGCTCCTGAACGCGTTCTGGGGATTCCTGCTCGATCGGGCTTCGCAGGCGAGGGCGATCGATCGCCTTTCGTCGGAGTGCTCCCTGCTCGCCCGGCTGGCGGCGCCTCAGTTCGGCGATGAAGCCGGGCTCGACGCGTTCGTCCGCTCGTCCGGCAGGACCCTGGGGGCGCGCGTCACGGCGATCCGTCCCGACGGCCGCGTCGTCTCCGACAGCGAGGTCCCGCCTGCCCAGGTCCCGAACATGGAGAACCACGCGAACCGCCCGGAGATCCGGGATGCGAGAGCCCAGGGCACCGGCTCCTCGCGTCGTTTTTCGGCGACGCTGGATCTCGATTTCATCTATCTCGCCGACCGTGTCGACGCGGCCGGGACGACGGTCGGGTTCATTCGGCTCGCCTATCCGCTCGATCGGCTTCAGGCCGACGAGTCCCGGACGCTTTCTCTCGGGCGCGCGGCGATTTTCGGAGCGTGCCTCGTGCTTTTCCTGGTCGGACACCTGGCGAGCCGAAGATTCTCGGCCCCGCTGCGGCGAGTGACCGAAGCCGCGCTCGCCGTGTCGCGAGGCGATCTCACGCGCGACGCGCCCGAGGAGGACGAGCCGGAGGCAGCCGCCCTTTCCGAGGCCGTTCGCCGCATGAAGAGCTCTCTGTTGGCCTCGCTCGCGGCGGCGGAAACCGAGCGAAAGCTGACCGCCGCGGCGTTCGACCGGCTCCCCTCGGGTCTCGTCGTCATCGGGGAGAAGTCGGAGATCGTCCAGGCGAACAGCGCCTTTTCGAAAATGCTCGAATGCCCCGACCCTGCCGGCCGGCCGCTCGTCGACGTCGTTCGCGATCCCCGGGTCCACGAGCTGTTTCGGGAGGCGATCGACTCGGACTCGAGCCGGGAAGAGACCTTCGTCTGGAAGAGGCCGAATGAAGTCACGTGGGAGGTCGACGTCCTGCCGCTGCCGCGCGGCACGAGGGGAAGGGCTGTCGGGATCTTCCGGGACGTGACGCGCCTGGCGCGCACCGAGGCGATGAGGCGGCGCTTCGTTTCCGACGTGTCCCACGAGCTTCGAACCCCGGTCGCCTCGATCGCGGCGGCCGCGGAAACTCTGCTCGAGGGCGAAACGGAGAAAGACGAGAGCGTTCAGCTGACCGAGCTGATCGCACGGCAGACCCGGCGGATGCACGAATTGATCGAGGACCTGACGGACCTGTCGCGAATGGAATCGGGCGCGATCGAGCTCGCGTGGGAGGAGGTGGCGCTCCTGCCGGTCGTCGACGAGGTCGCCGGGGATCTGGCGCGCCAGGCCTCCGAGCGCGGGGTGGCGGTCCGCGTCTCGGGAGACCGCGAGATTCGCGTGTCGGGCGATCGCAAGAGGCTCGTGCAAATCGTCCACAACCTGCTCGACAACGCGATCAAGTTTTCCCCCGACGGATCTCCCGTCGAGGCTTCGCTCGGCCTGCGAGACGGGTCTCCCGTGCTCACGATCTCCGACAGTGGGCCCGGCATCCCGCGATCGGAGCGCGACAAGATCTTTCAGCGCTTCTATCAGATCGACCCGTCGCGGTCGAAGGCGAGGCCGGGCACGGGTCTGGGGCTCGCGATCGTGAAGCATCTGGCGCTTCTTCACCGGGCGCAGGTCGAGGTCGAAGGAGAATCGGGTTCGGGCGCGGTCTTTCGGGTCGTCTTTCCGGCGGCGAGTCCCGGGGATCCGATTCCGAAGGGCTAGGCCGGCTTCGGCGCCTTCCGAATCTGCGATCGAGCTTTTCCGAGCTTCACGTTGATCGGGTTTTCGCGCGCGAGGAGCGCGATGACCGGTTTGCGGCGGGCGCCGAGCTCTTTTTGGAGCGAGAGCAGGTCGGCGTTCCTCGGGGAAATCGCGAGGCCCTTCTGCAATTCGTCGAACGCGCGCCGTCGGGAATCGGCGAGAAGATAAATTCGAGCCATGTGGAGCCGCGACGTTGCGTTGTCGGGTTCGCGTCGAAGCGCCAGCCGGCAGGTATCGATCGCGTCCTTCATTCGGTTCTGGTAGGCGAGCGTCAGGGCGTAGAGCGAGAGCGCGGTCGGGGGAACGCGCTCGCCGTTGCGCGCGAACCTCTCGCACACTTCGAAGAGCATTCCGCTGGCTTCCGGGATTCGTTTCGCCTTCAACGCCGCAAGGCCGAGCTTGAGCAGATCCCTCGCCGTGAACTCGGCGTACGGATCTTTGCTTTCGTCTGCCATTCCAGATATTTAAGACCTGGATCGCGATTCTGTCAATCCAAATCGGCGATTCCGCTAAGCTTCCGGCCGTGTGGACTCTGACGCTCAAGCCGGGAAGAGAGCAGTCCGTCCTTCGCCGCCACCCGTGGGTATTCTCCGGCGCGGTGGCCCGGCGGGAAGGCGATCCGGAAGACGGCCTGGCGCAGGTCCGGTCGTCTTCCGGAGAGACCCTCGGCTTCGGGCTCGCCGCTCCCGCATCCCAGATCGAAGCGCGTCTGTGGACCTTCTCCGCAGCGCCGGTCGACGCCCGCCTCCTCCGGTCGCGATTCGAGGCGGCGCGCTCGGCGAGGAAGCGGACGATTCCGCCGGACACGACGGGATACCGGCTGCTCCACTCGGAAGGCGACCGCACGCCGGGCCTCGTCGCGGACCGCTACGGTGACACCGACGTCCTCGTTTTCACCTCGGAAGGCGCCGGTCGCCGCCGAAGCGAGATCGAGACCGCCTACCGGGAAGTCTTCTCGCCGGAGCGTCTCGTGATCCGCGCCGACGACGAAACCGGCTCCGGCCGCGAGCCCGTGGACCCGCCCGGGGCGTCGTTCCGCGAGCACGGCCTGGATTTTTCCGCTGAAATCTCGACAGGACAGAAGACCGGCTTTTTTCTGGATCAGCGGGAAAACCGACATCGCGTCCGGCGACTCGCGGAGGGGCGAACAGTCCTCAATCTCTTTTCCTACACCGGGGGATTTTCCGTTGCCGCGCTCGCGGGAGGGGCGGCGAGGGCCGTCGATGTCGATTCGTCGGAATCGGCGCTCGCGGGGGCGCGCGAGAACCGCGCGAGAAACGGCTTCGAGGCCTCGTCCGAAGACTTCGTCGAGGGCGACGTTTTCCAGGAGCTCCGGCGGCGCGTCGGCGCGGGGGAGTCGTGGGATGTCGTCGTTTGCGATCCTCCGGCCTTCGCGCGGAAGAAGCGCGACGTCGATCGGGCGGCTCGCGGCTACAAGGACGTGTTCCGGCTCGCGATGTCGCTCGTAGCGCCCGGGGGCATCCTCCTGGCGTGCTCGTGTTCGGGCCACGTGTCCCAGGACCTGTTCCAGAAGATCCTCTTCGCCGCCGCGCTCGATTCGAGGACGACTTTCTCGATCCTCGAAAAGGCGGGAGCGGGCCCGGACCACCCCGTCTCGATCGACTGCCCGGAGACGGAGTACCTGAAGGCGTTCTTTCTGGCGAGGCAGACGTGAGCATCGCTCTTCTCGGGCCCGCGCCGCCGGATCGCGGCGGGATCGCCCACCAGACGCACCTCCTCGCGAGGGCGCTCGGGGGAAGTCTCGCGGGTTTTTTCTCCTACTCTCGGGCGTATCCGAGGTTCCTGAATCCCCGGCGCTTCGACACGCTCGAAAACGCTGAGGGCTCGCCGCGGGCGGACCCGATTCTGGACTGGGCGAATCCGCTCTCCTGGAAAAAGGCGGGAGCGGCGGCCGTTGGCTGCGGCGCGAGCGCTCTCGTCGCCCCGTGGTGGACGGCGTTCTGGGCTCTACCGCTGCGCGGGGTCTTCCGCGAAGCGCGCCGGATCGATCCGTCGTTTCGAAACGTGATCCTTTGCCACCACGTCTTCGACCACGAGAGCGTTCCCTGGAAGAAGAGACTCGCCTGGCATCGGGCTGGAATCGGCCGACGCGGCGATCGCGCAGTCGGAGCAGGACCGCGAGATCCTGGAGAGCCGCCTCGGCAACCGGCCGATCCTCGTCTTGCCGCACCCGATCGACGAGCGGCCGCGGCCCGACCGGGACGAGGCGCGAAGGCGGCTGCGGGGTCGACGGGCCGCTCGTTCTCTTCCTCGGCTTGATCCGGCCCTACAAGGGCCTCGACGTGCTCTTCGACGCGGCCCCGACCGTCGTCGCGGAGACGGGCGCTCGCATCGCCCTCGTGGGGGAGGTTTTCCCCGACTCGCGCGAATCCGTGGAGCAATACATGAAACGTCCCGTCGCCTCGAACGTGACCCTCGTCGATCGTTACGTGGCCGAAGAGGAAATGGATCTCTGGCTGGCCGCCTGCGACGTGGTCGTCTGTCCCTACCGCAAGAATTCGGGCTCCGGCATCGCCGCCCGAGCGATCGCGGCGCGACGGCCGGTCGTCGCCTCGGACTTGTCCGGGTTCGCTCCATTCGTCTCGGACGCCTCGGGCGAGCTCGTGCCGGAAAACGACGCCGCGCGGCTCGCCGGCGCGGTCGTCCGGGTCCTCGGGCGCGGAGTCGCGAGCTACGAAAGCGCGCTTTCGGCGCTCGCCCGGCGCCATTCCTGGGAAGGCTACGCCGCCGAGGTCGACGCGTTCGCCCGCCGGATCACGCCGCGTCGCCGGAGGGGATGGAAACAGCAGGATTTCGATAGTCTCCTGACCGTCTTCTTTGGTCCAATGCAAGGGGATTCCTTGCGCTTCGTGCCAAAGGAGGAATCATGAAAAAGACGCTCGCTTCTCTCGCATTGCTCTTCGCCGCTTCGGCCGTTTTCGGCGACGGGCTGTCGAAGAAGTACAAGACCTGGGACAAGTCGCCGGAGGCGTATTTCCTGACGAACGGCGAGCGCGTCCGGTGGAAGCGGGTCAGGACGGACGCCGACGCGCAGAACTTCGTCCTGGACTACAAGGCCCGGCGCGGCCCCGACTTCGAGAAGATGCTCGCCGACCGGATCGCGATCGCGGACAAGTATTTTTCTTCGGGCGAGACGAAGGGCTCCGAGACGCTGCGCGGCAAGGTCATCATCGTCTTCGGCCCTCCTTCTTCGATCGAGAAAGAGCCCCGCAAGGCCGGTAAGGCGAACGCCGACCTCAGCCGCGTCAACTCCGTCGACGCCAAGGGCGAAGGTTCCGCGCTCTCCAATTCAGGAGCGCCTTCGCCGATGGGCCCGCACTCGAGCGGCGCGCAGACTCCTGTCTTCACGTTCATCTACGACGAGGAGCACGCACCGAAGGCGATCGGAAAGGCCTTTCGGGCGGAGCTGAAGATGTACTCCGAAGCGGATCAGGAGCCGGCGGACCCCCGCGACTTCGACTCGAAGCTCGAAGCCGTGGCTCAGGCCTCGATGACCGCTTCGGAGAGTCCCAACCCGAAATAAGCGCTCTTGAGGAGGCTGGAAATGAGGAAACCGATTCTTGGATTTCTGCTGACGGTGTCGGTGTTCGGGCCCGCTTTCGGCGCGGGGCTTTCGAAGAAGTACAGGGCCTGGGACAGGTCGCCGGAGGCCTACTTCCTGACGAGCTCCGAACGGGACCAGTGGAAGAAGGTCAAGACAGACGCGGAGGCTCAGAACTTCGTTCTCGACTACAAAGCCAGGCGCGGCCCGGATTTCGAGAAGATGCTGGCCGAGCGGATCTCGGTCGCGGACAAGTATTTCTCATCGGGCGAGACGAAGGGCTCCGAAACGCTGCGCGGCAAGGTCGTCATCGTTTTCGGACCGCCCTCGTCGATCGAGCGGGACGCGGCGCCGAAAGGCGCCGCGAAGGCGGACGTGACGGCGATCCAGGCGGTTTCCAGCGACAACGGCCGGGACTCGCAGCCGACGATCTCGTCGGCGGGAACGGCCTCGCCTGCGGGTCCGCATGCGGCCGCGGTGCAGACTCCGACGTTCACGTTCGTCTATGACGCGGAACACGCCCCGAGCGTTCTCGGAAAGGCCTTTCGGGTGGAATTGAAAATGTACTCCGAAGCGGACCAGGAGCCGGCGGATCCCCGCGACTTCGACGCGAAGATCGAAGCCGTGGCTCAGGCCTCTGTTGCCGCGCAGACAACACCGAACTCGAAGTAAGCTCTACGCCAGAGGTTGAAAATGAAAAAAACGATTATCGCGCTCGTTCTGATTCTTTCCGCGGCTTCGCTCGTCTTCGGCTCGGGCTTGTCGAAGAAATACAAAACCTGGGACAAGTCGCCGGAGTCCTACTTCCTGACGACCTCCGAACGGGACCAGTGGAAGAAGGTCAAGACCGACGCGGACGCCCAGAATTTCGTTCTCGACTACAAAGCCAAACGCGGTCCCGACTTCGAGAAGATGCTCGCCGAACGGATCGCGATCGCGGACAAGTATTTTTCCTCGGGCGAGACGAAGGGCTCCGAAACGCTGCGCGGCAAGGTCGTCATCGTCTTCGGGCCTCCCTCGTCGATCGAGAGGGGAAAGGGCGACGCGGGCAACAAGACCGACGCGACGCGCGTGGACAACTTCTCGAGCGGCAACGGCGGGGTCGCGATGTCCAGCTCCGGAACGGCGGGGCCGATGAGCCCGCACGCGAACGCCGCACAGGCTCCGATGTTCACGTTCGTCTACAACAAGGAAGCGGCGCCGAAAGCGATCGGAAAGGCCTTCCGGGTGGAATTGAAACTCTTCACGGAAGCCGATCAGGAGCCGGAAGACCCGCAGGGGCTCGACCAGAAATTCGAGGCGATGGCGGAGGCGTCGATCCTGCCTCCGGAGAGCGCGAATCCGAAGTAAACTCACTCTCGGAGGCCGAACATGAAGAGTCTGATTCTCGCATTCCTTCTCGTTGTGTCCGCGATCCCGCTCGCTTTTGGCGCGGGGCTGTCGAAGAAGTACAAAACCTGGGAGAAGTCGCCGGAGGCGTACTTTTTGACCGAGTCGGAGAGGTCGCAATTTAAGGACCTCAAGACCGACGCGGACGCGGAAACATTCATCGCCGATTACAAGGCGAAGCGCGGGCCGAATTTCGACAAGATGCTGGCAGAGCGCGCCGCTATCGCGGACAAGTATTTCTCCTCGGGAAAGACGAAGGGCTCGGAAACGCTGCGCGGAAAAGTCGTCATCGTTCTTGGACCCCCTTCCTCGATCGAACGGGGAAAGGGCCAGAGTGGCAACAAGACCGACGTGACGCGCGTCGATTCTTTCTCCGCGGGGGGCGGCGGCGGGCCCGAGATGTCCAGCTCCGGGACGGCGGGGCCGATGAGCCCGCACGCCGGCTCCGTCAAACCTCCGATATTCAGTTTCGTCTATGACAAGGACGCCGCACCGAAGGCAATCGGAAAGCCCTTTCGGGTGGAGCTTCAGATGATCTCCGAGTCGGAGCAGGAACCCGACGATCCGAGGGATCTCGACTCAAAATTCGAGGCGATGGCCCAGGCTTCTCTTGCCCCCCCGGAGGCTCCGAAAGAGCAGAAGCCCTAGAAGCCGCCGTTCAAGAGACTCGAAGGTTCTCTCCGAATGGAGCGCCCGGACGCACGCAATGGTGCAACGGCGTCATCTGTTACGATCCGAGGCCCATGGAATACGCATTTCTCGCCGGACGCATTTCGCCGGAGTCGCTCGACGCCGCCCTGGACTGCGACCTGATCTTCGCGGCCCCGGAGACGGTCCTGGTCCTGCGCGAGGGCGAATCGGCCGCGTCCGTTTCGCGCCTGGCCCGCCGCGGCGTGAGGCGGCTGCCGTACCGGCTCGCCCTGTCGCCGGAAATTCCGGCCGAATCCGCCTTCGAAGAGGGATGGATCGACGGAATCGGGTCCCGGGAGCAGATCGAGAAGTCCTTCTCGGAAGCGTCGCTTTCGCCCTCCGCCCGCTTCGCGGCCGCGCGGCGGATGAGTTTTCCCTCGCGCGCGGCGTCGCTCGCGCTCGAGCGCGCCGAGTTCGCGCTGCTCAACGCGCTTCCCGACAAGCGGGAGGGGATCGACGCGTTCTTCGAGAAGAGAAGGGCGCGGTTCCCCTCGCGATGAACTTCGACCTTTCGGAAGAACATCGGCTGGTGAGGCAGGCGGCGCGCGACTTTGCGGAAGCGTCCGTTGCTCCGTTCGCGGCCGAAATCGACCAGACCGGCGAGTTTCCGAGAAAATGCTTCCGCCAGGCGGGAGAGCTCGGCTTCGCGGGCGTCGCGGTGCCCGAGGAGCTCGGCGGGGCGGGGATGGACACGCTCGCGTACGCGATCGTCGTCGAGGAGATCTCGCGCGCCTGCGCGAACATGGGAGTGATCCTTTCCGTCAACAACTCGCTGGTTTGCGACCCGATCGCGAAATTTGGAACGGACGAGCAGAAGAAGCGCTACCTGGCTCCGCTCGCTCGCGGCGAGATGCTCGGCTGCTTCGCCCTGACGGAGCCGGAGGCGGGTTCCGATGCGGCGAACCAGAAGACCCGGGCGGTTCGCGACGGGGACGTCTACCGGCTCCAGGGCGAGAAGATCTTCATCACGTGCGGGGGAGAAGCCGACGTCGCGATCGTGTTCGCGGCCACCGACCGCGGCCCGGAAGCACCGCGGCATCTCCGCGTTCCTCGTGGACACGGGCAGCCGGGGCTTCGACCGCTCGCGACATCAGGTGAAACTCGGGGTCAACGCCTCGGGGACCGTCGAGATCTTCTTGAACGACGTGGAGGTGCCCGCCGGGAATCTCCTCGGGGCGGAAGGAGACGGTTTCAAGATCGCGATGACCACCCTCGACGGCGGGCGCATCGGCATCGCCGCCCAGGCGGTGGGGATCGCAAGGAGCGCCTTCGAGGCCGCCCGGAAGTATGCCCGCCAGCGCAGCGTCTTCGGCCATGCGATCTCGGAATTCCAGGTCCTGCGCTTCTACCTTGCGGACATGGCGACGGAGATCGACGCCGCGCGCCTGCTGACCTGGCGCGCCGCCGCCCGGAAGGACGAAGCCGCGGAAAAGGGCGGGCGGTTTACCGAGGAGGCCGCGATCGCGAAGCTGTACGCCGCAGAGATGGCGCAGCGGGTCTCGACGAAGGCCCTTCAGATCCACGGCGGTTACGGCTACACGAAAGAGTTCCCTGTCGAGCGAAATTTTCGGGACGCGCGGATCACCGAGATCTACGAGGGAACCAGTGAAATTCAGCGGGTCGTGATCGCCCGCGAGATCTTCGGGAAGTAGATCAGGAGTACGAACGATGCCCAGCACGAAAATGTTCCGGGATCGCGTCGTGTCGATGGAGCAGACCTTCGAGAAAGGGGAGAAGCATCTGGCGCTCCTCCAGGGTCTGATCGCGGAAGCGCTGCCCGACCTCGAATTTCGGGAGTACCTGCTCGACCATGAGCACGACACCTTCGTCATGGTCTACGGGACGGTAGCGGGCGGGGAGAAGCGCATTCGGTGGACGCGAATGGTGCTGTACGACGCCGAGAGGATCCCGGCGATCATCGACGACGCGCAGGCTCCCATCCGGGCGCAGGTCGTCGACTTTCTGCGGCGGCGCTCCGACCGGCCCGTGATCGACGTCACGTTTCGCCATCTGGAAGACGGGTGGGTCGATACGCCGGAACCCCGGAAGCCGGAGCCTCGGAAGCCGAAGCCGCGGTCCGGGCCCCCTCCGCGGCCGGGCGGACCCCCGGGGCCTTCCGGCAGGCGGGGAGGGCAGCCGCCTCCGCCCCCTCGTCCCGCGCCGCCGGGACGACCGCCCGGGCAGGGTCCGCCCGGTCCAGGTACGCCCGGGCCGGGGCCGGCGGCGCAGCCCGGCAGCGCGCCCGCCGGAAAGCGGCGGCGATTCCGGCGCCGTCGCGGGCGCCGCCGGGGCCCGGCGGGACCGCCGACGGCATGAATTTTCGGCCGAGCGAAGAGCAGGAGTCCGTGCGCGCGATGGCGCGCGCTTTCGCGGAGAAGGAAATCGCTCCGGGAATCGCACGCCGCGAGACCGCCCACGAATTTCCCGCGGACCTCGTTCGGAAGATGGGTGAGCTCGGCTTTCTGGGGATGTTCATCCCGCCGGAATTTGGCGGCGCGGGCTTCGACGTGCTTTCGTATCTCCTGGCGATCGAGGAGGTCGCGCGAATCGACGCTTCGGTGGCCGTGATCATGAGCGTGACCAACTCGGTCGCGTGCTACCCGATCTGGAAGTTCGGCTCGGAAGAACAGAAGACGACGATCCTGCGCGAACTGGCCTCCGGCGAATGCCTGGGCGCCTACGCGCTGACAGAGCCTCAATCCGGTTCCGACGCGGCGAATCAGAAGACGAGAGCGGAGCGGAAGGGCGGCTCTTACGTCCTGAACGGTTCGAAATCCTGGATCACGAACGCCGGCGTCGCGCGCTGGTACGTCGTGATGGCGATGACCGACCCTTCGGCGGGCACCCGGGGAATCACGGCGTTTCTCGTGCGCGACTCCGACGCCGGGCTCCAGATCGGAAAGAACGAAGAGAAGATGGGTCTCCACGGATCGCGAACGGCGTCCATCTTCCTGGAAAACGTGGAGATCCCGGAGTCGCGCCGCCTCGGGGCCGAAGGCGAAGGGTTCAAGATCGCGATGACGACGCTCGACCATTCGCGCATCGGCATTGCGGCGCAGGCGCTCGGAATCGCGCGCGCCGCGTTCGAAGACTCCGTCGAGCACGCGCGCACCCGCCGGACGTTCGGCGTGCCTCTCTTCGAGCACCAGGCGGTCGCGTTCCAGATCGCCGACATGAAGGTCCAGATCGACGCGGCCGAGCTGCTGACGCACCGGGCGGCGTGGATCTCCGAGCACGACGGGGGAAAATTTTCGAAGGAGTCCTCAATGGCCAAGGTGTTTTCCTCGGAGATGTGCAACGCGGTGTGCGCCCGCGCGTGCCAGATCTTCGGAGGATACGGGTATTCGAAGGAGTACGCGGTCGAGCGTTATTATCGCGACGCGCGCGTGACGACGATCTACGAGGGGACCTCCGAGATCCAGCGGATGGTGATCTCCAAGAAGCTCCTGGCGGAGGAATGATGTCGACGACAAACGCCGTTCCGGCCGAACGGGATTGCGGCGGCTACCACTTTCATCTGACTCCTTCCGACGTCGCGAAACTCCGGGAGCTGGCGGGAGCCCGAGGAAAGAGCGACGAGACGCTCGTCGCGGAGTTCTTCGATTCGCAGGCCTCTCGCTGGGCGGAGTCGCTCGCGGAGAACCTGCCGGCTCCGGCGGACGTCCGGATCGTCGTCGATCCGTATTCGCGACAGTCATTCCTGGCCTGTGGAAACACCGTGTTCTCGATTCTGTCGTTTTAGGAGGGATGCATGAATATTTTCGGGATTGTCGCTGCCGGATTTCTGTCGCTGGCGAGCCCCTCGATTCGCCTCCACTTCGACGCCGACCGCGCGGGGTCTCCGCCCTCATTTCTCCGGTACGAATCGACCCCGGGCCTCCCGGCGTCGACCTGGAAGGCGATCCCGGACCCGCGAGCGGTCACTCTCGAGAACGTCGCGATCCAGACGGGCTCTTCGGGAGCCGAGGGGCAATACCGGTTCGCGCTCTCGACCGAGGCCGGAGACTTTCTCGACGGCCGGGTCGCCGTCTCGGTGCGGAAGGAGGCTTCGTGCAGCCCCTGCCGGGCGGGGCTCGCGGTGCGGTATCGGAACCCGGAGAACTTTCTCGGCGTCGTCTACGACCTGCGCGGGTCGAGCGTCGCCGTCATCCGGGTCGAAAAAGGGCGAGCCCGGACTCTCGCTTCGGGAAGCGTGACGTCCGACGAGCCGCTCTGGAGAACGATCGGCGTCGACCTCTCCGGCCCGCGCGTCGCGGTGACGGTCTCGGGAAAAACCGCGCTCGAAGCGACGGACCCCGGTCCCGCTCCGGGAGCCGCGGGGATGCTGGCCGAGGGAGCGTCGGTTGTGGGCTTCGACGAGCTCTTGCTCGAGCCGAGGGACACGTCGACCGACAGCAGAAAACCTTGAGGCCTGAGCTGCGGGCGCTGGCCTCCGAGATCCCGAGGGAAAGCGAACTGCGGCCGAGGGTCGAGGAGGATTAGCGGCCGGAGCGAATGGCCGGGCGGTTCGGTTCGATTTTCTCGACGAACCGGTAGCGACTACCTTCGATTTTCAGGATCGTGATCGACTTGACCGGGTTGCGGTCGAGGTCGAACGTGAGGTTGCCCGTCACCCCGGGGAAGTCTCGAGTCGCGGCGAGCGCCTCGCGGATCCGCGGCCCGGAAGCTTCTCCCGCCCGCCGGATCGCCTCCGCGACGAGCTTGCCCGCGTCGTAGGAGAGCGCCGCGACGGAGTCGGGAAGCTCTCCGTAGCGCGCGAGGTACGCGGAGACGAATCGGGCCGTCGCGGGCGAAGGGTCCTGCGGCGAGTAGTGGTTGGAAAAGTAGGCGCCGTCGGCGGCCGCCCCCGCGATCTCGGTCAGCCGCGGAGAATCCCATCCGTCTCCCCCGAGCAGCACGCCCCCGACGCCGAGCGATTGTTTCTGCCGCGCGACGAGGCCGACTTCGGTGTAATAACCCGGAACGAAGACGACGTCGGGCGCCGCGCTCCGGATCTGCGTCAGCTGCGCGGAAAAATCGGTGTCGCCCTCCGAATATCGCTGCTCGGCCGACGACGCGTCCCCCGGCCCGGGAAAACGCCCTCCGGAAGGCCTCCGCGAGCCCGACGCTGTAGTCGCTCCGAACGTCGACGAGAAAGGCGGCCGTTTTCGCCCGGAGGGATTCCGCCGCGAAACGGGCGAGCATCTCGCCCTGAAAGTCGTCGGTGAAGCACACGCGGAAAACGTAGGTCCCGACCCGGGTGACCTGGGGATTCGTCGACGAAGGCGTGACCATGGGGACCTCGCTCGACTGCGCGATCGGGGCCGCCGCCAGGGTGCGGGAGGAAGCCGCTTCGCCGATGAGAGCGACGACGTGGTCGCGCGAGATCAGCTTCGTCACCGAAGAGGCGGCCTCGGCCGGCTCTCCTCGGTCGTCCTCGATTTTCAGGGAAAGGGGTTTTCCCAGGACGCCTCCCCGGGCGTTGATCTCGTCGAGCGCGAGAGAGACTCCCTTCTTTCCCGACTGGCCGAACGTGGCCGTCGATCCGGTGAGCGCGCCGTAGAAGCCGACCGGAATCCCTTCTCGCGAGGGACGGCCGGGCTGGCACGCGAGAGAAAGGGCAAGAAAGAACAGGAGACTTCGGCGCATGGATCTCACGGCCGGATTATGACCTACGCTGCTACAGCTCGCTCTGGAACAGCCCGATGAACCGCTCGAGCAGCTTCGTTCCGAAGGAGCGCGAGCGCCACCGCTCCAGGGTGATCTCGTCCGATCGGGCGAGGTCCCGGTCGAACATCGCCGAGAGATCGTCGCAGAACGCGGGGCTGCGAACGAGGACGTTCGCCTCGTCGTTCAGGAAAAACGAGCGGTTGTCGATGTTCGCGGATCCGACGGAAGCCCAGGTCCGGTCGATCACGATCGTCTTCGCGTGCATCATCGTCGGACGGTACTCGAAGATCTTCACGCCTCCCTCGAGCAGCGGGCCGTAGCGCGCGCGCGAAGCGTCGCGGACGTAGCCGAGGTTGTTCTTGGGGCCCGGGAGGACGATTTCCACGCGCACCCCGCGCTTGACCGCGTCGGTCAGGAGCCCGATCGCGGTCGCGTCGGGGATGAAGTACGCGTTCTCGATCCGGATCTCCTTCTTCGCGGCGTGCAGCAGCAGGTCGAAGCCCAGCGCCGAGCGGGAGTTCCGTTCGCCGAACGAGGACCGCTGGAAAATCACCGTTTCGTCGCCGGCGGGATCGAGAACGGGGTAGTCGCCGGGGCCGGAGGGAACCGGCCGTTTCTGGCCGATCCAGTTCTCCGCGAAGATGCCCTGAAGCCTCGACACTCCCGGTCCTTCGATGCGAACGGCCGCGTCGTGCCAGTGGCGGGGAGAATCCGCGTCTCCCTCCCACCGGTCGTCGAAGCCCTGGCCCCCGACGAACCCGACCTTTCCGTCGACGACCAGAATCTTGCGGTGGGTCCGGTTCCTCAGGCGATGAAACAGCAGAAGGGGGCGAAAACGCTCGAACTCGACTCCCGCCTTCTTCATCTCGGCTTCCAGGCCCTTGGAGAGCGTGTGGCTTCCCCAGGCGTCGACGAGCACGCGGCACCGCACGCCCGCCCGCGCCCGCTCCTCGATCGCGCGGGCGAAGCGCGTTCCCGTCGCGTCGGAGCCGAAGATGTAGGTTTCGAGGTTGATCGACGATTTCGCGCGCCGAATCTCTTCGAGCATCGCCGGGAACATGCGGTCGCCGTTCTCGAGAAGGAGACAGCGGTTCCCGCCGAGCGCGGGCTCGCCGGTCGCGCTCGACAGCTCGCGCGTGAATTCCGCGTCGGCGGGATCGGCCTTGCCTTCGAAGAAATAGACCCCTTCGCCGCGCGGCTGAAAAGAGCAACCGGGAAGCAGGAAAACCGCCGCAAAAAGCGGGACGATCGAAAGACGGGGTCGCCGGCGCGGCCTCATGCGTTGGGGCGATCCTGTCATTGCGAGCGGAGCGAAGCAATCTGCTCCGGCGCCCCGGGCCAGATCGCCACGGCCGCCTTGCGGCCTCGCGATGACGGGCCGAGAATGCCCGGCCGGCTTTCGGATATATTCCTCGAATGGCGAATTACGACCTCGTGGTGATCGGCTCCGGACCCGGCGGATATGTCGCGGCGATTCGCGCTTCCCAGCTCGGAATGAAGGCCGCGATCGTGGAGAAGGACGCCGCGCTCGGCGGCGTCTGCACGCTGCGCGGGTGCATTCCGACCAAGGCCCTGCTTCACTCCGCGGACCTGCTCGAGTCGGCGCGAAAGGGGGGCGACGTGGGCGTCGTCGCCAAAGAGGTTCGTCTCGACATGGCCGGCGCGATGAAGCACAAGGCGAAGGTCGTGCGTCAGAGCAGCAACGGCATCGCGTTTCTCATGAAGAAGAACAAGGTCGACGTGATCACGGGGTTCGGGTCGCTCAAAGACGACCGGACGGTCTCGGTCGTCGACGCGGCGGGGAACGAAACGTCGTTCGGCGCGAAGTTCATCCTCATCGCGACCGGGTCGAACCCGCGGCAGCTCCCGATCGCAGCGACCGACCACCAGACGATCCTCGATTCCGACTCGATCCTGGAGCTCAAGGAAGTCCCGAAGTCGCTCGTCGTCATCGGCTCGGGCGCCGTCGGCGTGGAATTCGCTTCGATGTTCGCGCGCTTCGGCGCGAAGTGCACGATCGTCGAAATGCTGCCCCGCCTCGTGCCGGTCGAGGACGAGGAGGTTTCCAAGGAGCTCGCGGCCTCGTTCCGCAAACAGGGCATCGCGAGCTTCGTCGACACGAAGGTCGAGACGATCACGAAAAACGACCAGGGAGTCGAGGTGCTCGCCCGGACGCCCGGCGGGAAGACCGAGACGCTCAAGGCCGAGAAGCTTCTCGTCGCCGTCGGGCGAAAGCCCCTGTCGGAGAAAATCGGCCTCGAGAAGCTGGGTGTGGCGACCGAGCGGGGTTACATCACGATCGACGCGAACTGCCGCACGAACGTTCCGGGCGTTTTCGCGATCGGCGACGTCGTGCCGACACCGTGGCTCGCGCACGTCGCGCAAGCGGAGGGGATCGTCTCGGTAGAAACGATGGCGGGCGCGGAGACGTATCCGTTGAACTACGACCAGATTCCCGGCTGCACGTATTGCCATCCGGAGATCGGCTCGATCGGCCTGACCGAGGCGAAGGCTCGCGAGCGCGGCCACGACGTCGTCGTCGGCAGGTTCCCGTTTGCCGCGATCGGCAAGGCGCGCGTCTTGAACGACACCGAGGGCTTCGTGAAGATCGTCTCGGACAAGAAGTACGGCGAGGTGCTCGGCGTCCATGTCATCGGGCCGAGCGCGACGGAGCTGATCGCCGAGGCGGGCGCCGCCATGAAGCTCGAAGCGACGGCCCAGGACCTCGCGCGCACCGTCCACGCCCACCCGACGCTCGCGGAGGCGATCCACGAAGCGTCGGAAGCGGCCGCCAACGGCCACGCGATCCACATCTAGCAGGCCTCCCGATGATCTCTGCGCGGGAAGCGCTCGACCGTCTTCGCGAGGGCAACCGGCGCTTCGTGGAGGGAAAGACGAGCCAGGCGGCCGTCAGCCGGGCCGAGCTCGCGAAGAAGCAGAGCCCGTTCGCGATCGTCCTCGGATGTTCCGACTCGCGCGTTCCCGCGGAGATCGTTTTCGACCAGGGCCTCGGCGACCTCTTCGTGATCCGCGTCGCCGGCAACATCGTCGCCCCTTCGCAGGTCGGAAGCATCGAGTTCGCGGCGTCGCGGTTTGGAACCCGGCTCGTCGTCGTGATCGGGCACTCGGAGTGCGGGGCGATCCTCGCCACGCTCGAGGAGCTCCAGCAGCCGGCGGAGCATCAATCGCCGAATCTCCGCTCGATCGTCGACCGGGTACGGCCGTCCGTCGAGGGGCTGCTGAAGACCGATCTCCGGAACGACCGGGACGCGCTCGTGCGCGAGGCCGTTCGCGCCAATGTCGGCGTGTCGGTCGATCACTTGCGGCACGGTTCCCGGATACTGGAAAAGCTGATCCAGAGCGACGGCCTGCTCGTCGTGGGAGCCGAGTATTCGCTGGAGACGGGCGTCGTCGAGTTCCTGGAGGAATGATTCGAGGAGGTCATCGATGAAGAAGCGCGATCCGATCCGCGAGCAGCTCGTCCGGCTGCTGAGCTCGGGAGAGGCCCACGTCGATTTCGACGCCGCCGTCCGGGGCATCCCGGCGAAGCTCCTCGGGGTCCGGCCTAAAAAGCTTCCGTACTCGCTCTGGCAGCTTCTCGAGCACATCCGTCTCGCCCAGCGCGACATCCTCGACTTCTGCCGCGACCCGACGTACCGCGCCCCGAAATGGCCCGACGACTACTGGCCGAAGAAGCCGGCTCCGCCGAGCGCCCGCGCGTGGGGGAGGAGCGTCGCCGCGTACCGCGCAGACCGCCGCGCGATCGCCCGTCTCGCCGCGAACCCGAAGTTGAAGCTGACCGCGCGCATCCCGCACGGAGACGGCCAGACGTATCTTCGCGAGATCCTGCTCACGGCCGACCACACGGCCTTCCACCTGGGCGAGATCGTCGCGGTGCGCCGCCTCCTCGGCGCGTGGAAATAAGGAGCTCCCATGCGCATCGGCGAACTGGCGACCCGGGCCCGGGTCAACATCCAGACGATCCGTTTTTACGAACGGCGGCGTCTGCTTCGCAGCCCCGCGAGGTCGCCGGCGGGTTATCGGATCTACGACGAGTCCGACCTGGAGACCATTCTCTTCGTCAAAGGCTGCCAGGGACTGGGATTCACTCTGAATGAAGTGCGAGAGCTCCGTCGGCTGCACGCCTCGATCGCCATGCCGTTGGCTGCGGGGACCGTTCGGAGAAAGGAAGTGCGGTCGATCATTCGCCTCGCCCAGGCGAAATTGGAGACCATCCGCGCGAAGATCGACGCTCTGCGCGCCATCGAAGCCCGTCTCGCTTCCGCTCTCCAGAAGCCGGGAGCCCGCCCGGCGCCCGCCTGCCCGGCACAGCGCGCTTGACTCTCTACCGCGGTACGGACTCCAGAATCGTCTCCGCGCATGAGACCTGTGTTCCTGACACTGGCCGCCGGTTGGACCGCCCTCGTCCTGATTGCTTTCGAGATTTCGATCCCCTATCTCTTCCGTCGTGATCGAATGTGGCCGCACTACTGGGTGGGGGGCTTGTTGCCCCTGTTGTCGTTCGTCCACGGCTGGATTCCGATGCAAACGCGCCAGATGAGGGGTGTAAACGCGACCGGCCTGCGTTTTGCGACCGCGGCACTCTTCCTCATGCTGCTCCAGATTGCGCTCGGGTTGGCGTTGAAAGGGTCGACACCGCCGGCTCGTTCAAGGATTCGGGCGTGGCATTTCCGAATGATGATCGTGCTCGCAGTTGTGGTGGCGATCCATGTCTGGCTCAACTAAACCCCTTCACACCTTTCGCGTAGAATGATCGTGATGGAAGCCAAGGACGATCTCTCCGCGCTTCGAATCAACCGCGATCGAGAGCCGGAGAAAGAGCGCAAACCATTCGGAACAATGATCTTGTTCTCGGTGCTGGCGCTCGCCGTCGGCGCGGGAATCTACGTCCTGGCGACGCGCGTCTGGTCGGTCAAACAGGTCGAGACGGTGAGCTCCTCCGTCGTGACCGAAGGACAGGCCGCGACCATGCTTTCCGCCACCGGATACGTGGAGGCGGACACGAAGGCCGACCTCTCTCCGAAGATCACGTCGAAGGTCGTCGCGCTGTACGTCGAGGAGGGTGACCGCGTGAAAAAGGGGCAGGTCCTCGCCCGTCTCGACAAGGTGGACCTCGACGCGCAGCTGGCGGACACGAAGGCGGCCTGGGTCAACGCGTCGGCGGATCTGGCGCGGCAGCGCGCCCTGCTGAAAGCCGGACTCACTCCTGCCTCGAGCGTCGATGCCGCGATCGCCGCGGAAGCGTCGAGCCGCGCGAAGGTGCACTACGTCGAAGCGCAGGAGGACTACGCGGAGATTCGCGCTCCGTTTTCGGGGCGCGTCATCGCGAAACGCGCCCATGTCGGCGAAGCGGTCTCGCCCTACGGTTCGCCCGGCCAGGGCTCCGCCAACGGGGGAGCGATCGTGACGCTCGTGGACTTCTCGACGCTCTACGTGGGCGCGGACATCAACGAGTCGAACCTCGGCCGGCTCCGCCCGAAGCAGCCCGCCGAGATCGTGCTCGATGCGTATCCGGATCATGCGTACCACGGGTCGCTTCTTCAGGTCATTCCGACGGCCGACCGGTCGAAGGGGACCGTCAAGGTGAAGGTCGCGATCGACGACAAGGACGACAACATCCTTCCCGACATGTCGGCGCGCGTGAACTTCACCGAGAAGCCGACGGCCGGAGCGCAGACGAAGACGCACGTGCTCGTTCCGAAATCCGCCCTCGCGTCGCGCGAGGGCGCGCCGGGCGTCTATCTGGTCGCCGACGGACGGGCTAGCTTTCCGGGCGGTCAGGGCCGGACAGGAAAACCAGGGCCAGGTCGAGATCCTCGAAGGGCTGCAGGGCGGCGAGAAGCTCGTCGCCGACGCGGCGAAGGCGCAGGTCCGGGACGGAGAAAGAGTGAAAGTTCAAGGGAGAGTGAAATGGCCGAGCCGCTGATTTCGATCGATCACGTCACGAAGATCTACCGACGGGGCGTGGAGGAAGTCGTCGTCCTCCAGGACCTGTCGATCGACGTTCCGCAGGGGGAATACCTCGCGCTGATGGGGCCTTCGGGCTCCGGAAAGACGACGCTGCTGAACCTCATCGCCGGGATCGATTCTCCCACCCGGGGCCGCGTCGTCGTCGCCGGCGATCGACATCGCGAAGCTGTCGCAGACGGATCTCGCCCGATGGCGGGCGAACACCGTCGGGTTCATCTTTCAGCTGTACAACCTGATTCCGGTTCTGACGGCCTTCGAGAACGTCGAGCTGCCGCTGCTCCTGACGCACCTTTCGAAAAAGGAGCGCCGCGAGCACGTGCGCGCGGCGCTCTGCGATCGTCGGCCTCTCGGACCGGATGGACCACTATCCGCGCCAGCTCTCCGGCGGGCAGGAACAGCGCGTCGCGATCGCGCGGGCGGTCGTGACCGACCCGAAGCTCCTCGTCGCCGACGAGCCGACGGGAGACCTCGACGCGAAGTCCGGGGAGGAAGTCCTGACGCTCATGAGCCGTCTCAACAAGGAATTCGGCAAGACGATCGTCATGGTGACGCACGACCTCAAGGCCGCGAGCCATGCGCACCGGCTCGTTCACCTCGAGAAGGGCGTGCTCGTCGACAGCGCCGGCCGGGCGGTCGCGGGGGAGCGGACGTGAAGTTCTTTCACCTGATCTGGAAGAACGTCTTCCGGAAGAAGACGCGAACTTTCCTGACGATGGGCTCGATCGTCATGGTGCTCGTGCTGATCGTCATCCTGACGTCGCTTCTGAAGGCGCTGTCGTACGACCAGAACGCGGGCGGAAACCGGATCGTCGTCCAGCATGCCACGGGTCTCGCGAATTTCATGCCGCTCGCCTACCGCGAGCGGATCGCGCAGATTCCGGGGGTCGTGGCCGTCGCTCCCGAGATCTGGTTCGGCGGCGTCTACAAGGACGACAAGCCGGAGAACTTCTTCGGGCAGCTCTCGACCGATCCGGAAACGTGGCCGCAGATCTTCGACGACTACAAGATCGATCCGGCGCAGATCAAGGCGTGGCAGGGAGAGCGCGACGCGTTCATCGCCGGCAAGGAGCTCGTGAACCGGTATCACTGGAAGATCGGCGACCGCATCCAGATCCGCGGAACCTACATTTCGATTCCCCTGGATCTCGTCCTGCGCGGCGTGTACACGTCGATCGACGAGGGAAACATTTTCTTCGACAACAAGTATCTCGAGAATTCTTTTCTCGGCCGGCGGGGCCAGACGGGGATCTACTACCTGAAGGCGAACACGGCGCAGAACGTCGGGCCGATCTGCAACACGATCAACGCGCTGTTCGAGAACTCCTCGGCGCCGACGAAGGCGATGTCGGAGAAGCAGTTCCAGCTGCAGTTCACGGAAATGATGGGCAACGTCAAGCTCTTCATCCGCGCCGTGATGATCGCGGTGCTCTTCGTGATCGTCCTGATCGTCGCGAACACGATCGCGATGTCCGCCCGCGAGCGCGTCACCGAAATCGCGGTGATGCGCGCGCTCGGCTTCCTGGGGCGGCACGTGCTGTCGATCGTGCTGTTCGAGACGATCATCCTGTCGCTTCTCGGCGGCGCGATCGGAGTGCTTCTCTCGGTGCCGCTGATCCACGGCATGGTCGAGGGCCTGAAGCACACCCCCGCCGCTCCGTTCACCTACAATTTTCGCGTGACCGGGTCGACGCTCCTTTTCGCGTTCCTCGTCTCCGTCGGCATCGGAATCCTCTCGGGGATCGTTCCGGCCATCCGGTCCTCGCGAATCAAGGTCGTCGACGGCCTGCGGCAGGTCGTCTGATGGCGATCCCGCTCAAGTACAACCTCCGGAACCTGTTCGTCCGGAAGGTATCGACGGGCATGACCGTGATGGTCATCGCGTTCGTCGTCACGGTCTTCATCGTGATCATGTCTCTCGTGGAGGGCATCACGAAGACCCTCACGCAGACGGTCTCCGATCGGAACGTCGTCGTGATGCGAACGGGAGCACAGTCGGAGATGCAGTCCTTCGTCGCGCCGGACCAGATCGACACGCTGAAGACGCTTCCGGGTGTCGAGCGCGACGCGAAGGGGAACGCGCTGGCCTCGCCGGAGCTCGTCGTCCTCGTCAACACGCCGAAACGGGACGGAACGAAGACGAACGTCCAGGTCCGAGGCGTCGAGCTGCCCGTGGCGTTCGAAATCCGGCCGACGCTCAAGCTCGTGCGCGGCCGGATGTTCAATCCCGGGACCGACGAGGCGATCGTTCCGTCGAGCGTCGCGCAGCGATTCGCGAATTGCGACCTCGGAAACGTTCTCAAGGCGGGCTCGGAGCGATGGGTCATCGTCGGTGTCTTCGACGGGCGGAACACCCCGTACGATTCCGAGATCTGGGTGGATTTCCACAATCTCGAAGGCCAGATCCACCGCGGCCCGGGCGCATCGTCGATGGTCCTTCGAACGACCGACGCGGCGTCCCGCGACCGGATCATCGCGAGCGTGAAGGGCGACCAGCGCGTCAAGCTCGAAGGGAAGACGGAAACCAAGTACTACGCGGAGCAGATGCAGACGGCGACGCCGATCAAGTATCTCGCTTATCTGGTCGGCGTGATGATGGCGATCGGCGCCGCGTTCGGCGCGATGAACACGATGTACGCGCAGGTGACCGCGCGCACGCGCGAGATCGGGACGCTGCGGGCCCTCGGGTATTCCCGCCGGTCCGTTCTCTTTCTCCTTCCTGATCGAATCTGTCCTTCTGGCGCTCGCCGGGGGAGCCGTCGGGGTCGTGCTCGCGGTCGCCCTCGTCCACACGATCCTGACCGGGCCGGTCGGGACGAACAACTTCCGCACCTTCTCCGACATTCTCTTCAACTTCGAGATCACCGGACCGTTGATGCTCGGAGGGATCGTCTTTTCCGTCGCGATGGGATTGTTCGGCGGGTTCTTCCCCGCGTTCCGCGCGGCCCGGCTGAAGATCGTGTCGGCGCTCCGCGAGGTCTAGGGACTCGCTCGCCGCGCTTCGCGGCCCTGGCCCCAGCGCCGGCCTCGGCAAGTCTCTTCGACCCTCGGCCGCAGTTCGCTTTCCCTCGGGATCTCAGAGACCAGCCTGCGCCGGCACGTTGGCCCCGGCCGCTCCGCCGGCGTCGCTCGGGAGCGGGCGGGTGGCGCGGGGCGAGACTCCCTTTTGCCGCTCGCGACGCGGGTGTAGCAAAGTCCTCAGGCTCGCGGCGAGCGAAAAGAGGAGCGAGTCCCGCGACAGGCCCGCCCCCGAACCGAGCGAGGTTTACGTCTCGGCGCGGGCGTGCACGGGAGCGGGCTGGAGCGGCGGCGAGGGAGCGGCGGTGGAGGCGTCGGACGTCGATCTTGTCTTCCGCGAGCACGGCCTCGCGCGCCTGTCCCGAGCGTTTGAGGAAGGCCAGAAGGCCTCCGAACATCATGACGTAGAACCCGCCCCACACCAGCGAGATCAGCGGCTTGCGGGTCACGTCGACGGAGAGGGTCTCCGGCGTCGCCGCGACGAAGTCGCCTCCGAGTCCGGTGACATTCAGGACGAGGGATTCCTCGGCCGCCGAAACGCCCTGGACCGTCATCACCCCCGCGGCCGTTCCCGGGATGCTGAACGGCTTGCCTTCGTTCGGCGAGGCGCCGTCCAGGTGCGCGACGTAAGCGAGCGTCGCCGGGAAACGGCGCTTTGCCGGAGGGCGTGATCGTCAGGTGCGAGCGGATCTCCAGCTCCTTGACGCCTTCGGTCATCTTGCTGCGATCGACCTCGAACTCGTCGAACCGGATTGCGAACCCTCCGAGCGTCGTGCTCTGCCCCTTGCGCAGCGTCAGCTCTTTTCCGAGCTTCATCGGCGCGCCGGGGTCGTATTCCTGCGGCGAGATGTAGAGATCCATCACCGGATTGCTCTTGATCGACGGGTTGGCCATCAACTGGTTCGTGCGCGTGTTGATGTACATCTTCGGGTACGCGTAGAAGATCTTCCCCTTCGGAGAGCGAACGAGGACCTCCATCGACTGCTTCGTCGTTTCCGTGGGAGGAATCACGGACGTGAAGGTCATCGTGTAACCGGCGACGGAGACCGGCGTGTTTTTCGGGAGCGCGATGCGCTGCGAGACCGCGTAGAGCGCCGACAGCACGATCCCCGCGAGCATGATCGAGACTCCGACGTGCGCGAGATATCCTCCCGCTCCTCCGAATTTCCCGTTCCTGGCTTTTCGGATCACCGCGCGGAGGTTCATGTCGAACCCGAACGCGGTCACGGCGACGAAGAGGAGGGCCTCCGGCCGGTGGGCGCCGACGACGGCCGCGAAAACCACCACCGCGAGGGCGATCGCGAGCGAGCGGCTCGCGCTCTTCCACAGCGAGGACGCCGTTTCGCCTTTCCACGACACGAACGGGACGAGCGCGAAAAGGAGCGCGAGCAGGAACCCGCCGGGGGTCGCCGTGAGGCGGTAGAAATCGTTGGAGACCTGCGACGGCTTTCCGGACAGGCGGGTGATGAGGGGAGAGGACGTTCCCAGGAGAATCACGAGGCCGAGCCCCACGAGCGCCGCCACGCCGATGATGAACAGCACGCTGCGTGACAGGACGGGCGACTCTTCCTGCTCGGCCGGTATCGACTTCCAGCGCCAGGCCAGGAGTCCCACTCCGAGGAGGAGAAAGCCGACGAGGTCGGCGACGAGCCAGCTCGTGATCCCGAGGTCGACGAACGAGTGAACCGAAAAGTCGGCCAGCACCCCCGACCGCGTCAGGAACGTGCCGTAGAGAATGCAGATGTAGGCGAGAATCGCGAGGAACAGGTTGACTTTCCGGTGTTTCCGGCGCGAACGCTGGAGAAACATCCCGTGAACGAGCGCGACCGTCAGGAGCCAGGGCACGAGCGAAGTGTTCTCCACCGGGTCCCAGCCCCAGTAGCCGCCCCAGCCGAGAGTCTTGTACGCCCAGTAGCCGCCCATCAGGATTGCGGTCCCGAGCGTCAGGAAGGTCAGGAGAGCCCACGGAATCGCCCGCACGATCCAGCTGTCCCATCGCTTTTTCCAGAGAGCCGCGATCGCGAAGGAGAACGGGACCGACAGCGAGGCGAACCCGAGGAACATCACCGGAGGGTGAATCACCATCCAGTAGTCCTGGAGGAGAGGATTCAGGCCGCCCCCGTCCGGGGGAACGGTCGCGAGGAGCCGGAACGGCGACTGGCGGCAGAGGATCGCGACGAGGGCCAGGAACGTGGAAAGGTAGACCATCATCACGGGCGCTTCCATTTCCTTCGCAGAGCGCCAGACGAAGAGTCCGATCAGCGATCCCCAGAAAATCCACAGGAGGAATGAGCCCTCCTGGCCGGCCCAGAAGCACGAGATGAGAAAGTGCAGGGGAAGGTCCCGGGACGAATACGAGGCGACATACGAAACGTCGAAACGATGATTGAGGATGAGCGACATGAGAATCGCGGCGGTCGCGACCACGCAGCCGGCGAACAGCGCGTACGCCCTCCGAGCGAACCCGAGCCACGATTCGGTGTCGCCCGCCGCCGCTCTTGCCGACGCGCGGTCCGCGCGGAAGTATCCGTACATCGAGGCGAGGCCGGAAAGAAGGGCGCCCCAGAGCGTGGCGACACCGGGCCAGAACATCAGCGGTTCCCCACTAGGACTTGACCCCGTACTGCCGTTCAGTTTCCTGGCCCTGGTACTTCGACGGGCACTTCACGAGCAATTTCTCGGCGTGCAGGGCGCCGGACTCGTATCGGCCGATCGCCACGATCGAGAGCGCATCGCGGAAGTTCGCGGGCTTGATGCCCCGGTAGACGACCGGGAGGTTTCGCCCGTGCTCGTCGAGGATCGAGAAAGACAGCTGCTGCTTGTCCGCGTCGTAGCTCTCGCTCCCTTTTTCGAGCGATCCCATCACCTGGACGGAGCCTCGCGTCTTCTGGGCGACGTCGAAGGAAACGTAAGGGGTGAGTGTCTTCTTGAACGAAGTCACTCCGAGGACCAGAAAGGCCCCCGCGAGGACCGCCGCGACGATGTATCCCTTTTTCATGTCCGTATCATCCCGTATTCCGGGGTCATTCCCCGTGATGCAAAGGAATTAGTGACGGTTCTCTTCGGCCGAGAGCCGGGAGTCGAGCCGCATCAGGTAGATCCACAGGCCGATCCAGATCACGGCGTTGGCCGCCGCGACGAAACCCAGTGCCGTCATCATTGGAGCCTCATGCGATTCTTCTCGCCTTCATTCTAACGCCGCCCGAAGGCGTTTCATTCTCTCCAATCGCCGGTCCACGTCCCACATCCAGAAGAAAAGCCCCGTAAACCCCGCCAGAGCCCCGAAAAAGACCACCCGGGTGGGGGTGTCCATGAGGATCCTGCCCTCGGGATTGATGATCGTCTGGGGGTGGAGCGAGGTCGTGACCCTCGGAATCACGAAAACGAGGAACGGCATGACGAAGCCGGAAAACAGGGCGTAGACGGCGCAGAAGACGCCCCGGCGCTCCGGGTCCGAGATCGCCCCGCGAAGAAAGAGATAGGCGGCATAGAGGAAGAGCAGCATGACGATCGAAGTTTCCCGCGGGTCCCAGTTCCAGTACGAGCCCCACATGACACCCGCGAAAATCGATCCGGTGATCGTCGCGAGGATCGAATAGAGAAATCCGAGCCGGACGGCGGACGCCGCGGCTTCGTCGCTCTCGGGGCGTCTCCGGGCGAGGTGCGCGATGGAGGAGATCGCCGCGACGACGAACGCGATCGTCGCGCCCCAGGCCATCGGAACGTGGAAGAACACGATCCTCGACGATTCGCCGATGAAGCCTTTCGCCGGCTGTGGCCAGAAAAATGCCGCGAAAATGACGGCGAGAAGGTAGGGCCCCAGCAACCACTTGAGAGCTTGGATCACGTGTCGATCATACCTTCAGGCTGTCGGCCGAGGCCGCCCAGGCTTCGAGGTTGCGATCGATTTGCCGGGAGTGTTTTTCCAGGTGCTCGGCATAGATCCGCAGCCAGTCCTCGGCAGCGTAGCCGCCCGATTCGGAGTGCCTTCCCTCCTTCTGCCATTCGCGCTCGGAGAGGACGCGAAGCAGCGGCGCGGTGTTCGCCCGAACCGCCTCGACGGCGGCGAGGGCGGGGCCGGCCGGAAGCCGGTGATAGTCGAAATCCCGCGCCCACTGAGCCTGGTCGTAGCCCTGGATCACGGGGTCCTTCTCCGAAAGGAGGAAGCGAATCCGCATGGCGGCGATCGTTTCCGAGTCCGCCGCGTGGCAAACGACCTCGTGGGCGGACCACCTGCCCGGGGCGGGCCTCCACTGGCGGGCTTTTTCGGGGATCTTCTCAAATGCGGCCTTGAGCTTCGCGGCGCCGGTCGCGTACCGGTGAATGAGCTCGTCGCGTTCGGTCTGGGTGAGGGGCATGTCGGTTCCTCCTCGGGGAATCATAGTTCGAGGAGTCGGTGTAAAATCAGGCCCAGAACGAAGGAGGACTCATCATGAAAAATCTCAAGGCGGCCGCAATTCTCCTGTGTCTCGCGGGTTTCGCCGCGACCATGGCCTTTGCCGCGGACGAATCCGCCGCGAAGAAGCCCGCCCACAAGATGGCATCGATGGAGAAGCCCGTCATTCTCACGCCGGGAGACGTCCAGTGGGGGGCCGCGCCTCCGGTCTTTGCGGCCGGAGCGAAGATGGCCGTTCTGGAAGGCAATCCCGGCAAAGCGGGGCAGTACACCGTGCGGCTGCAGATGCCCGACGGCTACAAGATCATGCCGCACTGGCATCCGACGGTGGAAAAGGTGACGGTCATTTCCGGCGAGTTCCACGCGGGAATGGGCGACGAGCTTGAAGGACGAGGGCAGCGTCACGCTCCCGGTCGGAAGCTTCGTATCGCTGCCGGCGCACATGCACCATTTCGCGTGGGCCAAGGGCGAGACGGTCGTTCAGGTCCACGGAACGGGGCCGTTCATGCTGACGTACGTCAACCCGGCCGACGACCCGAGCGGGATGCAGGGGAAGAAGAAGGCCGCGCCGAAGAAGGCGACGAAGCCCGCAGCGTAGGAACGAATTCGCCTCTCCCCTTGTGGGAGAGGCCGGCCGAAGGCCGGGTGAGGGGTCGAGCCCCTACCCCTCACCCCGACCCTCTCCCACAGGGGGAGAGGGTGAACTAGCCCTCTACCCCTCCCACACGAAGCGGACGAGCACGAATCCCGCGATCGTCGCGAGGCCGTCGTAGCTGACGAGAACGCGCCAGTACGGACCGAGCTCGGCGAGAGAGTCGGCGCTCGAGGCGAGGGCGCACGCGGAAACCGCAGCGAGGAGGAGCGGCAGCACGAGCGGCACTGCCGTGAGGACGAAGAGCAGATCGCGCTGACCCGCCCGGGACACGATCGCGGACAGAAAAGTCGACACGAACGCGAGCCCGTAACCCGAGAGCAGCAGGACGGCCGCGAAGGCCCAGGGATGTGTGGGCATCCAGCCCTGGAGAACGCAGTAGAGCGGCGCCGCGAGCGCCGCGATCGCGAGGAACAGCAGGTAGTTGAACAGGAACTTCCCCGCGAAGACGGGCTCCGCCGCGGCGGCCTTTCGCAGAGCGAGGCCGGTTCCCGACTCTTCCTCGCGTACGAAGGAGCGAGGAAGGCCCGAGGCCGCGGAGAAAAAGAGAAGCACCCAGAGGACCCCCGAGTGGAGCTTGCCGCGGTCGGCCTCCGGCATCGCAACGGAGGCGAGCGAAAACGAAATCAGGATGAGCGAGGCCCCCGCGAAGAAGAGAACCGCCGTGATCGACGAGCGGCGGCGCAGCTCGCGGCGCACCTCGCGCGAGAAGATCGCGCCGGTTTCGCTAAGAAAGCGCGATCTCATGGTCCGCCTTCTCGATCTCGGAGCGAACGTTCGTGGCGAAGAACACGAGCCCCGTCTCACGCTGGCGCGCCAGCTGCTCCCGCGCGGCCGCGATCCCCTCCGCGTCGAGGTTCACGAACGGTTCGTCCCATAGCAGGATTTTCGGATCGAAGAGCAGCGAAAATGCGAGCCGCACGCGCTGCTTCATGCCGGAGGAGTACTCGCCGACCCTGCGGCCGCGAGCTTCGGCGCCCCAGGCCGAAGGAATCGAGAAGCCCCGCAACCTCGGCCCTGAGCGGTCGATACCGCCAGCGCGGGCGAGGAGCAGGAGGTTTTCCTCCGCCGTGAGCTCGTCGGGAAACTCGACTTCGGGCGAAGTCCAGCCGACGAACCGGCGATGGTCGTCCTCGACGGCAGCGCCGCTGTCGTCATGGATCCGGATCGCTCCCCTTCGTCGGCCGCATCAACCCCGCGAAGATCTTGACGAGCGTCGACTTGCCGCTCCCGTTGCGCCCGGTCACGGCGACGAGGCCGCGCTCGGCCGAGATCGAGATGTCCCGGAAGATTGGCGGCCCTTCGAACGCCTTCGAGACGCCGCTCGCTTCGAATTTCATGATCGCGGAGGACGATAGCACGGGGGCTTTTCCTTGAAGGACCTTGACCCGTGTGCTAGCATCCGCGCTTTGTGACAATTTTCACAAGCAAGACCGACCGGGTGGAAGGGAATATGGAATGAGGAGCGAAAAAATGTCCAACCGAAAGTATTTCTGGCTGGCGGCCGTGGCCGCGCTTCCGATTCTCGCCGTGGGCTGCGGCGGCGGAGCGAAAGAAGAGACTCCCGCGTTTGAAGAGAAGAGCGCGACGACCGCAACAGCAACGACGACCACCACGACGGTGGCCGCCGGCGCTCCCGCTGCTGCCGCGGCTGCGGCCGGCGGAGCGACGATCTCCGGCAAGGTCTCCCTCGCCGGGAACGCTCCCGCGATGGAGAAGCTCAAGATGGACGCCGACAACTACTGCAAGTCGATGCACACGACGCCCGTCGAGTCGCAGGAAGTCGTTGCGAACAACGGCGCCCTCCAGTGGGCGATGGTTTTCGTCAAGAGCGGCGTGCCGGCCGGGACGAAGTATCCCGTTCCGAGCGATCCGGTGACCCTGGACCAGCAGGGCTGCATGTACTCGCCGCACGTCTTCGGCGTGCGCGCCGGGCAGAAGGTCAAGATCGTCAACAGCGATTCGACGCTCCACAACATTCACCCGCTTCCGGCCGTCAACGCGCAGTTCAACATCGGCATGCCGATCAAGGGCATGACCCAGGAAAAAGTGTTCGACAAGGCCGAGCTGCCGCCCTTCCACATCAAGTGCGACGTCCACAAGTGGATGTCGTCGTATTGCGGCGTGTTCGACCATCCGTTTTTCGCGGTGACCGACAAGGACGGAAACTACAAGATCACGGGCCTTCCGCCGGGAACCTACGTGATCGAGTCGTGGCAGGAGAAATTCGGGCCGCAGGACCAGAACGTCACCGTGACCGGCTCGGAAGCCAAGACGGCGGACTTCAGCTACAAGGCCTCCTAAGCTCAAGGTGATGAGAGATCGCCGCGTCCTCTGGATGAGTTTGATTCTCGGCGCCGCCCTGCTGGCGGCGCCGTCTCTCCTTTCCGCCGCGAGCGAGCCGTCGGCTCCGTGGCAGCTTCCCGAGCAGGCCTCGACGTACGCGGGGCGGATCGACGGCCTCTTCAACCTGATCCTCTGGATCACCGGCATCGTCTTCTTCCTCGTGGAGATCACACTGCTGGTCTTCGTCTTCAAGTACCGGGCGAAACCGGGCGGAAAGGCGACGTACACGCACGGGAGCAATCGCCTCGAGGTGATCTGGACGATCATTCCCGCGATCGTTCTCGTTTTGCTCGCCGTCATGTCGCAGGACTCCTGGGCCTACATCCGAAATCACTTCCCGACGCAGGGCACGGTGATCGACATCACCGCGGAACAATTTGCCTGGAACATCCGGTACCCGGGCCCCGACGGCGTGCTCAACACGGCGGACGACATCGTCACGCTGAATCAGCTCCATTTTCCGGTCGACAAGCCGGCGCTGATCTCGCTCCACTCGAAGGACGTCATCCACTCGTTCTTTCTGCCGGAATTTCGCATCAAGCAGGACGCCGTTCCCGGCATGACGACGCGGGTGTGGGTCCAGGCGAAGCACACGGGCCACTGGGAGATCGCCTGCGCGGAGCTGTGCGGCCTCGGGCACTATAAAATGAAGGGATACCTGACCGTGGACTCGCCGGAAGACTTTCAGAAGTGGCTGGCGGAGACCGCCGCGGAAAACAAAACGGAGTCGAAGTAATGAGTGACACGGCCGCCGTCCATCCCGCCGCGCATGCCCCCGGAGTCCACGCGGCTCCGACGTCGTTCTGGCGCAAGTACGTTTTTTCGATCGATCACAAGGTGATCGGAATTCAGTACATGGGCTACAGCCTGATGATGCTCGTCGTCGGCGGCCTGCTCGCGATGCTCGTCCGCTGGCAGATGGCGTTCCCGGGCCGGCCGCTCGCGTTCATGGGGAAAATCGCGCCGTCCGGTATGCCGGGCGGGATCATGCTGCCGGAGTTCTACAACTCGCTCTTCACGATGCACGCGACGATCATGATCTTTTTCGCGATCATGCCCCTGCTCATCGGCGCGTTCGGAAACTACGTCGTTCCGCTGCAGATCGGCGCCCGCGACATGGCCTTCCCGCGGCTCAACATGATGTCCTTCTGGACGGCGGTGCCGGGCGGATTCCTCATCATCTACTCGTTCTTCGTCGAGGGCGGCGCCGCGCAATCGGGCTGGACCTCGTACGCGCCCCTTTCCGCGATCCAGCCGCGGGGACAGACGATCTGGCTGCTTTCCCTGCTGTTCATGGGCCTGTCTTCGCTTCTCACATCCGTGAACTTCATCACGACGGTCGTCAACCTCCGCGCGCCGGGGATGCACTTCTTCCGGATGCCGCTGACGGTGTGGGCGCTGTTCATCGACGCCGTTCTGCTCCTTCTCGCGCTTCCCGTGCTTTCGGCCGCGATGATCATGCTTCTCTTCGACCGCGTTCTCGGCACGACGTTCTTCCTGCCGGCCGGCATGGTCGTTTCGGGGACCGCGTGGACGAACGCCGGCGGGGGCCAGCCGCTCCTCTGGCAGCACCTCTTCTGGTTCTTCGGGCACCCCGAGGTGTACATCATGATCCTCCCGTCGATGGGAATCGTGTCGGACGTGATCGCGGTTTTCGCGCGCAAGCCGATCTTCGGGTACCGCTCGATGGCGTACGCGATGTGCGCGATCGCGGGTCTCGGCTGGATCGTGTGGGGCCACCACATGTTCCAGTCGGGCATGAACCCGTATCTCGGAACGACGTTCATGATCTCGACGATGGTGATCGCGGTGCCGTCGGCGATCAAGACGTTCAACTGGCTGGGGACCCTGTGGCGCGGCCAGATCCACTTCACGACGCCGATGCTGAACGCGATCGCCTTCGTCGCGATGTTCGCGATCGGCGGCCTGTCGGGCATCTTCATGGCGTCGACGCCGGTCGATATCTTCATCCACGACACGTACTTCATCGTCGGGCACATTCACTACGTGCTGTTCGGCGGTTCTCTCTTCGGCGCGTTCGCGGGGCTCTACTTCTGGTTCCCCAAGATGTTCGGGCGCATGATGAACGAGACGTGGGGCAAGGTTCACTTCTGGCTCACGTTCATTTTCTTCAACGGCGTGATGTTTCCCATGCACATCCTCGGCATGCGCGGGATGCAGCGCCGCATCTACGACTACACGCAGTACACGCACCTGAAGGGCCTTCAGCCGATGAACATCTTCATGTCGTTCTCGGCTTTCGCGCTCGGGGTTTCCCAGTTGATCCTGATCGCGAACTTCTTCTGGAGCCTCCGGAAGGGAGAGCGGGTCGGCGACAATCCCTGGAAGTCGAACACGCTGGAGTGGCAGACGAGCTCGCCGCCTCCGCACGAGAACTTTGCCCAGATTCCGATCGTGTACCACGGGCCGTACGAGTACAGCGTCCCGGGCATGGCGCAGGACTACCTGCCGCAGACGCAGCCCGCGCCGGCCCCCCTGCCGTCTCACTGATGGCCGCTCTGGCGAAGACGCTCTTCGCGGCGACGTTCCTGCTGCTCATCGCGGGCGGCCTCGTCACCTCGACGGAGTCGGGTCTTTCGGTTCCGGACTGGCCGACGACGTACGGCCAGAACATGTTCACGTTTCCCCCCTCGCACTGGGTCGGCGGGATCCTGTTCGAACATTCCCACCGGCTGATCGCCGCGACCGTCGGAATTCTCACGGTCGGTCTCGCGGTCTGGATCCTGATCGCCGACGGGCGGCGCTGGATGAGAGTCCTCGGTGGAGTCGCCGTCTTCGCGGTCGTTCTCCAGGGCGTGTTGGGAGGATTGACCGTCAAGTACCTTCTCCCCACGCCGATCTCGGTCGCGCACGCCTGCCTCGCGCAGACGTTCTTCTGCCTGACGCTCGCGATAGCGATCTTCACGAGCAGGAGCTGGAGCGACACCGGCGTTCACGCCGACGAGAACCCGGCGATGAGCGGCGTTTCGCGCAGGCTGGGCTCGAGACCCGAGGGAAAGCGAACTGCGGCCGAGCGGTCGAGAGCATTTGCCGAGCGGAACGCCGCCGCCACGGCCTCGATCGCCTGCTTCACCGTCCTCTACGTCCAGCTCGTGCTCGGCGCCTGGATGCGCCACAGCGCGGCGGGCCTCGCGATTCCGGATTTTCCCTTCTCGTTCGGCGCGGTCCTCCCGGATCACTGGAATTCGAAGATCGCGATTCATTTCGCCCATCGTGTGTGGGCGCTCGTCGTCGCGGCAACGGTATTCACGGCGGTTACCCTCGTTTTTCGCCGCAGCGCGAGCTCCGGCGCCCGGCGCGCCGCCCGTTTCCTGGCGATCCTGCTTCCGCTCCAGGTGCTGCTCGGCGCCTTTTCGATCTGGACGAGGAAGGCCGTGCCCGTGACGGTCGCGCACCAGACGCTGGGCGCGGTCCTGCTCGCGTGCGCGGCGGGAATGTCGATCTTCGTCTTCCGGGAAGCGTTCCTGGAAGGGCGCGCCGCGGGCGTCCGGCCGTCGCGGATCGCGGCGGGAGGCGCGCGATGAGCTCGATTCCCCCGGTCGCCCAGGCTCCGATGGCCGCCGCGCGCGGAAAGTGGGGCGACTTCGTTTCGCTCGCGAAGCCCCGGGTGAACACGCTCGTGCTCGTGACGACCGGCCTCGGCTACCTCCTGGCGAAACGCGTCCCCGAGCCCTCCGTCCTCCTCTGGGCGCTCGTCGGCACGGGCCTCGTCGCGGGAGGGGCCGCGGCGTTCAACCAGGTCTGGGAGCGCGACCTCGACGCCCGCATGCGGCGGACGGCGCAGCGAGCTCTCCCGTCGGGCCGGATCGACGTCATTCCCGCGTTGATCTTCGCGTTCGCGCTGTCGATCGCGGGCATCCTGCAGCTCCTTCTGGCCGTCAACGCCGTCGCCGCGGCGCTCGCCGCCGGATCGCTCCTTCTCTACGTCCTCGTCTACACGCCCCTCAAGCGGGTGACTTCGCTCGCGACCGTCGTCGGGGCGATCCCGGGCGCGATTCCGCCGATGATCGGGTGGGCGGCCGGCGCCGGCAGGATCGAGCCCGGAGCGTGGGTGCTTTTCACGATCCTTTTCCTCTGGCAGATGCCGCACTTCCTCGCGATCGCCTGGCTGTACCGCCAGGACTATGCGCGCGCCGGATTTCCGATGCTTCCCGTTCTCGAGCCGGACGGGGGCTCGACCGGACGGCAGGCGTTTCTCTACGCCGCGACGCTGCTTCCGGTGTCGATCGGCCTCGCGGCCCTGCGAATCACGGGCCGCGTCTATTTTGGAGGCGCGGTTTTCTGCGGCGTGGCGTTCGCCGCCGCCGCTCTCGTGTTTGCGATCCGCCGGTCGACGGCCTCGGCGAAGTGGCTCTTCTGGTCGTCGATCCTGTATCTTCCGGTGCTGTTGACGCTCGCGTACTGGGACAAGGTGTCATGAAGACCGTCGAAGAAGTCGCCGGCGAAGAGCGGTCTCCGGAGCTCCGAAGGCGGCTTCGGCGGACCGCGTGGGTCATCGCGGCGGTGATTACGTTTCTGGGACTCGGGGCGGCCTGCTTCATCGCGCAGAACGGCCGGAAGTCGCGGACCGTTCTGCATTCGGAACTCTTTGTGAACGGTGCGGAGCACCGAGGGGAAGGAGAGAGTTCATGGACGTGATGGATCCCGCGGAGCACGCGGCGCACCCGAAGCCGGCGTTCTACTGGAAGATCTGGGCCTGGCTTCTCGTTCTGACGGTCCTCGAGGTCCTGGCCTCGCTGAAGCTCACGCTTCCCAAGGGGGAGATGATCGTGCTCCTCGTGGGAATGGCGATCGTGAAGGCGCTGCTCGTCGCCCTCTATTTCATGCACCTTCGGTTCGAACGGGTGAGCCTCGGAATCACGATCAGCCTGACGTTCGTACTCGCGATGATCCTGGTCTTCGCCAACATGATGCAATGGCTCTTCCACTCGCCCTCGACGGTCATGCCGCCGCGATGAGGAAAGCAAACGTGAAAATCGAGGAGATGAAATGGATGCGATGACCGCAACGCACGCGATGGAGACCGAGGCGGGGGTCGGCCTTCCGAACAAGAAGCTCGGGATGTGGGTGTTCCTCTGCTCCGAGGTGATGTTTTTCACGGGGTTGATCGGGGGCTACATCGTTCTCCGGTTCGGGTCGGCGATGTGGCCGGTGCCGAGCACGATCCTGAACGTTCCGCTGACGGCGTTCAACACGTTCCTTCTGATCTGCTCGTCCGTCACGATGGTGCTCGCGCTGTCGGCCGCGCAGAACCGCGAGATGCGGAAATGCCGGATGTTTCTCCTCGCGACGACGCTGATCGGCGCCAGCTTCCTGGGCGTTCAGGTCTTCGAGTATCACCACCTGCTCTTCGTCGAGCACTTCACGCCGCACAAGAGCCTGTTCGGGTCGGTCTTCTTCACGACGACGGGCTTTCACGGATTCCACGTTCTCTGCGGCGTCATCTGCATGAGCTTCGTGACGATCCGGGCGTTCCGCGGCGGCTACGACCACGACCACGAGGGAATCGAGAACGTCGGGCTGTACTGGCATTTCGTCGATCTCGTGTGGATCATCCTGTTCACGGTCATTTATCTCATCTGAGGGGCTTTCAATGCCGGCTCAGCCGGGCGGGTCCTGTCGCGGGGCTCGCTCCTCTTTTCCGCTCGCCGCGAGCCTGAGGACTTTGCTACACCGGCGTCGCGAGCGGTAAACGGGAGTCTCGCCCCGCACCACCCGCTCGGGCGAGCATGGTAGCGTGACCCGTTGAATTCGAGAGTTCGGCTGCACGTCGCCTCGGGCGCTTTCCTGATCCTCCTCGCGGCGGCGGGAATTTACCTTCGGGGGATTTCCGTGCGGCCGGTCGAGCCATCTTCCCCGATTCGGCAGATTCCCGGAGTTTGCGCTGTCCGACGCGTCCGGCAGGGTCTGGCGGAGCGCCGACCTGCGCGGCTCGATCTGGCTCGCGAGCTCGTTCCCCGGGAAGTGCTCGTTCTGCGCGGTCCTGGCACTCAAGATGGCCGATCTCCAGACCTCTCTCGAGAAAGCCCGGGGCGTCGTGCTGGTGGTCTTCGTCTCGGATCCGGCGCTTCGGGAGCCGGGACGGATGTCGGAGCTCGCAACGGAGTTCGGCGCGAAGCCCGGGCGCTGGGTGTTTCTCTCCGGGGACCCCGCCTCGGTTCCCCCTGGAACCGTCCTGCTCGTCGACCCGGCCGGCGAGACGCGCGCCGAATTCGACGTGACCGGGCCCGATTTTTCGTCGGAGGTCCTGGACGCGGTCGGGGACCTGATTCGAGAAGTCCGGCGCTAACCCTTCGGCGCGCTCGCGAGGGGCCGACCGAATCGGGAGAGGCGCGGTCCCTTCCAGAACGCCGGGTTCCAGCTCCAGAAGATTCCCTCGGCCTTTCCGAGGAGGTCGGAAATCGGGCGCGGCCCGAAGTAGCGGCCGTCGCGGCTGTCGTCGCGGTTGTCCCCCATCAGAAACACTTCCCCGTCGGGAACGCGGATCGGGCCGAACGTCCGAAGCGCGGGTCGATCCGGGAGAATCTGCACGGGATGGATCTGCCCGTTTAGCTTTTCGGTGCCCACCCACGCGCGTTCGTGGGCTTCGGCTTCCGAGGGCCGGAGCTGCAACGGCTGGAACGCTCCGTTGACGAACAGGCGCTCGCCCTTCAATTCGACCATGTCGCCGGGGAGCCCCACGACGCGTTTGACGAGCGGAATGGAGCCCCCGTCGGGATTTCGCAGGACGACCACGTCGCCCCGTTTCGGGGCCGCGACCGAGAAGAGCCGGATCGCCGAAAAAGGGAAGCGAATCTGGTAGGCGCACTTCGCGACGAAGACGCGGTCGCCCTCGAGAATCGTCGGCTTCATGGAGCCGGTGGGAACCTGGTACCAGTCGGCGAGCACGGAGCGGCCGGAGAGAATGAGGAGGCCGATGAGAACGAGCTCCTGCATCTCCTTCGCGAAGCGGCGAGCCCGTCCTGGCTTCTTCTTCGGGTCCGGCGGAAGGTCGGTATTCGGTGCCACGGCCGAAAAGCGTACCGTCGCGACGCGGCGGGGTCAACCGGCGATCGGACGGGTGACACGGGACGGACCTTGCGGTATCCTTCCGGACCGTGATTTCGAAGCTCGTTCGCGCCTGCACCGCCGCGGCGATCGCCGTTTCGACGCGCGTTGCGCTCGCGTGCCCGCTGTGCTCGGAAAACATGTCCAACGACGTCTCCGGCGGGCGGCCGAGCCAGCTCGGCCGGGGGTTTTTCTGGTCGATCATGCTGATGATCGCCGCGCCGTTTCTGACGGTCGCATTCGTCGCCGTGAAGCTTTTTCTCGCGCGGCGGCGAGCCCGGCGAGGGCCCGGCGATCTGGACGCTCTTCCGGAAGCCCCCTGATTCCTTACTCGATCCTCCCCACGGTCAACGCGTGCCTGAACGCCCTCTGCGCGCTCCTCCTCGCGACGGGTTTCGTTTTGATCCGGCGAAAACAGATCTTTGCGCACCGGGCGGTCATGATCTCCGCGTTTTGCGTTTCGATCGTTTTTCTGGCGAGCTACCTGACCTACCATGCCCACGCCGGCGTGCACCGATATCCAGGAACCGGCGCGCGGCGCACGTTCTATCTGACGCTTCTCGGGACGCACACGGTCCTCGCGATGGTGACGCTTCCGCTGGCCGTGACGACGCTCGTTCTCGGGCTGCGAGGGCGCTATCCGCGTCATCGAAGGCTCGCGCACTGGACCCTGCCGATCTGGTTCTACGTTTCGGTCACCGGCGTCGTCGTCTACTGGATGCTCTACCGATGAGTCCGGCGGCTTTCCCGTGAACCTCGCGGCCTGCGCCGGCCCCGCCTCGGCGGGGATCTCGGCCGCTCTTCGCGCTGTTCTGGCGACCGGCCGGCTCGAAGTCGCGCACGGAGAGCGTTTCGAGGCGCTGAGATCGAAGGGGGAGCCGTACGTTTTCGCGCTGTGGCACGGGCGAATGCTCCTTCCCATCTGGCGGCATCGCGGCCAGGGAGTCGCGACCATGGCTTCGAAGTCCAGGGACGGCGAGATCATTTCGCGCTGGCTCGAGAACAACGGTTACTTCGCGGTCCGCGGCTCCACGAACAAAGGCGGCGCGCGGGGGATCGTCCTGCTGAAGAAGTATCTCGAAGCGGGACACGCCGCGGCCCTGACAGTCGACGGCCCGAAGGGACCTCCCCGCGTGGTGCAGGAAGGGATCCTGACGCTCGCTCGCCGGTCGGGAGCCTGGGTGCTTCCGGTTTCGGCCGGCACGACGCGGCCCCGGTTTCTCCGGTCCTGGGATCGGTACCTCGTCCCATTGCCTTTTTCCCGGAGTATCGTGACCTACGGGGAGCCTTTCCGCCTCGGGTCGGAGTCGGATCCGGAAGCGCTCGCGAAGATCGGAAGCGCGATCGACGAAGCCACCGAGGAAGCCGACCGGCTCGCGGGCGTGGATCCGCCGGCGCCGTGGGGGCGCCGTTAGCCGACGGGAGCGTTCCCGACCCAGGAAATTCCGCAGCCCGCCAGGACGGCCTCGTCGGTCACGGCGAGTCGCCGCGCGTCCGCGTCCGGGGCTTCGGGACGGATCACGAGAAAATCCTTGATTGGGCTCGTCACGACCCGGTTCGCGAATTCCAGTCGCAGGCCGCGAGCCGCCAGGACTCCCGTTTGGATGATGCTCCCTCCCCAGGTGCAGCCGTTGATGGGGATACGGGCGGGCGTCGCGCCTTCGCGGTCGAACCACCCGCCGCGAACCGTGTAGGTCGAGTCGTCGCCGACGACGATCGAGTAGACCGAGTTTTCCGTCGCGATGACGACCTCGTCCCCGCATTGAAGGTCGGCCTTTCGAACGGCCGGGTTCCCCTCGGCGTGCCGGAGGATCGCGCTCAGCGTACGGACGGGCATCCCCACATCCGGAATTGTCCCGCAAATCGCCTGCGCGGTCGAGTCAATAATTCTTCCAGGGCGTGTTTCCGGGCCGCGAAACGCGCCGTCGAGGACGCCGCCGCTGTCAAATTCCTGCTGTGGGGGAGTCTACGCCGCGGGGCGCACGACCCGGCGGTACTCGCTGTCCCGCTCGAAAGGCTCCCGTCCGGTTTCGCGGATCATGTCCTCGAAGGCCGTTCGCGTCATGCCCCTGGCCGTTGTCGCGCCGGCCGCGTGGGTGATCGTCTCTTCCACGAGCGTGCCGACGAGGTCGTCCGCCCCGAAAGACAGAGCGACCTGGGCCAGCTTCGTGCCGATCTGGATCCAGTACGCCTTGACGTGCGGAAAATTGTCGAGCATCAGGCGGGAAACCGCGATCACCCGCAGGTCCGTCTGCCCGGACGTTTCCGGCAGGTGCGCGAGCGGCGTATTCTCCGGATGAAACGCGAGCGGGATCAGGCCGGTGAACCCGCCGGTCTCGTCCTGCAGGAGACGGAGCCGCTCCAGGTGGTCGACGCGCTCCTCGATCGTCTCGACCGATCCGTAGAGCATCGTCGCGTTCGTCCGGACGCCGTTTTCGTGGCACACCTTCGCGACCTCGAGCCAGCGCTCGCCCGAAATCTTGTTCTTGCAGATCACGTCGCGAACCCGCGTCGCGAAGATCTCGGCTCCGCCGCCGGGACAGGAATCGAGGCCGGCATCCTTGAGAGCGAGGATGGTTTCTTCGAGCGATTTCTTGCCGACGCGGGCGATCCAGTCGATCTCGACCATCGTCCAGGCCTTCAGGTGGACGCCCGGGAATTCCTTCTTGAGCGCCGACAGGAGCCCCGTGTAGTACTCGAAGGGCCAGTACGGATGCAGGCCTCCGACGATGTGAAACTCGGTGACGGCCTCCGAGTAGCCTTCCCGGGCGTGCTTGACGCACTCCTCGATCCCCATGTCGTATCCGCCCGGCTCGTTCACCTTCTTCGCCCAGGCGCAAAGGGCGCAGTCGACCCAGCACAGGTTCGTGGGGTTCAGGTATCGGTTGACGTTGAAGAAGGCGTGGTTGCCGTGCTCGCGCTCGCGGACGAAATTCGCGAGGCGCCCGAGTCCCAGGAGGTCGCGGGTCTGGAAAAGCCGGACGCCGTCTTCGAAGCGGATTCGCTCGCGCGCCTCGACTTTCTCGGCAATGGGCTCGAGATCGGAGCCGCGGAAGGTCGAAAGAAGATCGCTCATCGGCGGCATTTTAGCCCAGGTTCCGGTCGAGCCAGTCGAGTGTCCTCCTCCAGGCATCGGCTGCGGCCTCCTCCCGATAGGACGGGCGGAGCTCGCAGAAGAATCCGTGTCCGGCGCCGGGGTACGTCACGATCCCGTAGTCCTTTCCGAGCGCCGAAAGGGTCGAGCGGATCGCATCGACGTCGGACAGGGGAATCGATGCGTCCTCCTCGCCGAAGAGGCTGAGCACGGGGCACCGGATTCGTCCCGCTTCCGAAAGCAGGGGCGGAAGTTTCGACGTCGGCCTCGGCGTTACGATTCCGCCGCCGTAGAAGCAGACCGCCGCGGACACGTGCGTGCGACATGCCGCCAGGAACGAGACGTATCCCCCGACGCAGAATCCCACGATCCCGATCCGGGCAGGGTCGACAGCAGGGTGCGCGTCGAGGAACGAGAGCGCGGAGAGCAGGTCCGATGTCAGGCCGTCGGCGGTGAGGGAACCGAGGAGGGGGCGCACCCGGTCGAAATCGCTGTAGTCCACGACGATGCCGCTGCCCTGCCGGTGATAGAGCTCCGGGGCCAGCGCGGCGTATCCCGCGCCCGCGAGCCTGCGGCAGACTCCCCGGATGTGCTCGTTGACGCCGAACGCCTCTTGCGCGACGAGGATCCCCGGAGCCCGCGGCGCCCCTTCGGGCAGCTCGAAGTGACCCTCCATCGGTCCTTCGGGAGTCTCGATGACGACGCGGGTTTCGCTCATGTCTGGCTCGGGATTCTAACGCCCCCAGCGGGCGGGTCCTGTCGCGGGACTCGCTCCTCTTTTCCGCTCGCCGCGAGCCTGAGGACTTTGCTACACCCGCGTCGCGAGCGGCAAAAGGGAGTCTCGCCCCGCGCCACCCGCCCGGCTGCACGGACCCGCCCGGTTCCCGGCTACGGGATGATCGGTTTCGTGACGGGCTGGAACGGGTGGAGCGACTGGGGATCGACCTCGTCGACGAGAGCCGCGTTGTAGCGGTAGCAGGGCCAGCAGAATTTTTCGGAGAGCAGGAACTGAAAATCGACGATCCGCCCCACGGCGGGAAAATCCACGATTTCCACCCCGCACTGGGAACAGACGTCCTTGACGTTCTTGATCAGCTTCCAAACCGGGCCCATCAGCCCGGAATCGTATCACCGCCGGCGGAGGCGTGGCCGCTCCCGGGACTCCGCACGGCGAGGGCCGCGCCGCCGAGGATCAGCAGGCCGCCGAAGAAAATCCGCCACCCGAACGGCTCCGCAAGAACGACGACTCCCAGAAGCACGGCGATGAGGGTGTCGATGAGCGGAATGACGCCGATCGTCGACATCCGGACGCGGGGGATCAGCCAGAGGAGCGCGAGGAAGGCGACGACGGTTCCCGGGATCGAGAGGAACAGGAGGGCCGCGACCGCCTTCGGGCTCCAGAGAATTCGCGCGTGCCTCTCGAAGGAGAGCGACAGAAGAAGCAGAAAGAGCGATCCGACGAGCGTCTGTCCCCAGAGGTTGACGGCAGGAGAGACCCGCGCCAGGTTCCGCTTGATCCAGACATTCGAGAGGGCCGACGACACCGCCGACAACGCGGGGAAAAAAGCGGCCCAGCCGAGCGAACCTCCCCGCAAAAGCCCGCGCAGTGCCGGCAGCTCGAGAACGGCGACTCCGAGCAGCCCGAAGAGGGCGGCCGTGAGACTCGCGCGGGTCAGCGGTTCCCCCGGGAGGAGCGCGTGCGCGAACAGCCCGACCCAGATCGGATAGCTCGCGAAGAGAATCGCGGTCAATCCGGAGTCGATCTTCGCTTCGGCCGCGAAGACGAACGCGTACGAGAGGCCGATCTGGAGGATCCCGCTGAAGGCCACCGCCCTCCATTCGCGGGCGCTCAGGGCGGGAAAACCCGCTCGAAAGGAGATCGGGGCCAGAACGGCGCACGCGATTCCCATCCGAAGCGCCGCGAATTCGAAGGGAGGGAAATTGGCGAGCCCGATCTTGATGACGAGCCACGTGGAACCCCAGATGAGGCAGCAGACCGAGTAGAAAAAAAGCACGCGCCCGCGCACGCGGGGACTTTAGTGTCCCGAGTCGGAAATAGCTATAGCGTCACTGGCGCCTCGGGCGGCACGTTCTTTGCGACAAAGACGAAATCATGGAACCGCGTGAGGTCGTGCTCCTCCTCTGGATCCACCCGACCTTGCTCCTGGATTTTGAGCGGACGCTCGAAGAGTCGCCTTTTCGCGTCGAGGGGCTGCGCATCGGTCCCGTCCCGGATCTGAAGGCCCCGATCCCGAGGTGCTCGCTCTACGCCGTCGAAAGCGAGAGCCCGCGTTCCTCGACGGAGGGCCTGGTTCGCCGGCTCCTCTCGCGCCGCGCGGACGCCCGAGTCCTCGTGACGGCGGAGACGTTCACGGAGGCTTCCGCCTTTCCGCTGCTTCGAATCGGCGTCAAGGGGCTGCTCTCGTATTCGGAGATCCGCGACCGTCTCCCCTGGGCGCTCGCGGAGCTCTCACAGGGCGGCTACTGGGTGCCCCGCGAGCTGCTGACGAAGTTCGTCGAGACCGCGCTGTCGGTCTCCGTGCCGAAGGCGCCGGCGGCGGCCGACGAGCTCACCGAGCGGGAGCGGCAGGTGATGGCGATTCTCCTGCGGAATTCGTCGAACAAGGAAATCGCGTCGTCTCTCCGGATTTCGGAGCGAACCGCCAAATTCCACGTCTCGAACGTTCTCGCGAAGTACGGCGTCCGGCGCCGCGCCGACCTGATCCTCCTGGCGTATTCCGCTCAAAGAGAGTCTTGATTGCCGCAAAGCACGTCGGCGAGCTCCGCGAGCGAGCCGAATTCGAAGTCGGGCCGGGCGGTTCCGGAAGGAGAATCATGTTTTCGATTGATCCACGCGACCGGGATGCACAGCGAATGGGCGGGCACGACGTCGTGAAAGTAGCTCTGTGCGGCGTGAAGCCAGCGCGCTTCGCCGAGCTGCGCCTGCGCCGCCTCGAAGTGGCGATACCCGGGCTTGTACGAGTGCAGTTGCTGGGAGGTCAGGACCAGTGAGAAAGGGACGGACAGCGATTCGCGGGTCGCCGCGAGGAGGTCATCGTCGGTGTTGGAGAGAATTCCGAGCCGGTATCCGGCGTTGACGAGACGAGCGAGCGCGGGATTCGTGTCCGGAAACGGCTTCCATCCGGGCAGGCTCTCCGCGAGGAACGACGCCCGGGAAGCGGGCAGGTCCCAGCCGAGCCGGGCTGCAACGCGCGACGCGGTCTCCGCGAGGACGTCGCGGTAAGGACGATACGGCTCGCCTTCGACCTGGGGCTCGATTTCCGAATAGGCTCGAAGCACGGCGTTGCGTTCGAGCTCCTTTCCCTCGCGGAGCGCCGCCGCCAGGAATGCGGAGGAGATTCCGCCTTCCCAGTCGATCAGCGTTCCGTAGCAGTCGAAGGTGACGATGTCGTACACGCGGTCCACGGTTCGATTGTAACTTGCGGCGCGCGGAGGTATCTTGCGCGCAAGTGCTTTCCGTCGAAGAGATCCGGAGCGCGGCCGGGCGCATTCGGGGCCACGTTCATCGAACGCCGCTGCTCTCGGCGGCCTCGCTCGGTTCGCGAGCGGGCGTGGTTCTCCACCTCAAGTGCGAAAGCCTCCAGAAAACCGGCTCTTTCAAGCCCCGCGGGGCTCTGAACAAGGTGCTCTCGCTTCCCCCCGGCGAAGCGGGGCGCGGCCTCGTGACGGTTTCCGCCGGAAACCACGCGCAGGCGGTCGCGTGGGCGGCCCGAAAGGCGGGCGTCCCCTGCGCCGTCGTCATGCCGGCCTTGGCGCCGCGCGCGAAGGTCGCGGCCGTCGAGGGCTACGGCGCAAGGATCGTCCCCCACGGGGACAACGCGACCCTCTTCGACAGGCTCCGGGAAGTGGAGCGCGAGACCGGGTACGTCTTCGTGCACCCGTTCGACGATCCGGTCGTGCTCGCGGGCGCCGGGACGACGGGCCTGGAAATCCTCGAGGACCTGCCCGACGTCGAGGCCGTCGTCGTGCCGGTGGGAGGCGGCGGGCTGCTCGGCGGAATCGCATGCGCGATCAAACTGAGCCGGCCGGGCGTTCGCGTCGTCGCGGTCGAGCTCGAATCCGGCCCGGGGTTGAAGCCCGCGCTCGACGCGGGCCGCCCGGTTCCCGTCGCGCGTCCCGCGGGCACGCTGGCCGACGGCCTGATTCCCCCGTTCGTGGGGGCGCTTCCGCTCGAGATCGCGAAGCGTTTCGTCGACGAGCTCGTCGTCGTTTCGGAAGAGGAGATCGCCGAAGCGATGCGTCTCCTGCTCACGCGGGCAAAGCTGTGCGCGGAGGGCGGAGGCGCCGCCGCGACCGCGGCGATTCTCTTCGGGCGCGTGAAGTTCGCGCCGGGCACGAAGGTCGTCGCGTTGCTGTCGGGAGGGAACGTGGATCCGCACAGGCTCGCCGAGGTGTTGGCGAAAGGGCTGAGCGAGCCTACCTTCCCGTGAAACTTCGGCGTGCGCTTCTCCACGTTGGCCGCAATGCCTTCCTTCGCGTCTTTCGACTTGAAGAGCAGCGATTGCAGCTCCCGCTCGATCGCGAGCGCGGACTCGATGGGAATCTCCGAACCGGTCTGGACGGCGCGCTTGATGTGCCCGACGGCCATCGAGGCCTTGTGGGGCGGGCAGAACTGGCGGGCGTAGTCCATCACCTGCTGCCACCATTCTTCGGGCGAGCCCTCCCAGACCTGATTGACGACTCCCATGTCGAGCGCTTCCTCGAACGTGTACGTGTTTCCGGTGACCATCAGCTCGATCGCCTTGGCCTTGCCGACGAGTCGCGCGAGCCGGGTCGTGCCGCCCGTGCCGGGAAGAACCCCGAGGTTGACCTCCGGAAGGCCGATCTTGCCGGCGTCCTTGCGGGCGACGCGAAGGTCGGCGGCCATGGCGATTTCGAGCCCGCCGCCCACCGTGTGCCCGTTCAAGGCCGCGATCACGAGCTTCGGCGTTTGCTCCAGGCGGGAGAGCATTTCGTTCGCGTGAAGGCAGAAGTAGTACTTGAATTCGGGGGTCACGGCATTGAGCATGTTGATGTTCGCGCCGGCCGAGAAAAACTTGTCGCCCCGCCCCCGGAGAACGATCACGTGCGCGGCATCGTCGAAACGGGCCTTCAGGATCGCGTCGTCGAGCTGCCGGTTGAATGCATAGGTGTAGGTGTTGGCCGGCGGGTCGTCCATCTCGATCACCGCGACACCCCCGTCGTTGCGGTAGTGAACGACTTCGGCATCGAGTGAGGGAGAAGACCACTCCCGGGATTTGGACTTGTCGGCGGATTTTTCAGCGACGTTGGTCATGCGGGTTCTCCTTCGGTTCGAAGAGGCAAGAATATCACTCCATTTCCTTCTTCCAGATGGGGGCCCGGGCCTTGATTTTCTCGATCGCCTCCCGGCAGGCGGCGTAGGCGTCCTGGCGGTGCGGGGACGCCGCGGCGATCGCGACCGAGGCCTCGCCGACGGCGAGCAGCCCGACGCGGTGGATCATCGCGACGCGGGTTTCGGGAAAGTCTCGCGCGAGCTCGGAGGCGATCTTTCCCATCTCGAGCTCGACCATCGGCGCGTAGGCGGTGTACTCGATCTTTCCCACGCGCCGCCCTTCGTTCTCGTTGCGCACGACCCCGAGAAAGGCGGCCAGGCCGCCGTCGGAATCGCGGCGGACCGCGCCGATCAGGGCCCCGAGGTCGAGAGGATCGGTCGTGAGGTACGACATCGCGGCAGTTCGCTCATCCGCCGGCGACGGGGGGAAGGAAGGCGATCTCGTCGTTTTCGGCGAGCGTTCGCCCGGCGGAAACGTACTCGCAGTTGACCGCGGCCGCGGGCATCGCGCGGAATTTCGCGAAATGGGGCGCCGACGCCCGAAGCTCCTCCCAAAGAGCGCCGACCGTCGTTCCCTCGGCCACGTCGCGCGTCTCCTCGTCGGTCCCCGACGCCTCTCGAAAAGAGGCAAAATAGAGCAGCCGGATGGTCACCCGGCTATTTTAGCGGAAGGTCGAATGGTCGCGGAAGTTCCCCGCCCCCTGTTCCTCGCGTTCGTGCTCGCGGGCGCTCTCGGCGCCGTGCTCGTGCCCGATCCCAGGACGTCGTCCTTTCTCGCGGGCTTCGCGGCGGGAACGGGCGCCGTGTTCGTCCTGTCTTTCTTAAGAAATCCCCGGTGGGCCGGAGGGCCCTCCGCGGAGAGGGGAGAATCGGAGGGCCATGACGAAGATCCTCTTGGTGGAAGATGAGAAAAAGATCTCCGATTTCCTGAAGAAAGGACTGACGGAGAAAGGCTATGGCGTCGACGTCGCGAACAGCAGCGACGCGGCTCTCGAGAAGGCCCTCGCCGATCCGTTCGACCTGGTGATCCTGGATTTGCTCCTGCCGGGAACGTACGACGGGCTCGAGCTCTGCCGCCAGATGCGCCGCCGCGGCGTCTCGGCCAAAATCCTGATGCTCACGGCGCGCGACTCCGTCGAGAACAAGATCGAAGGCCTCGATGCCGGCGCGGACGACTATCTCGTCAAGCCCTTTTCGTACCGGGAGCTGCTTGCACGGCTGCGGGCGCTGACGCGGCGCAGCGAGCCGAAGGATGCGGGTCCCCTCGAGTGCGAGGGGATGACCTACGACCCCGCGTCGCGAATCGCCCGCATCGGGGAGGCGACGATGGAGCTCACGGTGCGCGAGGGCGCGATCCTGGAGCTTCTCCTCCGGCGGAAGGGAAAAGTCGTGTCGCGTGCGGAGATCGCCGCGCGAGTCTGGGAAGACACGTCGGACCTTTCGACGAACATCATCGACGTGTACATCAACTCGATCCGGAAGAAGATCGACGGCCCGGCCAAAGGACGGATCCGCACGGTCCGGGGCGTCGGCTACTCGGTGGGCGAGTGAGCGAAGAACCGATCGAGGAGCGGCTCGCCGAGCTCGATCGGCGCGAGCTCGAGCAGGCCCAGTTCATCGCCGACGTGTCCCACGAGCTTCGCACGCCCCTGACGATTCTTCGCGGGGGGATCGAAGTCGCGATCGAAGGGGAGCGTTCCGCCGACGAGTACCGGCAGGCTCTTTCGGAGGCGCTCGTGGAAATCCAGCACCTGATCCGCATCTCGGAGAACCTCCTCTTCCTGTCGCGCGGCACGTCGGGGCGCGTCACGATGTCCCTTTCGCGGGTCGATCTCTGCCGGTTCGCGGAGACGATCGCGGGCGAGTTCGAGGCGTCCGCCGCGGAGAAGAGCCTCGGCATGGAGTTTTCCGCCGCCGTTCCCCGCGCCGAGGTCCTCTGCGACAAGAACAGGCTGAAGGAAGTGCTCCACAACCTGCTCGAGAACGCGATTCGCTACACGGAGAAGGGCCACGTCGCGGTTCGCGTCGAGGTCTCGGACGGAAACGCTGTCGTCGTCGTCGAGGACACGGGAGTGGGAATTGACGAGAAAGACATGCCTTACGTCTTCGACCGCTTCTTCCGTTCGGACCGCGCGCGCCGCGCCTACCGCGGAGGCTCCGGGCTCGGCCTGTCGATCGTCCGCTGGATCGTCGAAGCGCACAAGGGACAGGTTCGGGTCGAAAGCAAGCTCGGCCAGGGGAGCCGTTTCTTCGTGGAGCTGCCGCTGATCGGCTGAAGCGGCGTCCTTGAGCGCGGCGGTTCTTTGCGATAGCTTTGCCTCCTCAAGAAGAAAACTCGGGCTTTGCGAGGAGGGCTTTCATGACGGCTGCGGAGCGCGAACGTCCGGAAAATTCCGTGCCGCCCCGAAGCGATCGCTCCGACGTGGACGATCCGCCGGAGGCCCTGGCTTCTTCGTACCCGCTGCACGACGCTCTCGCGATGTCGCGGGAGCTCCTGCTTCCCATCCATGAGCGCTCGTCGCAGGAAGCTTCGAGGCTCGCATCCCGCCTTCGGAGTCTGACGCTCTGGTCCGTCGGAGCGGGATTCGCGGCCCTCGCCCTGCTCGCCCTGCAGATTTCCCTTGCCTCGTGGATGCCCGCTCCCTCCGCCGCGGCGACGAACGCGATCCGCATCGCCGAAGCCGCCGCGGCGGCTCTCGCGCTCGGCGCCGGCGGGTGGAATGCCGCCTCCGGAGCGTCTCGGAAGTCCGTGCTGGAGCTTCACCGAGCCGAGCGGTGCCGCCTTCTCAAGTATCGTTTTCTCGTCGATCCGGCCCTCTGGACGCGCCGGGGAAGCGAGTCCGAGGATCGCCGCGAACGTTTCCGGCGGGACGCGGGAGAGATTCAGACGCTGACGGCCGACCGGCTCGCCGACTGGGCCTCCCGGGACACCGTTGCGTTCGCTCCGACCCTGCCGGTCGGGAGCGGAATCGACACGCATACCGTCCACACCCTCGTCGACTACTACCAGGAGCGGCGTCTCGACCCCCGGCTCGACGAGCTCGGCCGCGCGATCGGCCGATTGCCGGCCCGGGACGGTGTCGTTCGACTGTCGTCGGCCCTGTTCTTCGCGGCCGTGGCCCTGGTGGCCGCGCACCTCTTCCTCGACCTGCCTTTCGTCGGCCTCGCCTCGGTCCCGCGGGTTCCTCGCGCGATCTGGAGCGCCATCGCCGCGGTCGTCGCGGTGGTTCTGCCCGCTCTCGCAATGGCACTACGGCTTTTCCGCGACGAGTCCGGATTTGCGTCCGATCGGGCGCGTCTCGCGGGGGCGCACCATGCCCTTTCCGAGCTCTCGGGCCGGCTCCAGAAGGCCAGCGGGGCGGAGGCGATCTTCCGGGAGCTCGGATTCTGCGAGGACGTGCTCGAAACCCATCACCGGGAATGGCTCCGGGCGCCCCGGAGCGGCGTCTGACTCTCCATTAAGAAATCCTTTCGGACGCTCGAAACCCCGGCCCAAACGCTAGTCTTTTGTCCGATGAGAGTTCGAGGCCTCGGCATCGCGATTGCGGGGGTCCTGCTGGCCGGAGCCGGCTCCGTCTGGGTCCCCGCGCTTCAAGCCGATTCCGCGGGGAAGACGTATTCGCCCGTCCCTCCGGAGCGCGATTACTACAAGCTCAAGCACCTGATGGGCGACGGGATGATGCCCAATTACAAGGCGCTCTGGTCCGCATTCCGCCAGAACGACGTTGCGAACATGCGGCTCGCGCTCGAGTACATGTCCGCGCTCGCCCGCGAAATCGACCGGTATCCGCCCCCGACGAAGAACGGTTCGCTCGACGATTTCAAGACGAGGATGGGCGATCTCGAGAAGAAAGTGACGGGCTTTTCTTCCGACCTGCCGAAACTCTCGGACCGGACGGCCGTCTCCAGCCGGATCCTGTCGATCTACGGGACCTGCCAGTCCTGCCACGACGTGTTTGCTCCGGAAGAAGGGAAGGACCGCCGGAAATACTCTCCTCCGCCCGGCTGAGGCCTCAGCTGCCCGGCGGTCCCGTTTCGCGCGGCCGCTTCCTTCCGCGCAGCATGGCGAAATAGAGAATCGGCCCGAGGAGCGCGAGAGCGGCACCGAACGTGAGCGCTCCAATGGGCCCGATCCGCTCTCCGCGGTTCTGAACGAGCGCGACAGAGAGCAGCGCCAGGGGCCCGAGGGCGAGCAGCACGGTTCCCGCGAGGCCTCCCGGAACGCGAAAGGGCCGCCGAAGGCCGGGCTCGCGAACGCGGAGCCGCGCGAGGGCGACGAACTCGAGCAGGAGGCTGCCCCCGTAGAGAAGGACGTCGAGCTCGATCAGGCGGTCGAACCCCAGCGTGAGGCCCACCGTCCAGCAGACCGCGCATGCGACGATGGAGACGACGGGCGCGGACGTGCGGCGCGACCGATACGCGAGGACTCGGGGCAGAAGGCCGTCGTCGGCGAGCGCCGCGGGAACGCGAGAATAGGAAAGAACCAGGGCGTTGAACATTCCGAAGGCGCACACGGCGCCGCCCGCGACGACCGCTCCCGCGAGCGCGGTCCCGCCGAGCTCCGACGCGACTTCGGTCCACGAGCCGGTCGTCCAGCGGCTCGGATCGATGCCGGCGGAGGCCGCCGCCGCGACCGGAAGGACGTACGTGACGACGACCAGGAGCATCGTCCCGAGGATCGCGGCGGGGTACGCGCGCTGCGGCCGCTCCACTTCTCCCGCGACGGTCGACGCGTTGTCCCACCCCATGTAGTTCCAGAGCGCGATGAGAACCCCGCCGAGAACCTCCGGCCTTGCGGCGAGCGGCGCGGGGTGCGGGGCGACGGGGCGCAGGAAGCCGAGCGCGCAGATCGCGGCGAACGGCGCGAGCAGCGCGACGCCCAGGACGACCGAAGAGTTGCCGACCGAACGGGCCCCGAGGAGGTTCCACGCGGTGCACAGCGCGATCATCGCCGCGCCGAGTGCGAACTCGGGGCCGGCGCCGCGGATCGCCGGAAAGAAATGCGTCATGTAGAGAACGAACAGCGTTGGATAGATCGCCATGTCGAAGACGCTCGCCACGAGCGAGAGCCAGGCTTCCTGGAATCCCCAGAACGGTCCGAGCGCGCGCCGCACCCACGCGTAGTAGCCCCCTTCCTCCGGGAGCGAGCTGGAAAGCTCCGCGACCATCAGCGCCGCCGGAAGGCTCCAAACGAGCGGGACGAGCAGGAGGATGGCGATGGCTCCGCGATAGCCCGTCTTCTGCACGATCTCCTCGAGACCATACGGTCCTCCGGACACCATGAAGTAGGCGGCCGCCGCCAGGGGCACGGCGGTGAGCGCGCGCCGCGGCGCCGGGTTGCGAGATTTCACCCCGGAATCCTACGCGAGAAAATTCACCGGAGTTTCGAGCGCCGCGGTTTCCGGGTCAGCGCCGAGACGGACGGCTTCCGCGCTTCGCGTTCGAGGGCCAGCAGGTGGCGAATCGGGAGCCGGTTGTCGATTTCGTAATGATTCCGGCGCCCCTGGCGGGTCTTTTTCAGGTACCGGGCTGCCGCGAGGCCGTTCACGATCCTCTGGACGGCGCGCTCGGTTATCTCCAGTTCGAGCGCCATCTCGCGCATCGAGAGAGTGGAGTCTTTCGCGAGACAGATCAAAACGCGGGCAGGATTCGAGAGAAACCGCCAACCGCGATTCTGGCCGTCGTCGTGTTTCCTCATCCGCGGGATTCTAGCGGATGCGCTCCAAATACGACATAATTTTCGTGAATTTCATATCGTCACTGAGATGACGTATTTTGGTTCTGCCGGCGTCGGCATCGGCCGGTAATTGGCTGCTGGCGAGCGAGGGGGAGGCGGAACCTCATGATTCTTATAGAGGGACTGGCACGGCCCGTTTCTTGCTCCTTTGCTCCCGAAGGAGTTCAAAAATGACTAGACTCTCACTCCGACGAAGGTCGTCCGGTTTCACCCTGATCGAGCTGCTCATCGTGATTGCGATCATCGGCATCCTGGCCGCCATCGCGATCCCGAATCTTCTCAACGCTCTCCAGCGCGGCAAGCAGAAGCGGACGATGTCCGACATCCGCAACCTCGCGATCGCGATCGAGTCGTACAACGTCGACAACAACCAGTACCCGACCGCGACGAGCTGCCCGACGTTTCCGGCCGGCACAGCGGTCGCGTCCGGGTCGTTCACGCTTCTGAAGCCGACCTACATTGCCCAGCCGCCGTTCCAGGACGGCTGGCAGAAGCCGATGCTGTACGGGCGCGACTCGGCCGGTCAGTCGTACACGATCGCGTCGACGGGTCGCGACGGTGCGGCGGACCCAGAGCTGCCGTCCTCCGGCGGAGCGAACTGCGGAACGACGACCGATTTCAATGCGGACATCGTCTACTCGAACGGGACTTTCATCGCCTATCCCGACGGGCCTCAGCACTAAGCCTTACAAATTCAATTTTCCTGCGAAGCTTCGGCGCCCTCACGGGCGCCTGTTTTTTTGGGCGCAGGATTCCGAAGATGCGAACTTCACGTCCCCGTGTTAGATTTTTCCGATGAAACACCGAGTCTCTCGCTCTCTCGCGCTGGCCGCCGTTCTATTTGCGCCGCTTCTCTGTGCTGCCTCGCCGGCCGCAGGAGGCGCCGATTTCCCTGCCGCTCGTCGCGGAGAAAATCGCCCCGTCGCCCGAAGCGCCCGTTCGCGCGTTCCAGTCGATCGAGTTGACCCGCCTTCCCAACGGATCGTACGGCGTTCGCCTGCTTCCCCCGGAGGCCGGACTGGAGCTTCCCGCCGTCGATCTTCGCCTCCTCGTCCCGCGGGTGCCGAAACCGCGCGGGGCTCGGCGCCGCTCGCGCAGATCGCGCTCATCCAGCGGGAATTCAACCGAAACGAAGTGCATCACGATCTTCCCGGAGGCCTCGATTTCAGCCTCGCGAACAACTGCCTTCGCGAAGGCCTCTGGGAGATCAAGCTCGCGCAGAAATCGGGCGGGAAGACGGTGCCCGTTTTCCACGCCTGGCTCGATTTCCCGAAGCCGGAATACGCCCGCCTGTTCGGCGAGGTCAACTCCGTGCCGTTCGCCGGGGTGGAGCCGCTCCTGGCGAGCTATCCGAAAATGGAGGGCCTGCCCGTTCCCCTGGCCGACCTTCGGCGCGTGGAGAAGGAAACGAAGCTGGGATCTCGCGGACCTCCATCTTCGCGACGCGCTCCAGGGCCTTCCCGAGCAGATCGGCAAACGAAAACTCATCCTGACTCCCGCGGTCGCGAACTACGGCGACTTCTCGGCGGCCGCGAACCAGCCGATTGCGACGGCCCGCTTCTCCGAGCCGGGCTTCTACAACCCGAAGGACCCGATGAAGTGCGAGCTGTCGTGGCTCGCGCACCCCGCCGGAATGACGTCGCGAACCGTCCGGGTGCCCGGAGGAGGGGAGCCTTTCCCCGAGATCGAAATCGCGTTCGCGAACGGCTACCGGATTCTCTTCGCCGATTCGCGGCTCGCCTCGCTCGCGGCCCGATCGAGCGTTCCTTCCGCCGAATCGGACGTGCTCAAGATCGTTTCGGGAATCGGAACTCCGATCATTCATGCGACCGAGGCAGAGAGAGCGGCGGAGCTGTCCGAGGACCGCCCGCGGTACCTCTTTCTTCTCGACTCGAAGGGGAACCTCGTCGACAACCACCTCGCCGGAATGGACGGGATCTACCTGTGGCGCGAAGTCGGGCGAGCCGGGCCTCCTGCACGTGTGGGTCGTCGGTTACGAGCGTATCGCTTTCGTGGCGCATTTCTCGACGCCCTGGAAGCTCTGACCCAACGCGGCTGGAACGTCCGGATTCCAGACGCGTTCTCCGGGATCCGGACCGGGACGGGCGGAGAGTCGGAAAAACAAGGACTTAACCCCTGGATCGCGTGTTGCTGTTCCCTCCTTCCGAGAAACGAAGGAGGAGAACATGGAATCCACGATCTCGCTTCGATGCACCCGCTGCCCATGGAAGAGGAAAATCAGCGCGAAGGACCGGGGCCCGTCGCGGTGCCCCAACTGCGGAAACCGATTGCCGCAGGAATGAGGCCCCTACCGCCCGACGCGGCCGCGGGCTCGTGGAGGTTCGATTTCCCTGTGCTATATTCCGCGCTTCCGCGACGTGGCCCCATCGTCTAGCGGTTAGGACGTAGCCCTCTCAAGGCTAAAGCACGGGTTCGATTCCCGTTGGGGCTACCAAACCTCGCGGGGGAAGGCCCGGCTTGCCATGAAACTCTCGATCGAGTTTTCACGTGAAGACGACGGCCGCTGGATCGCCGACGTTCCCGAAATCCCCGGATGCCTCGTCTATGGATCCAGCCGCCAGGAAGCCATGGCGAAAGCGGAGGCTCTCGCCCTTCGCGTTCTCGCCGACCGCCTCGAACACGGAGAGGCGGTTTCCGAAGACCTCAACGTCACGTTCAGTTCGCCGACGGCGGCGGCTTGAGTGCTTGGCCGGCCGCGAAGAGCCGGCGAGCGCTTGCTGCGCTTCTCCGAATCGGATGGGCCGTCAAGAGGAGCGCCGGCTCACATCGCACGCTTTCGCGCGAGGGGTGGCCCGACTTTGTCTTCTGGTTCCATGATGCGGACGAAATCCGACCGCAAATGATGGCGCTCATCGGAAAGAAGACGGGTTTGAAGCCCGAGGATCTTTAGGTTCTCAGGGCGAGCTGCCGCGCCTCTTCAACCTTCCGCGGCCGGCCGCCCTTCTTCCCGTTTTCGCGAGCGATCTCTCGGATGCGCTCGATTCCGAATCGCTCAACGCGGGCCGAATAGCTCTTCCGGCCGAGCCAAGCCGCGAAGGCCCGCCGCTCTTCCGCGTTCGGCCGTCCTGTTTCAATGCTCATGAGTATAAATCTAAACTGTTTCGGTTATTCTGTCAATCGGGCCTCCCGTGCGGGTGAGAAGTCAGGGAGAGTTCAAGGGTAGTAGAATCGAACGAATCAAACCGAGGTGCGCCGTGAAAACTATTTTCCTTGCCTGTCTCATCGCCTGTTTTCCAGCATCGGCAGCAACGACGGGCGCGCGACCTCGGCCCCAGCCAAAAGCGCGACCCAGACCGAATCAGGAGAAATTCGCGAGGCTTTACCGCGCGGTTGTGACACTGAACGTTGCGCTGTCGGACAAAAACGTCCGCGTCTTCGACTTCCAGAAGATGGCGACGGATGCGAAGGTCGAGGCAGCAGTGTCCGCTGAGCTTGCCACCACTGAAATCGAACGAGAGTTCGTTACCAGAGCGACTGCTGCGGCGAAAGGCGCCGAAGAAGTTGGCCACGGAATGTCGCCAGAAGTCGGCCATGACATAGCAGAAGGAGAGGCCGGGCTCATGGCTGAGTCCATGATCGGTCTGAAAGATGACATCGCAGCTACAATCGCCATCTATCGCGGCGAAGTAGTTCCGCTTGGCCAGGCTGCCGAATTCCCACGGGCCCGCTTGACGAACGAGCGAACGCTCGTCCGAACGTGCGAAAAGGTCGATGACCTCGAAATTCTGGGCGAAATCGACGAAGGCCAGCCATACAAGTGCCGAAACAGGTGGATCAAATACGCGGGCCGTGATTCGCTGTTTTCGCTAATGGGTGGCTGCCTCGGCGCGAACGTCGTCCTGGTGACACAACGCGAGGAGAATAAGCTCCTTGGTGTTGCCTACCGCTGCGAGCAGCCGAACCCATGAGCCTCGCGAAATGCCGCGACTGCGGCCAGGAAGTTTCGACGGCCGCGGCGTTCTGCCCGAAATGCGGCCGGCCTATCAAGAAGAAGACCTCGCCTCTCGCTATCGGATGCCTGGGAATCCTTGGGTTCGGGCTGCTCGCGGCGATTGTCGGACAGTTTTCGCATCCGAACCAGTCAACGAGTACCCCAAGGATCGACTCCTTCCCCGAAAAAACGCTCTCTCCCGCCGAAATCGCCGCGGCGAAGAAGGAAGAGGAAAAGGCGGAGGCGACATTCCTAAGAACGCCCGCCGGAAAGATTTGGAAGAAGCATCCAGGATGGTCGAGGGAGGATTGCGCGACGATCGCCGCTCACAAGGTCAATATCGGGATGACCTCGGAGCAGGTCCGCGCCGCATGGGGACGACCGCAGCGCGTGAACGCCGATATTTTCAAGGACCTGTCCGGCATCGAACACCGGCGAGACCAGTGGGTGATGAACGATTCGGAATATGTCTACTTTACTGACGGCGTCATGACGACCCTGCAGCAATCGAAATGAGCGCGCTAGCCGCGGCTGATCCGCTCGTCCAGAACCGGGCCCTCGCCCGGTCAGTCCGATCTCTGTTTCGCGGGGAAAAGCGAGGGAGTCGTCGGGAGCAACGGACACCGTTTAGACAGGAGCGAAGACCGACGAGAATTCTGATCGTCGCGGCTGGTCTTTTGGCCGCCAACGCCGCGGCGGGCCAGAAGTGGGGAAAAGAGCCGGCAGCCTACCGCGGCCTGCCAATGGGAGCGAGCGAGCAGCAGGTCAAGGAAGTGATCGGGAAGAAGCCGTTTTGCATGGACTTCCGCGGTACTAGCGCGGCCAAGGACGCGGACCGCGGCTGCTTGGGCAGTTTCGTGATCGGCACTGTCTCGGTGTCGGAACATTGGCTCTTCGTTCACGATCATCTCGTTTCGGTCAGCTGGACTTTTGCGTCCACCGACTATCCGAAGCTAAAAGAAACCTTCATCGAAAAATACGGCCAACCGACCGAGAATCGAAACGACGTGGTCAAAACGACGATGGGCGTGGAGTACCAGAGGGAGACACTGTCGTGGACCGGTGAGAAGATCTACGTGACAGCCTCCAATCTCGGCTCGAAGGTGACCGAGGGTAGCGCCGTCTTCTCTGATCTCGGGTATTACATACAGAAAGCTCAAGCGGACTCCGACGCTCAGAAGAAAGCGAAGGACTCGTTTTGATCGAGCATCTTGCGATGAAGATGCGGCGTGGAGAACCCGAAGGATGAGAATTGAAGAGATGGGTATCGGAATCGTTGTGACTCTCATGGTGGGCCGTCTTTTCAGCGCGGAGCCGTGGACGAAAGAGCCGACCGGATACCGGGGAGTGCGGTGGGGAACGCGGGAAACTGAAGCGGTCCAGATGATCCGGGAAGCCGACGCACAGCTCCCGGGTGCGGACCACCGAATCGCGACGGTTGATTGCAAGGGCAATCGCTATTTCGGCGTTGCCGTCCGGGCATGCCAGAGACATTTCACGCTTGCCGGCAGCGTCGCCCACCTACCGCCTCTCCGGTTCGCGTTGCCGGTCGCCAAGACCGCCTGCGAAGACACTATGATCTTCCACGAGGGCAGCCTCGTCGCGGTCACGTGGGGATTTGATTCGTCCAGCTTCGAGACGATCGAGGCCGTCATGATCGAGAAGTATGGACAGCCCACAGCACCTCGTGTGTCCCGGAGACTTCAGAACGCTTTTGGTGCCGAGTACCTCGACGAAACGCTCGAATGGAGAGGTAGGGCCGTCTCCGTCACGCTGTCTCGCTATGGAGCCGACCTCAAGCACTCGTCGGTCCTGTTTATTACCGAATCCTTCGCAGCCATCGCCAACAGGACCAAAGGCGAGGAGATTAAGAAGGCCAAGGACGCGTTCTAAATCCCTGGCGAGACCCTGACATTCCTGCGAAAATAGCTTGGGCGGAGAGGAGAGGGTAGCTCCCGCTTCCGAAACCCGGACCCCCGCGCCGGCTCCGCCCGTCTTCATTCCTCGGCCGCGGGGAGAAACGCGGGGAGGTTCTTTGGCGGCGCTGAAGAAGACCGAGGAACCGTTCTTCTACCGGGAGGCATTTCTCGACGCGATCGAGCAACATTGCCCGGCGGCGCTTGAATCACTCCGTAGCGACGTTTCGCCATTTTTTTCCAACCGTTTCGTGTTGGCGGACTACCCTCAGGCTCGAACGCTGGAGGACCTAAATGGTCTGGCGAAACAACGCCAGTCCGACGGCCAGGAGGCTCTTTGGGGATGGCTCGAAGCGCGCCTTCCTGGTATTTCGGAAGAAAACGTCCGACGAACCCGCCGAGACCGATTCAACCCGATTTGGTTCGTGGAGGTTGTTCGGTCTACGGTTGCGCAATGGGGCCGGGTATCGCCGAGCCCTCCTCTGAAATTTGATCGTCAATTCGAGTGGCCGCAGGGACTTCCCCGCGGAGCGATCGTCCGCCAGGGAGACGCCCGCGAGGTTTTTTCGGAGGCGCGAAGACTGGACGGGGCAGGCTTTGAAAGCTGGGGGGCGTTTTCGGGAAGCAACGAGAAACCGGCGTGGTGGATCGGGGTACCAGACCCGGCACCCCGATTCGTTTTCGACTTTCCTGCGTTCGACCCATTCCGCGACTGGCGGTCGGGGAACATGATCGGTCGCGAGGACTGGGAACAAGGGTGCAGGAGAGCCTTCAGGCAATTCGTAGCTCGCCATCTCTCCGAGGTCGATACGACGGCACCCCCAAATAAGGAACACGTGAAATGGACGGCGCTACGACTATTCGGAGAGAACGACGACGGGTCCTTCGGTTGGACACAAAGACAACTGGCAAAGCGATTTTCGACCGTCCCCGACGACTCGAAATTCTCTCGCGCAGTACGTGCCGTGCTCCGGAGACTCGAGTTCTCGTTTCTGGTCCGCCCTGGCCGTCCCCGCAAGGCGGGCTAACCACGCCGTCCGGTACATGGTCGGCGACCAGGAAACCCGACAAATAACGAATTCTGATTTTTGATGGGTTTCTTGCCCTCGCTCGTCCGGCATTATCGGAATCGACGATGCGAAACCGAGAGCCCCATTCCGAGAGAGTCATTCAGGAAATTAGCTTGACTTCGTCCCTCATAATTTTAGGTATGAGATTCGAAGCCCCAGATGCAGACCTGGCGTCGTCGAGCAGTACCCAGTTCTTGATGTTTTCGGGATTTCAGGATGTCTTGTAAGCGTCGGGACGATTCAGTCGTGGGAATCATACTGGCAACGGCCTTTGGTCTCGGGTTTTTGACAGTAATTCTCTTCACCGGTTTCGGCGCGTCACCCGGCTCAGGCGAACTGGTAGGGTTTTCGGCGCCTATTCTCACAGCGATCTTGGGATTTCTGGCTGGTCGGCAGACCGGGGCCAGGAAACCATGAGAGCCACAGCAAGACACAACCCTGGCTCCCAGCGTGTAAGGCTGCTTGTCTGCCGCGCCTTCGCGGCCGAGACGGGTTCGATTCCCGTTGGGGCGACCAACTCCAATTTCGCAATTTGAAATTTCGCAATTGCGCAATGGGATAATCCGGCTCATGCGCGAGGGAAGCAAGATGACGAAGCCGAGGAGCAACCCGGCGAGCGTGGATGAGTACATCTCGGCCTTTCCGCCGGATGTCCAAGCGATCCTGCAGAGGATTCGAAAGGTCGTGCGCAAAGCCGCCCCCGGCGCGCAGGAGACGCTCAGCTATCGGATGCCCGCGTTCAAGCTGAACGGAATGCTGTTGTACTTCGCGGCCTTCAAGAAGCACATCGGCCTGTACCCTCCGATCCGCGGCGACGGTCGGCTCGAGAAGGCGATCGCGCGCTATGCGGGGGAGAAGGGCAACCTTCGATTTCCCCTCGACGAGCCGATCCCGTACGACCTGATCGAACGGATCGCGAAGCTCCGGGTCAAGCAGAACCTCGCCGCGCCAAAGGGCAAGACCGCTACCCGCTCGATACGTTGAGGATGCGGATCGCTCGTGGCCCAACCCCGGCGAGGATTAAGAGAGACTAAGAACCTCGCCGATCGAGGGAGACGGCCTCAGAATCCTCTCCGTGAGGAGTCAAAACATGGGAACACTCAGAATCATCTTCAGTGGCCTGGCGATCGCGGCGTGCGCGGAGGCGATGGCGGCGAACGCAACGGTAAACGTCTCGGATTACAACTTCGCGGATGCGAACAGCAAGACCGCCACGACGACCATCAATCAGGGCGACACGGTCACCTGGCATTTCGCCGACAACACCGGCCACTCGACGACCTCGGGCACCTGCTCGAGCGGGGGCGGCGGGGCTTACGGCGGCTCGCCCTACTGCACGTCGGATGGAATCTGGGATTCCGGCATCGTGTACTCGCAGGGCGCGAACTTCCCTCACGTGTTTTCGACCGCGGGGACTTTTCATTACTACTGCCAGGTCCACGGGGCGACGATGGGGATGACCGGAACGATCGTCGTTGCCGCGGCCAGCGGCTGCGCCACGATCGGCCTCGCCCCCGCGACGCTGCCCGGCGGTCTCGAAAACGTCGCTTACAACCAGTCGGTCACGGCTTCCGGCGGGACGGGGCCGTACACTTTCGCCGTCACCTCCGGATCGCTGCCGCCGGGCGTCAATATCAATGCCTCCACCGGCGCCCTTTCGGGAGGCCCCACGGGAACCGGCACCTTTACGTTCACGATCACCGCGACCGACTCTCACCAGTGCGCCGGCGCTCTGGGCTATTCCGTGACCGTTGCGGGAAGCTCGACCCCCGGTGACGTTGTCGTGATTCCGGGCGTCGGCTCGCTTGCGGGCGCGTTCGGGAGCAACTTCCGAACCCAGCTGCAGCTGACCAACGGAGGCGGATCGGTGATCGCAGGCAACATCGTTTTCCACCCCGCGGGCGCTTCGGCGAGCCCGAGCGACCCCTCGATGAGCTACCTGCTCGGCTCATGGCAGACGATCAACTTCAGCGATCTTCTTCCCGCAATGGGTCAGTCGGGCCTCGGGAGCGCGGATCTGGTCCCGACCTCCGGCGCCGCCCCCACCGCGGTCGCGCGGATCTTCAACGACGGAGGCGCCGCAGGCACCACGGGCTTTTCCGAGCCGACCTTCCGGGCCTCGGATGCGCTGCAGGTCGGCGACAACGCGGTGTTCGTCCTGCCTTTTGACTCGGTGAACTACCGGTTCAATCTCGGCGTTCGGACGCTGGACGACGGGGTCACCGTGGCGTTCACGATCTGGGACGCGTCGGGGACGCTCGTCGGGACCGGGACGAAGACTTTTTCGGCGAATTTCTTCACCCAGGCGACCGCTGCGCAGTTCCTGGGCGTCGCCTCGCTTCCGGCAACCGGATCGATCGGACTCACGGTAACGCAGGGAAGCGCGATCTTCTTCGGACCGACCGTCGACAACCGGACTCAGGATTCCAGCACGCAGTTCACCCGGCACGGAGACTGAGCCGGACGGGAATTCCTGAACCCGGAGCGCCTCCGCGAGGACCTCGCGGAGGCGCAATCGCCGGCGCCGCGAGGCATAATCCCGGGCGAGACCGCCCGCATGAGCATCTTTCGAATCGCGCTCGCCCGGTATTCGGTCTACTTTTTCTTCGGGCTCTTCGCGCTGTTCGTTTCGTTCTTTCCGGTTTTCCAGGGGCGTCTTCCCGCTCCGGCGGCGGTCGATTTCCGCCTGATTCCCGACGCGCCGCCCGCGGAGGTGAATCCGCAGCTCTCCGACGTGGCGACGCAGTTCCTGCCGTGGACGCACGCGGTCGCCGACGCGTATCGCCACGGCCGGATGCCCTTCCGTTTTCCCTCGAACGGCCTCGGGACGGCTCTCTGGGGAAACATGCAGGCGCAGGCCGCGGCGCCGACGACGCTTCTCGCGGTGCTGTTTCCGCTGCCCTGGGCGTTCGCGCTGGCTGCCGCCACGAAGCTGTTCGCGGCAGCCACGGGGGCGTTTCTTCTTCTCCGGCGCCACGGCCGGTCGCGGCTCGCCTCGAGTTTTGGCGGAATCGCGTTCGCATATTCCGTCTACTTCGGAGCGTTCCTCCATTTCCCGCGACACATATCCGCTTGCCCTGCTTCCGTGGTGCCTCGTCGCGCTCGATCGCACCGCCCTTGGCGAACGGGGAGGCTTCGCGGCGGTCTTCTGTTCCGTGTTCCTCCTGCTGCTCGGCGGGCACGCGGAGGGAGAGTTCTACGTCGCGCTTGCGGGCGCGGGATATTTCGCCGTGCGGTCGTTCTTCCGCGCGGACCGTTCCGGTCGATGGAAGCGCCTCGGACTTGCGGCCGCCGCAGCCCTTCTCGCCGCGGGCCTGGCCGGGGCCTACCTCGTTCCCGTCGCGAGGGTGATCCTGGCATCGGAGCGCTCGGGGTTGGCGCACATCACGGACGACTCCCCGCCGCCGCCGCTCTCCGCGGCCGACTGGGTCCGGCCGGCGCCCTGGTGGAGGGGCGCGGCCTTTTTCGTCGTCCCCGAGGCGCAGGGTAATCCGCGCGACGGAGACTCGATCGGCCCGGGCTCGATGGCGGGGCGCGCCGGCGGTTACGTCGGCATCCTGACGCTCGGTCTCGCGCTCGGAACGCTCGCCTGGCGCGGAGCGCCGAAGTCGGTGCGCTGGTCGCGCCGCGCGGCCGCGGCGTACGCGATCTTCATTTTCTATCCTCCGGCCCGGCTGCTCCTGCTGAGGATTCCGGGAATCCGCGCGGCGGTGATTCGCGTTTCGGCGAATCAGTCGGTCACCGTGATCACGCTCGCGGCGGCGTTTCTCGCCGCGGCCCAGCTCGACCGGCTTCGGACCGACGCGTCCGCCCGGCGCGTTCAGACGGGCGTCTTCGCCGTGCTGGCCGCCGTCGTGATCGGCCTGGGCCTGCGCTTTCGAATCGTCCACCCGCAATTCTTCACGATCCGCCGCGCCGGAAGCTTCCTGGTGCCCCTGGTCCTGCTCGCGGCCGGCGGGATTCTTCTCCGGGCGCGGCGCTTCGCATGGCTTCCGCTCGCGGCGCTCGTTCTCGCGGGCACTGCGGCGGATCTGGGGAGGATCGACGCGCGATTCGACCCGGGAACTTCGGCGGGGGATTTCTACCCGGCGACGCCGATGGTGCTGCGCTTGCGTGAGATGAGCGGAACGGGCCGGTTCGCGGCGACCGGGATCGAGATGACGGGCATCGCCTCGATGTACGGTCTCGAAGATCCGCGTGTCCACGACCCGACGGCGCCGTACGGCTACGAAGAGGTTCTCAGGGCGACTTCGGGCTACACGGGGCCCGGCGAGTACTTCCAGCGGATCACCCGCGTCAACGTCCCCTTTCTTGCCTCGATTGGCGTTCGGGCGATCCTCGATTCCGCGACCGGAGGGATTTCGAGCATCGCCTCCGAGCGCGCTTTCCTGCCGGATCGCGTCGTCGGTTTGCGGGACCGCGCCGCGCTGCTGTCGGCGCTGTCGGCGGCCGGCGATTTCCGGCGCACGGCGTACCGGGTCGGCGCGAGCGAGGAATTCGCCGGATCGTCGTCGGTGTCCGCCGAAACCTGGGCAGACCCGAATCGAGTGCTCCTCCGGGTGAGCGCGAGCGCTCCCCGAATGCTCGTGCTGGCGGAATCGAACGACGGCGGATGGAGCGCGGAAGGAAACGGCCGCCCCCTGCCGGTATCGATGATCAACGGGGCATTTCTCGGCGTCGGCGTGCCGGCCGGGGATACCGTCGTCGAATGCCGTTATGTCCCGCCGGGTTTTCGCGAGGGGCTCGCCGTTTCGGCGGCCTCGGCGGCCATTCTCGTGGTCCTCGCCGCCGGGGCCGCCTTGCGCCGCCGGTCCTAGAAGATCCCCGAAATCACCGAGCCGGCCGCGGCTCGTCTTTTCCCGACGGGTCCCATCGGTATTCCATGCCCCGGGCATGGTGCGCGGCGGCTTCTTCGCCTTCGAGAATCGCGAGAACGTGGTACGCGCCGTCCATCCCGGCCGCTTCCCCGCCGGACGTCACGAACTTCCCGTCTTCCACCCACCGCCGGTTCTCGACCGGCCGGATCTCGCGTCCCGCCTGGGACAGGGAGGCCACGAGGTTGCGCGTGGCGGTCGCGGAGCGCCCGTCGAGCAGGCCCGCCCGGGCGAGCGTGAAGGCCCCGTTGCAGACGGACAGAACGACCTTCGCGTGCTCGGCGCTCTTTCGGACCCAGCCGAGGATCTTCGGATCGTCCGGAATGGGAAGGCCGTGCGCCCAGGGGGCGGGAAGCGCCGCCTGGTGTTCGCCGCCGCCGGGAATGATGAGCACGTCGGGGGCGGGCGCGCTCGCGAAGTCGTAGTCGGGAATGACCTGCAGCCCGAATTGCGCCTTGACCGGCTTCTTTTCCGGAGCGACGGTGTAGACGTTGTAGTTCGCGTTGCTGAAGATCTCGTACTCGGGCGTCCAGTCGATCGACTTGACGTGGTCGAAGATCAGGATGGCGACGTTTCTCGGGGCATCCTTCTCGATCAGCGCCATGCCGCACTCCGGGCACTCTCCCGGCTTGTCGAAGACCGCCGTGTGTTCTTTCATCGGGCAGACGTACTGCTTCTTCTGCGCCTGGACCGAGCCCGCCCCCGCGAGGGCCGAAGCGGGCTGAGCCGCGAGAAGCAGGGGAACCGCGATCAGGATCGCCTGGACCATTTTCCTCAACGTGTTCATGGCTACCTCCGAGCCGACGGCGGCGGATTGATTTCCGCTTCGCCCGCGTTTGATTGAACGTCCGGGCGCCCGCGGGGGAAACGGTTTGTCCGGGAACGGGTCGTTTCGTGCCGCGAATCGCCCCGGCGCTGCAGCGAATGGAACGCGGGGGCGTTCAGCTCTTTTCGGCGAGGAGGTCCCGGAGGCGGGCGCGACGGCTGCGGGCGAGAGGAAGCCTCGTGCCGTCGCGCAGCTGCACGAAGGCGTCGCCCTGAAAGCCCGGGTGAATTTCCTCCACGAAGTCGAGGTTCACGATCGCCGACCGGTGGATGCGGAAAAATTTCGCGGGATCGAGCTTTTTTTCGAGAGCGTTCATCGAGACTCTCCAGAGATGGAAGGCGCCGCTCGCGTGAAGGCGAACGTAATAGTCCTCCGCCTCGACCCGGTCGATCTCGGACGCCTGGACGAAGACGATCTTCCCTCCCGAGGAGCGCAGCGCGATCCGGGACAGGGGCCGTTGCGCGGGGGCTGCCTTTTCCTGGAGGAGTCCGGCGAGGCGCTCGGAGAGGGTTCGGCTGTCGTGGTTTTCGATCTCTTCGCGGGCGCGCGCGAGGGTCTGGAAGAACCGGGCGTCGTCGAACGGCTTCAGCAGGTAGTCCAGAGCCTGCACTTCGAACGCGCGGACGGCATACTCGTCGAAGGCCGTGACGAAGACGACCGGGGGCATCTGCTCGACGCCGATTCGTTCGATGACTTGAAAACCGTCGACGTCGGGCATCTGGATGTCGAGAAAGACGAGGTCGGGGCGATGCGCCCCGACGAGCTCGACGGCCTCCTCCCCGCCGGAGCACTCGCCCGCGAGCTCGAACCCCGGATCGCGGGCCAGGAGGTCCCGAAGCGTCCGGCGTGCGAGCGGTTCGTCGTCGACGACGAGCGTTCTAATCCGCATGGGTCCACGGAATCTCGATCGACGCGACGGCCCCTCCCTCGGGCAGGTCTTCGAGCCGGAATTCGTGCGACGGGCCATACAAGGCGTTCAGACGCGCCCTCGTCACCGCGAGACCGACGCCGTTCGCGGGCTTCGCGGCCGAGAGTCCGGGCCCCGTGTCCCGGACCTCGAGGTGCAGCCGGTCTCCGTCGCGCCGCGAAACGATCTCGAGCGTCCCGGGGCCGGGGTTCTTTTCGATCCCGTGTCGAAGGGCGTTCTCCACGAGCGGCTGGAGGAGGAGAGTCGGGACACGGGCGCCGCGCGTTTCGTCGGCAATCGAAAACCGGGTCTCGAGACGCGAGCCGAACCGGACTTTCTGGATCTCGAGATAGCGCCGCAGCACGCCGAGCTCCTCGTCGAGCGGCACTTCCGGGTTCCTCTGTTGGAGCGTGTAGCGAAGCATCTCGCTCAACCCGGCGATCATCCCCACGGCCTCGGGGTTCTTTTCCAGGCGAACCAGTCCGGCGATCGAATGGAGGGTGTTGAACAGAAAGTGGGGCTGCAGCTGGTTCGTCAGGGCCGTGAGGCGGGCCTCCGAGAGCTGCGCCTCCAGCTGCGACGCGCGCAATTCCCGCTCGCGCGAGCGGGCGAAGGCGTCGAATCCATAGGCCGCGGCAAGGATCGCGCCGTACACCAGGAGATGCGGCGGAAGCGACCCGATCATGGACATCGAGAAGGTGTGCCGGAGCGGCATCCTTCGCGCGGAGAAGGGGTCGAACAGCCAGGCGGCGCCCGCGCCGAGGAAGACATGAGCCGCGGCGACGGCGACTCCCGCGGCGAGGTGAATCGGAATCCCCCGCCGGAACGGCCGCTCGACCGGAAAGCGGCGTTTCAAGGAGAGGATCAGCGGGGTAAAGAGCGCCCAGGAAGTCCAGACGACTTCTTCCCAGCCGAGGATTCGCCAGAAGGAGTGGCTCATCCCCGCGATCGTCACCTGGAGGTACGTCTGGCTGGCGCTGATCGCGCCCACGAGCGCCCAGAACGCGACGAGAGCGAAAGCCTGGCTCGGGCGGACTCGGGTCATTCTTCTCGCCTTATATTCCCGATCCGGGCGGCCGGGCGGAATTTGCAGCGAACGGCGCTCGGAATGCCGCGAGCGGCCAACCTCGGCGTCTAGGGCCGGGTCGCTTCGGATGCAACCGGCTCGCCGCCGTGGCGCATCCACCGGAAGATTTCCGGAACGGTCGGTTTCTTGCCGTACATGAGGATGCCGACGCGGTAGATCTTTCCGGCGAACCAGGCGACCGCGAAGATCGAGACGACCATGATTCCCGAGGCGAGCGCCACCTGCCAGGCGGGCACCGGCGCGAGCGTCACGCGAAAGAACATCACCATCGGAGTCAGCGGGGGGATCATCGAGAGCACGGTCGCCGTCGTCGAGTTCGGGTTGTTGACGATCATCCCCCAGAACGCCCAGACCGAGACGATCATCATCGTCGGGATCATCGCCAGCTGCTGTGCCTCCTGGTCCGTGTTGAACGGCGCGCCGATCGCGGTGTAGATCGAGGCGTAGAAGAAGTATCCGAGCACGAAGAAAAGCACGAAGTACGCGAGTGTCGACATCGGGATCGTCGGGATCGCCGCCTTCCCGAGGCCGAGCGCGATCGCGACGCCGGACCCCGAGAGCAGCGCCAGGTTCATCGCAAGGATGCACCAGATCGCGTACTGCGTGAGGCCGACGAGGCCGATTCCGATGATCTTTCCGAGCATCAGCTCCGTGGGGCGGACCGAAGAGATGACGATCTCGACGATGCGGTTCGACTTCTCCTCGATCACGCCGCGCAGGTTGTACATCCCGTACATGATCAGCGTGATGTAGAGAAAGAGGAAAAAGACAAACGAGACCGCCAACCCGCCCGAATCCTTCTCGTCGGCGCGTTTTGCGTCGATCGAGACGGTCTTCACGAGATCGGGGATCGCCGTTGCGTTGATTCCATGGTCGAGCAGCCGATGCCGCAGGAGGACCCGGTTCAGGTGAGTCTCGAGCCGCTCCTGGTACGAAAAATCCGCGACCGACGACGCGCGATAAACGACGGTGCCGCTCGAGATCGCCTGCGGGTCCAGCAGCAGGTACGCGTCGAGCTTCTTCGCTTCGATTTCCTTCTTCAGGTCCGCTCGCAGAGTATCCACGCCGGCCGCGGGAATCGGCGCCCGGGTGAGCGCGAAACGGTCGGCGTCCTTGCTGTGGGTGATCTCGGCCTGCAGGGGGTCGAAGTAGGTTCCCGAGGGGTCGATGACGGCGATCCGCCGCGTCCCGGACGCGCGCGTCTGCGTGAAGATCGAAACGAAAAAGAACCCGGCCCACATGAGCGGCAGCAGGATCGTGAAAATCCAGAACGCCTTTCGCCGGATGTGCTCGACGTATTCCCGCTTGATGATGGCCCCGATTTTTCGAGTGTTCATGGCAGCTCCCTCAGATCGTCCGCGTTTCTTCGAGCCCGGCGTCCGCGACCGCCTTCAGATAGATCTCCTCGAGCTCCGGCTCTTTCTCGGAGAAGGCGTCCACGCGGTGCTTCTCGAAGAGACGCTGCACGACCGACCGGGCTTCGGCGCCGTCGGACAGCGCGACGTGGAATCCTCCGTTGACCGCCTTGACGGACGCGACGCCCGGAATCGCGCGAATCGCGTCGGCGGAGGCATCGGTCGAAACCCGCATGACGTTTCCCGCGAAGGCGCGCTTGAGCGCCTTCAGGTCCCCGTCGAGGACCTTCTTCGATTTCGTGATGAGACAAATGTGGTCGCAGAGCTTTTCCGCCTGTTCGAGGACGTGCGTCGAGAAAACGATCGTCTTGCCCTTCGCGCGGAACTCCGCGAGGAAGTTGCGGATCAGGTTGACATTGATCGGGTCGAGACCCGAGAACGGCTCGTCGAGGATCAGGACCTCGGGGTCGTGGATGATCGTCGCGATGAACTGGATCTTCTGCTGCATCCCTTTCGACAGCTCCTCGACCTTCTTCTTGAGCCAGGGCCGCAGCTCCATCGCGTCGAGCCATCCGTCGATCCGCTTCTTCGCGGTCTCGGCGTCCACTTCCTTGATGGCGGCGAGGAACAGGAGATGGTCGATCACGCGCATCCGGCGATAGAGCCCCCGTTCCTCCGGCAGGTAACCGACGCGCGCGAGCGACTCCCGGCCCGCCGGGGCGCCGAGCACGCGGATCGACCCGCTGTCCGGCGCGGTGATGTCCATGATCATGCGGATCGTCGTCGTCTTCCCCGCGCCGTTCGGGCCGAGGAGGCCGAAGATCGTGCCGGAAGGAACGGACAGCGACAGGTCGTCGACGGCCTTGAATTTTCCGAAGGCCTTCGTGACGTGGTCGACTTCAATTGTGTTCAAGGTTCGTCCTCCCGTCTAGTCTAACCAAAAAGCGCCGCCCAACCGACCCGGATCAGCACGAAGAGGCCGTAAAGAGCGATCGGAACTCCGGTGGCGGAAGCGCGCGACAGACCCGGAAGCCGGCGGAACCCCAGGACGAGAAGGCCGACCGTCGCGAGAACGCCGAGGTCGAGCGAGGAGGCCAGCGCGAGGAGGGTCGCCGGCGACGAGGCGGGCAGGAAGAGCGCCGGGCCGATCGTCCCGATCCGGCCGAGCTGTTCGAACGTCAGGGAGCCGTCGGCCGCCGAAAGGAGGCGGATCGTTCCATAGATCGACCGGAGCACGAGGGGAATCTGCGCGTGCGAATAGACCGCGAGATACACGGGGATCTTCGCTTCGGCGCCGAACGCGCTCGCCGAAAACGCGACCACGAGCGCGACCAGAAAGAAGAAGAACGAATATCCCGCAGCCCCGATCGTCGGGTAATACGGCGCCATCTTTCTCTGCATTTCGACGGCGGCGTCGACGGACTTCTCCAACTCCGCGGCGGGCATCGTCCGCCCGCTTTTCGCCGCCTGCTTCTCGACCGCCTGCCGCATGGACGCGTCGTAGTCCATCTTGTCGGTCATGACGAAGCTGAAGACGGCGGAGACGAGGAGGCCGGCGACGAACGGCAGCCACCAGGTCGGCTTTCGCGCGAGAGCGGCGAACGTCGCCGACGGGCTCGTGAAGATTCCCAGCGCGGCGGCCGCCTCCGACATCTCGGCGGGCGGTCCCTTCGATTCGGATTCGGGCATGTCGCGCATTCTTACGAAACGCCTTCGTGAAGGTTTTCCAAGCGGGTTTCGGGGACCGCGGCGGGCGTTTGACACCCCTTCCGGCGGGTGGCATCATCCGTCCGTGGACGCGAAGCTTCGGGCGATGCTCAAGGAACTGGGGGATGCGATCAACGATTCGGTATCCGAGTCGGATCGGGTCCACGAGACGATCGAAAAGCTGCGCGATCACGGCTACAGGCTCTTCCTCAACCTCGACGCGCGAATCGGGATCGAGCGCGACGAGGCGTTTTCCGCCGACTCGGAGGAGCTCGCGGAAGAAGAAGTGCCGCCGGCTTCGTTCCGCATCGATTTTCGCGACCTGCGCCTGCTGAAATCGCTCGGAATCGACCCCACCCGCAAGGTGCGCTCGCGCCGGGTCTCCCGGCCCCTCTCGAGGCCTTCGGGGGCTCCCGCGACGCTCTCCACGGTCCGCCGCGTTCGCCGCCGCGCTGCCAAGCGGTCGGAATAACTCCCTTGGATCCCTGCGCGCCTTTTGCCTGGCCGCGCGCCGCCTGGGAGGAGAAAGCTCGCGAGCTCGGCGAAGCCGCCTTTCGGGGACGGCAAATCTTCGACGCGATCCACCGGCGCGCCGTCGCGGATTTCTCCGGAATGACCGAGCTCTCCGCGCCGTCGCGCGCGAAGTGGTCGCAGGCCGTTTCCATGGCTCTCCCCGAGGTCGCGCGGCGCGAGGAGTCGGGGGATGGAAGCGTGAAATACGGCCTTCGCTACTCCGACGGCGCGCTCGTCGAGGCCGTCTACATGCCGCGAGGGGAAGAGGCGGCGTCCGCTTCTTCGGAGTTCGCGGACGCGAGGAAGCCGGAGGCGCCGCGCGAGCCCGCCCGGGAGGCTTTGCCGCCCGCCGAGGCCGCGCCGGACCGGGCGACGGTTTGCCTGTCGTCCCAGACGGGATGCGCGGTCGATTGCCGATTCTGCGTGACCGGCCGGCTCGGAGCGGGGCGCAACCTCTCCGCCGGCGAGATCGTCGCGCAGTTCCTGGCGGTTCGCCGGGAGCACCCCTCGCCGACCTTCTCGCTCGTCTTCATGGGCATGGGCGAGCCGATGGCGAATCTCGACAACGTCGAGGCCGCGCTCGACGTCTTCTTCGAGACGATCTCGCCGCGGAAGGTCACCGTTTCGACGTCCGGCTTCCCCGAGGGGATCGAGAAGCTCGGGCGCCGCTCGAAGCAGCCGAACCTCGCGGTCTCGATCAACGCGGCGGACGACGCCGTCCGCGAGAAGATCATGCCGATCACGCGAAAGTATCCTCTCTCCCGGGTTCTCGCCGCGATGAAGGCGTTCCCCCTCACGCACCGGCGGCGCATCACCGCAGAGTACGTTCTGATCGCGGGCGTCAACGACTCCGCGGACGCCGCGCGCAGTCTCGCGCGGCGCCTCCGGGGAATTCCGGTGAAGATCAACGTCATTCCGTTCAACCCCGACCCGCGCTATGTCCCGGAATTCCGGAGGCCGTCCGAGGCAACGGTGGACGCGTTCGTGGAGACCCTCGCGCGGGAGCGGTACACCGTCACGGTCCGGCGTTCCAAGGGGCCCGACGCGTCCGCCGCATGCGGTCAGCTGAAGGGGCGCGAGGTGGACCCGCGCCGGAAATCGGCGGTCCGGCCGCGGTGAGCGCGCCGGCGTGGCCGATCACGATGGCGGACGTGCTCGCGGCGCGGAGCCGGATCGCGCCCTACCTCGAGAGAACGCCCCTTCGCCGTTACGCCCCGCTCGACGACGCGGTCGGAGAGGGGATCGCGGTTTTCGTGAAACACGAGAACCACCTTCCGACCAACGCGTTCAAGGCGCGAAACTGCCTCGCCGTTCTCGCCGGTTTCACGCCGGAGGAACGGCGCGCCGGAGTGATCGCCGCGACCCGGGGCAACCACGGGCAGGGTCTCGCCTGGGCGGGATCGCTGCTCGGCGTCCCGGTGACCGTCTGCGTTCCGGTCGGCAACAACCCCGAGAAGAACGCCGCGATTCGCGGCTTCGGCGCGACACTCGTCGAGGAGGGGCGCGACTACGACGAGTCGGTCGCGGTCGCGAAGCGGCTCGCGCAGGAGCGAAAGCTGAGAGTCGTCCATTCGACCAACGAGCGTTTCGTCGTCGCGGGCGCTGCCACGCTGACGCTGGAGATGCTCGAGCAGGAGCCGGGCCTGGAAGCGATCGTCTACTCGGTCGGGGGAGGATCCCAGGCCGTCGGCGGCCTGACCGTCGCCCGCGCCCTCCGGCCCGGCCTGCCGGTGTACGGCGTTCAGGCGGCGAGAGCCTCCGCGACCCATGATTCGTGGCACGCGGGAAAACCGACGACCACAGAGAGCGCCGACACGATCGCCGACGGGCTCGCGACGCGAAGCACGTACGAGACGACATTCGAGGCCCTGCGCGAAGGGCTGAAGGGCTTCGTCGCGGTCGAGGAGGGCGAGATCGCCGAAGCGATCCGGATTCTCCTTTCGACGACGCACAACCTCGCGGAGGGGGCCGGCGCGGCGGGTTTGGCGGGACTCCTGCGGCTGCGACGGGAGCTCGCGCGCAAGAAGGTCGGCATCGTGATCTCCGGGGGAAACATCGACCGGGAAACGCTTCGGCGCGTTCTCGACGGTTCGATCTAGGTCCGCGCCCCTACAGAGCGCGAGCGAAAAACTCGGTCCAGCGCCGGCGGTACTCCTCGCGCGCGATCCGGGAGGATTCGTCGTCGTGGTGGCAGTGCCCCGCGCCTTCGACTCGCCAGACGCGGGTCGTACGAGGCAGAACGGCGGCGAGGACCGGCACGAAACCGGGAAGCGCGAGCTCGTCTTTCGCGCCGTAGACGAGCTGAACGGGGCAATGGACCCGCTTCGCGGTCTCGAGCGGATCGACGGATTCGAGGCCTTCGCGGGACGCGAGGCCGAGGCGGCGGCGAACCTTCGCGTCGGCCTGCGAGAGCGCCATGCGCGTCGTCAGGCCGAGCAGCCAGCGAGGGACCCCCGACTTGAGGTGGAGATAATGCCTCGCCATCTCCCGGGCGTCGCCGAACGGAGACTCCAGCCAGAGCGCGCGGACGGAACGATTGCCCGCGGAGAAGGCGAGCGCCGTCGTGCACCCGGCGGAGCAGGCGTGGACCGCGAGCCGGCCCGGGTCGGCGCCTGCCGTTTCGGCCGCCGCTGCCACCGCGTTGCGAAGGTCGCCGCTTTCGAGCAGGCCGAACGTGATGAAATTCCCTTCCGACCCTCCGTGCCCCCGCAGGTCCGGGCACAGGACGTTGAACCCCGCCGCGAGCGCCGCGAGCGCGTCGGGCTGCCATTCCGCGGCGTCGCCTCCCTTTCCGTGGAGGAAAATCAGGGTCGTGCGGCGGCCCGGGTCGCCCGGGGTCGCGAATGTCGAGCGGAGAAGGGCGGGGTCCCGGGCGTCGCCCTCGAACTCGATTTCGTCGACCGAGGCGGCCGCCGCCCGCAGCGCGGCCAGAAATTCGAGTCGATCGGACGTTCCCGGCGCCAGTCCGGAGGGCGAGATCAGCGCCTCCGAGAGAGATCGCGCCGCGAGATAGGAAGCTCCGAGGTACGCGGCGCCGCCGGCCGCCATCGAGGCGGCCGCGCGTTTCAAGAGCGCGGATCGGGAAGACATCCGGCGAATTTTAACCCGCGGGCCGTTACTCCAGGCGAAGTTCCGCGGAGCGCCCTCGGACGGGGACGACGGGCGGCGGTGCGACCGGCGTGACGAGCAGTCCGCCGCGGTACGCGAACACGCCGGAGCCCCCCGTGCCGGCGAGCAGGATGCCTCCGGGCGCGATCGCGAGGGCGCGCACGTCGAGGTTCGTCAGTCCCGCGTTGATCGCCTGCCAGTGGGCGCCGTCGTCGTCGCTCTCGAAGACGCCTTCGAGCGTTCCGGCGAAGAGCCTCGAGGCGGCGAGGTCGGCGAGAATCGCCTGGACGTTCTGCGCCGAGAACGACGATCCAGGGGCGGGGTTGATCCAGTGATTCGCGCCGTCGGTCGTTGCGAACACTCCCTGGGCGGTCGCGGCGAAGAGTGTCCCGGACGCGGAGAACGCGAAACCGTCGACGATCAGATTCGTGAGGCCCGAGCTGGCCGGGATCCAGGTGGCGCCGCCGTCGGCCGAGAGAACACCCCTCCGCCGAACGTCCCGGCGTACACGAGGCCGGACGGGCCGGGATCGACCACGATCGCGAGAACGTTCGTGCTCGTGAGCCCCGAGTTCGTTCGGGTCCACGAGCCGCCGGCGTCGAGGGAGCGGAAGATCCCGCAGCACGCGGTGCCGGCGAAAATCGTCAGCGGGTTGTTCGGATCGACCGCGACCGACGTCACGATGTTCCCCGTGAAACCGGCAGTGCTCGCGGACCAGGTGGCCCCGCCGTTCGTGCTCTTGAAGAGGCCGATTCCGAGCGTCCCCGCGTAGACGGTGGACGGGTTGGTCGGATCGAGCGCGAGGCTGCGGATCGAAGAGATCGTGAGCCCGGTGTTGGACGCCGCCCAGCTTCCGACCCCGTCGGGCGAGCGAAAGACGCCGCCCCCGTCGGTTCCGGCATAAACGGCCGAGGGTCCGGCCGCGAGAGCGTCGACGATCGTCGCGACGAGGCCGGCGTTCGCGGGCGCCCAGCTGGCCGCCTGGTTCGTCGACTTGAAGAGCCCCGCCGGGGTCCCGGCGTAGAGAACGCTCGCCGAGTTCGGGTTGATCGCGATCGCGGAAACGGAGAGGTTCGTCAATCCGGCGCTCGCGGAGGCCCAGGTCTGGCCGCCGTCGGTCGACTTCATCACGCCGCTGTCCTGAGAGCCCGCGTAGACGCGGAGGGAGGATGCCGGGTCGATCACGATGAAATTGAACGAGCCGTGCATCGCGGTGCCCGCCGGCACCCACGAGTTGCCCCCGTCGGTCGACTTGAAGATTCCTCCGCTCTGGGTGCCCGCGTAGACGGTGCCTTCGGTGTGAGGTGCGACCGCGAGGGCGCGGATCAGGTTCCCGGGGAGGCCGTTGTCTGCGGGATTCCACGAATCTCCGCCGTCCAGCGTCTTGAAGACGCCGGAAAAGAGAGTGGCGGCGTAGGCGACGTCCGGCGAGATCGGGTCGATCGCGAGCGCGGTCACGATGTCGTCCGTCAGGCCGTTGTCGGCGGCGTCCCAGGTCGCGCCGCCGTCCACCGTCCGGAAGATCCCGCCGCCCTCCGTTCCGGCGAGCAGGCGCTGTCCGGTGGGGTCGATCGCGAGCGCGATCACGGTTTCGTCGGCAAAGCCGGAATCGACGCGCGTCCAGTGCAGGGCTCCGTCGGACGTCTTGAAGACACCGGCGGCCGTGCCGGCGAACAGCGTCGAGGGCGTGGCCGGGTTGATGACGAGCGCGCGGACATCGGTATCGGTCATGCCCTGGCTCGCCCGGGACCATGTCGCGGCGGCGTCGGTGCTCTTGAAGACACCGCCTCCATTCGTGCCCGTGTACACGACCGAGGAATTGGAGCGGTCGAGGACGACGGCGGAAACGGGGCCGCCGGGCGGACCGACGCTGGACCACGCCATGGGGCGAGCCTCCGCCCGAAACGAGAGCGCCAGAGGCGCGAGCGCCAGAAAAATCCCGCAAACCCGCTTCATTTTGTATCCCTCTCGTTGGTCTTCCACGCGATCCAGACCCGGTAACAGCAAGAAACGTGCCCCACGCTTCGGCGGCCTTCGACGGGATAGAATCGAAGTTTCAGGAGGCGGAATTGCTGCTCGCATACTTTTGGACCGACTGTCCCGACGGTTCTCACGTGGCCGTCAATTACACGGTGCACGAAGACCGGGTGACCGGATCGATCCGCCAGTGGAGCCGGGATTCCCGCGTGAACGTCGGCCGGAAGTTCGAGATCCCGGCGGCCGAGATCACGGCCGGCGAGAGCGACCGCCCCACGATCACTCTCGAAGGAATCTGTTCGGGGCCGGTCCGGATCGCGCTCGATCCCGGGGCGGTCGCGGCCGCGGGCCTCGTCTGGAAGACGGCCGCCTGACGAGGGTGCCGATCGAGGATTCCCTCGATCTGCACTCGTTCCTGCCCCGGGATGTCCCCTCCGTTGTCTCGGAATACCTCGACGCCACGCGCGGCCGCTTCGGCGAGGTTCGCCTGATCCACGGCCGGGGCATCGGGGTGCAGCGCGAGATCGTGCGCGGCCTGCTCGCCCGGCGGGAAGACGTGGATCGCTATTTCGACGCGCCGGAGGATCGCGGCGGCCGCGGCGCGACCGTCGTCGTCTTCAAATAACGCTCGCCCTACCTCTGGAACGCGTACGAGATCTTCATGAACAGCTGCCGATCCTGCCGCCGCCACCGGTACTGGTCGTCGATGGCCGAATCGTCGCCGTAGCCGAGGAACAGAACGCTCTGCCAGTTGAGCTTGTACGCGAAGAGGAGCGAGCTCGAGAGCGTTCCCTGGCGCGCCGGGGTCGAGGCCGTGTAGAGCGACGGGTTCTGGTCGGACCGCACGTATTGCACGATTCCGCGCAGGAACGCGCGGTTGGTGAAGTTGTAGGTCGCCTTCAGGCGGTGGACGACGGCCGTGAAGAGCCGCCGGCGCTCGCCGGCCAGGGTTTCGTTGATCCACGAAAACGCCTCGTCCAGCCGCAGCTCGAGGTGCTGCTCGGGCTGGATCCGCGCGTCGAGCGTGAACGCGCCGCCGTTGCCGGGCCGGGCGTTGGCGTAGTCGATCTCGTCGCCGATCTCGCCGTTGACGCTCACCTGCCCGAAGATCTTCGACGGCGCGAGCTGAAGGGAGATCGACCAGAACTTCTTCGGGATGAGAACGGTGCCGACGCGTTCGGACGAGAAGAGGTAGTCGACTTCTCCCTGGATGCTCTTCTTCGCTTCGAACGAGAACCCCGGAAAGAAACGCTGACGGAGGGTGTTTCCGGACGTGTCGACCGTGTAGTCCTCGACGACGAGCGGCTGGAGCCGGATGAAGAAGCTGTTCTCCGGGTAGAACTTCAAGAACGCCTGGGGCTTGACCTCGCGATATCCGACCTGAGGGACGTACCCGTCGTCCGCGCGGAAGCCGTCGGAGACGTCGCGGTACTCGACGTACGTTTCCCAGTGCCGTACCGAATGGTCCCAGGAGGCATAGGCCGCATGCCCGCTCACGTGTTGTCCCGTCCATCCCGCGAAGAGCTCTGGATGGTCCGGCGCCTGGGACAGCGCGTAGAGGAACTGTCCCTTGACCTGATCGACGTCGTTGGGCGCGTACTGAAAGTCCGGCCCGAACACGCGGTTGTAGCCGGTGCCCTCGACCTCGCGGTCCGTCGCGAGAAAGCTCACGTAGGACCGTCCGAAGTCCTGCCGAACGCGGCCGATCCCGGCGAACGACGAAAAATCCTGATCGACGAGAGTCGAGGACTGGGGTCCGGGAACCGTGACCGATCCGCCGCCGCGATCCTCGGTGACGAGCACGGTGTAATTCGTCGAGCCGATCTTGGCGGTGTCGCGGATTCCCCAGCGCGGCGACGTGATCGTCCGCGTGTAGACGGCCTGGATCGGCGTCGAGAAGAGGTCGAGTCCCTCCAGGAAGAACGGCCGCTTCTCCGGGTAGAAGAGCGCGAACCTCTGGTTCGTGGAGATCTGCGCGACGTCCGATTCGACTTGCGCGAAGTCCGGATTGATCGTCGCATCCACCGCGTTGTTTGCGTTCGGCGTCCACTTCACGTCGAGCCCGCCGTTGCCGCGGGCGGGACGGTTCGTCCAGCGGGAGTTGAGGTCGTTCCCGTCCGTGCGGTGTCCCTGCTCGGTTGCGGTCACGTAGGGCGCGGCCGTGATGTGTCCGCCCCCCGGCAGCCCTTCCAGGCCGACGAGATCGCGCTCGTGGCAGATGAAGCAGTTCGATTCCCGCGGCAGGTGGTTGGAGAAGTACTGGTAGCGGGTATCGCGGTTCCGGTTGCGATAGAGCTGGATCCCCCAGACGATCTGCGACTTCGAGTCGTACCGGAGGCTGGAGAACGGAATGCGGATCTCGAGCGTCCAGCCGTGGTCGTTGATCTTCCCCGCCGAGTCCCAGAAGAGATCGATCGACGTGTCCTCGTTGCCGGAGGAGTCGTCCTGCGACGCGTCGTACTGGACGCCGCGGGGGTTCGCGAGGAATTCGAGCGCCGTGCGGCGGTCGTGGCGCGTGTCCAGAATGATGCCGGCGTAGTCCGTGTCGGACGAGACGGCGTCGCGGTCGAGGTACGGAGCGCGAATCGCCTTCGGATCCGGGTCGTCGCACTCGAACGCGGCGTACAGCGCCTTGTCGTCGTACGTGAGATATCCGACGGTCCGGAGCTTCGCCGGGACGTTGTCGCCGGGGCGCGTCTCCCAGAAGGTCTCGACCCTCGTCGCTCCCTGCCAGCCCGGGTCGGAGAGATCGCCGTCGATGGTGATCGGCCCCGGCGCGCGATGAATCGTGATCGGCGCCTCGGGTGCCTGGGCGAGGGCGAAACGCGACAGTCCGGCGATCAGGGCGAGCATTCTCCAGGTGAATCGGCGCATCTCTCCCTTTCTGTTATCCTTACGACGACAAACCGGGTAAAAGGTTTCGACAAAACAGGAGCCGATCGCCGATATAGAGGAGTAGAAAATGAAGATGCCCGTCCGAGGCACCGTTCTCGGCGCGGCGTTGATCCTGACGGCCCGGATTTCCGCCTTCGGGCAGAACCCGGCCGCCACGATCAGCGTCGACGCCAACGCGAACCGCCATCCGATTCATCCTTTGATCTATGGAGTCGCCTACGGGAGCGCAACGACGCTGCCGGACCTGAATTGCCCTCTCAATCGTTACGGCGGCAACAACTCGTCCCGGTACAACTGGCTGCAAAACGCCGACAACAGGGGGGCGGACTGGTACTTCGAGTCGATCGGCGATTCCAGCGCCGTCGCCGGCGAGCGCGGCGACACCTTCTTCTCGATGAGCAAGGCCGGCGGGCGCCCAGGCGATGCTCACGATTCCGATGGTCGACTGGGTCGCGAAGCTCGCCGCGAACCGGAACAAGCTCGCGAGTTTTTCGATATCGAAGTACGGTGTCTCAAACCGGAAATGACTGGCAATGGTTCCCGGACGCCGGCAACGGCGTTCTCTCGGGCGGCCAGAACGTGCTCGGCAACGACCCGAACGACGCGGACGTACCGAATAACTCGGTCTTCGAACAGGGGTGGGTCGCGCACCTGGTGAATACGTGGGGCTCCGCGTCCAACGGGGGCCTGACGTACTACATCCTCGACAACGAGCACAGTATCTGGTTCTCCACGCATCGGGACGTTCACCCGACCGGCCCCACGATGGATGAAATTCGGTCCAAGATGATCGGTTTCGGCGCGATGATCCGCGGCGCCGACGCGTCGGCCCGAATCGTGGGCCCGGAGGAATGGGGCTGGAGCGGGTATTTCTACAGCGGGTACGACCAGCAATATGGCGCCGCGCACAACTGGTCCTCGTTTCCCGACCGCGCCGCGCACGGCAACTGGGACTACATGCCGTGGCTGCTCGACCAGCTTCATCAGAACGAGTTGTCGACGGGCCAGCGCGTCCTCGACGTCTTTTCGCTTCACTACTATCCGCAGGGCGGGGAATTCGGAAACGACACGTCGGCCGCGACGCAGCTCCTCCGGAACCGCTCCACCCGTTCGCTGTGGGATCCGGCCTACGTCGACTCGAGCTGGATCAACGACAAGGTCATGCTCATCCCGCGGATGAAGAACTGGGTCTCGACCTACTATCCGGGCCTTCAAACGGCGATCACCGAATACAACTGGGGGGCGGAAGGTCACATCAACGGCGCGACGACGCAGGCGGACATCTTCGGAATCTTCGGGCGGGAGGGGCTCGATCTGGCGACGCGCTGGACGACGCCCGACCCGTCGACGCCGACGTATAAGGCGATGAAGATGTATCGCAACTATGACGGCAACCGGTCGACGTTCGGCGACACGAGTGTTTTCGCGGGCGGCCCGAACCCGGACAACGTTTCGAGCTTCGCGGCCGTGCGCTCCTCCGACGGGGCGTTGACGGTCATGATCGTCAGCAAGTACCTTTCCGGGACGACGCCGATCTCGGTCGTCCTCTCGAACTTTCCGGCCGCGGGGAGCGCCCAGGTGTGGCAGCTCTCTTCCTCGAACGCGATCGCGCGACTCGCCGACGTCGCGGCGTCCGGCTCGAGCTTTTCGACGACCGTTCCCGGACAGAGCGTGACCCTCCTGGTCATTCCGCCCGGGACGGCGAACGCTCCGCCCACCGCAGTCGCGAGCGCAACTCCCGTTTCGGGGATCGCTCCGCTCGCTGTCTCTTTCGACGGGACGAAATCGAGCGATTCCGACGGGTCGATCTCGTCGTACGCCTGGAGCTTCGGAGACGGCGGCACCGCGTCGGGCGCGACGGCGTCGCATACCTACACGGCACTCGGAAACTACACGGCCAAACTCACGGTCACGGACAACCGCGGCGCGACGGCATCGGCGACCGTGGCCATCGCGGCGACGGCCGACCCGAACGTCATCATTGCCCCGGCCAACCTCACGGCGAGTGTTTCGCGTACAGGCGTCGTGGCGCTCCGTTGGGCCGACAAATCGAGCAACGAAACCGGGTTTTCGATCGAGCGGGCGCCGTTTGGAACGACGAGCTTCGTCAGGGTCGGACAGGTCGCGGCCAACGTGACGACGTATTCCCAGAGCGTGGCATCCGGCCGGTACGTGTACCGGGTCCAGGCGTTCAACACGGCGACCGGGAGGGTATCGGCCTATTCGAACTCGGTGAGCGTGCGGGTAAAGTAGGTATCCTCACCCCCAGCCCCTCTCCACGACTTGTGGAGAGGGGTGGCGTGAGCCGGGGTGGGGACTAGGCCGCGGGCCCCTTCTTGAGCCGGACGGTCCCCGACGAGATGCGGATGCTCACCTTCGGGCCGCCACCGTTGAGCGTTCCCTGGGCGGACTGCACGCTTCCGAACGATCGCTTCGAGACCGTGATGTCCGGAAACTCCGACACGATGAAGTCCCCTTCGGAGTCGATGCCGCTCACGCGAATGTCGACGTTGCCCCGGTAGTTCGCGGGAAGCGTAAGAGTGACGTCGCCCGCGCCGCTCGAGATCGAGATTCCCCCGGGCGTCTCGCGGCCCACCACCTCGCAGCGCACGGTGCCGCCTCCCGAGGAGGCCTGGACCGAGCCGCGTACCTGCGAAAGGACGAGGTCGCCTCCTCCGGTCCGGGCGAACACCGAGCCAGCACACGAGCGCAGCGCGACGTCTCCTCCCATGGTCTCGAGCTTGGCGTCGCCCGAGACGTTTCCGATCCGGAGCTCGCCGCCGTGCGTGATGCATCGCAGATTTCCCGCGACGCGGTCGATGCGGATGTCGCCGCCGGAAGTGGAGAGGTCGGCGCCTTTGCCGGCCTCGGCGACGGTAATCTCCCCGCCGTAGGTCACCACCCGAACGGTGCCCGAGACCTTTCCGAGCTGGACGTCCCCGAAGGGAAGGGTCTTGGCGAAATCCCCGTTGATGTCGCCCCGGATGATGGAGCCCTCCTGGTCCTCCGCGCTTCGGGGAGCGCGCGGCGCTCGCGGGGGCACCGGAGGTACCGGCGGGATCGGGGCCATGGGCGCAATCGGAGCCACGGGCGGGATCGGCGGAACGGGAGGCACGGGCGGCACGGGATGGACCATCGCGCGCCACGAACCCGAGCTCCGTCGCGGCAGGATCGACTTCGCTTCGCTCGCAGAAGAGCCGTCGGAGAGAATTGCGATGCGGCCGTTCAGCGTCGAGCAGCGCACCTCGGCTCCGCCGCCGCCGACGGATCCGTCGTAGGCGTGGTGCAGGTTCTCCGCGACGCTCGCCGCGATTTCCGGCCCGATCGTCGCGAGCTCCGAGGAAAGCTCCTTGAGGCTCTCCTTCAGGCCCGAGAGGTCGATGTGGATGTCCCCGTCATCGTCGGCCTCATCGGTCTCCCGGTCCCGCTCCTTTTCGTGTACTTCCTTTTCTTTGATTCGGATCTCGCGGCGGACGTGCTCCCGGTCGGACCGCATCCTCTCGCGATCGGCGCGAAGCATCTCAGACTCGCCCGGGGACGCCTTGACGGGAAGGGGGAACGAGCTGACGATGTCGCCGTTCATCGTCTGGCCGGTCAGGTGAAATCCGGCGCGCGGCGGGAGTCGCAGCTCGATGTTCCCGTTGACCGTCTCCGCATCGACGTGGAGGCCGCGGGGAAGCTCGGCCGCGGTCGCCTCGATTCCGCCGTTGACGGTGTGCAGCCGCAGGTCGTGCCGCGTTCCCGACACTTTCACGCGCCCGTTGACCGAGCTGACCTCGGTCGCCGCCGCGATGCCCTGGACCGTGACGTTGCCGTTGACGGTATGGACGTCGAGGGAGGTGTCGGGCGGAAGTGTGATCTGGTACCGCGTTTCGATCCGGTACCGGCACTCGTCGCGATCGACGTGGATGCTCCAGCCCCGCCCCCGGCGGGTCACCCGGGCGCCCGGCTCGCGCGTCAGCAGGGTCGCGGAGCCGTTGTCTTCTTTTTCGAACTCGACTTTCGTCTGGTCGAGGTATCGCTTCGCTTCGGAGGAGCTCGTGGCCCTCACGGTGACCTCGGCGACGGCGGAGAAGGAAGGCCCTTCCGCGATCTGGATGTCGCCGCTGATGTTTTCGACGGAGAGGTCGCGAAGCTTGCCGGCGCTGAAGCGGTCGGTCCGGTGCGCGACGGAGTTGTACGCTTCGCCGCCGCGGCTCGCCGCGGCGAAAGCGAGAACGATCAGGCCGAGAAGCGCGACGATCCAGAGCGCCCGGTCGCCCCGGCGTGTTCCATTCAAACGTTGCGGGCTTTCTTTTCTCATGCTCATACGACGCTGCGCGGAAAAAAAGGTCACGCCCGGAGCGGAGACATCGAGCTTCACAGGTCGATCCTCTTCAGGGCGGATGCGGCCTTCACTCGCACGTAGCCGGTCTCGCGCTCGTCGCTCGCCTTCTGGCGGAGCGTCTCGATCGCGGCGGGATCGCGAAGGGTCAGCGCGACTTTCGCGAGGCTCTCGACGGCGACGATTCGGACGGCCGGGCACGCGTCTCCGCGGAGAGCGCCGAGGAACGCGTCTCGGATCTGCGGCGTGGCCGGGAGTTGCGAGAGCGCTTCGGCGGCTTTCTTGCGGACTCCCGGGTTCTCGTCCTTCTGCAGCGTCTGCACGAGCGTCGCGACGATCTGCGGCGACGCGGGCGCTCCGTCGGCGTAGTGCTGCGAGACGAGGTCGATCGCCTTGCCGCGTGCGCCTTCCGTCCCGGCGCCGCCGGCGACGAGGTAATTGAGGAGGTCGGAAAGGCTCTTCTCTCCGGGCTTGCCCGTCACCGTGTAGCGTGCCGTCGCGTCGAACGACACGCCGATCTTTCCCGAGGGATCGGCCGGCTGGAAGGCCACGTTCGTGAGCTTCGGCTGGCGCGAGAGATCGGGGAGGGGCGCGGCCGGCGTCTCCGAGCGGGAAGCGGCCGAAAGCGGCGCCGCGCCTTTTCCGGTTTGCGTCGCGCGCGAGAGGAGAAATCCGCTCGCGCCGGCCGCGACCAGGGCCGCGATGCGAAGCGCCGGGCTGAACCGGCTGCGGGGAAACGGCGTCACGCGACGGCGGAGGGTTTCGGATTCGAGCATTCCCAGGGTCTCGCGGGCGAATTCCGGGTCGAGCGGAACGTCCGCGTCGGTCCCGAGCCGCGCCCACGCGCTCTCCGCCTCTCCGACTCGATCCCGGCATTCCGCGCAGTCCGAGAGGTGGCGGTCGATCTCGATTTGAACCGGCGGCGCGAGCGGCTGGGCCAGGCGTTCGATCGCGTTTTCTACGACGTCATTGCATTCCATTGGCTTCCTCCCTCGGAGAAGACTTCCTTGAGCGTCTCGATCGCCCGAAAGACGCGCGTCTTGACGGCGCCTTCGGTGATTTCGAGCGTGCGGGCGATTTCGGCGTACGGCATCCCGTGGTAGCGGGCGAGGATGAGCGCTTCGCGCTGCTCGTCGGACAGGCGGGACAGGGCCCTTCGGACCGCGCGCCGCCGATCGCGGTCGTGGATTCGCTTTTCGACCCCGGTTTCCTTCGAAGCAGCCTCCTCGACCGAATCGAGCGGCACGACGACCGCTCTCTTCGTGCGCCTCAGCCGGTCCCGGCAGGCGTTGGCGGCGATCGCGTAGAGCCACGAAGAGACGGCCGCCCGGCCGTCGTACTGCTCCACGCGAGTGATCATCTTCAAGAAAACCTCCTGGGTGACTTCTTCCGCCTCCGAGCGGTTCGACAGCATCCGGTCGGCAAACCGCAGGAGAGGCTCCGAGTATTTCTGGAACAGCCCCGTGGCGCCGTCCGGGTCTCCGCGCCCGACCATCCGGAGCAGATCGAGGTCGCTCTTCATTGTGAGGTCGCCCCGATCATTTCTGCCTCCGGTCCGAGTTCCCTGACACCCTTAAGACGGCGGTCCCGCCGGAAGGTTACGCTTCGCGGCGTCGAGTCAGTCGTTCGCAACGACTTGAGGCAAAAGGAGTTTTGGCCCGGCAAACGTGACTTCCGCCTTCCACCCGAGCGCCTGGGCGGCGGCGGTGAGCAGTTTGACGGCCTGCTCCTCCGCCTTCCGGTCCATCCCGGCGTCCCTCGCGGTTCGGGCCAGGCTCGTGCGCGCCCAGATCATCCATCGATTGCGGTCCTCCGGCGTGATCGGGTTGAACACGCCGCTCTTCTCGTCGAACCACTGGAGCCTGGGGTCGATCGAAAGGATCGTCGGCCGCGGGAGCTGGATCTTCACGGTCCGGTCGGCGGGGCGACTGTCGACCTTGAACCCGTCCCGGTCCAGGTCGAATCCTCCGACGACCGATCCGCGGACCTGGAGGATCGCGCTCTTCGGGAAGCTCAGAAAAAGAAAATTCTTGAATTCCTCGTACCGAACGACGTCGGCGACCTGCACCTCGACCGTCGCGAGCCGCGCGATCTTTCGGATCGCCATCACGACGGGCGCCGAGTCGACGCGGGACGCCGGCGTTCGGATCACCTGGCGCAGCAGGAGCACCGAGATCGCCGCGAAGACGATCGCGAGCAGCCAGGGGAGCAGGAACCCGGTGGCTCGTTTCATGGAGAGGGACATTGTCCCATAGGAAGCGAGGCATAATTTCCGCGTGCCCGTCTTCCGGCTCGGATCCGATCTCGCCTTTCCCGACCCGAACCTGGCCGAGGAAGGTCTCCTGGCCGTCGGGGGAGATCTTCGGCCGGAGCGCCTGCTGCTCGGCTATGCGTCCGGCATCTTTCCCTGGTACGAGGAAGGACAGCCGATCCTGTGGCATTCGCCCGATCCGCGGATGGTGCTCGAGCCGGACACGCTCCACGTTTCGGCGAGCCTCGAAAAAGCGATCCGGCGCGAGCCGTACAGGATCACGCTCGACACGGCGTTCCGCGACGTCATCGAGGGGTGCGCGGCCGCGCGCAGTCCCGACGAGCCGGGAACGTGGATCACGGCCGGGATGCTCGAGGCCTATGGGGAGCTTCACCGGCAGGGATACGCGCACTCGGCGGAGGCCTGGAAAGGGGAGACGCTCGCGGGCGGCCTCTACGGGGTTTCGCTGGGCGGCATGTTTTTCGGCGAATCGATGTTCGCGCGCAAGCCGGACGCCTCGAAAATCGCGTTCGTGGCCCTCGTCCGCCAGCTCCAGCGTCGGGGAATCGCGCTCATCGACTGCCAGGTCTACACGCGGCACCTCGCGCGGTTCGGGGCGGTGGAGTGGCCTCGGGCGCGCTATCTCGCGGAGCTGAGTCGAGCCCTCGAGAAACCCACGAGGAAGGGGAAATGGAGCTTCTCAGGAGACTGAAGGCGCCGGAGTCAGCGTGAGCTTTCCGCCGGCGACTCCGACCTCGATCCTTCCGCCCTTCTCGAGCTTCCCGAAGAGGATCTCGTCGGTCAGCGGGTCGCGGAGCTCGTCCTGCAGGACGCGGGAAAGAGGCCGGGCCCCGAACGCGGGGTCGTATCCCTTCGTCGCGAGATGGGCCCGCGCTTCCGGCGTCAGGGAGATCGAGATCTTCCGCTCCGCGAGCTGGACTTCGAGCTCGCGAATGAACTTCTCGACGATCTTTTCCATGACCTCTTCCGTCAGGGGGCGAAACGGGACGATCGCGTCGAGCCGGTTGCGGAACTCCGGCGCGAACAGTTTGTCCACCGCCTCCCGACTCCGAAGCGGCGCGTCGCGAAGGAAGTCGGCGGAGAAGCCGATCGATCCTGCCGCCGCCTCGCGGGAGCCGGCGTTCGAGGTCATGATCAGGACGACCTGCCGGAAGTCCGCTTTCCGCCCGTTGTTGTCGGTCAGGGTCGCGTGGTCCATCACCTGCAGCAGGATGTTGAACAGGTCCGGGTGGGCCTTCTCGATTTCGTCGAGAAGGACGACGCTCGCGGGATGCTTGCGGATCGCGTCGACGAGGAGCCCTCCCTGTTCGAACCCGACGTATCCGGGAGGGGCGCCGATCAGACGCGCGACTGCGTGCTTCTCCATGAACTCGCTCATGTCGTACCGCGCGAACTCGCTGTCGAGCTGCCGCGCGAGCTGCCGGGCGAGCTCGGTCTTGCCGACTCCCGTTGGCCCGATGAACAGGAAGCTGCCGGCGGGATGGTCCGGGTGTCCCAGACCCGCGCGCGACCGCTTGATTGCCCGGGCGACCGTTGCGACCGCGTCTTGCTGGCCGTAAACGACCTGCTCCAGCGATTCCTCGAGGCCCCGAAGGCGGTCCTTCTCCGAGACGGTGACCTGCTGCGCGGGGATCCGGGCCATTCGCGCGACGACGCGCTCGACCTCGACTTCCCCGATCTGGCCGCCCGACTCCGAAGAGCGCAGGCGGAACGCGGCGCCCGCCTCGTCGATCACGTCGACGGCGCTGTCGGGAAGCATCGAGTCGCGCAGGTGCCGGCTCGCGAGCCGGACGGCGGCTTCGAGCGCGTCGTCCGTGTACGAGACCCTGTGGTGCTCCTCGTAGCGCGGACGCAGGCCTTTCAGAATCTCCACGGCCTCGGCGAACGAAGGCTCCTCGACCGCGATCTTCTGGAGCCGCCGCGAGAGCGCGCGGTCTCCCTCGATGCGCTTGAACTCTTCGTGCGTCGTCGATCCGACGAGACGGAGCTTTCCTTCGGTCAGCACGGGCTTCACGAGGTTCGCGAGGTCCATCGTTCCGCCGCTCGCCGAGCCCGCTCCGACCATCGTGTGCAGCTCGTCGACGAACAGGATCGGCTTGGGCTTCCGCGCGAGCGCGGCGATGAGCGCCTTGAATCGCTCCTCGAAGTCTCCGCGGTACCTCGTTCCGGCGACGAGCGCGCCCCCGTCGAGCGCGAAGATCTCCGCGTCTTTCAGGAGGGAGGGAACGTCGGCGGCGATCAGGCGCTGCGCGAGTCCCTCCACGATCGCGGTCTTTCCGACGCCCGCCTCGCCGACGAACACCGGGTTGTTCTTCCGGCGGCGGCAGAGCACTTCCATCGCGCGGTCGAGCTCGGCCGTTCGCCCCACGAGCGGGTCGAGCTCGCCTTTCCGGGCGCGCTCGGTGAGGCTCGTCGTGAACGCCGCGAGGGGATCGCGCGGCAGGGCGGCCGTCTCGCGATCGCCGGGCGCCGCGCCCGCGTCCCCGGCCGGCTCCGCCGCGGGGAACTTGCGGGTCCCGTGCGAGACGAAGTTGAGCACGTCGAGCCGCGTGACGCCCTGCGCGCCGAGGTAGCGGGCCGCGTTTGTCGCCGGCTGCGCGAGGATCGCGGCGAGAAGGTCGCCGACTTCCACTCCGTCCTTTCCGGAGCCCTGAACGTGGATCAGAGCGTTCTGGAGCGCCCGGCGGAACGCGAGGGTCTGCACGGGCTCGGAGGTCGAGGTTTTCGGGAGCGTCTCGGCTTCCTCGAGATGGCGCTTGAGCTCCGCGCGCAGCTTCGCGACGTCGGCGCCGCTCGCCTCGAGAATCTCTTCTCCCGAGACGTCGTTCGCGATCGCGTAGAGCAGGTGCTCGAGCGTCAGGTGCGCGTGCCGCCGCGACTGGGCTTCCCGGAATGCGACGGTGAGGATCATTTCGACGGTCGCGCTCAGCACGGCTCCTCCTCGAGGCTCGCGCGGAGCGGATATCCGCTCTCTTTCGCCCGGTCGTGGACCTGCGAGACTTTCGTCTCCGCGACCTCGAACGGGTACGCCCCGCACGTTCCGGCGCCGCTCGTGTGGACGAGCATCATGATCCGATGCGCCTCGGCGGGCGAGCGGTGGAAGATCGATTCGAGGATTTCGACGACGAACTCCATCGTCGTGTAGTCGTCGTTGTGGAGGATCACGCGGTAGAGCGGAGCCTTCCGCGTTTCGCTCTTCTTCTCCTCCAGAACGTTTCCGCCGGTCCTCGGCTGTTCATCGGCCACGAGGCGATTCTACCGCCTGGTTTTCGAAAGGCCGCGGCGCTATAGTTCGCGTCGCGTTTTGTTTCGAGGGAAAGGGTTCGGGCATGAAACGATTCGTCGCCGCTGTCGTCCTCTTTTTGGCCTGCCTCGGCACCGCGTTTGCGGGATTTGCCTCGAGCGACATCTACCTGACGTCGATCGGCCGCGTCGCAGGAGCCAACGGAGCCCAGTTCTCGACGTCGGTCTGGGTGACGAATCTCTCTTCGACACAGCCCGTCTCGTTCGGGTTCTTCTTCCTCGCCTCCGGCCAGGCGAATCCCAATCCCGCTTCGTTTTCCGACACGCTGCTGCCCGGAGAAACGAAGATGTACGAAGACGTCCTGCTCAACAAGTTCGGCCTGGCGAGCGCGCTGGGCGCCGGCCACATCGTGGCATCCAGCGGAGATGTCTTCGTTTCCTCGCGCATTTTCAATCTTCCCCCGGGACAGGATCTGGGCGCCAGCACCGGTCTCTTTTTCGCCGGCGTGCCTTCCCTCTTCGCGCTTGCGCCGGGCCAGTCCTCCACGATCCAGGGAGTCAACCAGGGAGGCGGCGAAAATTTCCGCTACAACTTTGCGATGGTCGAGACGACAGGCAGCCCCGCGGTCTTCGAGGTCACCGTGCTCGACGGCCTCGGCAACATTCTCGGAACGAAGAATTATCCGCTCGGCGGGTTCGAACACTTCCAGACGAACATCGCGGACATCGTTCCGAACATTGCCACCACGAACGCGCGGCTCGTGGGAACCGTGCTCGTTCCGGTCGACTCGACGCTCGGCAGCGCCTCTCCTTCCGGCAGCGTGATTTTCGCGGGAGCGCAGATCGCGAACGAGAGCAACGATGGCTCGGGCTTTGAAATGCTTTTTCAATCGGGGCTCGGAAACGGACCCACCGGGCCGACGGGCCCCACGGGACCGAAGGGAGCTCCGGGAAACGACGGACCGCAAGGGCCGAGGGGAAACCCGGGACCGCAGGGGAACCCGGGCATCCAGGGAATCCCGGGCGTGACGGGCCCGACCGGGCCGGCGGGTTCCACGGGACCGACCGGCCCCGTCGGGATCAACTGGCAGGGAACGTGGACGAACACTGCGTACAACTTTCGCGACGCGGTCCAGTACCTGGGCTCCAGCTACTTCTGCAAAAACGTCGCGGGATGCAACGCTGGCAACCCGGCGGCCGACACGGCGGATTGGGATCTCATTGCGCTCGAGGGCGCGACAGGTCCAACCGGACCGACAGGGGTCAGCGGCGCGACGGGACCCACGGGAGCCGCCGGGCCCTCGGGGCCGACAGGGCCCACCGGTCCGACCGGACGGACGGGGCCAACCGGCCCGGCAGGTCCCACCGGACCGACCGGACCCTCGGGCGGCACAGGGCCAACAGGGGGCACCGGTGCGACCGGCCCGACGGGTTCCATTGGTCCGACGGGCCCGACCGGCGTCACGGGAGCCACGGGCCCGACCGGTCCCACGGGCGCGGCCGGTCCGACGGGGCCAACGGGTTCGACGGGCGTCGCCGGATCGACAGGACCGACCGGACCGACGGGGCCGGCGGGTGCCGGGGCGATCATTCCGTTCGCCTCGAACGGCGCGATCACAATGGCGACGGATGCCGGCGGGCTCTCCAGCTCGGCCGCCTTCGTGGGCTTCGGAGGCTCCGCGAGCGGCGGGTTCTCTCCGTTTCCTCCGTTTATCGACCTCACGTCGCAGCCGAACCTCGCGTTTTCGCTGCCTCGGGACGGGACGATCACGTCGATCTCGGGATTCTTCAGCACGACGACGCCCCTGCTGCTCTCTGGACCCGCGACGATCACGGCCGAGCTCTACGAGTCGACGACGCCCAACCTGTTTGTTCCGATTCCGGGCGCGGCCGTAGTTCTCTCCCCGCCGCTCACGGGTTTCCTTCCCAGCGGAACGACCGTGAGTGGGATCACGACGGGCTTGAGCATCCCCGTGACGGCGCAGACCCGGCTGTTGATGGTCTACTCGACGTCCGCCTCAGGAGCGGTTTCCATCACGGGATCCGCCAGCGGTGGAGTGAACATCCAGTAGGGACGATTTCGGCTGAGGGGTACTTCAGGTCTGGAACGCGTAGGAGACCTTCAGGAAGAACTGGCGGTTCGCGCGCAGAAGATTCGTGTGGTCGTCGAGCACGCGGCTGTCGCCGTAACCGAGGAACAGCACGGTCTGCCAGTTGAGCTTGTAGGAAAAAAGCGCGGAGCCGTCGAAGCCGCCGCTGCGCTTCGGCACGTCGTCGGTGTAGAGCGACGGGTCGGCATCCACCTGCAGGTACTGCCCGATGACGCGCACGAACATCTTCGCGCTGAAGTTGTACGTCGCCTTCAACCGCTCGATCTGCGCCGTAAACAGGCGTCCGCTCCGGCCGCCGGAGTCGACGTCGAGCCACTGCCGGTCGCCGTTGAATTCGAGCTGGAGATGGTCCGTCGGCTTGATCGTCGCCGCCAGGTTGACGTCGCCGCCGTGCCCGACGCGCACGTTCGCGACGTCGGTCCCCTCGCCGAGGTAGCCCTGAAGCGTGATCCGGGAGAGCCTTCGGTCCGGGTCGAACTGGACGAAATAGGCGACGCTCGTCGTTTCGAGAACTTTCGAGCCGATGCGATCTTTCTCCCGCCAATTCAAATCGATCTCGCCGTTCAGGTTGAGCCGCCCGAGGAAGAACAGGCCGGGAGAGGTCTTGCGCGTGATCAGGTCTCCGCTCGGGGAGGAGAAATAATCGACGAGGAAAAGCGGCTGGAGCCTGCCGAAGAATCCCGTCTGGGAGAAGAACGTGTAGCCGACGAACTGCCGCACTTCGCGGAAGCCGACCTGCGGCACGAACCCGTCGTCCGCCCGGAACCCGTCGCCCAGGTCCTGGTACGTCGAGCGGAACGTCCAGTGCGGGCCGGTATGGAGCCAGGAGAGGAAAATCGCCCTCGAGGAGAACCGGTCTCCGTTCCATTCGGGAGTGATGTCCGGCAGATTCGGCGTCTGCGTGTCGGTCACGAGAAACTGTCCGGTCAGCTGGTCTTTGTCCGTGGGCCGCCACTGAAAATCGGGACCGATCACGCGGTTGTGGCCGCCCCCTTCGACTTCGCGGTCCGTGAAGAGCAAGCCGCCGAACGACGCTCCGACGTCCTGCCGGATTCTTCCGATCGCGGTGATCGAGTGGAAGTCCTGCGGTTCGAGGCTCGAAGACGTCGGCCCCGGAACGATGACGCTCCCGCCGCCGCGGTCCTCCGAAACGAGAAGAGTGTAGCTGGACGAATCGAGCTTTCCCGGTGACGCGCGCTCCCCAGCGCGGCGACGTGATCGTCCGGGTGTAGACCGCCTGGATCGGCGTGTCGAAGAGGTCCACGCCCTCGAGAAAGAACGGCCGCTTCTCGGGAAAGAACAGCGCGAAGCGGCTGTTCACGCTGATCTGGCCGACGTCCGATTCCACCTGGGAGAAGTCGGGGTTGATCGTGCCGTCGACCACCGTGTTCGCGTTCGGGGTCCACTTCACGTCGAGGCCGCCGTTTCCCCGGATCGGGCGGTTCACGAGGTCGGACCCGAGGTCGTTTCTCGGAAGCCCCTCTTCCTTCAGGGTGCCGTACGGCGCGACGACGAGGTGCCCGCTGTCCGGGCAGCCCGGTGATCCCCGTCAGCGGGACGCCGTGGCAGGTGAGGCAGTTCGAGGTCTGCGCGACGGGAGTGTTGTAGAAGGCGTAGCGATACTCCCGCGGATAATTCCTCCAGACGAGGATGTCCCACTGCTGGATGTCCTTCTTCGGGTAGCGCAGGGAGGAGAACGGAATTCGCATCTCGGCGGTCCAGCCCGTCTCGGTGATCTCCGCGGCCGTGTCGTAGAAGAAGTCGGGCGAGAAATCCTCGTTGCCGTTCGCGTCGTTCCAGCTGGCGTCGCCCTGGATGCCGCGCGGGTTCACGCGGAACTCGATCGCGGAGCGGCGGTCGCCGCGCGTGTCGAGGAAGACCGCGACGTTGTCGTCCGTGCCGAGCACGTTGTCCCGGTCGACGTAGGGCGCGCGGATTTTCTCCGGATGCGGGTCGCGGCAATCGAGGCCGATGTAGAAGAAGCGGTCGTCGTAGGTGAGCCGCACGATCGTCTTGACCTTCGGCTCGACGTTGTCGCCGGGGAAGTTCTCCCAGAACTTGTCGATCACGGCGGCGTCCTTCCAGCCCGGATCGGTCAGCCGCCCGTCCACGGTGATCGGGGAGGAGGTCCGCGGGACCGCGACCGGAGGCGCCGGCTCCGGCAGGGCGAACGCTTTCGCGGAAACCGCCAGGAAGAGCGCGAGAGCCCGGAGAGAGGCCTTCGGCATGCGTGCTCCTTTTCCCTTAGGACGCAAAAGCGGAGAAAAGGTTTTGCGGAGAAATCACGTCTGCTGGATCGAGACCTGGAAAACAGGTCTGCTGGATCGAGACCTCAGGTCTCCCGGATCGAGACTTCGACGGGCATCGCGGCGCGCGCGACTTTCGAGATGATGCAGTACTTTTCGGCCAGCTTGACCGTCTTCTCGACTTCCGCGCGCCGGCTCTCGAGCAGCGGCTGCGGCACGGCGCAGGAGATCTCGATCTTTTCGACCTTGAATCCTCCGGCGGGGTCGGCAACGAGCCAGCAGCGCAGCGAAAGGGAAGGTTCGGCGTAGGGAATGGCGAGCTTTTTCAGGAAGATCGCCCACGTCGAGATGAAGCACGAGCCCACCGCGGCGAGAAGGAGCTGCTCCGGATTGGCTCCTTTTCCGCATCCGCCGAGGTCCGTCGAGCCGCCGATGGACAGGTTGAACGAGTTGTCGGGCGCGCGGAGAATGCCCGTTCCCGCGCCGTCGCCGTCCCACGCGACGTCCATCGCGTAAATGTGGGGGGCCTTTCCCTCTTCCTGCGCCATCGGTCACCTCCGCCGCGATGATAGCGGTTCCCGCGCGGCGATCGGGAGGTTTCTGTAGAATCCGGGGCCGGAGGTTTCGATGCAATTTCCTCGGCCGGTTCTCTCGGCGCTTCTCGGCGGCGCACTGCTGTCGACGATCGGCGCTTCGTCCGCGGACAAGCCGGCGGACGGCGCGCTCGGGCGCGCGGTGTCGGCGCTCTCCGCGAAGCGAATCTCCGCGCGAATCCGTTTCCTCTGCGGACGACCTGCTCGAGGGCCGCGGAACCGGGGCCCGGGGTTCGGCGATCGCGGCGAGCTACATCGCGTCCGAATTTGCGGAGAACGGACTTCGCCCTGCCGGCGACGACGGCACCTACCTTCAGAACTTCGAGATGGTCGGTATCTCGACGGACCCTGCCAGCGCGCTCACGCTCGAGACGCCGAAGGGGAAAATCGAGCTTTCGAACGGCGCGAACTCGGTGCTCTCGACGCGCAACCAGCAGCCGAAGGCGGCCATCGACGCGCCGATCGTTTTCGTCGGGTACGGAATCACCGCCCCGGATATGAAATGGGACGACTACAAGGATTTCGACGCGCGCGGAAAGCTTCTGATCTGTCTCGTCAACGACCCCCCGTCGAGCGATCCGAAATTCTTCGGCGGCAAGGCGCTCACGTACTACGGCCGCTGGACCTACAAGTACGAAGAGGCGGCCCGGCACCACGCGGCCGGAATCCTCCTCGTCCACACCGACGAATCGGCGGGGTACGGCTGGCAGGTCGTGCACAACTCCTGGTCCGGCGAGCAGGCGCAGCTGCCGCTCGACGCCGGGGCGGAGGACCTTCCGCTGAACGGCTGGATCACGCGCGAGGTGGCGGGCCGGCTGTTCGGCGACAACGGGAAGAGCCTGGACGAGATGATCACGGCCGCGGGGAAACCGGGCTTCCGGCCGGTCCCGCTCGACCCGAGCCGGGCCCGCGGGGACCTGACCTTCAAGATTCGGCGGTACAAGACCGTCAACGTCGCCGGCATCCTCGACGGCAGCGATCCGGCCCGGAAGAACACGTTCATCGCCCTGACGGCGCATTTCGACCACCTCGGGATCGGCGCGCCGGATTCGCGGGGCGACACGATCTACAACGGCGCCGTCGACAACGCCTCGGGCGTCTCGCTGCTGATCGAGCTGGCGCGCGCGGCCGCCGACGGCCACTGGAGGCCGAAGCGATCCCTGCTGTTTCTCTCGGTCACGGCCGAAGAGCAGGGCCTCGTCGGCTCGGCCTACGCGGCGAAGCACCTTCCGGTCCCGGCGAACCGCGTCGCCGCGAACTTCAACATGGACGAGACGTCCGTTTACGGCCGGAGCCGCGACTTCATCCTTCTCGGCCTCGAGAAGACGACTCTCGGCCCGCTCGCGGCGGGCGTCGCGAAGACAATGCGGATCACGCTCGATCCGGACGCCCACCCGGAGCAGGGCTCGTATTTCCGGTCGGACCACTTCAATTTCGCGAAGGCGGGCGTCGCCGCCCTCAACGTCGAGCACGGCTGGCTCTTCGCCGGGCACGACGCGGCCTACGGCGAAAAGCTGTTCAACGATTTCAACGACAACCATTACCACCAGCCCTCCGACGAGTTCCACGCCGACTGGGACCTCTCGGGCGCGGTCCAGGAGGGCGAGCTCGTCTTGCGGCTCGCCGAAGCGGTTTCGAACGCGCCGGAGATGCCGAGGCTCAAGCCGGGCGAAAACTTTTCCGGGGCGATGGCGAGGTCGAGGTAACGAGAGTCGGGATCCTCCGGACTCTCGCGGTTCCCGCCCTCGCCGTCCTGGGCGCGATGGCGGCCTGCTCGACCGTGCCGAAGCCCGCTCCGGCTCTCGTTGCCATGGAAAAGAATCCGAAGGCGACGGTCTCCGGCGTCGTCGTCGACGCCGAGTCGGGCGAGCCGGTCGCCGGCATCGAGGTGTTCGGAATGGCGCGAGGGAAGGACGTTCCGTGGGAGCCCGGCGCGACGACCGACGCGCTCGGCCGGTTCACGCTCCGGCTCGCGGCGCCGGCCGAGCACTCGTTTCTTCTCCGGTGGCGCGGCGTGTCGTACGTGACGCCGGACCCCGACGACCCTGGCTACGTGGACATCGTCACGGCGCCCGGCGGGCGGATCGACGGGATCCGCCTGAAGTTCCTGCGCCGCCGGTTCGAGCCGTCAGTCCCGTGAATCGATCGAGACCGGGCCGTTGACGGTCGAGAGCCGCACGAGCGGCTCGCCTGCGCCGAACTCGATTCTCTTGTGGTCGTCGTCCCAGTTTCGGCGGGCGTCTTTGCACGCATCGGCGCGGCACCGGAACGGCGATCGTCCCGCCGATTCGACCCGGACGCCGGAATTCGAGCCGGAGGCCAGCTCGAGGCTCAGCGGACCGTTTTCGGTCCTTCCGTCGAGCGCCCCGTCTTTCCAGCCGCCTTCCGCCAGGCTCACCGAAAGTGGGCCGTTGCGGTCTTCGAGATTCAGGGTTCCGGAGCTCTCGGAGACGCTGATCGGGCCGTTCTGGGAATTCACGGTAATCTTTCCGCGGCATCGCCGAAGCGAAACCGGTCCGTTCTGCGATTCGATCGTTGCCGAGCCGGCGAAATCGACGAGCCCGACGGGACCGTTCTCGGCCGTGAGCGAAATCGAAGCGTTGCGCGGCGCCTGGATGATGAGATGCCCGACCCACTCGTCACCGTCGGGGCCCGTCACGCCGATCTTGTTTCCGCTTCGCGAAATCGAGATCTGCCGGATCGTCTCCTCTCCTTCGCCGTCGTCGGGGACCGCTTTGCACAACGTCACGAGGAAATCGGCGCCGTCGCTTCCCACGACCGACACGCCCCCGTTGCGCGAAGGGGAAACCTCGAGCGTCGAGACCTCGGAAGCGGCGATCTTCGTTTCGGATTGCGCCGTCAGCGAGGCCCGGCCGTCGAAGTGAACTCCGGCGTCCGAGCAGCTGCGGACGCCGCTCTCGTCGTGAATCGTCGTCGAGCTCGAGTGGCGATGGCCCGGCCTCCGCCTCGGCGAGATCGTCGCGAGCGCGAATACCGCGCTTCCCCAGACAACCAGACTCTTCATGGTTTTCTCCTTTTCGTAGGGTAGGACGCGGCGCCCGCCGGAAGGTTACGCGCGCCCGTCGCGGAACCGGCCGGCGAGGGCTTCCTCGCACAGGCCGCGGAGGGCCTCCGCTTCCGCGGGAGACTCCCACGACAGGCGGGTTCGCCGCGCGAGCAGATCGTCGGGGCGAGTCGCGAACGCCTCCTCGACGCCCCAGACGAGGTCGGCGACCGTGTACGGCATCGAATCCGAGATCGGGCGCGCGAGCTCCCGGTTCGACTCGATCCGGGCGATCGCGCTCTCCGCCGCGGAGCCCTCGCGCTCGAGGATCCGGTCGGCGTGCTCGGGGGAGAGCCGGGCGGCTTCGAACGCTCGTTTGCGAATCCGCTCCCGCAGGCGTTCGGAGTTTTCGATGTCGCCGCCGGGAAGGGGAGTCAGCCGGCGGGCCGGGCCTGCGGGACTCCGGCCGAAGTCCTTTCGGAGCAGCTCCTCGACGCGGTCAATCACGCGGATCGCCGTTCGCCGGGCCGTCGTCAGCTTTCCGCCGACCGACGCGATCACGCGCGGGACGGGAGAAAAGATCGATTCCTCCCGCGACGCGTCGGCCGCCGGCGTTTTTCCGTCGAACGAGGCGAGGGGTCGCAGGCCCGCGAAGCCGCCGGCCACGTCGCCCGGCGCCGATCGCCCGGGACGGAAAAGACGAGTTGACGGCGCCGAGCACGATCTCGCGGTCGAGAGCGGTCGGCGCGACCGCGTCGGGAGGCGTCCCGTCGATTTCGTCGGTCGTCCCGAGCAGGGCGCCGCCCCTCCAGGGAATCGCGTAGCAGCGGCGCCCGTCGCGGTCGAGCAGCACGACCGCGGCCGAGAGCGGCAATCGCCCCGGCGGGAGGAAGAAATGGGAGCCGCGCGACGGCCGCACGGACGGCGCGAGCGCTTCTCCGAGGAGCGCGGAAAGCGCGTTGGACCAGGGGCCGAGCGCGCAGACGACGGTCCGGGCTCCCGCGGAAACCGGCCGGTCGCGCAGGACGTCGCGTGCCTCGACGCCGATCGCTTCTCCCTTCGGGCCGCGGGTGATTCGCGCCGACCTCGGTGTAGGAACGGAGCTCGGCGCCCGCGGCCCTCGCGTCCCGCAGGAACGCGAGCGTGAGCAGGCAGTCGTCGGCCTGCGCGTCGAAGTATCGGTAGGCCCCGGTCCACTCCGCCGGGCGCCAGGTCGGGAGCTTCCCGCAGGAGAGCCTCGTCGCCCCGGGAGAGGAATTCCTGGCGTCCCGGGTGCGCGCCGGCGCCGAGGAGACGGTAGAGCGCGAGCCCGGCCGCGAGCGCGGCTCGCGACGGCGACCGGCCTCTTACAACCGGGAAGAGAAACGGGAGGGGACGCACGAGGTGGGGCGCCATTTGCGAAAGGGCGTTCCGTTCGAGGCACGACTCCCGCACGAGGCGGAAATCGAAAGACTCGAGATATCGCTGCCCGCCGTGGATGAGCTTCGAAGACTTCGACGACGTCCCCGACGCGAAATCGCCCTTCTCGAGCAGCAGAACCGAGAGCCCGCGCCGCGCGGCGTCCCGGGCGGCGGCGGCGCCGGTGATGCCGCCCCCGAGGATCACGACGTCGTATTCAGTCCGCGAGGAAGACATCCGCGAGAGCGCCCCGGTCCTCCAGCGCGATTCGAGCGCCTCGAGGAGGCTTGCCTCGTCCCTCGGTCTCGATTCGGCGACTCGCGCGATCGCGCCGCGCGACGCGAGGAAGCTCGGCTCCAGCTGGAGCGCGGCGGCCACCTGGTCCCTTCGCGCCGTCAGCTCGCGAACGCGCTTTTCGAGCCGCGGGTCGGCCCTCCGGCCGGGCTCGGGCGGCCCGGGCCAATCCTCCGGCGGCGCGGCCTGGGCGGTTCGGATCGCCTCCCCGAACTCCCGGAGGTGGGCGCCGGGGAGAGCGCGGGGAAATTTTCGGAGAGCGGACTCGGGATCCGCCGCCGCAAGCTTCGCGAGGCGGATCAGGTCCTCCGCGGAGAAGACGCGAAACAGCGCCCGGTCGGACTCGCGGGCCATCCGGTCGCGAGCCAGCACGAGCTCCTTCAGGAACGCGAGCTCGCGCCGCGCGAGCGAGCCGGACCCCTTCACCCTCCAGGCGTCGGGGTCCGCGGGCCGCGCGGCGCTGCGGATCGTCTTCGCGACGACGGCGTCGCACTCTTCGCGGTGCCATTCGACGCGCCCCAGGGCAGCCAGCTCGTCGCGGAGGCGGTCGCCGAGCTCCTCGAGCCGTTCGACGTCTTTCTTCGCGTATTCGAGCAGCTCCGCGGACAGCGGCCGGGCGCACCAGTCGGCGCGCTGGTGCTTCTTCTCGAGCACGATCCCGAAGAACTTTTCGTAAAGGTCCGAGAGACCGAACTTCGGGAAATTCAGGAATCGCGCGGCGAGCATCGTGTCGAAGACGTGCGACGGCCGGAATCCGTAGCGGGCATGGAGCAGGCGCAGGTCGAAATCCGCCCCGTGGAGAATGAGCTCGCGCGCCTCGAGGTCGGTCAGGAGCGGCTTGAGCTCGAGGGCGGAGGGATCCAGGACGCGGATCGTCCCGGAGAACGCGATCTGCACGAGGCACAGCCTTTCGCCGAAGCGATAGAAGGAATCCCCTTCGACGTCGAGCGCGACGCGCCGCGGATTCGCCGCGACGACTTCGGAAAGTGCCACGGCGCGATCTTACAATCTCCGATACAATCGCGGCCGGAGGAAGCAATGAAGAAACTCATTCTGGCGGGCGCCTCGATGCTCTTCGCGTCCTCGCTCTGCTTCTCCGCCGAGCTCGCGGGCGTCACGCTGCCCGATTCGGCGTCGGTATCCGGAAAAGCCTTGAAGTTGAACGGGCTCGGCGTTCGCACGAAGCTCTTCTTCAAGATCTATGTGGGCGGGCTCTACCTGGAGACGCCGACGCACGACGACACCCAGGCGATCACGTCCGAGGAGACGAAGAGGGTCGTCATGCACTTCCTGTACAAGAAGGTGACGGCGAAACAGCTCGTCGACGCGTGGGAGGACGGCTTCAAGGACAACTCCCCGACCGACGCGGGGAAGGTCAAGAACGAGATCTCCCAGTTCGAATCGTGGATGTCGGACGTCACGGCCGGCCAGGAGATGGCGTTCACGTATGTCCCCGGCATCGGAACGACCGTCGAAGTCGCGGGCAAGGGCAAGGGAACGATCCCCGGGCAGGACTTCATGCGCGTGCTTTTCCGGGTCTGGCTGGGGACGACTCCTCCCACGGGCGAGCTGAAGTCGGGGATGCTCGGAAAATAGACCTCACCCACCGCTGCGGCGGTCCCCCCTCCCGCGTTTACTTCTCGATCTAAAGGCTGCCAGATGGAGAGGGATGGTTGCAGAGCTAGCGGAACGTTCCGGGCGAAAACGAATAGACGACCGGCGGGGGAGCGAGCGCCTCGGCGTCGAAGAGCGGCTTCTGCCCCCGGAAAATCGAGAGACGTTTTCCCCGAAAAGAGAGAAATCCCGCCGCGCGGGACGCGATCGCGCCGAGCTTTCCGAGGTCGCGGGCGCGCGAGCGAGCTCCAGCGTTTTCGCTCCGCGAGGATCCGCTCCACGCCGGCCGGGCCCACGCCGGGAACGCGGCGCAGCGTTTCGCGCGTCGCGGTCGTGATTTCGACCGGAAAGTTCTCGGCGTGCGCGAGCGCCCACGCCATCTTCGGATCGCACTCGAACGGAAGGTTGCCCGCTTCGTCGAACGGGAGCTCCGAGGGCTCGAACCCGTATCGCCGCAGGAGATGGTCCGCCTGGTAGAGTCGGTGCTCCCGCAGGGCGGGCGTCTCGGGGCGGTCTTCCATGGGAGTTTCGGTGATCGGGCGAAACGCCGCGAACTGCGGATGGTGGATCGTGCGCTCGCGCCACAGGCCGAACGTCTCTCCCAGCAGATCCCGGTCGTTGCGCTCGTCGAGCCCGACGACAATCTGCGTCGTGATCCCCGCGCGCAGGTGCGGCCCCGGCGGCCGCGGGTCGCCCGCGATTCGCGGCGCTCCCTCGTCGGCGAGGCGCTTCGCGCGCCGCATCAGGTCGAGGCCGGCGGACACCGACTTCTCGGGAGCGACGCGGTCGAGCGTCTGCTGGCAGACGCTTTCGAGGTTGTACGAGAGGCGGTCGACGAGCAGCGCGAGCCGGTCCACCTGATCCGGCCGGCAACCGGCGACCGCCTTCGCGTGGATGTATCCCGCGAACCGGTGCCGGAACCGCAGGAGCTCCACGAGCGCGATCATCCGGTCCATCGCCCACACGGGGTTCTTCGGAATGCCCGACGTCACGAACAGGCCCTGGGACCATCCGCGGCGGAAGGCCTCCAGGAAAATCTCGGCCAGCTTCTCCGGCGCGATCGCGTGGCGCGGCAGATCGCGCCCGGCGCGCATGGGGCAGTACGAGCAGGAGAAGACGCACGCGTTCGAAAGCAGGATGCGGAAGATCTTCGTCGCGCCGAATCCGCGGTCGGCGAGGTTCCGGATGTTGATCGGGCGCAGGGCCCCGACGTCTCGCCCGTTTCCCTCCCTGTCGTCGCCCGCCTGTTTCATGAGGATCTGGATCTTTTCCTCGGTCGAGAGCGATCGGGCGGGTACGGGAGCCGGTCGAGCCATGAAAAAAGAATAGGCGTAATTTTAGCGTAAGTCAAGCGTGTCGCTACAATCCACTCCGTGCGACACCTGCCCGACGGCTTCCGTAAATCTGCGGTGATCGTGAGCGTGCTGGCGGTCGCGGGATTCGAGATCGCCGGGCTGAAATTTGGGGAGCTCGGGCCGCGGTTTCGGGCGCTTCCCGCCTTCGCCCGGATGGAGCCGGATGCCGCCCGCGCGCACGGCAGCGGTCTCGCGTTCGATCGCCGCTACGGGCAGTTCCTGGAGTCGATTCGGCTCGCGGTTCCGGCGACCGCGACGGTCGCGATCGAGGCGCCCGCCACGTCCGGGCTCTACGCGTACAGCGCGGCGTACGTTCTCGCCCCGCGACGCGTCGTGCCGTTCTCCCGGCTTGCGGAAGCGGACTTCGCGGCCTTGTACGGAACCACCCGACCCCCGGGCGCTCCGGTCGCCGCGGCGATTCCGTTCGGGTCCCTGGGCCGGCTCCGTTGAGGCTGCTCGCGGCCTCGGTGCCGATCGTCCTCGTCATCCTCTGGACGGGTTTGCTCGGTTTCTTCGCGGCCCGGCGTCTCCTGGGCGGGCTGTCGCGGGAGGAAAAGGTCGCGTGGGGCTTCGGCGCGGGTCTTCTCCTGCAGAGCGCGATTTTCTCGACACTTCTCCTCGTCGGGCTGCACCCCCGCCCGGCCCTGATGATCGTGTACGGTGTCGTCGTCGCGCTCGCGCTCGGCCGGCGCGGGACCGAGCCCGGGACGGCTTCGCCTTCGGTTCCGCGCCTCGCGGCGGGACTTCTCGTCCTGGCGGGCATCGCGTGGGCACTGTTTCTCCTCCAGGCGGCCGTCGAGCCGATGTGGGGCAACGACTTCCTCGCGATCTGGGGACTGAAGGGCAAGACGATCTTTCTCACGTCTTCGGTCCCCTCCCGCATTTTCCAGGATCCGGCGACGGCGTTTTCCCATCCGGAATACCCGCTGCTCCTTCCGCTCGCTCTCGCTTCGCTCTCCGCGCTCGCCGGCTCCTGGAACGACCACGCGCTCGCGCTGTTGTTCCCCGCGATCGAGGCGGCGCTTCTCCTCGCGCTCTTCGGTTTCTTTCGCCGGCGCTCGCGGCCGCTCGGCGGAGCGGTCGCGGCGCTCCTCGTCTCGATTCTCTTCTTCCTGTTCCAGGGCTTCGAGGTCGGGATGGCGGACATCCCCCTTTCATTTGCGTTCGTCCTGCTCGCTCTCGCCGCGTCCGACTTCGTCGATCAGCCGGCCGGCGGCGCGCTCGGACGCATGGCGATCGCGGCGTTCCTCGCGTGCGGGTTCAAGCAGGAGGGCACGCTGTTCGTGATCCTGGCCGCCGCGGGACTTGCGGTGCGGAGCCTCCGGGGAATCCGGAGGGGAAAATTCTCGTTCCTGGCGGCTTTGCTCGTCCCCGCGGCCGCGAACTGGGCGATCCTGCGCGCGCTGCGCGGCCCCCTCGCCGACCGGGATTACGACCTCGCGTGGCTGAGCCTGGAGAAAATTTCGATCCTTCTTTCGCGCCTCTCGGCGGTCGGGGCCGCCGTGCTCCGGTCCCAGCTCCTTCCGCTCGCCGTGCCCGCCGCGGCGCTCGCGGCCTTCTTCCTGCTGACGCCCCGTTCGCGGCTCGACTGGCTCCTGCCGGTCCTCGGCCTGCAACTTGCCGCGTACGTCTCGGTCTGCGCGCTCTCGTCCGGCGATCCGCTGTGGCAGGCGCAGTTCGTGCCCCGGATCGCGGGCGCCCTCTTTCCTGTTCTGTGCGCCGTGCTCGCCGAGCGCTTCTCGTCGTTGTTCGAAGCGGCGAACGGGCGCGTGAGAGTTTTTTCGCCCGCTGTTAGAGTGCGCGAGAAATGAAGGAAACCCTCGTTCGCCTCTGGAGGGCGCGCGCTCTCGTCGCGAATCTCGCGCGGAGGGACCTTCGCGCCCGCTACCGCGGAAGCGTGCTCGGGTACTTCTGGTCGATCCTGAACCCGCTGCTGCTCCTCGCGATCTACTCCGTCGTCTTCACGGCCGTTTTCGCGCCGCGCGCCGAGGTGCGCCCGTACCCGCTCTTCCTGTTCGGGGGCGTGCTCGCCTGGAATTTTCTTTCCGCGTCGATCCTCGACGCTGCGGAGACGTTCAAGAACAACGGGGCCCTCCTTCGAAAGGCGGTTGTTTCTCCCGAAGTGTTCCCCGGCGTCTCCGTCCTGTCGCAGGCCTTTCACTTCTTCTGGGCGCTCCCGGTGCTCGTCGCGGCGACGCTCTTCTGCCGCCTCGCAGGGTCCGTCCGGGTCGGTTGGGCAGCGCTGCAGTTCGCGCCGGTGATGCTGCTGCTCGGCGCGGCGGTCCTCGGGGCGGCCCTTTTCGTGTCCGCCGTTTCGGTTCATTTCCAGGACATGCGCAATCTCCTCCAGAACGTGCTGACGTTCTGGTTCTTCGCGAGCCCCGTCATCTATCCGGCCGACGGGGTTCCGCCGAAACTGCGCTTCTGGCTGCGGCTCAACCCGGCGTCCGCGTATTTCGGCGGCATCCACGAATCGATCTTCGCGGGCCGCTGGATTCCCGGGTCCGAATGGACCGCGATGGCGGCCGTCTCGCTGCTGTCGATCGCCGTCGGGGGCGCGGTTTTCTCGCGCCTCCGGGACTCGATCGCGGAGGAAGCGTGATCGCGATCCGCGCGGACCGCGTCTCCAAGTCGTACCGGCGGTACGGGCGCAAGCGCTCGGTCGGGAGCCTCAAGTCGGCGTTGCTCTCCGGGATCGGCGCGCGCGCCCTCGCGGCCGACCGCGTCTTCCCGGCGCTGACGGACGTGTCCTTCGAAGTTGCGGCGGGAGAGACGATCGGCGTCATCGGGGAGAACGGATCGGGAAAATCGACGCTGCTGAAGCTGCTCGCGCGGATCCTCACGCCCACCTCCGGAATCGTCGAGACGCGCGGACGGGTCTCGGCGTTGATCGAGCTCGGGGCGGGATTTCACCCGGAGATCTCGGCGCGGGAGAACATCGAGATCAACGGAATGCTGCTCGGCCTCTCGAAGAAAGAGGTCGCGTCCCGGATGGACTCCATTCTCGCGTTTGCGGGCGTCGGCGATTTCCTCGACGCGCCGATCAAGACGTTCTCCTCGGGCATGGTCGTCCGGCTCGGCTTTTCCGTCGCGGCGCATTCGGATCCGGACGTGCTGCTCGTCGACGAGGTTCTCGCGGTCGGAGACGAGGAGTTCTCCCACCGCTGCCTCGAGAAGATCGCCGAGTTCCAGAAACAGGGCCGCACGATCGCCGTCGTTTCCCACGACCTGGACCTGATCGCGACGCGCTGCCGGCGCGTGCTCCGCTTTGCCGGCGGGCGGCTCGTCGCCGACGGTCCTCCCGCGGAGGTCGTCGGAAAGTACCGCGAAGAGGTGGCGGACCGGGAAGGCCGGGCCCGGCTCCGGCCGCGCGCCGCGGACTCGAGCGAGCGATGGGGGTCGCGCGAGGCCGTCATCGAGAACGTCCGGCTGCTCGGTCCCTCCGGCGACCCCGCCGGCGTCCTTCGCGCCGGGGAACCGTTCCGCGTCGAGTTTACGGGCCGGGCGGAGGGCGCGGTCGAGGATTTCGTCGCGGGAGTCCAGATCTCGAAGATCGACGGAACCGTCGTCTTCGGCTCGAACACGCTGATCGACCGGTACGAGGCTAGGGCCGTCGCGGGAGCGTTCACCGTTTCGCTCCGTTTCGAGTCCGCGGATCTCGCGGCCGGGACGTACAGCCTCGACGTTGCCTTGCACCGGCGCGACGGCGCCCCGTATGACTACCGCGCCGGCATCGTCCGGTTCGACGTTTTCGCGCCGGAGGCGACCGCGGGAGTCTGGCGGCCCGCCCGGACCTGGAAGATCGACGCCGGAGGCAGGCCGTGAACGCGCTGCCGCGCCGCGGCGTCCTGCTCGCCTGGCTCGCCGTCTTCTGCGCGCTCCTCTTTCTTGAGCTGCCCGGGTCCTTTCTGCTCGAGCCCGACGAGGCCCGCTACGCCGAGATCCCCCGCGAGATGCTCGCGAGCGGAAACTGGCTCGTCCCGAAATTGAATTTCGTCGACTACTTCGAGAAGCCGCCGCTGCTCTACTGGGCCAACGCCGCTTCGTTCCGGGTCTTCGGCCTGAACGCCTACGCGGCGCGCCTCCCGTGCCGCCTCGCGACGCTCGGCGTCCTCCTTCTCCTCATCCTGGGACTGCGGCGGAAATTCGGAGACCGCGTGGCACTGGCCTCGGGGCTGATCTTCCTGGCGGCGCCGCTCGCGGGGTCGCTCGGACGCATGAACCTGACCGATGGCGTGCTCACGTTCACGATGACGGTCGCGCTCGTGGCCCTGCACGACTTCGTGACCTCGCGCGAAGAGGGCCGGAGCGCGCGCGCGGCAGCCGCTTTCGTCGGGCTCGGCTGCGGGCTCTCGGTGCTCGCGAAGGGGCTCGTCGGCATCGTCCTTCCGGGAGGCGCATTGCTTGTGTGGTGCGGCGTCTCCGGCCGATGGAAGAGGATCCCCGAGGTTCTCTTTTCCTGGGCGCCCGCGATCTGTCTCCTCGTGACCGTCCCGTACTTCGTCGCGGTCGAGAGAGCGGCCCCCGGGTTCTCGAGCTTCTTCTGGATTCACGAACACTTTCTGCGCTACGCGACGCCCGAGGCTTCGCGCGGCGGGCCCGTGTACTACTTCGTGCTGACGCTGTTTGCGGGATTCCTTCCGTGGAGCTTTTTCGTTCCGGGAATCGCCTCCCGGTTTTCCCGTTCTCGCCGCGCCGCCCCCGAGGGCCTCTCGGACCTCTGGTTCGCGAGCTGGACGGCCGTGATCCTCGTGTTCTTTTCGGTGTCGCACTCGAAGCTCGTGCCGTACATCTTTCCCGCGGCGCCGGCGCTCGCCGTGCTTCTGGCCCGGCGTCTCGAATCGGGCGCGCCGCCCCGGCGCGGGCTTTTCGCAAACGCCGTGTTCTGGACCGCGGCGGCGATCGCGGGCCTCGCGCTTGGAGCGCGGTCGGGCGACCTCGCCCGTCTCGGCGTGACGGCGCTCGCGGCCGGGGCCGTGGCCGGCGCGGTCGTCGTTTTCTGGATCGCCGCGTTCGTTTCCCGGCGAGACCCGGCTCGCTCGATCGCGGTGCTCCCCGCGGGGTGGGCCGTCCTGTGCGCCGCGGCCGTGTTCGCGCTTCCGAGTTTCGCGGCCGACAGTTCGGCACAGGGCCTGGCGATCTCCGCCGGAAACGCGGCGGGCTCCGACGCATCGGTCGTGTCCTACCGCACGTACCTGCAGGGCTTTCCCTGGGTGCTGCAGCGACGCATCCCGATTTACGGGTGGAAAAACGAGCTCGAATTCGGAAGCGGGCGCGGCGACCAGTCGGCGTTCTTTCGCCCGCGCGAGGAGTTCTGGAAGGATTGGGATTCGGGCCAGAAGCTCGTCGCGCTGCTCCGCAAGAGGGACCGGCCCGAGATGGAGGGCCACCGGGGGAGCCTCGTCGCCGAGAATCGCAAGTACATCGTGGTGAAAAATTTTTGAGATGAGGAAGTTCGATGCGTGACACGTTCCTTCCCTTCGCGAAACCGTCGCTCGGCGAGGAAGAGATCTCCGAGCTCGTCGATTCGCTTCGGTCCGGATGGATCACGACCGGGCCGAAGACGGAAAAATTCACGGAAGCGTTTCGCGAGTACGTCGGCGGGCCGCCACGCGAGCGCGCTCTCGTCGGCGACCGCGGGCCTGCACCTCGCGGTGCTCGCGCACGGCATCGGTCCCGGGGACGAGGTCATCACGACGCCGATGACGTTCGCCGCGACGCTCAACGTCGTCGAGCTCGCGGGCGCGACGCCCGTGCTCGCCGACATCGACCGGCGCAACCTGAACATCCGGGTCGAGGAGATCGAGAAGAAGATCACGCCGCGGACGAAAGCGCTCATCCCGGTCCATTACGTGGGCCAGCCCGCCGACCTCGACCCGATCCTCGAGCTCGCGCGGAAACACCGCCTCGTCGTGATCGAAGACGCGGCCCACGCGATCGGAACGGAATACCGCGGAAAGCGGATCGGCTCGTTCCCGACGACGTCCGTCTTCTCGTTTCACCCGAACAAGAACATCACGACCGGCGAAGGGGGCATGGTCGTGACCTCCGACGAGGAAGTCTTCGAGAAAGTCTCGCTCCTGAAATTCCACGGCATGGACCGCAACGCCTGGAAGCGGTTCGCGAAGTCGGGCAGCCCGCGCTACGACATCGCGCTGCCCGGCTACAAGTACAACATGATGGACATCCAGGCGGCGCTCGGCCTCCACCAGCTCCCGAAGCTCGACGGTTTCATCGAAAAGCGAAGGAAGCTCGCGGAGGCGTACCAGAAGGATTTCCGGGACGCTCCGCTGATCCTTCCGGAGGCCGTGCCGTGGCCGTCCAAACATGCCTGGCACCTCTACGCGCCGCTCGTCGACCTGGATCGGCTGACGATCGACCGGGACCGTTTCATGGCGGAGCTCAAGGAGCGAAACATCGGATGCGGTCTCCATTACTCCGCCGCGCACGAGTTCTCGTTTTACCGGGAGAAATACGGCTGGAAACCGGAAGACTTTCCGGAGGCCCATTTCGTGTCCGAGCGGATCGTGTCGCTTCCGCTGTTTCCCGACATGACCGAATCGGAGAGGGGCGACGTCGTCGAGGCGGTTTTCGACATCGCTGCAAGATTCCGACAGTAGCGCCCATCCCCGGCATCTATAATGCGTCTTCGTGTCCCCGGAATTTTTGAGGAGGAGTGTTTCGTGCTAAAGAACAGCCGCTGGAGTTTCCTCGCCGTCCTGATCCTGGCCGCGGGTCTCGCGCCGTCCCTCGACGCGGCCCGTTCGAAGAAAGCGACGCCGCTGGAGCCCGAGAAGGAGAGGACTCTCTCCGACGATTTCTCCGGCCTGCAGTTCCGCGACATCGGGCCCTATCGCGGCGGCCGCGCCACGGCGGTCACGGGCGTGCGCGGGCAGCCGCTCACGTTCTATTTCGGCGGCACCGGCGGGGGAGTCTGGAAGACGACCGACGGCGGCTCGAACTGGGAGCCGATGTCCGACAAGGACTTCAAGACGGGCTCGGTCGGCTCGATCGCCGTCTCCGACTCCGATCCGAACGTCGTGTACGCGGGAATGGGCGAATCGCCGATCCGCGGCAACGTCTCCCACGGCGACGGCGTCTACAAGTCGACCGACTCGGGACACACCTGGAAGAACATGGGGCTGCGCGACACGTACCAGATCTCGCGCGTCGTCATTCATCCGCGAGATCCCGACGTCGTCTACGTCGCGGCGCTCGGCCACGTCTGGGGCCCGAACGCCGACCGGGGCATCTACCGGTCCGAGGACGGCGGCAAGACGTGGAAGAAGATCCTCTTCGTCGACGACAAGTCGGGCGCATCCGATCTGTCCATGGATCCGAACAATCCGCGCGTGCTCTACGCCGCGTTCTGGCAGGCGTACCGCAAGCCGTGGACGCTCGAAGACGGCGGCCCGGGCAGCTCCCTCTACAAGTCGACCGACGGCGGCGACACATGGAAGAAGATGACGGAGAACGGGCTGCCCGCGGGCCCGTGGGGGCGCGTCGGCGTGGCGGCCTCCCCGGCCCGGGCGGGGCGCGTCTTCGCGATGATCGAGGCCGACAAGGACAAGGGCGGCCTCTACCGCAGCGACGACTGGGGCGACAAGTGGACGCACGTGTCCGACAGCCACGGCATCCGCCAGCGCGCCTGGTACTACTCCTGGATTTTTCCCGACACGAAGAACGCCGACATCGTCTACCACACGAACGTCGAGTTCCATAAATCGAGCGACGGCGGAAAGTCGTTCCACACGATGCCGGTTCCGCACGGCGACAACCACATCCTGTGGATCGATCCGGACGACTCGAACCGGATGATCCTCGGCAACGACGGCGGCGCGACGATCACGTACAACGGCGGCCAGACCTGGTCGACGCAGGACAACCAGCCGACGGCCCAGTTCTACCGCGTGATCACCGACGACCGCTTCCCGTACTGGGTCTACGGCGCGCAGCAGGACAACTCCACGGTCGGCATGCCGACGGGAGTTCCGGGATACGGCGGCATCACGGCCAACGAGTGGTACGACGTGGGCGGAGGAGAGAGCGCCTGGATCGCGCCCGACCCCCGCAACCCCGAGATCGTCTACGCGGGCGGCTACGGCGGCCAGATCACGCGGTTCGATCGCAGGACGCGCCAGTACCGCGAGATCGACCCGTGGCCGCAGCTCGCTTCCGGGCACGCGACGAAGGACCTCAAGTACCGGTTCCAGTGGAACGCCCCGATCATCATTTCCAAACACGATCCGAAAGTCCTCTACTTCGCCTCGCAGAAGCTGATGCGCTCGACCGACGAAGGGCAGACGTGGGAAGAGGCGAGCCCGGACCTGACGCGCAACGATCCCGACAAGCAGGGGTACTCGGGCGGATCGATCGCCCACGACATCACGGGCGTCGAGGTGTACGACACGATCTTCTACGTCGCGGAATCGCCGATCGAGCCGGGCGTCCTGTGGGCGGGAAGCGACGACGGTCTCGTGCACGTGACCCGCGACAACACGAAGACGTGGCAGGACGTGACGCCGAAGGGGATGCCGGAGTGGATCCGCATCAACGCGATCGACGTCTCGGCCCGCGACAAGGGGACCGCCTACGTCGCCGCGACGATGTACCAGTTCGACGATTTTCGCCCGTACCTGTACAAGACGACCGACTACGGGAAGACCTGGAAGAAGATCGACTCCGGAATTCCGCAGAACGCCTTCACGCGCGTCGTGCGCGAAGACCCGGTCCGCCCGGGGCTGCTCTACGCCGGGACGGAGACCGGTCTCTACATCTCGTTCGACGACGGCGCCTCGTGGCGCCCGTTCCAGCGCAACCTTCCCGTCGTGCCGATCACCGACCTGACGGTCAAGAACGGCGACCTCGTCGTCGCGACGCAGGGCCGGGCGTTCTGGATTCTCGACGACCTCGACTCGCTGCGAGGCTGGAACGACAAGGTCGCGGCGGAGCCCGTGTACCTCTTCGCCCCGCGGCCGGCCGTTCGGATCCAGATCGAAACGGTGGAAGAAGGAGATGGGCCGCCGCCGAACGGCGCGTCCGGGAAGAACATGCCCAACGGCGTTCTCATCGACTACTGGCTGCGCGACAAGCCGGCCGAGAAGTCGAAGGTCGCGATCGAAATCCTCGCCGGTGGCAAGGTGATCCGGAAATTCGACAACGAGAAGAAGGACGAAAAGAAGGCCGAAGGCTCCGACGAGCCGGCGCCGCCCGAGCCCGAGAAGGAAAAGAAGCTCGAGCCGAAGGAAGGCCTGAACCGCTTCGTGTGGGACATGCGCGTGCTGAAGCCGACGCTCGTGCCGAAGGCGGTCATCAACGAGGGGGACAAGCGCCCGCCGAAGGTCGCGCCCGGAACCTACCAGGTCCGGCTGACGGTCGACGGCAAGAGCTTCACGCAGCCGTTCGAAGTGAAAGCGAACCCGACGGTGGGAACGTCCGCGCAGGACCTCCAGGCCCAGTACACGCTGCTGGAGGAGATCCGCGACAGCCTGTCGCAGTCGCACGAGACCGTGTTGAAGATCCGGGACCTGAAGGCGCAGATCAAGTCGATCGACGATCACGCCCGGAAGACGGGCAAGGGCGACGCGACCGGGCCGAAGGCGAAGGCCCTGAAGGCGAAGCTCGACGCGGTCGAGGCGAAGCTGATCAACCCGGAGATCAAGGCGAACGAGGACGACCTGAACTACCTTCCGAAGCTCGACCACGACTTCGCGGCGCTCGCGGGCGAAGTGGGCAGCGCGGACGCGAAACCGACCGTTTCCGAGACGGTTTATTACCAGGTGCTGAAGAAGCAGCTCGACGCGGTGCTCGCGGAGTTCCAGGGCATCGCCGACCACGACCTCGCCGACTTCAACAAGACCGTCGAGGGGCAGAAGATGGCGCCCGTCGTCCTGCTGCCGAAGGTCGAGGACGAGACCCCGGAGACCCCAGAGACCCCGTTAGCTTTCAAAGGTCCGCCGGAAGCGGGTGGCGCGGTTCTCGCTGCGCCACCCGCTTTCTTTTTCCGAGCTCTCTTTCGTCCTAGCCCCTTGGCCGCCAGCGGTAGAGCGCGAGCGACAGACGGCCGTCCTTGCCGATTCGAACGCCCTCGCGCTGCAGCATTTTCTTCTGCAGGATGTCGTGACCCGACCCGCTCGTGCGGATGCTGATCGTCCCCTTCGCGTTCACGACGCGGTGCCACGGGACGCGCGTGCGTTCCGGCAGCGCGTGGAGCGCGTAGCCGACGAGGCGCGCGTGGTCGGGGAGCCCCGCGAGTCGCGCGATCTGCCCGTACGTGGCGACGCGGCCGCGCGGGATGCGCGAGACGGCGGCGTAGATGAGCGCGTGCTTCGGCGACGTCATTTCCGAATGAGGCGGAGCGCGTCTTCGCGCGAGGGCAGCTTGTCTTCTGGATGCGTCACCGGCACGACAGTGCGTCCCCTGCGGTCGATGTAGCCCCACACGCCGCCCGTGATCTTGCGGTGCTCGTCGCCGGGTTCGGCGCGGCAGCCGTTGCAGACGACGGCAATGCCGCCGCGGAACGGAAACGCGAAGTCCCATTGCGGCGCGATGACCCGCCGAAGCTGGCGGTCGAGGAACCCGACCTTGCCGTCGACGATCGTGCGCGCGAGCCCTTCGACGAACGGGTCCGGGCCGTTGTCGAACGGCAGCGCGCGGGCCGTCTTGCCCGCGGCGGTCGACGTAGAAGAATGCGCCGTCGACGGAGATCGTCGCCAGGCCGTGCTCGAACGCGAGCTGCTTCCGGGCGCTCGCGCCGACGACCATCGCGCCTCGCGCGTCCGTCGAGACGCAGTCGGGGATCTCCTTCGTGTCGGAGGGAAGGAAGGCGAGGCAGGGGCGCGGCGCGGAGGCGAGTGCGAGGAGGAGGGGGATCATGGGGTCACGAGGGCGGGGCGCGCGCTCCCTAGAAAGGCGAAGTCAGGACGTGGGCTCATAGCGGGTGCTTGTGCGCGTACCTCAGAGAATAGAACACTGCCAAACCAACGCCGCATGCGCCGAAGAATATCGCGACGAATCCGCCAAGCGTCTTAAAGCCTTGGACTCCTCGCGTCTTGAAGACGTGCCAGGGAAATGCAATAGGCCAGGCCCAATGAGAAAAGCCGCCGTCGGGATCCCGCCGCAAACCGATACGCCTGCTGTCCGCCGTGATCCAGTGGCCTACCGCGCCGGCAAAGCCGAAATAGAACAACATGGCGAAAATATCTGACTCGCGCCTGCCTGCCGAGTAGTAGACAGCTCTTCCCACGTTTCCTGCGAGGCACATCGCGGCGAAAACGATCAAGGCACCGCGGTTCGGGATCGATTGCCAATTCATTTCTATCCCGGCCCAAGGGAGCTCAGCGGAAAGCCGCGGGCCGAAGTCCGCTGCAAGTCGATGATCGGCGGGCTGTGCAATTCACGCATTCACGGCACCGCTCTTGCGCTGATACTGCTTGTACTGCCGTTCCATCAGCCACCACATCAGAGCGCCGAAGAGGGCCCCGGCACTGAAGCAGACGGCGAAAGTAGGCAAAAGAAGGCGGTATAGAAATTCCCCTGCGCGAGAGTTCGTGGCAGCCGGATCTCCTCCTGGCTCATCTCTGTGTGAAACCGACGGTCGAGCACGTAAAACATCGCGGCGTACCAGATTGCCAGAAGCCCGCCGTAGCAACAGCAGTCCGTAATGATTCAAGTCTTCATGCGAGACTAGGCCACGTATGACGAACCTCGAGCGTCGGCCCGTCGATCGCATCGATTTCCGGCGCCAGGAGAAAGAGGGATGCCCTTCGCAGAGCAGTCGAGTACCTGAAACTAGTACTTAGTGAAGCCGGTAGACGACTTCCCATCGGCAAGGTCGGACACCTCAACCTGGGCGTCGCCATTTGCCGCGAGCGTCATTCGCACGGTCGAGAAGTCCTTGCCGGGCGGCACGCTCGTCGTAACGGTCGACGGCTCGATGGCATTAAACCACTCGTCAGCGTGGTCGGCTCCCCACGAGATCGTCGCCGCCAACCCGACCACTAGCAGCAGATGACCTTCATTGCGCCGCCCAACAGGTGATTAAGCGAATGTGGATAACCGGCGTCAGGCGGGCTCGATCGAAAGTCATCTCGAAAAGCATACCCCTCCACCAGTTCCCATCGCGCGAGCTCCGAAAAGGGGACATCCGCCTTCGCTAAAGCTCGGCGCGACGGATGGGGAGATTGCTCGATTTGGTAGCCCAGCTGTTCCCTCTCCACATGGAGAGGGGGACGCGCGTGAGCGGTGGTGAGGTCGGGTTCCCGGGGCAGATTGCTTCGCTTTCGCTCGCAATGACAAGAACGAGGCCCTACCCCGGCGCGGCCAGCTCGCTCTCGTCGATCGCGGAGAACGGCACGATGCGGTTGCGCCCGGCGCGCTTCGCGGCGTAGAGCGCGCGGTCCGCGCGCTCGATCAGCTGCGCGGGCGTTCCCTCTTCGGACGCGGGAGCCGTCGCGATTCCGCCGGAGATCTGCAGGCGCGTGAACTCGTTTGCGAGCCGGATCGGGGGAAGCTCCGCGAGCTCCGCGACGAGGCGTTCCGCGCAGATCGCCGCTTCGTCTTCGCCGGTCTCCGGCAGGAGGACGAGGAACTCGTCGCCGCCGTACCGGACGAGCAGGTCGGAGGCGCGAAAGACCTCGCGGCACGCGCCGGCGACGGACTTGAGGACCGAGTCTCCCACGTCGTGGCCTCCGAGGTCGTTGATGGACTTGAGGTTGTCCACGTCGACGAGCATGACGGAAATCGGCGCGCGCGTTCTGGACTGCGACTTGAAGACTTCTTCCAGGCGCTCGTCAGCCATGCGCCGGTTGTACGAGCCCCGTCAGCGCGTCGCGCCGCGCCAGCTCCTCGAGCGCGCGGTGCGGCCTCCTGGAGCTCCAGGTGGCTCTCGCGGAGCTCCGCCGTCTGCCTCGCGACTTCTTCGTTCAGCCAGGCTGCCCGACGGGCGAGCTGCCGCGTGCGAAGGCGGACGACGGCGAGCACGAGAAGCGCGAGGATCAGCGCTCCCGCGACTTTCGCGAGGCGCGTTTCCCACCAAAAGGGCTCCGCGAAGAACGACGCGCGGATCGGCTCCGTCCACTGGCCCTCGGCGGAGCCCGCGAGTCTCGCGGCCACCTCCACGTCGAACCGGCCTTCCGGAAGGTTCTCGAGCGCGAACTCGTTGTCGCTCTGCGCCGGCAGCCATTCCGGGCCCAGCCGCGCGATCCGGACCCGGTATTCGACCGGCTGGGGCGTCAGCCAGGGGGCCGTCCAGGTCAGCCGGACCCGCCGCGTTCCGTCCGGAAGGCGGGTGATGCCGCCGGCCGCGGCCGCCGTCGCGTCTTTCCAGATACAGCGCAGCGGCGGAAGGGCCAGAGCGGCGATCGACGAGTCGAAACGGGCGAGAGAAGCCATCGTCCCGACGTAGACGGACCCGTCGGGCGCGATCCAGAGGCCGCCGGAGTTGCATTCGTCCTCGATCAGCCCGTTGCTCGCATCGTAGAACGTCCACTTTCCGCCCGCGTAGTGACCGACTCCCGCGCCGCTGCCTTCCCAGACGCTTCCGTCGGGCGCGCGGGCGAGGGAGTAGACGGTGTCGGTGGGAAACTCTTCGGCCCGCGTTCCGCTTTTTGCCACCGGCCGCCCTTGCGGATCGCGATGCCTCCCGTTCCTCCCGCCCAGAGCTCTCCGCCGTCGAGCTCCAGGAGACTGCTGACCGACTCGGAAGAGATTCCCTCGCCTTCCGCCCCCGGCTGCCGGACGCCCCCGTGAAACATCGCGAGGCCGTGCATCGTGCCGACGGCCAGATCGCCGTTGCGCAGCCACGCGATCGCGCGGACGTTCTGTCCGGGAAGCTGGCGATTCAGGTCCGCGGCCGGCGTCCACGCGCCGTCTTCGAGTTGGAGGATCCCGGCCGAGGACGTCGTCGCGAACCAACCGCCCGCCGGCGAGCGCGAGAAGGAGGTCACGAACCCCGTCGGGAGATCGAACGCCTTCCGGAATCGCCCCCCCGAGCGCGACTCGAAGATCCCCATCCGAGCTCCCGCCCAGATCACGCCCGCGGCGGGCTCCGCCACGCTGACGACGTCTTCGGTCAACCCGTCGGACTTGCCGAGCTCGCGCATCCGCTGCCCGTCCCATTTCCAGATGCCGTGGTTCACCGCGGCCGCGAGAAATCCCCCCGCCGCCGGCGCGATGCCGAAGACGGGAACGCGGGTGGAGAGCGCGTCGTCGGGAGACCAGCGGTTGCGGTGGGTCCAAGCCTCGCCGAGCCATTGCTGCAGGCCGCTGCCGTTGAATCCGAACCAGATCGAGCCCTCGCGGTCCGCGAGGATCGAGTTGACGGTGGCGGGTTTGAGCCCATTCTCGGGGCCCCACTGTTCCCACGGACTTCCGTCGCGCCCGAACGCGACGTGGCCCTCGTTTCCCCCCGCCCAGATCCGCCCGCGCCGATCGCGCGCGAGACACCGGATCCGGCCGCCCGTCCAGCCGAACGGCGCGACGGAAGTCCACGCCGCCGCGCCCGCCTTCCGGAAAAAGAGGCGTCCGTCGTCGGTGCCGGCCCAGCATTCTCCCGAGGGCAAGGCGAGAAGAGCGCTCACGTTCCGCGGGGACGACTCCGACGGCTCGATCGATCCTCCGGCGACGCGCGCGACGCCGGACTTTCCGCCGATCCACACGGACGAATCGTCCGCGGAGACGGTGACGGCGAACGCGGGGATGCGGGGGTCGCCCTGGAGGTCCCACGGCGCGCCGGAGTCGGGATGGAGGTTTCGCCAGACTTTTCCCTCCTCGTCGACGATCCAGAGGGCGCCGCTGCGGTCCTCGGCAACCGAGAACACGGAGCTGCGCGTCGGCAGGAGCTTCCATTCGCGCCCGTCGAAGACGTGAACTCCCCGCGTCGCGCCGGCGTACAGGCCTCCCTTCCGGCGCGGCTCGAGAGAGTAGACGGCGCCGCTCGCCGGAGCCGCCCCGCTCGGCGCGATTCGCTCCACATCGCTTCCGTCGAATGTCGCGACGCCGTCGAGGGTCGCGACCCACAACAAGCCGGAGTCGTCCTGCAACAGGTCGAGCGGCGTGGACTGGGGAAGGCCGTTCCAGGTCCGCTTGTCGAAGGAGCGGAACGAGCGCACAGGGGTCACGGAGTCGGCCGAGAGGGCCGTTGTCCGAAAGACCCACAACGCCAGGAGCGGGACGAGCCGCAGCGAAAATGAGCGCGCGATGATCTATTATCCTCCTTCAGAACCTTTTGTGTCGACAACCCCTTCCGCCCCCACACGTTTCCTGAATCAGGCCGAAAAGCTCGGCCGAACGCACTACGAAATCCTCGCGATGGCGTGGGCGGGCTGGGTGTTCGACTTCTACGACCTCATTCTCTACAGCTTTCTCCTGATCCCTCTGGGCCGGGAGCTTCGCCTCTCGACCGTCGAGGTTTCCGCGATTTTCGGAGCGTCGCTCGCGGCGACCGCGGTGGGAGGCATCTTCTTCGGCTTTCTCGCGGATCGCGTCGGGCGAAAGCCCGTGCTGCAGTGGACGATCCTCGTGTTCAGCGCGGGCACGCTCGCGAGCGGGCTCGCTCCGAACCTCCCCGTGCTCCTGCTCTGCCGCGTCGTGACGGGTCTCGGCGTCGGGGGAGAGTGGGCGACCGGGCAGACGTACGTCGGGGAAACGTTTCCCGCGAAAGTGCGGGGCCGGTACGGAGCCTACGTTCAGACCGGCGCGCCGATCGGAGTCGCGCTCGCGTCGGTCGTCGGGGGGTTCCTCGCGCCGGCGATCGGGTGGCGCGCGTGCTTCCTGATCTCCGGACTGCCGGCGCTGCTCGTCGTCGCGATCCGGAAGAAGCTGCCCGAGTCGGACGTGTGGCTGGCTCAGGGCAACTCGGCGTCGATCGCCGTTGACCCCCTCACCCGGTCCTCCGTCGCTTCGCTCCGGGGTCCCACCCTCTCCCTCGAGGGAGAGGGAAGGGTGAGGGGGCGCCGCAGATTCGTGGACCCGGATCGAAATCAGGACCTGCGCCCCGTCTTTGTCCGCTGCACGATCCTCACGACCTTCACGATGTCGGCCTACTGGTTCACGTATTCGTGGCTGCCCGGGTACCTGTACGAGCAGCGCCATTTCTCCATGGCGAAATCCGCGTCGTGGATTCTCGTCGCGCAGGCGGGAGGGTTCCTCGGCTACCTGTCGTTCGGGTTCGCGGCCGATCGCCTCGGGCGCCGCCCCGCGTTCACGATCTACTCGCTCCTCTTCGCCGCGGGTCTCGCGATGACGACGCTGTTCTGGGACACGGTCGCGGCGCACCCGGCGGCGGGGCTCGGTTTTCTCTTCCTCGTCGGCGTCGGGACGGGCGTGTGGGGAGGATTCGGCCCGCTCTTCGCGGAGCTCTTCCCGACGTCCGTGCGCTCGACGGCGATGGGCGCGGCGTACAACATCGCGCGCGGAATCCAGTTCGTCACGCCCGTGATCGTCGCGGTGCTCGCGAGGCGCTACGGGCTCGCGGGGGGGAATGTCCCTCGCCGTGATTTTCGCGCTCGCGACCGGGGCGTGGATCTGGACGTTCGAGGAGACGAAGGGGAGGGAGATTACGTGAGTTCAGCTTCCCCGCGGCTTCCAGACGGGCCCCTCGAAACTGAGGTAGAGAAAAACGCTCTTCTGTCCGGAGCTCGGCCCGACGCCGAACGGAAACGCGATCCCCGGCACGATCTGCAGGCCGCCCGCGCAGTTGTAGGCCCAGCGGATTCCGGGGCTGACGAGAAACGAGTCCTGGCGGGTCGTGCGCCCTTCCCCGGCGACCGACTCGTCGCGGCTCCAGACCGATTCGAGCATCACGTTGAACCGGTTCGTCGCCTGCCAGATGAAACTCTGCCCGAGGTTCACGCTCCGCGTCGTTGCCTTCCGTCCCGCGGCGTCGCGGGCGGAGGGAACGACGGTCCCGCCGAGATTCGAATGGGCCGCCCACTTCTCGCCGAGCACGATGCTGACCGGCACGAGCGCCTGCACGCCGACGGAACCGTTCCCGGTGCCCGCCTTCGCGTCGCCCGTCGGAAGGATCAGCGAGAGACGCGGCGCGCAGGCGACTCTCGCCTCGGCGTTCCCGAGCAGCTGGTAGCGATAGTTCACGAGCATGTCGGCGGGCTTCGCGACGCCGTCCGTTCGCTGGTACGCAAGCGTGTACGAGAGCTGGTGCGCGAGGCCCGGGACGGGCCATTCCTGCGTGAACGTGTAGAGCCATTCGTCGCGGTTCCGGTCGCGGGAGAACGTCTGGATGTGCTGAACGACGCCCGGGTCCTGGTTGTACGCCTCTTCGACGAGAAACGAATTGTCCTGGATGATCGGGGTCGCCTCCTGCCCGAGGGCAGCGCCCGCGAGGAGGACGAGGAGCGCGAGTCTCCTCAGTTCTTCTCCGGCGAGGCGCCTCGGAATCCCGGCGGAGGCTGGAAGAGCTCGCCAGGCGGCGAGTCTTTCTTCAATTCCGACACCGTGATCGTGGTTTTCACGGTCTGATCTTTTCCGCTCGAGTCCTTCCACGTCGTCGTCGTGACGCGCTTGAGCGGCGTGCCCGGCGCTCCCGAGAGCTCGGCGGCGATCCGGCGGTCGAGCTCTTCGTTGCCGGTCGGCGCCGAATCTTTCCGAAGCCACGCCGCGAACCCGGCCTCCGTCAGGTCCGGCGCGGTCCAGAGCTCCTCGACGCGGTTCGTCGAGGTCTTCTGAACCGAGCCCATGACGTCCACCGCGGTCACGTACCCCACGCGGAACTTGAAGTACCTCGTCGCGTGCCCGGAGATTTTCTCTCCCGCGCCCTCTGCGATCTTCCGGACGTCGGGGTCCTCGAACTGCACGCGCACGATCGACCGGGCCGCCGCGCTGCCCCCTGCCCGCTCGGGCGGCGTCCAGGCGGACGACGTCTTGCGCGCGAGGTCGAGCAGCGAGAACGTCTTGCCGCCGTCCTGGGTCAGAAGAACGCTGCCCTGCGGAAGCAGCGGGTTGCGGCTCTTGTCGATCTCGATCCGGGCGCGGGAGCCGTCCACCCGGCCGGTCACTTCCGTGTCGGCCATCGAGATCGCGGCCGAAGCCGTTCCCTCGGCGTGCGTCGCCGCGCGGAAGCGAAAACCCGCGGCGATTGCCGGAGCGGCGGCGAGCGGGAGGGCGAGGAGAAACGCGAGGAGCCGCTTCATCCGGCTAAGATTACCGTATGAAGGCGCTCCGGATTTCGATTTTCGCGGCGTGGGCGGCCGCGCTCGCGTCCGCGGCTCCCGCCCCGTCGCCCTTCGGGGCCGAGCTCCTGCGCGACCGCCTCTGGGACGACGGGAAGGCGGAGTACAACGTCTACCAAGCCGAAGAGGTTCGCGACGGAACCGTTCGGAGCGCAGAGGTCGTTCACATCGTCGTCAAAGAGCCGTTCAACCCGAAGCTGCGGGTCAAGGCCGACGCGCCTTCGGGCACGGAAGTTCTCAAGATGAACCAGGTGATCGACGTGCCGGCCGGGTTGTACGCGTTTCACCAGATGCACTCGTCGTTCTGGGACCGCGCGACGGGGAATCTCGTGAAATTCTCGCTCGCGAGCAACGATTCTTGCGGGAACTCCTTCAAGCTCGGCTGGCTCGACGGCGGCTTCCTGCGCCTGACGTACCACACGTACTGGGACGGCGAGGGCGACGGGCGGCTCGACCAGCGCCTGCCCGGCGACATCGTTTTCTTCGACGAGCTTCCGTTCAAGCTCCGGACGCTGCGCCGCGCGCCGGGGCCGGCGCAGTACCCGATTTCCCTTTATCCCTCCGTCGTGGGTTCCCGCCTCGGCCATCCGGAAGCGCGGCCGGCGACGATCGTCGTGACGCCTTCGGGATCCGAGCGCGTCGTGGAGGTGCGGTCCGGCGCCGGCGTCGATCGATTCACGTTCGATTCGGAGTTCCCTTTCACGCTGCGCTCGTGGGCTCGCTCCGACGGCGGCTCGCTGACTCTCCGGAAGGCTCAGCGCCTGGACTACTGGAACCACAGCCGGCCCGGCGACGAGAAGCTCCGCGAATGAGCGATCCCGGTTCCCCCTCACCCGGTCGCCTCGCGACGCTTCGGCGACTCACCCTCTCCCTCGAGGGAGAGGGTTGGGGTGAGGGGGCACCATCGATCAGGGGAAGTCGTTGAGCGACACGAGCCATGACGAAGCCCTTCTCCGATTTCGGGCCGCGTTCGCCGAAGATCCCGTCGCGGCCTTTCGCAGCTGGTACCGGTTCCAGGAGGAGCTTCGGGAACGCGACGCCGCGCTTTCGCGGGTGCTGGCCGACGACTTCTGGTCGAGCCTCGAAGAAGTCGGGCTCGCGGTCACTCGCCGTGCGGCGGGCGAGCGGGCGAGGTTCTTCAACGGCGCGGGCGCGTTTTTCGGATCGCCGGGACCGGCCGCGAACCTCGTCCGGGCGCGGGAGTGTTTTCGCCGGGTCCTCGCCGACTGGACGCGGGAGAGCGATCCCGACGCCCACGCCCGGGCGCTGCACAACCTCGCGAGCGCGATTGCCGCGCTCGGGGCGACGCCAGGGGAGCTCGACGAGGCGATCGGCCTGTACCGGCGCGCTCTGGAGTTTCGGACCGGGGAAAAAGAGATCGCCCGCGCGGCGACGCTCCACAACCTGGGTCTCGCGCTCCGCCGGCTCGCCGAGCTCGACCCCGATCGCGGGCGCGCCCATCTGGAGGGAAGCGTCGCTGCGCTTCGCGAGGCGCTCGATCTGCGGCGGCGCCAGGGACTGTCGAAAGGGGACGCCTCGACGCTGTTCCAGCTCGGCCTGACGCTCCGGCTGCTCGACGACCCGGAGGGCGTCATCCGGTTGCGGGAGGCGGCCCGCGCGCTCGCCACCGCCGGGCTCGCGGAGCAGGCCGCCCTCGCCGAAAAACTGACCGAAGACTAGAAAGCTAGCTCGAAGAACCCTTCTCCGACGCGATCCAGGCGTCGATTCGCGCTTCCAGGACGTCCATCGGAAGCGAGCCGGCGCCGAGGACTTCGTCGTGGAACTTGCGGATGTCGAACTTCGGCCCCGAGCTCCTTCTTCGCCTTCTCGCGGAGACGCGAGAACGTCAGCTGGCCGATCTTGTAGCCGAGCGCCTGGCCCGGCCACGAGATGTAGCGATCCGTCTCGCTCTGGACCTCCACCTCGTCGGTTCCCGAGTGGTCGTGGAAGAACTTCACGACCTGGTCGCGGGTCCAGTGTTTCGCGTGCAATCCGGTGTCGACGACGAGGCGGATCGCGCGGAGCATCTCGTCCTGGTAGTGGCCGTAGAGCTGGTACGGGTCCTGGTAGAACCCGACGTCGCGGCCGAGATCTTCGGAGTAGAGCGCCCATCCCTCGACGTAGGCGCCGTTGCCGCCCTGCTGGCGGAAGGGAGGAATCGTCGGCAGCTCCTGCGCGATCGAGATCTGCATGTGATGTCCCGGCACGCCTTCGTGGTACGCGGTCGTTTCCACGTTGATCGTCGTGCGCTTCGCGAAGTCGCTCGTGTTCACGTTGACCGTGCCCGGCCGCGAACCGTCAGGCGTTCCCTGGTTGTACTCGGCGCCCGAAGCCGTCGCTTCGCGGAACTCCTCCGTCGGCTTCACGACGACCTTCGCCTTCGGCAGCCGCCCGAAGAGCTGCGGGAGCTTCGCCGACATCTGGTCGATGTATTTCGTGTAGAGGTCGATGAACTCCTGGCGGGAGTGGCCGTGGTGGGCGGGGTCTTTCGCGAGCGCGTCGTTGAAGGATTTCATGTCCGCGAAACCCCTCTTCTTCGCGATCTTCTGCATTTCCCCTTCGATCCGCGCGACCTCCTTCAGGCCGATCTGGTGGATCTCCTCCGCGGTCAGGTTCGTCGTCGTCGACTGCTTCACCCGGAACGCGTAGCGCGCCGGGCCGTCGGGCAGCGACCAGATCCCGACTTCGGTGCGTCCTTTCGGGGCGTACTCGTCCTTGACGAACTTCGCGAACTTCACGTACTCGGGAAGGATCCGCGTCCCGGATCGCGGCGATGACCTGGTCGTGAATGCGTTTCTGGTCTTCGGCGGAAGCCGTCTTCGGAAACTTCGCGAGCGGCTGCGCGAACGGGCTCTTCTCCGGGTCCTGGGACGCGATGCCTTCCGCCTGCGGCACGACTTTCTCCAGCAGGAACTTCGGCGGCATGAGGCCGTCGGCCATGCCGGCGCGCATGTTGTCCATCGTGTCTTCGAACTGTTTCGGCAGGTCCTTCAGGCGGGTGATGTAGTCGTCGTAGTCCTTCACGGTGTCGAACGGGAGGTAGTTCACGAACCGCGGCGCCTCGATCTGGATGCCGTAGTTCTGGGCGACCGGGATCTCCCAGTTTTTGAATTTCGCGCCTTCGAGCCCTTCTTCGAGCTGCCGGACCATCAGGGTCTTGTTCAGCTTCTCCTGCTCCGGAAAGCCGGTCGTGTCGATCGCCTGGAAGCGCTTCAGGAATTCCGCGGTCTTGACGAGGTCCTTCTGAACGGCGGCGAGCGAGTTGTCGCTCGACTTGTCGTTCCAGCGCTTGTCGCCGAGGATCGACGCGTACTCCGGGTTCGTCTCCATCGTGTAATCCCACTGCTCGGCGAGCAGGTCGTTCAGGGCCTTCCGGCGGCCCTCGAGATCGGATTTCGGCGCCTCGGCCGCGAACACCGCCGTGGCGGCCGCAGCGGCGAGGAAAAGAATCACATACCGGTGCATGGGTCCTCCTCTATTCCGCCATAGTACGAGGAAAAGGACATTAGGTTCTTCTGCCGCCGATTGCGCGCGGCCCCGCGAAGTCGTAGATTTCAGGTTCCCATGGCAGACGACGAAGACGCGACTTCGCCCCCGCCCGGCGACCGCCGGACGGGCAAAGACCGCCGCCGCTGGGGCCGGCTCGGTGCTCCGGATCGGCGCAACGGGCCCGATCGCCGAAAGCAGGATGTTCCCGATTCTCCGAAACGGCGCTCGACCGATCCGAAGTAACCGCGAGTGACGGAGGTCGTCTCGCTCGGCAGGGAGCCGCGCTCGCTGCGCAAGGCGGCGACGTTCCTGTTCCGCGCGGCGCGTCTGCGGTGCCCGACGTGCGGCGAATCCCGCCTCTTTCTTCCGCTCGCGGACGTTCGCTCCCTGTCCGGCTGGATGAGCCCTCTTCCGGGCTGCACCCGCTGCCGGTACCAGTACGAACGGGAATCGGGCTACTTCCTGCTCGCGACGTGGGCGTTCGGCTACGGCGCGACCTCCGTGCTCGGATTGCTCCTCTGGCTCGGGTCGTCGATGTTTTTTCATTTGACGCTCACGCAGACACTTCTCGTCGTGCTCCTGCCGCTGCCGGTCTTCAGCATTCTGTTCGTCCGGCACGCGAAGGCGCTGTGGCTCGCGTTCGACCACTTCTGGGACCCGCACGTGAAGCCGAAGCGAAGTTCTTCGCGCTAAGATCTTCGCGTGCACGAATCCTCCTTCGATCGCTCCGTCCCGAAACCGGAGCTCTACGCGAGCTCGCCCGCGTCTCTCGAGGCCCTGATCGGCGACGAGCCCGACTCGCTCGCGAATCTCGCGAACGCCGCGGCCCTGATCTGGGAGGCGCTTCCCGGGATCAACTGGGCGGGTTTCTACATCCTGCGCGGGAGCGAGCTCGTGCTCGGGCCTTTCCAGGGGCGGCCCGCGTGCGTGCGGATCGCGATGGGGAAGGGCGTCTGCGGGACGGCGGCCGCGAAGCGGGAAACGCTCGTCGTGCCCGACGTCAACGCGTTTCCGGGCCACATCGCGTGCGACGCGGCGTCGCGCTCCGAGATCGTCGTTCCGCTCGTCGCGAACGGCAAACTCGCCGGCGTCCTCGACGTCGACGCTCCGAAGGAAAACCGCTTCGACGAAGAGGACCGAAAGGGCCTTCAGAACGTCGCGCGAATCCTGATTCCCCGGGTGAACTGGAACGAGATCTGAGTCGATGGACGACTTTCTCGTGACGTGCCCGTACTGCGGCGAGGAAGTCGAAGTCCATTTCGAGCCGGACGTGAACGGCTCGCTCGTCCAGGATTGCGAGATCTGCTGCAACCCGTGGCTCGTGCGGATCTCGGGCGACGAAGACGGGCGGCGGCTCGACGTCGGGCGCGCCGACGGATCGGAGTGATCGCCCGATGAAGCTCGCGACGCCCGCCCATCCCGCCGAGCCCGATCACGGCCTGCTGCGGGTGCTCGGCCCGTGGGACATGGCGCTCTTCCTCGTCGGAACGGTGATCGGCTCCGGCATCTTCCTCGTTCCTTCCGAGATCGCCCGCGTCGTTCATTCCGAGCCGCTCATCTTCGGCATCTGGGCCCTCGGCGGGTTGCTGACGATGCTCGGCGTGCTCTCGATGGCCGAGCTCGGCGCCGCGATTCCCTCGCCCGGAGGCCTGTACACGTATCTTTCCCGCGCCTACGGAAAGCTGGCGGGCTTTCTCTGCGGGTGGACGATGTTCACCGTCATCACGTCCGGCGCGATCGCGACTCTCGCCGTCGCGCTCACGATCTACCTCGGCGCCTTCTTCTCCCTGTCGCCCCGGGAGTCGCGCGCCATCTCGATTTTCGGGATTCTCGCCCTGACGGGCGCGAACATCCTGGGAATCCGCGCGGGCTCGGCCGTCCAGAACACGCTCTCGGCGTTGAAGATTACGGGCCTCGTGGGAATGACGATCGCGATCTTCGTTCTGCCGGCGCACGAGGCGAAGGCCGCCATCGTCCCGGCGGGCGGGCCGACCGGCCTTGCTGCGATCGGCATCGCGTTCGTCGCCGTTTTCTGGGGCTACGAAGGATGGCACGACGCGAGTTTCGTGGCCGGCGAAGTCCGCGATCCGAGAAGGAATTTTCCGCTCGGGGTCGTGCTCGGCGAGCTCCTGATCATCGGTCTCTACCTCGCCGCGAACGCCGCGTATTTCCGCGTCATGACCATTCCCGAGATGGCGGCGTCGCCGCGTGTGGGAATCGCGGCGATCGCGAAGGTCGCCGGGCCGTGGGGCGTCCGGGCGCTGACCGCCGCGATCGTGTGCTCGATTCTCGGGGCGATGAACGGCTCGATCCTCGCGGGACCGCGAAGTTATTTTCAGATGTCCCGCGACGGACTGCTGCCGGCGGGTCTCGGGGGCGTGCATCCCCGTTTCCGCTCGCCGGCCGCCGCGATCGCCCTCCAGGGAATCTGGTCGAGCCTGCTCGTCGCGTTCATGGGCGGATTCTCCCAGCTCTTCACGTACGTGATTTTCGGAGGCTGGCTCGTCTACGGGATGACCGTCGCCTCCGTGTTCGTGCTTCGGCGGAAAGAACCGCTCCTGGAACGGCCGTTTCGCGTTCCCGGCTACCCGGTGACGCCGGCGGTATTCGTGGCCGCGGCGCTCGGTCTCATGATCAGCACGATCGTGCAGAGGCCGCGCGAGTCGCTGCTCGGCCTGGGATTCATCGCGCTCGGCGTCCCGCTGTATTTCCTGTTTCGCCGCGGCGGCAATTCGGGTCGATTGTAGAATCGGCTGGAAGGAAAGGGGATCGCAATGGGCAGGAAGGATCCGCGCGTCGACGCCTATATCGCGAAGGCCGCGCCGTTCGCGAAGCCGATCCTCCTTCGCCTCCGCCGCGTCGTCCATCGGGGATGCCCCGGCGTCGAAGAGACGATGAAATGGAGCTTTCCCCACTTCGATTACAAGGGAATGTTCTGCTCGATGGCCGCCTTCCAGAAACATTGCGCGTTCGGGTTCTGGAAAGGAAGCCTCGTGACGGGAGAGAAATCCAACGACTCAATGGGGCAGTTCGGGCGAATCGGATCGGTCTCGGACCTGCCGAAAGACTCTGAATTGCTCCGCCTCGTGCGCAAGGCCGCCGCGCTCAACGACGCGGGAGTCCGGGCCCCGCGCGCGCCGTCCCGCCCGGCGGCGAAAAAGAAGATCGTCGTTCCGCGCGACCTCGAGGAAGCGCTCAAGAAAAACCAAAAGGCCGCCGCCGTCTTCGCCGCTTTCAATTATACGAACAGGAAGGAATACGTCGACTGGGTTATCGGGGCGAAGACCGCTGAGACCCGCGACCGGCGGATCAAAACCGCGGTCGAATGGCTTTCGGAAGGGAAGACGCGGAACTGGAAATACGCTCGGTAGTGAGATGACCGGTTCCTTCGTCCTGACGGTCGATATCGAGCCGGACGATCGGCTGCTCGAACGCCGCCGCCGCCCCGAATGGCAGGGTTTCCTCGACCTGCTTCCGTGGATCGAGCGTTTGCGCGAGCGATTGAACGAACGGACGGGGTGCCGGGCCCGCTTCAACTGGTTTCTTCGGATGGATTCGCAGATCGAGACGACCTACGGGGATATTGCCTGGGCCGCTCGGCGCTACGCGGCGCCCCTCGCGGAGCTTCGGGCCCGGGGAGATTCAATCGGTCTTCATCACCACGCGTTTCGATGGCACGAACCGGAGGGGCGATGGATTTCCGACTTCGGGGACGAGGCCTGGATCGAGAGCGGGGTCGCGCGCGCTCTGGACGGCTTCGTTCGAGGGGTGGGCGGCCCGCCGGATGGCTTTCGCTTCGGAGATCACTGGCTGAGCGATCGCGCGGTGGCCCTGCTCGAGCGTCTGAAGATCCCCTACGATCTCACCCTCGAACCGGGACTGAGGCCGGCGCCGTCGATAGTGCCGGGCGAAGGGAGCACCGGTTCGTTGCCGGACTTCCAGCGGGCGCCGCGACGGCCCTATCGCCCGTCGCGCTCGAACTACCTGGAGCCGGGCGGCTTCTTTCGCCGTCGCCGGCTCTGGCTCGTGCCGGTGAGCACGGGCTGTATCAACGGCCCTCCGTTGCCCGTCCCGGTCGGCCCCCAACACGATTTCGTCCACCTGAACCTCGGCCTCGATCCGGCGTGGATTCGTCATATCCTCGATGGTCTCATGGACGCCGAAGAGCCGATCGTCGTGAGCGTGGCGCGCACCGGCGATTTCGTTCTGCCCGGCGGCAGAGATCGCTTCCGCGAGAACCTCGAGTACGTGACGAGCCATCCCCGCGTCCGCGACCGCGTGTTCGAGGGTCCCCAAGAGGCAGTTTCGCGCTGGTGCGCGTTTGCGAAAAGAACGGGAAACGAAACGCGAAGAAGGGCGGAAAGATGAAATCGTGGATTCCCAGTCTCGTCGTCGGGCTCCTTCTCGGGCTGCTGTTCGTTCTGCTCGTGCACACGATCCCTCCGCAGCCGGCGCGGCAGGCGATTGCGCTCTTTCTCGCATTCACGGCGTGCGTGTACGCGGGGGCGATGCTCGCGCAAAAGCCGCCGGCGGGAATCGCGCTGCTCGAGCTCGCTCATCGCGGCGGTCGTCTTCTGCTGCGCCGCCGTCGGGTTGCGGGCGCAGACCGGGTGGCTGGCCGCGGGCTACGTGATCCACGGCGTCTGGGATCTCCTGCACCATCCCCGCGCGGTCTCGACACAGGTCGCGAGGTGGTTCCCGCCGCTCTGCGCGGCGTTCGATTTCGTCGTCGCGATCGCGCTCCTGATCGGCCCGTGGCGGCCGATGGCCTGAGGCGCCGGCGATGAGCGATCCCGTCCCCGGATCGACCGGCTCGGCGAGCCTCACGGTCGGGCCTGCCGACCTCGCGAGCTCGGTCGGGATCGAATCCGTGGACGAATTTCCCGGCGTCTTCGCGACCGCGCGACTGGTCGCGCTGATGGAGATGGCGGCGGCGCGAATCCTCCGGCCGCATCTCGCGCCGGGAGAGCTGTCCGTCGGAGTGTCCATCGACGTTCGGCACTCGGCTGCAACGCCCCCCGGGGCGACCGTCACGGCGACGGCGACGTTCGTCCGGAAGGAAGGAAAACTCTTCTTCTTCGAGGTCTCCGCCGCCGACGAAGGAGGCGAAATCGGAAGGGGAACTCATCGCCGCGCGGCCGTCGCGGCGGAGAGGCTCGTCGCGGGGGCGAAGGCCCGCGCCCGCCGTGCCTGAGACGAGGAAACCGTGAACCGGGCGATCGTGCGGCCGCCGGCGATCAGTTTCGCGAACGGCCTGACGACGGCGCAGCTCGGCGCTCCCGAGCTCGAAACCGCGCTTTCGCAGCACGAAAAATACTGCGAGGCGCTCGAGGGCCTCGGCCTCGTCCTGACGCGCCTTCCTGCCGATCCGCAGTATCCCGACTCGACGTTCGTCGAGGACACGGCGGTCCTTCTTCCGGGTCTGGCCGTCCACACGCGCCCGGGGGCGGAGAGTCGCAAGGGGGAGGTGGAGGCCATGGCCGCGGCGCTGAGTCCGTTCTTCGCAAATCAGCGAACGATCGAGCCGCCCGGAACCCTCGACGGCGGGGACGTCTGCGAGGCGGGTGATCATCTCTTCATCGGGGTCTCGCACCGGACGAACGAGGCGGGCGCAAGGCAGCTCGCGGAAATTCTCGGCGAAACCGGGCTGGCGTCGACGCTCGTCGACATCCGAAGCACGGCCGGGATCCTTCACCTGAAGAGCGGGATCGCGTCTCTCGGCGAGAACCGGCTCGCGGCGATCGAGGCGCTCGCCGATCGCGAAGAGTTTCGCGGCCACGAGATCGTCCGCGTGCCCGCGGGCGAGGAGTACGCGGCCAACTGCGTGAGAGTGAACGACACGATCCTGATTGCTTCCGGATTTCCTTCGACCGAGGGAAAGCTCCGCGGGCTCGGCTACGTTTGCCACGCCCTGGAGATGTCGGAGTTCCGGAAGATGGACGGCGGCCTGAGCTGCCTCTCGCTGAGGTTCTGACGTGCCGACCGGGACGCAGCTTTTCATCGCGATCTTCACCGGGGCCGTCGGAACGGCGTACTTCATCTACGGAAAAAAGCAGGCGAAGATGTCGGCGATGCTCGCCGGCGCGGGACTCTGCATCTACCCGTACCTGTTCACGAGAACTCTGGAGCTCTGCATCATCGGGGCGGCGCTGATGGCCGTGCCGTTTTTCTTCGAGAACTGAATGAATTCGGGCTCGGATGCGAGCGCGAGGAAGGAAGCGAACATGACGGCGAATTTCCCCGGAAAAATCACGTGGCTGGGCCACGCGATGTTCGTCATCGAATCGAAGGGAGGCAAGCGTCTCGTCTTCGATCCGTTTATCGAGCCGAACCCGAAGTTTCCGAAGGGCTACGACCTTTCGCGCGTGGATGTGATCGCGCCGACGCACGGCCATTCGGACCATTTCGGGGACAGCGGCGTCGAGCTCGCGAAGAAGACGGGCGCGACCGTCGTCTGCGTCTTCGAGCTGGCGGTCTGGCTCGGGACGAAGGGCGTCAAGTCCGTCTCGGGCATGAACAAGGGCGGAACCCAGAAGGTCTCCGACTTCACGATCTCGATGACGCCCGCCGAGCACTCGGGGGGCGACGGTTCGGACCGGAACCCGTTCGCGACGCCATGCGGCTTCGTCGTGGAAGTGGACGGATTCCGTATTTACCACGCCGGAGACACGGCGCCCTTTTCCGACATGCGGATCATCGCGGAGCTTCGCCCTCCGGACATCGCGCTGCTGCCGATCGGCGACTTCTACACGATGGGGCCGAAAGGCGCCGCGCTCGCATGCGAGATGCTGAAGGTCCCGCGCGTCATTCCGATGCACTGGGGCACGTTTCCCGTGCTCACGGGCACGCCCGACGCCCTGCGGGAGGAGATCCGGAAGCGCGGCGGATCGACGGAAGTGATCGAGCTCGCGCCGGGAGAGACCTGGCCTTCGTAAGTACGGCCGTGGGCGAGAGCCGGCTTTCCGACGAGCAGTTGCGCCTCATCGATGCGTACTGGCGCGCGGCCAACTACCTGTCGGTCGGCCAGATTTATCTTTACGACAACCCGCTCTTGAAGCGCCCCCTGACGCTGGCGGATGTGAAGCGAATGCTTCTCGGACACTGGGGGACGACGCCGGGGCAGAACTTCATCTACGCGCACTTGAACCGAGTCATCAAGAAATACGACCTGGACATGATCTACGTCTCCGGTCCGGGGCACGGCGGGCCGGCCGTGGTGGCCAACACGTACCTCGAGGGCACGTACAGCGAGGTCTATCCCGATATCGGCCAGGACGAGGCCGGCCTCCGAAGGCTGTTTCTTCAATTCTCGTTTCCCGGAGGGATTCCCAGTCACGCCTCTCCGGAGTGCCCGGGCTCGATTCACGAGGGGGAGAGCTCGGCTATTCGCTCAGCCATTCGTTCGGGGCTGTTTTCGACAATCCGGATCTCGTCGTGGCCTGCGTGGTCGGTGACGGAGAGGCGGAAACCGGCCCTCTGGCGACCGCGTGGCATTCGAACAAGTTTCTCGATCCGGCCACCGACGGCGCGGTGCTTCCGATCCTGCACTTGAATGGCTACAAGATTTCCAACCCGACGATTCTCGCCCGAATTCCCCGCGCCGAGCTGGCGGACCTTCTTCGCGGCTACGGTTGGGAGCCCGGCTTCGTCGAAGGGCGCGAGCCGGAACCGATGCATCAGGCGATGGCCGCTGCTCTCGACGCGGCGGTGGAGCGAATCCGGGAAATCCAGCAGGACGCTCGCGTCCGCGGTGTCGTCACCCGCCCCCGCTGGCCGATGATCGTTCTCGATTCGCCAAAAGGATGGACCGGGCCGAAGATGGTCGACGGTAGGCCGATCGAAGGAACGTTTCGAGCGCATCAGGTGCCGCTCGCCGTTTCTCCCTCGACCCCTCCCGATCATCTCAGGCTGTTGGAGGACTGGCTCAAGAGCTACCGGCCGGAAGAGCTCTTCGACGCGAACGGCCGCCTGAGCCCGGAGCTGGCCGAAATCGCGCCGAAGGGGAATCGGCGAATGGGCGCGAACCCTCACGCCAATGGTGGAATTCTGCTCCGAGATCTGCGGATGCCGGACTTTCGCGAGTATGCAGTCGACGTGCCGTCTCCCGGGGTGCGCGGCGTCGGCGACACGCACGTCCTCGGCCGTTTTCTACGAGACGTGGCGAAGCTCAACTCGGACCGGCGGAACTTCCGGGTCTTCGGACCCGACGAGACGCTGTCCAACGGCCTCGAGGCTGTCTTCGAGACGACCAACCGCCAGTGGGATGCGGCCACCCTGCCCAACGACGAATTTCTCGCGCCGACCGGGCGCGTGACGGAAATGCTGAGCGAACACCAGTGCGAGGGCTGGCTCGAGGGCTATCTGCTCACCGGCCGGCACGGCGTCTTCAACTGCTATGAGGCGTTCATCCACATCGTCGATTCGATGTTCAATCAACATGCCAAGTGGCTGAAGGTCACCTCGCACCTGCCCTGGCGGCGGAAGATCGCGTCGTTGAACTACCTGCTCGCCTCGCATGTCTGGCGTCAGGACCACAACGGTTTCACGCATCAGGATCCCGGTTTCATCGATCATGTCGTGAACAAGAAAGCCGAGGTCGTGCGCGTCTACCTTCCACCGGACGCGAATTGCCTCCTGTCGGTGATGGATCATTGCCTTCGCAGCCGGCACTACGTGAATGTCATCGTCGCGGGAAAGCACCCCGCGCCGCAATGGCTGGCCATGGACGCTGCCGTCAAGCACTGCCTCGAAGGCATCGGCGTGTGGCAGTGGGCCAGCAACGACCAGGGCGTTGCGCCCGACGTGGTCATGGCCTGTTGCGGCGACGTGCCCACCTTGGAGACGCTCGCCGCCGTCTCCATCCTGCGCGAACACCTGCCCGACCTGAAGATCCGGGTGGTCAACGTCGTCGACCTGATGAAGCTGCAGCCGCAATCCGAGCACCCCCACGGGCTAAGCGACAGGGATTTCGACGAGCTTTTCACCCGGGACAAGCCGGTGATCTTCGCATTCCACGCGTATCCGTGGTTGATCCACCGGTTGACTTACCGCCGAACCAACCACGACAACATCCACGTCCGCGGCTACAAGGAAGAAGGGACGATCACCACGCCCTTCGACATGACGGTTCTGAACGATCTCGACCGGTTCGACCTCGTCATCGACACGATCGACCGCCTCCCGCAGACGGGCGAGAAGGGCATCGCCCTGAAGCGCCTGCTCAGAGGCAAGCTGATCGAGCACCAGCAATACATCTGCAAATACGGCGAAGACCTGCCAGAGATCCGGGACTGGAAATGGGAGGCCAAATGAAAAGACCCCACACGAGTGGGGTCTTTTGCTCGAGCGGCAAGAGCCGCCCTTAGCTCACGCGTTGAAAGACTTTCCGCAGCCGCAGCCGCCCGTCGCGTTCGGGTTGTTGACCGAAAATCCCGCGCCGCGAAAGTCTTCGAGATAGTCGACGTTGGCGCCCTTCAGGTACATGGCGCTCTGAGGGTCCACGACGACTTCCACCTCTCCGGCGGAAATCTGGGTGTCGTTTTCCTTCTTGTCGTCGAACGTGAATCCGTACTGAAAGCCCGAGCAGCCGCCTCCCTGGACGAAAATCCGGAGAGGTTTGCCGGCGGAATCGGGCATCTGGGACGCGAAATACTTCACTTTTTCGACAGCCTTCTCCGTCAGCGTGAGAAAGGGAGCATCGGGCTGAGGGGTCGGCGAAATGGCAGAGAGTTCAGCGGACATTGGGTTCTCCTAACGGGATGGATTATGACAGCCAACCCCCGGGAGGGTCAAGCGAGCCGGCTCCCCCCTCCGGGGAGCCGGACACCCAGATCTTTGGCCTTCCCGGTGGACAACCCCAACATCTGGTATTTTTTCTTGACATCTCTTCGCGCTGGGTTTACCTTTTCTTCAAGTAAAAAACGGCCGGCTGGCCGCGAACCTCCAACCGCGAGTCCCCGGGAAGTTCTCGGATTCTCCGTCGATTGAAGAGTGTTGGGAAGAGAGGAAGGGGTAGGAAAGATGAGCCGAAACGAAGAACGGACGGACCGGAAAACCGCCGCGAGCGCCGCCGAAGCGGCAACCAGCGCCCCCCGCGTGCTCAAAGGGCTGACTTTCGCGCGCGTGTACTCCGATCCTTCGGTATCCCCCTACGACGCGATCGAGTGGGAGCTTCGCACCGCCGCGATCACGTCGGAAAAGGGGGAGACGATCTTCGAGCAGAAGAACGTGGAAACCCCGAAATCGTGGTCCCAGACCGCGACGAACATCGTCGTGCAGAAATATTTTCACGGAAAGCTCGGAACGCCGGATCGGGAGACCTCGGTCCGCCAGCTCATCGGCCGCGTCTCCGACACGATCGCCCGCTGGGGCGAAGAGGGGCGTTACTTCAAAACGGCGGCCGACCGCGATGCGTTCCACGACGAGCTGACGACGCTTCTCGTCAACCAGGTGATGTCTTTCAATTCGCCCGTCTGGTTCAACTGCGGAGTCGAGGAGAAGCCCCAGTGCTCGGCCTGCTTCATCAATTCCGTGCAGGACTCGATGGGCTCGATCCTGACGCTCGCGAAGACCGAGGGAATGCTCTTCAAATTCGGCTCGGGAACGGGGAGCAACCTGTCGAGCCTCCGGGGCTCGCGGGAAGGGTTGTCTTCGGGAGGAACGGCGTCCGGCCCGCTTTCTTTCATGAAGGGCTTCGACAGCTTCGCCGGCGCGATCAAGTCCGGCGGCAAGACGCGCCGCGCCGCGAAGATGGTCATTCTCAACATCGATCACCCCGACATCGAGGAATTCGTTCTCTCGAAGGCGAAGGAAGAGAAGAAGGCGTGGGCGCTCATCGACGCCGGCTATGACGGCTCGTTCAACGGCGAGGCGTATTCGTCGATCTTCTACCAGAACGCGAATCATTCCGTCCGCGTCAACGACGAGTTCATGGAAGCGGTGGAGAAGGACGGCGAGTACTGGACGAAGGAAGTCCTGACGGGCAAGCCGTTCGAGAAATTCCGCGCGCGACAGCTCATGCGCGAGATCGCCGACGCGGCGTGGGTCTGCGGCGACCCCGGCATGCAGTACGACACGACGATCAACCGGTGGAATCCGGTGAAGTCGACGCACCGGATCAACGCCTCGAATCCGTGCTCCGAGTACATGTTCGTGGACGACTCGGCGTGCAACCTCGCCTCCCTGAATCTCATGAAGTTCGAGCGGGAAGACGGCACGTTCGACGTCGACCGGTTCAAGCACGCCGTGGACGTGACGATCACGGCGCAGGAGATCATGGTCGACAACGCCTCGTACCCGACCGAGGCGATCGGAAAGAATTCGTACGCGATGCGCCCGCTCGGGCTCGGCTACGCGAACCTCGGCGCGCTGCTCATGGCCGCCGGCCTTCCGTATGACTCCGACGAGGGCCGCTCCTACGCGGCCGCGATCACCTCCCTGATGTGCGGCGAAGCGTACCTGCAGTCCTCGAAGATTGCGGCCGAGATGGGGACGTTCTCGGCCTATCCGCCCAACCGCGACGCGTTCCTGGACGTCATCCGGATGCACCGCGACGCGGCGTACGAGATCGACAAGCAGGGCGTTCCGACGGAACTGCACTCCTGGTCGCAGGCCGTCTGGGACATGGCTCTCGAGTCGGGAAGCCAGTTCGGCTACAAGAACGGGCAGGTGACCGTTCTCGCGCCGACCGGCACGATCGGATTCATGATGGATTGCGACACGACCGGCATCGAGCCCGACCTCGCGCTCGTCAAGTACAAGAAGCTCGTCGGCGGGGGCACGATCAAGATCGTCAACCAGACCGTTCCGCTCGCGCTTCGCCGGCTCGGTTACAGCGAAGACGAGGTCAACACGATCGTCTCGTACGTGGACGAACAGGGCACGATCGAGAACGCGCCCGGATTCAAGCCGGAGCACCTTCCGATTTTCGACTGCTCGTTCAAGGCGTTGAACGGCTCCCGCTCCATCCACTACATGGGGCACGTCCGGATGATGTCGGCGGCGCAGCCGTTCCTCTCCGGAGCGATCAGCAAGACTGTCAACATGCCCACCGACGTTTCGCCCGACGACATTGCCGACACGTACCTGCAGGGCTGGAAGATGGGGCTGAAGGCGATCGCGATCTACCGCGACGGGTGCAAGCGCACGCAGCCCCTGAACACTTCGGCGTCGAAGTCGGACTCGAAGAATCCCGAGGCGCGATCGAGCCTCGAATACGTCGGCAAGGCGGTGACGGCATCGCCCGCGCCGTTCCGCCGCAAGCTGCCGGACGAGCGCCAGGCGATCACCCACAAATTCAACGTCGCCGGCCACGAGGGATACATCACCGTCGGGCTCTACGAGGACGGCCAGCCGGGAGAGATCTTCCTGACGATGTCGAAGGAAGGCTCGACGGTATCCGGTCTGATGGATTCCTTCGCGACCGCGATCTCCCTCACGATGCAGTACGGGGTTCCGCTCGACGCGCTCGTCGACAAGTTCTCCCACATGCGGTTCGAACCGTCGGGCTTCACGAAGAACCCCGAAATCCCGATGGCGAAGTCGCTCGTCGACTACATCTTCCGGTGGCTCGGCTCGAAGTTCCTCTCGAGCGAGGCGAAGGAACGAATCGGCATCATCTCGCGCGACAACACGACCGACACGGGGCCGATCCCGGTGACGAAGGCGTTGTTGAAGCCGGTCAATTCGGGCTCGCCGATGTCGGCCGGCCGGGCGTACGAGGTCCAGGCGGACGCGCCCGCTTGCCACGAGTGCGGCTCGATCATGGTTCGCAACGGCGCTTGCTACAAGTGCATGAATTGCGGCGCGACCAGCGGGTGCAGCTAAGGATGCGGCAAACGTTCCGATCTCCCTCCCGGTTTTCCGGGAGGGTGCTTCCTCCTTCCCCGTCAGGGGTCTCCTTCGAAGCGCGGGCGCCGGAAACGGCGCCCGCGGGTTTTTCCCCTCTCCCCCTGTGGGAGAGGGCGAGCGCAGCGAGGGTGAGGGGTAAACATGAGTAACTCGATCGTGGTCCTGGCGTCGGACGGGCTGCTGGAGTTCGAGGAAAAGGACATCGCGGACGTCTCGATCGACGAGATCGGCACGCACGTGCTCCTGAAAACGGGGCAGGCGCTTCTTCTCGTCGGTCACGAGGCCGCCCAGCTGCTCGAGAGTTTCGCGGGGAAGATCCGGAACGTTCTGGCCGGCCCGAAAGTCTGACGGAACCCTGGTCCGGTTTCCGCTTCAGGGACCGGCGTCGAACGCCATCTGGATCGCGACGGCGGCGTAGGCTTTCGACACGAGCTCGAGGGCAATAGGGTTCACGTTTCCCAGGTCGTCGCAGCCCGTCGGCTCGTCCGCGCACGACTCGGTGAGGCCGACGAATCCGCCGAAGAGGTCCACTTCCGCCTGCGACTTGAAGTCTCCCTGGCCGGTGAAGACGCCGCCGACGGGAAGTCCCGCGTTCAGGAAGGGAAGGGTGTCGCTGCGCGGCAGGTCGTCTTTGTCGATCGTGATGAAGGTCGATCCCACGCTGTCGAAGTAGGAGCCGAACAATTGGGTGGCCCGGGCGGAGCCGCTGACCGCGTCCGGCGCCCACGTCGCGGCCAGCGGCGACTGCGCCACGTCCAGGACGTTGATGTAGAAGTTCGGCGTCGCGATGACATCTGCGTCGAGGTAGAAGAAAATCCGGCTCCGTTCCGCCGCGTCGAGGTGGCCGAGATAGTAGTCCGACCCGGCAATCCCTTCTTCCTCCGCTCCCCACCACGCGAACCGGACGAGGTTTGCGGGCGCCACGTTCTTCATCTGCAGCGCCACCTCGAGGATCGAGGCCGAGCCGGACGCGTTGTCGAGAATGCCCGCGCCGTACAGGCTGTCCAGGTGGGCGCCGATCATCAACACGCGATTTTCGTCTCCCGCCGGCGTCTCGGCGAAGACGTTTTCGCTGGACCGGGTCTCGTTGATCGTCGCGGCGTCCAGGTGCACGACCGCAGGGCTGCCGAGGGCTCTGACGCCTCTCTTCCGGCACAACTCCCCGCTCGGCAAGCCGGGAACGGGCGTGCAGATCGGAAGGAAAGAGAGATTCGCGAGCCGCAGGCCCAGCGCGAACGACGCCGAGAGAACGGGGATCGAGACGGGAGAGCCGAGTGTCGCCCCGAAGTTGTCGGTGCGGCCGGGATTTCCCTCGTTGAAGATGATCGCGGCGGAGGCCCCCGCGGCCTGGGCGTTCGCGGCCTTGATCGAGAGGGAGCATGCTCCCCGCTGGATCAGCGCGATGTTCCCCGGGACGAACCGCGAGAAGTCGGATGCGGCGCAGCCGCTCGCGGAGGTGGAGACGGGAGCGGGCGGAAGGACGATTCCCCCGGCGGGTTGAACTTTCGCGGTCAGGTCGCCGCTGCCCGAGAAGTCGAGAAGGCCGAAATCGGTTGCGGGGGAGAACGACCGCGCCGACGGGGAGATCTCCTCGAGAGCCGGCGTCCGAACGATCTTGTAGTAGGCGAACGGAAAGGCCTGGACCGTCACGCGGTAGCCGGCGGCCGTCATCCGGTCGGCGACGTATTGCGCGGAGGCCTCGTAGCCGCCCCCGGGGTCGCCGGAGTCTCGATTCCCGCCGTGCGAATCCGAAATGCTCTGGAAATCCGCGAGGTGCTGCTGCAGCGCCGGACCCGCGATGCACTCCGTGATCCGGGCGACCGTGTCGTTGGCCCGTCCCGCGCACGTTTCCGGTGTGGCGGCCGAACCGGAGCGGGGATGGGCGAATGCGGCAAGAAGAATCGCCGTCGCGGCGCGCGAGTTCAGGTGGGCAGTTCCTCCGGCCCGAACTCTAACAGACGCCGGGCTACAATACGCGGATGATCGCCGCGTCTCCTCCGCGCTCCATCGCGTTTGCGCGCATCGTCACCGGGGCGATTCTTTTCTGCGAAGGATACGGGAAGGTCGTCGGGTCCTTCGTCCATGGGGGTTTTGCGAAATCCGCGGCCGAGATGGCAGCGAAGGGCTACCCGTTCTGGCGTCCCTTCCTGGAGCGCGTTGTCGTCGTTCATCCGGCTCCGTTCGCCTGGGCGATCGCGCTTGGCGAGCTCGCGATCTCGGCTTCGCTGCTCTTCGGGTTCCTCGTGCGCTGGTCCTGCGCCGGCGGGATCGCGATGATGCTCGCGATCGGATTCGGCAGTTCCTGGCCCGGCGGCGATCCGCACTGGTACCAGTACGTCACGGCGTGGCTGACGCAGGCCGCCTACGCGCTGCTGTTCCTCGTCTTCGCGTCGGCCGACGCGGGCAAGCTCTGGGGGCTCGACGCCCGGCGCCGGGGGAGCCGGTGAGCGCTCCCGCGGGCGGCGCGCGCCGGCTCGGCAGGACGATCGCGTTCGGGCTCGTGATTGCGGCGATCGTCGCCGCCTTCCTGACCCAGATGGCGCACGGAATCTGCCCCGTTCCTTGACGCCCCGCCGCGGTCACGGTTTTCCTTTCCCGCGCCCGGCTCACCACCCGCCTCCGCCGCCCCCTCCGGAGGAGCCCCCGCCTCCGCCCGACGAAGACGACGGCGCGGCGACGCCCGCGGAGAAGCCGCCGACTGCGGCCGCCCAACCCGCCGACGCTCCCGCGCCGCCGAAGCTTCCTCCTCCTCCCGTCCACCCGCCACCCGAGCCGGACGAAGACGACGAGCCGAACGACGTCGAGCCGGCGACTGCGCGCGTCGCGGCCCCCCCGAAGCTCTTCGACCAGCGGTCGACGCCCGAACCGAGGCCGAGCGCGAGGAGATAGGGAAACCAGGAGTCTTCGAGGTCCGGGTGCGCGGACTGGAGCTGGGCCCGGAAATACGAGCGCGCCGTTGCGAGGCGCCGCCGGCGCTCCATTCGCGCGGCCCCGTCGCGCGACATCGCCTGGTGGAATGCCGAGCTCACGTACATCAGCGTGAGGAACGTGAACGCGGCGAACAGGGTCGGGGAGTAGTCGATCGTCAGAAGTTCTCCCGCGATGGTCCAGGGGATCAGAGAGAATCACGACGCCGACGAGCAGGGCGGGACCGAAGGGACGGAAGGATTCGGCTGATCGCTTCGCGAGCAGGAGGCCGATGAGGGCGCAGAAAGCGGACGAGAACAGAAACGCGAAGAGCGCGGGCGCGTCGGTCGGAACGTGGTGGCGAATCGTCTGGGCGCCGAACCCAACGGCGGCGAAGAGGAACAACAGGCTCCGCCACCGCGAAGGGGGACTGATCGTGTCGGAGAACGCGCCTTTCGCGGCGAGCCTCGCTCTCAGATCCTGCTCGATCAGCTTCGCGGGGTTGAAACCGGACGACTTGTAGTGGGACCGCACGTCGTCGGGCGTCACGGTCTCTTCTCCGAAGAAGAGGCCGTCCACGAGAGCTTTCTCGTAGCCCGAGAGGTTGCGGCCGTCCGCCAGTCGCGTGAGACGGAGAGTCGTCTTGCCTCCGGCCCCGGACGTCGTCTCGCTCTGCAGCTTTTTTTCCGCGACGAGGCGCGCGAGAATGGCCGCCACTTCCGGCGAGCCGACGTCGTCGTCGATCGCGGTGCCGACCTCCTCCGGCAAAATGTCGAAAACGTTTGCTTTCAGCCAGGCGTGGTCGACTTGCGAGACGGGCAGAAGCGGGGCGAAGCGTCCGCGGGCCCGGTCGTGGAGCCAGTAGTGGACGCCGAAAACGAGCAGCGCAAACCCGATCAGCAGCATGGCCAGCCGCCGATCCGCCAGAAGGGGAACGGTGCGAATCGCGGAGGGCGCGACGGACCGCGAGGATTGCAGGGAAGCGGAGACGACGAATCCCCGGCCCGGCGGCAGCGGCCCGGCTTCCCAGTGCCCCGGGAGCGCTGGGGTGGCTTTCCAGGACGGGTCCAGCGCGAGATCGAGCGTGAAGTGCTCGATCGGGCCGTCTCGCTCCGGGAAAACGAAGTTGTGGTCGAGCCGGTAGCCTCCGCCGCGTTTTTCGAGGATGCCGGAGAGCGTGTAGTCGAGCACGTAGTCGATTTCGCGGTTGGAGAACGGCGGGTCGGAGGCGAGGCGGCTGCGCCAGCGAAGCGTCTTCGAGTCGACGAAGCTGTAGGCGTCGACCTGCGACAGGTTGCCGTCGGCGAGCGGCGTTTTCGCGCCGGTTTCGGGGTCGATCCGCGTCACACTCGCGAGCGTCAGCTGCTGTCCCGGCTCCAGGCGGAAACGGCGCTCGCCGCCGTTCCAGTCGCCGTCGAAGACGATGTTCTGCCGCTCGAGGACGTGCAGGACGCCGTCGCCGTCGAGCGTCGCCTGGACCTCGAGGGATCGCCAGTGGAGCGTGCGCGCGGAAACATGCGCTCCCAGAAAGGCGAACACACAGACGCCGAGCGCGAGTCTGAGCTTCATTGTGGGATTCTCCTGCGGGAAGTCTATCGCGGCTCGCTCCTGCCCATCCGAGCGATAGAATCGCGTTTATGAAGACTCTCTGGAACGCGCGCGACCGCGAATCGCTCCTCGCCCGACTCGAGCGCCTCACGCCGGACTCGCCGGCCCGCTGGGGCAGGTTCACCGCCCCGAAAATGCTCGCGCATCTGAACGACGCCATGAGGATGTCCGCCGGGACCCTGAAGACCTCCCTGAAGCGCACTCCCGCGCGCTTTCCCGTCGTCAAACAGGCCTTCGTGTACTTCGCTCCCTGGCCGAAGGGCGTTCCGACGGTCCCCGAGCTTCTCGCGCGCGGAGATCGGGCTCTCTGGGACGAAGAGGTCGCGGCTTTCCCCGGGACCATGGAAGCGTTCGTGAATCGGCCCGCCGACGCGCCGCTCCCGCTCCATCCGGCGTTCTGGCGGCTTTCCCGCCGGGCGTGGGGGCGGCTCGCGTGGCGGCACGCGGATCACCACTTCCGCCAGTTCGGGGGGTAGGTCTCATGTTCTCGCTGCGGTCGATCGGGACGGTCCGGAGCGGCTATCGCGACTCGGCGGAGGTCCCCCGGGGGCTCGGCGCGAAGCACGACGCGGAGGGAGTTCTGGAAATCGATCTCGCGCTCGCCGCCGGACTGACCGACATCGAAGGGTTTTCTCACCTCTTCGTCGTCTGGGTGTTCGACCGGTCGGCGGAAACGAGGGAGCTCCTCGGCACGCCTCCCTCCGACGACCGCCCGCACGGGGTATTCGCGACCCGCTCGCCGTACCGGCCGAATCCGATCGGCCTGACGGTCGTCGAGCTCGTCCGGCGGGAGGGCAACCGGCTGTTCGTCCGAGGCGTCGACATGCTCGACGGCACGCCGATCCTCGACATCAAGCCGTACCTGTCGAGCGTTCCGGCGGAGCGCCTGAAACGGGGTTGGCTCGAGGAAGCGGAGAAGCGGTCGAAGAGCTCACCCGCGCGGAAAACCGGATAAAATCCCGGCTGCCTTTCGAGGAGGAGCCGTGGAACGAATCGGAAAAACGGGCGCTACTGCCGCCGACGACGCGAAAGCGGTCGCGGCGCTCGACACGGAATACCAGGCGGCCGTCGAACGGAACGACGCGGACACGATGGCCCGGATCCTCGCGGACGACATGGTCCTCGTCGTCGGAAAGGGAACCGTCTACACGAAAGCCGATCTCCTCAAATCCGCTCGCGACAAGGACGCCGTCTACGAGCATCAGGTGGAGATCGAGAATTCGCAGAAAGTCCGGGTCTGGGGCGACACGGCCGTCGTCACCGCGAAGCTCTGGCTGAAGGGCAAGCACGGGCAGGAGCCGTTCGACCGCAAGCTCTGGTTCTCCGACACGTACGTACGCACGAAGGACGGGTGGAAATACGCCTTCGGGCAATCCTCGATCGCTCTTTCGCCGGAACCTTGAGGCCGGCCGGGTCGCTCTCCGCCGACCAGCTCGAGCGATATCGCGCGGAAGGGTATCTTTCGCCCGTTCCAGTGCTCTCCCCGGACGAGGCCGAAGCCGCCCGCGCGAATCTCGACGACCTGATGCAAAAGACCGCGTCGCTGGCGGATCCGGGGACGAGGCACAAGCCCCATCTCCACTCGAAGTGGGTGAGCGATCTCGTCCGCCATCCCCGGCGTGCTCGACGCGGTCGAGTCGATCCTCGGCCCGAACCTTCTCGTCTGGCGCTCGGTCTTCTTCGTCAAGCTCGCGCGCGACCCCCACTACATCGCCTGGCACCAGGACTCCGCCTACTGGGGGCTGAGCACGGAAGAGGAGGTCACCGCCTGGATCGCGTTGACGGAGAGCACCGCGGCAAACGGCTGTCTGCAGGTCGTTCCGGGCTCCCACGGGCGGCCCGCCGTGCCGCACGCCCTTCAGTTCACGGAAAACAACCTGCTCGTTCGCGGCCAGAAGGCGCTCGTGGACGTCCCGGAAGGCGACGCGCGCCGCCTGGAGCTTCGGCCCGGCGAGATGTCGCTCCACCACGTGCGCATGCTGCACGGGTCCGAGGGCAACGCGTCGGACGGTCCGCGCGTCGGCCTCGCGGTCCGCTACATCGCGACCCGCGTGCGCCAGCGGGGGATGCGGAACTCGGCGACGCTCGTGCGCGGCGAGGATACGTTCGGCAACTTCGACCTCGAGCCCGAGCCGCGCGAGGACAACGACCCGGCGGCCCTCGCGTGGCACCGCCGGTCCCGCCGCCGCTACGCGGTCGAGGTGCTGTCGGAGACGTTCGTGCGGCCGTTCCCGAAGAACCTGGGGATGCTGATCCGGTGGCTCGCGCACCCGGCGCGGCTGATCCGGGCGACGAAATCGCTTTGGCGCCCGTCCGCCGTAAAACCGAAGGAAAAGATCACGCGGTGAGCGGGAGGATTTTCTCGATCGCGTCCGCGAAACGCCGGACGGCGTCGCGGTCCGACGCGAGATAGAGCGTCGGCTCGACGAGCTCGAGCTCCATCAACAGGAGTCCGCGAGAGGTCTCGACGGCGTCGACCCTCGCGTAGAGCCAGGGCAGATCGATCGCGGCGACGGCGGCTTGCGCCCGGCGCACGAGCTCGGCGTCCGGCCTGCCCGTTTCGGCGGTCCCTCCGAACTGCTCCTGGACGCGAAAGTCGCCGGGCGTCGGGCGCTTTCGGACCGCGTGGCTGAACTCTCCGCCGAGATAGACGAACGACCACTCGCCGTCCGACTCGATCTCCGGCAGGTATTCCTGGACGAGCGCGTCGGATTCCGCGAGGAGCTCCCGGGCCGGCGCGTCGTTCGGCGCCGACCGCCGGTCCACCCGGTGCGTTCGGAACGCCGTTGCCGAGACGGCCGGCTTGACGACCGCGCGTTGCCATCCCTCGCGGGCGAGGATCTCGCCCAGGTCGCCGCCCGTGCCGGCCGGGAGAAAGCGGGTCGGCACGATCGGGACGCCCCGGCGCTCGAGGTCCCGCAGGTAGAACTTGTGCGAGTTCCACTCGACCAGCGGCGCGGGATTCCAGAGCGGAGCGCCTTCGCTCGCGCGGGCCTCGATCCACCGCCGGAATTCCTCGTAGCGGACGTGGTAATCCCAGGTGGAGCGCAGCACGATCGCGTCGAAGGACTCCCACCTCACGTTCGGGTCGTCCCACAGCTGTGCGGACGCCGCGATGCCGCGCCCGGCGAGCTCGGGCGGCAGGAGACGGTCGTCGGCAGGGAGCTCCGCTTCGTCCCGGCAGGTCACGAGCGCGACGCGTTTCCCGGTTCGAAGATTCGCCATGGCGGCGGAAAGTCTATCTCCGTCCGGAGATAGGATTCGCGGATGATCTCCCTCGCGCTGCTGGTCGTCGTCGTCGCGCGGTGCCTCATGCCCGCGATCGGCGTGTTGTTCCTGGGCTGGGATCCGGGGAACGTCCTGTTGATCCTGTTCGCCGACACGATGCTGGCGCTCGGCATGCTGATCGTCGCGATCGCGTTCTCCCTGTCCAGGCAGGGGGCGGATGGGGCCGCCGTCCCGGCCGCGAAGGCGCTCGTCGGGTCCGTGTTCGCCGCCGCGTTCCTCGTCGCGATCCTTTCGATTCCGCTGGGCGGCGTGCTGATTTTCGCGCTCGCGGGCACGGGATTCTCGCTGCGGATGACGTGGGCCGATCCGCAGTTCCAGAGATCCCTGGAGATCCAGGCGCTGCTGTCGATCGCGTGGGGCGTCACCCTCCTCTGGCAGCTTCGCCGCCGGACGCCGGAGCAGGTGGGGCTCAAGCCTCTGTTCGGCCTGACGCTGCTCCGGTGGGTCGCCGTGATCTTCGTGACCTACACGGGCTTGCCGCGCCTGTTCGGGCGATTCGGTCCGCACCTCCTCGTCGTCGTCTACGCGGCCGCGATGGTCTTCTCCGAGCTGAATCCCGGCCGGTTTCTCGCGCTCTTCCCGGGCGTGGCGACGCCGGACTCCGGGAAGAAGCACGCGGGGCGAAAGCGCCCCCTGCCATGAAAAACGGCGCCTTCGGTTCGGCGATCCTGCTCGCGGCGTCGCGGATTCTCGGCGCCGCCGGGCCTCCCGCGCACGCGATCGATCACGTTGGCATCGGGGCGGCGGACCTGGATGCGGGGATCGCGGCCGTCGCGCAGCGAACGGGAGTCCGCGCCGTCAAGGGCGGCGTTCATCCGGGGCGGGGAACGCAGAACGCGCTGATGAGCCTCGGCGGCGGAACATACCTCGAGATCCTCGCGCCGGTTGCCGGGGCGCAGCTTTCGGTTGGCGACAGGGAGCTTCTGAAGTTCGAGAGCCCGAAGCCGGTCTTCTTCGCAGTTCGTTCGTCGGACCTCGATCAGAGCGCGAAACTGCTCTGCCGACGGTGGCTTTGCGGCGTCCGAGGTCCGGCCCGGATCCCGGAAGCGCGCGGACGGGTCGATGCTCCGCTGGCGGACGCTCGGTCTCACGGGTGTGGGCCTCGACGAGGCCCCGTTCTTCATCGAATGGGACAAATCGTCGCCGCACCCGAGCCGAACGTCGCCGGGTGGATGCACGCTTGCAAGGCTCGAGGTCTTCGACAAGGACGTTTCCGCGCTCGCGAAGCTCTTCGCGCTGCTCGGACTGGACGTTCCAGCGCGCCTCGCGCCAGCCCCGGCGCTGCGTGTGACGCTGAAGTGCCCGAAAGGGGAAGTCGTCTTCGGGCCTTAGACTGTCTTCGCTGTCGCCATCGAGGGCCTCCCTCAGAACCGGTTGTGGATGCTGATCGGCGGCAGGCTTTCGCACGGGATCCTCGGCTCCCCGCCGTCTCCCGATCCGGTCCCCGTTCCGCGGCCGCGGAAGTTCGAGGGGCCGCAGTTTTCCGTCAGCGAATAGAACGTGTTCACGCCGCGGAGCTGCCCGAGGCCGAAAGAGCCTCCTTCGCGCGCGATGCTCAGCGGGAAATTCCCGGCGCTCGCGGTGTAGTCGAACCCGAGGGAAAAGTTCTTGTAAGTCGTACTCTTCAGGTCGATGTAATCGAGCTGCAGCCGGTACTGGTTCGCCGTGGAGGAGAGCGAATAGCTGGCGTAGAGCGCCTTCTGGTCTCGGCCGTTGATGTTGACGGCCCGGCCGAAGCCGAAACCCTGCGGAGCGGAGCCGAGAACCCAGTGCTGGATTTCCGGCGGCGACTCGGTGAAGTCGATGTAGTCCGCGACGTTGCTCTGCAGGTGGGAGTCGAAGCGTCCGATGATGCACCACCCCTGCCTCGAGCAGTCGGCGCCCATCTGCGTCGCGAGACTCGGGTTGAACCCGGCGGGCGGGTCGTCGGTGTCGATCGCATATTTTCCGATGACCGAATTTCCGTTCAGCAGCTGAGCTTCGATCGCACCATCGGTCTTCTTGTACTCGTACACGACCCCGAGCTTGAACGATCTCGCCTGGTACCAGTTGAAGCCGAACTCCGGGTTACCGATCGACGGCGACGCGGTGACCGGGTTGAGAGTCTGCGCCGTCCAGTTCGATCCGTTGTACTGAAGGAACACGCGGTTGAGCTGGTCGGCCACGGAGTTCCCGTACGAGGCCTCGAGTCCGTTCGCCACTCCGGTGATGCGCGTGTAGCCGCCCGAACCGGAGACGAAGCCGGGAATCGTGTGGCATTCGTAGTCGGTCGTGGTGGAGAGCCGCGTGCAGAAGTTCCAGTCGTTGTTCCCGATGAACGAAAACGCCGAGAAACGCTGGTTCGTTCCGTACCGCGTGTCCGCCTTCCCGTCGAGACCCGTGCCATTGACGTCGATCACGGGCCGGATCCGGGCGAAAGCTTTCGAAAAGTCGGTCGGCGGAAATTCCGACGTGGCGGAGACCACGCCGTTCTCCGAGTAGAGCTGGGAAATGCCGGTCGGGGTGAGACTGATCTGCTCGTAAGAGCCGTCTCCGCATTTGTCCGAGACGATTTCCCTCGTGCCCGGAATCCCGTAGCGCACGAACCCGCCGCTCTGGTAGAGGTTCGAGTACTTGGAATCGGCCGAGAGATAGAGGTTGCGGATGACGACCTGGCTGATCGAGATCCTCTGGCACGGTCCCGTCGCTCCGCACCCATAGACGTCGGTGTCCGGCGACGTGGGCGCGTCGTCGAACGGAAAATAGAGCGGGTCCGAGACGGGGTTGTAGCGAACTCCCGCCCAGAACTTCGGGTCCACCCGGAGACTCAGGTCCTGATGGACGATCCCGATCGTGGGAAACGCGGGAAAAGAAGGGTAGTCGAACGTCGGGCTCACGTAGAGCGGCGTGCTTCCGGGCAGGCCGTTGTTGTCCGGATAGACGACCATCTGGAACGAAAGAGACCCGGCACCGTTGCGGGAGATGCCGCCGACGAGGCGCGTCAGCGTCCCGTCGAAGTCGGGATTCAGCGTGTATTTCTGCAGCACGTTGAACTGCGTCTGCGTCGTGTTCAGGGAAAACACGTGTGTCGGAGTGTCCGTGAGGTTGATCGTTCCCTCGCTGACCGCCGTCAGGGAGGCGCACGCGGAGCAGTCGCCGTTGTCGTTGATGTTCGGATCGTCGATCGTGACCGGCTTGAAAGACGGCCGCGATTCGCTCGAGGCGTTGAGGTACGCCTGCCCCTGCGCCGTCGCCGTGTTCACCGTCGCGTGGACCGATTCCAGGCCGTGGAAAGCCCGGTTGCCGAACGCGTGGGAAAGGGTCACGGTGCTGCCCGACGTCGTCACCGTTCCGACCCCTTCCTCGAACGTGCCGTCGGCGCCGCAGACGACGTACGCGCCGGTCGTCGAATTGAATCGCAGCCTCGAGCCGTTCGTCGAGTCCTTCAGGCAGAAGTCGAAGCCCGTCGCCGCGTCCCCCAGATCGGGCGCGGAGTCGAGGCGGACCGTCCGGGTCGCGTCGGCGCGGACGACTTCAATCGAGGGGAACGTTGCCGCGAGAGCCGCGGCCGGCAGCAGCGGGACCACCGTGGAAAGGATCAGGGAGCGAAGCGCAGGAGCCATCTCGCACCTCCAAACGTTTCCGGGTTGGACGATGCGCGATTTTACTCCAGTCTGGCGGCCGTCGTCAGGACGACCCGGAACCTCGCCTCCCCACTCATCATCCGGGCATACGCCTCCGCGGCGCGTTCCAGCGGAAACTCCTCATTCCTCGACCGAACCCCCGAGAGCGCCGCGAACGCCAGCGTGTCCTGAGAGTCGATCGACGACCCGGAGGGCCACCCCGAGACGGAGCGACGGCCCCCGATCAGCAGCCCCACCGGAACCGAGAGGGGGTCGGGCGGAGCGCCGACCGCAAGGAACTTCCCGTTGATCGCGAGACCGGCAAGCGTGTCGTTCATGGCCTTGACGGCGGTGACGGTCGCGAGGATTACCCGCGCGCCGCCCAGCTTCGTGAGCTCGGCGGCGGGATCCTGCCTGCGCGTGTCGATGTAGCGCCAGGCGCCCAGCTCGCGCGCGAGGGGCTCCTTTTCTTCTCCGCGCGCGATGGCGACGGTGCGGAACCCCATCTTCGCCGCGAACTGAACGCCGAGGTGGCCGAGGCCGCCCACGCCCAGGATCGCCACGAGGTCCCCGGCCCGCGCGCCGCTGTTCCGAAGCGCATTGAAGGTCGTCACGCCGGCGCAAAGGAGCGGCGCCGCCTCGGCGGGGGAGAGCTCGGCGGGAATGAGCGCGAGCGCGCCCGAGGGCGCGATCAGGTAGTCCGCGTACCCGCCGTCCATCGTGATGCCCGTGACCTGCGGTGCGATGCGGCAGCTCACGAACTCGCCTCGGCGGCACGAGTCGCAATAACCGCAGTGACCGCCGTGCCACCCCACGCCCGCGCGGTCGCCCGGCTTCCAGGCGGCGACGTCGGTCCCGACCGCGTCGACGACTCCGGCAACTTCGTGTCCGGGCACGCGCGGGTACCGGATGCCGGGGAGCGCCCCGGTCTTCGCGTAAACGTCGCTGTGGCAGACGCCGCACGCCTGGACTCGGAGCCGCACCTCGCCGCGGCCCGGCTCCGGGATCTCGCGTTCGACCATCTCGAAATCCCCGTTGGCCCGGGAAACCTGAACTGCTCGCATCTTCGTCATGTCGATCCTCCCGCGCCGCTTCGCGACGCGAGCGGCGTCTCGCGATGATATGTCGACGACTCCGGCAGCCTGTCCGCTGCGCCGGGCCTGAGGCCGCGCTTGGGGGCCGGCGTTCTATTTCGCGGCGGGTTGCTCCGCCTTGTGGACCGCCTCGAAGTCGATGAGGACCTGGACGTCGTCGCTGACGGCGGCGCCCCCGCCGTTGACGCCGAATTCTTTCCGGTTCAACTTCGTCGTCGCCTCCGCGCCGCGCCGCTCGTTTCCGTTCTTGTCCTTGATCGCGGGAGTCACGTTGACTTCCAGCGTGACCGGCTTCGTGACGCCGTGCATCGTCAGATTGCCGTCGACGGAATACTTGTTCGGGCCGGCCGGGCGAACGGTCGCCGACCTGAACGTGATGGTCGGATATTTCGCGACGTCGAAGAAGCTGTCGCTTTTCAGATCGTTGTCGCGCGCTTCCACTCGCGTGCTGATCGTCGTCGCGTCGATCGTCGCCTCGACGGTCGAACGGGAAGCGTCCTGGTCGTCGAAGACGATCGCGCCGCTGAGCTTTCCGAATTCGCCGCGGACGTTGGAGACCATCATGTGGCGAACGCTGAACTGCGCCGCCGAATGGTTCGGGTCGATCGTCCACGTCGTCGTCGCGGCCGAGGCCGGCGCGAGCGCGCCGAGCAGGAGAGGCAGTGCGAGTCCGAATCGAAGCTTCATGGGAATTCTCCTCTTGTTGACGAGCCTGAACTCCCTTCGCGGGAGATCTATTCCCCGGGAGACTCGGGACACTAAAGGAGCTCGACTTCGATGAAGTCGCCCTCTTCTTCGAGGAGAACTGCCCTTGCGATCGCGTCCTGAATCGCGGGCTCGCTCATGCCGCAGGCCTCCAGGTGCCGGGCGAGGCGGGAGATCGCGCAGAAGACGGATTTCTCCTCGTCGTGGCGCTGCACGCGGAAGGAGGGCACGCGGCTGAGGATCGCCGTTCCCATCGGGCCGGACATGCTGTAGGAAGGCTCGCGGCAGATCCGAACGAACCTCTTTTCCTTCCCCCCGAGATCGTCGTCCATCGGAGGAATTGTACCCGCACCGAAGGGCCGGCCTCGCGGCCCTGTAACGAACCGGGCGCCAGTTCCGTTTAAAAGGGTCGGAGGGTAATGAACCATGACTCGGAATACAGCCAGCAAATTCAGAGGATTACGCGGATTGGGCGCCCGCTTGATCGTTGGAGCCGTCCTCGTGGGCGGTCAGGCGCTCGCCGTGACTCCGGCCGCGGCCGAAGGCGTGCATCCGTTCACTTCGGACCGGATGGTCTCGCACCTGACCGCGCGGCTGGGGCTGACCGACCCGCAGTCGGCTCAGATCAAGCAGGTGCTCGACGCCCGCCAGGCCCAGATGACGGCGCAGTTCCAGGCGCTTCGCACCGCGCACCAGGCGCTGCGTCAGGCGACGCTCGCTTCTCCCGTCAACGAGGGCGCAATTCGAAACGCCGCGCAGGCCCTCGCCCAGGCCGAAGGCGACGCGGCCCTGCTCCATGCGCAGGTCCACGCTCAGATCGTTCCGCTCCTGACGCCCGATCAGCAGCAGAAGTTCGCAGCCGTCGGGATGGAACCCGGCCATTTCCGGAAAATGCATTCGCCGCGCGCCTCCGACTGAGAGTCCCGGTCCCAGGCGCCCGGGCCGCCTCTTCTACGGGAGGGGCGGCCCGTTTTTTTTGTGAAACAATCCGGGCTCCACGACGGTTGAAGCGTCCGGAGGGAACGAGCATGATTCGGAACCGGTCCACGAGGCTTGAATTCATTCGACTTGCGGCGATCGCGGCCGCCGTCGCGGGCTCGCTTTCGGCAAGTTCCGCGCTCGCCGCCGACCCGTCGGGCGGCCGGCAGCGCGACAACTCTTCGGCGATGAGACATGGGGCGCATGACCCGGTCGCTCAGCCTGACGGACGACCAGGCGAAGCAGATCAAGGAGATTTACGACAGCCATCAGGCGGATCGATCTGCGCGTTCGCAGGCGATCATGTCCGCCCGCGAAGCTCTGCAGAAAGCGACGGTCGCGACCCCGCTCAACGAGCAGGCGATCAAAAGCGCGGCGCAGGCCGTCGGCCAGGCCGAAGGGGATTCGGCGCTTCTCGAGGCGAGGACTCGCTCGCAGGTCGGCGCGCTCCTGAACCCCGACCAGCAGCAGAAGTTCGCGAGCTACCGCGACGGCAACGGCGCGTTTGGCCGCGGCCGAGGCTTTCCGTTCCGGGGGAACGGCAACAACTGACGCTTTTCCCGCGGCGGGCGTAAGATCGCGGCTTGAATTCTCCTGGAGTCGCCGCGGCGGAACCCGCGGACCGCCGTGCCGGTCTCGTCCTGTTCGGAATCCTGGACCTCCTGCTCGCGGTCCTGTTTCTGATCCGCGCGCTCGTCTACGGCTTCGTCGCGTTGACGGGGACGAATCCGCGCCCGGAGGCCGTCCTTCCCGGGGAGCTGGCCGTCTGGACGCTCGTCGCCTTCGCGATCACGGTCTTCTTCGGCGCTCTCGGCATCGGCTCGATCGCCGGCCGCCGGTGGTCCCGGGCTCTCTCGCTGGCGTTCTCTGCTCTCTGGCTCGCTTTCGGGACCGTGACGGTCGTATGCGTGCTGGCCGTGTTGCCGAGGATCGTTTCGTCGGCCGGCCGAAATCCGCCGCTCGGCGTCGATGCCGCCATGGCCATCGCCGGAATCCTTCTTCCGGGAGCGTACTTCCTCTTTTACCGGAGCGCCGGCGTGCGAGAGGCCTGCGAGCGGCTGGACCCGGAGGAGCGCTGGACGGACCGGCTTCCGGTCGTCGTCCTCTCTGCCGCGATGCTGCTCGTCGCGGGAGCCGGGCTCGCGCTCGGCCTGGGCTTCTCCGCCCCGCGCCAGAGGATGTTTTTCGGCGACGTGCTCGACGTACGGTACCGCCTCGCATTTCTCGGCGCGGCCCTGCTCCAGCTGCTGCTCGGTTGGGGGCTCGTGCGCCGGCTGCGGTGGGCCTGGGCGGGCGCCGTCGCGGTCGTCGCGATCCGAACCGTCGTCGACGTATTGATCGCTCGGGGTCTCACGATCGATCGGATCGAACGCGCGGCCTCTTCGGTCGAAAGTCTGGGCCCGCGCGACCGGACGCAGCTCGAGGCCCTGCGTTCGATGCACCTCGGCGGCGCGATCACGGCGTGGGTCCTCGCGCTCGGGGTAATTTCGCTCGCGATCGTGATTCCTCGCGGGAAGAGGGCTTTCGTCAGGAAAATGAGGCGAGGGCGGCGGCTTCGTCGTCGAAGCTCTCGAAGACCGGGAGCAGGAGCATCGCATCCAGAACGTGCTGCGCGCGGCCCGGGGCGATCAGGAGCTTCAGCTGAGCGCCGACGCCTTCTGCGACCTTCTTGCTTTCGACGAGCTCCCCGACGCCGGAGCTGTCGATCGCGGGAACGCCCGCGAGGTTGAGCACGATCTTTCGCTTTCCGTCCGCGAGCAGCCCGTCGATCGTCGCGCGAAGGATCTGGTCGCCGCCGTCGCCGACGACCAGCCTTCCGTCGAGATCGACGACCACCACGTCGCCCGCCTTCCGAACCTCGGTCTTCATCCTGGCGGGGATTCTAGCAGGCTGCTGACGAGAGAACCGTTATTTCGAGTTCGTCCAGCTCTGCTGGCCGACCTTCCACTGTCCGTCTTCCTGCGCGAGATCGATCGTGCCCTTGTTCATTTCCCCGCCGACCTTGCCGGTCGCCATCAGCGTGGCTTTCTTTCCTTCGACCTTCAGCGACGTGAACTTCAGGTCGGTCGGCGTCATCGAGGCCATGAAGGAGAGCATTTCCTTCGGGGTCTTGCCCATGTCCTTGATCTGCTTCTCCATCATCGGCCCGGCTTCTTTCACCATGCTCTTCTTGTAGCCTTCCCAGTCGCCCGCCTGCATCGCTTTCGCGTTCGCGCGGTACGCCTTGACCTGGGCAGTGGCTTCGAGCTTCTTCGGATCGTCGGCGGCTCGCAGGGGATTCGCGAGCAACGCGAGAGCGAGCGCCACGAGGGTCATCCGGACGGCTGTTTTCATTTTGAGGTCTCCTTGAGCAGGAGTTGTATCACAGGCCTTGGGGCGCTACTTCGAGGCGTTTCCCCCGGCCACGATCTCCACCTGGTCGATCTCGATTCCCGGCTTGCCGCCCCGTTTCTCGACGAGCGCGTTGAGCCGGTTCCAGATCGCGAGGACATCGGGGTTCTTTTCCGCCACGTTGTCCGGCGCGTCGCCGTCGCGCCAGGTGAGGATTTCGACGACGACCGGCTTGCCGCCGTCTTCCTTGCCGGAGAGGATCAGGTGCGGCGATTCGAGGACGAGGCCGTCTTTGCGGCAGGCGGGGAAGTGCTCCTTGAGAGCCTTGAGGAATTCGTCGAGCTTTCCGGGCTGAACGTGATACGAAACGTGGACCGTCTCGGGCGGTCCGGCCGCAGCGGCGATTCCCGTCAGCAACGCGGATGAGGCGAAAAGGATCATCAACATTCTCTTCATGACGTGATCCTACGTGGCATGTCGCCGAAAGTTTTCCTTGTCTCGATCGCTCGCCCCGGTCGCTCGTCTCGATCGGTCTTCATCGACGTGAGGTAGGCTTTCCGACGGAGGGCAGCCATGCCGGACAAAGTGAAGCCGATTCCCGAGGGATACCGTTCGATCACCGCGTATCTCATCGTCCAGGGAGCGCCGAAGGCGATCGACTACTACACGAAGGTGTTCGGGGCGAAGGAACGATTCCGGATGCCCATGCCGGGCGGCCGGGTCGGACACGCGGAGCTCGAGATCGGAGATTCTGTCCTGATGCTCGCCGACGAGCACCCGGAGATGGGCTATTTCGGTCCGGACCCGGATAAGCGTCCGCCCGTGTCGCTGCTCCTCTACGTGGAAGACTGCGACGACGTGTTCGACCGCGCGGTGTCGGGCGGCGCGACCGTGATCCGGCCGCTGGAGAACCAGTTCTACGGCGATCGCAACGGAGTGTTGAAGGACCCGTTCGGCCACATCTGGTCGATCGCGTCGCACGTCGAGGACGTCTCGCCCGAGGAAATGGAGAAAAGGGAAAGAGCGCTCGCGGCGAAGAAGGGGGCGTAGAGTATGCACGTGAGTCCGGAGACCATTCGGATCCATTTCGACTACACCGAGTGGGCGACGAACCGCCTGCTCGAAGAGGCCGGCAAGCTCTCCTCGGAGCAGCTCGAGCGCGATTTCGGCACGGCGGACAAGAGCGTGCTCGGGACCCTGACGCACATTTTCGGCGCCGACCGAGCGTGGCTCGCGCGAATCGAGGGAAAACCGCAGGAGCGGCCGCAGGGATACGACCTCTCGCGCCTTTCCGCCGAATGGGCGGAGCTGTACGGGCGATGGAAACGGTGGGCGGCCGGGTTGACGGAGGCGTCCGTCGAAGAGCGGCTCTCCTACACCGACCTGAAAGGAAACCCGTGGGTCTCTCCGATCTGGCAGATCGCGCTCCACGTCGTCAACCACGGCACGCACCATCGGGGCCAGGTCGCGGGCTTCCTCCGATCGATGGGACAGGCGCCGCCGCCCCTCGACCTGATCGCGTATTACCGGACGCTGTAGCGCCGGTCAGTTTCCGGTCTTGCGAAGGTCCGAGCCGCCGAACGCGAGATTCAGGAAGGCTCTCCATTCCGACTGCGTTTTCCGCGGTTCGGCGAAGCCGGCATAGGTCGTCTGCCGGCTGTACCACCAGTACCCTCCGCCGACGCCGAGCGGCCCCGCGATCGGGATCCGCGCCGTCGCGCGAAAAAACTGCAGCGTGTTGTTCTTCGAAACTCCGTTGACCGTGTGAGCCCAGGCGACGCCGTAACCCACCGCGAGGAGCTCGCGCGCGCCTCCGAAGAGCCGCACGGCCGCCCGGACGCCGCCCCCCGGCGCGTAATCGTAGTTGCGGCCCGTCTCGGGATTCTCGAAGTCGGTCGTTCGGATTCCCGCGAGCGGAATCGCGAGCAGGCTGAAATCGGTCGCCGCCGCGAGCTTGCCGATCTTGTAGCGCGAGAGCAGGCCGGCCGAAAACATCTGGGCGCCGACGACCTGGGATTCGTTGTTCAGGTACTCATATTCCTGAGCGAAGCCGAAGATGTGGCGCGCGGAGTCGGAAGGGTCGGTCAGCTCCCAGCCTTTCAGGATGCCGCGCTCCTCGATGCGGGAAATGGAGGTGCCGCCCGGAGTGTTCACGTCGAACCCGACCCAGAACGAATCGAAAGGCTTCTGGATATCCCCGCCGAACGGATCTCCGTACAGGGCCGAGAACGACAGCGTCCCCTGATTCGGATGTCCGGCGTCCGGCTCGATGTGCCGGTAGCCGATATCGGCCGCGATGCTGAAGCTGTTCGGGAAGCGCTCCTCCGGGTTCGGATAGTCGCGCGTCATGTCGCCGTGGACGAGGCGCGAAAGCGCATTGACGGGGTTGACGATCGCCGCTCCGAGCTCTCGGAAGAATCTGTTCGATCCCGCTAGCGGTGTTGTCGAGAATCATGATCGAAAGCCGGTGCGAGATCTCGCCGCGCGTCATGCCGCCGAGCGTCGTGTTCACGACGTCGTTCGTGGACGGGCGGTCGTTTTCCATGCAGCATTCCCACGCGAGGCTTCCCGCGAGCGCGAAAAAACCGGATTCCCAGTACGTGTAACCGTTCGATCGCCCGGCTTCGAAGAAGAGGCTGCCGTGGTACGGGTGCGAAGACTGGTTGACATTGAAGTGATCGCGGTCGAACCCGAAGCCACGGTGGAAATTCTCGCTCACGGTGTGCGTGGAGATGCGGGAGAAGTCCTCGTTGTCGACGTATCGATCGAAGGCCCAGGGGATCGCCTCGAGCAGGACGATTTCCGAAACGCCGGTGAAGAAGTGCTTCGGCCTCGGCGCCGTCGTCTCGTGCCCCTGCATCGGCGCGGTGCCGTGCGCGTTGGGATCGACGGGCGGAGGCGGCGTCTCGTCAGAGACGAGGGAGACGTTGGCAAACCCGCTCGCGAATTCCATTTCGGGCGCCCGGCCGGGGTCCTGCGCGCCCAGCGCAGCCGGGAGCGCGAGCGCGATCAGAAGGGCGGCGATTCGACGAAATTCTTCCACGCCGTCCCGTAGAGCAAGAGTGATGCCTCATTCGCGGCCAACCCCTGAGCGAAAGCCCGAGAGCGACGGAGCTAATGCGCCGGCGGTAGAAGGGCGGGTGGCGCGGGGCAAGACCCCCTTTTGCCGCTCGCGGCGCGGAGTCGTAGCAAAGTCCTCAAATCGCAGCGAGCGGAAAAGTGGGGCGAGTCTCGCGACAGGACCCGCTTGCCGAGCCGGCGCTGGGCCCGAGCGGGCCGAGCGAACTCTACTCTCTCCCGACTCCGAGCGCGTCCGCGACGCGGTTGATGTAGTTGAACCACGACGCGATCAGCGTGATCTGCAGGATGCCGCGGTCGTCGAAGCCGACTTCCCTCAGCCGGTCATGGTCGCGCGGCTGGATCTTCGTGGAATCCTTCGTCAGCTGGGCGGCGAAATCGAGCATCGCGAGATCCTGCTCGTTGATCGGGGCCTTCCGATAGTCGGCGCGCAGCGCCCCGACCAGCTCCTCGTCCAGAGTCACCCGACGCAGAAACTCTGCGTGAGACTCCGTTCAATAGACGCAGCGATTCACGGCCGAGACGACGGTCGTGATCATTTCGTGCTGGCGTCGGGTCAGCGGAAGCTCGGGCGACATCAGCACACCGAACGTCGCGAACGCGTGGTAGAGCGCGTCGGGAATGAGGCTGTGCGCTCCGACGACGCCCGACATCTCGCCGTCCCGCCGGATCTCGGCCCCGGGAACCGACTCCGCGTATTCGGCGGGGTACAACTCGCGCTGTTTTTCGCACGCGCGCTTGAGTTTTTCGTCCGCCTCCGCCATGGGGATGGTCTTGATCCAGGTCATCGCGTTACCTCGCGGATAGCGTACCAGAGCTTCGCTCGGCGAGTCCTCGCAGCCGGGCGTAAGGCGGGTCACAGGTGCCTCCCGAGAGGAGCGTATGTTTTTTCGCTGAAAACGACCTTGAACCAGCGAAGTCGTTGCCGCGAAAAAATTTGCCCGAGGAGCGCGCACGGACAGGATGCCACCGCCGGGCGCGCTGCGTCTCCTCGAGGGAGGCACCGAAGACTCGCCTCAGCGACCTGGCCGCGCTCCCGGCCGTGCGAGTCTTCTATCCCACCTCGCACGCCTGCTCCGGCGGCTCTTCGCTCTTCGCGGCGCGCGCCTTCCCGAACCGCAGGATCAGCGCGACCGCGCCGACGATGACCCCGGCCGCGCCGGCGATGCGCGGCGTGATCGCCTCGCCGCCGATCGCGACGCCGATCGAAACCGCGACGATCGGGTTGACGAACGCGTACGTCGAGACGCGCTCCGGGCTCGCGACCTTGAGGAGCCAGACGTAGGCCGAGAACCCGATGACCGAGCCGAAGACGATGAGGTAGGCCAGGGAAATCGCCGACCGGGCCGTGATCGAGGCCAGGCGGAGGTCCGCGCCCTCGCCCCCCGCGAGTCCCGCGATCCACAGGGCCGCTCCTCCCGCGAGCGCTTCCATGCCGGTCGCGAGAAGGGTGGAGGTCGGCAGCGCGGCGCGGCGGCTCCGGAGCGAGCCGATCGACCAGGACAGCGCCGCCAGCAGCAGCGCGCCCGCGCCGAGCGGGTCGATTCCGCCGCGGGAACCGTTGCGCGCGGGCAGCACGAGCAGCGCGATGCCCCCGAGGCCGAGCGCGAGGCCGGCGAGCACCGGCAGCGCGGGGCGACGCCTGTCTCCGGCGGCCGACAACGCGACCATCCACAGCGGGACGGACGCGACGATGAGCGCAGCCGGGCCGGACGCGACGCGCTGCTCGGCCCAGGAGACGAGGCCGTTGCCGCCGAGCAGAAGCAGCGCGCCGATCCATGCGGCGGCCTTCCAGTTCGCGAAGGTCGGCTTCGGCGCGCCGCTGCGCCTCGCGTAGAGGTAGAGGATCGCTCCGGCCGCCAGGTGTCGCGTTCCCGCCATCAGGAACGGGGGGATCGTGACGACCGCGAACTTGATCGCGAGGTACGTCGAGCCCCAGACGAAGTAGATCGCGGCGAATCCCGCGATCACGGCTGCTCGGGAAGGATGTTTCATGCTTCGGACTCTCTCTCGCCTCCGGGAAATTGTCTGGCGGAATCCGGACGCGGAAAAGAGCCACTTCGAAGTCCACCGCCGAGGACCTACCGGCCGGCTCGGCCCTCTCGTTCCAGCTCTTCGAGGATGACGTGGCGGATGAAGTCCATGAGGTACTTCGTGAAGATTCCGCTGTGCTCGTGGACCACTTCGTCGCTCGCGCGGACGACCCAGAAAGGGCTGCGGCGGTCGTGGGGCTTGAGGCAGGTGAGCTCCGCTCTTCCGTATCGGGCGATTCCGTCCGGGAGGGCCGGCGAGGCCGACCCGTTTTCCCGGCGGTCCGATACGGGCGGCGCCAGAATCGACAGCAGGCTCCGAAACTCGGCGTCGCTCGTCTCGAGGTTCAGATCGCACGAACAGTTGGCGCTTGCGCCGAACGAGTCGGAGCTTGCGCGAGGAGGCGTCGGCTCGCCGGGCGCTGCCGTCAGTCGATAGTCCCAGAAATCCTTGTCGTTGCCGACCGCCGTCCGAAGGGCGATTCGCTCGGTCCGGTTCGCGGCCCGATTGAAGAGTGTCGCGAGCATCTGGCCGAGCGGGAACCACGTCCGGTTCGGTCGGTCCGTTTCGGACTCGATCGTGATGAGGACCGGTCCCTGCAGGGGCGAGAGCCTTTTCAAGGAATTCGACAGCTCGTGCAGCGTGAGGTAGAGCGACGCTTCGAAGGCGGGGTTGATCAGGACGACGAGGTCCCCGAAGCCCTGGACGATCGTCGCGCGCGGATCCGGATTGTCCTGCCGGTCGAGCGCCTCGACGAGCCGCGCCTTCAGGATGTTCGCGAGCGCCGCGTAGACCATCGTCCCGCCGAAGCTGTGGCCCATCGTCATCATGTGGGCCCGATCGGCTCCGTCGACGTTCGTCCTCTTCACGAAGGCGTCGACGCGTGTCAGGAGCTCGATCAGGTCGCCCCCGCCGATCCGCAGCGCCGCGCGCTTCCTCGCCCAGAACGTGAGCTCGCGCAAGACCGGAACGGTTCCCGAGCGCCCGCGCCATCCCGCATAGACGCCGACGACTCTTCGCGGAGCGAGCCGCCCCGCCGACAATCGCGTGAGCGCCCCGGCGTCGCGCGCGAGCTGCGCGAGAAAAGCGCGAAAGCAAGCGACGTTTTCGTCGCAGACGGCGGAGTCGTGTTCCCAGCCGTGCGCGAAAACCGCGACGATCACCCGCCCGTCCGCCGCTCTCGATTCCGCTTCGAGCGTCCGTTCGAGCTCCTCGAGCTGTCTCCGGTCCCAGAAGCGGCCCTGGTCGTCGAATTCCACGAACGAGAGCGTGAAATCGGGATGGCGCTCGATCGAATGGCGCGCCGCTTCCTTCCGCCCCTCGGGGCGGCCGAGCCTCTCGGAAGACGTGACGACGGCTCCCGGAACGGACCGCAGGGGAGCGTGCGCCGTGCAGGAGAGGGCGAAAAGCGCGAGGGCCGCGAGGCCGCGCGACGTTCTCATGGATCTACTTCAGGTCGAAAACAAGCACCTCGGCGGATCCCTCTCCGACGAGCCGCAGCGTCTCCTCCGACGGTGACCGCCGCGCCGTCTCCCTCGCGCATCCGATTTCCGTTGAGCGACGCCGATCCGCGCGCGACGTGGACCCACGCGCCCCGTCCGGGCCGGATCGCGAGCTCGCGGCTTCTGTCCTTCGCCGAGGAGCGCGACCCAGACGTCCGCATCCTGTTGGATCCGGATGCTTCCGTCTCGACCGTCCCTCGACGCGAGCAGCACGAAGGACCGGCTCGCTTTTTCGCGGTCGAACGCCTGCTGTCCGTAGGCCGGCGCGAGACCCCGCGTGTCGGGAATGATCCAGATCTGGAGGAAGTGCACGGGCTCGGTCGCGGAATGGTTGAACTCGCTGTGCATCACGCCTGTGCCCGCGCGCATGAACTGGATCTCACCCGGGCGGATCACGCCGCCGCCGCCGGCGTTGTCCTTGTGCTCGAGCGCTCCTTCGAGAACGTACGACAGAATTTCCATGTCGCGGTGACCGTGCGTGCCGAAGCCCTGGCCGGGCTGGACGCGGTCGTCGTTCAAGACCCGCAGCGCGCGGAATCCCATGCGCCCGGGGTCGTGGTACTCGCCGAAGGCGAAGGTGTGCCGGCTGTCGAGCCATCCCCATTCCGTGCGGCCCCGTTCCTCGGCTCGCTGGATCTCGATCGTCATGTCTCGTGACTCCGTTCACAACAGGGTGCAGGAATCTTGGCCTAATCTATACCTTCGCGAGACCGATCGATCAGCCAGAGGATCGAGACTCGTCCCGCCGCGCGTAAAGAAGGTGCCGGACGGTCGGCTTCTCCCGCGCCGAGCCTTGGACGGCCTCCTCCACGGGCCGATCCGCGTGCACCGACCGCTCGTGCTGGCGCAGATGCTCGGCCCAGGAGCTCACCACGAAGGTCTCGACGTACCGGTCGGGGGTTTCCGTGTCCCGAAAGATTCCCCAGCGCGAGGCGCCGTCGCGGCGTCTCAGGCGCCCCAGCCGGTGGACGGCTTCGAGGAACGTCGCGGCGTGCTCCGGGTCCACGCGGTACTCGACGGTCACGAGGACCGGTCCGTCGCCCGCGCCGGTCTGGAGCGAGCCCGGGGGCGCGTTCCAGTGAACCCAGGGGGTCACGTCGAGGTCCGCGTTCGGCAGGCGCGCGACGAAGCGAAGCAGGATGGAAGCGGCAGTCCCCGCGCTCGCGAGCGTGAGCGCGAAAGGAATGCCTCGCCGCTCCGCGGCGAGGCCCCAGACGATGCTCCCGAGCGCCACGCTTCCCTGAAAGACCAGGAGAAACGCCGCGAGCACGCGCGCCCGAACCCACGAGGGGGCGAGCTGCTGCATCATCGTGTTGAGCGTCGAGATGAAGACGATCCACGCTGCTCCCCCGAAGATCAGAAAAGCGCAAAGCGCGGGCAGGCTCCGAACGGCGCCGGTTGCCAGGAGCGCGGCGCTCAGCGCGGCCAGAGCGAGCGAAAGGACAGAGGGCGTCGAAAAACGGGCGCGCAACCGCGGCATGACCATCGCCCCGCCCACCGCGCCGGACCCGAAGAACGCGAGGAGCAACCCGTAGCCGAGGGAGCTCCCGCTCAGCCGATGGGCGACCACGGGGAGAAGCGCCATCAGGGCCGACGCGAAAAACATCACGGTTCCCGCCCACACGAGCACGATCCGGATCGCCGGCGAATGCCGAACGTAGCGGAACGCCGCGACCGTCGCGCCCCCGAGCGTCTCGGCCGGCGCCGTGCTTTGCCGGGCGGGCCGTTTCCACCGGAGGATCACGACGATGACGCCGAGGAACGACACGGCGTTCACGGCGAACGCCGTTCCGGCGCCGGCGGCCGCGACGAGCAGCCCGGCGAGCGCGGGGCCGACCGCCCGGGCGAGGTTGAACTCGATTCCGTTCAGGGCCGAGGCCGAGGCGAAGTCCTCGCGCTGGACCAGCTCGGGAAGGACCGCCCTCCAGGAGGGAGCTTCGCAGGCGTCTCCCGCGGACAGGAGGAACGTCAGACGCCAGAAGAAGCCACGGCGTCATCATGCCGAGGAACGTGAGCACGGCGAGGACGAGCGCGGCCGCAAGCATCCACCACTCCGTGACGAGGATCAGCCGCCGGCGGTCCACGATGTCGCCCACGGCGCCCGCGGGAAGCACGAGGAGAAAGAACGGCAACGCCGAGGCGGTCTGAATGAGCGCAATGTTCAGCGGGCCCGCCTTGAGCGACACCATCAGCCAGGCGGCGCCGACTCCCTGCATGAAGGCCCCGATGTCGGAAACGAAATTGGCGAGCAGGAGATCGCGAAAGACGCGGGTCTTCAGCGGCCGCCACGGGCTTGCCGGCGCCGCGGCCGGAGAATTCAGTTGACCGTCCATCGCGGTCAAGCTATTCGCTCAGCACCCGGTGCACGAACGACACGGCGATGGATCCCTCCCCGACGGCCGAAGCGACCCGCTTCACGTTGCCCCCGCGCACGTCGCCGACCGCGAAAACTCCGGGCAGGCTCGTCTCGAGCAGGTGCGGCGGACGTTGGAGCGGCCACTTCGCCGCGGCGAGGTCCTCGGGCGACAGGTCCGGCCCGGTCTTGACGAAACCTTTTTCGTCGAGCGCGACGCAGCGATCGAGCCAGCCCGTGCTCGGCACCGCGCCGGTCATCACGAAGACGTGGCGGATCTCCCGCGTCTCGGCCTTGCCCGCGGTCTTGTCGCGCCAGCGCACCCGCTCGAGGCGCGAATCTCCTTCGAGCGCTTCGATCTCCGTCGACGTGTGCAGCTCGATCGCGGGGTTCTGCTCGATGCGGAGGATCAGGTACCGCGACATGCTCGCCGCGAGGCCCGTCGAACGCACGAGCATGTAGACGCGCCGCGCGGTCTGCGAGAGGAACATCGCGGCCTGGCCGGCCGAGTTTCCCCCGCCGACGACGATGACGTCTTCGGCTTTGCACAGTTGCGCCTCGACGAACGTCGCGCCGTAGTAAACGCCCGCCCCTTCGAACCGGGACAGGTTCTCGACGGCGAGCCGGCGATAGTCGGCGCCGGTCGCGAGGATGACCGCGCGCGCCGCTACCCGGGAGCCGTCCTCGACCTCGATCGCATACGGCCTCCGCGCGCACGCGAGGCGCTTGCCCCCCTTCGCGACGACGAGCTGCGCGCCGAACTTGATCGCCTGCGTGTAAGCGCGTCCCGCGAGCTCCTGGCCCGAAATGCCGGTCGGAAAGCCGAGGTAGTTCTCGATCTTCGAGCTGAGCCCGGCCTGGCCGCCGGGAGCGTTGGATTCCACGACCAGCACGTCGAGCCCTTCCGAGGCTCCGTAGACGGCGGCCGCGAGCCCGGCGGGTCCGGCCCCGACGATCACGAGGTCGCGGACCTTTTCGGAATCGATCGCGGCATTCAGGCCGAGGCAGTCGGCGATCTGCTGGTTGCTCGGATTGCGGAGCACGGTCTTGCCGCGGCAGATCAGGACGGGCACGTCTTCGAGCGCGACCTGGAAACGGTCGAGGAGCGCCTGGACGTCGTCTTCCCGATCGAGGTCGACGAAGGCGTAGGGATGTCCGTTTCGAGTCAGGAACTCCTTGAGGCGAAGCGTCCCGGCGCAGTGGTTCGAGCCGAGCAGCACGACGTCGCCGAATCCGTGCGCGATCAGGTCCACGCGGCGAAGGATGAAGGCTTTCAACACGATCTCGCCCAGCTCGGCGTCGGTCTGGATGAGCGTCAGGAGCCGGTCGTGAGCGACCTCGACGACTTCGCCGGCCGCGCTCGCGCCGATCCGGACCATCACCCGGCGCCCGGACAGCATGCTGACTTCGCCTGTGAACATTCCGGGCTGGACCGCGGCGATGAAGATCTCTCCTTCGTTCGGATTCGAAGGCCGGACGATTTCGAGCTCTCCGCGCGTGACGACGAAGAAGGGAACGTCGTGGTCGCCCGGTTCGACGAGCACCTCGCCGGCCTCGACGGGGCGTGCTCGCCCGACCGCGGCCACCCGGCGGACCTGTTCCGCCGTGAGAGTGGGGAACATCTCCGCGAAACGCTCGGAGGAGAGTTGGGAAATGACGGGAGTTCTGGCCGTGTCGGTCATCGAAGCGTCTCCGGGTCGAGAATACACCTGGAGCGAGGCGCTACAGCAGCGTGCAGGCCTCTTCGAAAGCCAGCCGCGGTCCGCGGGGGAAGAGCTTCGAAGCGTCCCCGTAGCCAAGGTTGCAGAGGAAGTTCGACTTCACGTGGCCGGCCGGGAAGAACTCCTGCTCGCACCCCTCGCATTCCTTGCCGGCGCCGAAGAACTCCTCGTCCACCTTCGCGTTGTCGAAGCCGGACATCGGGCCGCAGTCGAGGCCGAGCGCACGGGCCGCGATCAGCAGATATGCCCCCTGCAGCGAGGAGTTGCGCTTCGCGGTGACCTCGACGAGCTGGGGGTTCCGGGCAAAATGATCGCGCATGGTGGGACTGTGCGGAAACAGCTTCGGCAGTTTCTCGAAGAACAGGAGGTCGTAGGCGATGATCGCGGTGACGGGTGCTTTCATCGTCTTCTCGACGTTGCCGGGGGCGAGCGCCGGCCGGAGCCTCTCTTTGGCTTCCGGCGACCGGAGGAAGACGAACCGCGCCGGGCAGGTGTTCGCGCTCGTCGGGCCCCATTTCATCAGGTCGTAGAGCCGGCGCAACGTGTCGTCGCCGACCGGTTTGTCCAGCCACGCGCTGTGCGTCCGGGCGGTGCGGAAGATCCGGTCCAGGGCTTCGTCGTTCAGTGTCTCGTGCATGCCTGGGATTCTAGTCCCGCCCGAGCGGATCGGATCCTTCCTCGCAGGCTTCACGGGAACTTCACATCCCGGCCCGCGACGGTGAACTAGAATCCGCCGGACCGGAAGAATGAACGACACGGCTGACCGCGGCAGCGTTCCGATCGCGCGATCGAAAGAGATCGGCGCCGGTCTCCTCACCGCGATTTTCCTGATCGCGTCTTCCGTCAGCTACGCCGCCGCCGTCTTTTCCGGGCCCCTGGCGGCGTTTCTTCCCGTCGGAATCGGATACGGCCTGCTCGGCGCGGCGATCTCGGCCGCGATCTTCGCGGCCCGCAGCGGCATTCCCTTCGCGGTGGGGGGGCCGGACTCCAAGCCCACGGCGGTCCTGGCGCTGATGGCCGTCGGCGTCGCCGGCTCCGCCGCGTCGCTTCACCTCGCGGGCGGAGCGGAGGGAACCGCGGCGATCGCTCTCCTCGTTCTGGTGGGCGCCGCGATCCTCAACGGCCTCGTCCTCTACCTCTGCGGCCGATTCCGGATCGGCCGGTGGATCCGCTTCGTTCCTTTTCCCGTCGTCGGGGGATTCATGGCGGCCTCCGGCTGGCTCCTGATCGTCAGCGCGGTGCGCATTCTCACCCGCGTCGAGCCGGGGTGGGCGACTCTCCGGGAGCTCGCGACGCCCGTCCGGCTCGCGCAGCTCGGCGCGGGGATCCTCTTTGCGCTTGCCCTCGCCGCGACTGAGCGAAGCCGAAGGGGAATCGCCTTTCCGGCCCTTCTGGTCGGGACGATCGCGCTGGCCCACGCCGGCCGGGCGCTGGCGGGCATTTCGATCGGCGACGCCCAGGCGGCCGGCTGGCTGCTGAAGATGCCGCGGCAGGCCGTGATTCCGATCGTCTGGCTCGCCCGCCACTGGCAGGCGCCCCCGGCGGCTCTTCTGCTGAGAGAAACGGGCGGAGCGATCGCCCTCATCGTCGTGACGGCGTTCACCCTGGTGCTCGGCATCACGTCGATCGAGGTCGACACGCAGTTCGGCGACGACGTCGACATCGACCGAGAGCTGCGCGTGAACGGAATTGCGAACCTCGCCGCGGGGCTCGCGGGCGGCATGGCGGGGACCCTCTCGCTCAGTCGAACGCTGTTCAACTACCAGAACGGCGCGCGCAGCCGCCTCGGCGGAGCCGTCGCGGCGGCCCTGTGCCTCGCGGCGCTCGCGTTCGGGACGGGCGCGCTCGGCTGGGTTCCCATTCCGATCCTCGGCGGAATGCTGATCCGGCTCGGGGCCGATCTCCTCGACGACTGGTTCGTCCAGGGATGGAAGCGCATGGACCGCGCGGACTACGCGCAGGTCGTCATCATCCTGCTCGCGATCGCGATCGAGGGATTCATCGCGGGCGTGGCTCTTGGCATCATCGCCGCGTGCGTGACGTTCGCGATCAACACGAGCCGCGTGGGCCTCGTGAGGCAGGAAAAGGACCGAAGCCAGTTCGGGAGCCGCGTGCTCCGATCCGTGGGCGAGACGCGCGAGCTCGTTCGCAACGGCCACGCCATCCAGATCATCTGGCTCCAGGGCTTCATCTTCTTCGGGAGCGTGAACGCGCTCCTGCAGCACGTCAAAAAAACCGTGTCCACTCGGGGTCGCGGGGCCTGCAGCCGGGTGATCCTGGATTTTCGCCATGTCCTGGGAATCGACACGTCGGCCGTGAAAGTGCTCGTCAAGATGCGCCAGTTCGCCGAGCGCGAGGGCTTCGTCCTCGTGCTCTCCGGCCTCGGCTCGAGGGTCGGGGGGCAGCTCCGTTCGGGCGGCCTGCTGCGCGCCGGGGACGGAGCCTGCCAGGTTTTCCGCGAGCTCGACGCCGCGCTCGAATGGTGCGAGGAACGCCTGCTCGAGGAGCGGACCGGGCCCGAAGACGCGAAGCGGTCCGCCGAAGAATGGCTCGTCCACGAGATGGGCGGACCGGAAATGTTTCGACGGCTCGGCGCTTACCTCGAAGCGGTGTCGTACGGGGCGGGCGACACGCTCTTCGTCCAGGGAGACCCGGCGGAGTTTCTCTGCCTGATCTCCTCCGGCCGGGTCAGTGTCATCTTTCGCTCTCCCGAGGGGAACGAGTCGCGGCTGCGATCGATGCACCGGCACACGATCGTCGGAGAGATGGGCCTCTACCGCACGGCGCCACGCGGCGCGCGCGTTCTCGCGGACCAGCCCACCGAGGTGCTCCGGCTGTCCCGCTCGTCTCTCGAGCGAATGGAGGCCGAGGATCCTCAGCTCGCCCTCGCGTTCCACCGGTTCGTGGTGCGCGCGCTCGCCGATCGGCTGGACTTCGCGAATCGCGAGATTTCGGCGTCCCAGGGCTAGCCGCCGCGGGGATCCGCCTCAGTACTCCGCCATCGCGTCGTCCGGGTAGCAATAGAGCCACCGCTCGCCGGGCTGCGCCGAGGCAATCACCGGGTGGCCGGTCGCTTTCGCGTGTTTGCTCGCGTGCTGGTTCGGCGAGGAGTCGCAGCACAGCGTCGCGCCGCACTGCTGGCACGTGCGCAGGTGGACCCACTGCGCGCCGATCTTCACGCATTCCTCGCATTCCCGGCGTTTGGCGTGCCGCACGGTCTCCACGGCGGCGAGGTGCGGGCAGGGACGGTCGTCCATGGGGACCTCCTCTCGCCCGATGATGACACGAACGAGGACGGCCGGAGCGTCAGCGCCCGGAGGCCCTTCTGCGCGCTTCCTCTGCGTTCGGTGAGGTAGATTTGCGGCGCCGGATGAAGAACATCGAGAAAATGCGACTCCACGACCTGCCGGAGCTCGCGCCGCCGGTAGCGAAGCTCATCGGCATGCGCGTGATCTCCTTCGACGAGGGAATCGCGCTCCTGGAGCTTCACGCCGACGCCCGGCACGCGAACACGATGGGGACCGTGCACGGCGGGGTGTTGTGCGATCTCGCCGACCTCGCGATGGGGGTCGCCTGCTATTCGACGCTCGAAGAAGAGGAGTCGTTCACGACGATCGAGCTCAAAGTGAACTTCACGAAGCCGGTCTGGAGCGGCCGGCTCACCGCGCGCGGAGAAGTCAAGAAGGCGGGGCGCAAGGTCGTGCTGCTGCAGTGCGACGTCCGCGACGAAGGCGGCTCGCTCGTCGCCTTCGCGACGAGCACCTGCCTCGTGCTCCGCGGCGAGGCGGCGCGGGGACGCTAGGAATTTCGATGGAAGAGCGATTGTCGTTCTTCCGGCTCCGCGAGAACCTCGCTTTGGCCGTCCTCGTCGCGGCAGGCGCCGCGTTCCGCGTGGCGCTCGCGTTGCCCGTGGCGAGGCTCCGCGGGGAATCTGACTCCGTCATGACGGGGTTGACGGCGTTCAAGGTCCTGCGCGGCCACCACCCTGTCTTCTATTCCGGTGTGCGGCTCGGTGCGCTCGAAGGCTACTTCCACGCGGCCGTGTTCCGGATTTTCGGAATTTCGTCCGGAGCGCTGCTCGTCGCCCCGTTCGCGGCGGGCGTGGGATTCGTCGCGGCCTACGCGTTGTTCGCGAAGGAGCTTCTGCCCGGGCGCCGCGCGGCTTTCGCCGCTGCGCTCGCCGCGATTCCCCTCCTGGCCGTGACCGACGTCTGCGCGCGGCCCACCGGCTATGACGTCCTGATGTTCCTGGGCGCCGCCACGCTCGCGTTCGCCGCCCGCGTGGTCGGCGGAAAGACGGTCGTCCTCTCGGCCTGGCTGACCGGCCTCTGCGCCGGCCTCGGGCTCTGGAACAATCTCCTGAGCCTGACCGTGACGGTCCCCGCGCTGATCTGGATCGGGTTTCAGGCGCGCCGGCGCCGCGGCGGCCCGCGGGCCGCTCCTCGAATCGCCGCCGGGTTCCTCCTGGGAGCGCTGCCGTTCCTCGCCTACAACGCCATGCATCCGCTGGCCACCTTCCGTTCGAGTCAGTATCCGATCGCGCCCGCGGGGGGCCTCGCGCAAATCGCGGACAACGCCCGGCATTTCGCGGCGTACGACCTCGTGGAGCTCGCGCTCGGCCGCGCCTCGCTCGCGCATGGGCGCGTCTCGAATGCACGGCGCGTCGGGCCGGGCGCCAACGCGGTCCTCGGCGGCTTGCTCCTCGTCGAGCTCGCTCTCGCGGCGGGGTTCTGTCTGTGGCGCCTCTTTCGCGGTCGAGAGATCTCGCATTTGCGCGAAGCCTCTCCGTGGGAAGACCTGCTGCCCGCGCTGATCGTCGCGGCCACGGCGGCAGCAAACGTCTTTTCGTGGACGGGCGGCGTCCGGGGCGCGACGGTGCGCTACGCGCTCCCGGTCGCGCTCGCGACGCCGATTCTCCTCGCGAATCTCTTCGGCCGTCTCGGAGCGCGTCCGGGCCGGGTGGGCAGTCGCGCTTTTCGCGGTCTGGCCGGCGTACACCCTCGCGAACGCCGGCTATCCGGCGTTCGAGCCGGAGCGGGTCCGCGCGCTCGGCGCGGAAACCCGCCTCCTCGATTTTCTCCGGCGGGAGAACGTCGTTTACGTCGTCGGAGACTACTGGGACGTCTACGGAATCAATTTTCTGTCCCTCGAAAAAATCCGCGCGGTTCCGGCCTATGCGGACGAAGGGAGCTACGGGGCCTTCCTGCCGGCGGAGCCCGCGCCGTTCGCGCTCGTCGCCTGGGAACCGGGCCTCGTTTCGTCGTGGGCGGGGCGGGCGGGACTTCCGGGCCGCGTCGTTCCGTTCGGCGAGGGGCTCGAGGCGTACCTGCCCTTCCCGAATCCGCCGGGGCCGGGCAGGCCACGCGTCGTCGCGTGGTCGTTGAACCGCCAGCTCCTCGCTCTGCGGCCGCCGACGGGAAGGGAACCGAATTAAGCGGGCTGACCGCTGGATTCCGTCGCCCGAGTCATTCCCGCGCACGCGGGAAGGTGGATTCACATTTGAAGTGCAACAGATGAGAGAAGACCTCGGCCGGGGTTTGGAAGTCAAGGCATTTCCTAGGTGTGTGATTGTAGAGTTGGGCAAGGCGGAGGATTTGGCTCGTGGGAAGGACTGCCAGGTCGGTTTTTCGGGGGAGGAAGCGACGAAGCCGGCCGATGGCATTTTCGACTCCGCCCTTCTGCCAAGGAGACCGTGGATCGCAAAAGAATGTTTCGACTCCGAGGGTTTTCCCCAGGCGGTGATGGAAAGCGAACTCGGTTCCGTTGTCGAAGGTCACGGTGCGGCGCAGGGACGGGGGAAGAGGTCGCAGAAGATTTTCGATGGTAGAGACAAGAGGTGCGGCGGCCTTGCTTTGTTGACGCAGGATAACCGTCAGTCGAGAAGTACGTTCGTGAAGGGCCAAGACGGCCTGCCCATAGGTGGCAAAGAGCATGAGATCGGCCTCCCAATGGCCAGGGTTGGTTCGGTCACTGGCTTCTGGGGGTCGCAGAGCAATGGGGACACGGTTTTGGATGTGCACGGTCGAGTTGCCGTGTTTTGGGGAGCGTCGGCCGCGCTTGCTCTTGCCGCGGGGGAGGTAGAGCCGCCAGGAGTAATCCTTGGTGCGAGCGATCTGAGCGGCGATGAAGCGATAAATGGTTTCATGACTGACAACCGGCCGGCCTTCTTCGCGCGCGAGCCTGCCGGCGACCTCCTGCGGCGACCATCCCTGACTGAGGCGGTCCAAGACCAGAGCCTGGAGGTCGGGCCGACGCAACAGTTTGCTGCCGGTCCAGCGCCGTGCCTTGGCCTGTTGACCGGCGTAAACGGGCTGATACCCGCCCGACGTCGTGCTGTTGCGCTTCAGCTCCCGAGCAACGCTCGATGGCGCGCGATCCAGACCTGCCGCGATTTGCCGGATCGATTGCCCGGCGCAGCGACGCCGGGCAATCTCACACCGTTCCTGGATCCCAAGCTGCCCGTATTGGCGCCCCATCGCAGCACCCCCATCAGAAGGTGTTGCACTTCGTTTGTGAAATCAAAGAATCGCTCGGGTCGAGCTTTGACCCCACCCCGGCGCTCCTTCCCTCACCCGCCGCTGCGCGGCACCCTCTCCCGCCGGGAGAGGGAAATCGGAAGAAGGCTTCATGTGCGCCGCCCCTCCCCGCTTGCAGGTCGGGGAAGATCGAAATCCGGGAATAGATTCTTCCCAAATCGAAAAACACGAAGACGTCGAACTGGGATAGACGAATTCGTTCAGATTTCGCCGGCTCCAAAAAACCCCGCCTTTGCGAAGTGCCGCGCGCCGTTGAGCTTGGCTTCTGGCGACGCGTGGCACGAGAGTTCCAATAGGGGTTGGCGAGGTCTTACGGAGTCTCCCACCTCGACAACCCAACGGGAGACAGGGGAGTAACAAGGTCATGAAGAAACTCGCAGCTCTCGCCGCCTCGGGGATCCTGTCCCTGTCGGCAGCGGTCTTCGCCGCCAGCCCGGCGGCCTCGCCGTCGTCCGCCAAGGCGACCCCGGCGCCGTCTGCCAACGCGACGTCCGGACAAAACACCGCCAGCACCGCCGAGCCCGAAGCCCGCGGTGAAGAGGTCGACGCGCCGTCACCGCCGGAGCGTTTCCAAACGCCCGGCCGCGAAGCCGGCCGCGGCCCCCGCTTCTTCGAAGCGGTAATCTCCTTCCCGCCGGGCCCCCGGTTGGATGACCGGGAGCCCGGCTTCTTTTTTCGGGAGCTCGGAGAAGTCAGCGCGTGCGAAGCTTCGGGATCGGCGTGGGACCGGAGATGGTTTCGCGCAGCGGGCCCTTGACGAGCACGAGGCGGTTGCGGCCCTCGGCCTTGGCGGAATACAGCGCCGCGTCGGCGTTTCGGAGCAGCGGCAACATCCCGATCGAGGGCTGCGAAACGGGATCGTAGATGACAGCGCCGATCGAGGCGGTGCGCGTCTCGGAGTCGGACCCGAGGCGCGTCTGCGCGACTTCGAAGCGGATCCTCTCGAGGCAACGCGTTGCGATCTCGCGGTCGCTCCCCGGCAGCACGATCACGAACTCCTCGCCGCCGTAGCGGGCGACGAGATCGGTGTCCCTCGTCGCCCGTTGGATCGCGTTGGCGACGACCCGCAGGAACTGGTCGCCCGCGAGGTGGCCGAAGCGGTCGTTGAAAGCCTTGAAATTGTCGAGATCGAGGATCGCGAGCGCGCACGGCTGACCCGTCCGCCGGGACCGGGAAAGCTCCTGCGACAGCCGCTCGAACAGGAGATTGCGATTCGGCAGTCCGGTCAGCGGGTCGGTCGACCGCGGCCTGGTTCGCCCACGCGAATCGGTCGGCCATGACCCACAGGTAGACCAGGGTGAAGACCAGGATCGCGGGGCCGAGCAGCCGGAACGTCCCGGCGGGATCTCCCAGGAGCCCCATGTCCTGCAGAATGTCGTAGCCCGCGCCGAAGACGCAGACGACCGTGCCGGCCAGAACCGGCGCGGCGTACGGAATTCGGCGGCGGGTGTCCTGGACGAGGTTCGTCAGCATTTCGACCGCGACGAGGACGAACACGATCTCGTCGACCGCGAGAAAAACGTAGAGATCGTCCACGCGAGGCCAGGCGAGCGTCAGCGCGGACAGCGTGGCGATCACGGCGAGAGCCGCCACGTGCCGCCGCCGAAAGGCCCGGCCGAACACGCGGAGGTTGAAGACGATGTAGAACCCGAGAATGACGAAGATGAAAAACATGTTCAGCCGGAACTGCCAGCAGACCGGCGATCGCGCCTGGCTCCACGCGGAGAGCCAGGTGAGCTGGTAGGCGGAGATCGAGAGGGCGTAGAAAAAGAAGAACAAGAGCTCGCGCTGGCGGCGGTCGCGCAGATAGAAAATCAGAGCGACGAGGCCGATCGCGCCGATCGACGAGGCGAGGAGCAACCGGAACAAGTCGCGGCCGGACCGGCGCCCGAGCGCATCCTCGAGCCGCTCGATTCTCGGCACTCCGGTGATTCCGCCGCCGCGCGGCCCGGCGTTGTAGATTCGGAAAGACAGGACATGCGGTCCGGCGCCGAGGGTGACCGGCAGCGGGTAGACGCGATCGAGCAGCGTGGCCTTCGCGTAGACGGGTGGAAAGCCGCCCGCGCCGCCGATCCGGCGTCCGTCGAGGAAAACTTCCTCGGCGTCGCGGATCTGCGTCGAGGCCAGCGCGAGCGCCTGCTCAGCGGCGCCGGACGAAACCCGAAACCGAACGCGCAGCCACGCGAAGCCGTGGTTCGGATAGCCGCTCTCCTGCCAGGTTCCGGGGATCGTCACGGGACGCCAGCGGCCGTCGTCGAACAAGATCTCCCACGTTCCGGAGAAGTCCGCCGGCAGCCGATCGACGGCGAATTCCCGCGGGTCGCGGGAAGGCGCGGCCGCGGCAGGCCGCGCTCCGAAGAACGGGGCGAGGCCGAGCACGAGAATCGCCGCCCGTGGAAAGGACATTTGCGCAAGAAAGTCTACCAAATCGACGATACGCCGACCCCTCCCCGGCGCGCCCAGCCCCGTCATTCCCGCGAACGCGGGGAGGTGGATTCACATTTGAAGTGCAACAGATGAGAGAAGACCTCGGCCGGGGTTTGGAAGTCAAGGCATTTCCTAGGTGTGTGATTGTAGAGTTGGGCAAGGCGGAGGATTTGGCTCGTGGGAAGGACTGCCAGGTCGGTTTTTCGGGGGAGGAAGCGACGAAGCCGGCCGATGGCATTTTCGACTCCGCCCTTCTGCCAAGGAGACCGTGGATCGCAAAAGAATGTTTCGACTCCGAGGGTTTTCCCCAGGCGGTGATGGAAAGCGAACTCGGTTCCGTTGTCGAAGGTCACGGTGCGGCGCAGGGACGGGGGAAGAGGTCGCAGAAGATTTTCGATGGTAGAGACAAGAGGTGCGGCGGCCTTGCTTTGTTGACGCAGGATAACCGTCAGTCAAGAAGTACGTTCGTGAAGGGCCAAGACGGCCTGCCCATAGGTGGCAAAGAGCATGAGATCGGCCTCCCAATGGCCAGGGTTGGTTCGGTCACTGGCTTCTGGGGGTCGCAGAGCAATGGGGACACGGTTTTGGATGTGCACGGTCGAGTTGCCGTGTTTTGGGGAGCGTCGGCCGCGCTTGCTCTTGCCGCGGGGGAGGTAGAGCCGCCAGGAGTAATCCTTGGTGCGAGCGATCTGAGCGGCGATGAAGCGATAAATGGTTTCATGACTGACAACCGGCCGGCCTTCTTCGCGCGCGAGCCTGCCGGCGACCTCCTGCGGCGACCATCCCTGACTGAGGCGGTCCAAGACCAGAGCCTGGAGGTCGGGCCGACGCAACAGTTTGCTGCCGGTCCAGCGCCGTGCCTTGGCCTGTTGACCGGCGTAAACGGGCTGATACCCGCCCGACGTCGTGCTGTTGCGCTTCAGCTCCCGAGCAACGCTCGATGGCGCGCGATCCAGACCTGCCGCGATTTGCCGGATCGATTGCCCGGCGCAGCGACGCCGGGCAATCTCACACCGTTCCTGGATCCCAAGCTGCCCGTATTGGCGCCCCATCGCAGCACCCCCATCAGAAGGTGTTGCACTTCGTTTGTGAAATCAAAGAATCGCCCTGGGTCGCAGTTTCCACCTCACCCACCGCTGCGGCGGTCCCCCCTCTCCAGGTGGAGAGGGATGGGTGTTATGTCAGAAGTGACATATACTGAGCGAATGAGAACTGCGAGGCGACTGGGCTGGCCGCGGCCGGCTGGAAGGTCGGCACGGCAGCGGAGTTCCTCGGGCTGAGTCAGGCAGAGGAGGCCCTGATCGAGCTCAAGCTGACCCTAAGCCGCTTACTTCGTGACACCCGAATCCATCATCGGCTCTCGCAGGCCGCGTTTGCGAAGCGGCTACATTCGAGCCAGTCGCGCGTGGCGAAGATGGAAGCGGCTGACCGGTCGGTCTCGATGGATCTGCTGGTTCGGTCGCTGTTCACCCTCGGCGCGACTGCGCGAGAGCTTGGGAAAGCGATCGGGGAATCGGGGCGATGAGGACTTGGCCCAACGAGGGCTTGCTCACTGCCCACGCGGGAGAGGCATAGAATCCTGGGCAAGCCAAAGAAGGGAAACGATCTTGGCCGCATCCACCCGGATATGATGCTCGCACTATGAAAAAGAGCGCTTATCCGGTTGTCTCGGGGTTGGTGTTTCTCCTGGTCGCGGCGGGGCACGCCGTGAGGGCGCTTCGGGGAATGAATGTCTATCTCGGCCTCCACCGCATTCCGATCTGGACCTCGTGGGTCGCGACCGTCGTCGCCGCGCTTCTCGCGCTCTGGGCATTTCGTTCGCGAAACGATTAGGTTCAGGGCTCGCTAGCGCCGCAATCGGTTTTCCAGCTCCTGCGCGCGCTTCTGCGCCTCCGCGAGCGCCTCTTCGGCGGGAGTGTGCTCGCGGCGGCCGAACTCGGCGTTCGCGAAGGCCACCCAGTCGGGCATCTCGATGCTGAAGGCCTCGATGTCCCCTTCGTTGGGAAGCTCGATCGAAAAATAGCGGCCGTCCCAGTGCAGGTCGCGCGCGCGGATCGTCTGCGTGCCGAACGGGGCCTGCCGCAGGAGCTCGACCCAGTGGGCCGGGGGCGTCGGAGTGGGCTGCCAGGCGACGAGGAAGCTCGTCACGTAGTCCGCCTTCGTCAGGGCTCCCGTTTTTCCGGCGGCCGGAGCGACGTGGGGCCGCACGCGCGGCTGGCTCATCTGGACGTGCACCTGCGAGGGCTCGTCGGACTCGCCCGGGGATCGAAACGGCTTCTCGTCGAGCGGCGGCATGATGTCTCCAGAGAATACAGGAGGGTGGCCTCGTGTGCGAGAGAAGGGATAATACGGCGACTGCATGAAGCTCATCTCGTCTCGCCAGACTTGGTTCCTGAAGAAGATGTTTCCCGTGCTGTACTTCGGGACGCTCGTGGTCGTGGCGATCGCGGTGTTCGCGGATCGCCACCCGAAGCCGGGCAGCCGCGCCATCGTGTGGAGCGTGTTGGGGCCGGTCGCGCTGCTCGGCGCTTTTCTCTACCGATGGCTCATCGCCCCGCTCGCCGACGAAGTCTGGGACGCGGGAAGCGAGCTGATCGTGAAGAAGGGCGGCGAGGAGGCCCACGTCCTGCTCGCGCAGATCGTCAACATCAGCTACGAGCGGTTCACGAATCCGCCGCTCATGACGCTGACGTTGCGGGAGGCGACCGCCCTCGGCGATCGGATCGTGTTCGCGCCGCCGGTGCGATTCCTGCGGTTTGCGCGAAACCCGCTCGTCGACGACCTCATTCTTCGTGTTGACGCGACTCGCCGCTAGCCGGTTGACGCGGCGCGGCGGTAGAATTCTCGAATCGAAACGAAGGGTTCGCTCGGCCCGAGAGCGACTGAAGCCCCTGGCGGAGTCTTCGGTGCCTCCGTCGACGGAGCGCGCGGGAGGCGGTCGCTCCTTCGGGAATCGGAACTCGTCGCCTTGCGCCGACCGCTGCAGTGTGAACAGGGACGGCTTTCCCGGTTTCGCGCTCTTCGGTCTTCGAGCTTCCACCTTGGGTCGGCGCACGAGACGGCGCCTCAGACAACCGATTCCCTCTCTCGCGACCCTCCTCCCGCGGAGTTGGAGCCCCATCTCCTGAGCCCGCAACGACCCGCGAGGGTCGGGGCTCCAACACGCCGGCGCAAGAAGTCGCGGGTGGCGCGGGGCACCCCCTTTTGCCGCTCGCGGCGCGGAGTCGTTGCAAAGCCCCAGAGTCGCATGTGAGCGGATGTGTTCGCTCGAAGTCCCCGAAGCCCCCCTCGGTGAGCGGTTGCCGAGGTGAAGCCCGATGGGCGAGTTCTTTTCGGCGAGCGAGGAACTGCCGAGCGCCGCTGCGGGCTGGGGCCGCCAATCGGGCCAAGCGAAGCCCGGGAATCTATTCCGCGGGTTCGATCGTCTCCACGTGAAGGCCGTCCTCTTCGATCTCTCCGGTGACCCGCACCTTCTTTCCCGCGAAGCGCCGCGGCGCCAACTGGTCCTCCAGCTGGTAGACCTTGCGGTTGGCCCGGTCCGCCAGGATGAACTTGCTGCCGTCGGAGACGCACTGGATCGTGCATTCCCGCTCCTGGGCGGGGGACACCACCGACTTGCCGTGATGCAGCCCGCACATCGAGTCGCCGATGTAGCCGGCGACGGTCACGTGGCGAACGCCCGCCTGCGCGGCGGGAGCCGCTTCGGCGCGGCGAAGGCCCGCGCGCACACGCGGGCCGCACAGCAGGGCGACGAGGAGGAGCACCGTTTTCCGGGAGAAGGGTCTCATTCGTAACGGCTAGCATCTCCCGAAACTCGCCCGGGAGGGCCGCCGCTTAACATCTCCTTAAGAAAGCGCGAACGGCTCGCGCCGTAACCTTTCCCTGGTCACCTCCGTCCTACGGACAGCAAAGGCGGTGAAATTCATGTCCATTCGAGCATTCGGATGCGCTCTGGGTCTGTGTCTTTCGGTTCGCGCGGCCGGCGCCGCGACCCCCACGGCGAAGGGGATCGTCGACCGGTACGTGGATGCGCGCGGGGGAGCGGAGAGGCTTCGCAATCTTCGAACGGCTGTCTACCGCGGGGAATACCGGGAAGGAAGCGAAGTCAATGGGAACGCCACGATGGCGATCATGCGTCCGTTCTACAAGCTCGTCGGCGACCCGGCGAAGCCGGACCCGGAATTCGCGGAAGGCTATGACGGCAGCGCGTGGGAGTTCTACGGCGACCCCGGAATCGTGATGCGCACCGTCGGCGCGGCGTCCGCGGCGTCGAGGCACGGCCTGGAGATCGACGGCCCGCTCGCGGATTTCGAGCAAAAGGGCTCGTCCGTGACGCTGATCGGCAGGGAAAAAGTCGGCGACCGCGACGCTTACCGGCTTCGCGTCCGGATGATGGACGGGTTCGAGCAGGACGAGCTGATCGATTCGGAGAGCTGGCTGCTGATCGCGGAGCGAAAAGTCGCGCCGATCCACGCGTTTGGAAATTCCGTCGCGTCGGAGGAGCGTTTCTTCGACTATCGGCCGGTCGAGGGAGTGCTCTTCGCGTTCTCTTCCCGCGAAGTCGAGATTGCGAGCGGCCGGGTCCTGAACGAGATGAAATGGGGCTCGATCACGGTAAACGAGAAACTGGATCCCTCCGTGTTCTCTCCGCCGAACTTTTCGCGAACGGCGCTGCAGACCCTTCTCGAGAAGCTCTTCGCGGAGCGCGCCGACCGGGAGGCCGTGATGTGGAGCTACCGTGGATTTCGGCGGGCCTATCCGGAGGTCGATACGGACGCCGGCATCCAGGCGATCGGCTACCAGATGCTGAAGATGGGCGACTCCGTTTCCGCCGTCGCGCTTCTCGAAGCGAACGCGGCCGCGTATCCGAAGTCTTCCGGCGCGGCGTTCGGGCTCGGGCGCGCGCTGAAGACGTCCGGCAAGCCCGCGGAAGCCCGCGCCGCCTTCGAGCGCGCCGTCGCGCTCGACCCGAAGAACAAGCGGGCCGCCGAGGCGCTGAAGGAGCTGGGGAAGTAGGGGCTCGCTCGGCCCGAGAGCGCAAGACCCCGCGGGTCTTCGGCGCCTCCCTCGAAGAGGCTCGCGCCTTCGGGATTCGCTCGGCCTCGCTCGCTGAGGGAACAGGAGCCTTCCAGTTGCGCCTCCAGCTCGAACCACCTTTCGGCGCAGACCGCCTCGCACCGCTCCATCCTGGCCACTCCCTTCGCCAGAGGAGCTGAGCGAGGTTGAAGCGCCGGGCTAGAAGGGCGGGTGGCGCGGGGCAGACCCCTTTTGCCGCTCGCGGCCGGAGTCGTCGCAAAGGCCTTAGAACGCAGCGAGCGGAAAAGTGGGGCGAGTCCCGCGACAGGACCCGCTTGCCGAGCCGGCGCTGGGGCTGGACCGAGCGGGCCGAGCGAAGCCCTGTTCCGGGTACGATTGCCGGCGCATGAAGGTCACCGAGATCTGGCGATACCCCGTCAAGACGATGGCGGGAGAGCGGCTCGACCGCGCGCGAGTCGGGGCGCTGGGCATCGAGGGTGACCGTATCGTCCACGTGGAAGATGCCCTGGGTCGTGTGATCACGTCGCGCACGCATCCGCTTTTCCTGGGCCACCGAGGGACGCTCGGGCCCGGCGGGGAGCCGCTCGTCGACGGACGGCCCTGGAAGAGCGCGCCGGTCGCCGCCGACGTCGCGAAGATCGCGGGGAAAGGCTCGACGCTCGTGCGGTTCGAGGGCGCGGAGCGGTTCGACGTGCTGCCGCTGCTCGTCGCGACGGACGGCGCGATCGCCGCGTTCGGGCAGGACGGGCGCCGCCTGAGGCCCAACATCGTGATCGGGGGCGTCGACGGCCTCGCCGAGCGCGAGTGGCCGGGACGGTGCCTTCGAATCGGAAGCGTCCGGATCGGCGTTCAGGACCTGCGTCTGCGGTGCATCATGACGTCGTTCGACCCCGACACGCTCGCGCAGGACGCTTCGATCACGCGCGACATCTATCGCCGGTTCGGCGGACAGCTCGCCTTGAACTGTTTCGTGCTGGAAGGCGGGGAGATCGCGGTCGGGGACGAAGCGAGTCTCGTGGGCGGCCGCGGCTGCACCGAACCTGCTCCCGGGCTCCGGGAATGAGTATTCGCTCGTCCCGGGAGCGCCGCTACGGGCTGTAGCCGCGAATCGAGCGCAGCGAAGCAACGCGTCGCCCTCCGATCCGGAACGAGTCTTGCACGCCTCTCGAGAGGGAGGTGAAATCATGCGAGCAACCGCCGAGCTGGAGGTTTCGAAGTCTCTCGCGGGGATGACGCTCCGCTGGAGGTTCGATGAAGGTCCAACCGCCGGAACGACTTACGAGCACACGTTTCGCCCGGACGGCCGGGTGGTGTGGCGAGATGTCTCGAAAAAAGACGCGAAGAGCGAGAAAGGCGGGGACGCCGCCGGCGCGAGGTACGCCTCTTTCGAGATCGCACCCGCCGCGCATCTCGTGTCGTATTTGTCGGACTCCGGCTACACGCTGACGGTCGCACTGAATTTCGAGACGCAGAAATGCTTCGGCATCGCGTCGAACCAGAAGGAGTGGTACCCGCTCACGGGCACGCTCGAAACGGATTGAAATCACGGAGGAATGATGAAGGCCACAGCCGAACAGGAAGTCGAAACGAAAACCGAAATGTTCAAGAACACGCGGGCGTTTTCCAGCTTCTCCGTCAACGACCTGAAGAAGGCGGCGAAGTTCTACCACGAGACGCTCGGGCTGGACGTCGTCGAAAAGAAAGAGGGGCTGGAATTGAACATTTCCGGCTGCTCGCCGGTCTTCGTGTACCCGAAGGGAAACCACGTTCCCGCGACGTTCACGATCCTCAATTTTCCGATCGGCGATATCGACGAGACCGTCGCGGAGCTCACAAAACGGGGCGCTCGCTTCGAGGTCTACCGGGACGGCGAGATGAAGACCGACGAGAAGGGAATCGCCCGGGGCCACGGCATGAAGATCGCCTGGTTCAAGGACCCGGCGGGGAACTTCCTGTCGGTCATCGAATCGTAGAGAACAGCTCCTCGATCTCCTTACGGTGGGAGGCGTCGTGCTCTCGCATCATGTGAGGCACGTCGCGCAGCCGAATCGGGCCCACGCCCTCCTGCGAGCCGGCCCGGTCCCAGTCGGCCGGGCCGAGGCTCCGGAGGGCGGCGAGGTTCTCCCTCCGGGACTCGGCGAAGGCCGCGAGCCCCCGCGCGAGGTCGAGTCGGTTGTAGTCCCGCGCCCGCGCGGTGCCCGCGCCGTCGAAGTCGGGAAGCCGGGGCCCTTCCTCGCTGCGGAGGCGCCGGATCCTCGTTCCGAACCCTTCGCGCTCCAGGTCGGCGAGGTGCCACACGTTCTCGAGAAACGAGAATTCCCCTTCGGCGGGTTTTCGCCGGAGCGCTTCGGGCGGACACTCCGCCGCCCGACGTTCGAGCAGGGACGGCATCGCTTCGAGCTCGTCGAGCAAGACTTCCATCGGTTCATTCGGTTTATTCGCTTCGTTCGCCATGGGGGGATTTTCGCACGGGTCCTCGGATAGAGTCGGGACGCTTCCCATGCGGCGCCTCGAAACGGATCGACTCATCCTTCGCCGGCTGACGCCGGACGACGCGGAGTTCATCCTCGAGCTCCTGAACGACCCCGACTGGCTGCGATTCATCGGCGACCGCGGCGTGCGAACGACCGAGGAAGCACAGGCTTACATCCGGAAGGGCCCGATGGACATGTACGAGCGCCTCGGCATCGGCCTGTGTCTCGTGGAGGTAAAGGAGAGCGGAAAGCCGGCGGGAATCTGCGGGCTGCTCAAGAGAGACACTCTCGACGACGTCGACGTCGGGTTCGCGTTTCTCCCCGCCTTCCGGGGCAAAGGTTTCGCGTACGAATCCGCGGCCGCGGCGGTGGCCTATGGCCGGGACGTCCTGGGCTTCTCGCGCATTCTCGCGATCACGTCGCTCGACAACGAGCGCTCCGTGAAGGTGCTCGAGAAGCTCGGGCTGCGCTTCGAGCGCCGGATCCGCCTTCCGAACGATCCCGAGGAGGTCCGCCTCTTCGCTAGCGGCCGGTAGTCTTCTAGGGAGCCCCGCCCGAGGCCGGCGCGGCTGCGGGCACCGGAAACCCGCGCTTGCGCATCAGCGCGGCGATTCCCGGGTCGCGCCCGCGGAACGCGCGGTAAGCGTCGGCCGGGTCGACCGTGTTGCCGACGGAGAAGACGTTCTCGCGCAGCCGCTTGCGCGACGGCCTTGTCGTAGGGGCCGCCGGCCTCGGTGAACGCCTCGAAGGCGTCGGCGGACAGCGTGTCGGCCCAGAGGTAGCTGTAGTAGCCGGCCGAGTAGCCGTCGCTCGAGAAGATGTGCGCGAACTGCGGCGTGCGGTGGCGCATCGACGATCTCCGTCGGCATGCCGAGCGCGGCGAGCGTCTCGCGCTCGAACGCGTGCGGGTCGATCGTCTTGTCGGCGTCGCCGGCGAGGTGCAGCTTCATGTCGACGAGCGCCGTCGACAGGTACTCGACGGTCGCGAAGCCCTGGTTGAACGTCGACGCCTTCTCGATCTTCTCCACGAGCTCCTTCGGGATCGGCTTGCCCGTCTGGTACGTTGCAGCGCGAAGCGGTTCAGCACCTCGGGCGTCGCGAGCCAGTGCTCGAGGAGCTGCGACGGGAACTCCACGTAGTCGCGCGCGACCGTCGTGCCCGACAGCGACGGGTAGGTCACGTCGGACAGGAGGCCGTGCAGCGCGTGGCCGAACTCGTGGAACAGCGTCGTCGGCGTCGTCCCAGCTGATCAGGACCGGCTCGCCCGGCTTGCCCTTCACGAAGTTCGCGTTGTTGGAGACGATCGTCGTGACCTCGCCGTCGAAGCGCTCCTGGGCGCGGTAGGCGTTCATCCAGGCGCCCGAGCTGCTTGCCGGGCCGCGCGTACGGGTCGAAGTACCAGAGGCCGACGTGCTTGCCGGCGGCGTCGGTCACCTCCCAGACGCGCACGTCCGGGTGGTACGACCGGCACGTCTGTCGACGGGCGTGAACTGCGAAGCCCGAAGAGCTCGCCCGCGACCCAGAACATCGCCTCGCGCAGCTTCTCGAGCTGCAGGTACGGCTTGACCTCGTTCTGGTCGAGGTCGTACTTCGCCTTGCGGACCTTCTCGGCGTAGTAGCGGTAGTCCCAGGGCTCGATCGTGATCTTCGCGCCGCCTTCGCGCCGCTGCGTCGGCGATCGCCTGCATGTCGGCGACCTCCTCGTGGACGCGCGCGACCGCGGGCTTCCAGACCGCCTCCATCAGCTCCATCGCGCGCTCGGGCGTCTTCGCCATGCTGTTCTCGAGCCGCCAGTGGGCGTGGGTCGCGTAGCCGAGCAGCTTGGCCCGCTCGGCGCGCAGCTTCAGGATCTCCGTGATGATCGTGTTGTTGTCGTGCGCGTCGCCGTTGTCGCCGCGGTTGTAGAAGGTCCGCCAGACCTTCTCGCGCAGGTCGCGGCGGTCGGAGTACGTCAGGAACGGCTCCATGCTGGAGCGCGTGTTCAGGATCGCCCACTTGCCCTTGTGCCCGCGCGTCTCGGCGGCGGCGGCCGCGCCGGCCCGCGACGGACTCGGGCAGGCCGGCGAGGTCGGCCTCCCTGTCGAGGAAGAGCGACGTAGTCTTTCTCGTCGGCGAGCACGTTCTGGCTGAACTTCGTGAAGAGCGTCGCGAGGCGCTGGTTGATCTCCGCCACGCGCTTCTTCGCCGCGCCGCTCGAGCTTCGCGCCGGCGCGGACGAAGCTGCGTGTAGTCGAGCCAGACGAGCCGCTTCTGCTCGGGCGTGAGCCCGCTCGATTCGCGGGCGTCGTAGACCGCGCTGATGCGCGCGAAGAGCTTCTCGTTCTGGACGATCTGGTCGTCGAAGGCCGCGAGCTTCGGCGCCATCTCCGCTCGACCGTCTGGAAGTCGTCCGAGCTCATCGTCGAGCGGAAGATGCCGTAGATCGTCGAGACGCGCTCGAACGGCTTTCCGGCGCGCTCGAGGGCGGCGATCGTGTTCTCGAAGTTCGGCGTCGCCGGGTTGTTCGCGATCGCGTCGATCTCGGCCAGGTTCTCGGCCATCGCCGCCTCGAGCGCGGGCTTGAAGTCGGCGACCTTGACCTTGTCGAACGGCGGGACGCCGCCGTAGGGGCCGGTCCATTTCGCGAGCAGCGGGTTCCCGGCTGCCGCCGTCGCCGGCGCGGAAGATTCGGTGGCGAAGCTCAAGGCCGGAACCAGGAGAAGAAAGCAGGCGGCCAGGGCGGACCGGCGGCTGGACATGAGGAGGCTCCTTTCATCGTGTCGGGTGTCCGGTCAAGCCCGCCATTCTATGACGGCGGCCGGCCCGCGTTCCAGGGAGCGCGAAAGGCTTGATTTGTCTCGTGCCGATCGGGCAGACTTCGCGCAAAATCTCTCTTTCGCCTTCGGCGAGAAAGGAACGGAGTTCATGAACCGACGATTTCTCACGGTCCTGGGTCTGGCTCTCTGCGCGTCCTTCGCGCGCTTTTCGGCGGCCGACGACAAGAAGCCCGCCGCCCCGGCGTCCGGCGACGACAAAGCGATGATGGAGGCCTGGGCGAAGTACGCGACGCCCGGCGACGCCCACAAGAAGATGGCTGGAAACGAAGGATCCTGGACGGCGAAGGTGAGCCAGTGGATGGCGCCCGGCGCGCCCGCGTCGGAATCGATGGCCACGGCGGAGTTCAAGATGATCCTCGGCGGGCGCTACCTGACGCAGTCTTTCTCCGGCTCGATGATGGGGCAGCCGTTCAACGGCTTCGGGGTCTCCGGATACGACAACGCGAAGAAGACGACGCAGACGGTATGGATGGACACGTTCGGCACCGGCATGCTCGTCATGACCGGAGGATGGGACGCGGACGGGTCGCTGACCGAGACGGGGAACATGGACGACTTCATGACGGGCAAGCCGACTCCCATGAAAGGCCGGATGTCGATGATCGACGGCGATCACATGCGCTACGAGATGTGGATGGGGGGGCCCGACGGAAAGATGTTCAAGGACCTCGAGATCGTCTACACGCGGAAAAAGTAGGTCTCCCGCGGGGCGGACCCCCCGGCGGCGAAACCCTGCCGCCGGGGGAGCGTCTCCCTTCCGGAGGGTTCCCTCAGATGAAGATGTTCGCTCTTTCGTTCCTCGCCGCGGCCGGCGTTTCGGCAGCGGCGCCGGCCGCCGACCGCGTTGCGCTGAGGCTCGACACGAGCGAGGCCGACTCGGTGCTCGCGATCCTCGACGAAAGGTCCGCCGGAAAGCCCGTGTCCGACGCTTCCTGGCGACGTCTCTTCGAGTGCGAGCCGTACGTCCGGCTGAAAAGGCGGGAGGAATCGTTTCACGCCGGCTTTTCGGACGACGATTTCAAGAAATACGTCCTGTCGGAGGACCTCGCGCGGAGACGGGCGGAGCTGGAGTCGGCGTTGTCGAAGTGGAAGGCGGCAGACCTGAACGCGGCGGCGCGGCGCGCGCTCGCCTACCTGCCCGACCAGGCGGTGATTCGGGCCGCGGTTTACCCCGTGATCAAGCCGAAGAGCAACAGCTTCGTCGTCGAGACCGCGACGAACCCGGCGATCTTTCTCTTCCTCGATCCCGCCGTTGCGCCGGCGAAGTTCGAGAACACGGTCGCGCACGAGCTCCACCACATCGGGTTTGCGAGCGTGACGGAAGGCGAAAAAGCGGCGTCCGGCCCGCCGCGCCTCGCGGCGGCGAGGGAGTGGCTGGGCGCGTTTGGCGAGGGGTTCGCGATGCTCGCGGCGGCGGGCTCGCCGGACATGCATCCCCACGCGGCCAGCCCGGCGAAGGACCGCGAGCGGTGGGACCGCGACATGGCGAATTTCAACCGCGACCTGAAAGCGCTCGAGGCGTTTTTTCTCGGCGCGCTGGACGGGAAGCTCGACTCGCGCGAAAAAATCGACGCGGCCGGAATAAAGTTCTTCGGGGAGCAGGGCCCGTGGTACACGGTCGGGTACGAGATGGCCGTCGTCGTCGAGAGGCGCGAAGGGCGCGCGGCGCTCATTGCGTGCATGGCGGACCCGCGAAAGCTGCTCGCTGCCTACGACCGGGACGCGGCGGAGCTCAACTCGAAGTCCGGGAAGAAACTCGCGCTCTGGTCGCCAGAGCTCCTCGAGAAGCTCGAGGCTCGGTAGCCCGGGGCACCCGGGTGCGCTGGCCGGACGGGGCCGGGGCGGGTCCTGTCGCGGGACTCGCCCCGCTTTTCCGCTCGCCGCGAGCCTAATGACTTTGCTACACCTGCGTCGCGAGCGGCAAAAGGGGGTCTCGCCCCGCGCCACCCGCCCGGCGAACTACTCCGGACCCTTTTCGCGGTCGAGCCGGACCTTGACCGGCAGAAGGTATCGCAGCGTGAGGAAATTGAGGACGCAGAGGACGACCGCGATGTCGAGCCGCCCGAACGCGACCGCGGCGCCGATCGCGCCCGTGTTCCAGACGCTCGCGGCGGTCGCGGTGCCGTGCACCGTCATGCCTTCCCGCAGGATCGCGCCGCCCCCGACAAACCCGATGCCCGTCATCAACCCCTGCAGTGCCCGCAGGTCGCCCGTGCCGCCGCCGCCCTGGACGGCGATCAGCAGGTAGCCGCAGCTCGCCATCGCGACGATCGGAAACGTCCGGATCCCGGCGCTGCGGTGCTCGCTTTCCCTCTGCCAGCCGATCGGAAGAGCGAGCGCGTAGGCGAGACCCATCTTCGCCGCCGTCTCCATCAGGTTGGTCGTGCCCAGGTCCATCAGCGCCATCGATGCGGCCTCCCGCTGCGCCAGGATGATATCGGAAGACGCCGGGCGGGTTATTCTCCCGGTTCAAGGAAATGCGCGAGGAGAGAGAAGAATGAAGTTTTCACGGCTGGTGCTGATTGCGTTCGTCCTCCGAGGTCTCCCGGCGCGAGGATTGAGCATCGGCGAGATCGCCCGGAAAGGGGTCGACGCGCTCGGCGGAGCGGGGAAGCTCGGGGCTGTTCGAACCGAGCGGATGACCGGGCGCATTTCTTTCGGGTCGGAAGCCGCCGTCCCGCTCGTCGTCGAGCTCAAACGGCCGGGAAAGATCCGGACGGAGGTCGGCTTCTCGGCGGGAACGTTCGTCCAGGGGTTCGACGGCACGACGGGATGGATGATCGACCCCTCGCGCGGAGGCAAACCGGCCGAGATGTCGGCCGAACAGGCCCGGAACCTGCCCGAGCAGGCCGACATGGACGGGCCGCTCCTGCGCTGGAAGGAGAGGGGCATCCGCCTCGAAGTCGAGGGAAAGGAAAAGATCCGCGGCCGCGAGGCCTTTCGGATACGAGTCACGCTCGCGAACGGGATCGTCCGCTACACGGATCTCGACGCGCGAAACTTTCGGAAGGTCCAGTGGCAGGGAGAGCTCGGCGAGGGAGATCAGAAGAGGATGAACGAATCGTTTTTCACGGACTACCGCCGGATCGGCGGGGTGGAGTTTCCGTTTCGAATCGAATCGGGCGTCGGGGGCCGGGTCACCCAGATCATCGTGTTCGACAAAGTCGAAGTGAACCCGCCGATCGCCGACTCCCGGTTCGAGATGCCGAAGTGACGTTCAGGGGAGCTCGACGACCGTCGTCCGCCCTTCGGTGACCTGAAGCGGATAGTTCTTCGGCCCGGATGGCCACTGTACCGTCAGGGTGTAGCTTCCGGGGGCCACGTTGGTTTCGGGCCGTGAGCGCTCCCGTCAGCGAAAACTTCGGGGTCGAGCCGGAACGGGCTCCAGAGATAGGCCGAACCGGCGGCGGTCGTGAGGGTCGCGAGCGCTCCCGGCTGCCGCGTCCGTCGACCGAACGTCGAGCTCGCCTCCCGGCGTCGGCGTCACGGTCAAGGGTGGCGTCGGGATCGACAGAGCAGCCGAGCGCCTGCGGCGCGTAACCTTCGGCGAAAACGTAGGCGAGTATGGCCCGGGCGGCAGCTGAGGAATCTCGCCGCGGCCTGTCGAGTCGAGCGCGACCGAACCGACGAAGGAGACGGCGCCGGCGTCGGAAAAGAAGAGCGCCTGGAGCGTCGAGAGCGGAAGACCGGTCCTTCCGTCGGCTGCATGAATCGAGATGCCTTCCGCGCGCGACAGGGGAATCGTGAGTTCCGGGGAGGTGTCCTCGAGCGTCAGAGGCTGACTGAAGGTCTGCCACTCTCGTTTCGTCGCGGACAGCGTCATCGCGCCGCTGCCCAGTCCGTCCAGCCGAAATCGGCCTCCCGAATCCGTTGTCGTCTGAGGCTGAGTCATCGTGCTCGGCGACGCGCCGTCGTCTAAGGAGACGAGGACGCCCGGGACCGGGTCGCTCGAGCCCAGCTCGACGACGACTCCGGAAAGAGAAAGCGTGGGCAGATCGATGTCGAGCGTCGTGTCTCCCGCGATGGTGACCGGCCGCGAACGGGAGGAGGAGCCCGAGTAGCTTCCGAAGTCGAAAGTTTGAACGAGGTAGTCGCCGTCGTGAAGACCGCCGATCGAGTACCTCCCGTCGGCATCGCTCGTCGCTCGGCCGCTCGTGGGCGGAGAACCGGGCGTCGCCGGCTGTACCGAAACCCAGAGCTGCGGCTGCGGCCGGCCGCCGCGGGTGACGGTTCCGGAAAGCGAGCTGCCGGCCGGGAAGTCGAGGTCGACCTCGACCCGGGTCGCGTCCTCGGCGACTTCGGCCGATCGGGACATCGATCGCCCTTGCAGGGCCGCGCACGGTCGCCGTCACTTTTACCGCGCCCGAGGGCGCACCGTCGATCTCGTAATTTCCGGACGCGTCGGGCGTCGCGGTTTCGTTGAAGCTGCGTCGTTCGAAGACGCAAACAGCCGCGCGGACGCGAGCTCGGAGAGCTGAGAGCCCCGTCACGCGGCCCGTGATCGTCGCTCCCGACGTGAGCGTGAGGACGACCGTGGCAGAAAGCGCATCGGGCGCGACCGTGACCTCCTGGGGCCGCGAGCGGTTCGACCCGAGACGAGCCTGGAGCCGGTACGTGCCTGTCTTCAGACGGTCGAACTGGAAGCTTCCCGACGCGTCGCTGATCGTTCCATCCTCCGAAAACGCGTCTCCCCCGAGCGGCGTGAGCTCGACGCTGCCGCCCGGTACGGCTCGCCCGGAGGAATCGAGCACGCGCCCGTCGATTCGGCCGCCGGATGACATGTGAATTTCTACCCCGGAGCCGCCGCCCGTCGTGATGTCGAGCGAGGCTGGCGCGTGCGCGAAGTCGGTCGCTTGCAGCGTGATCTTTTCTCCCGGCGGAAGGCCGGCGAACTCGAACCGGCCGTCGGCGTCGGTCGAAGTCGCGTTGTCGAAGTCCCATCGCATGGAATCGCCCAGGCCGAGGCTGCCGGCAAAGGCCCAGGAGACATTCGCGGCGGGAATCGGCGCTCCGCTCGATTCGTCGATCACGCGGCCGGCCAGTCGCGAGCCCGGGTGGAGCGAGCAGATCACGCCGTCCCGGGTTTCTCCGGCGTCGACGACAATGCCCCCAACGCTCGAATCCTGGTAGCCGGGGGCCGAAACGGTGACGGCACCGGTTCCGGGCTGCACGCGGAGCTCGAAGGAACCGTCTTCCGATTCGAACTTCTCCTGCCCCATCGTCCAGACCATGCCGGAGCTCCGTCGGGGAGTTCCCCAGCCGGCCGAGAAGACCGGGATTGGTTGTCTCGGTCGCGGCGTCTTCGACGGTTCCCCGCACGATGCCGTCCGAAGAAAGCACGACGACGATTCCCGCGGCTGGGGCCCTGCACGAGCGGGTCGCCAGCGAGTACCCAACCGCGTACGCGAAGATCGTCGGCTGCGCGCCGGCGGCGAAGGTGACGAAGCGAAAGGCGCCGTCGGCGCCAGTTTCGGCCCTCTCGTCGGCATCCGCGGCGTGGGCCTGAACCGTCGCCGCGGCGACGGGGTTTCCTTTGTCGTCACGCACGAAGCCCTCCACCGGCGCCGCGGGCGAGAGCACGATGTCCGGGATCGGCGGCGAGGACGCCACCCGAACGCCGGAAACGATTTTCGTGGCGTTTGGGGCGTGCGTCACGGTCAGGTTGAGCGTCGTGGAAGGGAGATTCTCGAGACGAAAGCGTCCGTCGGCTCCGGTCACGACGAAGTCCGGATCGCCGTGGCCGAGGCCCGAGCCCGAGGAATGTCGTCCGCGGATCTCTTCCCGGTATTGGACCTTCGCGCCGCCGACCGGTTTCCCCGACCCGTCCACCACGCGGCCGGACATCGAAACGCCGTGAGCGAGAGAGATCAGGATTCCCGTCCGGCGTCCGCCCGGAGGGGCGCGCAGGCCCGCCACGACGGCGGGTGCGAATCCCCGTGCCCTCGCGGTGAGTGTCACGACCGAGCGCGCGTCGGCAAGAATCGAGAACGTTCCATCCTTTCGGCTGCGGACGGCCGGGGAACCGCGCTCCGAGTCGATCCGGACGCCTGCAACCGGCTTGCGGCTCGGATCGAGGACGCGGCCTTCGAAAACAGCCCCAGGAATGAGGGCGATATCCGCGCGGTTCCCGGTCCCTTGAAGCTCGACCGACCGAAACGGTGACGCGACATAGTCCTTCCGGTCGGCCGAGAGGAACTCCGTTCCGGCGACGAGCCCGTCAAGCTGGAACCGTCCTTTTCCGTCGGAGTAAGCGATTCTTTCGACGTTTCTGAGCCGGACCCGCGCGCGCGCTACCGGCCGCCGCGTGACGGCGTCGACGATGCTCCCGGAAAGACGTGTGGTCTCCGCCAGGCGGATTGCGATGGGAACCGATTCCTTTCCCCGGGAGAGCCGCACCGAGCCGCGAAGATCGCCATCGGTTGAGACGACGGGGCCCGGGTCTTTGGAGACCCCGTCGAGCGAAAAGGAGCCGTCCTCCTGCGTTCGCGTCGCGTGGCCGGAGGCGAAGACCAGCGCGCCGGCCGCGGGTGCGCCGTTCGGGCGCCGAACCTGCCCGAGAACGCGGCGGCCGGGCTCGAGTCGAATGAACGAGTCGGGGCGGGATGACGTGCTTCCAAATCGAAACACCAAATGGGACGGTGAACCGGGCGCCACCGCTTCGATCCTGTCGACACGCTCCCCGGCCCCGGTCGCAGTGAATTTCCCGTCCGGGCCGGTCAATGCGGTCGTCGTCAAGGTGAGGCCAGATTCTTCTTCGCCCGATCGGATCGTCACGCGGGCGCCGGAGGAGGGCCGGCCGCCGGCGTCAATGACAGTTCCTGAAAACGGCCTCGCGGCAGGAATTTCGACCTCGCCAACGTCGTCGATTTCTCCGGGGTCGAGCCGCGAGTCGAATGAGCCGTCGGCAAGATCTTTTCCCGAGAGCTCGATCCGGTAGTCTCCCGGCGGGAGATGGAGCTCGAGTCTCCCGTCGGGACCGGTGACGGTCCGCCCGGCTTCTCCACGATCCTTTCCGGCGTCACGAAGCGCGGCGAGCTCCGCCTCGGTGATCGACTCCCGGGCGACGATCCTCACGCCGACCGCGGGATTTCCGTCGCTTCCGACGATTCGGCCGCGAATTGCCGAACCGGCTCTCGGGCCAGAGGCCGATGTCAGTGCGACGAGCAACGCGAGGGCGGCGTTCATTCGTGACCTTGGACAAACGGGGCTTCCCGAGGATCTTAAACGAAATGGGGGCGGCCTGCCGCGGGCCGGCGGGCCGCCCGGAGGGGGAGTTACTTCGACCGGGTGTAGGAGAAGAGCTCTGACTTGACGCCGTCGCCCATTCGGAACGCCCACTCCTGCGAGAACTTTCCGTCGTCGGCGATATTCACTTTGACGTGGTCCATGTGCGGGTCGGTGGGTTTCGCCAGGTTCGTTGCGTCGACGAACGCGAACTCGATCGGGCCGCTCGTCGAGGCCGCTGCCCGCATGCGCGGCTGATTGTGCATGGTGCAGTAGTGCGTCATCATGACGCCGTCGCCGTCCGGCGAATACATCGAGATCATGTCTTCTCCCTCGCCCGGATGCAGCCTCTCCATGAGCGCTGAGCCGTCCGAGACGAGCGTGTACGTCACCGACACGGGCTTGCCGCCGGCCATGCCGTTCCAGTTTCCGACGAGCGCCTTCAGGCGCTGGAAAGTCGCGTTGACCGGCGCCGCGGGCGGTTTCATTTCGTCCGCGGCCGAAGTGATCGCGGCGATCGAGACGAGCGCTCCGAGCGCGAGGGCGAGTGTCCGAGATTTCCTCATGCCTTCCTCCTCTTTTCCAGATAATCGCTGAGGCGCTGGTATAGCTCCCGACTGGCGCTGTGTCAAACACGGGAAAGCGAAGGGACTAGCCTGCTAGACTAGGGCCGATGACCATGCAGGGACGGGTCGCCGTCGTCACGGGGGGAGCGGGTGCGCTCGGGAGCGCCGTTGTGAAGGGTTTTCTTGACGCGGGATCGCGGGTCGTCGTGCCCTACTTCAAAGAAGGGGAGCTCGAGAGCCTGCGGGCCAGGATCGGGGCGAGCGCCGACGCGCCGCTTTCCGGTTCTGCCGTCGACCTGACCGACGAGGCGGCCGTTGCGGCGTTTTTCGAGCACGCGAGGTCCGAGACCGGCAGCGTGAACGCTCTCGTCAACGCGGCCGGGTCTTTCGCCGGCGGCACTTCCGTCGGGGAAACGCCCTGGGCGACGTGGCAGGCGATGCTCGACGTCAACCTCAAGACGGCCGTTCTCGCTTCGCATGCCGCGGCCCGACAGATGATGTCGCGCGGGGGCGGCGCGATCGTGAACGTCTCGGCGCGGGCGGCGCTCGGGAGCGGCGACAAGATCGCGGCGTACGCCGCCTCGAAGCGCGCGCTCCTTCAGCTGACGGAAGCGATGGCCGCGGAGCTGAAGCCGTCGGGAGTAACCGTCAACGCCGTGCTGCCTTCGACGATCGACACGCCCGCGAACCGAAAGTCGATGCCGGACGCGGATTTCTCCACCTGGACGAAACCGGAAGACATCGCGCGCGTCATCGTGTTCCTCGCCGGGCCGGACGCCCGGATCATCACGGGCGCGCAGATCCCGGTCTGAACGGCCGCTTCGCCTCTCGGGCGGCCGACAAAGCGAATAGACTTTCCTACAGCATGAACAAGAAATTTCTGGTTCCCCTGGCAGGACTCGTATTCCTCGGCGCGGCGCCGCCGGCCCTGAAGGTCCATCGCGAAGCCTCCTCCACGGCGGAAACGTGGAAAGAAAAGGACGGGCGGCGGATCGCACACACGGTGAACCGCCGCTTCACGTTTGCGACGACCTACCCCGAGAGGTTCAGGAAGGTCGATCTGCTGCTCGCGGAGACGTTCGACCGCACGCTCGACTCGGGTGCGGAAGGGGAGAAATCGAAAGTCTCCGTCGAGGCGTCCCGGGCGGACGACGCGTCCGGAAAAGCGATTTGGAAGATCGCGGCGGGAGGCTCTTCCGGCGAGGCGACCGAAGAGAACGTGTACCGGGTTACGCGGCCGGGCTGCTGCGGTGCGCAGGATCTCTCGATCTATTTCAGCCTCATCAACGGGAAGGAGCTCTTTGCGTCCGACGCACCGATCCTGAGGCTCGAGGCGCCGAATACCTCGTTTCGGAGATTCGTCGCCTACCACGACCTCATGGCCGCCTCGGCGGTTCCGGATCCGGCGAAGCACAAGGGCGTCGTCGGCCTGCTCGAGTACGGGAGCGACCGAGAGCCGGCGTCGCGCCTGTACGTCCTCGCTGACAAGCCGGAGCCCCCGGAGAACTTCGCGGCGAAAAGGCTCTCGATCGTCGCGAACGGGAAGGAAGCCGAAGAGGACCGGTTCGACGTGTGGGCCGCGGACAAGAGCCCGGACCCGGCGAAGATCGGCGGCTTCTCGATCCGGGTTCGCGCGTATTCGGATCCGGAAGTTCTTTTCGAGATCCCGGTCGAGGGCGACCGTCTCGTCCCGGAGAAGGCGAAGCTCGGGAAGGGGATCCGGCTGGAGAAATAGTCGGAATTTCGGGGAACGCAGCGAGGTTTTCCCGTTTTTCTCCGGAGTGGCTTCGGAGAAAGCAAGTGTGACGAAAGGAACCGCGTTTCCTGGTGAAATCGACCCTGGTATTCCGAGCCTTCCTTCCTGTGGCGACGCTTGCGATCCTTACCATGCCATGTGGCATCTCTGCTGCGGCCGATTGCCCATTCAGCTTTCACAATCCGATCCCCTACCCGACGGGGTTGACGGAACCTACTGGAATGATCTCCGGCGATCTCAACGGCGACGGTCACCCTGACTTGGTCGTTACTTCCGGACCGAGCATCTCGGTCATGCTCGGAACCGGAAATGGCGGATTCGGGCCCCCGGGTCTGTTGACGCTTTCGTCGAATGTGGACGCTGTCGCGGTGGGGGACTTCGACGGCGATTCAAAACCCGATCTTGCGGTTCTTCTCGCGTCGGAGGACGAGGTCGCGGTCCTGAAGGGAAATGGCGATGGCACCTTCGGGCAGCCCTTGCGCTCGGCGGCAGACAGCATTCCCGCGGGTCCGATCGGGGTTTCCTGTCGCGGTTTCGCGTCCGCGGACTTCGATCTCGATGGAAGGCTCGATCTCGCAGTCCTGACTTCCGACGGATCCGCTTCGCGCCTCGTCCTTCTTCGTGGTCTCGGGAACGGCGAATTCAACGCGGGAATGCCGAGGTTGGTCGATATGGGGGGCACGGGACTCGCCGTGTCCGACCTGAACAACGACGGCCGACCGGACGTCCTCGTTCTGGGCGAAAGGGCCTCCGCCTTTCTCACGATTGGGACCGACTTCTCTGCCGCGATCGTCAGCGATGTCGAGGGGCTGGGACCCGGTGTCGTTCTTTCCGACTTCGATGGTGACGGCATTCCTGATCTGGCCGGTGTCGTGGGCTACGCCGTCGAGATTTTTGCGGGCGACGGATCCGGAGGATTTCGCTTTCTTGCGAGCTTTCCGACGGTCTCGGACGGCGATGTCCTCACGTCGTTCGACTGCAATGGTGATCGCGTTCCCGATATTGTCGTGCTCGCGCCAGTGAGCGGAATCGTCCAAGTCTTCCTCGGGCGTGGACGGGGTGTGTTCGAGAACCCGTTGAGCTACGTGACTCGCTCCGGCTCCGCTTTCATGGTCGGCGTGAATGACGACAACGTTCGAGAGATCGTCACCTCGGGTGGATACGGGCAATCCTCCGCATTTTCGGTTCCCGTTAGCCAGGGAGGAGAGATGGCGGCGCCGGACGAACTCCCGGGAACCGGCTTCGTCGCGGCGGGAGATTTTAACAACGACGGGATCCCGGACATTTTCGCTTCCGATCCCCCGGCCCTTTACCTCGGAAACGGTCTCGGCGCGTATTCCATCATCGCGGTTTCCCAGGAAGCCGTAGCCGGCATGTGGGGAGCGCCTGCGGTCGGCGACTTCAATGGCGACGGGAATCTCGACCTCGGCTTTCCTGCGTCCGGCCCGGGAGGCCAACCAGGCTATGGCGTGGCTCTCGGTCGCGGAGACGGCACGTTCGAGAGCTCCCGCTTTTTCGGATTCCCTGCGTCGGGTATTCGCACCGCGGTGGGGGACGTGAACTCCGACGGCATACTCGATTTGATCGTCGCGACGGACGGCCCACCGAGCTTCATCGTATATCTGGGAAACGGCGACGGCAGCTTCCGTCTCGTCAAGTCCATTCCGCTGAGCGGACCGGCGACGCTGCTCGCATTGGGCGACCTCGATGGCGACGGGAAGCAGGATGTTTGCCTTTATGACGCCGAGAACGAAGGTGTCCGGCCTCCCCCCCTGATTTCCGTGTTTTACGGAGACGGGGATGGGACCTTTGGGCCGGAGGTCCGGCTCCCCGTGCCCGGCGAGCCTGTGTCGATTGCGATCGGGGATTTCAACTCCGACGGCGTTGACGACATGGCTGTCCATTTGATTCGGCCCTTCGACGCTGCGAGTGGACTCGATCTCGGACTGGGAATCTTCTTCGGAAATCGGAACCGTTCACTCCGGGCGGGCCAGTTCTTTTCGATCGCCGAAAGGGTCTCCCGAGCGATCGATTTTGACGGGGACGGCGTCCTCGATCTCTTCGCGCCTCTCAATTCCGGTTTCGCGATCTTCCGGGGAGATGGCGGCGGCGTTTTTAAGAGTCCAGAAAGGTTTGTATCCACCAACGGCGTCGACAGCGTGTTTGCATTTTGTGATCTCGACGGGGACGGAACAGTCGACATTGTGTCTGGCGACGACGAGGGTGCAAATCCGATCGGTTATTTTTTCGAAGAGACTCAGATCGCTCTTGGACCTCGGTTCATCGGGCCAGCGTCGCAGGGGCGTCCGTTGCTCGTTCCTTTGATCGCGTCGGGAGGTTCGGGGGGGTATTCGTACACTTTCCTATCGGGGCAGTTGCCGCCTGGCATCACCTTCGACGAGCCCCTCGGCTTGTTGCAGGGTACTCCGACGAACGTGGGAACCTTTCATTTCGTCGTTCTCGCGCGAGACTCGAACGGTTGCACCGGTCGACGAAGCTACTTCCTGACGGTCCAGAATCCGCCCAGACTGAGTCCGATCGCTCCGCTCCATCCCGCTCCGATACGTGGAGTTCGGCCCTAGCGGTTCTGAGTCACCTTCCTGCGCTCGCACCCCACAACGCCTTCAGGCGCGCGTCGCGACCGCAGCCGCTGCGGTACCGGTGGTACTCGATCGGGTTCTTCTTCCAGTAGTCCTGGTGGTACTTTTCGGCCGGGTAGAACGCGGCGGCCGGCGTGATTTTCGTCAGGATCGGCTCCTTGAACGTCTTCGTCCTCTCGACGTCGCGCTTCGATTCTTCCGCGATCTTCTTCTGCTCTTCGGAGTGGTAGAAGATTTCGGAGCGGTAAGGGCCGCCGACTCCTCCCCAGTCACAGAACTGACGGTCCTCGGTCGTGGGGTCGACAAGGCGCCAGAACCGGTCGACGAGCTGCCGGTACGTGATCTTCGAGGGGTCGAACAGGACCTCGACCGATTCCGCGTGGCCGGTCTCGTGCCGGCCGACCTGCTCGTAGGTGGGGTTGGGCTCGCGGCCCCCCGTGTAGCCGGCCGTGACGGAAAAGACCCCGGGCACCTCCTCGAAGTCGTGCTGCGTGCACCAGAAGCACCCGCCCGCGAACGTCGCCTTCTCCAAGCGCGGCTTGTCCGCCGCGGAAAGCGCGCTCGAAGCGGCGAGGACGAAGGCGGTGGCGGCGAACAGGAACGTGCGAAGACGCATCGATGATCCTCCAGCGAGTTCGATGATATCCCCGGAAAAAGGCTTCGTCGCTTTTCATCGATGAGCTGCGCCGGACGGCAGAGTAGGGGCTTCGCTCAGCCCGCTCGCGGCCACGAGCCCCACAGCGGCACTCGGCAGTTCCTCGCTCGCCGAAAAGAACTCGCAACATCGGGCTTCACTTCGGCAACCTCTCACCAAGGGGGGCTTTCAGACTTCGAGTTGAAGACATCCAGCTCACACACACTTTTCGGCTCCTCGGAACCGCCTGCGCGCCGCTGCAAAACCCCGGCCGCGAGCGTCGGGGCCAACGCGCCGGCGCAAGAGAGAGCGGGTGGTGCGGGGCGAGACTCCCTTTTGCCGCTCGCAACGCGGGTGTAGCAAAGTCCTCCGGCTAGCGGCGAGCGGAAAAGAGGAGCGAGTCCCGCGACAGGACCCGCTTGCCGAGCCGGCGCTGGGGCTGGGCTCGCATTGGGCCGAGGGAGGCCCTGACATAATCGCCGCGTGGATCTCGATCGCTTCGTTCCGGAGTATCAGTTTCAGGAGCGGCATTCGATCGCGATCGCGGCGCCGGTGGAACGCGTGGACGACGCGATTCGGAACGTCACTGCGGGAGAGATCTTTCTCTTCCAGACGCTGACGTGGGTCCGAAGATTCGGGAAGCCGGCTGTGGAAGGGATTCTGAATCCTCCCGGCCACGTTCCGATCCTCGACGTCGCGACCCGGACGACGTTTCTGGCGCTTTCGGATCGGCCCAACCGAGAGCTCGTCGTGGGCACGGTTGTCATCGCCCCGAAAGGCGCCGCGGGGATTTCCACGCCCGAAGAGTTTGAGGCGGTCCGCGGGCCCGGGTTCGCGTTGGCCGCGATGAACTTCTCGATCGAAGAAACTGGCCGGTCCTTCTGCGTCGTCCGCACCGAGACGCGGGTCTTCGCGACGGACGCCGTGTCCCGGCGGCGTTTCGCCCGCTACTGGAGGGTGATTCGCCCCGGCAGCGGATTCATTCGGCGGATGTGGCTCCGGGCGATCAAGCGGCGCGCGGAAAGGAAGGAAGGGTAGCCGTGGAGCTCGATTGCGGAATCTGCAGGGTGCGGTCGTGGAAGAAGTCGGACGTGGATTCCGTCGTGCGACACGGCAACAACATCCGGATCTGGCAAAACCTGCGGGACCGCTTTCCGCACCCGTACACGCGCGAAGCGGCGCGGGAGTGGATCGAGTTCGCGACGGCGTGCAAGCCCGAGGTCGATTTCGCGATCGAGGCGGACGGGGCGGCGATCGGCGGCATCGGGATGAAGCCCGGCATCGACGTGGAGCGGCTCTCCGCGGAGATCGGCTACTGGCTCGGCGAGCCGTTCTGGGGAAAGGGAATCGCAACCGCCGCGCTTTCGGCGACGGTCGCGTACGCGTTCCGCGAGCTCGGGATGGTGCGGGTCTTCGCCGTTCCGTTCGCGACGAACCTCGCCTCGGCCCGGGTGCTTGAGAAGGCCGGGTTCGTCCGGGAGGCGGTGATGCGCTCGAGCGCCGTGAAGGAAGGGAAGGTGCTTGACCAGTGGCTCTACGCGCTCACGAAGCCGTGATGGCCGCGAGAATCTCTTCCGCGTGCCCGTCCGGCTTCACCTTCGGCCACACGGCCGCGATCTTGCCCTTCTCGTCGATGACGTACGTCACGCGAAGTGTCCCCATGTACTTGCGCCCGTACATGTTCTTCTCTCCCCAGACGCCGTAGTCCTTCACGATCTTCTTGTCGGAATCGGCGAGCAGGCGGAAAGGCAGCGAGTACTTCTCGGCGAACTTCTTGTGCGATTTCTCGTCGTCGACCGACACCCCGAGAACCTCGATCTTGCGCCGTCGAAAGGCGCCGAAGCCGTCGCGAAAAGAGCACGCCTCTTTCGTGCAGCCGGGGGTGTCGTCTTTCGGATAGAAATAGAGCACGACTTTCCTTCCCCGAAAATCCTTCAGGGAAACGGTCTCCCCGTCCTGGTCCTTCGTTTTGAAATCGGGGGCCTTGTCGCCGACTGCGAGCAGACTCATCGGTTGCTCCTCCTGCTCGGTCGATCTTAACGCGAGTCCAATGCTACGATCCGCGCTTCGTCGAAGGAGGTTCCATGCGGGCAATTCCGATCGTGTTCGCGGGCCTGATTTTCCCTCTCGGAGGGCTGCGCTCCGAGGCGGCGCCCGTCACGAAGGCGCAGCTGACGGCCATGGCGAGGGACGGAGTCGATCCCAGCGTGATCCGCGCGATCGTCGAACGCGATTGCGTCGACTTCGACGTCGACGCGGTCAACGCCGCCGACCTCTCGCGCGCGCTCCCGGCCGGCGTGCTGGAGGCGGCGATCGCGTGCCGGAAAGCGGCGCCACCGAAGGCTTCCGGGTCGGCAAGTCCCGAGCCAAGGAGTCCGGAATCGAAGAGTCTCGGGTCCAGGGGTCCCGAACCGAGGGCCGCCGAGGCCGCGGTCTCCGCGGTCGCGGAGCCGAAACCGTCCGCGCCGGCCGCCGCTTCCGGCGTTCTCCGGGTGAGGGCGGAGTTCATCGGAGAAGCAGGCGCGCTCTCCTGCGCCTGCCTTCTCGACGGCGAGCTCCTGGCGACGCTGACGAAGCCGGCGGAAGGAGAGTTCGGCGAGGCCGTCGCGCGAACGAAGATTCGGAAGGAGAGCGGTGACCTGCCGGTCGCGGCCGGCAAGCACCGGTTGGTCTTTCGGTGCGATCCGAAGGCCCAGGAGGTGGCAGTGGACATCGAGACGCCGCCAGGCCAGCGCCGAACCGTCGAGGTGCGGGAGACGACGCTGCGGGGATGGAAGCTCCGAAAGGTCGAGTAGCGGACGAGTCGGCGATGGTGAGAACCGCGCTCGTCACGGGAGCCAACCGGGGAATCGGCCTCGAAGTGTGCCGGCAGCTCGCGCGGGCGGGGACGCGGGTCGTTCTGACGGCGCGCGACGCGGTCGCGGGGAACGGCGCGGCCGACCGGCTCCGCGCCGAGGGACTGGAGATCTTCTTCGAAGAGCTCGACGTGTCGCGCGACGAATCGGTCCGGGCCTGCGCGCAGCGCCTCCAGGAGGCCGGGGAACGGATCGAGGTGCTCGTCAACAATGCCGCGATCTACCCGACCGACGCGCTTCTCGGTCCGGAGGCGCCGTTTCGCGACACGATGGAGATCAACTTTTTCGGAGCGGTGCGAACGTGCCGGGCCTTCGTCCCCGGGATGATCGAAGTCGGGTTCGGGCGGATCGTCAACGTTTCGTCCGGCTGCGGCTCGTTCTCTTCGGGGCTCCGGTGCGACGCCGCGTACAGCATCTCGAAAGCTGCGTTGAACGCCTTTACCGTCAAGCTCGCCTCCGAGTTGAAGGGCGACGTCAAGGTCAACGCCGCCAACCCGGGGTGGGTCCGGACCCGGATGGGAGGGACGACGGCGCCGAAGAGCGTCGAGGAGGGTGCCGACACGATCGTCTGGCTCGCAACGCTCCCGAAAAGTGGGCCGAGCGGGGGCTTTTTCCAGAGCCGGAAGAAGGCGCCGTGGTGACCGGGCGAGGGGCCCCCGCGAAACCTTCGCCTCGCCCGGGCGTATTCGGGTGAGGAGGACTGTTCCGATGAGAATTTTCGTCCGGCGCCTGGGCTTCTTGGCCGCGGCCATCCTGTTGCTCCTGACTTCCGGTTCGGCGCGGCCCGCCGAGACGGCTTCCGGAACCTGGTCGATCGATCGGTCGACCCGCGAGGGCTCGGTGCAGCTCGAGATGCGCCGCCGATCCGGAATTCACGATCACTGGTCGTCGTCGTTCCCGATCGCGGTCACCGAGCTTGCGGGCCTCACGGCCGCGCAGGTCGCGTCGCCGGATTCAGCCTCGACCGTTCGGTTCACGCTCCGCCGGGACGCGGGAGAGTTTTCCTTCGAGGGATCGATTCGCCGCGGAGAGGGCGGGGGCCGGTTTTCCTTTTCTCCCGACTCCGCATACGTCTCCGAGATGGGGGCGATGGGCCGCCGACTCTCGGAAGACGATGTCTTTGCCGCCGCGATTCACGACGTCAGCCGCGCTTTCGTCCGGGAGATGTCGTCGCTCGGCTACGGCGCGGTTTCGTTCGACGATCTCGTGGCCTTTCGGATCCACGGCGTCACGCCCGAAGTCGTTCGCGAGCTCGAAGGCCTCGGCTACAAGCGCCTGCCGGCCGACGACCTGGTCGCGATGCGCATCCATGGGGCGACGCCGGAGTTCATCCGGGGCCTGAAGGCGGAAGGCCAGGGAAACGTTTCGGCGTCGGACCTCGTCGCCTTCCGGATTCACGGCGTCTCGCCGGAATTCCTGCGATCGCTTCGCGAAGCCGGGTACGGGCCGTTCAGCGACGACGATCTCGTCGCGATGCGCATCCACGGCGCGACGCCGGAGTTCATCGGCAAGTTGAAGAGCCTCGGGTACGATCACGTGGGCGGCGACGATCTCGTTGCCATGCGAATCCACGGCGTCTCCGCGGAATTCATCGCGCAGCTGCAACAGCTCGGTTATCGCCACGTCTCGCCCGAGGACCTCGTCGCGATGAGGATTCACGGCGTCACGGCCGACTACGTCCGCCGGCTCAACGCGGGGCGCTCCGAGCCGTTCTCCGTCGACGATCTCGTGAGTATGAAGATCCATCGAATCGGGGGCTGACCGCCGGGCCGACGCAGCCTTAGTGTTTGGGAGCGGTGCTCCGGATGCTCGACACGAAGTGCTGCCAGACCGCGTCGTCGGCGGGCGTGGGGTGAGCGGGCGGATGGTAGTTGACGAGCAACGTGTTCGTCCCGTTTCCGGTCGCAATGTAGATCATCGAGAGCCGGCCGGCCTTGTGGTTGGGTCCGGCCGGAACATCCCCCGTGAATTCCAGCGTCGCGTAGGCGCCCGCCGATCCGCGCTTCATGAACGCGTTCTTCGCGCCGGCGCGCTCGAACTGCCGTTTCATCGCAGCTTCGTCGGCGCCGCGGCCGTCGAAGAACTGGTTCTTCGTCCGGTCGAATCCGACGTTCACGGGCGGGCGGGCCCAGAAGACGCCTCTCTGGATCGCGGAGAAATCGATTCCCTTCGGGTCCTTCATCGCGCGGTCGAGGTCCGAGGGAAGACCCCAGAAACAGCCGAGGCTCGGCTTGCGCGACGCCGGCGCGCGCGTGACGTAGTCGGCGGGAACGTCGAACGCGACCGGAATCGCGGGAAGGGTGTTGCAACTCGCTTCGGCGAGCGTGAGCGCGCGGACGGAGGGGGCCGGCGCAGCGCCGCCCGGGGACTTCGCCGGAGGGGGAGCGGCCGCGGCGGTCGCGCAGAAAGCGGCGAGCGCTGCCGGCCGAAGAAGGAGTCGCGCTCGAGCCCGCATGCAGGGCGACAATACCATGGCGGTGCGCCTCGTTAGAATGGCGGAGGAGGGCGATCGCGAGTGAAGAAGACCGAGATCCCGCCGGGCCGGAAAGTGAAGCTCAAAGATTTCGATCCCGCGGACGTGGGCGGGCTCCGCGCGGGCCCCGCGGTCGAAGCGCGCATGAAGAAAGACATCGAGTCGCTGAGCTCGCTCCACGAACGGCTGTACGCAGCCGAGTCGCACTCCGTGCTCATCGTGCTGCAGGGAATCGACACGGCGGGCAAGGATGGAACGATTCGCCACGTGTTCACGGGCGTCAATCCGCAGGGCTGCCGCGTCGTTGCGTACCGGCAGCCGACTCCCGAAGAGTCCGCCCACGACTTTCTCTGGCGGGTGCACCGCGAAACGCCCGGTCGCGGCGAGATCGCGATCTTCAATCGGTCCCATTACGAAGCGGTCCTCGTCGAGCGCGTTCACCGGCTCGCGAGCGAGCAGACGTGGAAGGGGCGGTACGGCGAGATCCGGGAATTCGAGCGCCTGCTGACCCGTTCCGGCACGATCCTGCTGAAGTTCTTCCTTCACCTCTCGAAAGGGGAGCAGAAACGGAGGCTGCAGGCGCGCCTCGCGGATCCCGACAAGAGGTGGAAGGCCAGCGCCGGCGACTGGCAGGAGCGGCGCCTGTGGAAGGAATACCGGAAGGCGTTCGAAGACATGCTCTCGAAGACCTCGACCCGGACTGCGCCGTGGCACGTGATTCCGTCCGACGTGAAGTGGTACCGAAACCTCCTGGTGGCGCACTCGATCGTTCGCGCGCTCCGGCCGTACGAGCGGGAATGGCGCGAGGCCGCCCGGCGCCGCGGGAAGGCCCAGGGAGGCCCGCCGAAGGGGAAGTCCGGTCCGTAGGACCTAGGACTTTCGGTTCGCGGCCTCGCGGAGAACGGCTTCGCGCTCCGAGCTGCTCGAAATCTCCCGTTCCGCGAAAATGGTGATCGCCGAGACCTGGTCGGGAGCGAGATCCGGCCGGCGCAGCAACGCGACGATCGACTTTCGTTTTTCCGAGGAGCTGTCGATCGATCCGGCGCATTCGAGGTAGGCGGCGAGCATCGCCGCGTCGATCGAGGGAGCGGCGACGGCCCGAACGAGAAACCCGGCTTTCTCGCTGGACGACGAGATGCGGGCGGCGGCCTTGACCGTGGAGATCCAGTCTTCCCGCGCCAGGTCCGGCCGCATCAGGGCGGCGAGGGCGCGTCTCGTTTCGGCCGAGGAATCGATCGTGTCGGCCGCGCGGATGTACGCGCGGATCGTCTCGCGCGTGCGGCATACCGGCGCCGCGCCGGCCAGAAACGACGCCTTTTCCGACGAGGAGTTGATTCCTTCCGCGGCCTTGAGGATGCGCAGGAGCGGCGGCCCGGCGGCTCCCGGCCGCGCGGCGAGGGCCGACAGGGCCCGGTGCCTCTCCGACGACGAGTCGATGGTGTCGGCGGCGTCGGCGAGCTCCGAGAGCACGCGGGGATCGCTCGCGGCCGCGCCGAGATGCTCGACCGCGGAAGCCTTTTCGGAGGACGACGAGATGCCCGAGACCGACCGGCCGAAATCGGCGGCCGCCGCGGGAGGGATCCCGCGCGCGTCGGCGATTCCCGAGAGAGCCTCGCGCCGGGCGCTGCTCGAGGAGATCTCCTCGCACGAGCGCGCGAGCCGGGCGGTCAGTTCCGCGTCCGGCGGCAGCTTCTGGGCCAGGCGCACGAGGAATCGCGACAGCCGCGAGCTGCCCGAGATGTGCCTCGCGGCGTCCCGGATCAGTTCGAGACCGGTGGGCATGTCGACCGCGGGACCGTCCAGGATCGTTTCCAGGTAAATTTCGCGAGCTTCGTCGCTGTCGCGGTCTTCGAGAGCGGCGAGCACGCGACGAGGACCTCCCGCCGCCAGAAGCCGGCGGGCCTCCGCCTGCGCGCCGACGGTGGTGACGCGGGCGACTTCCGGAAGGTGGCGCTCGAGAAATTCCCGCCCTTCCGAATCGGAGCCGCGGCGGTCGGCGCGCCAGTAGCGAATCTCGAGGGCGCCGCCGGGGCCCGGCGTGACCCGGACCTTCCGGGTCGTCAGCAGCCGCCGGGTTTCGACCTCCAGAAAGCCGCCCGCGGAGATCGCGACCACGCGCTCCTGGTCGGGCGAAAGCTCGATGTCTCCGGCGGAGCGGGCCTCGAAGCTCGTCAGGCCGCTCGAGCGGTAGTAGTGATGGTCGTCGGAGGTCTCGATCCCGAAGATGACTCCCGCGGACAGGGCGGAAGCGCATCCCAGGAGCGCCAGTGCGAGGGCGATACTTCTCTTCATGAGGGGAGAAACGAAAAGGCGGGGGAAAAGTTCCCCGCGATCGTCACGGCTTCTCGAGAACGAGCTTCGAGTCCGGGTAGTCGATCGTGACGACGAGGTCCCTCAGGAAGGCGTTCCCGAACGCGACATCCCAGGGTTTCTTGTCCCGGCCCGTCGCGGCCGGAAGAAAGGTCGCCGGAGACGGAGTCGACGGAGAGGGTGCCGACGAGAACGTCGTGCGCCACTCCCTCCCGGGGAGGGGGCGCGCCCTTTCCCGTTGCCCCGTCCGGGGCGCGGGCGGCGCGGGCGGCGGCTCCAGCCCGAGTTTCCGCGCGGCCTCCGCGGTGATCCGGACCGAGCCGCTCGATCCGGTGTCGATGCAGCCGCGGACCCGCTGTCCGCCGATCGAGACCGTGTCGATGAGAATCGCTTCGTCGTCCTTGAACTTCAGGACGGCGCGCCGGGCGGAGACCGGCTGGTCGGGCGGCGGATCGGGAAGGAACCGAATGACCCGGTGGGGAAAGTCGAACTGGGCGATCCGGCCCGCGAGGAAACCGTTTCCGAGGGTGCCGACGACCGGCTTTCCGAGCCGTTTCGCGAGCTTCGCGACCATTCCTCCCGCAAGGGCGTCGATGTCCCGGGCCGAGATTTCGCCGATCTCGACGACCGTGAAGCGCGTGTCGTAGACCGTTCCTTCCTCGGTTTCTCCCCCTTCGATCTCCTCGCCCGCCGGGTTGACGGTCATTCCGATTTTCAACGCGGCTCCGATGTCGATCATCGAATTGTCGGCGCCCGTGTCGATCGTCACGAGAAACGGGCCCTTTTCGTTGAGCTTCGCCGAGACGACGATCTGGTTCTGGACGAGCTCGAACGGAATCTCGGTCGGGCGCTCGGCGGGGGCGCCGGAGACCGGTGCTTCGAGGAGGAGCCGACAGGCCGAGCAAGCCGAGGAGCGGGATCAGTTTCATGGAGCGAGTGTATTCCAAACCGTTCCGCACGCCTGTTAGGCTTACGGGGTGGAGGGGAGAGTCCGGGAGCTCGGCCGCAGGCGGATCGCTCTGGCGCGCGCGATCGCGGTTGCGGTCGACGTCCTTCAGCTCGCGGTCTTTCCGGTCTTTCTGCCGGGCGCCGCCTCGCCCGCCGACGATGCGCTCGACGTCGCGACCGGCATTGCGATGGTCGCCCTCGTCGGCTGGCACTGGGCGTTTCTTCCTTCCTTCCTCACGAAGCTCGTACCGTTCGCCGATCTGGTCCCGACCTGGACGGCGGCCGTTTTCCTCGCGACGCGGAAAGGCGCGACCGTAATCCCCGCGCGGCCGGCTCCGGCGGACCCCGGAGCGATCGAAACGACGCTCGCGGGAAAAGACTAGCCCGGCGTTTATACTCCGGGATGAAACGGGGAGGTTTCATGAGGACGCGCTTGCTGCTTCGTCGAATCGGTCCGGTCGTGATCGCCGGGGGCGTCACAATCCTCGCGGGGGTCGCGCTGGCCCAGAGCGGGCACGGAATCTCGAAAGCCGACATGGACCCGGCCGCCGACGCGTGCCGGGATTTTTCCCGCTACGCCGACGGAGGATGGCTCGCGAAGAACCCGGTGCCTCCCGCTTTCTCGAGGTGGGGAACGTTCATCATTCTCGCGGACAAGAACCGCGAAGTTCTGCGGACGATCCTCGACGCGGCCGCGGCGGACCGGAAGGCCGCGGTCGGATCCGACGGGCAGAAGCTCGGCGACTTCTACGCCGCCTGCATGGACGAAGGGAAGATCGAAACGGAAGGCGCGAAACCGCTCGCGCCGGAGCTCGAACGAATCGCGAAGATCCGCGACCGGGCGACCCTCGACGCGGAGATCGCCCGGCTCCACGCCGAAGGGGTGGACGCGCTGTTCGGCTTCGGCTCGCAGCAGGACAAGAAAAACAGCGAAGAGGTCATCGCGGGAGCCTCGCAGGCCGGTCTCGGCCTGCCGGATCGCGACTACTACCTGAAGGACGACGAAAAGTCGAAGACGATCCGCGAACAGTACGTCGCCCACGTCGCCGCGATGCTCGCGCTTCTGGGAGACGCGCCGGAGACGGCCCGCGCCGAGGCGGCGGCCGTGATGGCGCTCGAGAAGAGGCTCGCCGAGGCTTCCATGACGCGGGTCGAGCGGCGCGACGCGGACGCGACGTATCACCGGATGACGGTTTCCGAGCTCGAAGCGCTCGCCCCGAATTTCGAGTGGAAGGCCTACCTGGCCTCCTTCGAGGCTCCGCCCGTGAAGGCGATCAACGTCGGTCAGCCGAAGTTCTTCGAGGCCGTGAACCGGGAGCTCGCGTCCGTTTCGCTGAAGGACTGGAAGACCTACCTTCGCTGGCATCTCGTCGAAGCCGCCGCGCCGGCCCTCTCCTCGAAGTTCGTTCAGGAGGATTTCGCGTTCAACGGCGGCGTCCTGCAGGGGAAAAAGGAGAACCTCCCCCGCTGGAAGCGCTGCGTCGCCGCCACGGACGGGTCCCTCGGCTTCGCTCTCGGCCGGCTCTACGTGGCCCGCGCGTTTCCGCCCGAAGCGAAGGATCGCGCGGACCAAATGGTCAAGAACCTGATTGCCGCGCTCCGCGACGATCTGGCGACGCTGCCCTGGATGGGAGAGGAGACCCGGAAGGCCGCGGTCGCGAAGCTCGGCGCGTTCACGCCGAAAATCGGATACCCCGAAGAGTGGCGCGACTATTCCGCGTATCGCGTGGGGCGGGAGAGCTACGTCGCGAACCTCCTCGCGGGGAATGAATTCGAGTTCCACCGGCAGCTCAACAAGATCGGAAAACCCGTCGACCGCAAGGAATTCGGGATGACGCCCCCGACGGTCAACGCCTACTACAACTCCACGAAGAACGAGATCGTCTTTCCGGCCGGGATTCTCCAGCCCCCGTTCTTCGACGCGCAGGCGGACGACGCCGTGAACTACGGCGCCATCGGGGCCGTCATCGGCCATGAAATGACGCACGGCTTCGACGACCAGGGCCGGAAGTTCGACGCGCACGGGAACCTCACGAACTGGTGGTCCGACGCCGATCTGAAAAACTACGAGGCGCGCGCGAAGTGCGTCGAAAACCAGTTCGACGGCTACGTCGTGGAGGAGGGGCTCCATGAGAACGGCAAGCTCGTCCTTGGCGAGAGCATTGCGGATTTGGGCGGGCTGACGATCGCCTATCGCGCGTTTCGGAAGAGCCTCGAAGGCAAGCCCGAGCCGCCTCCGATCGACGGCTTCACGGCCGATCAGCGATTCTTTCTCGGGTACGCGAGGGTCTGGGCCGAGAACGACCGGCCGGAATACCTCCGCCTGAAAGTCGCGACCGACCCGCATCCGGTCGACCGATTCCGGGCGATCGCGGCGCCGTCGAACCTTCCGGAATTCGCGAAGGCGTTTTCGTGCAAGCCGGGGGACCCGATGGTGCGCCCGGAAGCGGACCGCTGCCAGATCTGGTGACAGGCGCGCAGCGCCGAAGTCAGCGCGGGCGGCTGTTCCAGACTTTGCGCTTGCCCTTCGTCTTGCGCTCGAGCGGGTCTTTCGATTTCAGAAGCTTGCGGATCTCCGCGGCGGGATCTCCCGTCGCCGCCTTCTTGATGTCGCCGCCCTCATCGCGGGCGATCTCGGTCAGGATCCGGTCCGAAACGACGGACCGCGGTTTCCGCTCCGCGACGTCCGCGGTCGTCGCGAAGGCGTCGCGGTGCTTGATGAGAAGCCACGCGGGTTTGGAATCCCCTCCGCGCGGACGCAGCCGGACGAGGACCCACGAGCCCTGGAGCTTCTCGCCGTGGAACTGGAACTTCAGATCGCCCTTCTTCAGCGCGGCATCGACGTCGGGCACTTCCGGCTCCCACGTTCCGCGGTCCCAGATCATCACCGTGCCCCCGCCATATTCGCCCTCGGGGATGATCCCTTCGAACTTGTTGTACTCGATCGGGTGATCTTCCACCTGCATCGCCATCCGCTTGACCGAAGGGTCGAGCGACGGCCCTTTCGGGCACGCCCACGACAGCATCACGCCGTTCCACTCGAGGCGCACGTCGTAGTGGAGCGCGGTCGCCCGGTGTTTCTGGATGACGAACTCGAGCGCCTTGCGCTTCTTCGCGGGGCGCTCCTTTCCCTCCGGCTCGGACGTGACCTTGAAGTTCCGCTTGCGCTTGTACTCTTTCAGGCCCATGGGAGGGATTCTCTCTCAGGTCAGACGAATTCGAGCTTGCGGATCGCCGAGGCGAGGAGGTAGACGCGCTCGTTGTTGGAGCGGCGGTCCGGGGGAAACAGGAAGAGGCCCGCCTGGCCCGCCTGATAGACAGGGCAATAGCCGACGAGCACTTCGCCGTCTGCGCACTCGACGCGCACCCTCCCGCTCAGGCCAGCGCCCGCCGCGCCGGGAAACGACTTCGACTCCCGGTACCCGGGGCGGCCGCGAAACTCCTTGACGAAGAAAACGGCTTTGACGTCGCCGAGATCGATCTGCCGGAGCGTCGATCCCGGAAACACCGTGAGGTGGAACACGGATCCGCGGGGCGGGAACCGCGCGACGGATCCGCGGATGAGGTTTCCATCCTTGAGGTGGACGACGACTTTTTCCATCGGCAGCCTGCTAGAGGAACTGCTGGTGGACGACCTTCGGAAGGTCCTTGCGCTTGAGGCGTGCGACGAAAAGACCGGCGGAGATGTAGTCGCGCTCGGGAGAGGAGCTCCGGAGCTCCTCGCAACGAACGACGTAGAAGTCGACGATCGTCGTTCCGGCGGGGCCGTTGAGCTCCAGCGAGAGGCGACGATCCGCCGGCAGCGGCTCACGGGTCGAGAGCGCGATCCCCTTTTGCGACACGTTGACGACAGAGGTTTCCGATTCGACGCCCTCGATCCGCGCCGTAAACCCCTCGCCGGGGATACGCTGGGCACCCCGCCGTCCTGTCGCAAATTCCTGCGTCTTCATCGCAAAAGCCGCGTGATTGTAACACTTTCGCGGGTTCCGTCCGTCGCCCGGAGAAATCGTCACGTCGCCGCTTCCCGTTCGAGCCTCGATTTGTTTCCCGGCGTCTCCTGTTCGAGGGACGCCCTCAGTTTCGCCGGAAAGTTCGTGAAGAAGCCGGAGACCCCGAGGTGGAGCAGCCGCCGGGCTTCCGGCGCGTCGTTGACGGTGAACGCGAGAACGGAAAGCCTTCGGGCGGACGCCGCGCGGACGAACCGGCCGCGGAGAAAGCCGTGGTGGGCCGCGACGGCTTGCGCGCCGACCGCCTCGGCAAACCGCAGGGCCCCGGAAAATCTGCGGTGAACGGCGGGCATCATTTCGATCGCGGGCAGCCGGCGGCGGATCTCCGCGAGCAACCCCCAGTTGAAGCTCGAGAGAAGCAGGTGTCGCCGGCCCTCGATCGCGCGAACGAGATGGTCGGCGAACCTCTTTCGGCCGGCGCGCTGGCACTTCAGGTCCAGGTTGAGGGGGAATTCCGGCGGAACCGCGTCGAAAATCTCTTCGAGCGAAGGGATGACGACCCGCCGAGATCCCGGGAAACGGCGCGAGACGCTCAAATGCCGCAGAACGTGGAAAGCCGTGTCTTCGACGACGACGGCGTGCCCCGACACGCGCCGGAGATTCCGGTCGTGGGACGCGACGAAGTGGCCGTCGGAAGTCAATTGAAGGTCGAGCTCGATCGCGTCGGCCCGCTGCCGGACGGCTTCGAGAAAGCTCGCGAGGGTGTTTTCGGGAGACTCCCCCGAAGCCCCGCGGTGGGCCAGGAGAAACGGCGCTCGATTCCGCGAGAAAAAGCTCACTCGAACCGCTTCCATTCTACCCGGAAGGCCGGGGTCCTCGATAAAGGCGACAAGATCGTCAAAGACGATAAGATCATTGGGCCGTGGCGGATCCCATCACGATCGCGCAGCAGCTTCTTCGCCGCCTCGCGGGGATGCTCTCGGACGAGGACGTCGCGGCCTGGGCCCGCGGGGCTCCTGACGGATCTCGCGAACGAAGGCCCGAGCTTCGGCGCCGACGAAGAGAGCTTGTCGGGCGTTCTGAAGCGGTGCGCGCTCGCCTCCGGACCGGAGTTCGGGCTCTCTCCCGACGACCTGCGATGGCTGCTGCTTCGCCTCGCCTCGGTCGAAGGGCCTTTGCCGCCGTTCCCGCACCCGGGGCGGTTCCTCGCCTGTCGCCGCCCCGGCAGGTTCTTCGGGCCGGGACGCGGCGTCGTCTCGAGCTGCCGGCGCTGCGGGGCGCGGGTCGCGTTCCCCCGGTCGCGCGTTCCGAAGCTGCGCGAGTGCGACGGCGCGCTGCTGTGCTGGCGATGCGCGCAGACGTTTCCCGGCCGCGTCATCGAGATCGGTTCGCCCTTGAACGGATGCGAGGCGTGCTGGAGTTCTTCGTCCGGATTCCGGCCGGCGTCGGAGTCGGGGTCGTTTTTCTCCTCACGGCGGCCGAGTCTGCCCTGCTCGTCGGCCTCGTCGTGCCGGGGGAAGTCGCCGCGATCCTCGGAGGCGTGCTCGCCGGCCGGGGACGCGTTCCGTACGCGGCGGCGGCCGCGGCCGCGATCGCGGGCGCCTGGGCCGGCGACAGCATCGGATTCCTCCTGGGGCGAAAGCTGGGAGGCGCCCGCTTCCTGAAGCGCCGGCGCCAGCACTGGGCGCAGGCCCGAACGTGGCTCAAGAGAAAGGGCGGCATCGCGATCTTCCTCGCGCGGTTCACCCCGTTTCTGAGGACGGTCATGCCCTCTGCCGCGGGCGCCGCGAAAATGCCGTATCTCCGGTTCCTTTCCTGGGACCTCGCGGCCGGCGCGCTGTGGGGCGGGGCTTCGACTGCGCTCGGATACGTGGGCGCCCGCGACTTCGAACGCGTCCTGAGGTGGTCCGGCAGGGTCGGCCTGATCGTTCTCGGGGTCGTTCTCGCGGCCGCGGCGCTTCTGCTGCACCGGCTGGGGCAGGCGACGACTGGCCGGCGCCCCGTTTCGAGGCGCGCGCGGCGGCGCTGAGTCAGTTCTCGATCTGGGAGCAGCGGTCCTGAGGCTCGGTCAGGATTCCGTCGCCGAAGATTCGCGAAGTCTGCACGTGAAGGTAGGAATTTTCGCTCCCCGCCCGGACCCGCAGGCCATTTCGCCCGCAGCGGGGGCAGCGGCGGACCCGGGCCCCGCTTTCGTGCCGCATTCCCTCGGGGAGGTTCGTGAAGTCCTCCAGGGTGATCGAAGTCGAATCCATGATTTCTCCTCCCGGTTCCTTCCTGTGCAAGGTTCGGGCCGCAACGGTGTGCGGTATGCTGGAGCGCGCCGGAAAAGGGTTTTCCGGCTCGAACAGGAGGAAAAGTTGTTGAATCGTAAGTTCGTGGTTTTCGGTCTGGGTCTTCTGGCGACGGCCGCGTTGGCCGTGGCGCAGGAACAGAAGAAGCCCCTCTCGCCGCGCGGAACGGCGGCGACGCAGGTCGGCGGCAAGTGGACGGCGGAGAAGCCCGGAGAAGAAGCGCGTTACAGCGGCGGAAAGTGGATCGAGGTCGACTACGGCCGCCCGGTCCTGCGCGGCCGGAAGGGGATCTTCGGCTCCGGCGCCTCCTACGGCAAGGCGGTCACCGGCGACGCTCCGGTCTGGAGGTTGGGCGCGAACCAGACGACGACGTTGACGACGGAAGTGCCGATCACGATCGGCGGCAAGACGCTCGCTCCCGGGACCTACGACCTCTTCGTGGATCTCAAGGAGAGCGGCTGGACCCTGATCGTTTCGACGCAGAAGTTTCAGACGAAATACGACCCGAACGACAAGGCGGCGATCTGGGGCTCCTACGGTTACGATTCGAAGTTCGACGTCGTGCGCGCGCCGATGACGATGAAGAAGCTGGGGCACTCGGTCGACCAGTTCACGATTGCGTTCGTCGACATGTCCGATTCCGGCGGCGGCATCGCCATGGCGTGGGACACGACCGCCGCGATCGTTCCCTTCACCGTTTCGAAGTAGCGACCTCTCCGGCGACAAGGGCGGGGCTTCTGCCCCGCCTTTTCTTTTCTCGCTGTGTTCGAAAACGGACACTGTGAATCCCAAAAACCGGACGGCGCGCGCGATTGGGAGAGTCGTAAGTCATTCAAAATTCGGGATGAGACCTCTGGCACCGGGCTTGCGCATTGTCCCGGGCAAGACTCATGAGAACGCCGGGACGAACTCGAGCCCGTCTCCCGCGGAGGGCGCTGAGAATGGCGGCGGAAATGCCCTCGGTGTCCCGGTACGCGGTCGGCGTTCTGGTGGAACCCGTTCTCGCGACGGATATCTTTCGAATCGGCCGCTGGCGTTGTCTCGTGGGGCCGTCCGAGTCGACGACCGTTCAAACGCAGAAATGGCACATGCTCTCTTTCACACACCACGGCGCGTTCCTGGTGCATTCCGGTCCCCGATCCGCCGTGATCGATCCCAACTCGACCCTGCACATCCGGCCGCACTCGCCCTATCGCATGAGCCGTCACATCGGACCGAAGTCTCGCGGGGCGTACTTTCTCGTGCGTCCCGACGTCTTCGAAGAGATCGCGGGAGTATCAGCCTCGGGGATCGGCGAACGGGGAGACGCCTTCTCGGAAATCCGGGGACAGAGCTCCGCGAAGAGCTATCTTCTTCAGAGACTGATTCTCGATCGCGCCGCGGCCTCTCCCCGGCCCGAGCCGTTGGAGATCGACGAGCTCGGGATCGCTCTCGTCTCGTCCGCGACGGGCTCTCCGGAGTGGGCGTCGGAAAAGAGCGGGACCCCGAAGTCTCCGGCGGAGACGCTCGAGCTCGTCGAGCGAATCCGGATCTTTCTCGTCGAGCGGTTCGCCGCGCCGCTGCGTCTCGATGACATTGCCGCGGCCGTCGGGATGTCGCCTTTTCACCTGTGCCGCGTCTTCAAGCGGGCAACCGGGTTCACGCTTCACCGGTACCAGGTCTCCCTTCGCCTGCGCACGGCGCTCGACCGCGTCGCCGACGCGTCCGCCGACCTCGGGGAGCTCGCGATCCGGCTGGGCTACTCGAGCCACAGCCATTTCACGGCCGCGTTTCGAAAGGAATTCGGCGCGAGCCCCTCGGAGATTCGCCGGACCCGGCCGCTCGAGCTGCTGCGGGGCCTGCGGGAAGAGACCCTGCTGCATTCCGCCGCGCGCCGCGCGGTCTGAGCTCAGCCTTCGTCGATTTCGTTCGGGAGCTCGTCCCGGTCTTCGGCCTCGCGGGGGAAATGCGCCGCCAGGACGCTCCCGAGCTCGCCGATCGTCTCGACGAGACCGTCGGTGAACTTTCCGTCGCGGAAATGGGCGGAGAGCTTTTCGGCGGCTTTTTTCCAGAAATCGTCGCCGCACTTTTCGTGGATTCCCGAATCGCCCAGGATCGCGAAATTGCGGGACCGGGGCGCGACGAAGATCAGGACGGCGTTTCGGCGTCGGGTGTTCGTCATGCCGAGCTTTTCGAACGCCTTCCGGCCCGCGTCCTGCGGATCGGCAACCGAGCGGTGGTGCAGATGCACGCGGATCTCGCCGGAGCTCTGCTTTTCCGCCGCCGCGATCGCGCCGACGATGCGGTCGTGGTCGATCTTGTTGAAGAAGCTCTTCATCGAACTCCCTCCGTCACCAGCTCCCGGAGGCGCCGCCGCCTCCGAACGAGCCGCCGCCGCCGGAGAATCCGCCCCCTCCGCCGGACCAGCCTCCTCCACCCCAGCCTCCGCCCGTCGACCAGCCCCCGCCGCCAAACGTTCGCCATCGCCGGCGGAAGAAGAGCGGGAAAATGAAGAAGACGAGGACGACGAAGATCGTGACGCATCCCTGCGGAATCGCGGCCTGCCGCGGACGGGAGCGCGCCGCCGCCTTGTACTCGCCGCGCGTGGCGGCCATCATGGCCCCGATCGCGGCTTCGAGCCCTCCCGCGTAGTCCCCCTGGCGGAACTTCGGCGCGAGCTGGTCTTCGAGAATGTCTTTGCACGTCGCGTCGGGCAGCGCTCCTTCGAGGCCGTATCCGACTTCGATTCGCGATTTGTGGTCCTGGACGAAGAGGAACAGCACGGCGCCGTTGTTCAGCTTCTTCTGCCCGACGCGCCAGGCCTGGGCCGTGCGGATCGTGAAGTCCTCGAGCGAAGGCTCCGGAAGGGAAGGGAAGATCGCGACGAGGATCTGGTTGGAAGTCTGTTCGTCGAACTGCCGAAGCTCGCCGTTCATCCGCGCGGCGTCGTCCGCGGAGACGAGCGAGGCGGAGTCGTTGAAGTAGTCCTTCGGGGCCGGCGGCAGCGCGACGTCCGCGCGAGCGACGCGCCGAGACCCGATCGCCAGGCCCAGGAGAATCGCGAAGCCAGGGCCTCGCTCGGCTCACGAGGGGTGGCGCGAGCGGAGCCCCCTTTTGCCGCTCGCGGCGCGGAGTCGTAGCAAAGTCCCTCGAACCGCGGAGCCGAGCCGGGCCAGCGCGTCAGCCCCGGCCGCGCGCGGACCTTCGCTCGGCGTGCGGTCCGACAGGACCCCGAGTGAGCCTTCCCAGCGCGGGGCGTTTCACCGTTTCAGTGCGTCGTGGCCGTCGCGGGCGCCGGCGCCGCCGTGCTCGTCCCGAAATCGAAATTCACCTTCGGCGGAGCTTCCGCGCCCGCCTGCGCCTGGAAGTACGCCTTTTCCTTGAACCCGAACAGCCCGGCGATCATGTTCGTCGGAAAGGAGTGGAACGTCGTGTTGTAGTCCTGGGACACTTCGTTGAAGCGCTGCCGCTCGACGGTGATGCGATTTTCCGTTCCCTCGAGCTGAGCCTGCAGGTCGCGGAAGTTCTGATTGGCCTTGAGCTCCGGATACCGTTCGACGACGACCATGAGCCGTGACAGGGCGGAGGTGAGCTCACCCTGGGCCGCCTGGAATTTCTGAAAAGCCTGAGGATCGTTCACGAGCTGCGGTGTGGCCTGAATCGAGGACGCTTTCGACCGCGCTTCGATCACCGCCTGCAGGGTCGATTTTTCGAAGTTCGCGGCGCCGGCGACCGTCGCGACGAGGTTGGGAATCAGGTCCGCGCGGCGCTGGTAGACGTTCTGGACCTGCGCCCATTGCGCGTTGACGGCCTGGTTCTTCCGGTTGAGCGTGTTGTAAGTGCCTGCGAAGCCGAGCCCGACGATCAGGATGAGAAGCAGGACGATCGCGGCGCAGCCGAGTCCGAGTTTTCCCATGAGCCCTCCTCGTTAGGGCGACATTCTATGCGAAACGGGCAAACGCCTCGCGAGGGAGGTCCGTAGATCGAGATGAGACGTCGATCTCCTCCTCCTTCCCGGGCCGCTTCGGCGGCCCACTTTTTTGCCTCAGAAGCTCTTCAGGAAGTCCGCGTTCGTCGGGAATTTCTGTAGGCGCTGCAGCAGCAGCTCCATGGCCTGGACCTTGTGCGCCCCGGCCAGGGCCCGGCGAAGCTTGTGGATCTTCGGAAGCTCTTCCGCCGAGTAGAGTTTCTCTTCCTTCCGCGTGCCGGACTGCTGGATCACGACCGTGGGGAAGATCCTCCGCTCGAAGAGGTCGCGGTCGAGGAGGATCTCCATATTGCCGGTGCCTTTGAACTCCTGGAAGATCACTTCATCCATGCGCGAGCCGGTATCGACGAGCGCGGTCGCGATGATCGTCAGGGAGCCGTGGTTTTCGGCGTTCCGGGCCGCGCCGAAAAATCGCCTCGGTTTCTCCATGGTGCGCGCGTCGATGCCGCCGGAAAGGATCTTTCCCGCCCCACGCTGCATCTGGTTGTAGGCGCGCGAGAGCCGGGTGATGGAGTCGAGGAAGATGATCGCGTGCTTCCCGCATTCCACGAGCCGCCGGGCGCGGTCCGCGACGATCTCGGCGACCGCGATGTGGTTCTGCGCGGTGAGGTCGGAGGACGACGCGATGACGTCGCCCCGCACCGACCGCCGCAGGTCGGTCACTTCCTCGGGTCTCTCGTCGACGAGAAGGACGATCAGCTCGACGTCGGGATGGTTTTTCGAGATGGCCTGGGCCATCCGTTTCAAGAGCGTCGTCTTGCCCGTCTTCGGCGGCGCCACGATCAGGCACCGCTGGCCGCGGCCGACCGGCGCGACGAGGTCGACGACGCGCCCGCACATTTCGTCGGGCTCGGTTTCGAACCTCAGGCGCGTGTGCGGGTCGACGGAGACGAGGTCGGTGAACGAGGGCCGGGCGCGATACTCGTCGGGAACCATTCCCTCGAGCGTCTCGACGCGAGAAAGGGACGGGCGGCCGCCCCCCGAGGCGAACCCCCGCACGCGGGTGCCGGAGACGATCTGCTCGCGCTCGGCGAAATCCCTCGTGACCTGGGGGTCGCGAGGAGCCGGCAGGTAGTTGTTTTTCGGGGAGACGAGGACGCCGTTGCCCTTCTCCGGGAGGTACAGCACCCCCTCCACCTCGGCCGTCGTTGCGGCCGCGGGCTCGGGGGAATGCGAGGGTGCGCCCTCGCTGGCGGAGGGGTCGTTCGAACCGGCGGTTTCACCCGGCCCGGGTTGCCCTCCGTGCGGGCGTCTTCGGCGTCCCCTGCGACGGCGATTCCTTTTGCGCGGACCACCCGCGGGATTTCCAACGTCCTGAAATTCCACGTGCCTCTTCCTGGAGCGACTTCGCGCGCACAGGCTGCCGGCGGCAGTCTGGGCGAAGTCGTCCCGATATTAGCACGATTCGGGCCGGATTCCTTGCCCCGGCTAGGAGGCGGTCAGGAACCCCAGGTTCGGCCAGCCCGACCCGAGAACGGCGGCGGAGTCGGCCCCGAGCCAGTCGGACAGGATCGTTCCGTAGTACGCGCGAAAGTCGTTCTGGAAAACGAGATTTCCGGAGGGGTCGAGGCTCGCGAGGTTCGGCGGGTTCCCGTAAATTCCCTTCCGGACGGCGTCGCCGACGACGAAGTGCGGGGCCGCGGTGCCGTGGTCCGTTCCGTTGCTCGCATTGTCGGCGACCCGCCGGCCGAACTCCGACCACGTCATCAGCAGGACGTCTCCGGACAGCCCCCTCGCGTCGAGGTCGGCGAAAAAAGCGGAGATGGAGTCGGACACGGACGCGAGAAGGCCGTCGTGATCCCGATCCTCGTTCGCGTGGTTGTCGAACCCTCCGAACGTCACATAGAGGATCCGCGAGCCGAGCTTCCCGGCGATGATCTGGGCGACGAGCTGCATCGCCGCGCCGAGGGTGCCGTCCGGGTAGGGCGCCGCCGGCGGGGAGCTTCCCGCGACGGACCCGAGGGAATTCGAGCTCGCGATCGCGTCGCTTCCGACCCGGGAGAGCACCCGGGGAGTGCTCTCGATCTCGTACCGATCGCCGTTTTCCGCCAGGAAGGCGTCGAGCTGATTTTGCGCGTCGCCCGGATACTGCCCGTCCGTCGCGTACGAATACGAGGCCAGATCGGTGAACGTCGGCACGAGCACGCTGTCGGACAACAGCGTCTTCGGCAGAGATTGCGAGATCGCGCAGCACGCGAGGGGATTGTCCGAGTCCGCGAGCGCGGCGTCGGCCCAGCGGCCCAGCCACCCGCGCGTTTCTTCCAGCGTGGGGTCGGCCAGGTGCCAGATGTCGCGCGAGGCGAAGTGGGAAAGGTTCGGGTTCGGGTACCCGACGCCCTCGACGACGGCGACGCGGCCGGCATCCCACAGGGACTTGAGGCCGGTCATCGCGGGATTCAGCGCGAGATGGGAATCGAGATCGAGCACCTTCGTCAGGTCGACGCCGATTCGGGACCTCGCCTTCGGGTAGTTCGCGTCGGAGTACGGCACGACGGTGTTCAATCCGTCGTTGCCGCCCATCAGCTCGAGCACGACGAGGATCCGGTTCGGGTTCGCGGCCGACAGGATCTCCCGGCTCCTCCAACCCGGCGAGATCGAAAATCGGGGCGCGATCGCGGAAACCGTGACGTACCCGAACGTCTTCTTGAGCAGGTCCCGCCGCGAGATCGCCATGTCGCCCTCCTCAGGCCGTCTGGAAGTCGGGCGACGTCAGCATCAGGTGGACGAGCCCGCGCACTTTCTTGTCGATCCCCGCGGAGTCGTCGACCCAGGCGCCGCGGCTTCCGTCGTCGTTGGCGTTCATGTAGTCGATCCAGGCTGCGGCGGAGTCGCCGCTCGCGTCGTCGACGCCGAGCTGCGCCGAGAGAACGGAGACCGCCTTCTCGGAAGTCGAGGCGTCTTTTCCGGCGATCAGCGCGGCCGGATCGAACAGCGTTCCGCCCGAGCCCCGGTTGGACGCCAGCTTGTTCGCAAACGAGGATCGCGCGAAGAGCGAGCCCGTCGTGATCCACGACGTCCCCCACGACCATCCTTTCGCGTCCGCGGGATCGAACAGGACCTGTCCCATGCTCCCGAGGAGATTGATCGCGGCCTGGAAATCGCTTTCGGCGTTCGTGAGGCGAACGCTCCCCGCGACGAACTCCGCGGGGCTCCGCACGAGGGATTTCCTTGCGTGGGCGGCATAGAACTCGGGCATCGAAAAGATGTGGCGGACGAGCTCGCGGACCGAACGGCCGCTCGAGTCGAAGACGGCGGCGAGCTCGGAAACGACCGATTCCGGCGGGCTCGGATACCCGAAGAACGAAAACATCTTCGCTCCGAGGAATCGGCCGCAGAGCAACTCGCCGCGGGAGTCGCGCCGGTTCAGGAGAATCTGGATCGCGTCGTTCCCGTCGAAATTTCCCGTCTGGCCGAGGATCGTCTTCGTTCCGCCGTCGTGCCGGGCCGTGTTGAACGCGAAGCCCGTCCGCGGCGAGTCGAGCGTCCATCCCGTGAAGGCCCGGGCGAGGTTCGTCACGTCCGTCTGCGTGTAGTTGCCGATTCCGATCGTGAAGAGCTCCATGAGCTCGCGCGCGTAGTTTTCGTTGGGTCGCGCCGCGACGTTCGTCCAGTTGTCGAGCCAGTACAGCATGGCGGCGTCTTTGGAAATCGCGAGGACGAGGTCGTCGAACCGGCCGAGGGCAAGACTCCTCTCGGTCGAGTTCTGGTTCAGAAGCACCGAGTAGCCCGTTGCGCCCTTGTCGTTGAAGATCCCCTTGACCTTGGACCAGCCGCTCGTCCAGTGGAGGTTCCAGAAGTAGGTCATCTTCTCCTCGAGCGGCCGAGCCGTGTGGACCATCCTCCAGAAGAAGAGGAATTGGAGGTTCGCGAGGGTCGCTTTCGACGGGAAGGCGGCGATCTGGGCCTCGAGCGCGCCGTTGTCGATCGATCCGTAGTCGACGAGCGTCGAGACCGCCTCGTCGAGGGTCATCGAGGCGAACCGGTCGATCTCGTCGGGCACGGGGCCCGAATCCGGCGCGGCGGAGCAGGTGGGCGGCGGCGTCGCGATCCCAGGAGACGGTTTCCATGGATGACCTCCCGATCCGGGGGTTCGACGAGCGGGGCCCGGCTCCGGTTGACGTCCGGTCCGGCGGAGCGCGTGATATTTTTTCCTGCATGGCAAGAAAATCGGCTCTCCGGATCTGCGTCGCGCTCCTCTTCGCGTCCCTCCCGTTTTCCGGACGCGCACGGGCGTCCGACGTCTCCCCGGCTGCCGCGCCAACGACGCCTCCGGCGCCGCATCCGGATCCGCTGGTCTCGGATCTCGATTCGGCCGTCAGCCCCGCCGTCGATTTCTTCGGCTATTCGAACGGGGGCTGGCTGCAGCGCAATCCGATCCCGGCCTCCGAGTCGGGATGGGGGATCGGAAATGTCGTTCGCGACGAGATCTACGCCCGAATGCGCAAGATCAACGAGGACGCCGCGGCCGCCGCGTCGACCCGCGGTTCCGATTCCCAGAAGGTCGGAGACTTCTGGGCCGCGGCGATGGACGCCGCCCGTTGCGACGAGAACGGAATCGCCCCGATCCGGGAAGAGCTCGACCGGATCGGGCGGATTCGGGACCTCGGCGGGGCGCTCGATGCGGCGTTCGCCGAGGCTCCTCTCGAGACGGACGCGCTCTTTTCGCTCGCGGTCGTCCAGGACCCGAAGCAGAGCGGCGTCGAGGCGGTCCAGCTGTGGCAGGGAGGGCTCGGTCTCCCGAACCGCGATTTCTACTTCAACACGGACGAGAACTCCGTGAAGGTGCGCGCCGAATACGCGAAGCACATCCGAAAACTTCTCGTCCTGACGGCGGGAGACCGCCTCGTCCGTCCCGACGCGGGCGCGCGGGTGATGGAGTTCGAAACGGACCTTGCCCGCTCCTCCCGCAAGCTCGCCGACCTGCGCGACCCGGAGCGCAACTACAACAAGATGGCCGCGGCCGACGTGCGAGCGAAGCTGACGCCGTCGATCGACTGGCCCGCGCGCCTCTCCTCGCTGGGACTGGGCGCGGCGGAGAACGTGATCGTCGGCCAGCCGGAGTTCTTCTCGGCGCTCGAAGACGAGCTGAAGAAGACTCCCGTCGACGTGCTGCGCGACTACCTGCGGTTCCATCTGGCCGCGGAGTACGCGCCCTACCTGAGCGGCGCGATCGACGAGGCGGATTTCGAATTCACAGGGAAAGTGCTGTCCGGCCGGCAGGAGCAGAAGCCGCGGTGGAAACGCGCGCTCGACGCCGAAGAAGGGGCGATGGGAATGATCCTGGGACGCCTCTTCGTCCGCGAATACTTTCCCGAGAAGGCGAAGAAGCGCTACGTCGACCTCGTCGAAGCGGTTCGAGGGGCGTACCGGGAGCGGATTCTCCGCGTCGCGTGGATGAGCGAAGCGACGCGCGCGAAGGCGCTCGACAAGCTCGCGAAGATCACGAGCAAGGTGGGGTATCCGGATCGCTGGAAGGACTATTCGGCGCTCGAAGTCTCGCGGGCCTCTTTCGCCGGAAACATGATGAACGCCGCCCGCTGGCGCTTTCAGGACCAGGTCGCGAAATTCGGAAAGCCGGTCGACCGCACCGAATGGGACATGACGCCGCAGACCTATAACGCGTACTACAACCCTTCCAACAACGAGATCGTCCTGCCGGCCGCGATCTTCACGATTCCCGGCGTCCCGGACGCGGAGGCGGACGACGCGCTCGTGTACGGATACGCGGCGGCCTCGACGATCGGGCACGAAATTACCCACGGGTTCGACGACGAGGGGCGGCAGTTCGACGCGGAAGGAAACCTGAAGAACTGGTGGACGAAGGACGACGAAGAGCAGTTCAACAAGCGCGCGGACGTGATGGTTCGGGAATTCGACGCTTTCGAGCCGCTCCCGGGCATGCACGTGAACGGACGCGCGGCGCTCGGCGAGAACATCGCCGACCTCGGCGGCCTCCTGATCGGGCTGGACGCCTTCAAGAAGACGGAGCAGTACAAGAAGGGGGAGAAAATCGCGGGGCAGACGCCGGTCCAGCGGTATTTTCTCGGCTATTCGCTCGGCTGGCTGCACCAGGTCCGAAAAGAGGACCTCGCCCGCCATCTCCTGTCCGACGTGCACGCGCCCTCGAAGTGGCGCGTCAACGGCCCCCTCGCGAACGTCCAGGAGTTTTACGATGCGTTCGGCGTGAAGCCCGGCGACCCGATGTGGCGTCCGGAGGGGGATCGCGTCAGCATCTGGTAGTCCCGCCCCCTTCCCAGCGGCCCGGGATCGCCGTTGCGCATTTCGGGCAGATTCCGTTGGGGATGCGGTTCTTCCGGACGACGAAGCCCTGGCGCTCGATGAGCGTCTCGGAGCAGTTCGGGCACCTCGTGTTCTCCCACTCGCCGAGGCGTCCGGGGAGATTCCCGGCGTAGACGAACTTCAGGCCCTCTTCCGAGCCGATTTCGCAGGCGCGCAGGAGCGTCGAGGCCGGCGTCGGGGGAGTCTTGTCCATCTTGTAGTCGGGGTGAAAAGCCGTCACGTGCCACGGAATTTCGGGCGAGACCGAGGCGATGAACCGCGCCGCGTCGCGCAGCTCTTCCTCCGAGTCGTTGAAACCCGGAATGACGAGGGTCAGGCACTCCAGCCAGAAGCCGAGCGCGTGGATGTTTCGGATCGAATCGAGCACGTTCTGGAGAACCGCGCCGAGCTCGCGGTAGTGCTTGTCCCGCATCGACTTCAGGTCGACCTTGTAGAAGTCGACGCTCGGCCGGATGAACTCGAGCACCTCCGGCGTCGCGTTTCCGTTCGAGACGTACGCGCAGCGCAGTCCCCTTTTCTTCGCCTCTCCGAAGATTTCGACCGCCCACTCCGACGTGATGAGCGGTTCGTTGTAGGTGGACGCGACGATCCGCGCGCCCAGCTCGACCGCGAGGTCGGCGATCTCCTTCGGCTCGATGTCGCGGGGAGCCCCCGCGGCGTCGGGGTCGCGGATCGACTGCGAGGTGAACCAGTTCTGGCAATACGCGCAATGGAGGTCGCATCCGAGCATCCCGAACGAGAGCGCGAGAGCGCCCGGCAGGGCGTGGAAGAACGGCTTTTTCTCGACGGGATCGCACTGGAGCGCGCCGACGTATCCGCGGGGAACGCGCAGGAAGCCCTTTTCGTTGAAGCGGACCTTGCAAACTCCCGCGGCGCCCTCGGGAATCGGGCAGCGGTGTCCGCAGGAAAGACACCGGAGGCGGCCGTCGCCGAGGTCGCGCACGAGCTCCGGCGCCGCCTCGGCCGTTCTCGAGGCGAGGATCTGTCCAATCGGAAGGACGGTCGAGCTCGCCACGCTCGAATCTTACCGCTCTGGCGGATCTGCGGAGGGGCTCTGCTAATATGAGCGGGTGAAGAAATATCTGTCTCTTCTGGCGGTCCTGTTGTTTCCGATCGCGCTTTCCGCTCAGACTCTCTCGGGCGTGGGAGCCGTCCTTCATCCCCTGAATCCGCACGATCTCGACAACGCAACGAACGTGACGACGTTCGCGAGCGGCCCGCGGCTCGTGCCGAGCAACGGCGGCATCTGGTTCCTCGAGTCGGGCGCCGATCGAATCGCGTTCTTCAAGAACGACGTCATTACCGAGTGGCCCGTCCGGTCGCACACGTACGTCGACCCCTATCGGTCGATCGGCGCGAATCCGGCGGACTTCGAGCTCGATGCGGACGGGAAGACGATCTGGTTCGTCGAGAACGGCAACAGCGGGATCGACATCAACGAATCCGTTTTCGGCAAGCTCGACACGACGACCAACCAGATGACGGAGTGGATCGTCCCGGTCTCCAAACCTGCCGGGTTCCTTCGGCAGCCCGGGAACATCGTCTGGCTTCCCATGTCGCAGGGCTCTCTCGTGAAGCTCGACCTCAACACGCTCGATGTCGTGGCGTACCGCGGACCGAACTCCCTCGGGTATTCGGGCATGCTGCAGGGCGCCGACGGGAACTTCTACCTGAGCGACTTCGGAAGCAACCGGCTCATCAAGCTGGATCCCGCGACGCTGACCGAAACCTCCTGGCAGCCGTTCGACCCGACGCAGGAACAGGCGCAGTTCAGCCAGCCGACGCTGGACGGCGCAGGGAACTTCTGGGTGGCCGAAGACGTGGACGGCGGTGCGATCGCGCGGCTGAACCTCGCGACGGGAGCCTACGATCGCTTCGGCGCAGGGAACATTTTTTCGCCTGCGCACTTCTTCGTTCAGGGAGATTTCGTCTACGCGGTGGAGTCCGACCCCCTCGGGGGCGACGGCCGCATCGTGATCGTCAACACGAAGACGGTCGCCGTGAGCACCGTCACGACGACTCCGACGTCGGATGTGCTCACGACGCTGGCCCTTGCCCCGGCGAGAGTCCGGAGCACCGTTCTCACCCCTCTCACGTTCCAGAGCAGCGACGCGGAGCCCGACAGCCCGGTCGTCGCGAGCGCTCCGGAGGTCGGCATCTCGAGGTTCACGCTGCCGCACGGGAACGTGTTCCCCTCGACGACTTCCTACTCGATCGCGACGATCGACGGAAAGATCCTCTCGGGAGTCCGCGGCGCGCTCGCCGAGTTCACGCTGCTGCCGCCGGCGGCGGATACCGAGCTCGTCGTGCCGATTGCGATCAGTTCCGCGAATGCCGTCATCCGCACGGATGTCGCGTCCTACCATGACGCCCTCGAGGCGGGGACGTTCACGGCGACGTTCTACAATTCTCCGGTTCCCCCGAGCCCGTCGAAGACCTATTCCTTCGGCGCGGGAGTGACGCTCGAAATTCCCAACGTGCTCGGCTCCACGGGTCTGAACCTCGGCGACGTCGTCGGGTCTCTGCGATTCACGTCCGCGCCGCCGAGCCTCGGGAAAGACCAGGCCTGGGTGCGCTCCTACGCCCTCGTCGCGAACAACGGGAGCTACGGCTTTGGCCTCGCCGCGCAGAGGGTCTCGGACGGAGTGACGCCGGGCTCCGTGCTCTTCCTGCACTCGCAGGCGGACGAAAGCTCGGCGTTCGGCATCTACTCGCCGACCGGAAGCTCGGGGACCGCGACCCTGCACGGCCCGAGCGGAGCCTCCCGGGGTTCTCTCTCCTTCTTTCTTCCGGCGAACAACCGGCAGGACTTCAACCCGGCCTTCGCCGCGTTCGGAGCTTCCCCGGAAGCCGGCGATTACGTCACGTTCGACGCTTCGAGCGGTTCTCTGTTTCCCTTCTCCCTGATCCGAGAGACGACGGGCGACCTCGCGGCCTCGGTTCCCGTCGCGCCGGCCACGACCTCGACGTTTCCCGCCGTCGGGGCCCGGACGAACTCGAACGGGACCTCGAACATCACCGACCTTCTGCTCGTCAACCCCGACCCCTCCATCTCGGCGGCGGCGACGTTGACGTTCTCTCCCTTCAATTCCCCGGCGGGGCCCTCGTCCTCGTCGGTCACCGTCGCGCCGGGTCAGTCGGTCGTCGTGTCCTACCACGATCCTTCCGCGGGCTTCGGCGCGCTCGTCGTTTCCTCGACGGCGCCGATTTGCGCGCTGGGCCGGTACGCGAATCGCACGGCGACCGGAGACTACGCCGGCCTCGCGGCCCCCGTCGCTCCCGCTGCGGGAGCTCGCTTCCTGCTTCCCGCGGACCCTCACCTGCGCAACAATCTGATGGTCTTCAACGGCGGCGACTCGGGAAAGGCGAACGTGGTCTTCTACGACATTACCGGAGCCCTGCAGGTCGGCTTCGGGTTCCCGGTCGCTCCCGGACAGTTGCTCTACCTCCTCGACGTGAACCGGTATTCCGACCTCGTGGCGGGAGGGCGAATCGAAGTCTTCTCCAGCGGGGGAGCGCGGCTATCGTCGTGGCTCGCCTCCTCCGACCGGGTAACCGGCGATCCGGACGCTCAGCCGCCGACGGTGATCCTGCCGTGATTCCTTAAGGCCGGTTCTTCTGCGGCGCCGCGGCCTTAGACTGCGGGCGGGAGGAATCATGAATCGAATCCTGCAGGCCGCGGCCGCGCTTCTCGTCGCCGGCTCCGCTTTCGTCTCGCCCGCCCGGGGCCAGGCCCCTCCCGAGAATCCATCCGATTCCGGGGGGCCGGCCAGCCAGCCGGCCGCCGGGCCGGCGGCGACGCCATCCGATTCGACGGCGACACCCGCGGCCGTGCCGACTTCCCCCGCACAGCAGTGGGTTCTGCCGGAAGGATCGCTGGTCGTCAACCTGCCGTCCGACCAGACGCTCCCCCAGGGGATTCTCCAGTTCCTCGTGACGCACCGTTTTCGATCGCCCGTTCGGGGGAGCAACGCCCACTCGTTCTACTCCCTCGACTCCGGCGCGGATTTCGGCGTGGGCTTCGCGTATTCGCCGCTATCCCACACGGAGATCTCGCTCTATCGTTCCGGGATTCAGGACGACTACGAGATCGCGGCGAAATTCTCCGCGCGTCCCGGAGGCCCCGACTCTCTCCTCGGACTCGCGCTGCGGGTCGGGGGCGACGACCGCCGCGATCCCCTGATCGTCGATGCCAACGGATCGCTCCTTCCCGACTCGCGGGCCCGGACGTCGTTCTTCGCCCAGGGCGTGATCACGCTCCACCTCGCGTCGGGGCGCGTCGAGATTTCCGCCGTTCCCACCTTCTCGTCGCAGACGACGGCCGAGAAGAACGTCTTCAACGTTCCCGTCCATGCGGCGGTCGCGCTGTCGCGCAGCTGGAATCTGCAGGGGGAATACCAGCCGCCGCGCCGGGGCGTGGACGGATCGATCGCGATCTGGACCGCCGCCGTCGAGAAAGTGCTCTACCGACACCGGTTCGAGCTCGTCGTGACGAACGCGACAGTGACGAACGTCGACGAGAGGTTGTCGGGCGATTTCGCGCTCGCGCAGAAGCGCCAGAGGCGTTCGTTCGACAACGGCTTCCGCAACAACGACTGGCACATCGGCTTCAATCTCGTCCGCCAGTTCAAGCCGTAGGGCGAGGCCGGGAGGGTCACGGCTCGAGGCGGAAGCGGCCGAAGCTTTCCGGGAACGTGAAAGTCGGGGGGATCGGCGAGCGTCGGAAAGAGCGCCGAGAATTCTCCCGACGTCCGGTCGATGCGGAAGAAGTTCGCTCGGAACGTCGCATCCGCGGACCGAGCGGGTGGTGTGGGGCGAGACCTCCTGGACCCGCTCGTTGCGGGAAGACGTCACGGAGGGGCCTGCGGTGAGCGAGCGGGACAGTGAGTCGAGTCCCGCGACAGGACCCGCAAGGTCCAGGGGATCGACAACTTCGCGCTCCAGCTGCGCTCGCGCACCTTCACATCCGCCTGAAACTCCGGGAACGGAAACTTCTCGACGGTCATTCCGGCGCGCGAGAGATTCGGCGATTCGACGACAGCCGAGAACCTGGCCCCGAGCGGATTGACCTCCAGCTCGAGGTAGCGAACCGGCGGATCCTGGAAGCTCAGGAACGCTTCGACGACGTCTTCCGTCCAGAGATCGGTATTGTCTTCCCGCAGCGTCGCGACGACGCCCCGATGGCGGCAGTCGAAGCGCAGCAGCAGTCTGTCGCCGCGCCAGCCGAGCCGGAGCGCCGTCGTGACTCCCGGGACCGAGCCGTCGCGAGCGTCGAGCAGGGGAAGGGGCGCGAGCGCGACGAGCCGCTCCGTCGCCGACAGGCGGGGAACGGAAATCTCGCGCGAGGTCACTTCTGGCACCGGACTTGAATAACACCGTTTCGGAGAGATCAAACATGAAATTCCACGTGTTTTCGCCGGTCGCAGCCCTGGCTTTCGGCCTGTGCGTCGCGGTCGCCGCGAATGGCGCCGCGGGCAAGCCGGGAAAACACGCGGGAGCGGCGCGCGGAGGGCGCCGGCCGAAAGCGCGTTTCGCCGGACGCGAACGATGCGGGCCCGAAGCCTGTGCTCCGGCGCGGAATGTCGGGGCCCGCCGTGCTGCGAGCGCAGGTGCTCCTCGACCGGGCTCACTTTTCGCCGGGCGAGATCGACGGAACGATGGGCCAGGGGTGCCTTCGCGCCGCGGCGGCTTTCAACGCCTCGCGCGGGCTGCCGGCCTCCCCGGCGGTCGGCCGGAAGACCTGGAACGAGCTGGACCGCGACGCGGATCCTGTCCTGGCGACGTATACGATCACGGCGGAGGACGTCGCGGGACCGTTCGCCGACATCCCCGACGACACGATCGAGAAGTCGAAAATGACCTCGCTTCCGTATTCGTCGCTGCTCGAAGAGCTGGGCGAAAAATTCCACGCGAGCCCGAAGCTCCTTCGCCGTTTGAATCCGGGCCGGGCGTTTCGCGAGGCCGGCGAGAAGATCCTGGCTCCGATGACCGATCGCGCCCCGCTGCCGAAGGCCGCCTCCGTTCGGGTCAGCGAGTCGGACCTCTCGGTCTCGGTCCTGGACGAAACCGGAAGGGTCGCAGCCAGATACCCGGCGTCCGTGGGGAGCGAGCACGATCCGCTTCCGGTGGGACAATGGAAGATCAACGGCGTGGCGCGGCATCCGGTCTTTCATTTCAACCCGGATCTTTTCTGGGACGCGGACTCGACGGATCAGAAGGCCACACTGCCCGCCGGCCCGAACAATCCCGTCGGCGTCGTCTGGATCGACCTTTCGAAGCCGCACTACGGGATCCACGGCACCCCGGATCCCGAGACGATCGGCAGGGCGCAGACGCACGGCTGCATCCGGTTGACGAATTGGGACGCGCTCGAGCTCTCCCGGATCGTCGCGCCGGGAACTCCCGTGTTGTTGGAAAAATGATGAGAACCACGGGCTCGGCGCTCCTGTTCCTCTGGGCCGTCGTCGTCGGCACCTCGGCTCCGAACGCGGTCCCTCCCGCTCCTCTGCCGCCCTCGACCGGTTTCGCGAACCTCGTGGGCTTCTCGGGCAAGCTTCGGTCGATCTTTCTGCTTCCCGAAGACGCCGCGCGCCTCAAAGACGCGGGCGCGCTCGCGGGTGAGCCGGGCGCGTATTCGCTCGTTCCGGCGAAGGGGTTGTCGGGCCAGCTCACGGTTTTCGTCCTCGCTCCGTTTTCTGCGGAAGTCGGCGGCAGGATCGGGAAGTACGAGATGGGCAACTGGCCCGATCCGGCAAAGCGCGCCGAAGGACCCGTCGTACGCGCTTCCGCGCGGGTTCATCCCGGTGACGAAGGAAACCGCGAAGACGCCCGTGTCCGAGCACTTCGAGATCGGCCAGTTCCTGACGAAGGACCAGGCGGACGTCTGGCCGAAATACCTCGTTCTCGACTCGCGGCTGCTCGACAAGCTGGAGCTCACGATCGCGCAGTTGAACGCGATGGGCTACCCGGTGAAGAGCCTGTTCGTGATGAGCGGCTTCCGGACGCCAAAGTACAACGACCTCGACCTCGGGCCGAAATCCCGCTCGGCCGTCTCCCGGCACATGTACGGTGACGCGGCGGACGTCTACCCCGACGACGACCACGACGGAAAAATGGACGACCTGAACCACGACGGGAAAGTCGACGACGCGGACGCCCAGATCGTCTTTCGCGCGGCCGAGGAAGTGGAGAAGCGGTTTCCCGTCCTCGTCGGCGGGGTCGCGATTTATCGCGCGACGTCGGCTCACGGCCCGTTCGTTCACATCGACTGCCGCGGAAAGCGCGCCCGCTGGGGCGTGGGCTACGGGGAGTGACCCATCTGGCCGAGCTCGGGCGCTCGTGATCTTCTATTCGGCGATCGCCGCTCTTCTCGCGGCGTTCGTCTTTCTCGCGCCGAAGCGCATTTCTCCCGCGTCGCCGGCGAGGCTCCCCGGCGAGGCGGCCGGCCCCGCCCCGATCCCGGGCTCCGACGCTGAACCCGACCGGGGGCTCGGAATGCCGATCGCCGGCCTGACCGGAAAGGACCTTCGCGACAGTTTCACGGAGCGCCGCGGCGGCCATCGCCACGAGGCGATCGACATCCTCGAGCCGCGGGGGACTCCGGTCGTCGCCGTCGACGACGGGGTTGTCCGCAAGATCTTCGAAAGCGTTCCCGGCGGCCACACGGTCTACCAGTTCAATCGCGACGCGACGCTCTGCTACTACTACGCGCATCTGGACGGCTACGCGCGGGGACTGCGTGAGGGGCAGGTGCTGCGGCGCGGCGACCTCATCGGTTACGTTGGCACGAGCGGCAACGCGCCGGCGAACACCCCGCATCTCCACTTCGCGGTGTCGCGCCTGGGCGCCGACAAGCACTGGTGGGAGGGAGTGCCGATCGACCCCTACCGGCTCCTGGGCGGCCGGTGATCTATCGTCTCAACCGGCCCAGGTAGATCCGCGTGTCGTATTCCATCCGGACGAAGCCGCGTTCGCTCGTCTCAGCGAAAATCTCGCCGAGCGCTTCCATCATTTCGGCGTGCCGGGGCTGCCCGGGCGCCGGAGCGTAGGACGAAGAGAGGAGCCTGCCGCGGAGCCCGTCGAGGTCGAGGCGCTGCTCGTTGGGGAGCGAGGCGAGCTTCCACGCGGACGGTCCGAAGAAGCGATCGAACGTGCGGCTGTCGAGGTTCTTGTGATCGACGGCCGCGTAATCGGTTCCGAAGTCGCGAAGGAGCTTTTCGTAGCTTTCGGAGAACGCGGAACCGGCGGTCTTCCGGTCGTTCCAGAGAAGCGCGACGCGGGCTTCTCCCCGAAGGACCCGAAGGAGCTCTTCGCGGGCCCTGTCCGGGTCGAACCAGTGGAACGCCTGTCCCGCGACGGCGAAGTCGACGCTGCCGCTCTCGAGCGTCGTTGCCTCGGCGCTTCCCTCGATGCTTCGAAACCGCGGGTAGCCGCCGAGGAGTCTTTCGGCGGCGGACCGCATGGGCGCGTTCGGCTCGACGCCGAAGACTTCGTGGCCCCGCTCCAGGAAGAGCTTCGAGAGAATGCCCGTGCCCGATCCGATGTCCGCGACAATATCCGAACCGCTCAGCCCTTCGGCCGTGAGGACATCGAGCGCCGCCGGCGGATAGCCGGGACGATGCCGGACGTAGCTCTCCACGCGGTCGGAGAATCGGCTCGTCGAGTCCGGGGAGTACGCCATCATCTCGGGCGCATTACGGCGTTCCGGCTCCGCGGCGCTTCGGCGGGGGAGCCGGGTAGGCGACCGATTCCAGGAAAAGGCCGGACGGAGGCGCCGTCCACCGGGCGGGGCGGGCCGACCGCGTCGCGAGGAGCGTCTTCAGCTCTTCGGGGGAGAGCTTTCCGCGGCCGACCTCGGCGAGCGATCCGACGAGCCGCCGGACCATCTTCCAGAGAAAGTGCGAAGCGGAAACTCGCACGAGGATCTTTTCCGACGTTTCGGATACTTCGCAAGCGTTCACCACGACGAGCGTCGAGGTCTGGCCCTCGGGGTTTTCGCAGAAGGACGAGAAGTCGTGCTTGCCGACGAAAAGCTTTGCGGCGGCTCGCATCGGGACCGCGTCGAGCCGATCCTTGATCCACCACACGAACGGTTTTTCGAACGCCGTTCGCCGTTTGGAGATCCGATAAACGTACGTGCGCGAGACCGCGTCGTGCCGCGCGTGGAAGCCGTCGGGCACGTGCTCCGCGGCCAGCACGTTGACGTCCGGCGGGAGCCGATCGTTGATGCCGTACTGGAGCTCGGGCGAAGAGAGGACCGCGCGCGCCTGGAAATGCGCGATCTGCGCGAGCGCGTGGACCCCGGCGTCGGTGCGGCCGGCGCCATGGATCCGGACCGGCTCCTCGCAGACCTCGGAAGCCGCGCGCTCGATCGCCGCCGCGATCGTGCGGCCCGTGTTCTTCTGCGCCTGCCACCCGCGGTAACGCGTTCCGTCGTATTCGAGAGTGAGCTTGTAGGTCGGCACGAGGAGAGTGTAGCGCCGAGAGTTGGCGCTCCGGCGGCAAATCGCTCGCGCGGGAATCGCGAAGCTCGCGGCATCGCTTGCTGCCCCGGCGCGGTCGCTCGCTGGAATCGTCCCCGGAGTTCTCTTTGCCGTTCGAGCTGAAGAACTCCAGCTCCCAGACATCAGGCCGATTCTCCTTTGCCTCGCGACATGCCTGCCGTCGCGCCTGCCCCACGCCTTTCGCCGAGCGAGCCGAGGGTGTGGTCTCGGGCTGAGACGGAGTCACAGGCGCCTCCCGAGAGAAGCGTCCGTGTTCTCGGCCGGGATAACCCGTCCGCGTTCAGACTGAAGCCTTCTTGCGAAAAAACTTGCCCGAGGAGCGCGCACGGACAGGATGCCACCGCCGGGCGCGCGCGTCGCCTCGAGGGGGCTTGCCGAAGACTCCGGCTGGAGCCCAGCACCGCTCGTCGAGCGAGTTGCCGGCGCCGCGACCTTTCCTCGGCACGGCCCATGGTAGCGTCCGCTGCATGGACACGCTCACCCACGGCCTGGCCGGCGCGCTGCTCGGACGGGCGGCCGCGAAGGAGTCGGCGGGAGCCGCCACCGCGGTGTGTGCCGTCGCCGCGATGTTTCCGGACTGCGACGCGTTCTTCCTGCCCGGATCGTGGTTCACTCTCCATGACACACTCGGCTATCTGCAGTTCCACCGGGGCGTCACGCATTCCTTTCTCCTCGCGCCGCTCTTTGCCGCGGGGATCGCCGCGATCGCGAAGCTGTTCGCGCGCCGGACGAAGCTTCCGCTTCTGTGGCTCGCCGCGCTGATCGGGATCGTCAGCCACATTCTGTTTGACTGGATCACGTCGTACGGAACGATGTTCTTTTCTCCGCTCTCGTGGCATCGTTACGCGCTCGACTGGGTCTTCATCCTCGACCCGTTCTTCAGCGGCATCCTCGTCGCGTCGCTGGTCGCAGCGATCGTCTTTCGCCGCCGATCGCGGGCGGCCGCGGCCGCCGGTTCGCTTCTCCTCTTTGCCTACATCGGGTTCTGCGCGGCGATGCACGAAAGGGCGCTTTCCGCCGCGAGCCGGAAGTTTCCCGGCGCCCGGGTCGCCGCCCTGCCGCAACCGTTCTCGCCTTTTCGGTGGGCGCTCTTCGCCGACCGTGACGCCGAAATCGACGTCGCGTACGCGCACCTCGGTCCGGCTCCCGCCGGGTTCCGACGCCGGGCTTCGACGGCTCCCCGCCCGGGCTTCGGCGGCGTGCTCGCCGACCTGCGCGAGGCCTACGCCGCGCCGGAATCGGCCGAGGTCGAGAGCTTCCCCCGGAACGCGAACGCTCCGGCCTTCCTTGCCGCGCGGGGGTTTCCCGACGTGGCCGCCTGGATGCGTTTCGCGCGATTTCCGGCGATTTCCGTGGAATCCGCCGGCGAGCGCGGGACTCGGCTCATCCTGACGGACTTGCGATTTCGCGGGCCCTGGCGAAGGCCCGCCTTTCAGTTCGAGGTCGTCGTGTCTCCCGCAAGGACGGGAGAGTGGCTTCGGGTTTCGTGCGGCGATTCACGACCGACGTCGAGGCGAAGCCGAGATGACGCGGGGTTGTCGCGGGTGTCGTTTTTGGTAGACTCCGGAGCGCGTTCGCATGGCGCAAATCTTTCACCGCAGCACGAATGTTCTTTCGAAGCTGAGCATCTTCGGATCGCTGTTCATTGTCGCCGGCGCGGCGGCGGCGGGCTGGGAGATCTACCAGTCTCCCTGGACGACGGGCGTCGACACGCCGAAGGAACAGCCGGTGCCTTTTTCCCACGAGCACCACGTGCGCGGGCTCGGCATCGACTGCCGCTACTGCCACGGCGGGGTCGAAACGAGCGCGTTCGCCGGGATTCCGCCGGTCAAGACGTGCATGACCTGCCACTCGCAGATCTGGACCAACGCGGAAATCCTCGCGCCGGTGCGGGACAGTTTCCGAACGGGCCGGCCGCTCGAGTGGACCCGGATCCATGATCTGCCCGATTTCGTGTACTTCAATCACAGCATTCACGTGAACAAGGGCGTCGGATGCGTCTCGTGCCACGGGCGCGTGGACCGGATGCCTCTCACATGGCAGGTGAACTCTCTCTACATGCGCTGGTGCCTCGACTGCCACCGAAACCCGGAGAAGTTCCTGCGCCCGCGGGAAGAAGTGTTCAACATGGAATACGAACCTCCCGTGGACCAGGTTGCCCTCGGACGCCGCCTCGCGAAGGAATACGGCCTTCCCGGCGTCCGCCAGATGACCGATTGCGTGACGTGCCACCGATGACGGCGCCTCTCGATCTCGCGCAGATTCGGGCAAGGCTGTCCGGCGCCCGGGGGCAGAAGTACTGGCGCAGCCTCGAGGAGATCGCGGAAACACCGGAGTTCCGGGATTTCCTGAGCCACGAATTTCCCGAGAACGCGGATCAGTGGGCAGACGGCTTCAGCCGCCGGCGCTTCCTCCAGCTGATGAGCGCGTCCCTGGCGCTCGCCGGCCTCGCGGCCTGCACGCGGCAGCCCGACGAGAAGATCGTGCCCTACAACGAGCAGCCGGAGGCGATCGTTCCGGGAAAGCCGCTCTTTTTCGCGACCTGCCTTCCCTGGCGAGGCTACGCTCGCGGCGTCGTCGTCGAGAGCCACGAGGGAAGGCCGACGAAGGTGGAGGGCAATCCCCGGCATCCCGCGGGTCCGGGCGGTGGGACCGATGCGTTCATGCAGGCGTCCATCCTTTCCCTCTACGACCCGGAGCGCGCCCAGGTCGTCACGCACCAGGGGACGATCAGCAGCTGGGAATCGTTCGTTTCGGCGGTATCGCCGATTCTCGAGGCCGAGCGCACGTCGGGCGGCGCGGGGCTTCGCGTACTGACGGGAACGGTCACCTCGCCGACGCTGTCCGCGCAGCTCAAAGACCTCCTCGCGATCTATCCGAACGCGCGATGGCATTCTTACGACCCGGTCCTTCGCGACAGCGAGCGGGCGGCGATCCGCACGGCGTTCGGCCGCGATCTCGACGCCCACTACCGGTTCGACCGCGCGGACGTCGTTCTCTCGCTCGACGGAGATTTTCTGAGCGGGGATCCCGCGAGCCTGCGGTACGTTCACGATTTCGCGTCGCGTCGGCGCGTCCGGGGGGCGAATCCCCGGCTCAGCCGGGTCTACGCGGTCGAGAGCACGCCGTCGCTCGTGGGCGCGGCCGCGGATCACCGGCTTCCGCTGCGGTCGAGCGATATCGAGCAGGTCCCGCGGGCTCTCGCGGGCGGGATCGGTCTTCCGGTCGCCGGGAGCGAGGCGGGCACGCTTCCCTCGGCGGCTCTGAACTGGATCGCCTCGGCGACGAAAGACCTGCTGTCGCACCGCGGCTCGAGCCTCGTCGTCGCAGGAGAAGGCCAGACGGCCGCGTGCCACGCGGCCGTTCATCTCCTGAACCATGCGCTCGGAAACTCGGGCAAGACCGTCGTCTACACCGATCCGGTGCAATCGGCGCCGGGGCCGCAGCTCGACTCGCTTCGGGGACTCGTGGAAGAGATGCGCGCGGGGAAGGTAATGCTCCTCGTCGTCCTCGGGTCGAATCCCGTGTACACGGCGCCCGCGGACTGGGACTTCCGCGGCGCTCTCGCAAAGGTCGGGACCTCCGTGAGGCTCGGCCATTCCGAGGACGAGACTTCGGAATGGAGCCACTGGAACGTACCGATGACGCATCCTCTGGAGAGCTGGGGGGATGCCCGCGCGTTCGACGGGACCGTCACGATTCAGCAGCCGCTCATCGCGCCGCTGTACCAGGGCAAGTCGGAGCACGAAATGCTTGCGTTGCTGCTCGGGCAGGCCGGCCGAACGGCGCACGACATCGTCAAGGACCGCTGGCGCCGGGAGCGGCCGGCCGCGGGCTTCGACGAATTCTGGGCGCAGTCGCTCCAGGACGGCTTCGTCGCCGGCAGCGAGCTGCCCGAGCTCGCGGTCGCGCCGGTCCTCGGGAGCGCGCCGCCGCTCTCCGCGACGCCGCCGGATCGCGACGCGGTCGAGATCGTGTTCCGCCCGGACCCGACGATCTGGGACGGCGAGCTCGCGAACAACGGATGGCTGCAGGAGCTGCCGAAGCCGCTCACGCGCCTGACGTGGGACAACGCCGCGCTCATGTCTCCCGACACGGCGGCCGAGCTTCATGTCGAGGAAGGGGACATCGTCGAGCTCACGCTCGGCGGCCGCAAGGTCGAGGCCGCCGCCCTGCCGACGCCGGGGCACGCCGACCATTCGGTGACGGCCCATCTCGGGTACGGCCGCACGCGGGTGGGAGTGGTCGGGCGCGGGACCGGGTTCGACGCGTACGCGCTGCGCACGTCGGCCGCGATGTCGTTCCAGACGGGCCTGGCCCTTCGAAAGACGGGAGGCCGGTGGAAGCTCGCGACCACCCAGCACCACTCGTCGATGGAAGGACGCAACCTCGTGCGGTCCGCGACTCTTCCCGTCTTCCAGAAGAACCCGGGTTTCGCGCGGGAGCTGGAAGAAGACCCGGCGAAGGATTTTTCGCTCTATCCGCCGGTCTCGGGCGATCTCCCTTCGCGGGAGTACGCCTGGGGAATGGCGATCGACCTGAACACCTGCATCGGCTGCGGCGCCTGCGTCGCGGCGTGCCAGGCCGAGAACAATTCTCCGATCGTCGGCAAGGACCAGGTCGTGCGCGGCCGGGAAATGCACTGGCTGCGCATCGATCGCTACTACCGGGGCGGGCGCGAGCAACCCGGAAACGTCCTTCGAGCCGGTCCTCTGCATGCACTGCGAGAACGCGCCGTGCGAGGTGGTCTGTCCCGTCGGCGCCACGGTCCACAGCACCGAGGGCCTGAACGAGATGGTCTACAACCGGTGCGTCGGGACGCGGTACTGCTCGAACAATTGCCCGTACAAGGTTCGCCGCTTCAATTTCCTTCAGTACACCGACGCGAGCTCCCCGAGCCTGAAACTCCTGCGCAACCCCAACGTCACGGTGCGAAGCCGCGGCGTCATGGAGAAGTGCACCTATTGCGTTCAGAGGATCAGCGCCGGAAGGATCGAGGCCGAGAAGCGGAACTCCCCGATCCGCGACGGAGAAGTCCGCACCGCCTGCCAGCAGGCCTGTCCCGCGCAGGCCATCGTTTTCGGGAACATCCACGACCCGCAGAGCGAAGTCGCGAAAATGAAGGCGGAGCCGCTGAACTACGGCCTTCTGACGGAGTTGAACACTCGTCCCCGGACGACGTACCTCGCGAAGGTCTGGAACCCGAACCCCGAGATCGGAGACGAGCGCGGATGAGCGAAGCTCCCGAACGCACCGCGAGCGTCGGCCAGTCCGCTCCCGTCCTCGAGCCGGGCCACACGTACCGGTCGGTCACCGAGAAGATCAGCGCGATCGCGCTCGCCGGCAAGACGCCCCGGGGCTGGTTCCTCGCGTTCGGGATCGCGTTCCTGATGACGATGCTCCTGTTCTACGCCGTGGCGGAAGTTCTGTTCCGCGGCGTCGGGCTCTTCGGCATCAACGTTCCGGTCGGCTGGGGATTCGACATCGTCAATTTCGTCTGGTGGATCGGAATCGGGCACGCCGGGACCCTGATCTCGGCGATCCTGCTCCTCCTGAGGCAGGAGTGGCGCACCTCGATCAACCGTTTTGCGGAGGCGATGACGCTCTTCGCGGTCGCGTGCGCCGGCATTTATCCGCTGCTGCACCTCGGCCGCCCCTGGGTGTTCTTCTGGCTCTTCCCGTATCCGGACACGATGCGCCTCTGGCCGCAGTTCCGGAGCCCGCTCGTGTGGGACGTCTTCGCGGTTTCGACGTACGGCACTGTCTCCCTCCTGTTCTGGTTCGTCGGCCTCCTGCCGGACCTTGCGACGCTGCGCGACCGCGCGCGCAAGCGAGTCGCGAAGGTGATCTACGGAATCCTCGCCATGGGATGGCGGGGTTCGGCGACGCACTGGCACCGGTACGAGACGGCGTACCTGCTGCTCGCCGGGCTCGCGACGCCGCTCGTCGTGTCCGTGCACACGGTCGTGAGCTTCGACTTTGCCGGCGGAATCATCCCGGGCTGGCACACGACGATCTTTCCCCCGTATTTCGTGGCGGGCGCGATCTATTCGGGCTTTGCGATGGTCCTCACGCTCGTCGATCCCGTTGCGGAAGTTCTACGGCCTCGAGGACTTCATCACGATGCGCCACCTCGAGAACATGGCCAAGGTGCTGATCGCGACGGGTCTCATCGTCGCCTACGGGTACGCGGCGGAAATCTTCATGGCCTGGTACAGCGGAAATCCGTTCGAGCGATTTCTGACCGCGAATCGCGCGCTCGGCCCGTACTGGCCCGCCTACTGGGCGCTCATTCTCTGCAACATCGCGATTCCGCAGGTTCTCTGGATGCAGAGGGTCCGGCGGACGCCCTGGATCCTGTGGCTGATTTCGATCGTCGTAAACATCGGAATGTGGCTGGAGCGCTACGTCATCATCGTCGTGAGCCTCCACCGCGATTTCCTTCCGTCGTCGTGGGGGACTTATCACGGCACGCGCTGGGACATCGCGGCTTTTGCCGGCTCGATCGGGCTCTTCCTGACCCTGCTGTTGCTGTTCGTCCGGTTCCTGCCCGTCATCTCGATCGCCGAGATGCGGAGTCTCGTGGACGAGACCGAGGGGCGCGAATGAAGCCGCTGCGCCCTCCCGTCTACGGCCTCCTCGCCGAATTCGAGAAGCCGGAGGCTCTTCTTGCAGCCGCGCACCGCGCGCGAGAGGCGGGCTTCCGCGCCGTCGACGCCTACACCCCGATGCCGGTCGAGGGGCTCGCCGACGCGATCGGGTTCCGCCACACGCGGCTGGGATGGGTCGTGTTCGCCGGAGGCGCGCTCGGCGCGATGACGGGCTTTTTCCTCCAGTTCTACGCGGCGGGGATCGCCTACCCGGTGAATATCGGAGGACGCCCCCTCAACAGCTGGCCGGCGTTCATCCCGATCACCTTCGAGCTGACGATTCTCGGCGCCGCGACGTTCGCGTTTTTCGGGCTTCTCGCGATGAACGGGCTTCCGACGCCGTACCACCCGCTCTTCAACGTGGACCGGTTCGAGCGCGCGTCGCGCGACCGGTTCTTCCTGTGCATCAAGTCGAAGGACGCGAGCTTCGACCGCAATCGCACGCGTCGAATTCCTCGAATCGCTGTCGCCGGATTCCGTCGCGGAGGTGGAGTGGTGAGAGGGGTCCTCACGAGATACCCCCGTCTCGCCCTGGTGGCTCTCTCGCTCGTGGCGCCGACCGCCTGCCGGCAGGACATGTTCAACCAGCCGAAATACAAGCCGCTCCAGGCGAGCACGTTCTTCGCGGACGGACGCGCCTCGCGCCCGCTGCCGGAGGACACGGTTCCGTGGGGAGGGAACCGGCCCGACGAGCTGCTGTCGACAGGGAAGCTCAACGGCCTCGTCGCGGACCGCTTTCCGTTCCCCGTGACGGCCGCGGTTCTCGACCGGGGCCAGCAGCGTTACGAGATCTTCTGCTCGGTCTGCCACGGCGCGACGGGATCGGGAAATGGAATGATCGTCCAGCGCGGTTTCAAGGCGCCCCCTTCGTTCCACACGGACCGTCTGAGGCAGGCGCCTGCCGGCCACTTCGTCGAAGTGATGACGAACGGTTTCGGAGCGATGTTCGAGTACCGGTCGCGGGTCTCGCCCGAAGACCGGTGGGCGATCGCCGCTTACATCCGCGCCCTTCAGCAGTCGCAGAACGTTCCGCTCTCCGACATCCCCGGCTCGGAGCGAGCGAAGCTGGAGGCCCAGCGGTGAGCCCCACGAAGCTGCGCCGCCCGGCGCTCGTGTCCGGCCTCGCCGCTCTCGCCGTTTGCGGCCTCGCCGGATTCGCGAATCCCGCCCAGTTCTTCCACTCGTACCTCGTGGGCTATCTGCTCTGGGTCGGCGTCGCGCTCGGCAGCCTCGCGATCCTGATGCTCTACCACCTGGTGGGCGGCAAGTGGGGTTTCGTTCTCCGGCGGATCCTCGAGGCTGCGACGCGCACGTTTCCCGCTGCTCACCCTGCTCTTTCTCCCGGTGTTCTTTGGGCGACGGTACGTTTTTTCGTGGGCGCGACCCGCGGAAGTCGCCGCCGATCCCGTCCTGATCGGAAAGGCCGCGTATCTGAACCCGGGCTTCTTCGCGATCCGCGCGGCGCTCCTGTTCGCGGTCTGGATCGCGCTCGCGCATTTTCTGAACCGCTGGTCGCTCGAGCAGGATCGCACGGACGATCCCGCGCTCGCGGTCCGGATGCAGCGGCTCTCGGCTCCCGGTCTGATCCTCTACGGGATCACGACGTTCTTCGCCTCGGTGGACTGGGTCATGTCGTTGATGCCCCACTGGTATTCGTCGATCTTCGGCATGATCTTCATGGTCGGCCACGGCGTCTCGACGATGGCGTTCGTCATCGTTTGCGTGCGCCTGCTGTCGGACGACGAGCGCTTCGCGGAGAGGACCGGCTCGGCGGTCTTTCGGGATCTCGGCAACCTGCTGTTCATGTTCCTGATGCTGTGGGCGTACATGGCGTTCTCGCAGCTGATCATCACGTGGATGGGGAACCTGCCGGAGGAGATCCCGTGGTATCTCCCTCGCCTGAAGACGAGCTGGAAATTCGTTTCGCTCGGTCTCCTCCTCTTCTATTTCGGATCGCCGTTCCTGCTGCTGCTCTCCCGCCGGGTGAAAGCCGACCTGCGGCGGCTCTCCGCGGTCGCGGGATGGGTGCTGGCGCTGCGCGTCCTGGATCTCATCTGGATGGTCGAGCCCGTCTTCCATCCGCGCGGCATTTACGTGTCGTGGATGGACGTGATCGTCCCGGCGGGCCTCGGCGCGATCTGGTTCGCCGCCTTTTCCTACCAGCTCGATCGGCGGCCGTTCCTCGCGTTGCACGACGCCCGGATCGAAGGGAGCGCGGAACATGCCTGAAGGCCGGCGGACCGACGTCGATCTCCGGGCCATTGCGGTCCTGGGCGCCGTTCTGGTCGGGATCGTCGGCGCCATCGCGCTGACCGCCCAGTTGACGATCGGACGGATGGCGCGTCGATCCCCTCCGGGACGGGAGCGGCGATCGCCCCTGGCGGTCGAGGCGCCCCCTCCCGAGCCGCGGCTGCAGACCTCTCCCGCGGACGACATGGCGGCGCTTCGAGCCCGCGATCTCGCGATCCTTCAGAGCTACGGATGGGTCGACCGGGCGCACGGCATCGTCCGGGTTCCGATCGACGAAGCGAAGAAGAGGATCCTCGCGAAAGGTCTCCCGTCGCGATGAGGCGGATCCTGGCGCTCGCGCTCCTGATCGTGGCCGTCGCGGCGAACGCGCTGGCCCAGGCCGCCGACGGCGGCCTCGCGCCCTCGACGGCCCCGCCGTCCGGTTCGGCTTCGGCGGCGCTTGCGGACGTTTCGATCGAACAACGGCTCGACGCGCAGCTCCCGCTCGACGCGCCGTTTCGGGACGAATCGGGCTCGCCCGTGAGACTCGGGCGGTATTTCGGCGGGCGGCCGGTCGTTCTCGAATTCACGTATTTCAAGTGTCCGATGCTGTGCACGTACGTCCTGAACGGAACCGTCCGGACGCTCCGGGCGCTCTCCTACACTCCGGGCCGGGAGTTCGAGCTCGTCGCGATCTCGATCGATCCGTCCGACACGGCGGCGGAGGCGGCCGTGAAGAAGAAGGAGTTTCTCGCCGAATACGGGCGGTCGGGCGCCGCCGCGGGCGTTCACTTTCTCACGGGGGAGCGGGCGGCCTCGGGGCGCGTCGCTCGCGCGGCGGGATTCCGCTATTCCGAGGACCGGGAGACGGGCGGCTTTTCCCACGCCGCCGGCCTTCTCCTGGCGACGCCGCAGGGGCGGATGGCGCGCTATTTCTACGGGCTCGAATACTCCGCCCGCGACCTGCGGCTCTCGATCGTCGAGGCGTCGCAAGGGCGAATCGGCTCCCCGGTCGACCGCGTGCTTCTGTACTGCTCGCACTACGACCCGACGACCGGGAAGTACGGCTGGATCGTCATGCGGGTCGTCCGGCTGGGAGGGCTCGCGACGGTGTTGACGCTCGGGACGTTCATGATCGTGATGTTTCGGCGGGACCGAAAATGCCCCTGATCACGTTTCCCCTCTTTCCGGAGCGCGCCTCGACGCTCGCCGGCTCGGTCGACGCGCTGTTTTTTTTCTTGATCGGGGTGACGGTTTTCTTCTCGACCCTGATCTTCCTTTGCGTCGCGTACTTCGCGATCAAGTATCGACGCCGTTCCGACGACGAGAGGCCGGCCGAGATCCACGGATCGCTTCCGCTCGAGATCGTGTGGACGGGGATTCCCCTCGTTCTCGTGACGGTCATGTTTTTCTGGGGAGCAAGCGTCTTTCTGAAGGGGGCGCGCGCGCCCGTCGACTCGATGCCGGTGTACGTCGTCGGGAAACAGTGGATGTGGAAGGTTCAGCACCCGGAGGGCAAGAGCGAGATCAACGAGCTCCACGTCCCGCTCGGCGTCCCGGTCAAGCTGATCCTGACCTCGGAGGACGTGATCCACGACTTCGCCGTTCCGGCTTTCCGCATCAAGCGGGACGTCCTTCCGGGCCGGTACACGACCGAGTGGTTCCAGGCGACGAAGACGGGGGAGTTCCATCTCTTCTGCAACCAGTACTGCGGCACGAATCACTCGGGGATGATCGGCCGGGTCGTCGTGATGGAGCCCTCGGATTTCCAGGCGTGGCTGTCCCGGGAACCTCGCACCCCGTCGATGGCCGCGAGCGGCGGGAAACTCTACGCGACGCTCAACTGCGCGACCTGCCACGACGATCGGTTGAACGCGCCTCGCCTCGAAGGGTCGTTCGGGACGCTCGTCGAGCTCGAGGGCGGGCAGCGGGTCGTTCAGGACGCCGGCTACATTCGCGAGTCGCTTTTGAACCCGCGCGCAAAGATCGTCAAGGGCTATCGGCCGACGATGCCGACCTACCAGGGCCAGCTGTCGGAGAGCCAGGTCCTGCAATTGATCGCGTATATTGAATCGAAAGGGACGACCCCATGAGCACGCGCGCGCCGCAGGTTCCGGCGAGCCCCGACTATTTGAACGCGGGTTATGGAGTGAAGTCCTGGCTCCTGACGAAAGATCACAAGCGGATCGCGCTGCTGTACCTCGTTTCCATCACGCTCTTCTTCTTTCTCGGCGGCGTCTTCGCTCTGCTCATCCGGCTCGAGCTCCTGACGCCGGCCGGGGATCTCGTGACCTCGCAGACGTACAACAAGCTGTTCACGATGCACGGCGTGACGATGATCTTTTTCTTCCTGATCCCGTCGATTCCCGCGGTCCTCGGCAACTTCCTGATTCCGATGATGATCGGCGCCCGCGACCTCGCGTTTCCGCGTCTGAATCTGCTGTCCTGGTACATCTACGTCCTCGGGGGAATCTTCACGCTCTCGGCGGCGCTCGCCGGGGGCGTCGACACCGGCTGGACCTTCTACACTCCCTACAGCAGCACGTACGCGAATTCCCACGTCGTGCTGACGGTCGTCGGCGTCTTCATCAGCGGGTTCTCCTCGATCCTCACCGGGTTGAATTTCATCGTGACGATTCACAAGATGCGCGCGCCGGGCCTCACGTGGTTCCGGCTGCCGCTGTTCGTCTGGGCGCACTACGCGACGAGCGTCATCATCGTTCTCGGAACACCCGTCGTCGCCATCACGCTGCTCCTCGTCGGCGCGGAGCGCGTTTTCCGCATCGGGATCTTCGATCCGCACATCGGCGGCGACCCGCTCCTCTTCCAGCATCTCTTCTGGTTCTACTCGCACCCCGCCGTGTACATCATGATCCTGCCGTCGATGGGCGTGATCTCCGAGATCGTGACCTGCTTCTCGCGGAAGCGGGCGTTCGGCTACAACTTCATCGCGTTTTCGAGCGTCGCGATCGCCGTGCTCGGATTTCTCGTCTGGGGCCACCACATGTTCGTCAGCGGCCAGTCCGCCGCCGCGGGCGTGATCTTCTCGGGCCTGTCCTTTCTCGTCGCGATTCCGTCCGCGATCAAGGTGTTCAACTGGACGGCGACGATGTACAAGGGCTCGGTGTCGTACCAGACGCCGATGCTGTACGCGTTCGGCTTCATCGGGCTCTTCACGATGGGAGGATTGACCGGGCTCTTCCTCGCGACGCTCGGCGTCGACGTCCACGTGCACGACACGTACTTCATCATCGCGCACTTTCACTACATCATGGTCGGCGGCGCGCTGATGGGGTACCTCGGCGGCATCCACTTCTGGTGGCCGAAGATCAGCGGGCGGCTCTACCCCGAGTGGTGGGGGCGGATCGCCGCGGTCGTCGTGTTCCTGGGATTCAACCTCACGTTCTTCCCGCAGTTCATCCTGGGCTACCTCGGAATGCCTCGCCGCTACCATGCGTATCCCCCGGAGTTCCAGGTCCTGAACGTGATGTCGACGGCGGGAGCGACGATCCTGGGAGTCGGTTATCTTCTGCCGCTCGTTTACCTGACCTGGTCGATGCGATACGGGCCAAAAGCAGGCGCGAACCCGTGGGGCGCGAAGGGCCTCGAGTGGCAGACGAGCTCGCCGCCGCCGACGGAGAACTTCGAGACGACGCCGACCGTCACGGAGGAAGCGTATGCCTACGCGGCGGCTCCGGGAGGCGGATCGCATGTCTGAGCATTCCTCTTTCGCGCACCAGTTCGAGGACGCGGCGCAACAGCGCGAGGCGGGAACGCTCGGAATGTGGACGTTCCTCGTGACCGAGATGCTCTTCTTCGGGGGGATGTTCGCGGGTTACACGGTCTACCGGGCGCTCTATCCGGCGGCGTTCCGCGCGGCGAGCGCGCAGCTCAACCTCCGCATCGGCAGCGTCAACACGGCGGTTCTCATCCTGTCGAGCCTCACGATGGCGCTCGCCGTTCACGCGTCCCAGACGAACCGGCGCAAGTCGCTGATCGCATTTCTCGTCGCGACGATGGCCTTCGGAACGCTCTTTCTCGGCTTCAAGGCGATCGAGTGGACGGCCGAGTTCCGCGACCATCATGTTCCCGGCGCGCATTTTGCTCTTCCAGGGCGCCGATCCCGTCCACGCGCCCCTTTTCTACGGCTTCTATTTCTGCATGACGGGAATGCACGCGCTGCACATGATCATCGGGCTCGGGATCATGACGTGGCTGCTGCTGGCCGCGCGCGCGGGGCGTTTTTCGCCCGAATACCACACGCCGGTCGTCGTCGGCGGCCTGTACTGGCATTTCGTCGACATCGTCTGGATTTTCCTCTACCCGCTGCTCTACCTCGTGGGAGCGAGAAAATGAGCGAGCACCCGATCGAGCACCGTGACGACCAGCGTCCACGTCGTCTCCCGGGCGGTCTATTTTGCGATCGCGGCGGCGCTCATGGTGCTGCTCGTCCTCACGTACGCGGCCGCGCAGATCGACCTCGGCCCGTTTAACATCGTCGTCGCGCTCGCGATCGCGCTCGTGAAGGCGGGGCTCGTCGTGACGTTCTTCATGGAGGCGAAATGGTCGAGCCGCCTGACGTGGCTCTTCGCGGGCGCGGGGCTCCTGTGGCTCTTCCTGCTGATCGGCGGGATCCTCGAGGACGTCCTCACTCGCGCGCACGTCCTGCCGGGGTTCTAGGCGTCTCTCTTCATCCCCCGTACCTCCACCCGGTCTCCTTGAGCGTCAGCGGATCGGCGGATTCGTCGAGGATCCCCGAATCGACGACCTCGCCGAAGAAGATCACGTGGTCTCCCGCGGGATGCGAGTCGACGACGCGGCAGTCCAGGTACGCGGCGCAATCCGAGAGGATCGGGGCGCCGGTCTTTTTCTGAACGAAACGGGTGTTCTGCTGCTGGTCCTTGTGGGCCTTTGCGAAGTCGCCGGCGATCTCCTTCTGGCCCGATTTCAGGATCGAGACGGAGAACACTCGCGACGTCTCGATCATCTTCCGGGACTGGGCGTCCTTTTCCACCGCGAGCGCGACGAGCTCCGGCTCGAAGGAGACCTGCGTCAGCCAGTTCGCGGTCATGCCGTGGGGCGCTTCCCCGTCCTTCGTTCCCACGACGTACAGGCCGTAGGAGAGCTGCGAAAGCGGTGTCTTCGGCTTTGCCATGTTGCGTCCCTCCGGCCCCATCGTATCGCCGGCCTGCGGCGACCCGAAAAAAAAGGAGGCCTTTCGGCCTCCTTTCGAATCCGGGAGAGAGGGACTCAGAACGTGACGCGGAGGCCCACCTCGAATCGACGGGGCGTCTGCCACGTCGTCGTCTTGTTGAAGTCCGGATTCGTGGGATCGGCGAGCGTGCCGCCGCTGCCGACGCTTCCATCGCGGGAGGTCGGGATCTCCGTGTTGAGAAGATTCAGGATGCTCGCGATCAGGCTCGCATGCATCGGCCCGAAGTCGAAGCCCTTCTGGAGCTGCAGGTCCCACTCATAGTAGTGGGGGAGCCGGCGGGAGCCCCGCGGCTCGAGGTACTCGTTTCCGTAATTGGCGGGAGGGGGAGAGGGAAGGAAGACATTGTAGGGGGTCCCGCTGTCCCAGTAAAACGTCGTCCCCGCGACGATCTGCCACGGCAGGCGGTAGAAGCCGGAGAGCTTGACGCGGTGCCGGGCGTCGTCGGACAGGTATCCGTACCGGTTGACGAAGTGCACCGGGAAGACGTCGAAATCGTAGGACTGGTTCTGCGTGTACTCGACGGAGCCCTCGGATCTCGCGAGCGTGTAGCTCAGGAGGATGTTCGAGTTCACGGTGGGCCGTCCCTCGAACTTGAAGACGAGGGCGCGGTATTGCGATTTCAGCAGGTCCTGTCCGCCCGGCTTATTCGTCAGCCAGTACGTCGGATCGCTCGAGCAATCGTACGGCGCGACCTTGCAGGAGTCCTCGAAGATGTTCTTGTTGTGACGGTAGATCCCCGTCACGCCGACGCTGGCGTTGGAGAAGACCCTCTTTGTAACGCCGACGTTGACTTCCTCGGTGTAGGTCGCACGCAGCGACGGGTCGATCTCGTTGCCGGCGGGCCCGCCGAAGGCCCCGAGGAACTCGTAGCTCGACGTACTGGGATCGAATCCGAATTCCGAGCTGACCGCACCGATCTTGTTGAGGTAGGCCGGCAGCGTGAGCGCGTTGTCGTCCATGAACTGGCCGGCGTTCGCGCTGAAGACGAGCGAGGAGTCGTTGAAAACGTCGTAGGCGACGCCCAGGCGCGGTTGGAAGCGGTTCAGCGTCTTGTCGGTCGAACCGCCAGTGAAATGCACCTGGTCGTACCGGACGCCGAGGTTTGCGCTGAGCCGCGAAGACGGTTTCCACTCGTCCTGGACGTAATACGACTGGCCGTGTCCCTTGAATTCGGAGATCGGAAGGTTCGTCTGAACGATGTAAAGGTACGGGGCGCCCTGGGCCCGATAGTCGACCGCTCCGCAGGTCGCTCCCGCCGGCTGGAAGTTGTCCGGCGAGCACATTGACGGGTCGATCGGCGTGCCGGTTGCGTCGTTGACCTCGCGGAAAGTCGTCTGTTCGATGTCGAAGCCGACCTTCACGGCGTGGCTTCCGGCCGCGTTGAACAGGAACGTCGTCGAGCCCATGACGTCGATGCGGTTCCGCTCGCTTTTCTGGTAATTCGTGTCGTTGACCGAATCGATGCCGGTCACGAGGTCGACGACGCCGGTGAGCGCCCGGTTCCCGCTGTGGGGCTGGTTGATGAGGTACGAGTCGTCGATCCCGGCCTGGATGTTCGCGAGCCAGTTCTCGTTGAAGACCGCGTCATGGGAAAGGTTGTAGATCTGGACTTTCTGGTACTGGTCGCTCGCCGCTTCCGGCTGGACGAAGCTCGGGTTGCCGTCGTCCGAAGGGAAATCGGCGTACGAGTTCGTGTAGCGGAACGTCGTGGTCTGGCTCGGTGCCACCGTCCCGGTGACCTTGCCGAAGAGGTTCCACCCGAAGTCGTCGCTGCGCAGCGGCTTGAACCCGAAGAGGTTCTGATACTGGGTTTCGTTGATGTTGCGCTGCGCGTCGAGGAAGAACCAGAGCCTGTCCTTCACGATCGGGCCGCCGAGAGACGCCTCGGGGTTGATCCTCTCGTACGGGCGGTCGGATCTCTTGAAATGGTCCCCGTTCTGGCTGAAGTTCTGGTTCCGGTAGCGCACGTCGAGGCTTCCGGCGAGCTGATTTCCGCCGGACTTCGTCACGACGTTGATGATGCCGCCGACGGCCTTTCCGTACTCCGCCTCGAAGCCGTTCATCACGGAGATTTCCTGAATCGCGTCGAAGCCGAAGTTCAGCTCGAACGTGTGGGTGACCGGATCGGTCGTATTCAACCCGTCGATCAGGTAGCTGTTCTGGCCTTCATTGGCGCCGAAGATCTGCGGATTTCCGTCGCCGGAATCGACGACTCCCGGTGCCTGCAGGACGGCCGACTGATATGACCTGTTTCCCTGGCCGACCGAGCTGTATTCCAGGTAGTCGGTCTTGAAGTTCTGCTGAATTCCGGTCTGGGTCGGGTCGATGACTTCGGAGTTTCCGACGACGCTGACCGACTCCGACACCTTGGCAACCCGCATCGTCACGTTGATCTTGGTCTGCTGTTCCAGGGAGACCACGATGTTCGACTGAGAGACCGATTGCATTCCCGACGCGACGAAGTCCGCGTGATACGTGCCGGGCGGCAGGAGAGGGAAATTGAATTCCCCGTCTCCCTTCGTCGTCATCGAGCGGATGCCCTGGAGCGCTTTGCTCGAAATCGTGACGGTGACTCCCGGGGCGCCGTGTCCCTGATCGTCGACCGCGGTTCCGAACAGCGCGCCGGTCGTCGACGCGCCAATGACTGTCGACGGACACATCGCGACCAGTGCAACGGCGAAAATCAGACACAGGGGCAGAACCATCCTCTTCACTGAAATCCTCCTTTAAGTAAAACTGGCGATAGGTTATCGCAACTTTCCGCGTTTGCAAGGACTCGGCGCGGCGCCTCTCTACGAGGGTGATACAATTCCTTCGTGGGTGGGTTCCGGGACGAATGCGGAGTCTTCGGCGTCTTCGGGCACGACGACGCCGCGAACCTGAGCTATCTGGGTCTCTACGCGCTTCAACACCGGGGTCAGGAGTCGGCGGGGATCGCGTCGATCGATCGCGGTAACCTCTTTATCGAGAGGGAAATGGGGTACGTCGCCGACGTTTTCGACGAGGCGCGACTCTCGCGCCTGCCGGGGAGGTCGGCGATCGGCCACGTCCGTTATTCGACCGCCGGCGATTCCTCGCTCTCCAACGCCCAGCCGATCGTGTTTTCGTCCGGCCGGGGGCCGCTCGCGCTTGCGCACAACGGCAATCTCGTCAACGCGGAGGAGATTCGCCGCGGCCTCGAGAAGGAGGGCGCGCTCTTCACGACGAATTCCGACTCGGAGACGATTCTTCATCTCCTCGCGAGGTCGAAGAAGGAGAGCGCCGCGGGCGCGCTTGTCGACGCGCTGTCGGAAGTGAAGGGAGCGTACTCGCTCGTCGTCCTGACGAAGGACGAGATCCTGGCCGCGCGCGACCCGAATGCCCTCCGCCCGCTCGTCCTCGGCGACCTCGAAGGCGCCCCCGTCGTGGCCTCGGAGACGTGCGCGTTCGACCTCATCGGCGCTCGCTACGTGCGCGACGTCGAGGCCGGAGAGGTCGTCCGCCTCTCGGCCGCCGGCGTCGAGTCGATCCGCTTCGCCTTTCCCCACCCGACGCCGTGCGTGTTCGAGCACGTGTACTTCGCGCGGCCCGACTCTCTCGTCTTCGGGAAGTCCGTGGCGGGCTCGCGGGAAGCGTTCGGCGAGCGCCTCGCCCGCGAGCATCCGGTCGAAGCGGACATCGTCGTGCCCGTGCCCGACTCCGGGACCTACGCTGCCGTCGGGTACGCCCGGGAATCGAAGATTCCGCTCGGGCTGGGTCTCGTCCGCAACCACTACGTCGGACGGACATTCATCGAGCCGAAACAGTCGATTCGCAGCTTCGGCGTCAAGGTGAAGTTGAACGCCGTGCGGGAGATCGTCGCCGGCAAACGGATCGTTCTGATCGACGATTCGATCGTGCGCGGAACGACGTCGCGAAAGATCGTCAAGATGCTGCGCGACGCCGGCGCGAAGGAAGTCCACCTGCGGATCTCCTCCCCTCCGACGCGGTTCTCGTGCCACTACGGGATCGACACGCCGACGCGGCGCGAGCTCATTGCCTCGAACTCCTCCGAGGAGGAGATCCGGAAGTACGTCGACGCCGACACTCTCGGCTACCTCTCGCCGGAGGGCCTCTTCGAGGCGTTCGGCCGGCCCGAGCACGCCACGTGCGCCGCCTGCTTCACCGGAAACTACCCGGTGGAAATCCCGGAGAGCGCCGAGGCCGAGGAGCCATCGGAGGTGGCCGCGGGTCTCGAAGTGTCGAATTGATCTCCGCACGTCTCGCGGCAATCCTCCTTTTCCCGGTTTTCGCGGCCTTCGCCGCCGAGGGCGCGCTGCCGAAGCGAAAACCCGGACCCCTCGTGATCACCGGAGCCACCCTGATCGACGGGACCGGCGCCCCGCCGGTTCCCGACTCGTGGATCCTGATTCAGGACGGGAAATTCACCGAGGTTTCGACGGCGCAGCGGCGGCGCGGCATGATGACGCTCGCCCGAAACGTCAAGGTCATGGACGGAAGCGGCAAGTGGATCCTTCCGGGGTTCGTCGACGCGCACGTGCACGTCGATTCGCGGGGCGACGCGAAGCGGATGATTCGCTGGGGCGTCACGGCCGCGCGGTGGATGGCCGAAGACGTCGAGAAATCGCGCAAGCGCGCTCTCTCGTCGAGGTCGAGCCTCGAGTCTCCCGACCTGTTTCCCGCGTCTCCGATCTTCACGGCTCCGGGCGGCTGGTGGTCTTCGCAGGGGCCCGACCGCCGCCTGAATCGATTTCCCGCGACGCCCGAAGAGGCGCGCGAGTCCGTTCGCGCCGCGAAGCGGCTGGGAAGCGCCGAGATCAAGATCATGGACGACGACATGGGCTGGTGCCGCGATCCGCTGGCGCGGCTTCCGCAGATCCGGCCCGACGTTCTCGCGGCCCTGATCGCCGAGGCCGGGGAACTGGGGCTTCGCGTCGCCGTGCATGCGCCGCAGCTGAAGGACGCCCGGGAGGCGGCGCGACTCGGCGCGACGGTGCTCGCCCACGGTATTCTGGACGAGCCGATCGACGCGGAGACCGCCGCCCTCCTCCAGGCGCGCAGGATCTTCTTCGTCCCGACGCTCGACATCTACGATTTTCTCGCCGATCCGCGCGCGTTCGTCGAGCGGGCGCTCGGGGATTCGCGGATCCGCGAGTCGCTTTCGAAACAGACTCTCGCGCTCTACCGATCCGACGCCTACTTCGACACGTATCGGAAGCGGTATCCGAACTCGAAATTCGTCGCGGATCACCTCCGGACGGCCTACGAAAACGTCGGGAGGGTGCGCTCCGCCGGAGGAGAAGTCGCCCTGGGCACGGACATGTGGGCGTTTCCCGGCGCCGGCCTTCATCTGGAGCTCGAGGACTTCGTGGGAGCGGGCTTCGACCCGGTCGGGGCGATCCGGGCGGCGACGCTGGCGTCGGCGAAGTCTCTCGGCGTCGACGGGGAACGGGGCTCCATCGAGAGCGGAAAACGGGCGGACTTCGTCCTCCTCGAAAACGATCCGCTGCGCGACATTCGCAACACCCGGTCGATCGAGAAAGTGTACAAAGGGGGCCGGCTGGCCTGGAGTCGTTACAAGACGCAGGTTTCGGATTGAAGGACGAAAAGCGCGCGGATCGCTGACGGATCCGTGAATTGAGCTCTGTGGCCAGGAAGTTTCTTCCCCGGGGAGCGGAGTGGCTGCCGACTCTTCTGATTGGCGCATCTCTTCTTCTCCGGGTCGTCTTCTGGTTTCGGCGGGACTACAACCACGACGATTTTGCCTTTGGTTGGGGTACCTGGGCCTACGCCCGGGGGGCCGGAGGATATGGATACGGTTACGTCTTCCTGCTTCAGGAGCTTCTCAAGAAGCTCTTCCTGTGGTTCCCGGAATCCTTTCTGTCGCTGGATATCGCGAGAGCTCTCGTGCTTCTCGCCAATCTCGCCAACCTCTACCTCGTCTTTCGGATCGCGAGGCGGCTCGGAGCGACGAAATGCTGGGCGCTTGCCGCTTGCGCCGTCGCGGCGTGGCAGCCCGACCTCATCCTGCGCGCGGAGGACATTCGGTCGGACCCCTTCGGCACCACGTGTTTACTGGGCGGCGCGCTTCTCCTGCTCGGGGCCGGAGCCGCGTTCAAGCCGGAATGGATCGGTTTTCTCTTCGGCCTCGCGGTGATCCTGGATTACAAGTACGGAGTGGCGGCACCGTTTGCGGCGGCGGCGGTCGTTCTTCTGACGTGGCCCCGATTCGTTGCTCCTCTGGCGCGCCTCCTGGCGGGGGCCCTGATTCCGGTCGTCGCGTACCTCGGGCGGCTCGTCGTCAAGGAGACCTGGAAGATCTTCCGGGGGGGGCTCGAAGAAACCGTCGTCTCTCTGAAGATCGGCGGCGAAGGGAAGGCGGGAGTCCATTCCGCCGCGGTGTTCCACAATTCCCCGTTTACTTTTCTGCTCATCGGTCTCGGCGCGATCGGTTTTCTCCTTTCGCTCCTCGGCCGGCGGCGGGAAGGCTTCCGTCCCGCCGTTTACGCGATTCTGGTGGTCTCCTTCTTTGGCCTCTTTCTGCGCCTCAATCCCTTTTTTTTCCCGTACAACTTCGACCTCTTCACACCCCTTCTCGCGACGCTGATCCCGGGCATCCCGATTGCGGTCGAGCGATTTCGGGGCAGCGCGCGCACCGCCGTGCTGGCGATGGGTCTCGTCTGCCTGACGGCGGCGGCCGAGGGGGTCCCGTCGCTGGCGAAGGTTCTCTCTCGAACCAACGAAGCACAGAAGCGGGTCGTGAGGTGGATCTGGAAATCCACATCGCCGGACGAGCACGTTTTTGACTGGCAGGGGATGCACCTCTTCCGCCCCGGCATCCCTCACTGGTGGCTGTTTACCGGGCTCCTTCCGAAGTACGCCTCGGGCGACTGGTATTCCATCGCGGACGACCTCCAGCAATCTCGTGTGACGCTGATCATCTCCACCTATCGGCTCGGCTGGCTGAATGCCGCCGACATGGATTACCTGAAATCGCACTATGTCTGGATCGACAGCTGCCTTCTGGCGCCCGGTCATGTCTTCTCCGCCGAGGACTTCTCGGCGGGCGCCGTTCCGTACGAGCCGCCGGTTGCCGGAGACTACCGGATGGATCTGGCCGGCCTTCCGGGGGTCAGGATCGACGGAGTCCTCGCGCAGGATCATGTCTACCTGAGCAAAAAGACGCATACGGTCAGCGTCGACAATCCCTCCCTCGTGCCCCGATTCGCCTTTGTCTATTCCACGCCGCTTCGCAATCCCGCGGACCGGCCCTGTCCCGTCAACGAACCCCTCCTTTACGGGTTCGATTGAGCGAAGCGCTGGTATAAGCTCGATTTCCTTGAAACCCTCCCGCTACGCCTCGGCCGGCGTCGACATCGACGCGAAGATGAACGCGATCGCGGCCGCGAGGGACGCCATTCGATCGACGTTCACTCCCGGAGTGCTCGGAGACGTCGGCGGATTCGGCGGCCTCTTCCGCCCCGATTTCTCGAAGTACAAGGAGCCCGTTCTCGTCGCTTCGACGGACGGGGTCGGCACGAAACTCAAGGTCGCGGCCCTCGCGGGCCGGCACGACACGTGCGGAGCCGACCTCGTCAATCATTGCGTGAACGACATTCTGGTCCAGGGCGCGGAACCGCTGTTCTTCCTCGATTACGTCGCGACGGGAAAGGTCGAGCCCGGCGTGATCGAGCAGGTGATCTCGTCGGTCGCGCGCGGCTGCCGGGAGAACGGGTGCGCGCTCCTGGGCGGGGAGACGGCGGAGATGCCGGGAATGTACGCCGAGGGCGATTACGACGTCGCGGGCACGATCGTGGGGGTCGTCGACCGCGCCCGGATCCTCGACGGCTCGAAGGTCCGTCCGGGCGACGTTCTCGTCGGCCTTCCCTCGGATGGTCTCCACACGAACGGCTATTCGCTCGCGCGAAAGATCTTTTTCGACGAACTGGGAATGAAGCCGGGCGATCCCGTCCGCGAATGCGGGGGAGCGACGGTCGCGGACCTCCTTCTCGCGCCGCATCGGTCCTATCTCGGCGCGCTCCGGCCGCTTCTCGCCGAAGACCTGATCGGCGCGATGGCCCACATCACCGGAGGCGGCTTTTTCGACAACATTCCGCGCGTGCTCCCGCCGGACGTCGGCGTCACGGTCCGCGCGGGGGCGTGGCCGGTTCTCCCGCTGTTCGAGTTCATCGCCGAAAAGGGAAGAGTCGGGGCGGAGGAGATGTTCCGCGTCTTCAACATGGGAGTGGGAATGATCCTTTTCGTCCGGCCGGAGAACATGGTTCGCGTCGCGAAGCTCTTCGAGTCGGGCGGACAGCCCTTCTATGCCATCGGGAACGTCCACGAGGGCCGTCGCGAAGTCGCGATCGACTTCCGCGCCTCGTAGCCGGGCGGCCGAGGTGACTTCCGACGTTTCGGGCCGGTCGAACCGGTCGAACTACGGCCCCGAGCTCCTCGTCCTCCTGGGCGCGGCCGTGTTCGCGGTTCTGGGACGGGGCCGCTGGGGAAACGTCACCGAGGATCACGGATTCTGGTTTTCGGCGGCGCAGAGTCTCGTCTCCGGCGGCCGGGCGATGCACGAGGTTCGCCTGCAGTGGGGTCCCGGGAGTCTCTGGATCCTCGAAGCGGTTGTCCGGGTTTTCGGCATGCGGATTTCCTCGCTCGTCGTCTTCCAGTTCGTCGTCGGTGCCCTGGCGGTCGCGGGGATCCAGCTTTTCGCGCGCCGCTTTCTTTCCGGCGTCGAGCGCTGGATCTCTTCCGCGATTCTCGTCGCGCTGATCGTCTGGATGGTCGGGCCCGGGAACCTTCTCTACCCCTGCGCGTTTGCGATGTCGCAGGCCCTTTTGCTCGCCCTGGCGGCGCTGTTCCTGGCGGACGCCTGCCTTCGGCGAGGGAAGAGCCTCGCGGCCTCCCTCTCGGGAGCGGTCGCGGCGGCGGCGTTTCTCACGAAGCAGGAATTCGGAGTCGCGGCTGCCCTCGGGATTGCCTCGCTCGTCGTGTTCTCGCCGCAGCTTCGGATCGGCGAGAAGGCCCGTGCGCTCTTCCTCTCTGGGCTTCTGTTCCTCGCCGTCTATTTCGGAACTCTCGCTCTCGTGAAAGGAGGCGAGCCGTTTCGGCGCTTCGTGGCGGAGAACATCCTGTGGCCCTGGGCGAAGATCCCCGCACCGTGGGCCGCGCTCTACCGCCGGGTCCTGGGCCTCGACGACCTCCCTACCCGGTTCGTCGAGGCGGGCAATTCGTTCGTCGATCTCCTCGCCTTCGGCGGAACGCTCTGGGTCGCGCTCTACGCGAAGGATTTTCGGAGGCGGACTCGCGCCGCGCTCGCCGGGGCGCTCCTCGGGGCGTGGGTTCTCTGGTGGTGGCGCTGGACCGAAGGGAGCCATTTCCTTCCGTTGACGCTCGTCGTTCCCGCGGTGATCGGAGGGGCCTTCGTCGTCGGAAGGGAAGGCCGCCGGCGCGAACTCGGGGCTTTCTTCGCATTTGCGCTCGGAGGACTCGTCCTGCTGCAGCGCGAGGGCTATCGGGGAAACATCGAAGCCTATTACTCCGGCATGGGATACGTCCTCGCGGTCCCGGTCGTGGCCCCCCTGATCGGGTGGGCGATCCGCGGTCCTCGAAACGCCGGGCGGCGATCGCTCGCGGCGGCGGGAGCTTTTCTCCTCGCGATCGGATGGTTCGGCCTCGGCCGGCTGAAGTCCCTGGAGCGCGGGTGGCGGGAAACGACGGCGATCACTTCCCCCCGCGGGACGGTTTACGTTTCGAAAGACCTGGCGCCCGCGCTCTCCTCTACGTTCGAGTTTCTCCGCGCCCACACGTCCCCCGGAGATCCGATTCTGATGATGCCGCAGACGTACGGCTTCGACTTCCTTCTCGATCGCCGAAACCTCCTGTATTTCATCTGGATCTCGCCCGGCTATCTGACCGACGAGGCCGAGCTGATCGAGCGCTGCCGGAAGACGCCTCCGAAAGCCGCCGCGATCTTCGAAGGCAGTTTCGGCATCTTTCACAGCGGCCAGTTCGGCCACGGCTTCGCCGATGCTCTGATCGCCTGGTTGAACGAGAATCTTCCGCGGCAGCAGGCGTTCGGAAAAGGCACGGTCCTTTCGGGAAGGTGGCTTCTTCCGGAGGCGTCGAAGCCGTGACGGCAGGAGCGCGGGCGAAAATCGTGCTGTTTTTCGCGGTCACCGCGTTCGCCGCTTTCGTCCGGCTCCCGGTCCTGAAGCAGGGATTGTGGGAGGACGAAGCGACGGCCGTCTATGTCGCAGAGTCGCCCGGCATTCACGAATTTCTGCGCCGGCAGGAAGCGATCGACTACAGCCCTCCGCTCTTCAATGCCCTGCTTGCCGGGTACGGGCGAGTTTTTGGCTTTGGAGAGGTGCCGGTCAAGGCCCTCGCGATCGCGCTCGGAGCGCTGGCCTGCGGTGCGATCGCTCTCGCGGGCGCGGAGGCTTTCGGACCGGTCGCGGGCGTTCTCGCCGGACTCTTTTCAGCCGAACATCGTCTCCTGATCGACATGAGCGCGGAAGTGCGCCCCTATTCGCTCTCCGCCGCTCTCGCCGCGCTTTCGATCTGGGCGGTCTTCCGTTTTCGACGCCGGAGATCGTCGGGAGTGTCGCGCCCGGGCGATGCGGTTCTCGTGGGCCTGCTTTTCGCGCTGACGGCCATGTCTCACTACGCGGGAACCGTCGTGGTCGCGGCGATCGGCGCGTTTGCGGTCATCGCCTCGACGAGGCGGCGCGATCGCGGCGTCTGGCTTCCGGTGGCCGCGTGCGCGCTGGCGGCGGGCGCGGTTTTCCTTCCGTGGGTTCCCATCGTCTGGCGGCAGCTCCACGTCGGGTTCCCGTGGGCTGGAACTCTTCGGCCGAGCTCGATCCGCAGCATCTTCGAGTTCAAGGCTTTATCGCTGCTTCCCGGAATGCCCCCATCCGCGAGCCGCGCGACGATTCTCGGGCTCGCGCTGGCCACCGCCGCGCTCCTCGCGAGCTCGAGAGCTGCTCGCGCCGAGCTTCGCCGTCAGGCTGCGCCGCTGGCAGTCCTCGCGCTCGCGATCGGCGCGTCTTTCTTTGCGGTCGGCCTGAAAGCCCCTCCCGTCCGCTACATCACGGTGCCGGTCGCTCTCGCGATGGTCGTGTGCGGCAGTCTGGTGGCGATCGTTGCCGCCGCCGCTCGAAACACGGGGACCTGGGAAAAGCGCACCGCGCTCGCGTCCGTCGCGGTGATGGCGGTGTGCGCCGCGGCCAGAGGCGTCGATGAGCGCGCCGGCGCGGCCGCCGCGGCCCGCGGCGGCGCCACCAAGACCGTCATGCGCGGTTTCTTTCGGGACGGGACCCTGCGCCCGGGAGACCTCGTCATCGGCGCGCCCGACATGATCGGACCGACGCTCTGGTACTACGCGCCTCCCGGCGTCGTCGTGCGCGGTTTCGTCCACTGGAACGAGCCGGCGTTCGAGAACTTCGGCGACTACGCGCGGCTCTGGCCCGATCCCGGGATCGTCGATCGATGTCTGACGGCTCTCGATGTCGACGTCCGAACCCATCCGGTGAATCGCGTCGTCCTCGTGTGGGCGGTTGGCGGGGACGGGACCCTGCCTTTCAAGACTCGAACCGATGAGTTGCGAGCAGGGATCCGGAAGCGATTTCCGTTGACGGAAATGCGACATTTCCGCAATCCTGGCGAGCACATTCAAATCGACTTCTTCGGGATCGAGCCGCGACCGTCGAAGCTGCCGGCGGATTGATCAGGATTCCTTCCGGACCGTCCTCGGAATGGCCCTCGCGGAATCCTGAACCTCGCCTTCCTCGTGGTACTCGGCGTCGGAGTTCACTTTCCAGACGTCGAAGCTTCCTCCCAGGATGTTCCGGGCGGCGAGAAGGCCCGTCATCATCGCGTGGTCCTGGTTGTTGTACTTGTGCATCCCGTTCCGGCCGATCAGCTGCAGGTTCGGGGTCTCGGCCTCGATGAACTCCCGAATCTTCGCGACGTGAATCGCATACTCGTCGTCGTAAACCGGGTACGCCTTCTTCATTCGTACGACGCAGCCGTCGGTGACTTTCGCCGGGTCGATCAGGCCGAGCTTCCCGACCTCGCGCTTTCCGAGAGCGACGAGATCGGCGTCCGGCATGGACCAGAGGTCGTCCCCTTCGTTGACGAAGTACTCGAGGCCCAGGCAGGAGAACTTCGGGTCCGGGACCATCGCCGGGCTCCAGTTCTTGAAGTTCTGGATCCGCCCGAGACGCACGGAGGGATCGTGGATGTAGATCCAGTTGTCGGGAAAGAGGTCCGGCTCGTCGACGATCAGGGCGACGGTGAGGAAGTCGCGATACTTCAGGCTGTTCGCGGCGCGGACGACCTCCGCCGGAGCGGGGGGATCGAAGCTTGCCACAAGCTCGCGGATCGGCATCGACGAAAGGAAATGGGTGCCGTCGAAGCGGACGTCCTCGCCGTTCCGGCTCCCGACGAGCGCCTTGACGCCGGAGCCGTCGCGCTCGACTCGCCGGACCTCGACACCCATCTCGACCCGGCTTCCGGCATCCCGGATTCTTTCCGCGCACGTCTCCCACATCTGCCCCGGGCCGTGTTCCGGATAGCGGAACTGGTCGATCAGCGTCTTGATGACTTTCGCGCGGGGGCCCTTCCGCTTCGGAAGGAGGGTTGCCTTGAGAAGCGAAACCATCGAAAGGCCCTTGATGCGCTGCGCCGCCCAGTCGGCGGAGATCTCCGAGCAGGGGACCCCCCAGACCTTTTCCGTGTAGGTCTTGAAGAATGTTCGATAGAGACGCCGCCCGAACGCGTTGATCGTCCAGTCCTCGAAGGATCTGGCGTTCGGAATCGGGCGAATCTGGGCCCGAAGGAAGCTCGCCATGGCCAGAAAAACGTTGACCAGGCCGAGGTTCTTCACGACGTTCATCGCCTTCAGCGGGTAATCGAAGAATTTGTGGCGGTAGTAGATTCGGGAGAGGCGTCCGCGGACGAGCATCGCGTCGCCGAGAAGCTCCGTCCAGAGATCTTCGACCTCCTGGCTCTTCGAGAAGAACCGATGGCCCTCCGATGTCGAAATGAAAGCCCTTGTATCTCTCCGTTCGGGCGAGGCCTCCGACGCGGACTGGGCTCGCCTCGAGAACGGTCGCCTTCGATCCGTGTTTGGAGAGCTCGTAGGCGGCCGTGAGCCCGGCGGGTCCGCCTCCGATGATGATGGTGTGCTGCATGACCGCGGGGAGAATAGCATTCCGACCGGCGTCGGCCTCCCCGGCCACCAATATAATCCGAAACCCAGTGAAGCCCATTTCAGAAGGAAGCAAATTTCGAGATTTCGTGCGGAAACAGGATTCTGTCGCCGGCCCTGCGCTCCTGACCGCGCTCATTCTCGGGCGCCATCTCGCATTCGTTCCGATCTGGGACAGCCGGAACTATTTCGAGAGCCTGCGTGCGGCCGTCCGGCTGCCGTTCAATCTCCTGAATTTCGATGTTTTCGGACATCCCACGATGCTCTTCATGCTCTGGTCATCCCTCGGTCAATACCTGGATCTTGGGAACGCCGTTCTTCTGAATCTTTCCCAACTCGTCCTGGCGATCCTGGGGATCTGGGGATTCCGAGGGATCCTGCGAAGTCTCATTCCGTCGGCAGCGGATGCTTCCGAGCGACTGCTCGCCACCCTCGCGTTCGCGGCTCTTCCCATCGTGCTGGCATCCGAACAGAGCTTCAACCCCGACACGGGAGTCATGGTGTTCTCCCTTCTTTACCTCGCATTCCTGCTCGAAGGTCGTTACCGTTCGGGTCTCGTCGCCGGTCTCTTCCTGGTTTCCTCCAAGGAATCCGGTGTCATCCTTTATCTGTTCGCGACGGGGATCTTCGTCGTCCAGTGGTGGCTCGATCCTTCCACGCCGAGGCCCCGAGCCGTTCAGATGTTGAAGCGGACCTTTGCATTCCTTCCTTTTCTTTCCTGGGGAGCGGTCTTTCTCTTCGCCTGGTCGAAGGGTCGCGCCGTGATCTGGCGAAGCCCGATCGCAGCCGAGAATCAGAACGTAATCGGTCGCGCTCTGATCCCGGATCCGCACGATCTCAGCCGACTCTCCTACGGCGCGGGAATCTGGATCGTCAACTTCCACTGGGTATGGACGATCGTGATTCTGGCCGCGATTCTGGTCTTCTTTCGGGTTCGGTCATGGACACGCGCGGCCGCGCGAGCCGGCGTCGAGAGCATGCCCGCCGCGGTCGTCGTCGCTTTCTCCTTTTGTTCGGCGGTCGCGCTGACTCGATTTTCGACGTTTGCGAACCTTCGCTATCTTCTTCCGGTCTACCCGATGGTTCTTGCGGTGTTCGTCATTTCCGTCCGAATCGTCTTTCTTTCCCGCGGGGCGCGCCTCGCCGTCCTCGCGGGGTTTCTGGCTCTCAGTCTCATTTCCGTCTTTCGAACCGTCGACCCGCTCTCTCGCGCTGTCTACGGAACGTTCGACTTCGGCAGTCATTCGATGCTCAAGATGACTTCGTTGACCGGAGAGTGCTGCGGCTATGGCCGCGATCAGCTCGTTTACAACCTCGAATTCACGCACCTGGCGACGATCCAGGACCGGATTTACGCATCGATCCGACCGACGATGAAGACCGCGATCGTCAAAGACGGCCTCGAGGAATGGTTCATCGACGGTCTTCTCGACGCCACGACGTTTCGTCGGACGCTCCGGATGGAGAACGTCGTGCGACCGCGCTACATGACGAGCGCGGACGTCCTCATCTCCCGGAATCCTCCTTCGGAGCTCTATTACGTCGCCTTTCCGAACGTCGACAACGCCGCCGGATTTCAACGGCTTCGACGGCGCTACCAGGTCGTTTCCGACGCGGATTTCGCAGAATCGGGATATTCGATTCGGGTAACGAAGATGATCCAAAAGACGGCGCGAGAGTGAGGAGCTACTTCACGCTTCGCAGGGGCGGGGCCGCGGGGGGATCGATCCCGCGCTCCTCGACGATCCGGCGGAGCTCGGGATTGTGCGCGTAGGGCGTGTCGAACATGTCGACCTTGACGGGTTCGTTCGCTTTGACTTCGCGCGTCAGCGGCTCGCCGGCGATCAGCTCACGGCAGGAAATCTGTCCCTTCTGGAGCGGGATCGCGAGGTAAACGTCGTCGTCGTGGATGCGGTATCCCTTGGGAAGGTCGTACCGGGCATAGACCCCGCGAACGAGAGCGTCGAGGTAGGCGGTCTCTTTCGGCGGAGGAATCCGCTTCTGCGAGCCCGGCGCTCCGCACATCTCTTTCGCCTTCTTGAATGCCTTGAACCACTGGTCGCACTGCTCGGGCAGCGTGCAGTACGGCGAGACGGCAATTCCGTCGGCCTCGATGTCGATGTGGCGCTCGAACGTTCGCGCGCCCTTCGCGTACGCCATCATGATCGACGACGTCCAGTCGTGGTACTCGTGGGTCGAGAATCCGATCGTCAGGTCCGGGTAGCGATCTCGCAGGAAGTCGACCTGATTGAGCTCGAGGTCGGCGTCTTCGCTGGGATAGAGGGAAACGCAGTGGTTGATGGCCAGCGGGATGTTGCGGTTGCGAAAGAACTTCACGAGGTCGTCCGTATCCTTGAGCGAGGAGCCTCCTGTCGACGCGATGACCGGTTTTCGCGTCTTCGCGATCTTCTCGATCAGGATCCAGTCGTTGATGTCGGAGCTCGCGATCTTGATGATGTCCATCGAGAGCTCGACGCAGAGATCGACCGAGGCTTCGTCGAACGGAGTCGCCATGCGCAGGCAGTTGCTCGCCCGGATCGCTTCGGTGAGCTCCCGGTACTGATCTTTCGAGAGCTGCGTGTCGATCGTCTTCTTGATGTAGCGAATGTCCGTTCGGTCCCGGAAGTCGCGGTGGATAAAGTTGTCGACGTCCCGGAACTGAAGCTTGATGGCCGCCTTGACGTTGTTGTAGCGAACGACCTTCCCGAAGTCTTCGATGATCTTGAGGCCTCGTTCGAGTTTGCCCCAGTGGTTGTTGGCGAGCTCGAGCACGAACAGTTCGTCGAAGATGGAGTCTGTTTCTGGCATCAGCTCTCTACACGAGCGGCAGTATGCGCTCGTAAACGCATCCGTCTCCGAGATCTGTGGCGGCTAGACAAAGCGTGCAAGGGTGCGCCGGTAGGTATTGGTGGCCCATCTTTCCCTGGCGCTTCCGGGAGGCAGCACCTTCCCGCGAAACCCGCTGTGCCAAAACCGATCGATTTTGTTTCGCAACGCGACGGTCAGGTTTCGCATCGTCGAGGATGGTTTCAGTTTCTGGAAGCGCTCATGGTCCCCATAGGGATTTTTCTCCGCCAGCTCCTGAATCGCCTTCGCCAGGTCCTCGTGGTATTTCACCCATTTCGGATCGCCGAAATCGGTCGTGTAGTCCACCGGTTTCATTCCCGTCAACCTTTCCAGGATATGAAACATCCTGGCGGCAAATTGGACCGTCTCCTCGGGCAACTGGCGTTCGCCGTAAGGGAAATCCGGGCATATCTGGATCTTGTCCGGCCGAAGCGCCAGCATCGCCTGCGCGAAACCCCAGAGATCATCGTCTGTTCTGTTGTCATCTGTAATGATGTATTTGAGCCACAACCCCTTCGTTCCACTGTTCCGATAGCGGATCAAATTCCTGAGGACGGTCGGATAAGCGTTCATGGCCCTGACTTTCTTGTAAGTCGAAGGCGTTCCCGCATCCAGAGATGTCGTCAAGATGATCTTATTCTGCTTCAGGGCGTCGTAGATCGCTTGACTGAAAATGACAGAATTCGAATAGACGACGACCGTCCCCATGTTGTTATCGAGCAGATAACCCAGGAGCTCTGGAAAATTCTTGAGCGTGGACGGCTCACCGCCACTGAAGTCAATCCAATTGTTGCCGCGAAGTTTTCCTGCCTTCCTGAATTCCTCCAGGTAAGGAAGCGGGTCGTACTGGGGCTTGACGAAATAATCTTGTATTGTCCAAACACAATACTTACAGCGCTGATTGCAGTCGGTGAAGTGCTGAATGTTAAGGCCAGCGGTCAATTTCTCGCCGCCCAGATATTCGAAGCTCACGTTCCGATATTTCGTCGGCTTGAGATTGGCGCATGTTCTGCAGGGATCCGGCGGCCCCACGGAGGGATCGTTAATCGTGTCGAACAGGTCACGCCTTCGCTGGACGACCAAGTCATAAGTCGCTTTACCGGTCCGGATTTCGTCGGCCGTGATGATGCGAGGAGATCTGACGGTGCCCTGAATGCAGCAATGAATTCCTTCCGGCTCGAAACAGGAGCCCATTTCGATATACTTGCAGGAAAGAACGGTATCGCCGGGCTTGAAGTCGTGAATCGTCGTGGGCGTCGTCATGGGCTCCTCCGCGGGATTCGTGAAAAGGCTCGCTCTCCGGGCATTCAGGAGGCGTTGGGGAATTGTACACCACCTCCAGGCGCTTGAATCCGCTCGCCCTGGGGCGGACTCGGGGCGACAGTGAAGTCAGCGGGGGGCGAGAGGGTATGGCTGCAAAGGGTTGAAAGAGCTGAGGATGGTTGTGTCCGTGGGCGAAGAGTTCGTCGAAGACTGGAGCGGGCATGCCGTTTCCGCGAAATACTCGTTTTGGACGTATCCGGCTGCCGCGGTGGCGCCGAACGCCGGGCGGGGGGAACTCGACGAATCAAGGTAGCTTAATATTCGCGAGGTGAGCACAGGGGACGACTCCGGCCAACGACGCGGTGGATTTGACCGCCTCTCGTTGTCTCTTCGCCAGAGCTTCTTGTGGATTCGGGAGCGGGCGCGGCTCCTGGGCGTCGACATCGAGCGATACTGGCCTCGTCCGCCGGGAAACAACGTTCTCGCCCTTGCCATCAGCGACGTCTTGCTGCGGATGGTCCTCAACGGCGAAAGGCCGGACGCTTTCACGTTTGTTCAGATCGGGGCGAACGATGGGCGGACAAACGACCCACTCCGCCGTCTGATCATCCGGCATGGGTTTCGGGGAGTCCTGGTCGAGCCTCAGCCGGCCGCGTTCGCCCGGTTGGTTCGGAACTACGACTCGGTACCAGGGCTGGCGTTCGAGAATTCCGCCGTGGGAGCAACCCATGGCGAGGCCACCCTGTACCGTTTTCGTCCCGGGCCCGGAGTACCCGATTGGGCTGACTGCCTTGCGAGCTTCTCGCGGGAACATCTCGTTCATAACTTCGACGGGATCACGGGGTCCATCGAGGAAATCGTCGTTCCCACGCTTACGTTCTCGGAGTTGGTCGCTCGCCATGGGCTCTCGCGAATTGATTTGCTCCAGATCGATACCGAGGGGTTCGACTTCGAGATCATCAAGATGATCGACTTCGAAACGACGCGTCCTACTATCATCAACTTCGAGCAAGCGCTTCTCGTCGGCAGAGTCCGCCAGGAGTGTTACCTTTATCTCGGACAGAAGGGCTACAAGATCACCGAAAACGGGGTCGATGCGGTGGCGTATCTCGAACCTTCGGAACAGGCGCTTCCTACCACGGGAGTGCTGGTCGATTGATCGCGGCGATCGCGGTCATTCTCTCAAGGTGTGGAAGTGGTAGCGGGATCGAAGAAGCAGAATCGCAACCGGAATACCGGCGAGACCACATGCGAAATTCGTGATCGCGATTGACCGCAGTGAGCCAAAGTGGGCCGCCGCCCAAATCGCGAGCACCGTAATAAGTCCCCCGACGACGCTCGGAATGAGGAGTGGCTCGCGTCCCTCGGCTCGCAGAAACAACGCATAGCAGATGACGACGTGGTGGGCGACGGCGGTGGCCAGGATGATCGTGGTCGTCGTCGGGTCGGTCAGATGGGCCGCGAAGACGAATCCCTTCTGGCGCGCCCACCGGAGCGCGAGGGACGAACCGGCAGCCGCCGCGATCGCGAATGCCGTCGATCCCATGAGAAGCACGGGAAACTCGCGGCGGAGCTCACGGATCCGGCCGGCGGCGACGCGCGTCGCGTATTTGGCCTTTTCACTTGCGGGCCAGGCCGAGCTGACGTTGATCAAGAGATTCATGATGGCGATGGCGAGGCCGAACTGACCTGCGGCAACCGGGCCCTTCTCGACGAGAACGATCGGGGAAAAGGCACGAAAGATGAGAAACCCGGACAGGCTGCTCAAACCAATCTTCCATTGGAAAGGCCAAGCCTCGGTCATCCACCTATGGAGCGGATATCGTGAGAGTTGTGCCCTGCCGCCGGACATCGGGTCGCCAAGGAGGAGCCATGCCGCAGCGACTGTCGCACGGGCGACGGCAAAAGCCGCGAGACTCCAAAGACGGCCGCCGAAGAGAAGGGCGGCAAGACAGGCGGCTCCGCTGAACCACTCCTGGATGAGGCGGAGGCGCCAGGCCTGGGTGATCTTCCCGGCCCCCTCTCTCAGAGAAACGCCTGGTAAGGTGAGTTGAACGAGAAAGACCGCTGCCATGTACGCGAACCATGGCCCCCGCCACGACACTCCGCCACTTGAAGCCCTTGAGGAACCGAGCGTCAGGGCGCCGAGGATCGTGACCGCAACCCCGCTGATGGACGCAGCCGCCAGATTCCAACGTCGGACGCGGCTTGCCAAGGGGCGAATCTCGTCGAGGCGCCCCGTTCCCGCCAATGTGCCCGCCGTTTGAAGAGAGGCGTAGGACAGGCCGAAATCGGCGAGCTGGACTAGAGCCCCGAAACTGATGAACGTGAAGAAAAACCCCAGTTCTTCAGGTGTCAGGCGTCGGGTCGCGAGCCATGCGACGGCGAGTAGAGCCACCCCGCCGCTCGCCATACTCGACATGGCGAGAATCGCCCGGCTCCTCAATGTTCGCCGTCCTCTTTACGCGGGCCGCGCTGCGCCTTTCGAGCCGCTTCCGCGAGGACTCGGTTCCTCAGAAGCCAGCGAGGTCCGAAGAGCGCCGCCAGCAGCGCGAATCCAGAGCGTCGGCCGTCCCTTCCGAAGAAGGGGGAGCGTGGAAGGAAGGGCCGATAGCAGAGACCGGCGGCTGGCTCCCCGCAGCGCTTTCCAGACGAACTGGTCGGCCGTCGATCGCGCGACGAACTCGGCCGCCTCGGCTTCCACGACCTTCGTCGCCGGGCTTTCCGGAGAATTTGACCGGTTGATTCCGAGCATGTCCCGAGCCCATTCGTCCATTTCAAATCCCCACGCGGGGATCTGGGCGCCGCCGGCGATTCCGTTGCCGCCGTCGCGGTAGCAGACGTAGTGAGAAAGCGGATCGGAGACGCACCCGACCGCGCCGAAACCGGCCAGCTTTGTCCAGTAGAACATGTCGCCGCAGATGACGGACTCGGGGATCGGTCCGATTCGCCGGAGATCGGCCGTTCTCGTTACGCACGCGCACCAACAGACGTTTCGCCGATTGGAAAAAAACCCGGCGATGAACTCGGCGCCGGATTCGAGCTCCGGCCCGGTATTGGCCGGCACCGCGACATCCGCGTAATGGATCCAGCAGCCGGTCCACACGAATGCAACCCCGGCGTGACGGTCGAAAACCTCGACGACCCTTTCCGCGAATTGGGGTTCGAGCCAGTCGTCGTCGGAGAGGCCGAGAAAGAATTCGCCCTTCGCCTGGTCGAACAGGAAATTGCCATGCGGGTTGACGGGAATGGTTTTCTCGAGGTGGATGATTCGCAGCCGCGGCGCGCCCTCATATCGATCGAGAACCTTCCGGGTGTCGTCCGTCGAACCGTTGTTCGACACGATGATCTCGATGTCGGGATAGGTCTGGGCGAGCGCGCTGTCGATGGCGCGAGTAACGAGGGACGCGCGGTTGACCGTCGGAATGACGATCGTCAGCCGTGGCGCCTTCTCCGCGCTTTCCTTCATGAAGAGGCCCCAGCGTCGGAACGATCATGTTCCCGGCGAATTCCTCCCGATCCAGGAACGGGAACATGTCCTCGAGGGGCGCGGAGATCATGCGGCCGTCCGCGAGACGCCGGGACGAAGTCTTCGGCGCGAAGGGCTGCGAGGGGTCGAGGATGATCTCGCAAACATGCGGGCCCGGACTCGCGAGCACCCGTGCGAGCTTCGGCCCCATCTCCGCGTGCGACTTCAGAGCGCGTGTACGGGAAGCCGTAGGCTGCGGCGATCTTCTCGAAGTCGGGGATGCCCACGCCGCTCCGGGGGTCGGTGCCGACGGGATTGTCCGGGAAGAAGTTCTGCTGGGTGAGCCGGATCGACAGGTAGCCCTCCGTTGTTCAGAACGAAGATCGTGATCGGCAGGCGATTCGTGGCGATCGTCTGGAGTTCCTGGATGTTCATCTGGATGCTGCCGTCGCCGGCGAGGCAGACGACGGGCTTGCGCCCGCTTCCCACGGCGGCCCCGATCGCACCGGGAAGGTCGAACCCCATCGGGGCATTCCCGCCGTCGCTGTAGAGCCGCTGGCCGGGCTTCAAGGCGGCGGCCTGGAACGCCGTGATGCAGGCGGTGCCGTCGCCGGTCACGACGATGGCGTCGTCCGGGAGATGTCGGAACAGAGCTGCGTCGACGAAACAGTACGGGTTGATTCCTTTCGAGTCGTCTGACCAGTACTCGGGGAGAACGACGGGATACCGTTCGTCTTCCGTTCGAGGCACCAGACGAGCCACGGAGCGAAGCGGGGAGGCCCGCCCCCTCGCCCGACCCTCTCCCTCGAGGGGAGAGCGGGAAGACCGCCCTCCCGTGATGGGAGAGGCCGGCGCGAAGCGCCGGGTGAGGGTGACGCTATCGACTGCGCCAGCGCCCTGATGAAATCCTTCGCGTCGGCATGGATCGGCAAATCGATTTTGATCGTGGGCTTCTCGAAGCTCGGCGTCGTCCATGTCCACCATGATCTTGAAGGCCTCCCGGGCGAAGTTCTCCCAGTTGTAGCTCACCTGCCGGATCGTCAAGCGGCAGCCGACGACGAGCAGGACGTCCGAGTTCTGGACCGCGAAGTTTCCTGCCCGGTCTCCGATCGTCCCCTGGCGGCCGATGTAGCAGGGATGATCCTGCCCGACCAGGTCGTGGGCATTGAATCCCGTGACGACCGGAATGCCGAGCCGCTCGACGAGATCGAGAAACTCCTTTTCCGCGCCCGCGAGGCGAATACCGCTGCCCGCGAGGATCACGGGACGCTCCGCGCGCGAGAGCCGTTCCTGAACCTGCGCCGCGGCCGGACCGAGAGCGGCGATCGTCTCCTCCTCGGAAGGCGCGGGGTCGGGGACGAACCCTTCGAGCGAGTCGGGGTCGATCTGGGCAGACTGGACGTTCATCGGAATGTCGAGCCACACGGGGCCCGGCCGGCCGTCGCGTCGCGAGGTACAGGGCCTTCTCCAGGTGGTAGCGGATCGTCGACGGGTCGGTCACCATGACGGCGTATTTCGTGATCGGGGCGACGAGCCGGGTGATGTCGAGCTCCTGGTCGCCGAGCTGGCGCAGCGGGAGGTTCGTGCTGCGCACGGTCGTCTCGAACTTGACCTGTCCGGAAATGACGATCATTCCGAGAGACTCGACCCACGCGCCGAACACGCCCGTGATCGCGTTCGTGCCGCCCGGGCCGGTCGTGACGTTCACCGCGGCAAGGCGGTTGGTCAAGCGATAGTAACTGGCGGCGGCCATCGCGCAGGCTTGCTCATGGTGGCAGCAGACGTACGAGAGTTCCTTGCAGCGCCCGATCGCGTCGTTCAGGTGCATGGCGCCGCCGCCGGTGACCATGAAGACGTCCCGGACGCCGCGGGAAGCAAGCGATTGCGCGATGTAGTCGGCGACGCGAATCATCGTTCGGTCCGAGTCGCCATTTCCGGAATCGACTTTCTCCGAAGCCACTCGTAGGTCCTGCGCAGGGCTTCCTGCCAGTCGACGGTTTCCTTGAGCCCGAGCTCGGATCGTGCCCTTTCGGTCGACGGCACGTATCGGTCGGCCGCCGCCGACGGATCGGCGCGCGTCGCGACCTGCACCGGAAGAGGCGGGTCGGCCAGCGAGGCGGTGAATCGCGCAAGTTCGGCGATCGACACGGCCCGCTCCGATCCCACGTTGTATGCCCGCCCTCCCAGTCCCCGCGCGAGAATCGTCCAGAGCCACGCGCTCATATCCCCGGCGTAGAGATAGGAGCGGATCGGGGTGCCGTCGCCGAGAACTCGAATCGAATCGCCTTCCAGCAGGTCGCGAAGAAAGCTCCCCACCGCGAACTTTTCGCCGAGCGGCAGCCCGGGCCCGATAAAAGCGAAGCCGCGGGCGATGACCGTCTCCGAGGCCGTAACGCCGCGCGAACGAAGCGCAGAGCAGCTCGCCGGCGCGCTTCGTCTCGCCGTACACCGAAGCCGCGGCGGATGGATCGGGGGCCCCGCGAAAATCCTCCTCGAACCGGTCGACACCGGCCGGCTGCGTCCCATATACGGCTCCCGAGCTCAGGTACAGAAAACGCCGCGCCTTGCTTCGCACCGCGAGCTCGAGCACCCGCCGGGTTCCCTCGACGGTCTCGACGAACAGGCCGGGATCCCCGGCGGCGAGTTCCGCGCTCGACGGCGTCGCCGCATGGATGACGAGGTCGAACTGCGCCGATGCGCCCCCGGCGGCGTGCTCGTCGAGCGCTGCCGTGCTGCCCTCGATCCATTCCAGCGAGTCAGCGTTGTGGAGATGCGGGTGGGTTTCGAGGAAGGCCGTCGGGATCCCGGCTGAGGACGGAGATGCGGTTGCCGATCCCCGCCGTGGACGTATTCATATGCAGCAGGCTTTCGACCAGCCAGCGCCCGATGAAACCCGTTCCACCGGTCAGAAAGATACGCTGGTCCCTGAGTCCGACGTCCGGCAAGCCGGCAGCCGCTTCTTCCAGGTCACGCTCGGGAAGCTTCATCCGAAGGCTCAGATCTTCCGGGCCGCCGCGGCGGCCTCGGAATTGGTCGACGGCGCGTCGAAGTTGATCCGCTCTTTCTCGATGACCAACGGCCGGTGCTGTACCTGGGTGTAGATCGCATCCGATGTATTCGCCGATCACGCCGATGAACACGAGCTGAATCGATCCGAGAAAGAAAATGCCGATCAGCAGGGGAGCCAGGCCGAAGGTGAATCGATTCCAGTAGAGGAGTTTCATCACGAGGTAACCGAGCGAGACGATGAAAGCTCATGACTGCGACATGAAGAACCCAGCATGCGTCGCGAGCCGCAGGGGGAGCTTCGAGTAGCTCGTGATCCCCAGCATCGCCATGTCGTAAAGCGTGAAAAAGTTGTTGTGCGTGATCCCGTGCTTTCGCCTCGGCTGGCGAAATTCGATGGTCGCGGCTTCGAATCCGAGATCCGCGACGAGGCCGCGGAAGTACGGGTACGGATCGTCGATCTGCCGGAGGATCTCGATCACCTCCCGGTCGTAAAGGCCGAAGCCCGTGAAATTCTTGACGAGTCTTGATATTGGCGATCCTTCCGAGGAAGTCCGTAGTACAGCCTTGCGAATGCGGAACAGGAACCAGCCCTCCTCGCTCTCGGGTTTGACCCCCATCGACAACCTTGTAGCCCGACTTCCCACTTTCGGATGAACTCCGGGATGAGCGAGGGGGGATCCTGGAGGTCGGCGGCCATGCGCGATGACGGCCTCGCCGCTCGTCTGGAGAAGGGCGTGGTGAGGAGACCGGAGTGCCCGAAGTTTCGCGTGTTGACGATGATCTTGACGTTCCTGTCTCGCTGCGGCGATGCGACTTCAAGAATCTCGACCGTTCGGTCGGTCGAAGCGTTGTCGATGAAGATGTGCTCGTAGGTGTAGCCGGGCAGGCGAGCGATGGCGGTCTTCACCTGCGCGTAGAGCTCGCGCGACGTTTTCCTCTTCGTTGAAGCAGGGAGTGATGACGCTGATGATACGGCATCAGCGCGTCCCTTCTCGTACGAAACCGGGAAACGTGTTTCGGCGACGAAAGCGCGCATCTTCGACGTCAGTCCCGGGTAAACGCCGATCCAGAAGCTCCTGCTCATGACCGTATCCGTGTTCGTCAAATCGCCGACGACCCGATAGGGCATCGCGCCGCCCGGGGACCGGTCCTTCGCCCACTGTACGACGGACGGCTGCCGCACGAGATTTCCGGCGAAAAGCATGCGGGTTTGGATCTTTTTCGCCTCGAGCTCGCGGACGATGTCGTCACGTGTGAAGGGCGCTTCGGGCCGCACGGTGAGAAGGAATCCGAACCAGCTCGGATCGCTTCCCTGGGTGGGCTCGGGAAGAATGAAGAAGTCCTCCAGATCGGAGAAAGCCTCCCGATAGAAGCTCCAGTTCTCGCGCCGAGCGCGCCCGAACCCCTCCAGCTTGTCGAGCTGCGCCAGACCCACGGCTGCCTGCATGTCCGTCACCTTCAAGTTATAGCCGAGGTGGGTGAATGTGTACTTGTGATCATAGCCGGCCGGTAGATCCCCCTGCTGCCAGCCGAAGCGCTTTCCGCAGGTGTTGTCCTTCCCCGGATCGCACCAGCAATCGCGGCCCCAGTCACGGAAGCTGTTGACGACGCGGTCCATGATGCCCGTATCGGAGAGCACCGCCCCGCCTTCTCCCATCGTCATGTGGTGAGGCGGATAGAACGAGAGGGTCGAGAGGTCGCCGAAAGTTCCCGTTCGGCGTCCGCGGTAGAGCGAGCCGTTAGCGTCGCAATTGTCCTCGATCAGCCAGAGTCCGTTCTTCTTACAGAAAGCGGTGACGGCATCCAGATCGAAGGGATTCCCGAGCGTGTGGGCGACCATCACCGCCTTCGTGCGGGGGGAGCGCGCCTCCTCGAGCTTCAACACGTCGATGTTGTACGTGGGGATCGTGATGTCCACGAAGACCGGCACCGCCCCGAATTGGAGAATCGGAAAGACGGTCGTTGGAAATCCCGCGGCAACCGTGACCACCTCGTCCCCGGGAATGATGCGGCGGTCGCCCCACGTGGGACTCGTCAACGCGCTGAAGGCCACCAGGTTGGCGCTGCTTCCGGAATTGACCAGAGAGGCGTGCTTTACCCCGTACGACGCGGCGAGCCGGGTCTCGAAGGACTCCGCGAACCGCCCGGCGGTGAGCCAGAAGTCGAGCCCGCTCTCGACGAGGTTGACCATCTCTTCGGCGTCGTATACCCGGCCTGCGTAGCCGACGGGTGTTTCCCCGGGGATAAACGGGCGGGGTTGGGCGAAACGTTCGCCGGCGAGCTCGCGGACCTTCGCGAGGATCTCGATGGTCAGGGCTTTTTCGCGATCTTTCATGAATACACGATTTCCTGGAGGTTCACGGCAAAGCCCCGGCCCCTTCGGGCGCGCGCGCGTATTCGTCGATCTGAAAGCGACAAAGCTCCGCCTGGCGACTCGCTTCGCCGCCCTCGACCGCCCGGTACCAGTCGATCGTGTGTCGGACCGCGTCTCCAAAACCCCAGCGCGGCGACCACCCGAGCCTTTCCCGAGCTTTCTCGATCGAGAGGGCCAGATGTGCCGCTTCGTGCGGCGCGGAAGGATCGCTCGCTTCGGCCCAGGAGCCGGAACCCCAGCGTCGAATCGTTTCCCCGATCACGTCGGCGACCGTTCGAGAGTTGGAGGAATCGGGTCCGAAGTTCCACGCTTCGCCATAATGCGCCCGCTCCCCGGGGGTGCCCGCGGCAAGCCTGGACCCGAGCAGGAGGTATCCGGAGAGTGGGTCCAGGACATGCTGCCAGGGCCGGACGGAGCGAGGATTTCGAACGGCTACCGGTATTTCCCGCTCGAGCGCGCGAACGGCGTCTGGCACCAGGCGGTCCTCGCTCCAGTCGCCTCCTCCGATCACGTTTCCCGAGCGGGCGCTCGCGACCGCGATGCCGTGATTTTCCAGTCGTTCCGGCGGGAAGAAGCTTGACCGATAGCCGGAAACTACAATTTCGGCCGCCGCCTTGCTCGCGGAATACGGATCATGACCTCCCAGGCGGTCGCTCTCGCGGTAGGGTGTCGTGCGGCCGTCGTTCTCGTAGCACTTGTCGCTCGTGACGATGACGACGGCGCAGGGGCGATTCGCGAGACGGATTGCCTCGAGAAGATTCGCAGTTCCGAGGACATTCGTTTCGAACGTCTCCTGGGGCTCGCGATATCCGCGCCGGACCAGCGACTGAGCGGCGAGGTGGAAAACATAGTCCGGCGCAAGCTCGGCGACCAGAGAGATGATGGCGCTTCGATCGCGAACGTCGCCCTCGTGGTGCCGGCAAAGCGATGAAACCCCCGCGCCGGCAAAGAGGGAGCGCGTCTCGGCGGCCAGCGCGAACCCCGTGACGCTGGCGCCGAGCTCCGTCAGCCAGATCGTCATCCACGCGCCCTTGAAGCCCGTGTGGCCCGTGAGCAGGACACGCTTGCCGGAGAAGGCTTCGCGGAGCGCATCAGGCCGTTTGGGCGCGCTCGTCACCAGGTCTTCCAGGGAGCGTCTCCGCTCTGCCCAGAGCTCGTTCAAGAGGTTGTATTCGCGGAGTGTATCCATCGGCTGCCAGAAGCCCGTGTGGGAAAAGGCCGAGAGCTGGCCTTCCGCTGCCAGCCGTTGCATCGGCTCCTTTTCCAGCAGGGTCTCGGCGTCGCCGAGGTAATCCCAGATTCGACGGCCGTCGCAAACGAAAAACCCGCCGTTGATGAATCCCGCGCCGGCCTGCGGTTTCTCGTTGAACTCGCGGACGATCGAATCCTCCGTGCGGATTTCTCCAAACCGGCTGGGGGGGCGAACGGCCGTCACCGTCGCGACCTTTCCGTTCTGCCGATGAAACTCGACCAGTTTGCCGATGTCGATGTCCGCGACGCCGTCCCCGTACGTCAGGCAGAAGGGCTCGTCGCCTTCGACGTACTCGCGGATCGCGGCGACGCGGCCCCCCGTCTGCGTCTGTTCGCCCGTGTCGACGAGCGTGACGTTCCATTCTTCCTCGCTGCGGCGCTGGCGAAAATCGGGCGCCCGGTCCTGTCCCAGGTGAACCGTGACGTCGGCCATCGCGGCCCGGTAGTTCAGGAAGAATTCCTTGATCAGCCAGCCCTTGTATCCGAGGCACAGGACGAAGTCCTTGATCCCGAAGGCGCTGTAGATCTTCATGATGTGCCAGACGATGGGACGGTTCCCGATCGGCAGCATCGGCTTGGGGAGAAGCTCGCTGGCGTCTCGGATTCGGGTTCCCTGTCCGCCGCAGAGGATGACGGCTTTCATCGTGGTGGTCGGATTATAACGCCCGGCGGAATCGTCGGCCGTCAATCGAAGTGTCGACGGTAGAGCTCGAATGCCCGCAGCGTCCGTTCGGGAGCATAGCGAAAGATTGACTCGGGGGACTTGCCGGATCTCGCGAACGATCTGGAGGTTGTTTTCGTACCCCAGGTACTCCTGTTTCATGTCACGGATGAGATCGTGGGGATTGCGCTTCTGATAGACGCTGGCGCGCGAAAACACGACCGTCGTGGATCTCTTCGCTTGAAGGTAGTAGGACGGCCAAATGTCGTCCATCCTTCCGACGTGAGGAAAAAGGAAATAATCGGGGAGCAGCGCCGCTCCCAGGAACGTATTTTGCGAATCGAAAGGAACGAGTGCATTCGTCGAAAGGGGGAAGCACGAGTCGTCGAACGCGCACTCCGGCGCGTGCTCGATCCGGCAAATCGCGTCGACGTCCGGATCACCGTTCCAAAAATCCGCCTGGACATCGGGCGTGACGATCCTTTCTTCAAACGAGGAGTACTTGCGTCCATGAACCAGCTGCAGGGGGAACCCGCGGTGCCAGAGGTGTGGGTAGTTTGTAGCGCCGATCGGGTCGAACGCGGGATCTTCACAGCTGTAGTAGCGAACCGAAGTCGGTTGCCCCAACAGGAGTCTCTGGCCCCAGCCCTCGAGAGGGATGTTGTCGTCGTCGACGAGCGCGACGACGTCCGCGTGGACTCGTCGCCCAGAGGAGACCGAATTTGCGCCTTTGAATCGAGTTCCACCCGATCGCGTCGGAGAGCTCTCGGTCGGACTTCTCGGTCTCCGCCGCCGAGAATTCCCTCGGCGGAGCCGGTAGTCGGCGGGCGTTTTGCAGGTCTCCGACACGACGCTCTTCCTTCTCGATGACGACATAGTCTTCTGGGAATTTCACCGGTCCGCCCCTACATGCTGTCGGTCGCGGCCGCTGGTCTCGCGCTGGGTGTCTCCTTCGTCTCGATCGTTCCTGGAATTCAGACCCGGGGCGACGGCGCCGGTCGACGATTCTTCTCGCCGTCAGCCTTGTCCTGCTCGCCTTTTCTCACTAACGCTCGGGACTGTGGCGGTCGCCTCAGACTCACGTGGAGTCTCGGCAGACTCAATGCCTCCCTCGACCGCACCGCCGAGGTCCGACGAGCTCTGGAGTGTGAACGACGAGTCGTCTTCCCGTGGTGCCCTTGGGGTTCTCGTTTCTCCTTCTGGCTGTCCGGCGTCGTCCGTTCGCAGATGACAAGATCTCTTGGAGTGTCGGCATCCCTCCGGCGAGAAGAATCTCCAAGTCCGGCGAAGACAGGAACTTCGTTGAAACTGGAAGAGGTGGTGCTGACGATGCTTCCGTCAGCTCGGGCCCCATCTGGAGCGCGATGGCGGATTCTTGCCTCCCGGCGGCGGCCGTCATTTCGAAAGGGCTCGCGTCGCGGCTTGCGCACCGCCTTCCGGCGGACAAAAACGCCGAGTCCGGCCGAAATCCACGAACGGCTCGTCGTCTCGGGAGATCGAATGCTGGATCGCCACTGGGATCCTCGTGAAATTTCCCCGCAGGAAGATGAGCGTTCCGAATTCGAGTTGGTTCCACCTCGAATCAATCTCCGGCTCCTGGTCGAGGGGGTAAGACGACCCCGGATGCCACCAAATGGGAAGTCCCCGCGGAGGCTCGATTTTCAAGGCGGCGTAGAGGAATTCCATGCATGGTCCGAAGAAAACGGACCTGTCCGGGAGGAGGCTGACGGCGTCCATGGACTCCCGGACGACTCGGTGAAGGTTGGGTCCGGCAATTGAGATCTCGAAAGAACGGTATCGGAACGGGATGCGAAAGGGTCTTCCATTCGAAGAATGTTCCGTATCCGACATGCCGATTTCGAGTGCGGCAGACTCCGTAGGCGATTCCCACTCCGAGGAATACGAAGAGGCACCAAGCCGAGGCCGCCCGTGCTGCGAATCGGTGAGACTTCGTGAGAAGCGGGTATGCGGTGATGGCCAGGATCCAGTACGTTAGATCCCCGAGCTTGATGTCCCAGTTCGTCGTCATTGAATAAAGTCCAACGAAGAACGCTACCCAGCAGATCCCAACAAAGGTGCGATTCCCGGCCTTGCCGGACGTCTGCCGAAGTCCCGATGAGAAAATAACCGGGATGAGGGCGACGACGAGTTGGCCCGAGACGCCGACCCTGTCCCATGCATCCAATTCGACGAAGAGCTTGTCCGGTTTCGCCCGTCCACTGACGCCGAGATAACTCCTGATGACGTCGAACGGATTGATGTGGCTCGAAAGCAGCAGAACCCCCGCCCCGGCCGCGCCCGCAAGAAGGATGAGAACCGCCCGCCTTCTCTCCGGACTCCCCAGAGAAGCACGGCACCAACTCCCAGCGCGAGCGGCGCGGCAGCGTTCGGTTTCATCAAGAGCATCACGCCGATGCTGACCGCCAATGAGGCGTCGACTGCTCGGGATGGAATGTCTCTGCGAAAAGCACATGGCGGACAGGATCAGGACCTGGCCAACGACCGCGGTCATCAGGCTATGGAAGAGATGCCCGTACACGAGGACCGAGCAACTCACGAGAGTGAAGCTCAAGAGGGTTGCGACCGCTCGGCTTCGCGGTCAGCTTCCGAACCAGGGCGTAATTCCAGCCCCATGAGACCAGTCCGAGAAAGGCGGCGCCGAGGACCGACGAATTCCAGAGTGGACCGCCGATTCGAAAGGCCGCGCCGACGGCGAGAACGTAGCCGATGGGCACGGTGCAGACGAAGTCTCGATAAGGTCTTTGGCCGAGATACTGGCGCCAGCCGAGATCGATGACCGACGAAAGATCGTAACCGCCGAATTGATGATTCCCGGTCGTAAAACAGAATGCGACGATGATCACGCCTCCAAAGACAAGTAGAAGAATGTCCGGCGCAATGCGCGTCAGAGATTCTTCCGCCGGAAGACGGAATTTCTCGAGAACAGTGAGACACATTGCCGTGGAGAGCGCGACCATGGCATAGAGGAAAAGGATTTGGCGTAGATGCGCCTCGGGGAAAGTCTGAAGCAAACTCTCGGCGAGTGTCACGACCACGTTCTCACCGGAAGCGAAAGTTCCCAACACGAGAACGAGGCCGGTCAGCCCGGCGAAAATTCCGAGGAAGACTCTGGCTCTTCTACTTGAAAACTTCACGGCGTTGCCAAACGAAGTTCGTAAAACCGGAGCATGCGATACCGCGGCGACGACCCTGTGCCCGGCCTGAAAGCGGATCCTCCAAGCCGAAAAAATCACGCCTCGCTGACGCGCGGATCCCTCTCCATCCCGTCCACCTGACCGAGCTGAACTCCAGCGCGCACGTGAATCCGGCGAGCGGCGTTCAGAACGTGGAGAACGTCGCACGTGGTCATGGGTGGAACTGTATCGAATTCCCCGAAGGTAGAATGAAATCGATGCGCCGCCTCGCGATCCTTCTGTCCGGCAGGGGGTCGAACTTCGTCGCTCTTGCCGACGCGGTCGCCTCGGGAGAGATCCCGGATGCCGGAATCGCAGCCGTCATTTCCGACCGGCCGGAGGCCGCCGGCCTCGCCGCCGCCCGAAAGCGAGGGACTGCCGGCGCACGCAATTCCGCGGGAGGCGAGCGTGTCGCGCACCGAGCACGAGGCGAAAATCCGCGAGATCCTGGATGCCGCGCGCCCCGACCTCATCTGCCTCGCCGGCTACATGAGAGTCCTCTCGCCCGAGTTCGTCGCGGCCTATCCGGGAAGGATCCTGAACATCCACCCCTCGCTGCTTCCGAAGTATCCGGGGTTGAACGTTCAGCGGCGAGCGCTCGAAGCGGGAGACCGGGAATCGGGCTGCACCGTGCACTACGTCGAGGCCGCGGTCGACTCCGGCCCGATCCTGGTTCAGAAACGGGTCCCGATTCTGCCGGGGGACACGGAAGAAAGCCTCTCCGCGCGCATCCTGGAACAGGAGCACGTGGCGTACCCGGAAGCGGTCAGGATGGCGCTGGCGCGGCTCGCTTGAGGCGCCTGCTCAAGGCTGCCCCGATTTCCCTGCCCCTGCTGGCGGGCGTCTCGGCGGCCGCGATCACCTGGAATCGGTGGATCACTCCTTTCGTGGACTCCTCCCGCGAGATGCAGGTGCCGGCGCGTCTGGCGGCGGGGGAGAGGCTCTACCGGGACGTCGTCTATTACTACGGTCCGATCGGCCCCTGGTGCGGCGCGGTCGTCCTGAAGACTTTCGGAAAACGCTGGGGGTGGCTGGAAGCGATGTGTGCCGTCGTTTCGCTTCTGCTCTTTGTCGCGCTCTATCGGCTGACGAAAGCGTCCGGAAGTCGTCTTTCCGCGGTGGCGGCGACGACCGGGGCGGCCGCGCTGTGCGTCGGGGCGCCGCTCGGAGGAGCTTTCCTCTTTCCCTACTCGATCGACTCGCTGTTCGCTCTCGCGTTCGGGCTGCTGGCGCTCGCTCTCTTTTGCGGCGAGCCGTTCCGATCGCGGAACGCCATCGCTGCCGCGGCCCTCGGCGTGTGCCTGGGGGCGCGAGTCGAGATCGGAGCCGCCGCTGCGTTTCTCGTCCTCGGCGGCGAGCTTCGCGCGGAACCTTCGGGCTCTTCGCGGCGGCCGGGGCTGCGGATCGCGGCGGGCGGTCTTGCGCTCGGGGCGGCGTTTCATGCGGCGGCCCTTTTCGGCGTTCCGCTTCGAGACCTTTTTCCCGAGGGGCCGGCGGCGGTCTTCTCGCCTCCCTCCGAATGGCGAAACGTCTATCGGCTCGTCGCGGGGCTCGACGACCCATGGGAGAGCCTGGGTCGGATCGCCTCCTCGCTTTTCCTTCTCGGCGTCGTCCTGCTCGGCGCCTGGGTTCTTCGGCGAGGCCGCTGGTCGGTGCTCTGGGCCGCACTCGTAGGTTCCGCGGCTGTCCTGGTCGTTTCTCCGCTCGGCGGCCTCGTCGACTCGCGTTGGCCGCCGCTCCTCCTCGCGGCGCCGCCGGCGGCCGTCGTCCTTGCCCTGTGGCAACTTCGGCGCCCGCTGACTCCCGTGGCGCGAGCGAGGTTCGTGCTCTTCGGCATTGCCGCCGTCTTCGGGGGCCGCGTGCTGCTCCGGCTCTCCTACGCGCAGCTCTCGACCCCGTATTCGATTTTTGCGCTGCCGGCGCTGCTCGCAACTTCCGCGGTGATCCTGGTCGATGTGCTTCCGCGCCGGCTCGGGGGCGAATCCCAATTCCGGGTCAACGTGTCGGTCGTGTTCTTGGGAATTGCCCTCGCGGGCCTGGCGAGGCTCCAGCGGATCAGCGTTCCTGGCCGGAATTGGCCGGTTTCGACGCCGCGGCTCGCTCCGGCTTCCTCCGCTGCAGGCCCTTCCGACGCGCGCGGCTTTCGGGTTCCTGGAGCACGCCCGAAGGCCTGGCGACGCGTTGGCCGCATTTCCCGAGGCGGGAATCTTCAACTTCGCCATGGGAATGCCGAACCCTCTCCGGGAGGAGCAACTCCTCCCGGGACACCTCGATTCTCGCGCGGAAACGCGAGTCGTCGAACGGTTCTTGGAGACGCGGCCGAGGTTCGTTCTTCTGGCGAATCAGCCGTCGTCGGCGTTCGGGCCGGCGGCGTTCGGAGAAGACTACGATCGACGTCTCTGGGAGGCGGTGCTTTCGAACTATTCCGTCGTCGCGAGCTTCGGAACGAGCGATCTCCGGGCCCGGGTCGGTTCCCAGCCGTTTTTCCTTCGCCTGTACGAGCGCATTTCCCCGGTTCCTTGACTTCGGAAGTAGGCCCGCGTATCATCCCGATCCCTTCACGGGACAGGATCTTTTGAACACGGAAACCGGGGGCCGAGCCTCGACAAAGTCGACGGTCGGCACGGCCCGGCAAGGCGAGAAAATCCTTGACAGGGCAACTCGATTTTTCGTAAGATCAAATTTCCGTCTCATGGACGGGTGCGCCGGAGGTACGGCGCGTCGCTCTCGGGCGATCGGTTCCTTGAAAACTGAATAGAGCAGCCAACGAATT
>CAWEYG010000001.1:0-385000 GCA_963813155.1 uncultured Acidobacteriota bacterium | reverse complement strand
AGCCGAAGGCTCTGGAAAGTGCCGCGAAACAGGGTGATAGCCCCGTAGGCGAAAAGTTCGGTTTCTTCTTCGTTCCGTTCCCGAGTACCACGGGGCACGAGAAACCCTGTGGGAATCCGGGTGGACCATCACCCAAGGCTAAATACTCCTGTGCGACCGATAGTGAACCAGTACCGTGAGGGAAAGGTGAAAAGAACCCCCGTGAGGGGAGTGAAATAGTACCTGAACCCGTCCATCTACAAGCAGTGGAACCACCATGGAGCAATCCGGTGGGACCGCGTGCCTTTTGCATAATGAGCCGGCTAGTTAATTTCAGCGGCAAGGCGAAGCAACGTGCAGAGCCGTAGCGAAAGCGAGTCTGAATAGGGCGACCCAGTCGCTGGGATTACACGCGAAGCGGGATGATCTACCCTTGGTCAGGATGAAGCCTGGGTAACACCAGGTGGAGGTCCGAACTGGTGTTGGTTGAAAACAACTCGGATGAACTGAGGGTAGGGGTGAAAGGCTAATCAAATTCCGTTATAGCTCGTTCTCTCCGAAATAGCTTTAGGGCTAGCCTTGCGTGAATGTCAATGGTGGTAAAGCGCTGGATGGACTAGGGGCCTTTCCCGGTTACCGAATCCAACCAAACTCTGAATGCCATTGAGCACTGCGCGGGAGTCAGACAGTGGGGGATAAGCTTCATTGTCGAAAGGGAAAGAACCCAGACCGCCTGCTAAAGTCCCTAAATCGTAGCTAAGTGGAAAAGGATGTGGAGACGCCCTGACAGCCAGGAGGTTGGCTTAGAAGCAGCCATCCTTTAAAGAAAGCGTAATAGCTCACTGGTCAAGCGGCTCTGTGCCTACAATTCAACGGGGCTCAAGCTACGTACTGAAGCAGCGGATGCGGATGGATCCTCGGATCCGTCCGCGTGGTAGGAGAGCATTCCAACAGGAGTGAAGTCAGACCGCGAGGACTGATGGACCGGTTGGAAGAGACCCTGCCGGCACAAGTAGCGAAAAAGCAGATGAGAACTCTGCTCGCCGTAAATCTCAGGATTCCTGAGCAAGGTCAATCCGCTCAGGGTTAGTCGGTCCCTAAGGCCAGGCCGAAAGGCGTAGCCGATGGACAACAGGTTAATATTCCTGTACCGCTGAGAAGTCGTTATCACGAAGGGGGGACGCAGGAGGCTAGACGTACCGGGTGCTGGAAGTCCCGGGCCAAGCTGGTAGGCGGGAGAGATAGGCAAATCCGTTTCTCCATTCAACGCCGAGAAGCGAGTGCGAGGCCGCAAGGCCACAAAGGCGTCGATGCCACGCTGCCGAGAAAAACCTCTAAGGAGACTTTTGGGCGACCGTACCGCAAACCGACACAGGTAGATGAGGAGAAAATCCTAAGGCGCTCGAGTGAAGCGTTGTCAAGGAACTCGGCAAATTAACACCGTAACTTCGGAAGAAGGTGTGCCTTTCTTTGTCAAAGGGTTCGCCCCTGAGGCATCGAAAGGTCGCAGTAAAACGGCCCAAGCGACTGTTTAATAAAAACACAGGACTCTGCAAAGTCGAAAACGACGTATAGGGTCTGACGCCTGCCCGGTGCTGGAAGGTTAAGGAGAGTGGTCAGCCGCAAGGCGAAGCTACGAACCGAAGCCCCAGTAAACGGCGGCCGTAACTATAACGGTCCTAAGGTAGCGAAATTCCTTGTCGGGTAAGTTCCGACCTGCACGAATGGCGTAACGATTTGGGCACTGTCTCGACAACGCGCTCGGCGAATCTGTAGTACCGGTGAAGATGCCGGTTACCCGCACGTAGACGGAAAGACCCTGTGCACCTTTACTATACCCTGGCACTGAATTTCGGCGTTGTCTGCGCAGGATAGGTGGGAGCCTATGAACCTGGGGTTTTGGCCTCGGGGGAGGCAACGGTGAGATACCACCCTGATGACGTTGGAATTCTAACCCAGACCCGTAATCCGGGTCGGGGACCCTGCCAGGCGGGTAGTTTGACTGGGGCGGTCGCCTCCTAAATTGTAACGGAGGCGCTCAAAGGTTCTCTCAGGCTGATTGGAAACCAGCCGTAGAGCGCAAAGGCAGAAGAGAGCTTGACTGCGAGACCGACAAGTCGAGCAGGTACGAAAGTAGGACTTAGTGATCCGGTGGTTCTGTATGGAAGGGCCATCGCTCAACGGATAAAAGGTACGCCGGGGATAACAGGCTGATCTTGCCCAAGAGTTCACATCGACGGCAAGGTTTGGCACCTCGATGTCGGCTCATCGCATCCTGGGGCTGAAGCAGGTCCCAAGGGTCCGGCTGTTCGCCGGTTAAAGCGGTACGTGAGCTGGGTTTAGAACGTCGTGAGACAGTTCGGTCCCTATCTCGTGTGGGCGCAGGATAATTGAGTGGATTCGTCCTTAGTACGAGAGGACCGGGACGAATGAACCTCTTGTGCACCGGTTGTCGCGCCAGCGGCACGGCCGGGTAGCGATGTTCAAAAGGATAACCGCTGAAAGCATATAAGCGGGAAGCCTTCCACAAGATGAGTTATCCCGGGGGCAACCCCCTGAAGACCCGTGGGAGATGACCACGTTGATAGGCGGGGTGTGGAAGCGCTGCAAGGCGTGAAGCTGACCCGTACTAATCGGTCGTGCGGCTTGACCATAAAATATTTAAGGTGCGTTTCGATTCTGTCTGTTTGTGAGCCCGATTCTTTTGAGAACTTCGTACGCGATTTTCTCGGTGGTTTTAGCGAGGGGGTCCCACCCGTTCCCATTCCGAACACGGCAGTTAAGCCCCTCAGCCCCGATGGTACTGCACGGGAAACTGTGTGGGAGAGTAGGACGCCGCCGGGGATTAAATTTCAGAGCCCACAAGGCAACTTGTGGGCTTCTTTTTTGCCCCCCTCACCCGGTCGCCGTCGGCGACCACCCTCTCCCGCCGGGAGAGGGAATTCGGAGGAAGGACTCCGTCAGCGACCATCCTCCTTTCTCGAAGCTCGCGGCGAGGGCTGCCCGTGCCGGGCTTCTATCCGGGGAGCCGCCGCCGGGCGCGATTCCACCCGGGGCGCCGCGTGGACAACGGGCCGTTCGCGCGCGACCACAGGAGCCGGCGCCCGTTCAACCGCCCGCGCGCCGTGTTGCGCGGTCACCGGGTAGGTCGCAGTGAGTGTCGGGGCAGGTCCGGAAGAACTCCGCAGCGTCGTGACGCGAGTCCGAGGAGCCGCCTGCTTCCGGGGCGCGACCCTTCGACCGGAGGTCACGAGGGTCTTCGGGTGCCCGGATGGGCGGGCGTGCGACAGAACGCGGTTCGGCGAGGCCTGAACCTTCGGAACCCTTCCGCGCACCATCGTCGAGCGATTCGAATGCGCCGTTGCATGCGCGGTCGCTTGCCGCTCGCCCGCGGCGCGCGTCGAAACCGCCGGCCGGGACGTCGCGGACGAGCGAGTCGTGAGAGCGATTCGCGAGCCACGCGCGGCGTTGAACCGGGTCGGCCGCAGGTTTGCGCGCGAGAGGCTCGTCGGTCGGATTGCCCGATGGGTGACCCGTTCGATTCGCTTCGGGTCCGGCCCGCTCGTCCGGACCACTCCATTCGCGACGGAGAAACGCGTGGTCTTCGTTCCGCTGCGAAGCAGTGTCGCGTTCTGGCTCGGCGCGACTCGCACGCTTGCCGCATTCACTCCGACGAAGCTGCGCGTCGCCACGAAGACGTAGCTCGAGGTCGGGCAAACGATCGGCCTTCCAAAGTAGCCCGATGTCGTGAACACGAACCCCGGTGCCAGCGGCGCCCAGCCGATGAAATCGTCCGTGGAGCACCACGTTACCCACGCGGGGCCCCACACGGTTCCCGGGACCCAGACCCAGCCGTCGGCCGGATCGTAGACCCACGTTCCGTAGTGATACGGAATCTCACCCCACGGGTCGTACGAGGCCCAGGTCCACCCGTAGTCCGTGTAGAGCCACCTGCCGTTCGAGTACGGCTGCCAGCCGAAAGACACCCTCGCGGGTCTCCAGCACCGCCCGTAGTTTCCGACGGTGACCCACGTTCCGTAGGGCGCGAGCGCGCCGTGAAACCCGGATACGCTCACGCTCGCCCCGATGCTTGCGGAGGCGGGGCGCGAGGAGCCGGGAATGGCCAGGAACAACAGAAGTGCGAATGCCAGGAGAGCCGGAGGTTTTTTCAATCTTTTCATCATCAGCCTCCAGTCTTCAAAACGCTTTGGGGAGCCCCAGAAATCCCTCATTTCAGGCCCTCCCGCCTCTTGGCATCGCGAATGCAACAGAGCTTTGGTCGAGGGCGAACTTCCATGGAAAAACAGATCGTCGCGGGGCGGATTTCTCTTCTCATCGGGCTCACGCTCACACTCTCGGGCTCGGCGCTGGGACAGGCGGTGTCCCCGGGATCGGGAGGAGTCGTGGAGTTGTTCCAGCCGGATGCCTCGGAGTTTTCCGCGGTCGGCGAGGCTCCGCCGCCGGGCTCGGCGGCGACCGGGTCGAGCCGGGGGCGGCTCGTCCTCATCAACACGGCGACGAACAACCTGTTCGTGACGGTCGGCGAAAAGGTCGTCTTCCAGGCCCGGTGCGCGACCGGCAAAGGGACCTCCCTGAAGACGGGCGACGGGAACCATCTCTTCGTCACGCCGAAGGGCGATTTCCTGGTTCAGTCGAAGGAAGAGCGCCCCGTCTGGATCCCTCCCGACTGGTACTTCATTGAAGAGGCGCGCAAGCGCGGCCTTCGGACCGTCCGCCTGCAGCCCGGCCGGCCCATTCCGATGGAGTCCGAGACCGGCCTGGCCCTGGCGGCCAACGGCGGCGCGGCCGCCTCACGGCAGATCGAAGTGCGCCGGGACCGCGTCGTCGCGGTTTCCGGATCGACGGTTCGCGAGCTTCCGCCCGGCAAGTTGATTCTCGCGGGGGACGCGATCGTGATTCCTCCCTACGGAACGCCGCAGCGCCGATTTCAGAACGTCCTGGGTGCCTACCGGATCAATTTCGGAGGCGGTTTCGGAATTCACGGGACCGACGAGCCGGACGCGATCGGCCGGCCGGTTACCCACGGCTGCGTCCGTCTCAGCGACGAGGACATCCGCGCGCTCTATCCGCTCGTCGAGGTCGGCGACGAGGTTGTGATCTTCTAGATTTCCGGGATCGGCCGCCTGCCAGCGGCCTCCACCCTCACCGCAGCATGACGAGCATCTCGACGATGCCTTCGCTCGCTCGGTGAATCATGGTTGCCTTCCCTCGCCGAGCGGCTTCACTGATGGCGCCATGGGATACACCGCACCATGCTTGTTCTCAATGACCACAACCGGGTGATCCTGCGCCCACCGGTCCTTGCGGACGCCGGTCACTTGCCATGAAACACGGGCTCCCGGCACGCCCCCCGCGATGGTGAAGGAGTTTCCGATGATTTCTCGCGAAACGAAGAGCCCCGCCTGAGGCGTTCCGAGAGCAGTCAACTGGTATCGGAAATCCCGGTTCAAGACGTCGAACCAGTCCGGAAGGGCAACCGTAACGGTCCCGGAGGCGCCGAGTACCGCGACACCATCGTAGATGTTCTTCATTTCGGAAGAGCCCACGAAGGTATGGGTGATCGATTGATTCGACGGGTCGCGAGGATCGTCGAGACGCACCGCGCCCGCGCCGCTCGTGACCACGTTGCCGTTCACATCGATGGGCCCCTCGAAATCCGCAACGACATAAGTCGAGTTGTTGTTGTCAACGTAAAGGGCCGGGCCATAGGAATTGGAATAGAAGTAGCCCGCGATTCCACTGCCCGATTTCGCGTAAATGCCAGAGCCGCTCGAGCTCTCGGCATACACGCCCGGGCCGCCGCCCGTATTCAGCCCGGCCGTCCCCGCGTACGTAGCGTCACCCGTCTCGCCATAGATTCCCCAGTTGGCGGTGCTCTTGCCGTAGACCCCGATCGCGCTGTTCCCAGTTCCGCTGACTCCGGCCCCGCTGGCGTCGGAGTCTCCCCAGACTCCCGCGGTCGACGATTTCCCGGACCCGTTGCCGATTCTTCCGAGCACGCCGGCACCGCCCGACGACCGGTTGAGGCCTTCGACCCCGGCGGACGCCGCGTTGCTCGTGATCCCCAGCACGCCGCGATCGTTGAGGCTGGTACCGGTCACCGCCGTGGCATCGCGTGAGTCGCCCCAAACGCCCGTGTAGCCGCCTTCGCCGCTCGTCCCGTGCGTCGAGCCGTAAACTCCTGTTCCCGTGTCTCCCGTACTCACGCCTTTTATCGCAAACGGGTTCGCCGAGACGTAAAAACCGGAGGCATTCGAGTCGGCTTCAATCGCCTGGCCGCCGCCGGTGTTCGAGACGGCAAACGTCGTCTGGGTCGTGCTCGAGGAGCCCGTAAACGGGAGCGTCAACCCGCCCGCGCCGCCGCCCGTGCTCGCGATCGTGAGCGTCGAGCCCGACGGCGTGATCGTGACGTTCGAGCCTGCGGCGAGGGTGACGGCCCCGTGGAGAGCCGTTCAGCGATGTCACCACCGCGCCCGGATTGATCGCGAGCGGAGAGGCGGCGGTTCCGCTCCCGAGAAGAGTGGAATCGTGGATCACGGCGGTGAGTCCGCCGCCTCCCGAGCCCAGCAGCTCGTCGCGGAAGGTCATCTCGAAGCCGGAGGAATCCTGAGAGATGTTGGCCAGCTGCGCGCCGGCGAGCAGCACGGAGCCTGTCCCACCGGTGACCGTGGCCGTGACCCTCGCGTTGGTCGTGGCGATCGAGGGCACGACGTCGACGACGCTGGGCTGGATCTGCTCGTAGGGCTGCAGGGGATACGCCTTCTGCCCGAGCAGCGTTCCGCTGCCGTCGAAGACCTGGACGTTGACCGTCGGCGAGCCGCCGCCGGTCTCGACGAGCGCGAAGTTGTAGCGGAAGTTTTCGGAACCGCCCTGGTTGATCCCCTGGATCGAGGCGGACTGCCCGGCCGAAATCGAGAAGCTCTGGGGGACTCCCGCGAAGAAGAGTCCTTCCGTGTCGCCCAGGTCTGCTCCCGGCGCCTGATTGAAGATCCGCTCCGAGACGAAGATCGGGCCGGTCGACGTCACACGTGCCGCGCCGATGGCGTTGGCAAGCCCGAGCTTCGACTCGACGACGTTTTCGTAGACTTTCGTCTCGCCGGGCTGCAGGGTGTCCTGGAACGAAGCGGGCGTGCCGTTGGCCTGGCCCTGCTTCAGGAACCGGAAGGTGAACGTCTCCGGCGCCGTCGTCAGGTTCGTCGCCCAGACCGTCGTGTAGAACTGCGCGCCTCCCTGCCCCGGCACGCGCCCGACGGCAGGAAGATATGTCTCCGTCGAGCCAAATGCTGCAAAAAGAGGAGTGGCCGCCAACAAGACAAAGGCAATTCCGGACAAGGAAATGCCATGCCGCCTCCTGGAATGGACAGTCAACATCTGCCGTCTCCTTTCTCGGACCGTTCGGCCTTGCGCCAGTGAATTTTCCGGATGGCCGGAATTATAGACCTTCAGCGATTCGGCGCGATCTTCGCGAGGAACTCGCGCAGGTAGCTTTCCCAGACGGTCGGGTAGGAGTGCGTTCCGTGGCCGCGCGTCTGTTCGCTCGTCGGAATCAGGACGTAGCGGCCCCGGGGCACCCGGCGGATCAGTTTCTCCATGAGGCCGAGCTCGGGAGGATTGACCTGGTCGTCGGCCGAATTGATCGCGAGCACCGGAGCGGTGATCTTTTCGAGAGTTTTCGACGGGTCGTAGTCGCGGGAAGAGTCGAAGGCGTAAAGGAAGTCGTTTGCGTCGACGCCTTCTGATCTCGTCTTCATCTGTTCCGTCGAGGAAGCGAGTCCGCCGCGTCGCGCGTCGGCGCGGATTTCTGCCACTGGAGCGGGCTCGAGACCAGGAAGAGCAGCACCTGGACGGCGCTCCGGAGGCCCCGGGGCTGCGTTTTGTAATCGCCTCCCTGCCATCCCGGGTCGTCGCGGATGTCGTCGAGGATCATCTTCCGCAACATCCGGTTGCGGCCGGCGATCTGAGTCGGAACGCTCGCCAGCGGCACGAGGCCGTCCATGAAGTCCGGATGGCTCTCGCCCCAGACCCACGCGTGCATGCCCCCCATCGAAGTGCCGAGCACGAGCTCCAGGTGATTCACGCCGAGCCCCTCGGTCAGGAGCCGGTATTGCGCTTCGATCATGTCGTCGTAGGTGTAGCGCGGAAACCGGGCGTGAAGGCCGTCGCTCGGCTTGCTCGAGCCTCCGTGTCCGATTCCGTCCGGAAGCACGAGGAAGTGCGTCTTCGCGTCGAGGAGCTGCCCGGGACCGAACAGGACGCCCGCGAAGTTCTCCGACAGGAACTGCTTCCCGCTGCCGGTCGTGCCGTGGAGGACGAGGACCGCGTTCCGGACCGTGCCGCCCGCGTCGCGCCTCGGTTCTCCCAGCGTTCGGTAGTGGATCCGCAGCTCCGGCAGAGTCTCTCCCGACGAAAAGCGGAAGCCGTGGAGAACGAAGTCGCTCTCGATGGCCGAGGGGATCGCCGCCCGGGCAGGTTCCGGCAGGGAGCCCGCGGCTCCGATAGCCAGGAGCAACAACGCAGTCTTGAATTTCATCGCCGTCTCCTCGCGTGATCGTAAGCCCTTTCTGCGAGTCCCGGAATCGGGGGAGATAGAATCTTCGGAAGATATGGAGAACCCCGGAGAAGGAGGCGGTGCCGGCTGGGAGGTTCGCGAGTGCCTCTTCGAGCTGCAGAGATATTTTTCCGATCAGATCGCTCCGCTGATGGTTCACGACTCGGTCGAGGTGCTTCTGCGCCACCCTCCCGAGCTCGCCGTCAACGAAATTCAGGCCTGGGCGGCCGAGCAATACTCGATCGGGGGCGCGCAGGCTCCCGTTTCGGATTACTACTTCCACGCGCTCAAGAAGATCCATCTTCTCGCGGAGTACAAGCTCATTTCCGACGCGGCTCTCGGGCCCTACCTCGAGCGGTTGAGCGCGTTTCTTCTGCTCGCCTGCCCGGAGGAGGACCGGGCGCTCCTGGCGAGCAATCTGTCGCGCCTCGGCAAGACCGAGACGATCCTGAGCGGCCCGGTCCAGGTTCTCCACCGCCAGGCGGGAAGCGAAGCGCCGCTCGCGAGCGCCCGGCGTCCTACGGCCGGCGTTTCCCCGGCTGCGCCGGCCGCCGTCGCTCCCGACGTCTCGAAGGCCGTCGTCGAGGGGCTCAAACGCTTCACGCTCCTGTTCGACCGACTGGAGCCTTCCAAGAAGGATCCGCGGGCGACCCTCAAGGCGGCTTCGCCCGAGAAACGCCGCGAGGTCCTCTCGGAGATGCTCGCTCTCGCGGCCCGCCATTCGAAGGACGGTTCGGAGCTCGATCATTATCTGGCCCGTCTGCGCGGTCTCGGGATGGACTCCCAGATGGACCAGGTGTTCCGCTCGTTGAGCGCGACTCTCCCGGGTTGGGCGATTCCGATTCCCGCCGGGAAAGCTGCCGGTTCCCGGGAGCCCGTCGCGGGGCTCGAGGCGATGCACCGGCTCGTGACTCTCGCGGACGATGCCGCGGAAGGAGGCCGGCGATTTCACGAGATGGTTCGAGCCGCCGTCGAGCAGTTCAACGAGGGCGCGCTCGGACGCGCCGTGACGATGTTCGAGCTGGCAGAACGGATCGTCGCAGAGAAGAAAGTCGACCCGACCCGCGTCGACCTCGCTCGCCGTTCGATGCACGAGTCGCTCGATCCGGACAAGCTCCGGGCGTTCGCCGAGGACGCGAATCGGCAGGTCGCTTCTTCGCAAGGTGCTCGTGTTTTTTCCGGCGCTTTCTCCCGAAGGCCTCCTCACGGAGCTGGAGATCGAGAACCGGCGGGAACGACGCCGGCTGCTCGTGACTCTCCTGCAGGTCCACGGCGCGGCGGCGCGGCGCGCCGCCTTCGAAAAGCTGCAGCAGCCGGTCAACCCGGCGGCGGGCGCGGCTGGTTGGTATTTCCAGCGCAACCTGCTCAACATTCTTCGCCGGATCCCGCGGCCGGAAGATTCTCCCGCGGAGCCGGAGATCGAGCTTTTGCGGCAATTGCTCAAGCCGGGCCTGCACGTCCTTCTCGTCAAGGACGCGATCGCGAACCTCGCGCAGATCCGGCACGAAAGCAGCTCCGCCGCTCTCGTATCCGCCGCGAGAGAATTCGAAGCGCTCCTTCAGAAACCGGCCGGTGGAGGGTACAGCGCCGAAGATCTCCAGACGCTTCTCGACCGCGTCTACTCCGCTCTCTGCCGAATCGGGACGCGAAACGCGATTGCGGCAGTCGTCGAGCACGGGCTCTCGCCGAATCCGGCGCTCGGCGACAATCGGGCGCGCCTCGCGGAGCTCGCCGCCGTCGATCTCACCGGGGAGCCGGCCGCCGCTTCCCGGCTGCTGGCGGTCCTGCGAAAAGAGCTTCCGCGCAAGGTCTTCGGGCTCGTTCTCACGCGCAACGCCGCGCAGATCGAGCACCTGATCGAGTCGTTGTCCGGGACCCGCACCGCGGACGTCCGGCGCGCGCTCCAGGAGATCGTCGAGGATTATGCCGATCAGCCGTTCGCGCGGGCGGCGTCGGCGGCGCTCGCGGCCGGGCCGGCCTCGCCTTCCCCGGCGGCGGAGAGCGCTCCGGCGCCGAGTCTCTCGGGCGACCTGGAGCTCTTCGGGTTGCCGAGCCTTCTTCAGAACCTCGCGCAAAGCGAGGTCAGCGGACAGCTCGCGATCACGGATCGCGCGGGAGCCGTCGTCGCATCGATTGCCTTCGAAAAGGGGAGGATCGCAAGCTGCCGCGCGGGAGTGCTGCGCGGAAAAGACGCCGTTTACCAGCTTTTCGAGAATCCCGTCCCCGGAAGCTTCGCTTTCTCGGCCCGGCGGGAGGGCTCGCCCGCCGCAACGGACGGCGGGGTGGTCCTCGAAGTCGTTCCGCTGATTTTCGAGGGCAGCCGGCGCTATGACGAGCTCCGGCAGGCGCGGACGCTCGTTCCCGAGGGTTCCCTGCTCGCCGCGACCGGAAGGCCGCCGACGCCGCTCGAAGAGGAGCAGGACACGACGGTTTTCCAGGGAGTCTGGAGCCGGATCTGCGCGGGCGCGACTCCCGCGGAGTGCGAGACCGACTTTTTCGTGGATTCGTTCCGCATCTATCGTCTCCTCGCGCACTGGATCGAAGACGGAGCGCTCGAAGCCGGTGCGGCGGCCTAGCGGAAAGGTAAGATCGGCTTCATGAGATCTGCTTCAGCCCTGCCGACGGCGCAGACTTACCTCGGTGTCCCGGGCACGGTACTTTTCGGGCTTCTCGTCGGATTGTCGGCCGCCGCGTTCCTCTATTCGGCGTCGCGCCGCTTCCAGGCCCTGGCGGCCGGCAAATGGGAAAACCGGTTCGATCGAATTCCGACGCGAATCTGGAAGACGATCGAATACGCGTTTCTTCAGCTTCGAATGTTTCGGGATCCGTACGCCGGGACGTTCCACATCCTGATCTTCGGCGGTTTCGTTGTGCTGGCGATTCGCACCACCGCGCTCGTCGCCGAAGGGCTCTGGCCCCGATTCCAGGTTCTCCCCGGGGTTCCCGGCCACGCTTACAATTTTCTGAAGGACATCGTCGAGCTGCTCGTGTTCGTCGGCGTCGCGATGGCCGCCGGGCGGCGTCTCTTCGCGCGGCCCCGGCGGCTCGACCCGTCCGTCGACGCGTGGCTGATTCTCTTCCTGATCGATTTTCTGATCGTGACCGACCTCCTTGCCGATTCGGCGCGAATCGCGCTGGACCCCTCGCGCGCGGGCTGGTGGGCGCCGGCGACGGCTCCGATCGCGCATCTTCTCTCGGGAGCCTCCGCGACGTCGATCGCGTCGCTTTTCGCCGCCTGCTGGTGGCTGCACCTGCTCGACATCTTTTTTTTCGGCAACTATCTTCCGTATTCCAAGCACTTCCACATCATCGTCGCCGTGCCGAACATCTTTCTGCAGAAGCTCGAGCCGATGGGTCGGCTGGCGTCGATCGACCTCGAAAACGCGGAGAGCTTCGGCGCGTCCAAAATCGAGGACTTCACCTGGAAGCAGCTGCTCGACGGGTATACCTGCACGGAGTGCGGCCGCTGCCGCGAAGTCTGCCCGACCGCGCTCACGCACAAGCCGCTCGACCCGAAGGTCCACATCGGGGTCTTTCGGGACGCGTTTTACGCGGAGACGCCCCGGCTGCTTGCCGAGGCGACGGGAAGGGGAAGTGGATCCGAAGACGCCGAGCCGCCCGCGCGGCCTTTGATCGACGGATGGATCTCCCAGGACACGATCTGGGCATGCACGACCTGCGGATTCTGCACGGCCGCGTGTCCCGTGTTCATCGTCCCGGCGGTCGACAAGATCATCGAGATGCGCCGGAACCTCGTTCTGGATCGGGCGGAATTTCCGAAGGAAATGCAGACGGCGTTCCGCGGCATGGAGACCAATGGCAACCCGTGGGGGATCGCGGCCGCCTCCCGCGCCGACTGGGCCGCCGAATTGCCCGTCGTCACGATGGCCCAAGCGAAAGCAAGCGACATCGAATACCTCTTCTGGGTCGGTTGCGCGGGTTCCTATGAAGACCGCGCGAAGCGCGTGTCGAAGTCTCTCGTCGAGATCCTGAACGCCGCCGGCGTGAAGTTCGCGATCCTGGGAACCGAGGAAACGTGCAACGGCGATTCGGCGCGCCGCATGGGCAACGAGTACCTCTTTCAGACGCTCGCACAGCAGAACATCGAGACGGTGAACCGGTACGGGGTGAAGAAGATCGTCACGAACTGCCCCCACTGCCTCAACTGCCTGAAGAACGAATATTCCCAGTTCGGAGGCGACTACGACGTCGTGCATGGAACCGAGCTCGTCGCGGAGCTGGTGGCCCAGGGGAGAGTCGTTCTGGACAAGGAGCTCCCGGAGACGATCACGTTCCACGACCCGTGTTATCTGGGACGCTACAACAAGGTCTACGACGCGCCGCGCAAGATCCTGGAGTCGATCCCGGGCCTCCGGCTGCGCGAGATGGAGCGGTCGAAGGAGAACGGCCTTTGCTGCGGCGCCGGCGGGGGCCGCATGTGGATGGAAGAGAAGCTCGGGGAGCGGATTAACCAGACGCGCATGAAGGACATCGCGGCTATGGAGACCGACAAGGTCGGCGTCAGCTGCCCGTTCTGCATGGTGATGATCGCGAACGCGAAGGAGGAGATCGCCGCCGGCCCCCCCGCCTTCGACGTTCTGGAGCTCGCACGGAATGCCATGAGTTGAAAATCGCTGTATGCTTTGTCGAACGGTTCCGGGCGGCTTGACGAAGATGCATCCGCATCCCTGCCCCCGACGGGAAGGCGTTTCGGCTGCCTGGGACGAGTAAGGAGGAAAGGCCTATGGCGGACCTTTCACGGATGAGCAGCCCGCCCCCGTTACCTCACCCCCCTGCGATCAATCGGAACGCCGAAATCATTGCAAGAAGAAGAGGAAAGGAGACTCGCATGTTCAAAGTGTCAGCCAAGGTCGTTTTCCTGTCTTGCGCGCTCGCCGTACTCGCCACGACGGTCGCGTCGGCGCAAACGGTCCAGGTCGGACCCAACGCGAGCATCACGTTCAAGGGGTTCATCAGCGCAACGTCCTTCGCCCAGGACCAGAACTTCTCGTTCGGCAACGGCCAGAACGCGGAGTACCCGGTCGTCCCGGAGACGAAAGTCGACCGCTGGTTCTACGGCGGCGACGTTCGCAACACCCGCCTCAACATGACGCTCAACGGGCCGACAGTGTTTGCCGACTGGAAGGTCGGCGGCGCCATCGAGATGGACTTCTTCGGGGGAAACAACGGCACGGGCTCCTTCGCCGGACAGCAGGTGGTACCGCGTTTGCGGCTCGGGTACGTCGACCTCACCAACGGAAGCACGACGGTTCGATTCGGGCAACAGTGGGGCCTGCTCTTCGGTGCCTGCCCCCAGGGAGCCGCGTGCTTCGTTCCCGTCTCGCTCGCGCACATCGCGTTCCCGCTCGGCTACGGCTCGGCGGGCGTGATCGGCTGGCGATTCCCCGGCATCTTTCTCTACCAGAACCTGACGCCGAAAGGCGCCCCGGTGAACGCGGACCTTCAGGTCGCCGTCATGGCGAACAGCTGGTCGGCCCCTCCCGGTACGACGACCGACTCCAACAACGCCGGCAACGCGGGCACGCCGCAGCTCGAAGCGCGCCTCAACGTCGGCGGAAAAACGGATGCGATGAGCTGGGGCGTTTACGCGGCCGGCCACGTGGACCAGAAAGATCTTTCGGGCGCCGGCGCTTCGACCGCCCACGACAAGTTGAACGGAACGGCCGTCGAAGTCGGGGCGAAGATCACGGTCGCCGGATTCCTGATTCAGGGCAGCGGCTACACCGGGCACTCGATCGGCCAGAACTTCGGCGCGATCACGCAGTTCGGCAAGATTCAAAGCCAGGGAGGGTGGCTGCAGGCCGGCTACGACTTCACGCCGAACTGGGGCGCCTTCGCTTTCTACGGAATGGACGATCCGAAAGACAGCGACGCGATCGCCGCGGCCGGCGCTGCGGCGCGCTTGAAGAACGTCATGTACGCGGGCATGTTGCGCTGGAGAGCGGGCCCGTTCTCGCTCGGCCTGGAATACATGCATGACAAATTGACGACGAGCGCGGCAAAAATCGAGACGAAAGCGAACCAGTGGGCCCTCTCGGCCCTGTACAACTTCTAGGGATCCGGGTCCCGCGAGACGAAGGAAAAGCGCGAGCGGCCGGCGACGGACGCCGCTCGCGCGCTTCCCCTTCGTCATGTCGATGAGTCGAAGGGAGTAGCGCCTGATGGCCGAGAAGGAAGCGACCGGGGTTCCCGAAACCACCGAGGACCAGATCGCGGTGCACTGGAAGGAAGAAGAGTACTACCGGCCATCCGCGAAATTCATCGAGCAGGCCAACCTCAACGACCCGCGGGTCTCCGAGCGATTCACGGAGAAGAATTTTCCCGGTTGCTTCGAGGAATACGCCGACATGCTCACCTGGAGCGAGCGCTGGCGCACGGTTCTGGACACGAGCGATCCGCCGTTCTGGAAATGGTTCGTCGGGGGCAAGCTCAACGTCTCCTACAACTGCGTCGATCGGAATCTCGCGAAGCACAAGAACAAGGCGGCGATCATCTTCGTGCCCGAGCCCGAGGACGAAGATCCGGTCGCGCTGACTTACCAGGAGCTCTTCGTCCGGGTGAACGAATTCGCGGCTCTGCTGCGGGATTTTGCGGGCCTCAAGGCGGGAGACCGCGTCACGATCCACATGCCGATGGTGGCGGAGCTGCCGATCACGATGCTGGCCTGCGCGAGGCTCGGCGTGATCCATTCCGTCGTCTTCGGCGGATTTTCCGGCGAGGCCTGCGGCCTTCGAGCGGCGGATTCGGGGAGCCGGGTGCTGATCTACATGGACAGCTACTTCCGCGGCGGGAAGATGATCGATCACAAGGCCGGCGCCGAGATCGCCGTCGCGACGGCGGAGAAAGAGGGCCAGAAGATCGAGAAGGTCCTGGTCTGGAAGAGGTACCCGGGAAAATACTCGTCGGCGACGCCGATGGTGAAGGGCCGCGATTTCTTTGTCGACGAGGCTCTCCGGGAATGCCGCCGCGCGCGCGTCGAGCCGGTCGCGATGGACTCGGAAGCGCCGCTCTTTCTCATGTACACGAGCGGAACGACGGGGAAACCGAAGGGGTGCCAGCATCGGACGGGCGGATATCTCGCCTACGTCACGGGAACCTCGAAGTACATCCAGGACATTCACCCGGAGGACGTCTACTGGTGCATGGCCGACATCGGATGGATCACGGGTCATTCGTACATCGTGTACGGGCCCCTCGCGCTCGGCGCCACGTCGGTGATCTACGAAGGCGTCCCGACGTTTCCGGACGCGGGTCGGGTCTGGCGGATCGCGGAGCGTCTCGACGTGAACATTTTTCACACGTCTCCGACGGCCATTCGAATGCTGCGAAAGGCCGGTCCGGACGAACCGGAGAAATACCGGTACCACTTCAAACACATGACGTCCGTGGGCGAGCCGATCGAGCCCGAGGTCTGGAAGTGGTACTACAACGCCGTGGGCAAGCGCGAAGCCGTGATCGTGGACACGTGGTGGCAGACGGAAAACGGGGGATTCCTCTGCAGCACGAAACCGGCTCTCGACCCGATGAAGCCGGGGAGCGCGGGGCCCGGGGTTCCCGGCATTTTCCCGATCATCTACGACGAAAAGGGCGAGGAAGTGAAGGCGGGCTCCGGGAAGGCGGGCAACATCTGCATTCGGAACCCGTGGCCCGGCATCATCCAGACGATCTGGGGCGACCGCGAGCGCTTCGTCAAGCAGTACTACTCCAAGTACTGCAAGGACCCGAAGAGCAAGAAGTGGCAGGACTGGCCGTATTTCGCGGCCGATGGCGCGGTCCTCGCCGCCGACGGCTACTTCCGGATCCTCGGGCGCGTGGACGACGTGATCAACGTCGCGGGCCACCGGCTCGGCACGAAAGAGCTCGAGTCGGCGTGCCTCACCGTGCCCCAGGTGGCGGAAGCGGCGGTCGTGCCCGTCGTCGACGAGGTCAAGGGGAGGATTCCGGAGGTCTACATCGCGCTGAAGCCGGGATATGTCCCGACCCCGGAGATCTCCGAGAAGGTCATCGCGACGATCGAGACGATGATCGGGAAGATCGCGCGGCCGCGCAAAGTGCATATCGTTCCGGACATGCCGAAAACGCGGTCCGGAAAGATCATGCGGCGCGTCCTGGCGGCGATCTCGAACACGCTCGACACGGGGGACATCACGACGCTCGCGAATCCCGACGTCGTCGAGCAGATCCGCATCGTGGTTCAGGGCAAGGCGAAGCTGAAAACGCAGGAAGGACCGGAGGACCTCAAACAGTTCGGAAAGGAAGAGTAGGAGGGGAGCATGGTCAAGAAGAGAAGCCACGGGATCAGCCGGAGAGAATTTGCGAAAATCGCGGGGACCGGAGCGCTCGTCGCGGGAGTGGGTCCCGGATTCCTCTTCCCGGAACGCGCGGCCGCTCAGCAGAAAACCCTGAAGATCCTGCAGTGGAGCCATTTCGTCCCGGGTTACGACAAGTGGTTCGACGGAGCCTACACGAAGGAATGGGGCGCGAAGAACGGCACGAACGTCGTCGTCGACCATATTTCGATCGGCGAGATCAACGCGCGAGCGGCCGCCGAGGTGGCGGCGGGAAAGGGACACGACCTTTTCATGTTCCTCGCTCCTCCGGCGGCGTACGAGAAGCAGGTCATCGACCACCGGGAAATCTACGAAGAAGTCGAGAAAAAGCACGGCAAAATGATCCCGCTCGCGGAGCGCTCGACGTTCAACCCGAAGACGAAGAAGTTCTTCGCGTTCTCGGATTCCTACGTTCCGGACCCGGGTAACTATCGCGTGGACCTCTGGTCGAAGGTCGGATTCCCGAACGGTCCCGACTCCTGGGAAGATCTGAGAATCGGCGGCAAGAAAATCAAGGATCAATTCGGCAACCCGGTCGGCCTCGGCCTCTCGCAGGAACTGGACACGAACATGGCCGTCCGGGCGCTTCTGTGGTCGTTCGGCGGGTCCGAGCAGGACGCCGCGGGCAACGTGACGATCAATTCGAAGGCGACGATCGAAGCGGTCAAGTACATGAAGGCCCTCTACAAGGAAGCGGAGACGGCGGAGGTCTTCACCTGGGATCCCTCGTCGAACAACCGGGGGATCCTCGCGGGCAAGCTTTCCTTCGTCCAGAACGCGATCTCCGTGACCCGAACGGCGGAGAAGGACAACCCGGAGATGTCCAAAGCGATCCAGCTCCGCCCGGCGCTAAAGGGCCCGGTGCGCCGGATCGCCTCCGAGCACGTGATGGACTGCTACGTGATCTGGAACTTCGCCGAGAACAAGGAAGGCGCGAAGAAGTTCCTGGCCGACTACATCGACAATTTCGCGACGGGCTTTCAGGCGAGCGAGTTCTACAATTTCCCCTGTTTTCCGAAGACGGTTCCCGACATCAAGGCGAAGATCGCGAACGACCCGAAGGGCCAGCCGAACGACAAGTACAAGGTCCTCGAGGGCGCTCTCGACTGGTCGACCAACGTGGGTTACCCCGGGTACGCCACGGCCGCCGTCGACGAAGTCTTCAACACGTTCGTCCTGCCCACCATGTTCGCGAAAGCCGCCCAGGACGTGATGAGTCCGGAGGATTCCGTTCGCGCGGCCGAGAAGGAGATTCGCCGGATCTTCGACAAGTGGAAGTAGCCGGGTACCCGGGATGGCGATCGTCGAAACGAGGGGGCTGACCAAACTCTTCCGCAAGGGCCAGCTCGGGGCGGTCGTCGATGTCGACCTGGAAAGCCGGGAGGGCGAGTTTCTCGTCCTCCTCGGCCCTTCCGGATCCGGCAAGACGACTCTCCTGCGCATGATCGCGGGGCTCGAGGAGCCGACCTCGGGGGAGATTCTCATCGGCGGGGTCGTCGTCAACGACCTCACTCCCCGGCAGCGCCGGATCGCGATGGTTTTTCAGAGCTACGCGCTCTACCCGCACCTGACGGCCATGGGAAACATCGAATTTCCGCTGAAGGCGAGCAAAGTCCCGCGGGACGAGCGCCGTCGCAAGGCGGAATGGGCCGCCGGTCTCCTCGGAATTTCCAATCTGCTCGCCCGCAAGCCGCGGGAGCTCTCGGGAGGCGAGCGGCAGCGCGTCGCCCTGGCGCGTGCGATCGTTCGAGAGCCGTCGCTCTTCCTGTTCGACGAGCCCCTGTCCAACCTCGACGCGAAGCTGCGCGTTCACATGAGGACGGAATTGAAGCGGCTGCACCGGGACATCCGGTCCACCATGATCTACGTCACGCACGACCAGGTGGAAGCGATGACGATGGCCGACCGGATCGTGATCATGAACCACGGGAAAATCTGTCAGCTGGGCACGCCGCTCGAAGTTTACGATACTCCGGCCAGCCGGTTCGTCGCCGGGTTCATCGGGAGCCCGCCGATGAATTTCTTCGACGGCGAGCTCGCCGCCGAAGGCTCCGAGGTTTCGGTCGTCCTTTCGGGGGACGTCCGCCTACCGCTCTCGCGGCCCGATCTCGCGTCGTCGGCCGGCAGAAAGGTCTACTTCGGGATGCGCCCGGAGCACATCTCCCTCGCCGCGACCGGGCGGCCGCTTTCCGACGTCGCGTGGGCGGCGCTCGGCGTGCCCGCGAAAGTGCGGGCCGCGATCGAATTCGTGGAGCCCCTTGGCCACCGGGTCATCGTGACGGCGAGCAGCGGGATCGGCGGGTTCCTGATGGAGACCGAGATTCATGCCGCGATCCGCCCGGGGGAGCAGGTCGACCTCTGGTTCGACATGAACCGGTCCTATCTCTTCGACCGCGAGAGCGACGCCGTGCTGTGAGGAAACGTAGTCCGGCACGATGAGTCGCAAGCGCCAGGCCTGGCTCGGACCCGCGATGTTCCTTCCCGCGATGATCTATGTCCTCGCGCTCGTCGGCGTGCCCTTCGTCCTGGCGTTTCTCTACAGCGTCGGAGACGTCAAGGTCGGGAGCCGCGGCTACCATTTCGTCGGGCTCCGGAACATCCTCTCCGTCCTCCAGAACCCGGCATTTCTCGTCGCTCTTCGGAATTCTTTCGTCTTCACGGTCGCCTCCCAGATTCTCGTGCTGGTCGGCGCGACGGTTCTCGCGCTCGCGCTCAAGGACGTCTTTCGGGGGCGGCACTTCGTTCGCTTCCTGATTCTGCTGCCGTGGGTGGCTCCCGTTTCGATCGGCTCGATCGGCTGGAAGTGGATCCTCGACTCTCTGTACAGCGTCATCAACTGGGTCCTCATCCGCCTGCACCTGGCGAACCAATTCTCGCCCCCGATGTGGCTCGGGGAGCCGAAGCTGGCGATGCTTTCGGTGATCCTCGTCCACACGTGGCGCATGCTGCCGTTTGCGACCGTGATCATCCTCGCGGGCTGGACCGCGATCCCGAAAGACATTCCGGAGGCGGCGGAGGTCGACGGGGCGAAATTCTTCCGGCGCCTGTTCCAGATCGAAATTCCGATGATGCTTCCGATCATCAACGTCGCGGTCCTCTTCGGCGTGGTTTTCACGTTCACGGACATGACCGTGATCTACATCCTCACGCGCGGCGGGCCGTTCGACACGACGCAGGTGGTCCCCTCGCTCGCGTTCTTCACCGGCATTCTCGGCAGCGATCTCGCCGAAGGCGCCGCGATCTCGATTTTTCTGGTTCCCCTTCTCGTGATCGTCGCATGGCTGATGCTGCGGACGGCGCGAAGGGCCGAGGTGACCTGAGTGGGAGGGGAGCACTGATGGCGCGCGGGCTGAGGTGGCGGCGACTCGCGACGAGAGCCCTGCGCTGGGGGACGCTCGCCATCTTCTCGATCCTGCTCGCGTTTCCGTTCTACTGGATGCTGATCACGTCCTTCAAGCAGACCGGCGACCTCTACAATCTGAAGAATAACCCGTTCATTTTCAATCAAATGCCGACATTCGAGCACGTGAGGTACCTGTTCCGCGAGACGTTGTTCCTGCGCTGGCTCGGCAACACGGGTTTTGCGGGGCTGATGGTCGTCGCGATCACGCTCGTGCTCGCGACGCCGGCGGCGTACTCGCTCGCTCGCCTGACGGGGCGCTGGGGAGAGCGGCTCGGGATCGGCATCTTTCTCACCTATCTCATTCCGCCGACGCTCCTGTTCATTCCGCTCTCCCGAATCGTCGCCGGCCTCGGGCTCCAGGACACGCTCTGGTCGATCATTCTCGTCTACCCGAGCTTCACGATCCCGTTCTCGACGTGGCTCCTGATGGGCTTCTTCAAGTCCATTCCCCGCGAGCTCGAAGACGCCGCGATGGTGGACGGGCTGACCCGCTTCCAGGTGTTCCTGAAGCTCGTGATTCCAATCTCGGTCTCGGGAATCCTCACGGTGGTGATCTTCAGCTTCACGCTCGTGATGCAGGAATTCGTCTACGCGCTGACGTTCATTTCGTCGGCCTCGCACCAGACCGTCGGAGTCGGCGTTCCCATCTACCTCGTGAGGGGCGACGTGTACTACTGGGGCTCGTTGATGGCGGCCTGCCTTATCGCGACGTTGCCCATCGCGGTCCTGTACAACGTCTTTCTCGATCGCTTCATCGCGGGCTTCACGGTCGGCTCCGTGAAGTGAAGCCCGGGGCCGCCCGGCTCCGGTTGTAAGATGGGAATCGACGGGGAGGTCCTCATGGCATATCCGACATCGATTCTCTCGCTGGTTCGCGACGTCGTGGCGATGCAGATTCCGAGCGGCGAACGGATCGCGCTTCCGGCAAAGACCCTGGTAAGAATCACGCAAACGCTCGGCGGAAATTTCACGGTCGACGTGCCGTCCCTCGGCGGCCTGTACCGCATCGAGGGAAAGGACGCCGGCGCGCTGGGTGTCGACATGCCGGACGAGGCGCGGAAATCGCTCGAGGCCGCGGCTTCCGCAGACACCTCGACGCCCGAAGGCGTCGAGAAGGCGGTCTGGGACCAGCTGCGGACGGTTTTCGACCCGGAGATCCCGATCAACGTCGTGGAGCTCGGCCTGGTCTACGACCTGAAGGTTCGGCCGCTCGAAATCGGCGGCAACCGAATCGAGGTCAAAATGACCCTGACGGCGCCCGGGTGCGGCATGGGGGCGGCGATCGCCGACGACGCGAAGACGAAGATCTCCTCCGTTCCGGGGGTCGCCGAGACGGACGTCGAGCTCGTTTGGGAGCCGCAATGGGGCCCGAACATGATGTCCGACGCGGCGAAGCTGACGCTCGGATTCATGTAGCCAAGGAGGGGTTTTTCGTTGACTTGCCGCGACGATCTCCGATAGCCTCTTTCCAAGTTCATTCACCCACGAGAGGTCGGGAGGAGCGTCGAATGTCCCTTTCCGGCGGCCTTCGGATCCCGGAATCGTCCAGGCAACCCGCGTGCAGAACGGGGCTGGCTCGGAGCCTGCCTCGCTTCTGAAGTCGAAATTCGGGAGACAGGACAGAGGAGGAACGAATGAGTACTACCTCGGCGGGCCCTATCGAGGAAACCACCCCGAAGGAACAGCGTCGCGTCGTCTTCGCTTCATCCCTCGGCACGGTTTTCGAGTGGTACGACTTTTATCTCTACGCTACCCTTGCCCCCTTCTTCGCGGGTCTCTTTTTCCCGAAAGGGAATGACACGGCGGCGCTGCTCTCCGCCTTCGCCACCTACGCGGCAGGCTTCGTCGTGCGGCCCTTCGGCGCTCTGATCTTCGGCCGCGTCGGCGATCTCGTCGGCCGGAAATACACGTTCCTGATCACGATCGTCGTGATGGGCTTTTCGACGGCCGCGACGGGCCTGCTCCCGACCTATCCCAAGGTCGGCATCCTTGCTCCGATCCTTCTCGTGTCCTTGCGACTGTTGCAGGGCCTGGCCCTCGGCGGCGAATACGGCGGCGCCGCGACCTACGTCGCCGAGCACTCGCCCAACGGAAAGCGAGGCGAGAGGACGGCCTGGATCCAGACGACCGCGACGCTGGGCCTCTTCATGTCGCTGCTCGTCATCGGCCTTTGCCGCTGGAAGATGACTCCCGACGCGTTCAAGGACTGGGGCTGGAGAATCCCCTTCCTCCTGTCGGTCATTCTTCTCGTCTTCTCGATCTACATCCGGCTGAAGCTCCAGGAGTCGCCGATCTTCCGCCGCATGAAGGGGGAGGGCCGGGGCTCGAAGGCTCCCCTGAAAGACTCCTTCACGAACTGGAAGAACCTGAAGATCGTTCTCCTGTCGCTCTTCGGGGCGACCGCGCCGGAAGGCGTCGTCTGGTACACGGGCCAGTTCTACGCGCTCTTCTTCCTGACGATCTACCTCAAGGTCGACTACCTCACGGCATACATTCTGATCGCGATCTCGCTCGTGCTCGCGACGCCGTTCTTCATCTGGTTCGGAATGCTGTCGGACAAGATCGGCCGCAAGGGGATCATGCTGGCCGGGTTCATCCTGGCTGCGGTGACGTACTTCCCGCTGTTCAAGGCGCTCACCCACAATGTCAACCCGGCGCTGGAGGCGTATGCGTCGAAGACGCCCATTACGGTCGCCTCATCCGAATGCAAGATGCACATTTTCGTCTTTCCCGGGACGAAATTTTCCGACTGCGACAAAGCAACCGACTTCATCACGAAGCAGGGCCTTTCGTTCTCGAAGCTTCCGGAAGTCCCCGGCCAGACCGTCGTGACGAAGATCGGGTCGATCGAGCTCCAGGGCTGGAACGAGGACAAGTACAAGGCTGCGCTCAAGGACACCGGCGTTCCGAAGTTCGACAAAGCGCAGATCAACTGGACGATGACGATCCTCATTCTGTTCATTCTCGTGATCTACGTGACGCTCGTCTACGCGCCGATCGCGGCGTTCCTGGTCGAGCTCTTTCCGACGCGGATTCGGTACACGTCCATGTCGTTCCCGTACCACATCGGGAACGGATGGTTCGGAGGCCTCCTGCCGCTGCTCGCGACCGCGATCGTGGCGAAGTCCGGCAACATTTACGGGGGTCTGTGGTATCCCATCATCGTGGCGGTGATCGGGTTCATCATCGGACTGATCTTCCTGCCGGAGACCAAGGACGTCGACATCACCCACACCTGAGCAAATTCGGACCGGCGGCATCCCGGCAAGGGGTGCCGCCGCCTTCCGAACCGATGTACGATTCGATCTCGATGAGGGGACGAGTTCCGAGCGTGATTCTCCTGGCGGCCGCGGGGCTGCTCGTCTCCCTCTCGGGCGAAGCTCAGACGTCGGTGCCGCCCGTCGCGGAATCCGTCGGTGTCTCGCTCGTTCAGGTGCCGGTGAACGTTCTCGATTCGGCTGGTGCGCCGGTTCGTGGGCTGCAGCTCTCCGACTTCCGGGTTTTCGACGACGGCGAGGAGATCCATCCGGAGGCCATGGACGTGACCGAGTTCTCTTCGCCCGGAGAAACGGCGGACTCGACATCCCATCCCGGGCCGGCCGCGAGCGTCAACCCCGCCGCGATGCGCCGCTTCCTTCTGCTGTTCGACCTCTCGTACACGACGCCTCCGGAATTCTCGCGGGCGCGTGCGGCCGCGAACCGTTTCGTCGCCGAACAGCTCGGCGATCAGGACATCGCCAGCGTGGGGTCTCTCTCGGTCCAGAGCGGCGCATCGTTCATGAAGGGATTCACGCGGGATCGCGCCGAGCTCGAGAAGGGCCTCGACGAACTGACGCTGCCCGCGGCCCTCCCAAGACCGACCGTGACGATCTCGGACGAGGAGAACACCCAGGGCAGCAAGGGGAGCGCGTTCTCGGGTTCGGAAATGCGGCTGATGCAGCAGTCGGGGCACGCGCTCGACGCGAAGAGAATGCAGCAGCTGATCGAGACGCTCGGGCGGCTCGCCCGGGCGTTCAAGAAGATCGACGGCCGGAAGCAGATCATTTTCTTCTCTCACGGGTTCGACATGATGGTCAACGGCACCTCGGTTCTCGGGCCGCTCAAGAGCGCGCTCGAGGACTTGAAGCGCAGCGACTGCGTTCTCCACTCAGTGGACGTCGCGGGATTGCGCGAGGCGGCCGAGGGCACGACCGCGCAAATGGGAAGTTCGCAGGAGGTGCTGTACACGATGGCCTCGGAGACGAGCGGGCAGTTCGTGGCGAACTCCAACGATTTCACCGGCCAGCTTCAGCGCGTGCTCGACGCGACGCGGGTCGTCTATGTTCTGAGCTTTCCGGCGAAACCGCACGGACACCCCGGGAAGTTTCATCGTCTGGAGGTCAGGGTCGAGCGAAAGGGCGTCCGGGTCTTCGCCCGGCCAGGGTACGAAGAGCCGAAGTAGCGGCTTCTACGCCCGCGTTTCCTTCTGCCGCTCGAAGTCGATCTGGGCGGCGACTTTCGAGATCCGGTCCGCGAAGATCGCGACGAGGTCGTCCCGTTTCGCGATCGCGAGCGCGTGGCGCACCGCCTCCGATTCGTTCTTGACGGTCTCGATCTGATCCGGCTTCATCCCGTACTTGAGCAGTCCGTCGCGGAGGCGGCGCGAGACTTCTCCCGGTTCCCGGCCGCGCAGGTCCTCGTCGTCGCGCAGGAGGATGTGGTCGAAGTGCGGCGCCGAGAGGCGGGCCATGTCGTCGTAGTCTTCGTTTCGGCGGTCGCCGGGGGAATTCAGGACGCCGATCAGGCGCGCCCGCTTCATCGCCGAAAGAAACGGGGCCACCGTCGCCATCGCGTGCGCGTTGTGGCAGTAGTCGACCATGACGCGGAAATCGCGAAACTCGTACACGTTCGCGCGGCCCGGCGCCTGGAACGGCGTCGGGTGGAACGTCGTCAGGGCGTTCTTGATGTCGTCGAGCTCGATTCCCGCGGCAAACGCCGCGAGCGCGGCGGCGAGCGCATTCGCGATGTTGAAACGAGCCTTTCCGTCGAACGTGATCGGGATCTGCCGCGCGTGAACGATGGGGATTCGCACCGTCGCGCGATAGAAGCAGAGCGTGTCGTAGCGGTCCATGACGGCGCCGAGGCCGCCGGACTCGACGTGCCGCCGGAACGCTTCGTTCTGCGGGTCGAGAGAGAAATAGGCGATGCGGGCCTTCGTGCGGTCCGCCATCCATTCCGCCCATTCGTCCTCCGCGTTGAGGACGGCCGTGCCTTCCGGAAAGACGCGCTCGGTCACGAGCGACTTGGCGCGCGCCAGGTCTTCCAGCGTTTCGATGTCGCGCAGGCCGAGGTGGTCGGCCGCCACGTTCGTCACGACGCCGACGTTCGACCAGTCGTACCCGAGGCCGAATCGGAGCAGCCCGCCGCGGGCGGTCTCGAGGGCCGCGAAGGAGACCGTCGGATCGCGGAGAACCGCGTGGGCGGAGGACGGGCCGGTGCAATCGCCCTTGATGATCTGTTCGCTTCCGATGTAGACGCCCTCGGTCGTCGTGAACCCCACGTGTTCGCCGGCGTAGCGCGCAATGTGCGCGATGAGCCGCGTCGTCGTCGTCTTCCCGTTGGTTCCCGTGATCGAGACGATCGGAATGCGCGACGGGGTCCCCGGGGGGAAGAGCATGTCGACGACGGCTCCCGCGACGTCCCTCGGCGTTCCCTCCGAGGGGGAGACGTGCATCCGGAAACCCGGAGCCGCGTTCACCTCGACGACCCCGCCGCCGACCTCCGCGATCGGCTTTTCAACCGTTGGCGAGACGACGTCGATGCCCGCGATGTCGAGGCCGACGATACGCGCGATTCGCTCGACGAGTTGCACGTTGGAGGGATGCACGAGATCGGTCACGTCGCGGGAGATTCCTCCGGTCGACAGGTTCGCGGTCGATTTGAGGCCGACCGTCTCTCCCGCCGCGGGAACCGAGGCGGCGTCGAGTCCTCTCCGCGCGAGGAACGCGAGCGAAAGGTCGTCGAGCTCGATCTTCGTCAGGACCTTCTCGTGTCCGATTCCCCGGCGCGGGTCGCGGTTCGCTTCCTCGACGAGCTCGGCCAGCGTCCGTTTGCCGTCCCCGACGACGGACGCCGGAATCCGCTGGGCCGCGCAGATGAACTTGCCGTTCACGACGACGAACCGGAAGTCCGAGCCCTCGAGAAACCGCTCGACGATGACCTCGTCCCGGATGCCGAGCGCGTCGCCGTACGCGCGGCGCAGCTCTTCCTCCGTTCGGATGTTCGTCAGGATCCCGCGGCCGTGCGAGGCGTCGAGCGGCTTGACGACGACCGGCCAGCCGAGTTTGGCCGCGATGTCGACCGCGTCGTCCTCGTCCTCGGCGATGAACCCCTTGGGAACCGGCACGCCGTGCTCGGAGAGGAGCCGTTTGGTCAGGTCCTTGTCGCCGGCGATCTCGACCCCGAGGTGCGGCGTCGTCGAGGCGATCGTGGCCTGGATCCGTTTCTGGTGGATGCCCGTTCCGAGCATCACGAACGACTTCTCGTTCAAACGCAGGTGGGGGATGCCCCGGGCCGCCGCCTTCTCCACGATCGCTCGCGTCGAAGGGCCAAGCGCGGCTTTGTCGCGCAGTCGCGCGAGCGCTTCGATCCGGTCCTCGAAGTCGAGTCCCCGAACCTCGTCCTCGGCGCACGCCTCGACGACGTCCAGGGCGAGCTTGCCGGCGCGAATCCCGACCCGTTCTTCCTCCATCTCGTAAACCATGTTGTAGACGCCGCGGCTCCGCGTCTCGCGGGTTCGCCCGAAGCTGACGGAAATTCCGATTCGGTTCTGGATCTCGATGGCGACGTGCTCGGCGACGTGCCCGAGCCAGGTACCCTCGCGGATGCGCTTCAGAAATCCTCCCGGGGCGCCTTCCGAGCAATGGTGCTCGTCGAGCGACGGGAGGAGCGAAAGGAGGCGCTCTTCGAAGCCCGGGAGCTTGTCGGTTGGCCGCTCCTCGTAGCGGCCGAGATCGATCCGCATCCACACGCACGGCCGGTAGGACCAGTAGTTCGGCCCTTTGAGGACGAGAGTCTCCAGCAGTCGAATGCGCGGCTCGGGCATGGGTTTTGAGAGAAGTCTACAACGTCCGGACCGGCCCCCCGATCAGGACGGGAGAGGTTCCGCGGGAAGCTTCCGGGGAAGGAGGCGGCGGGTGCGCGGGTCGAAGCGGTCGCCTTCGACGAGGACGTGCATCGTGATCTCCGACAGGGTGAACGGACGCGGCCCGGCGCCTTGCTCGAATCCGTTGGCCGCGAGGTGAGAGGCGTCGAGGAAGTACACCTGCCCCGACCCGAGGATTTCGACCTCGCCCCGAGAGACGACGATCGCCGTATCCTCGTCGATTCCGACTCCAAGCCTCTGCGGTTCCCGGCCGACGGCCGAGAGCAGGCGCCCGAGGCGTTCGCGCTGCGAAAAATGCTGATCGATGATCAGGTCGGGAAGGACGCCGAACCCCCGTCCGAGCTCCACGGTGTCGGGCCGCACGCTCAGGCCCGTCCCTCCGCCGGTGATCATCGTGGCGGAAAAAGCCGAAGCCGCGGCCGATGTGCCGGCGAGCACGGTGCCGCCGCGAAGACGCCGGCGGATCGCTTCGAGGGCGGGCGTCGTGGAAAGCATCGACACGAGCCGGGTCTGGTCGCCGCCCGTCATGAAGATTCCCGTCGCGGAAAGCAGCGCTTCGGCGTGTGCGGGCGATTGCGCCTCCTCCCGGTCGGTGATCGGAACGCCGAACGATTCTCCGGCGCCGAGCGCGGCGAACACTTCCTGGTAAAAGCTCGCGCGCCGGTCGGGAATGGTGGAGGCGGTCGGAAGGATCGCGATCCGCGCGTCGGAGCCTCCGGCCTCGCGAACGAATCGGGAGAGAATGATTCGCCTGTCGAACTTGTCTTCGGCCCCGCCGACGGCGAGGATGGGTCCCTTGGACGGCAATAGAGGTGACATGTTAGCAGACGGAGGGTCTAAAATGCCGGAAATGGCGGCTGTCGAGAACTCTTGTTCCCTCTGCAACGGGTCGGGCTGGCTCCTGCGCGAGGAGCGCGGTCAACGGTTCGCGAGCGAGTGCGGATGCCGGAAAAGTGATCGCGAGGATCGCGAAGTGGAGTCGGCGGACATTCCCGAACGCTACCGAGACTGTTCCTTCCAGACCTCGAGAAGTTCCGCTCGCCTCGAAGCCGCACCAGTGGCTTCCGGCGCGAAAGCAAAAGCGATTGCGACGAATTCGCGGATCTTTACCCCACGTCGATTCCGGCTTGCTGTTCTCGGGAACTCCGGAATCGGCAAGACCCACTTGGTGATCGCGATCCTTACGTTACAGTCACGCCGATCGAAGGGCCGTCCGGCCCTGTACGTCGAATTTCGCCGATCTCCTCATGAAGATCCAGTCGACGTTCAAGAGCGATTCTTCGAATCCAAAGAAGACGTCATCACGCCTTACACCGACGTGGAGCTACTCGTGCTCGACGAGCTCGGTGCGACGAAACCGTCGGAATTTGCGCGAGACATGCTGTACGCGCTGCTCAACACGAGATACAACCAAAAACGAATCACGATCGCGACGTCAAATTTCATGGACGCTCCCGCCGACGGAAAGGGACGCGAAAACTCGAGGACCGGATCGGCTATCGACTTCGGAGCCGGCTCCACGAAATGTGCACGAACGTCGAGGTCCGGATGGCGACGACTACAGGCTACAGGTCCTCAAGGCGGACCACCGCTCTTCGAATTTCGCCCCCCGCCCTCCGCACTTGAAAAGAAAGTAGTTGGCTCCGATCCTGCAAAGGTTTTCGACCGTGAGGATCTGGCTCTTTCTGCTCGCGCTGTTCGGAGCCGCGTGCGTCTCCGGTCCCGCCTCGAAGAAGGAGGGGAGTCCGAAATCCGCGATGCCTCCGGCCGGGGCCGGCTCGCAGGTTCCCGCCGCTTCCACGATCCCGGCCCCCTCGGCGCCCGTTCTTCGGATCGGGCTCGCGAGCGATCAGCCGGAATTTCTCCTTCCCGCGCGCGGAATGCCGTGGACCGTTCTCTCGGGCGCGGAGACTCTCGTGCTGCGCGGTCCCCTCGCGGTTCGGCCGGTCGGGGGAGCGGCGGTCTCGCGCGTCCAGGTGGGAGCCTTCTCGGAGGAGTCTTCGGCGAAGAAGATCGCGGACGGGATGTCGGCCGAGGCCGGCCTCCCTTCTTCGGTCGTCTTCTCCGCGGAAAAAGGGCTGTACCTGGTCCGGCTCGGCGAGTTCGCCGATCCGGCCGCCGCCGCGTCCGCCGCGCAGAGGCTCGCGTCCGGCGGCCGGTCCCCGTTCGTCGTGACGGAGGCGGCGCCGTCTTCGGGCCTCTCCCTTCGGGACGAATCGGGGGCCGACAGGACGCTCGCGGCGTCCGCGGTCGAGATCGTCCCGCCGGACGCTTCGTCGTTCGTGGAGCTGCGGGGCAAGAAGTACCGGGGCCGGCTGCGCGTCGCCCTGAACCGGCGGGGGACTTTGAACGTGATCGACGTCGTGAACGTCGAGGACTATCTTCGCGGCGTCGTTCCCGCCGAGATGGGCCCGAAGCGCTTCGACGAGATCGAAGCGCTCAAGGCCCAGGCGGTCGCCGCGCGGACCTACGCGCTGGCGAACCGGGGAGGATTCGAAGCCGAGGGCTACGATCTCTGCGCGACGCCGAAGTGCCAGGTCTACGGCGGCGTCGACTCGGAAGATCCGCTGTCCGACGCCGCGGTCGAGCGGACCCGGGGCCTCGTCGCGGTCGAGGGCGGCGAGCCCGACAAATCCGGGAAGCCGGCAAAGCTCATCCACGCTCTCTTTGCCTCGACGTGCGGCGGGCACACCGAGAACGTCGAGGACGTGTTTCCCTCGATGAGCGACTCCGCGCTCCGCGGTGTCGTGTGCGGGGAGCAGGAAAAAACCATTCTCGTCGGCGCCCCGCGGCCGCGGCGCGAGCGTCCCCTCGCCCTCACTCTCCTGGAATGGCGCGGCGAGATTCTCGAGCGGATCTCCGGCGCGCGGCATCGGCCGGCGAGCCGGCGCGAGGTCTGGGGCGCCGCGCTCGCGCTCGCGGGATTTCCGAATTCCACCGCGCCTCCCGCAGAGCTGGTTGGGTCGGCGGTGTATCCCGCGATCGTCTCGGCGTTCCGTCTCGGCGAGGCCCGCGACCTCGAGTCGACCGCGCTGGACCGATCGTACGACGCCGGCCCTCCCGACCCTCTCGCCGGCCTCGCGCCCGGGCCCCGCGCGGCCTACGAGGCGTTCCTTCGGCTGAAGCTCGCGGGCGATGCGGTCCTGCCGCCTCCCGGATCCCGGATTTCGGAGCTCGAATTCGCCGGGCTCCTGCTGTCGGTCGCCGTACGGGTCGGGGGCGTTCAGGAGGTCACGGGCCGTTTCGCGCGCCGGGACGGGGGGCATCTTCTCGTGAAGACTCCCTCCGGAACGAGCACGCTCGAAGCGGACGCTTCTCTCTGGCTCGCGCGCCGGATCGGGGGACGGTTTTCGCCGGCGTCGGAGATCGCCCTGCGGTCGGGAGATCCCGTGGTCTTCTGGAAGCGCGGATCTCGCGTGCTGGGGTTCGCGGTCGAGTATGCGACCGGAGGCGCGACCTTCGAGAACCAGTCCGCCTGGACCGAGTGGATCCGGCGGATCTCGTCGAAGGAGTTGATGCTTCGGATCGCGGCCCGGACGCCGGGAAGCGAAGTTCGGGAAATCGCGGTGACCCGCCGTTCGGCTTCTTCGCGCGTGCTCGAAGCGGCGATCGCCACCGACCGCTCGCGGCTCGTCCTTCAGGGATTCGAGCTGCGCCAGGCGCTCGAGCTGCCGGAATTGATCTTCACGGTTTCGAAGGCCTCGGCCCCGGATGGTTCGGCCGAATTCGTGTTCGTGGGGCGCGGCTGGGGCCACGGCGTGGGTCTTTGTCAGAACGGCGCCTATGGGATGGCGCTCGCCGGGACGACGTACGACCAGATCCTGAGGCATTACTATTCGGGGATCGAGATCGCGCCCTTCTCGGCCGGCATGTAACCTTTTTCGGCTCCCGCTCGTTCCTCAGGGTACGGGCGAAGAGCCCTCGGGAGGAGCCAGATGAGCGTTCAAACACTTCGAAAATCGGCATTCGCCACCGTCGCCGCGGGCCTGATCCTGGCGGGCGGCGTCTGGGCGGGCCGCATGGCCGCGGGCCCCCTGTCCGGAGGCCGGCACCTGTCGGTCCAGCGGATGTTCAACAGGGTCGCCAACCGGCTGGACCTGTCGGATTCCCAGCGCGAGCAGGTCAAGGGCGTTCTTCGGACCCACAAGGACGCGATCGTCGGTCAGATCCAGGCATCGAGGAAGGCCCGCCAGGACCTTCGGACAGCGATCTCCGCGACTCCCATCGACGAAGGCTCGATTCGGGCGAAGGCGGCGGCGCTCGGCCAGGCCGAAGGCGACGGCGCCGTCCTGCGGGCGCAGATCCGGGCGGAAATCCTTCCGATCCTCAACGACGATCAGAAGCAGAAGCTCGAGGCTCTCCACCAGCCTCTGCAGGGACCGGGCGATCGGCTGGCGGCGTCGTTCGGCGAGTTCCTGTCGAATCCGGGGCCGACGCAGTAGATGCGGAGCTCCGTGCTTCCGTCCCCGGATGTCGATCTTGCCGCGCGGGCCGCGCAGGGCGACGCCTGGGCGTTCGAGCAGCTCGTTCACCGGCACGCGGGAATGGCGATTGGCGCGGCGCTGCGCATCACGCGGGACCGCGGCCTCGCGGAAGACGCAGCGCAGGAAGCCTTCTGGAAGGCTTATCGGGCCCTCCCTCTCTACCGCGAGGAGCAGAATTTCGCCGGCTGGCTGCGCCGGATCTCGGTTCGCTGCGCTCTCGACATCGTCCGCCGGCGCCGGATCGAAGTTCCTCTGAGCGGGACCGAGCCCGCGCCCGACCGGGAAGAGGCGCGGCTGGAAAGCCGGAACCGGCTGGATCGGGCGCTCGCGAAGCTGGCGCCGATCGACCGGGAGATCCTCCTCGCGCTCAAGGCGGACGGGCGGCCGGTCGCCGACGTGGCGAGAGATCTCCAGATGACCGCGGTCGCCGTCCGTGTGCGCCTGTTCCGGGCGCGGACGAAAGTCAGGAAAGCACTCATGGAGGGATCATGAAAGAACCTCGAAACGTGAAACCGTTCCCCCGGCGCGAAGGCCATGGCGAAGAGCTCGACGGCCTCTCGGCGTTCGCGCTCTCCCCGGCGGCGGTGCCGGCCGATTTCGTCGTCCGGGTGATGCGGGGCCTGCCCGCCGATTCGGAGCCGCAGCGAATGCCGTTCCAGTCCTGGAAATGGGCTGCCGCGCTTCTGATCTTTTCGGCGGCTCTCGGATACGGCTTCTCGATCGCGGAAGAAACCGCGGACTCGGTCGCCTCGCTGACGTCCGCGCCCGCGGACTCGGATTCCGGCATTCTGGCCTCCCTCTAGAAATCGAATCCACGAGGCTCATCGGCCGGGATATTCTCGAAATCCGAACCGGAGTTTTCCGCGTATAGTTAGGGAAAACACGGAGGGGATATGCCTGTCGATCGCCGGACACTCCTGGTCAGTGGATTTGCGGCCACCGCCGTGGGCGCGTCGGGACTCCTCGCGGCAGCGGGCGCGACACCCCGTCCCCCCGGCGCCCCCCTGGACGACGTGGACATCCTGAACATCGCCCTCGGCCTCGAGCACGAGGCGATCTACGCTTACGGCCTCGCCGGAAAGAGCGGGTTGCTGTCCGAAAAGGCGGCCGAAGTCGGCCTGCTGTTCCAGGGAAGCCACGAAGGCCACCGGGATCTCCTGACCAAGATCATCCGGCAGAAGGGCGGCCATCCCGTCCTGCCTTCGGAGAAGTACACGTGGGGCGTTGCGCTCAAGGACGAGAAGGACGTTCTTCAGCTGGCGTTCACCCTGGAGGTCGGCGCGGCTCGCGCGTACCTGTCGGTCGTGCCGAAGTTCAACGACCGCGCGCTGTCCGAAGGGGCGGCCAAGATCCTGAGCGACGAAGTCCTCCACGCGACGGTGCTGCGCTCCGTGCTCGGGCGCGACGTGGTCCCTTCATTCCGCTTGATCCAGAACTGAGGCAAGGCCCTTTAGCGGGCGGGTCCTGTCACGGGACTCGACCCGCTTTTCCGCTCGCTGCGATTGGAGGACTTTGCTACGACTCCGCGCCGCGAGCGGCAAAAGGGGTCTCCTCCCGGGCCGCCCGCCCGCGCCGCCCGTCCGAGCGAAGGCTCGAACGCAGCCGGGGTCAACGCGCCGGCGCAGGCTGGCGCGGCCGCGCGCTTCGCGCACGAAGGTCCGGCGGCCACGCATGTCAAACCGAGGGGATGTTTCCCCTCGAACTCCCCTCTCCCCTTGAGGGAGAGGGTGGCCGAAGGCCGGGTGAGGGGGTTCGAGGGAAAGCGAACTGCGGCCGAGGGTCGAAGAGACTTGCCGAGACCGGCGCTGGGGCTGAGCTGCGGTTCGGGCCGAGCGAGCGCATTCTCGGTTCGGGTCATAATCTGCGCGTGCTGATTCTCGTCCCCAGCCACAACGACGCGGAGTGCTTGAAGGAATCGCTTCCGCGATTTCGGGACATGGTCCGCCCCGGGAAGGATCGGCTCGTCGTGATCGCCGACCGCTGCACCGACGGGACGCTCGAGCTCGCGGCCTCCTTCGGGGCGCTCGTCGTCGAGCGCGCCGACGAGCGCGTCGGCCCGGGCAAGCGGGGGGCCCTCTTGCACGCCCTCGCCGAAGTGAAGGGCGAGGCCGCCGAAACCGTCGCCGTCTTTGATGCCGATTCCCTCCCCTCCGCGAATTTTCTCGCCGAGGCCGAGGCCGAGGCCGCCTCCGTCCCAGGAGAGGCCGCGCTCCAGGGATACGTCGACCCCGTCCCGAACCGTTCCCTCGTCTCCCGGCTCGCGGCGTATTCCGAGATCGTGTCCCAGAAGATTTCCGATCGCTTTCGCGAGCGGCTCGGGTGGGGAGTTCCTCTTCGCGGAACGGGAATGGTGCTTTCGCGCGAGCTTCTGGAGCGCGGGCTTTCCCGCTGCGAGACATTCGTCGAGGATCTCGAGCTGACGATTCTTCTCGCCGCCGAAGGCGTCCGCGTTCGCCGGTTGTCCGCTTCCGTTCGCGATCCGAAGCCGGCCGACACGCGCGGAGTCATCGCGCAAAGGGCGAGGTGGCTCGCCGGAAACGCGTCGGCTCTCGTCTCCCGGCGCCGCGAGATCCTCGCGCTCTCGCGGTCGGCGGAGGGAGCAACGCTCGTGCTGACGCTCTTCTGCAAGCCGCGTTCTCTCTTCTTTTCGGTTCGGCTGCTGATTCTCGCGGGCCTGTTCTTCCTTCCGGCGGCCCCCGGGGTCGTCGTGCTTCGAATCGTCTTCTCGCTGTTCGTCGCGAAGGACCTCGCGGTTCTGTTCGGCGGCCTGGGGCTCGTGGACCGGCCGATGTTCTATCTCCCGGCCGTGTTGTGCTCGCCCCTCTATCCGGCGATGTGGGTGGGGGGCGTCGTCCGGTCCTTCGCCGCGCGCCGGGAGTGGCTTTCGGCGCGGCACTAGTGCGCGAGTGATAATTCTCTTTCCCTATCTGGCGCGCGCGCGGACGGCGAACTGGAGCCGTTATCAGCAGCTGCTCCTCGCGCGGGCCCGCGCCGGAGATTCCGTGCGGTTTCTCCAGCCGCCCGCGCGAAACTCGAGCGAGACGAATTTCCACGAAATCGCTTTCGACTTTCCCGACCGGTTTCGCGTCGAGGAGGTGCCGGTCTGGCGTCCATTCTGGGAGCAATGGCTTCCGTTCGACAAGATCGTCAAGAAGGGGGCGTACTCGTATTTCGCGAACCGCCGGGTTCGCGCGATCGTCGCGACCGAGCCTCCGGATGCCCTCCTCGTCTACAACCTGACGCAGATCGATCCCTGCTCGGCGGGCGCGTTCCCGTGTGTTTCGACGTCGCGGACGATCTGCCCGCGATGCTTCGCCACGAGGCGGGCGCCGCCGGCCCTCTCCTGGAGCCCCTCGCCCGCCGGACGCTCTCCGCGATGCTCCGGCGCGCCTCTCTCGTGACGACGCCTTCCCGCGAAATGCTGCCGCGGCTCGGCCCGCGCGCGGTGCTCGTCCCGAACGGCGTGGATCCGGCGGAAATCGGGCTCGCTCGCCGATCCGCTTCGCCGCGCCCGGCAGGTTTTCGGATCGGGTTCCTCGGGTCGTTCGAATATTTCATCGACTTCGAGTTGGTTCTCGGCCTGGCGGCGCGGCTGCCGGACGCCCACTTTCTCCTGATCGGGGGAGGACGGCGGTGGCGCGAGGTTCGCGACCGCGTCGCCCGGCGCCGGATCGGGAACATCGAATTGACGGGGCCGCTCGCGCACGCGGAGGCGCTCGCCCGGCTCGCCGGGTGCGATCTCAGTCTCTGCCCGTTCACGCGCGATCCCGTCGGCCACGGCGCCTCGCCCCTGAAGCTCTTCGAATCGCTCGCTCTCGGCGTGCCCGTTCTCGCGACTCGCACGAGGGAGATCGTTCTCGAGAAGCCTCCCGCGACCCTGTTCGCGGACGACGTGCAGGAGGCCGACGCGGCCGTTCGCGAATACCGGGCGCGGTCCGAGGAGCGCCGCCGGGACGGGAGCGAAAGCGCGAGCGCGCAGATCCTCGCATCGCATTCCTGGGACCGGATCGGCGAGGAATGGGCGTCCCGGGTGCGGTCGCTGTCGAATGGATAACAAGAAGAAAGACGGACTGGCCCGTCACGCTTCGTCGGTCTTCTGGCTCGGGCTCGCCGAGGCCGCCGTGCGGGGGGGCAACGTCGTGCTCCAGTTTCTTCTGGCTCGGGCGCTCGGCCGGCAACAGTACGGCATTTTCGCTTACGCGTTTTCCCTCGCGATGATCGTGGTCCCGGCCGGCGGTATCGGCCTCCTGGAGGCGTTCGTTCGCAAGGGAGCTTCCGCGGGAGAAGGCGTGATCCCCGCTCTCTCGGAGTTCTTTCCGTTGCGCGCGGCCTCGGCCGCGGCCACCCTCCTGCTGCTCGCCGCCGTCGCGGTCGCGCAGCGCACGGATTCTGCCGTCGTCTTCGTCGTCGGCCTCTTCGCTCTCTTTCGCGCGTTGACGGCTTTCCTCGCCGCGGCTTTTCGGGCCGCCGACGTGATCTGGAAGGAGTTCGCCCTGCGGAGCGCCGAAGCGGCGGGTCTCCTCGCGGTCGTGTTCGCCTCGATGCGCTTCCGGCCGGGGCTCGTTTCGGTCAGCGCGACGCTTGCCGTGGCGGCGGCGGCGTTCTTCGCTCTCACCCTGGTGGTCTTTCGCAGGGTCTTCCCCGGTTTCCGGTGGAAGTGGCCGCCCGGGTGGCTCTCCGCGGCGGTCCGCGCCGCGCCCCTCGGATTGCCGGCGCTGGCGGGGGTCCTTCTGCTGCGGACCGACGTCGTCCTGATCCGTCGCCTCACGGGGGACGCCGCGGCGACCGCCGACTACGCGGCCGCCGCGACCCTCGTGCTCGGCGTCGGTCTCGTTCCCGTGACGATCGCGGCGGCGCTCTTTCCCGCTCTCTCGCGCAGGAGCCTCCTCGGCCGGCGAGAGATCGGCGCGTCCCTTCTCGGGTTTCTCGGGCTCGGAGGGGGCCTCGCTCTCCTCGTGCGGCTGGAAGGGAAGAGAATGGTTCGTCTGGCCTACGGGCCGGAATTCGATTCGGCTGCGGGCATCGTCGCCGCGCTGTCGCCGTTTCTCGTCTTTCTGGCTCCGACCGTTTTCGCGGCGGCGATCCTCGCTTCGCGCAACGCGGCCGGCCGGCTCTTCGCTCTCGCGCTCGTCCCGCTGCTCCTGAAGGTCGGAGTCGACTTTCTGCTCCTTCCGGGAGGGATCCGGCGCCTTCCCGCGAGCTCCACGGCCGTTCAGGCAGTCATGTTTGCGGGCGCTCTCGTTTTCCTGTTCCTGCGCCCCCGCCGCTCAGATATTTCATAACCTATTGAATCTAATTGGTATAGAGGCTATTGACACTCCGCCCGGCCTCTGGCACGATTAGCACTCGAAAAGATTGAGTGCTAACAGTCACGAACACCGAGATTCTCAATCCGTCACAATCGAAAGGAGACAGGGTATGAAAATTCGTCCTCTCTATGACCGGATCCTGGTGAAGCGGGTGGAGGAAAAAGAGGTCGTCAAAGGCGGCATCATCATTCCGGACACCGCGAAGGAAAAGCCGATGGAAGCCGAGGTCGTTTCCGTCGGGAAAGGCAAGATCAACGACGAAGGAAAGATCACCCCTCTCGATGTCAAGAAGGGGGATCGCATCCTGATCGGCAAGTACGCCGGCCAGGAAATCAAGATTCAAGACGTCGAACACCTCATCATGCGCGAAGACGAAGTTCTCGCCGTGATCGAGAAGTAAGGAGGCTCGAATGGCTGCCAAGAACATTATTTACGGCGAAGACGCCCGCCAGCGGGTACTCCGCGGCGTCAACAAGCTGGCCGACGCGGTCAAGGTCACGCTCGGCCCGAAGGGACGCAATGTCGTCCTCGAGAAGAAGTTCGGCTCGCCCACGATCACCAAGGACGGCGTGACCGTCGCCAAGGAGATCGAGCTCGAGGACTCTCTCGAGAACATGGGCGCTCAGATGGTGCGCGAGGTCGCTTCGAAGACCTCCGACGTTGCCGGAGACGGCACGACGACCGCCACGGTGCTCGCCCAGGCGATCTACCGCGAAGGTTCCAAGAACGTGACGGCCGGCGCGAACCCGATGGAGCTCAAGCGCGGCATCGACATCGCCGTGAAGGCTGCCGTCGCGCACATCGACAAGATCAAGACCGACGTCGAGGGCAAGGACATCGCCCACGTCGGAACGATCTCCGCGAACAACGACGCCGAGATCGGCCGGATCATCTCCGAAGCCATGGACAAGGTCGGCAAGGACGGCGTCATCACCGTCGAAGAGGCGCGCGGCCTCGAGACGACGCTCGAAGTGGTCGAGGGAATGCAGTTCGACCGCGGATACCTCTCGCCCTACTTCATCACCGACGCGGAGCGGATGGAGTGCGTCCTGGAGAACGTCAAGGTTCTCCTGTTCGAGAAGAAAATCTCCAACATGAAGGACCTCCTCCCGATCCTCGAGCAGGTCGCCAAGCAGGGCAAGCCGTTCCTCATCATCGCCGAAGAGGTCGAGGGCGAAGCGCTCGCGACTCTCGTCGTCAACAAGCTCCGCGGCACGCTCCAGGTTTGCTCCGTGAAGGCTCCCGGGTTCGGCGATCGTCGCAAGTCGATGCTCGAAGACATCGCGATCCTGACGGGCGGCAAGCTCATCTCGGAAGACCTCGGAATCAAGCTCGAGAACGTCAAGTGGGAAGACCTCGGATCGGCGAAGAAGGTCACGGTCGACAAGGAAAACACGACGATCGTCACCGACACTTCCGACAAGAAGAAGAAGGAAGCGATCGCCGGCCGCGTCAAGCAGATCCGGACCCAGATCGACGAGACGACGTCCGACTATGACCGTGAGAAGCTCCAGGAGCGTCTCGCGAAGCTCGTCGGCGGCGTTGCGATCATCAAGGTCGGCGCTGCCACCGAGACCGAGATGAAGGAGAAGAAGGCTCGCGTCGAAGACGCGATGCATGCCACGAAGGCCGCGGTCGAGGACGGCATCGTCCCCGGCGGCGGAGTGGCGCTCTTCCGGGCGATCGAAGCCGTCGAGAAGGCCACGAAAGAAACTCACGGCGACATCAAGATCGGCGTCCAGATCGTGAAACGGGCGCTCGAAGAGCCGATGCGGCAGATCGTCCACAACGCGGGTCTCGAAGGTTCGGTCATCATCAACGAAATCCGGGAGAAGGGCGCCAACTTCGGCCTGAACGCCGCGACCGAAAAGGTCGAGGACATGCTGAAGTCGGGCATCATCGATCCCGCGAAGGTGACGAAGAACGCTCTCCAGAACGCGGCCTCGATCGCCGGCCTCATGCTCACGACGGAAGCCCTCGTCTCCGAGATCAAGGAGAAGGACAAGGCTCCCGCCGGCGGCGGCATGCCGGGCGGCATGGGCGGCGGAATGGGCGGAATGTACTGATAACTCGGAAACCCGACTGGCGGGTTTCCGAACCTTCCACCGGTTGAAGACTCAGCCCCGGCGAAAGCCGGGGCTTTTTTTGTTCTTCGGATCGAAGGAAACACGCCGGGTGTATAACCGCCCTCGATGAAGCGGCGATGGGCGGGCATCTTCCTGATCCTGGGCATCGCCACGTTGCTGGGGCTCCTCTTCGCGGCGCAGCTCTACGTCATCTACTCGCAGTCGAAGCGGGAGATCGTCTGGTCGCAGATCCTCGCGTCGGCGTTTCCGTTCTGGTACCTCTGGGCGCTTCTCGTGCCCGCGATTGCGGCCCTGGCACGCCGCGTTCCGATCGACCGGGCCCATGCGGTTCGCGCCGCGGTGGTTCACGTTCCCGCCGCCGGGCTGATCTCCGCTCTCCACCAGGCTCTCTACATTCTGCAGGGGTGCGTGTTCGAGCGGAAGGATCGCCCGTGCCACTTTTTCACGTCCTTTTCCGAAAACGTCTTTTCCTTCTATTTCATGGTGGGCGTCATCGTTTATTTTGCGGTCCTGTTCGGGACGCAAGCCGTCGATTTCGGCCGCCGCTATCGCGTCAGCCAGCTCCACGCCTCCCGGCTCGAATCGGAGCTCGCGAAGGCGAGGCTTCACGCCCTGCGCGCACAGCTGCAGCCCCACTTTCTGTTCAACACGCTGCACGCGATCTCGGCCCTCGTCGTCAAGGATCCCGAGGCCGCCGATCGGATGATCGCCGACCTGAGCGATCTCCTGCGCCTTGCGCTCGAGGACGTCGACCAGGGGGAAGTCACGGTACGGCGCGAGCTCGAGCTCGTCGAACGCTATCTCTCGATCGAGCGCACCCGGTTCGCCGACCGGCTGACCGTGAACCTGTCCATCGAGCCGGAGACGCTCGACGCCCTGGTGCCGAGCCTGATCCTCCAACCGCTCGTCGAGAACGCGGTCAAGCACGGCATCTCGCGCCGCCAGACTCCGGGCTGGATCGAGATCCGATCGGGGCGTCAGGACGGCCGCCTTTGCCTCGGCGTTCGAGACGGCGGCGAGGATCCGGCGATTCCGGGAAATGGAGACATTCGGGAGGGGATCGGCTTCCGGTCGACGCGGGCGCGGCTCGAAGAGCTCTACCCCGGGGACCACTCGTTTCGAGTACGGCGTCGGCACCGATGGAGTGTTTTCCGTCGCCGTGGCGATCCCGATGCGCGTGGCCGGATGAAGGCGAGAATTCGAGCGGTGATCGTCGACGACGAACCGCTCGCCCGCGAGCGCCTTCGAAATCTTCTCGGTCGCGACGCGGACATCGAGGTCGTCGCGGAAGCCTCCGACGGGCGAGCGGCCGTGAAGGCGATCGAAAGAGCGGAGCCCGACCTCCTGTTCCTCGACATTCGAATGCCCGGGCTCGACGGATTCTCCGTCCTCGAGTCGCTCCGGATGCCCCGGCTGCCGGTCGTCATCTTCGTCACCGCCTACGATCGATACGCCGTCAAGGCGTTCGAGATTCACGCCCTCGACTATCTCCTCAAACCGTTTCATCGGGCGCGTTTCGAGGAGACCTTGAGGCGCGCCAAGGAAGCGGTGCGCCGGGGAGCCGCCGACCACCTTTCCCGGCTCTTCGGCTGGCTCGAGGACGCCCAACCCGCCCGCAGGAATGCGCGGCGGTTCCTCGTGAAAGCCTCGGGACGAGTCGTCTTCGTCCGTTCCGAAGAGATCGATTGGATCGAAGCCGCCGGGAATTACGTGCGCCTTCATGTCGGAGCGGCGTCACACCTGATCCGCGAGACGATGGCGAGCGTGGAGAGCCGGCTCGATCCCGAGAAATTCGCCCGCGTCCACCGATGCGCCATCGTCAACATCGAGCGAATCCGGGAATTGGAGCCGATGTTTCGCGGTGAATACGCGGCGGTTCTCCGGGACGGTTCCCGAATCACCGTGAGCCGCGGCCATCGCCTCGCGCTCGAGAGAAAGCTGACCGGCGTTCGCTGAGCGGGCGATCACGCCGGCGGCGCGGTTCGTCACTCCCCGGCGGCGATTCGTCCCGAAAGCATTGGCCGCGCCCGGAAACGGGTGTCTCATCGCGTTCGAAGAGGAGCTCGAAATGAAGCTGAAATCGATTCCGGGTTCGGCGGCGCGGATCGGGTTGATGTTCACGATGATCTCCGGCGCGCTTCGCGCGGCGGAGCCCCGGAAGAAGCCGGCGGACGACGTTCCGTCGGAAAAGTATTTCAAGAACATCAAGGTCTTTCAGACGCTGCCTTCGACGCAGCTGATGAGCGCGATGAACTTCATGACGGCGGCGCTCGGAACGCGGTGCGAGCATTGCCACGTGACGACCGAGAAAGGCCGGTGGCCGATGCAGAAAGACGACAAGCCGGCCAAGCGGCGGGCTCGCGAGATGATTGCGATGGTTCGGGCAATCAACGCGTCGAATTTCGGCGGGAAGCAACGCGTCACCTGCGCGACCTGTCACCAGGGTCAGATCAAGCCGTCCGATGCGCCTCCTCTGCGCGCGGAAGATTTCGCGCCGCCCGCGGCCTCGGACCCCGCCGCCGCGCTCCCGACGGTGGAGGCCGTGTTCGAGAAATATCTCGCGGCCGCGGGAGGCCGTGAGGCGCTCTCCCGGATCACGACGCGGCAGTTTCGGGGCGTCGCGGGCGATCAAGACGAAAAAGTTGCGTTCGAGGTGCGACAGAAAGCGCCGAATTCATGGCTCGTGACGTCGACCTTCGCGAACGGCGAGACCCTTCGCCGCGGCTACGACGGGAAAATCGGATGGGATCGCGGCACCGACGAAGGGGGACCGATGGGGGAGGACGAGTTGGTTCAGGTCCGCCGAAAAGCGGTGTTTTCATTTCCGCTCGATCTGAAAAACCAGTTCGCGACAGTCGCGGTCACCGGAAGCGAGATCATCGGAGGTCGCAAGGCTTACTCTCTCGCGGGCGTTGCGAAGGACGGCTACCGGGAAACCCTCGATTTCGACGCCGAGACCGGCCTTCTGGTTCGCCGGAAGACGATCATCGGTACGCCTCTCGGTCCGATTCCGGATCAAACGGATTACCGGGACTATCGCCGGGCCGGAGAAGAAATGTTCCCGTTCACTCTCGTCCGAGTCGGGCCGAATTTTCGCGAAACTCAGACCTTCAGCGAGGTTCGTCAGAACATTCCGGTCGACGACGCGATCTTCGCGATGCCAGAGATGCCCGAAAAACACTGAGGGCCCGGGTCGAACCGCGGGACATCCGGCCGGAAAGTGGACGGCGCGCGCCATTCGTGAATAATGGGCGGCGCCAATGCAAAGCCGCACAATCGATCGACTCGGGATTCGCTGGTGGGCGGTCGCGGGCGACGCGATCGCGGCGATCGCCGCGATCTGGCTGGCGCGCGAAATCCGCCTCTCGTTCTCGCTGCCGTTCACCGTTTCCCTCCTGCCGCCGCAGAATTTTCGGATCACCGCGGCGTTCGCCATTCTCGCCGCGGCGGTGCAGGTGTTCTCGATGTCGCTCCTGGGATTCTCGACGTGGCGGGGTCGAATTGCGGCGAGTCTCGCCCGGCGCCTGACCGCGGCTCTTTTCGTCGAGGTGATGATTTTCTCGACGATCGTGTTCTTCGACGACCGGCTCCGCCTTCCCCGCAGCGTGCTCGTCCTCTACCTCGGCATCGACGGGCTCCTGCTGGCGATCCACCGCACTCTCGTGCGGCGCGTGGCGACGGCCGGCGCCCGCGGCCGGGCGCTGATCGTCGGGACGCCCGAAGAGGGGAGGATGCTCGCGCACGCGATCGGCCGCTTTCCCCAGTCCGGGATCGACGTGTCGGGCATCGCCTCGCCGCCCGGCCTGCCCGCGGAGCCGGGGATCTTTTCCCTCCGGGACCAGGCCGATCTCGATCGCGTCATCGCGGAGACGGAAAGCGATCACGTCCTGTTCGCCGCGACGGAGAAACTGTTTCGCGACCAGGCGATCGAGCATCTGGCGCTGACCGGGAGATCCTCCCTGTGGTCTCTGCCTTCCCCGTACGAGACGCTGATCGGACGGCTCCGCTTCCGACCTCTCGGCGAGTTGCCCCTCCTGGAAGTGCGGACGGCCGCGCCGCAGGGGGCGGCCGCCTGGGCCAAGCGCGGCTTCGACGTGGCAACGGCCGGCGCGATCCTGGTCGCGACCTCACCCCTGCTTCTTCTCTCGTTGTTGTTGATTCGCCTGACGTCGGGTGCGCCGGTCTTCTACACCCAGCCGAGGGTCGGCCGCGGCGGCGTCGTGTTTCGGCTTCGGAAGCTGCGCACGATGCAGGCCGGGGCCGAGGACGAGACCGGGGCGGTGCTCGCCGCGAGAAACGATCCGCGCGTCACCCGGGTCGGTCGCTGGCTCCGCGGTTCGCGGATCGACGAGATTCCCCAGCTTTTCAACGTGCTCGGCGGGGAGATGAGCCTCGTCGGCCCGAGGCCGGAACGGCCCGAATTCGTCGGACTGTTCGAGCGCGAGATTCCCGGCTATGCGCTGCGCTTCGCCGTGCGGCCGGGCCTCACGGGGCTTGCCCAGGTTTCCGGCGAGTACGAGACGCCCGCCCGGATCAAGCTGCGATACGACCTCGGGTACATCAACAGCTGGTCGCTCGGGCTCGACCTCGTCATCCTCGCCCGGACGCTACCGGTGGTCCTGACCCGCCGCGGCATCTGACGGGGCGAGGGGCGGAATCGCTTCGGCTGACCCCGCTGCGAGATCGCGCTGGAGATCCTTGATCCGCTCGAGGGTCGCGCTCTCGTCCGACGGAGGGAGGTTGCGGTGGAGAGAAGGAGAGAGCCAGATCGCGCGCAGCGCGTCCTGGGCGGCGGCGTCCGCGTCCCCGGCCGCGGCGTGGGCCCGGCTCAGGTTGAGGTCTGTTTCCGGGCGCTCCTCGATCGCGAGCGCCCACCGAAGCTGCTCGATCGCTTCTCCCGGTTCCCCGAGCAGCAGCGCGCTCGTGCCGAGGAGGTACGCGGGCCGGACGTCGTTGGGCAGCCGGCCGGCGACCGAGTGGAGAGCGTCGCGCACGGCGGGAAGCAGCCGTCGCTGCTGCTCCGGATCGAGCTGGGTCGAAATGAGCAGCGCGTTTTCGCAGCGGCCGAGCTCGATCTTCGCTCGGTACCTCGCGAGCTCGGGCGAGAGGGCCCCCGCGGCCGCGGCGACGTAGAGAAGCACAAGAACCGCAGCCGTCTTCCGGCTCACCCTTCGCCTCCCGATTCCGCCGCCTGGAGACGCCGGAACGCGGCTCCCGCAAGGAGCAGGAGCCACACGCCCGACGCGGCGATTTGAAACGGAAACCAGGTCGCCGCCGCGATCGCCCCGGCCACGAGGCCCGAGCTTTCCGCCGCCGCCCCGGGGTCGCCGCGGCCGAGGGAGATCGTCCCCGCGAGAAGAAGGGCAAAAGCCGCGATGAGGCAGAGTCCGGCGGGCGCACCGATCGCTGCGACGATTTCCAGATAATCGCTGTGAGCCTCGGAGAAGGAGTTCGTCGCCATTCCGTTCACGACGAGCCGCTGGTGGTAGCGCGCCTCCGCCGAAACGCGGTGCGAAATGAATTCGCCGGCGAAGTTGCCCGGCCCGATTCCGAGCCCGGGTCGGTCGCGGATCATCTCGGTCGCCGCCAGCCACGGGGCCGCGCGAGCGGACAGAGCCGCGTTCCAGTTGCCTCGGTGAAGGCTGAACCCGGCGAGGACAAGCCGAAACCGGAGCTGGCGCGATTCCAGGACGACCGCCAGCATCAGCATCACGACGGCGAAAATCGGCACGGCGGCCCGCCGGCGAAAGCGAAGCACGAGATAGACGGCGGCCCCGCCGGCAAGCGCCGCGAGACCCGAAAACGTCTGAGTCGCGAAAATTCCGGCCACGACTGCCGCGAGCGCGGCCCGAGCCGGCCACCGGAATCGTCCGGAGATCGCCGGCGGCAGCAGCGCCGCCGCAGCGATCGCGAGGCTGATTCCGAGGTGTCCGGCGTTTCCGAGAAGAGCGCCGAGACCCGTTCGCTTCGTCTGCTCGATGACAACGAGCGGTGAATAGATGTCCCGCGCGGCCAGGATCACGAGCACGGCGTTGACGGTGGCGCCGGCGGCGAACAGGGCGGTGACTCTCGGAAATCGCTTCGAGGAGGCGAGGCTCGCTCCGACCGCGAGGGCGAGGAGAAAGAGCGCCGCCGACCTCAGGGCGTCCAGAGAACGGGCCGCGTGCCGCGAGGCGAGAGCGGAGAGAATCGCGCCGAGCAGGCCGGCGCCGAAAAGGACGAGGATGGCGCGTGACTTCCGGCCCTTGCCGACTCGAAACGGATCGGGGCGGCGGAGCCGGACCCAGAGCGCGGCGCCGGCCGCGGCCGCGAGGCCGGCCTGGGCCAGAAGAAACTTTGGGGCGTCGAAGGCGTCGATCGAGCGCGGATCGATCGCGAGCCACGACGCCAGGACGGCGATCGCGGCCCCGCCGGAGAGAACGGCTGCGGCTGCGCCCGGGCGGGGCGAACTCTCGGGGACCGCGGCCGTTCCCCTCTGCTTCGGCGATTTCGACCGGGCGCGGCGTGCCATGCGAATGGGGAGTCTAACCGCAATTGGGAAGGAGTCCGATTTGTTATCCTTGCCGAATGGAATTCTTTCGGCGCTATCGCACCGCGATTCTGCTGGCGGGTGCCGTGGGGTTCGCGGCCTGCACACTCTCGTTCGCCTACCTGACGAGCGTCGTCACGTCGAGGTTCAACGGCCGGCGGTGGAACCTCCCGTCCCGCATCTATTCCGACGTGAAAACGGTTTCGGAAGGAGTGTCTTCCACTCCGGACGAGCTCGCCGAAAAGCTTCGCCGGCTGTACTACGCGCAGACCGAGGACGCGCCGGCGCGCCCGGGCCAGTTTCGGGTCGTTCGGGACGGTCTGGACGTCTGGCTGCGTTCCTTCGTCGACGTGGGGAGAACCTTCGAAGGATTTCCCGTGAAGATCGCGTTTTCCGGCGGAAAGGTTCGTTCGCTCGAGACCTCCAACGGCCAGCAACTCTCGTCGATCGTGATCGAGCCGGAGCTGCTCGGGTCCGTGTTCGACAAGAAGCTCGAGGACCGGAGCCTTGTTCGCCTCTCCGAGGTTTCGAAATGGCTCGTCGAGGCGATCCTGACCCGCGAGGATCGGGATTTCTACCGCCACGGGGGAATCTCGGTCCGCCGGATCGCAGGGGCGTTCATGGCGGACCTGCGACACGGCTCGGCGGCGCAGGGAGGATCGACGCTCACCCAGCAGCTCGTCAAGAACCTCTACCTTTCGCCGAAGCGGACGTTCAAGCGGAAGGCGATCGAGGGATTGATGGCGGTCGTCCTCGACGCGTCGTACTCGAAGGACGAGATTCTCGAGGCTTACCTGAACGAGATCTATCTCGGGCAGCGGGGCGCGATCTCGATCACGGGAGTCGGAGAGGCCTCGCGTTTCTATTTCGGCAAGAACGTTTCCGATCTCGATGTCGCCGAATCCGCGACGCTCGCGGGCATGATCGCGTCGCCCGGCCGGTTCAACCCGTTCCGGAATCCGGAGAGGTGCCGCTCCCGGCGGGACTCGCTCCTTCGGATGATGGCGACGGCCGGACAGATCGACGTGGCGCAGTTCGACGCGGCGCTCGCGGAACCGCTGACGCCTTCCGCCGGGCCGCCCGTCCGCATCCAGGCCCCGCATTTCGTCAACTTCGTCGAGAACCAGCTCCAGGAGAAGTACGGGGAAAAACTGGGGACCGAGGGTCTCCAGATCTTCACGACCCTCGACGTGGACCTGCAGAGGCACGCGCAGAAGGCCGTCACGGAGGGGCTGGGAAATCTCGAGAAAAACTACCGCCGGCTGCGGAATGCCTCGCGGATCAATCCCCTTCAGGGCGCGCTGATCGTGATCGACCCGGGAACCGGCGCGGTGCGCGCCCTCGTCGGCGGCCGCGACTACTCGCTCTCCCAGTTCAACCGCGTGACCCAGGCGCACCGGCAGCCGGGCTCGCTGTTCAAGCCCTTCGTCTACCTCGCGGCGTTCTCCCGGCGCGATCTGCAGCCGCCCATCAGTCCGGCGACGATGTTGATCGACTCGCCGATCACTCTGGTGTGGGGCGCCGGAGGCGACAACGAGCGGTGGACTCCGCACAACGACGACAACCAGTACCGCGGCCCGATCTCCGTTCGGCGCGCGCTCGAAATGTCGGTCAACGTTCCGACCGTGCGGGTCGCCGTTCAGGCGGGGCTCGACACGGTCGTGGCCGCGGCGCGGTCCGCGGGGATCTCCTCGCCGCTGCGCGGCTACCCTTCGCTCGCGCTCGGTTCCTTCGAGACGTCGCCGATGGAGATCGCGTCGGCCTATTGCGCGCTCGCCGACGGGGGAGTCCGCGTCGAGCCGAGCGCGATCGTCGGGGTCACCGACGCGGCGGGGAAGGTCCTCGAGCGCCGGGAGACGCCGCTCAAGCGCGTGCTGCCCCCCGACGCCGTCTTTCTCGTTGATTCCCTGATGCAGGGAGTCGTCAACCGCGGCACGGGCGGGGGAGTGCGCTCGCGCGGCGTCCAGGGCGTTCTGGCCGGCAAGACGGGCACGACCAACGACGGCCGCGACGCCTGGTTCATCGGCTTCTCCCCGAAGATCCTCGCGGCGGTGTGGGTGGGATTCGACGACAATCGGGGCCTCAACCTGTCCGGCTCGCAGGCCGCCGTTCCGATCTTCACGGAATTCATCAAGGGCGTTCCGGCGAATCTTCTCGAAGAGAGCTTTCCCCCGCCGGCGGACATCGTGACGGCCCAGATCGACCCCGAGACGGGAATGCTCGTCACGCCGTACTGCCCGCAGACGATGACCGAGGTCTTTCTCCTCGGGAGCGCCCCGACCCAGGCCTGCACGGTCCACTCTCCGGAGAACCGCGCGGGGGCTTCTACCTCCGAAGCGCCCCCGGGGCCGTAGCGGCGATCTCTCCGGTCCGCGTTCCTCCGTCGGCCGCCGAAACGGGAGTCGGCGCTTCGAGCTTGCCCTGGACGAAGGCGTAGTCGAAGACACCTTCTTCCGTCCCGGCGAGGAGGAATCGTCCCGATTTCTCCATCGCGAGCGCTCTCACGACGTTCGTGGACATCCCCGTGTTGAAGGGCTCCCAGCTTCCGCCGCCGCCCGTCGTCCGGAAGACGCCTTCCTGGGTGCCGGCATAGAGGGTCTCGGGATTGGTCGGGTCCATCGTCATTCCGAAGACGTTCGTGTTCGTGAGCCCGATGTTGACGGCCTTCCACTCGCCGCCGCTGGTGTTCGTCTTGAAAACTCCGTCCTGCGTGCCCGCATAGAGGGTGCTCGGGGTTTTGGGGTCGACGAGCAGCGCGAAGATGACGGAGTTCTTCGGAAGACCGACGTTGACCGCCTTCCAGTGGGCTCCGCCGTCGCCGGACCGGAAGACGCCGCCTTCATTCGTCCCGGCATAGAGAACCGCGGTATTCATCGGGTCGAGCGTCAAGGCGAGCACGTCGGTGTTCGTGAGGCCGTTGCTCAGGACAGTCCACGTCTTGCCGCCGTCGACGCTCTTGAGCACTCCGGAAAGCGTCGTTCCGGCCCGGAGCGTGTGAGGGTCGGCCGGGTCGAGGACGAGGCAGTGGACGTTTCGGCTCTGCGAGCCGGAGTTCGCGAGGCTCCAGTCGCGCCCGCCGTTCGTGCTCTTGAAAACGCCGTCGCTCGCCGTTCCGGCGTAGACGGTCGTCGGGCTCTCGGGGTCGACGATGAGGGCGAAGACATAGGAATTGTTCGGGAGGCCCGCGTTGATCGGAGACCATTTCGAGCCCCCGTCGACGCTCTTGTGGATCCCGCCGCCGAGCGTTCCGGCGTACAGGGTCGACGGGACGAACGGGTCGATGGCGAGAGCGCCGACGCTTGCGCCGGCGAGCCCGCTGTTGGAGGCGATCCACCGACGCCCTCCGTTGACGGTCTTGAAGACGCCGTCGCTGCCGGTGCCCGCGAAGATCGTGTCGCCGTTGGAGGGGTCCGCGACGATCGTCTGCACGAGGCGCCGGGAGAGGCCGTTGTAAACCGGTTTCCAGTGGATTCCCGAGTCGATGCTCTTCCAGAGGCCGTTCGTGCCGTTGCCCGCGTAGACGGTCCCCGGCAACTTCGAGCTCACGGCCACGGCCTGCACGAGGGCGCTCGGAAGCCCGGAGTTGATCGGCTCCCAGTGGTCGCCGCCGTCGAGGCTGCGGAACGCTCCCCCGAGGCCGGTTCCCGCGAAGATCGTGGACGGCGCCTCGGGGTCGATCGCGATCGCGAAAACGTCCATCACCGTCATGCCCCGCCGAACGGCGGCCCAGGTGCGCCCTCCGTCGTTCGTCTTGAAGACGCCGCTGAAGGAGGCCGCGTAGACGGTGTCGTGCCGCACGGGATCGATCGCGAGGGCCGTAATCACGCCGTAGCTCTGGCCGGTGGGAAGGGGCAGCCAGTGGGCCCCGCCGTCGGTCGTCTTGAAGACGTCGTCGCCGTTGGTTCCCGCGTACACGGTCTCCGGGGCGGTTGGGTCGATCGCGAGAGAGAAGACGACCGCGTTCTTCTTGAACCCGGAGCTCGCGCGCGTCCATTTCCGCCCTCCGTCGGTCGACTTGAAGACCCCGTCGAGCGTTCCCGAGTAGATGGTCGAGGAATTCGAGGGATGGATCGCGAGCGCGTGCACGTGGGGATCCGTCAAACCCGTGCTGACCGCGCTCCAGCTCGCGCCGCCGTCGGTGCTTCGAAACACGCCGGCAAAGCCGGTTCCGGCGTAAACGGTGTCCGGCTTGGCGGAGTCGACCGCGAGCGCGGTGATCTGGCCGCCTTCCGGCCCGTGGCTCGTCCAGCTGAGGTATCCCGCCTGCGAGCGAGCCGCCGGCAGCACCAGAATCAGCGCGAGAAACCAGTTCGGGATTCTCCCGTTGCGAGATCGACCGTTCATTTTTCCAACCCTCCGACCGCCGTCCGGAGGCGCCTCCGGCGGCTTGCTGAGGGAATCATGCCCTTATTTCATATTCCGGCGCAACCCGCCTCTCCCGTGCGCCGGATGGGTCCTGTCGACCCAAGCGGGCCGAGCGAGAGTTCCCTACCGCGCGCTCTTGAGGATCTGCACGGCGACGGGCGTGATCCCGTTGATGATGAACTGGACGCCGATCACGCACGTGATGAGGCCCATGATCTTCGCGACGATCCGCTGTCCCGTGCGGCCGATCCGAACGACGATCGTCGGCGCGGCCAGCAGAATCAGGCACGTGAGGACGATTGCCGTCCCGATCGCGCCCGCGAGGACTGCCCGATGCGGAAAGGTCGTGGCCTGGCCGACGAGCGCCATGACCGTCGAGATCGCCCCGGGCCCGGCGATCGTCGGGATGCCGAGCGGCACGATCGACGGGTCGGTTCCCGCCGCCTCTTCCGCTTCGACCTCCTCGCGGCCGTTGTTCAGGGTCTTGATCGAGATCATCGTGAAGAGCACGCCGCCGGCGATCTGGAATGCCGGGACCGTGATCCCGAAAAAGGAGAAGATCAGGCTGCCCGCGGCCTCGAAGGTCAGCAGCGTCGCCCCGGCGGCGAGGCTCGATTTGAACGCGACCTTCCGGCGCTCCGAGGGCGAATCTCCGTCCGTCATCCCGACGAAGATCGGGGCTGCCGAGATCGGATTCATCACCGTGAACAGCGACGTGAACGCGAGAAAACCGAAGTTCCAGACCTGCATGTCAGGGGCCCGCGTCGATCTCGGCGAGGACTTTCGTCTCGAGCTTCGAGGAAGAAAGAACGAACGTCGTCTTGATCTTTTCGATTCCGGGGATCTTCATCAGCTTGCCCAGGACGAACCGCTCGTAATCGGTCGGCGAGGCCGCGACGACTTTCAGCAGGTAATCCTCCTCGCCAGCAATGTGGTGGCATTCGAGGACTTCCGGAAGCCGGGCGACCGATTTTCGGAGAGACTCGTCCGTCTGCTGCCCGTGCGACCGCATGATGACCGAGACGAACGCGGTCACCGGTTTTCCGAGCTTTCCCGGGTCGACGAGAGCGACGTACTTTCGGATGTAGCCCTCTCGCTCGAGTTTCCGGACGCGCTCCAGCGTCGGTGCGGGAGTCAGGCCGATCCGCTCGGCGAGGTCGGCGTTCGTCATCGACCCGTCCTCCTGGAGGAGGTTCAGGATCCGCGCATCGGTCGGGTCATAGTGGGACATTCCGCAATAATAACAATGCGGAATTGATGTTTCAAGAATTTTATTCTGTAATACAGCTAAATATCAGAATTAAATTAGGCGTCCCGCGACTGGGGCGGCCGCCGCGCCCGGCCGCGGGTCCTTCCGCGGTCGGGAAGCGCGGCGAGCGTGGATTCGATCGCCTCGCGGTCTCCGGTCGGCACGACGAGGGGATAACCGGAGCGGCGGCCCGGGACGAGCGTCGTGCGGAGCTCCGGGTTGAGCTCGCGGAGCTGTCCCAGGTCGACTTCGGACTTGCGCGCCAGGGTGCGCAGGTCGATCGGCTTGTCGACAACGACCGTGTCGAACTCGGGGGCATCCTGGCGCTTGACGTCGAACCCGTATTGCCGCGGATCGCGGGCGATCATTCCGGCCGCGATTACGCCGGGAACGTAGTTGCAGGTCTCGCGCGGCAGGGCGTTCTGCCGGCAGAGGTCCCAGTAGTCGTCGAGCCCGGTTCGGCGGATCGCCGAAGAGACCCGTCCTTCGCCCGAGTTGTAGGCCGCCATCGCGAGGTTCCAGTCGCCGAACTCGCCGTAGAGAGTCTTCCAGAACTTCGCGGCGGCGAGCGTGGCCTTTGCGGGATCGGCCCGCTCGTCGATGTACGAGTCGGATTTCAGGCCGAATCGGTGGCCTGTCGATTTCACGAATTGCCAGATCCCCTGGGCGCGCGCGCTCGAGCGGGCCATCGGCCGAAACGAAGATTCGATCATCGCGACGTAGACGAGATCCTCGGGAAGGCCCTCGGCCTGAAACGTGGTGCGGATCAGAGGCTCGTAGCGGCCGGCGTTTTCGAGCCCCTCTTCGAAACGATCGTGAACGCGGTTGCAGTAGGCGTCGATCATGAGGGCGACGCGGTCGTTGTAGACAAACGGGATGTCGAAGCTCCCGGCCCCGGGATCCGAAGCGGCGCTGTCCGTCCGGACAGGGGTCTTCGCCGGGGCGGCCGGCGGGGCCGCGCTCGGGGGCGTGAATGGCCGCGATCCGGCAAACGCCAGGGCACACAGCAACAGTCCGAATGTCTTTCCCCAGTTCTTTCGCATTGGAGTCAGAAAGAACAGGCCGCCATCCGCCATTATTCCTGGTGAAAAGGCGGGGCCGGTTGCGAAAGTCCCGGGGCTCGACGCTCGGATAGAATCGGCCGGATGGAGTCTCTGACGATCCGGGGAGCCCGACAGCACAACCTCAAGAACGTCACCCTCGAGATCCCCCGCGACCGGCTCATCGTCGTCACCGGCGTCTCCGGATCGGGGAAATCGTCGCTCGCCTTCGACACGATTTTTGCCGAAGGACAAAGGCGGTACGTCGAGTCCCTTTCCGCCTACGCGCGCCAGTTCCTGGAGCAGATGGAAAAACCGGATGTCGATTCGATCGAGGGCCTCTCGCCGGCGATTTCGATCGATCAGCGAACGACCTCCAAGAACCCTCGCTCGACCGTGGGCACGGTCACCGAGGTCCACGACTACCTTCGCCTCCTGTACGCGTCGATCGGCAAGCCGCACTGCCCGAAATGCGGCCGATCGATCGCCGCTCAGACCGTGCAGGAAATGGTCGATCGGGCCGCCCGGCTTCCGGAGGGGGCGCGCTTTTCGATCCTCGCGCCGCACGTCGTCGGTAAGAAGGGCGAATACAAGAAGCAGATGGCGCAGATGATCCAGGAGGGATTTCTCCGCGCCCGCGTCGACGGGGAAATGGTGGATCTCGATTCGCCGCCCGAGCTCGACAAGCAGAAGAAGCACACGATCGAGGTCGTCGTCGACCGTCTCGTCGCGAAGGGTCCCGAGGACGCCGATTACCGCAAGAGACTCGCCGACTCCATCGAGACGGCGGTCCGCGTTTCGGGCGGGCTCGTCGTTCTCCTTCGGCCGGACGGGACCGAGGATCTGCTCTCGGCCAATTACGCGTGCCCCGACTGCGGCACATCGCTCTCGGAAATCACGCCGCGGCTTTTCTCCTTCAACTCGCCGTACGGCGCCTGCGCGAAGTGCTCCGGGCTCGGATCGATTCTTCGCGCCGACCCGGACCGCCTGATCGCTGCTCCCGACAAGTCGATCAACGGCGGCGCGATCGGGATTTTGAAGCCCGGTTCGACGAACTGGCGAAGCCGCCAGATGAAACAGCTCGCCCGGCACTACAAGTTTTCGCTCGACACGAAGTTTCAGGATCTCTCGAAGAAGGCCAAGGACGTCATCCTCTATGGCTCGGGGAGGGACGAGATCAACTTCTCCTGGGTCGCCGAGAAGGGCGAGTACAAGTGGCGGTCGAAATACGAGGGCCTCGTCCCGATGCTCGAGCGCCGGTATCGCGAAACGGACAATCCCGAGAACCAGGCGGAGCTCGAGCGGTACATGTCGGCGACCGATTGCCCCGAGTGCGGAGGGCGCCGCCTGAAGCCCGAGGCGCTCGCCGTGAAGGTCTCGGGCCGCGCGATCGACGAAATTTCCGGCCTCACGATCAGCGACGGGATCGAATGGTTCGAAGCGCTCCGTCTTTCCTCCCGGGAGACGGAGATTGCCGGCAAGATCCTCAAGGAGATCCGCGATCGCCTCGGATTCATGGAGAACGTCGGGCTCGGTTACCTCAATCTCTCCCGCACGGCCGCGACGCTTTCCGGGGGCGAGTCGCAGCGCATCCATCTCGCCACGCAAATCGGATCCAAGCTGACCGGCGTTCTCTACGTCCTCGACGAGCCGTCGATCGGGTTGCACCAGCGGGACAACCGGAAGCTGATCGACACGCTCCTCTCGATGCGGGATCTCGGCAACACCGTTCTCGTCGTGGAGCACGACCAGGAGACGATCCAGGCGGCCGACCACGTGATCGACCTCGGCCCCGGCGCGGGCGTGCACGGGGGGGAGATCGTCGCGCAGGGAGCGCCCGGGGAGATCGCGCGCTTTCCGCGCTCGCTCACCGGCAAATACCTCTCGGGCGAACGGGAGATCCCGATCCCGCTCGTGCGCCGGCCCGGCTCGGCGAAGGCGCTCGTCGTGCGGGGGGCCCGCGAGCACAACTTGAAGAACCTGGACGTGCGATTTCCGCTCGGGGTCATGACGTGCGTCACGGGCGTCTCCGGCTCCGGAAAATCGACGCTCGTCAACGACATCCTCTACCCGGCGCTCGCGCGCGCCCTCTACAATTCGTCGGAAAAACCGGGGAAGCACGATCGCGTCGAGGGGATCTTCGAGATCGACAAGGTCATCGACATCGACCAGTCCCCGATTGGCCGCACTCCGCGGAGCAACCCGGCGACGTACACCGGGGTCTTCAACGCGATCCGGGACCTGATGTCGAAGACTCCCGAAGCCCGGACACGCGGGTACCAGCCGGGCCGTTTCTCTTTCAACGTGAAGGGGGGCCGGTGCGAGGCCTGTTCCGGCGACGGGCAGATCAAGATCGAGATGCACTTCCTGCCCGACATCTACGTGACGTGCGAGGTCTGCGGGGGAAAGCGCTATAACCGCGAGACGCTGCAGGTCACCTACAAGGGCAAGTCGATCGCCGAAATCCTCGACCTGACCGTCGAGCAGGCGTTCGAGCTGTTCCGCAACATCCCCCCGATCGCGAACATCTGCGGAACGCTGACCGACGTCGGCCTCGGCTACATCACGCTCGGCCAGCCCGCGACCACGCTGTCGGGAGGCGAGGCGCAGAGAATCAAGCTCGCGCGCGAGCTCGCGAAACGCTCGACCGGACGCACGCTCTACCTCCTCGACGAGCCGACGACCGGCCTTCACTTCGACGACATCCACAAGCTCCTCTCCGTGCTGCATTCCCTCACGGACCGGGGGAACACGGTCATCGTGATCGAGCACAACCTCGACGTCATCAAGACGGCCGACTGGGTCGTGGATCTGGGCCCCGAAGGGGGAGAGGGCGGCGGCCGCATCCTCGCGGAAGGCACGCCGGAGGACCTCGCGGCGGTCCGCGAGTCGTTCACGGGGCAGTACCTGCGAAAGATCCTGGGTGGAAGCCGGAAACGCGCGCGGCGCTAGGAGCTCGCTCTTCGCCGCGTTCGGCATTTTCTGCGGCGTCTTCGGGCTCGCGCTCCTCCTGCGGCTCTCCGCGATCCACGACAAGTTCCTCTGGTTCGACGAATTCCTGACGGCGAACCTGGCTCGAAACTCCTGGTCGCGGATCCTCGGCGCGGTGCGCGCGGAGGCGCATCCTCCGCTGTATTTCGTCGGCATGAAGGTCTGGGGCTCGTTCTTCGGGGACGGGCCGGTCGCCCTGAAGACCGTCTCCCTTCTCTGCGGAATGGCCGCGCTCGGCTTTCTCGCCGACGCCGTCCGGCGCGTCTTCGGTTCGGTGGGGGCGATCGTGGCAGCGTTGCTCTTCGGCCTCTCGACGGTCCAGATCGACCAGTCGACGGACGCGAAGCCTTACGCCCTGCTCGTGCTGCTCGTCGTCCTCCAGATCTGGGCGCTCGTCCGCGCCGGAGCCGAGCCGGAGCGAAGAGGATTTTTTGCCCTCGCTGTCCTCTGCACGTTGGCCGGGGGATCGACGCACTTCTACGGAACGGCCGCGGTCCTCGCGGTGGGCCTCGCCGCTCTCCTGTCCGCCGGGGATGCGCGGGGACGCGGGCGCGGCTCCGCGATCCTGCTCGCCGGCGCGGCGGCCGCGCTCGCCTGGACTCCGGCGGCCCTGCGGCTTCCCCGCGGCGCCGCGGACTACATTCGCGAGATCTGGGGCGGCGTTCCTCGCTGGGCGCCGATTCTCGTGTCCACCCGGATTTCGCTGCCGGGGTGGCGCAAGCCGTATCCGCCGATGGCCGGCACGATCCTTCCCCAGCTGTCGGCGCGCGAGATCGTGTCCGCGCTTCTGGTCGTCGTGCTTCTCGCCTGGGGATCGGCGCGAGGGAGAGGCTCGAGCGAGAATACCCGGGGAGAACGGTTTCTAACCCTCGCGGGCTCGTTCCTCCTCTTCGGCTTTCTCCTTCTGGAGACCGCGGCGCTTTTCGCCGACCGACCGATCGGGCTGCCGGGACGGCTCGAAGTGATCACCGAGACGGGTCTCGCTTTGCTCGCGGCCCGGGCCGCATTCCGCGCGGGCCCCCCGGCGCGCGTCCTCGGGGCGCTTCTCGCCGCCGCCTGCGTGTGGACGGTCGTGCCCCAGTGGCGCCCCCGTTTCGGGCCGCGGCCGACTCGGCGGGAGCAGCTCATCCTTCGTGACGTTCGGGGGCGCCTCGCGCCGGGGCAGTCTGCCGACGTCGTCACGCTCGGCCTTGCCCGGCCTCCGCTCGAGTATTACGCGGCGGGCGATTCGAGGGTGCGGCTGGTGTCGTTCCCCGCATCCCAGCAGCAGCACCCCGGCTGGCGCGAGGGGGCCGTCACTGCGGACGACGCTCGATCGCTTCGAGCCGAAGCGGCAGTCCTCGTCCCGTTCCTCGATTCGGAGATCGCCCACGGCGTGACCGTGTACATTGCCGCGAGGGAAGACCCGCGCAACGCGTTTCTGCTCCCGCTGCTCGAACGGGACCATGAGCTGATTCGCTCGCCGCTCGCCGACTGGTTCTACATTCTGGTCTCCGCGCCGGTCCGGCTCGCCCGGGCCGGGAACCTTATGCCGGCGCCGGTGTCTCATGAGGCAAAGGAGGCCCTATGGGACGACGATGGAAGTGGTTTGCCGGTCTTCTGATCCTCGCGGCCGAGGCTCACGCGGCGGAGGATCGCGGGTTTTCGGTCTCGGTCCTTGTCAACGGCGCTCCGGTATCCGAGCTCCGCGGCCGGGGTTCCGTCTACGTGGAAGCCGTTCGCGGGCAGCGGTACGCGCTGCGAATCACGAACCCGCTGGCGTACCGGGTCGCGGTCGCGCTTGCCGTGGACGGGCTCAACACGATCGATGCCCGTCACACGGATGCCTGGAGCGCGAAAAAGTGGATTCTCGATCCCCACGAGACGGTGACGATCCCCGGCTGGCAGGTCGACGGCTCGGACGCGCGCGAGTTTTTCTTCACGGGAGAGAAGGGCTCTTACGGCGCGTGGCTGGGAAAGACCGGCGACCTCGGCGTGATCGAGGCGGTGTTCTACAAAGAGCACGCCCCGCTTCCCGTTCCGATGTTGTCCGCGCCGCAGCCTTCGCAAGATCCGGGAGTCCGCAGGGAATCCGCCGCCGGAGGAGTGCCCGCGCCCCGGAGCGAAGCGAAGACCGGGGTCGGAGACCTCTCCGACGAATTTGCGGCGACGGGGATGGGGCGCCGCGACTCTCACGAGGTTTACGAAGTGTCGCTGGATCTCGAGCGCCAGCCGGCGGCGTCGGTGCGCCTTCGCTACGAATTTCATCCCCAGCTCGTCCGGCTCGGAGTTCTGCCGGGTCGGCCCGACGCTCTCGAGCGGCGCGAGGCGGCCGCCGGGTTTTCCCCTTATTGCCCGGAGCCGTCTCGCTGACGGCTGGAAATCGAAGTTGTGAGGATCGCGGTCCTCGTGAATAATCGCCGGATGAAGACCCGCTCTCCGAGGATCGCGATCCCCGTTCTTCTCCTGGCCGCGCTCTCGCGGCCTGCCGCGGCGGCGGAATCCGGCGCGGCGTCGGTTCGACAGGCGATCGAGGACGAGCAGGCGCGGTTCGCGCGCGCCGAAGTCCGCCGCGACACCGACGGCATGTCGGAGATGTACCTGGACCGCGCCGCCGGACGGGAATCGGCCGTTCGTCGGCTCGAACGGTTCGTGAAGGCGGGCGGGACGCTCGTGGACGAAAGGTTCGAGACCTCGAACCTCGAAGTGTGTGAAGACATCGCCGTCGAGAGCGGTCAGACCGTGGCGCAATGGGATTTTCCGGGCAGGTCACGAACCGTCGATCGCATGATCTACCTCGCGGTGTGGAAGCGCGCGGCGGAGGGCGGCTGGAAAGTCTCGCGCGATCTGTGGATGGAATCCGCCGCGCCGACGGCACCGAACGCTGCCGAGCCTCCCGCAGCGGTCTCGACCGCCGCGGTCCCGCCTCCTCCGGCGGACGTCGTTCCGATCCCCGATCCGCGCAGCCTGGGCAGCGCGTTCATCCGCTCGATCCAGGACGACCTGAAGGGATCCGCGAATCGATTGAGATCGCTCGCCGATCCGGAGAAGCTTCGGAAGGCGGCGACGAAGGCGGACCGCGATCTTCAGAAGGTGATCCGGGACGTCGGTTGGATCGACGTCGGCCGGTTCGGGACGGTGGCGGCTTGCAACGCTGCGTACATCGTTTCGCAGAGCGGGGACGCGGCCTTGATGCGCGCGACCCTTCCGCTGATGGAACAGGATCTGAACGACGCGAGCTACGACCGGTCCTGCTACGAGGGGGCACGAAAGGCCTATCAGGAGGCCGGCAGCCGTTCCGTGAGGTAGGGATTACCGGGATCGCGGATCTGCCCCCGGGGCGAGAGATCGTTTCTTTCCGGATGGTCGAGAACGTGAAGCTTGTGCATGTGGCTCAACCATCGCGCGTGCTTGAAGATCCGCGAGTGAACGAGGAAGCGGTCGAACTCGAGAACGCGATCGGGGTGATCGCGATTGAACTCTTCGATCGCGAGCGCTTCGCCGGCGCGCGAATTGTGCGACGGAAGCTTGATGTCGTCGACGTAAACCGGGAAATACGGCAGGTAGACGGAGGGCGGGCCGGCGAAAAGCTCGAGCGCGCTCTTCGCGGAGGAGTAGTAATCGACGTCGAGGATCGCAAACCCGACGGGCGCCGAGGGGTCCAGCTGCTTCACGAACGGAACGACCGTTTCCGCGAAGTCGCCCAGGACGAGCGTCGCCGCTCCGGCGAGCGCGCCGGCTAACTTGTCCGCATGCATGGGGTACCAGCCCTGTCCGTAGGCCTCCGGATGATCCCGATAGTCCGCGGGCGCCGGCAGGCCCCGACCGGAATCGAAACCCACGATCTCGAATCGAACGCCGGCGGCGGGCGAAAGCGACTTCGCGATCGCACACAGATTCAGCAACCCCGTCCCCGCTCCGACTCCGAGCTCCACGATCGTCACGCGCGACAGGCCGCGCGCCTTTGCGAGGGCGGCGGCCTGCTGCATTCCGTAGGCGTATTCCTGCCGGAGGATGAGATCGAACGCGATCTTCGCGCGATAGGTTCCGAAAACCGCCACAAAGAGCGACAGGACGTTGAGATGCAGCGGCTCGGTCAGGCGCTCGACGAAAATGCGCCGCCAGAGGTCGCGTTTCGGAAGCACGTATCGGACGAGCGGTCCCGGGAAGGGAGGCTTCACGGCGCCACGCTCAGATCTCTCCGCTCGCGCCCCCGCCCCCGAAGTCTCCGCCGCCGGCCGAGAGCCCGGTCCCGGGCTCGGCGGCCCGGGATTCCGGCGCGAACGTCGCAGCGGCCGCCGCGGCGGAGAGCATTTGCGCGCGCGAGACGTCTTCGAAGAGCGGCTCGGCGGTGAGACCGGCGCGTTCGCGGCCGCGGCCCCGGCCGAGGAATCTCTCGGTCCAGATCGCGAGCAGGACGAGACCGGCGCCCGTCTCCGTCAGCACGAGCCACAGAGGACCGAGCCGAACGTAGGAGTGGAGCGTCGCGAGCGAGAGCGCGCCGAAAACGATTCCGAGGTCGAGGAACAGCCGGCTGCGCTTCCTCGCGCCCGCCATGGCCAGGAGGATCGGGAAGATCGCCGTGGCCGCGATCGCGAGGCCCCGGACCAGCGGCCCGGCGAGCCTTGCCGCGGACGGCCCCGGCCGCGCTTCCTCGATCGCGCCCTGGTCGAGCGAGTACAGGTTTACCGCCGCGTAAGCGGCCGCGAGAGCGGCCGCGAGGACGACGCTCATCCCCGCCCGATGGGCCGGCGCCAGACGCGCGTCGTCCCGGCGCCTGGCCGCGAGGATCGCGAGAACAGCGGAGGCGGCGATCCATCCGAGGCGCGGAACGGGGACGAAGATGGAAATGCAGAAAAAGACCGAAGCGGCCGAAAAGAGCGCGTAGACCGGAAACCCCCATCTCCACCATCCCGCCGCGCACACGACCCCGGCGAAGAGAAGGGTCGAGCCGATCCGGGGCGGGGAAGCCGAAGACCCGAGGAAGCTCGACGCCGCCGCCGCGGTCAGGAACGCCAGCGACAGGAAAGACGTCGCGGCTTCGCCCCCGGTCCCGTCGAAGCGGAGGGGGCCCTGCTGGAATTCGGTCGCGACCGCGAGCGCGACGCCGAAAAAGAGCGCGAGAACGGTGAATCCGTCCCTCGAGGGCCGGTTCGTCGCGGCGACGAGGCCGAAGAACGAGCACAGAATCACGCAGGAGAAAAAGAAGATCAGGATCCTCCAGACGAGGGGTTTCCCGACCCGGTCGAGCGGAAATCGCGAATCGATGTCGAGCCGGGTGTCCTCGCCGATCGCCCCGGCTTTCGCCCATCCGCGGGCGGCGTCGCGCACGGCGACGTGACGCTCGGCGGCCGCGAGCTCACGGCGCATGTCGCGCCTTCACGGTCCGGTGCAGCACGAGCAGGAGCGCCAGCACGCCGATTCCCGAGAGGGTGATGACGGCGAGAACGGCGACCTCGTCGCGGAGCGGGTGAAGAACGATCTTGAGCAGGCCGACATAGCCGGCCAGCACGCCCTGCGCCAGAACGAGCTCGCGTCCGAACCGAAGCCCGATCGCGAGCGCCGCGGCACAGACCACGAGCAGGGGAATCTCCCAGATCATCCAGTTTCCCGCGGTGAAGACCCCCGAAAGGAGCCCTCCGAAGATCGAGGAGAAGGCCGAGGTTCGCCCAGACGGGCTCGAAGTGGGCTTTCCGGCGGGCGCGGGCGCTCCAGACGGCGCCGGCCGCGAACAGCGCGCCGCAGAAGATCGCGTTCGCCCGGATTCGGGCGGTCGGGTCCGCGAAGAGAATCGCGAGCGGATTCCGGGCCGCGACTCCCCGCCAGGCGGCGAAGGAAGTGAGCGCGAGGGAGAGGACGGCGGCGGAATCGAAACGGAAGGCGGCCACCAGGCAGATCAGCGAATACACGAGCAGGTGATACTCCCAGTTCGGCCCGAGCAGGCGGAACTGCGCCTCGACGTACGCCAGGTCGGCGCCGAAGAGGAGAACCGCGAGGAGCAGAACGTAGTCGAACGCGAGGGTCGGCGAGGGAACGGCCTTCCACGAGAAATCCGGCGCGCGGTTCAGGACGTACAGGAGGCACGCCCCGCCGGCGAGACTCAGGGCGAGCGTGATCGCGACCGGGCCGATCTGGCGGTAGTGCTCCTTGACGAACAGGCCCGCGCCCGCCGCGATCAGTGCGACTCCGCCGTAGAGGAACGCGCGGATTTCGAATCGAACCGAGACAAGATCGCCCTTCGCGACGCGCCGGAGCGATGCGGCGGTCGGCGGAGGAAGGACGTTCTCGCCCTCGAGGCGATCGATCGCGGCGACGATGTCGGGCTGCAAGCTGGGGAAAGGATACCTCAGCGGGAAGTTTCAGCCGGCGAGCGCGACCCGCAGCGATTCTCCGAGAATCTTCGCGGTCCTCCGGATGTCCGCATCGGAATGCGCGGTCGAGAAGAACATCGCCTCGAACTGCGCGGGGGCGAGAAAGACACCCCGGTCGAGAGCGGCGTGGAAGTAGCGTCCGTACGCTGCCGTGTCGGATTTCTTCGCGTCGGCATAGCTCGTCACCGGCCCGGGCGTGAAAAAGAGGGTGCCCATGGAGCCGGCGCGGTTCCAGCAGGTTTGTCGCGATGCGCCTGCGGCTTCGATTTCCGCGGCCATGAGCCGCTCGAACTCGGCGGCCTTTCGCTCGAGCTCGGCATACGGTTTGTCGCGCGCGAGGGTGTCGAGCATCGCGATTCCCGCGGTCATCGCGAGCGGGTTTCCAGAAAGCGTTCCGGCCTGGTAGACCGGGCCGTCGGGCGAGACCATGGCCATGACGTCGGAGCGGCCCCCGTAAGCGCCGACCGGTAGCCCCGCTCCGATGATCTTTCCGAGGCAGGTCATGTCGGGAACGATTCCGTAGACTTCCTGGGCGCCGCCGAGCGCGAGCCGAAACCCGGTGATCACTTCGTCGAAGATCAGGAGCGCGCCGTTCTTCTTCGTGATCTCGCGGGCCGCCTCGAGATAACCGGGCCGGGGATTCACGACGCCCATGTTCGCGGCGACGGGCTCTACGATGAAGGCGGCGATCTGCTCCGCGTGTTTCCGGAAGGCGTTGCCGAGAGCGTCGGCGTCGTTGTAGGGGACGACGAGCGTCTTCTCCGCGAGCGCCTGCGGAACTCCGGGGCTTCCCGCGATTCCGAGCGTCGCGGCGCCGGAGCCGGCCGCGACGAGAAAGGAGTCGGCATGCCCGTGGTAGCCGCCGTCGGTCTTGACGATCAGGTCCCGTTTCGTGAATCCGCGGGCGACGCGGATCGCGCTCATCGCGGCTTCGGTCCCGGAGGAGACGAAGCGGATCCTCTCGATCGACGGCATCGCGCGGCACACCCGCCGCGCGAGCATGACTTCGAGCTCCGTCGGCGCTCCGAACGAAGTCCCGAGCCGGGCCGCCGCGCGCACCGCCTGAACGATCCTTCCCGGCGCGTGGCCGAAAAGGAGCGGGCCGTACGACATCACGTAGTCGAGATAGACGTTTCCGTCCGCGTCGCGGAGCTTCGATCCCCGGCCGCCGCGCACGAAAAAGGGCTCGCCCCCGACCGCGGCGAACGACCGGACGGGAGAGTCGACGCCGCCCGGCAGGAGCTTCTTCGCCTCCCGGAAGATGGCGCTCGAATGGGAAGTCTTTCGCTCGCGCCGGCGGGACTCGGCGCGTTTCTTCTTCGTCATGCGTGTTCTCTCTTCGTCGCCGGGCGGCTTCTTAGGCCAGGAACGTTCCGTCGGCGAGCCACTGCGCGGCTTCTTTCGCGTGGTAGGTGAGGATCCAGTCCGCGCCCGCGCGGACGATTGAAGTCAGGATTTCGCAGGTGACGCGCTTTTCGTCGATCCAGCCGTTTCGTCCCGCGGCGCGGACCATCGCGTACTCGCCCGAGACGTTGTACGCGGCGATCGGGCAATCGAAGCGCGCGCGAGCCTTCGCGAGGATGTCGAGATAGGAAAGCGCCGGCTTCACCATGACGGCGTCCGCGCCCTCCTGAAGGTCGAGCTCGATTTCCCGCATCGCTTCCCGCGCATTGCCGGGGTCCATCTGGTATCCCCGGCGGTCGCCGAATTTCGGCTCGGAATCGGCCGCCTCGCGGAAGGGCCCGTAGAAGGCCGAGGCGGTCTTCGCCGAGTAGGCGAGGATCGCCCGTTCGGTCAGGCCGTTCCGGTCGAGCTCCGCGCGAATCGCGGCGACCCGTCCGTCCATCATGTCGGAGGGCGCGAGGATGTCGGCGCCGGCGCGCGCGTGGGAAAGCGCCGTTTTCGCGAGGAGCGGAAGCGTCGCGTCGTTGTCGACTCCGCCGTCTCGAACGACCCCGCAGTGCCCGTGGGACGTGTACTCGTCCAGGCAGACGTCCGTTGCGACGGTCAGCTCGGGCAGGTTCTTCTTGAGCGACCGCGCGGTTTCCTGGACCGCGGCCGAATCGTCCCATGCCTCGGACCCTTCCTCGTCTTTGCGTTCCGGGAGCCCGAACAGGATGACGGCCGGGATTCCGAGAGCGAGGAGCTCTTCGGCCTCGCGAAGCGCCGTGTCGGGCGAGAGCCGGAAGACTCCCGGCAGCGACGAGATTTCTTCGCGCACGTTCTTCCCTTTTCGGACGAAGAGGGGCGCGATGAATTGCGACGGCGACAACCGGGTCTCGCGCGCCATCGCCCGGAGTCCCGCTGTTCGCCGAAGGCGGCGAAGCCGGACGATCGGAAAGCCGAGCGAATCCATGGGAGGAATTTATCCCAGTTCCGTGCGAAACTGCTCGCCCATGCGAATTCGGAGGGCCGTCCTTCGTCGCGTCGAGATGCCGCTGAAGTTCAAGTTTCGAACTTCGTTCGGAGAACATTCGTGGAAGAAGTTTCTCCTGCTACGGCTCGATTCCGGAGACTTCTCCGGGTGGGGGGAGTGCGTTGCGGAGGAGGAGCCGCTGTATTCGCCCGAGACGATCGCGACGGCGCGGCACGTCCTGGCGGACTTCCTCCTTCCGCTGCTCTTCGGCCGCGACGGGACGGGTTCCGCCGATTTCGCGGATCGCGCGGCGCCGATTCGCGGGCACCGGATGGCCAAGGCGACGGTCGACTGCGCGCTTCGCGACCTCGAGGCGAAGCAGGCGGGCGTGTCCCTCGCGAGGGCGCTCGGGGGCGTCCGGAAGAAGGTCGACGTCGGCGTTTCGCTCGGGCTCCAGCCGACCGAGGAGGCCCTTCTCGCGCTCGTCTCCCGGCACGTCGACGAAGGCTACAAGAGAATCAAGGTCAAGATCGGGCCCGGGCGCGATCTCGACGTCGTCGGACCCGTCCGGGCGAGGTTTCCGTCGATTGTCTTGACGGCGGACGCGAACGCCGCCTATTCCCTCGAGGACGCGCCGCTGCTCGTCCGGCTCGACGAATTCGGTCTCGACTACCTCGAACAGCCGCTTCACCACGAGGATCTCCGGGAACACGCGGAGCTGGCCCGCCGGATGGAAACGCCGATCTGCCTCGACGAGTCGATTCGGTCCGCCGCGGACGCGCGCGCCGCGATCGCGCTCGGAGCCGCGAAAGTGATCAACGTCAAGATCGGACGGGTCGGAGGCCTGGGGGAGGCGAAGGCCATCCACGACGCCTGCGCTGAAACAGAAATTCCCGTCTGGTGCGGGGGGATGCTGGAAGCCGGGGTCGGTCGCGCCACGAACATTCATCTCGCCGCGCTTCCGAACTTTCGAAAGCCGGGCGACACGTCGTCCGCGTCCCGCTACTTCGAAGAGGACATCGTGGAGCCCTCCCTCGAGGCCTCAGCGGGCGAGATGCCGGTTCCGGAAGGTCCCGGGATCGGCGTGGACGTGCGCGCCGACGTGCTGGATCGATACACGACGGCTCGCGAGGAGTTCGTCCCGTGACGGAAATCCTCGACGACCTTCGGGCCCTCGTCGAGCACGAGTCGCCGTCGGACGACCCGGGGCTCGTCTCGTCCCTCGGGGAGTGGATCGTGCGCCGACTGGAGCTTGCTGGCCTTCGCGCGGAACGCTTGCCGTCGCCCCCGGCCGGCGACGCGATCCGGGCCCGTCTCGGAGGCGGAACCGGCGGGACGCTCCTCGTCGGGCATCTCGACACCGTGTGGCCGGCGGGGACGCTTCGGGAGCGCCCGTTCCGGATCGAAAACGGGGCCGCGACGGGCCCGGGCGTCTTCGACATGAAGGCGGGCATCGCGGTCGCGATCCACGCCCTCGAAAGGCTCCGCCGCGAGGGCGCGGCCGTCGGTGCCTCCCTGTTCCTCACTCCCGACGAAGAGATCGGTACGCGCGCTTCCCGCCACCTCCTCCTGGAGGAAGCAAAGCGGCACGACCGCGTTCTCGTGCTCGAGCCGTCGCGGGGCGGGGCCGCGAAGGTCGCCCGCAAGGGAACGGGATTGTTCGAGATTTCGTTTGCGGGCCGCGCCGCGCACGCGGGACTGGAACCCGAAAAGGGCGCGTCGGCCCTTGCCGAGCTCTCGCGCTTCGTCCTGTTTCTCGAGACGCTCGGCGACGCGGCGGCCGGCACGAGCGTCACTCCGACAATCGCGGCTTCGGGTACGAAGACCAACGTCGTCCCGGAGAGTGCCCGGCTCTCCGTCGACGTCCGCGTCTGGACGGCCGCCGAGCAGGCTCGCGTCGCGGCGGCGATCGCGGGACGCGACCCGATCGATCCGCGCGTCGCGATCACGGTGGCCGGGGGTTTCGACCGGCCCCCGATGGAGCCGAACGCGGAATCCACGGCGCTCTACGAGAGGGCGAAGGCGATCGCCGCCGGATCGGGCTGGGAGCTCGGCGCCGAACGGGTCGGGGGAGCGTCCGACGGAAACCTGACCGCGGCGGCCGGCGTCCCCACGCTGGACGGCCTCGGCCCGGGAGGCGACGGAGCCCACGCGGTTCACGAGTTCGCGCTCGTGGAAGATCTTCCGCGGCGCGTGGATTTTCTCGAGCGTCTCCTCCGGGATCTCGCGTGACGCGGGTCCTCCTTCGCGAGTTGCGGGAGCCCTCGGAATTTGCGGCCGCCCAGGCGATCGCCCGGGCCGCCTGGCGGATGTCGAGCCTCGCGACGCCGGCCGCGGCGGACCTGATCGCGATCACCCATGCCGGGGGGCTGACCGCCGGCGCGTTCGAGGGGCGGCGAATGCTCGGGTTCGTTCACGGGTTTCCGCGCATTCTCGACGGCAGGATCTGCCAGCACTCGCACCTCCTGGCCGTCCATCCGCAGGCGCAGGGCCGCGGCCTGTCGGTTCGCCTGAAGTTCTTTCAACGCCGCTGGTGTCTCGCCCGCGGAATCGATCTCGTGACGTGGACCTACGACCCGCTGCTCGTCAAGAACGCACGGTTGAATCTCGTCCGGCTTCGGGCGCGCGCGAAAGATTATTTCCGGGATTTTTACGGGCACATCGGCGGAATGTACGGAAAGCTCCCGACCGACCGGTTCGAGGTCCACTGGGAGCTCGAGAGACGGGAAGTGAGGCTGGCCGCGGAGGGCCGAATCTTCCCGGAGCCGGATCCGGAGGGGGTTCGCATCTGGAAGACCGGCTCGCCGCCCCGCGCACGCCGGGTCGGAGTCGAGATCCCTCTCGGAGCCCCTCGCCTCTATTTTTCCGACCCCCGGCTCGCCCTCCGCGCCCGCCTTCACCTGAGGCGACAGTCGGAGAGCCTGATGCGGCGCGGCTACGTGGCGACCGGGCTGTCGATCGTCGGCGAGCGCGCGCTCTACGTCTTCGAGCGGTGAGCCGCGCTCTCGAGCAGCGCAAGGAGACCCGTCGCCAGGCTTTCGAACGAGGCCCCGTCGGCGCGGACGGTATTCTCGGCGCCGAGGCCCCGTAGGACGGCCGCGGTCTTTTCGCCGAGGACGGCGGCGGGGATCGACCGGAGGATCGCGGCCGGCTCGGGGGCGAGGTTCCCGTAGAGCCAGCGGGCCGCGGCGCCCGATGTGCAGGAGTAGGCGGCGTACTTCCGCTCTCGAATCTCCGGCTCGAGGTCTCCGGGGAACGGCAGCGGAACTTTCCGATAGACCGATGGCGCGTCGACTTCCGCTCCTCGCGTCCGAAGCTCGCCGGCGAGCGCGAGGTCCGCGTCTTCCCCGCGCGGCCAGAGCACGAACTCGCCCTCCAGGCGGGCGGGCACACTCTCGAGCAGCCCTTCGGCCGAAGCGATCCCGGGCACCTCGCCGCGCCGGTCGAATCTCCTCAGCGTTTCGCGCGTGGATTCTCCGATGGCGACTACCCGGGCGTTCGGGTATCGGGCGAGGCCGGCGAGACCGAACGCCTCCACGGCGTTGCGGCTCGTGAAAATCAGCCGATCGACCCGGGCTTCGGCCGGAAGCTCCGACGGCGTCGCTTCGATTCGATGGCTCGGGACGCATCTCGCCGCGAAGCCGCTCGCGGCGAACGATTCCTCGAAGCCGGGCGACGTGCCTCCCGAATAGACGACGAGCGCGGAGGGCTTGGCCATTTTTGCGGAGAGGATACTATGATGCCCACTTCGAAGGAGGTCTCGTGGCGGCGACGGCTCTCGATGAAAAACAGGTGCTCGATGTCCTGAAGACGGTGAAATTTCCGGGGCTCTCGCGCGACATCGTGTCGTTCGGCTTCGTGAAGGACCTGAACGTCGGCGGCGGGAACGTTTCGTTTCGCCTCGAGATCCAGACCGAGTCCCCCCGCGTCGCCGAAGAGATTCAGCGCGACGCGACCGAGCGGCTTCGCGCACTCCCGGGGGTCCAGGCGGTCACGATTTCGCTCGACGTCCGCCATCCCGGGATGTCGGGACCGCCCGGCTCGAGGCCGGCTCCCGTGCCGACGGGCGAAATCCTCAAGGACGTCAAGTACAAGGTCGCGGTCGCGTCCGGCAAGGGGGGGGTCGGGAAATCGACCGTGACGGCGAACCTCGCGCTCGCGCTCACGCGCCTCGGCTACACCGTCGGTCTCATGGATTCGGACATCTACGGTCCGTCGCAGCAGATGATGATGGGCGCGACCGGCAAGCCGTACGTGAACGAAGAGGACAAGATCGTTCCGATCGAACGCCACGGCGTGAAGGTCATCTCGCTGGGGTTTCTGATGGACGTCGACCAGCCGGTGATCTGGCGCGGGCCGATGGTCATGAAGGCCGTCGAGCAGTTTCTTCAGGACGTCGCCTGGGGAAAGCTGGACTACCTCCTGATCGACCTGCCTCCGGGGACCGGCGACGCCCAGCTCACCCTCACGCAGAAAATTCAGCTCTCGGGCGCCATCATCGTGACGACGCCGCAGGAGGTGTCGCTCATCGACGCCCGCAAGGGGCTTGCGATGTTCCAGAAAGTGAACGTCCCGCTGCTCGGCATCATCGAAAACATGAGCTACTACGAGTGTCCCTCGTGCCACCACCGCGACGAGATCTTCAAGCACGGGGGCGGCAGGCGCACGGCCGAGGCGCTCGGCGTGCCGTTCCTCGGCGAGATCCCGATCGACCCCGCGATCGTCGCGGGCGGAGACGCCGGGACGCCGATCGTGGCGGCGGAGCCCCGCTCTCAGGCGACGGCCGCCTACATGACGCTCGCCGACGCCGTCGCGAAAACGCTCGGCGGATAGAGCCGGGACTGGGGCGGATTACCGCGGAAGATGTCTAGGCGAACGAGTTCACAGCGGGTTCTTGGTAGCCTTTCGGCGATCGTCAGTGCCTTGGTCTGCGTTCTGACGATTTTGCCGGTTCGTGTCCTCGCGGGAACCGACAACGGACACGCCATCTGTCCGGTCAGCATGGATGTGACGGCGGTCACCTTTCCAACCGCGGATGATGTCGCGCTCCAGATTCGGGCAGGGCGTCGATCAGAGATTTTTCTCTTGGAGCCGGAAGTCAAAGTGGGAATGTTCGTGGAACGAGCGAAACGAAATGACGTTCCACGCTGCCGCCCCTATTCTCACTGGAGTGGTCACACCTTTTCATCCTATCCCGTTCGGGGTGGGCTGAGCTCGATGGCCTGGTCACACGTTGAGGAGCGAGCTTTAGGCAACTCTTATCGCGTCAGGCGTGGCTGGTATCGCGTTCACTCGGTTTTTTCGCCGGACACTCCCAACACCGCGCCTGCCGGGGTGTGGGAATGCTGGAGTAAGTCTTTCTTCGTCGAGAGGGACACCGAGTTTGTTCGGTCGGACTAAACTGCGCGAGCTGTCTCGAGATGAGGAGACGGTTTGGAGTCGAGACGCCCCAGGGGCGGGGTATGCTCGAGAGCGCTTCTACCGGTAAACCTCCCCTCGGTGTCCGATCGCGACGATCTGAATGACTTGTGCCGCGTGATCGACTTCGTACAGGACTCGGTAATCGCCGACTCTCAGGCGAAAGCGCTCGTTGCCCTGGAGCCTTTTCGCTCCCGAAGGAAACGGCGAATCCTCCAGAAGCAAGAGCCTGCGTTCGATTCGCTCGCGAATCTTTGCGGGAAGCTGATCGAGTTCCTTTTCGGCACTGCGTTTGAGCCGGACTTCGAACGACACGAAATCTTAAGCGCGGCGTTTTCGCGCGGCACGAGTCGAGCGTAGCAAGCGGCTGGGCTCACTGCTGCGAGCTTCAAACGTTGAAAGGTCGAGGAGGTCGCGCCGCATTTTCTCGTCCGAAGCCACCAGGCGCAGTACTTCGGCGCGCTGTTTTCTCGGAAGCGCCTTAAAGGCCGTCCAGAAGACTTCTGCCGTGGCATGGGATTTCGTCATTTCAGCCCTCGCACGAGAAGATGATAACCCCGGAAGGGTGTCTCGTTTGACGTCGTCGCGGTCAGCCCCAGCTGCAGCTCGGCCGAGCGCGGGTCCTGTCGCGGGACTCGCTCCGCTTTTCCGCTCGCCGCGAGCCTGAAGACTTTGCTACACCCGCGTCGCGAGCGGCAAAAGGGAGTCTCGCCCCGCGCCACCCGCCCCAGGCGAGGAACCCCCTACTAGAGCCGCGCGACGATCGCGATCATCCGGCCGGCGTTTCGCCCGTCCCGGCGGTACGACGCGAGGTTCTCGCCGCCGCACATCGTGCAGAGCGGGACCGTGTCGATGTTGGCCGGAAGAACTCCCGCCGCCTCGAGCTGCGACCGGTTCGCGGCCCGCAGGTCGAGCCGGAATTTTCCGCCGCAATCCCGCCGCAGGAATTCGCCCGCGAATTGCGCCCCGACGTCGCCCCCGACTTCGTAGCAGCAGGTCCCGATGCTGGGCCCGATGTGGGCCGACAGCGTCTGCGGGTCGATGCCGTAACGGCTGCGCAGGTCGCGAACAGCCGCCGTCGCCGCGCCGAGCGCCGTTCCCCGCCATCCCGCGTGGACCGCGGCGACGGCGACGGGCGAGACGAGCAGGATCGGCACGCAGTCCGCCGTCTGAACGACGAGCGCGAGGCGGGGCGTCGCGGTCACGAGGATGTCCCCCTCGCCGAGCAGGACGACGGATCCCTCGGCGAGGGAGCGGTCCGCTTCGAGAACGGTCGTTCCGTGGACTTGCGTCGCGCGCGCGATCGGAAGCCGCTCGTGCCCCAGGCCGGAGGCGAATTCTCTCGCCAGGTGGGCGGTCGCGGAAGGCTCGTCCGGCGGGGCCTCGCCCCGGACCGAAAACGCGACGAGGGCACCGTTCCGCGATCGTTCGGCGCACGCCTTCACGCGGACAACTATAATCTGCTCGCTTGGCGCCCGACACTGTTGACCGCCGGAAGCTCGACGGAGCGTCCGAATGGAGAGTCGAAACGATCGCGGTCCACGCGGGCTCGGAAGTCGATCCCGCCACCGGAGCGCTCGCCCCTCCGATTCATCTGTCCACGACTTTCGAGCACGAGCCGGACTCGTCGTCGCCGCGGGGTTTCGTCTACATCCGGGATTCGAACCCCACGCAGTCACGGCTGGAAGAAGCCCTCGCGGCTCTCGAAGGGGGAAAGGCCGCGCTCGCCTTTGCGTCCGGGATGGCCGCGGGGACCGCACTTCTCCAGTCGCTTCCCGCCGGCGCGCACGTGATTTTTCCCGACGACATCTACTATCACTTCCGGGTGCTGGCCTCGGAGTTCCTGCCTCGCTGGCGAATCGATTCGTCCGCGGTCGACATGCAAAACCTCGACAACGTGAAGCGCGCCGTCCGCCCGGAGACCCGGCTCGTCTGGGTCGAAACGCCCTCGAACCCGCTGATGAAAGTCGTCGACCTCTCGGCCGTTTCGGAGCTCGCGAAAGGGGCGGGGGCGCTCGCGGTCGCTGACAACACGTTCGCGACGCCGATTCTCCAGCGGCCGATCGATCTGGGCTTCGACGCGGTCCTGCACGCCACGACGAAATATTTCGGCGGGCACAGCGACGTGCAGGGCGGCGCGCTCGTCTTCCGGGAACGCGGCGCTCTGCACGAATCGGCGCTCCACAACCGGTCGATCCTCGGCGGCGTCTCGTCGCCGTTCAACAGCTGGCTCGTCCTGCGCGGCATGCGCTCGCTGGCCTGCCGCGTCGAGAAGCATTCCTCCAACGCCCTCGCGGTCGCCCGCGCGCTCGAAGGGAATCCGCGGGTCGAAGCGGTGCACTATCCCGGGCTGCCGTCCGACGCCGGCCACGCCATCGCCGCGCGGCAGATGCGCGCGTTTGGCGGCATGCTTTCCTTCCGCGTGAAAGGAGGCCGCGACGAAGCGATCGCCGCCGCCTCCCGCCTTCGGCTCTTCACGAACGCGACGAGTCTCGGGGGAACGGAGAGTCTCGTCGAACACCGGCATTCCATGGAGGGGGCCGCTTCGACGACGCCGCCCAACCTCCTTCGGCTTTCGATCGGGCTCGAGCATCCGGACGATCTCGTCGAAGACCTGGCGCGCGCGCTTCGCTCGGCCGCCGCCCTTCCAGCTTTGCCGGCACTTCGGGTAAAATTCCTCGATGCCGGTCGCTGAAAAACTGAAGGTGTTTCCGGTGATCGGCCTGGAAGTCCACGCGCAGCTCGCGACCTCCTCCAAGATGTTCTGCCCCTGCCCGGCGACGTTCGCGGCCGAACCGAACAGCGCGACCTGCCCCGTCTGCCTCGGATTTCCCGGCACCCTGCCGGTCGTCAACCGCGAGGCCGTGACTCTCGCGATCCGGTTTGGGCTCGCGGTGGGAGCGACGATCCACCGCCAGTCCCGTTTTGCGCGAAAGAACTACTTTCTATCCGGATTTGCCGAAGGGTTACCAGATCACCCAGTTCGACCGCCCGATCTGCACGGGCGGGGCGATCGAGATCGGAACGGACGCGGCGTCGAAGTCCGTCCCGCTCGTGCGCGCGCACCTCGAGGAAGACGCGGGGAAGTCGCTCCACGAAAACCCGTTTCCCGACGTTCCGAACACGGTCACCCTCGTCGAGTGGAATCGCGCCGGGGTGGCCCTGCTGGAGATCGTGTCGGAGCCCTCGATCCGGTCCGCCGCGGAGGCGATGGCGTATCTGACGGAGCTCCGCAAGCTCCTCCGCGCGCTTTCGATCTCCGACGCGAACATGGAGGAGGGCAACCTGCGCTGCGACGCGAACATCTCCGTCCGGCGTTCGGAGACCGATCCCTACGGCACCCGCGTCGAGGTGAAAAACATGAACTCGATTCGCAACGTCGGCCGGGCGATCGAGCACGAAGCCGAGCGCCAGGCCGAGGCGATGGCGTCGGGGCTGCCGATCGTCCAGGAGACGCGTCTGTTCGACGTCGCGACGAACAGCACGCGAGCGATGCGAAGCAAGGAAGAAGCGCACGACTACCGCTATTTCCCCGAGCCCGACCTGGGGACGCTGGAGATCGCCGAGGAGTGGATCGTGCAGGTGAGCTCTTCCCTGCGCGAGACGCCGCGTGCGAAGAAGATCCGTCTCGAGTCGCAGTACGGGATTCCCGAATCCGACGCGGAACTCTTCGCTTCGGCGCGGCCGCTGGCGGAGTATTTCGAGGCGGTCGCGGCTTCGATTTCGCCGCGGCTGGCATCGGCGTGGGTCTCGGGGGAAGTCCTTCGATGGATGAAGGAGAAAGGCCTGAGCGGGGAGGACGCGGGCAAGTTCTCCGTTTCTCCGGCCGCCCTGAGCGAGCTGCTGCGGGCCGTGGAGTCGGGTCAGATCTCGGGGTCGGCCGGAAAGGTCGTCCTGGAGGAAATGGTCGCGAGCGGAGGGTCTCCTTCCGAAATCATCCGATCGAAGAACCTCACGCTCCTTGCGGATACTTCGACACTTCTCCCGGCCGTCGAGGCGATTCTTCGCGACAACGAGAAACAGGTCGCGCTCTACCGCGCCGGGAAGAAGGCCACGCTCGGCTGGTTCGTCGGACAGGCGATGAAGGCGACGGGCGGGCGGGCCGATCCGGCGGTTCTGACCGAGATCCTCCGAAAGCTGCTCGACGCGTGATCGACGTTTTCCACGTCTCGAAGGACTACGGCCACTACCGGCACGCGCTGATCGACGTCTCCTTCAGCGTCGCGAAGGGGGAGTTCGTTTTCCTCACGGGGCCTTCCGGCGCTGGAAAGACCACGCTGCTCCGGCTTCTCTTTCGCGACGAGCTGCCGAGCGAGGGCCAGATCGTCGTCAACGGCCGCAACATCGGGGTCCTTCCCCGTTCGAAGCTTCCGTACTTCCGCCGGACCGTCGGGATCGTGTTCCAGGACTTCAAGCTCATCGCGCGCAAGACCGTCTTTGAAAACCTCGCGTTCGTCCAGAACATCCTGGGCACCGCTCCGGCGGAACAGAAGAGGCGGGCGTACCAGGTCCTGAAGCAGGTCGGGCTTCACTACCGGATGAACGCCTACCCTCCGGAGCTCTCGGGCGGCGAGCAGCAGAGGGTCGCGATCGCGAGGGCCCTCGTCAACGAGCCGCAGCTGCTGCTCGCGGACGAGCCGACCGGAAATCTCGATCCGGCGCTCTCGCAGGAGATCATGCATCTGTTCGCGGAGATCAACCTGCGCGGGACCGTTGTGGTCATCGCGACGCACGACATCGAGCTCATCCGGCGAATGGGGAAGAGGGTTCTCACGCTCGAGCGCGGCCGGCTTCGCGAGGTCGAGATCCGACCCGCCGCCGCTCTCGCCGCGCGGGAAGCGCCTTTCCTTCCAATGGCGTGATCCGGGTCGCGCTGCGCCACGCCTTCGCGGAGGCCTGGTCGATCGCGCGAAGCGGTCCCGGGCTCACGGTGCTCGCCGTCGGATTGATCACTCTCGCGCTCTACATTCCCGGCCTTCTCCTGCTGCTCACGCAGAACGTCTCGCGCCTCGCGTCGAACGTGGAAGTGCCTCCGTCTCTCGTCGTGACGCTGGCGCCCCAGGCCGACGCGAGGGCGGTCGCCGCGTCGATCGCGGGAGAGGCCGGAGTCACCCGGGTCCGGATCGTGCGCCCTTCGGCGGCGCGCGAGCACTTTCTCACCGCGTTTCCGGACCTGCGGCCCGCCCTGCTGCGCCTGCCGGATCTCGAATTTCCGACCGTCCTGGAGATCGTTCTGGCGCGGAGCTCCCTCGACTCCTCCACGCGGCTCGCTTCGAAGGCGCGCAAGCTGCCGGGCGTCGAGCAGGTTCAGGAGGAAGCGGTCTTCGAGACCCGATTTCGGGACGCCGTTTCCGTGGTGAAGCGATTCGCCTACGTGCTCGGAGGGGTCCTGTGCCTCGCGGGGATCTTCTCCGTGGCTTCCGCGGTTCGCCTTGCGCTCGACCAGCATCGCGACGAGGTGGAGATCATGCGTCTGATGGGCGCGACGGAAGCGAAAATTCGGGCGCCTTTCTGGCTCCACGGCGCTCTCGAAGGCGCTTGCGGAGGCGTTCTCGCCCTCGTGCTGCTCACCGCGACGTACGCCGCGGCGACGCGGTTCCTCCAGCTCTCGCCGCACCCGGTTCTCTCGATCTTCTGGGTGCGTTTCTTTCCGCTGTCGGCCCTCGCGATTTTTCCCCTCGCGGGAGCGGCCGCGGGGCTTCTCGGCGCGGCGATGTCTGTCCGGGAAGGGATCGTCTAGGGAGCGGCCCTTTCAGATCGCTTCGGGCGGCGGCGGGGCGTCCGCTTCGCCGAGGAGGCGCGCGACGGGTTCCCACCCCTCGACGTTCTCGCAGACGACCTTGATGGCGGACGTCAGGGGAACCGCGAGAATCGCTCCCGCGACTCCCCAGAGCGTTCCCCAGAAGAGAAAAGCGACGAGAACCGTCAGCGGGAAGAGGCGAACCTTGCCCCCGACGATGAACGGGGTGAGCACGTTTCCCTCCAGGAACTGGAGCGCCGAGTAGAGGATCAGGACGGTGATGGCCTCGCGGCCCCCCGCCTGCAGAAAGGCCGCGATGATCGCCGGAACCGTCGAAATGATCACGCCGACGTACGGAACGAGAACGCAAACGCCCGCCAGCGGGCCGAGGATGTAGAAGTAATTGATCTTGAGCAGCATGAGCGACAGCGTCGTCGCGGCGGCCATGATGAGCACGACGAAGGATTCGCCGACGGCATACGCCGTCAGCGACCGCGAAACAGCCGTCACGATGTCGAAACGGGCGAACCGCGGGCTGCGGCGGAGAAGTCCCGAAAGGGCCCGGCCGAACTTCTCCCGGTCCTTCAACATGAGGAACGAGAGAAAGGGGACCGCGCCGGCCGAGAGAAGGATCGAGAGCGTCGAACCGACCCGGGAGAGGAACGCTCGAATCGTCGTCGACGAGGATTCGGAGATTTTCACCTCGCGGATTCCGCGGGTGTTGTCCTCCGGAAGAATGCTGCCCGTCCGTTCCTGGATTCCGCGGATGAAATCGGTCGCGCGGGTCGTGAGGTCGCGGATCTTGTTCTGGTACAGGGGCAGGTCGAGATAGAACTGCTGCAGCTGGGCCGAAACGTTGACGACGAGCAGCACGACCGCGCCGATCAGGATCGCGAGAACGAGCGAGATCGCGATGACCCGGGGCATCCTCGCGCGCTCGAGCAGCGAAACGAACGGCCGCAGCGCGAGGGACAGGAAGAGGGAAAACAGCAGCGTGACGAAGAAGGCCTGGCCGACCCAGAGCAGCGCGATCGCCGCGAGAAGAGCCAGAAAAGCCAGGCTGCGGGAGTTCGCCGGCCCGGGACGGGGCGGCGGGTCCGAGGGCCCGCTCATCCCGCGTGAAAAAAAACCCCCTCCGGCGGAGGGGGTGAGAAAGCCTTGGCCGTTCGAAAGATCATGAACCGGAGACGAACGTGACGACGATGACCGCGCGCCGATTCTTGGCGCGGCCCTCTTCGGTCGAGTTGTCGGCCGCGGGTTCCGTCGAGCCCTTCGACTCGGTCCGGATGCGGGCGGCGTCGATTCCGTGGCGCTCGATGAGATAGGCCCTCGCCGCGTCGGCGCGCTGCTGCGACATCCGGAGGTTCGCGTCTTCGCTGCCGGCGTTGTCGGAGTATCCGGTAATCACGGCCGTGGAATTCAGGTCGTTCTTCATCCGAAGGGCGACTCCGTCCAGGATCGCCTTCGCGATGTTGGTCAACCGGGCTCCTCGGTCGAACTGAATCGTGTCGGTCGTCGTTCTCGGTTGCGGAGCCGGAACGGCAGCCGGCGGCGCGGCCTCGACCGGCGCCGGAACGACGGCGACCTCCGTTTGCGTCTCTTCGACCTTCGCCTGGACCGGCGGCAGCGGTTTCGGGGGCTCGGGCGGCGCCGGGAACGGAGAGTAGGTCAGCCCGAGAAGGCCGCCCACCGGCGAAGGAGAGAAGCCGTTTCGCCCGAGCTGATCGAGGTTGGCGCCGAGCGCGGCCGACACGGCCCATCCCGAGTGCCCGAAGAAGAAGCGCACGCCGGTGAGGAGGTTCGAATAGTCGGGCGGCTTGAAGTCCGGCCCGTCGAAGATGTTGCGGTCGATTTCCGAGATCCAGTGCACCGGCCCGAGCGGCACGTCGGTGCCGACGGCGAAGCGGATTCGGTTGGGAGCGCGGATGTCCGGATCGGTCGAGCGGCGGCCCGACAGGATGTAGTCGACGTTGCCCGTGACGATGCCGTCGCTCGCGGAGAGCCCGAACTGCCAATCGGTGCGGCGGGTGTTCACGTCGGTGTCGTTGTTCGTGATCGGGGCGTGAACGGCCGCATACAGCGCGAATCGCGCCCTCGTCCCGATGTCCCACAGGGCGACCTTCATCCCGATCCGCAGCTTGCGCGCCTCGTCCTGCCGGAACTGGTCCGGAAGCTCGAGCCCGTTGACGTAGCCGTCCACCCATCCGCCGCGGCTCTCCCAGCGATCCTCGCCGGCGGACGCGAAGACTTCCGCGTGGCTTCCGAGACCGTACCCGAGGCTGAAATTCACCGAGGATTTTTCGAACAGACGGTGTTTCTCGTCGACGGGCACGTCGGGATTCTGTCCCGCGATCAGCTTGATGTTCTGGCCGTACACTCCGAGCGAAAACCCGCGCGCGGGAAGCGTGTCGCCGGTCGGGATCGTGAAGAGGCCGATCTCGCCGTCGAAGTCGGGAGCGATCGGCCCGGCATACGGCGAGGGGACGGCCGCGCTGTACCCGATCGTTCCGTTCGAGATCTGTGCCGACAGGACCAGCGGGAACATGAGGAGGGTGACCGCCAGAAGCGCAGGCGCTCGGCGCGCGACCTTCATAGAAGCTCCTTTCTCCAGATCACGAGGAAGCCAATCTAGCCACGGATCGTTGCGACCGGCCGTGCCGGAACTTGAGGGGATTATAAGGGAAAACCCTGCTGTTTGAAAGACTTTTTGGCTCGAGGGCGGGTTCGCGAGGGGAGAATTTCAGATCTTCGGCTGCATCACGAGCGACATTTTCTCCTGGAACGCCCGCATGGGAGTCGCGCCCCTCAGCGCCGAAATCGTCTGTTCGGTCTGGCGGATGAAATCGCGAACGGCTTCGATTCCCCTTCCGCGGTCGATCTCGGCGAGCGCCTGGCGATAGGGCCGATCGATGCCGGGAAGATTCTGTTCACCCATCGTCGCCTCGGCTTCCTGCTTGACGCGGGTGCAGAGGATCATGAGAATTTTTTTTTCATCGCCGAGCGCCGCCGGAACCTGCGGAGCGGAAACGGGGTGGAGAGAATCCTTCGTCCGCAGCTCCACGAGATCGGCGGCGACCAGCCCGTAGAGCGTCTTGGCGACGTCGAACGGAGAAGTCCGGTTCAATTTCGCGATTTCCTCGATCGACCGCTGGCCGTCGATCTTTCCGGTGAGATTCCATTCCTGGGGCGACAGCGTGACGGGTTCCGGGCTCTCCCGCTCCCGCAGGATCGGAACGCAGTCGACTCCGGGGATCTTCTTGGACAGGACCTTCCACTCGTCCAGCCGCCGCGCCGCCTCCATGAGAAGACTCGTATTCGACTTGTGGATCGTGTTCTGGTCGGTTTCTTCGTTCGGGGAGAACTGAAAATCGCCGGAAGACCAGATCGCGAGCGCGTACACGGCTTCCTCGCCGCTCACCTCGCCGATTTGACTGTGCACCATCTGGCCGTTTTTCAGGTAGATGTAGCCGCGATCGCCTCCGCGGACGAGGGTGAAAACTCCCGTCTTTCCCGACACGGACATCAACTGAACGATGTCCGGCACCGGAAGCTCTTTGAGTGATCCCTGAAATGCCATTACGTTCAGGCGGATGTTAGTACCGCGCACCGGAAATGGCAACACCGCGATTTCCGGTTCGGGGTACTCAACAGGCGGCCACCGGATGGTCAAAATTCGCGGACGATGCGTGGTGACAGTGACAGATCGCCATTGCGAGCGCGTCGGCGGCATCCAGCGGGATCTGGACCTGGCCTGCCGAGAGCAGCGATCGGACCATCTCCCGCGTCTGGGGCTTCTCCGCGCGGCCGTAGCCGGTGATCGTCTTTTTCACCGTGAGCGGTTCGTACTCAAAAATCGGGATTTGCGCGCGCGCGCAGGCCAGGAGCAGAACGCCGCGAGTCTGCGCCAGGGCGAAGACCGACGATGCGCTCTTCCCGGAAAAGATCGTTTCGATCGAGGCCGCCGCGGGCCGGCTTTTTTCGAGAAATTCCTCGCAGCGCCGGAAGAGCGACTCGAGCCGGGCCGAGAGGCGGGGAGAGGACTCCCGCCAGACCCCGAATTCGAAAGAGCGGAACGCTCCTGCCGCGTATTCGACCAGTCCAAAGCCCGAAGCCCGGGAGCCCGGGTCGAGTCCCAGGACCTTCACGCCATCTGCGATTCCTGGAGTTCGGCGGTCGTCCAGACGTTCTGGACGTCGTCGTGCTCTTCGATCGCTTCCATGAGCTTCACGAGCTGGGCGGCCTTGGCGTCCTCGAGCTTGACCGGAGTCTGCGGAAGCATCGTGATCTCCGACGAGGCGATCGCGATGCCCTTCTCCTCGAGCTTCTTCTTGACGTCGTGGAACGAGTCGGCGGACGTGTAAACTTCGTACACGTCCGGATCTTCCGTCGAGAGATCGTCGGCTCCGGCTTCGAGGGCAATTTCCATGAGCCGGTCTTCGTCGATCTTGCTCCGCTCGACCGCGAGGTATCCTTTTTTGTCGAACATGAACCGCACGCAGCCGCTCTCGCCGAGGTTGCCGCCGTTCTTCGAGAACAGGTTCCGGATTTCCGGGAGCGTCCTGTTCTTGTTGTCCGTGAGGACCTCGACGAAAAGCGCGGCGCCTCCCGGCCCGTAGCCTTCATAGGAAATTTCCTCGTACTGCACGCCGGGAAGCTCGCCGGTCCCGCGCTGGATGGCTCGCTTGATGTTGTCGGCGGGCATGTTCGCGGCCTTCGCGTCGTCGACGGCCTTGCGGAGACGCGCGTTCGAGTCGACGCTTCCGCCGCCTTCGCGGGCGGCGACCGTCATTTCCTTGATGATCCGGGTGAAGATCTTCCCGCGCTTGGCGTCCGCCGCGCCCTTCTTGTGTTTAATCGTGCTCCATTTGCTGTGGCCCGACATGTCGTCCCTCTTTTCAAAAGCTCTCTATTTTAGCGATCGTTCCGGCCGCCTGTAAAGGGTTCGAGTTTGACATTCTGGGCGCCGCGCAGGGATAATGCCGGACACTGAGAAATGGCAAAGAAACTCCTCCTGATCGAGTACGAACCGCGTTACATCGATAAGGTTCGGCTGGCGAGCGGCTCGGACTTCGACGTCGACGTCGCGAAGGACGGGGATGAGGCGATCGCGGCTTTCGACCGCACCCGCCCCGACCTGGTCCTGATTTCCGCCGTGCTTCCGAAGTCGCGGGTCAACGACGTCATTCGAGATCTCCGGCGGCGCGGCGGACCGACCGCTCCTCCGATTCTCCTGATGATGTCCGGCTACAAGGGTTCGAACCCGAAGGCGGACGCGCAGAAAATCGGCGCGTTCGACATTCTCGAAAAACCGTTCTCCGACGATACTTTTCGCAGTCTTGCCTTCGATGCGATCGATTCGAGCGACCCGGGCGCGCGGACAATGCGCATCGACGCCTCTCAGCTGTCCGGCGGCCTGACGTCGTCGGACATCTTTTCCGACGTTCTCGACGATTTCGAGTCCGAGCCTTCGCCGGCTGCGAAGCGGCCGGCCGGGAACATGAGCCTCGCGGATCTGGCCTCGCCCGCTCCTGCCCCGCCCGTTGCGCCGCGCGCCTCGCCTCCGGCGTCGGACATGCAGAAGCGGCTGGAAGACACCCTTTCGGGAATGCTCACTCCCAGGCGAACGGCGGCGGATGCGCGGACCGATGCCCCGAAACCCGCGCCGCCGACTTCTCCAGCCCCGGCCAGAGTCGTCGAGACGCCCGCCGCGGCCCGAGTCGAACCCCCGCGGTCCGCCGAGCCTCCGGCCGCGAAGGCCGCGCCGCGCCCCTCGACCGACAGGGAAGTCGAGAACCTGATCTCTCAGACGCTCTCGGGGCTCGGGGTCGCCGCACCGCGGCCGAAGCCCCAGGCCCCCGTTGTCCCTCCGCCGCCGCCGGCCGAGGTCCCTCCGCCTCCGAAGCCGCAACCCGCGCGTCCGACGGCTCCGTCGCACTCGGCGCCGGGCGTCGTTGCGTCCGACAAGGACCGGTTCGGACAGTTCCAGCTCATGGAGAAGATCGCAACGGGCGGGATGGCGGAGGTCTACAAGGCGCGCATGAGCGGCGTCGACGGATTCCAGAAAATCGTGGCGATCAAGAAGATTCTGCCGCACATGGCGGCCTCCGACGATTTCATCACGATGTTCGCCGACGAGGCGAAGCTCGCGGCGCAGCTCAACCACCCCAACATCATTCACATCTACGACCTCGGAAAGGTCGACAATTCCTACTACATCGCGATGGAATACGTGGAGGGGCGCGACCTTCGCTCGATCTTGAAATCGGGCTCGGCGCACGGCCTTCCTCTGCCGCCGGAGCTCGCTCTCTTCATCGCCTCGAAGCTCGGGGCGGCGCTCGACTACGCGCACCGGCGAAAGGACTTCGACGGGAAGGACCTGTCGCTCGTCCACCGGGACGTCTCGCCGCAGAACGTGCTGATTTCCTACGAGGGCGACATCAAGCTGTGCGACTTCGGAATCGCGAAGGCCGCCTCGAAGTCTTCCCAGACGCAGGCCGGCGCTCTGAAAGGCAAGCTCCAGTACATGTCGCCCGAACAGGCTTCGGGCAAGCCGATCGATCGCCGCAGCGACCTCTTTTCGCTCGGGAGCGTTCTCTACGAGATGCTGACGGGGGAGAAGCTCTTCGCGGGGGATTCCGACCTGACGATCCTGGAGCAGGTCAAGAACGCGAAGGCGCAGCCGCCGTCCGCGAAGAACCCCGACATCCCGAAGCGGGTCGACTCGATCGTTCTGAAAGCGCTCGCCAAGAACCCCGAGGACCGGTACCAGAACGCATCCGATCTCCAACGGGACCTGGAGTCCGTCCTCTACACGTACTCCCCGGCGCCCGGAAGCGCCGACATCGCAATTTACCTGCATCACCTCCAGGCGGAGGAGAAGGGCGCGGCCGGCGAGACGGACCACGCCTTCGACCAGGCGTTCGCGCCCTCGAAGGTCGAGCCCGCGGCGCCGGTGAAGTCGAAGAAGGCGAAAGGCACGGTCGTTCAGAGACGATCGACGGGAACCGCCCCCGGCGTTGCCGCAGCGCCGCCGGCACCGGCGCCGGCGCCCCCTCCGGCCGTGGAGGAACCGCCGCCGCCCGTCGAGCACGACACGAAGAGCGGCGTCTTCGGGGCCTATTCCTCGAAGCGCGTCGAAGCCGAGAAGAAAGGGCGCGCGCCCCTGATCGCCGGGATCGGGATCGCGGCCGTCGCGCTGATTGCCGGACTGTTCCTCTATCGCCGCAAGACGGCCGCGCCGGCCGCGCCCCCGAAGGCCCCGGCGACGGTAACCGCGCCCGCGACGTCGAGCGCGGCTCCCCCTCCGGCGTCCACGACCCTGACCGAAAGCCAGGTCGACGAGGAAGTGAAAAAGCAGCTCGCGCTCAAGCAGAAAGAGCTCGAGAAACAGTCGAAGGCAAAGCCGGTGAAGTCGGGCGACCTCGCCGCCGCTTCCTCGCCGTCCGTCGGCGCGCCCGCTCCCACGAAGACCGCGCCCGTTCCCGTTCCCGTCGCGATCGAGCCCGCGTCGCCGGCGCCCTCGCCGATTTCGGCCCCGAAGAGGATCGAGCAGACTGCCGCCGCGGCCCCGCCGCCGGCTCCTGCGCAGGCCGAGGCAGGCACCGTATCCCGGGGCGACCTCGTCGGGCCCGGTCCCGACGTCGTGGAGCCGGTGCTCACATCCCGGCTCTCGGTCGAGTATCCGCTCGCGGCGAGGCGGGAGCGCGTCACCGGGCGAGTCATGATTTTCGCTCTCGTCGACGAAAACGGACGAGTTCAGTCGGCGCGGCTTCAGAGCGGTGTTCCTTCGAAAACCGGCGTCAACGAGGCGATCCTGGAGGCCGTCAAGAAAGCCCGGTTCCGCCCGGCCAGCAAGAACGGAGTCCCCGTGAAAATGTACAAGCTCATTCCGGTCGACGTGAACCCGTAACCGAATGCAAAGAAGGAGTACGCGCCCATGACGCTTTCCGCGGAGCAGAAAAAGTTCTACGAACAAACGATGGCGGTCACCAAGAAGGAGATCTCGGATCTCGAGGCGACGATTCAGGATGAGCTCGCCAAGGTGAAAGAGCGGCTCGCCGAGCTCCAGAACGCCCAAAAGGCCGCCCGGCAGATGTACGACGCGGCCTGCACACGGCTCGGCGTTCCGAACGACCTGGAAGAGGCAGACAGCGCTTCGTAAGCTCCTTTTCGGAATCCTGTCCGCGGCGTTCGCCCTTCGGCCGGCGCTGGCGGGCGCGGCCCCCGCACCCGCGCCACGGCGCGTGGTGGCGCTCGCCCCGAACCTGACGGAAATCGTGTTTGCGCTCGGCGCGGGCGGCGCGCTCGCCGGCGTGTCTTCCCACTCCGACTATCCGCGCCAGGCGCTCTCGCTGCCCGTCGTCGGAGGTCTCACGCCGGATCTCGAGCGCATCGTCTCGCTGAACCCCGACCTCGTGCTCGCGACCACGGAAGGCAATTCGCCGTCGACGGTCGCGCTGCTCCAGGCCCGCGGCATCCCCGTCCTGACGACGTCGGCGCCGGATTTGCGCGGGGTCATCCGATCGATCCGGGTGATCGCCGAGCGGTTGGGTGCGGGGCCGCGCGGGGCCGCCCTGGCGAATTCGCTCCAGCGGCGGCTCGACGCCGTCGAAACCCGCGCGCTCGCGAATCGGCCCGTCCGCGCGATCCTGCTCGTCTGGCCTTCGCCTCCGCAGGCAGCCGGCAGCGGGACGTTCGGCGAGGACCTCCTCCGGGAGGCGGGCGGCTCGAATTGCATCGCGCGCCCGGGCTGGCCCGTGATCTCGGCGGAATTTCTCGTCACCGCGCCCTGCCGCGCGGTCGTCTATCCCGCGGAATCTTCGAGCCGCGAGATCTTCCGCGAGGCGTTTCACTCGGGACCGATCTCCCGAATGGCCTCCGTGCGCGAGGGAAGGACCATTCCGATCGACGGGGACCTCCTCACCCGGCCGGGGCCGAGGTCGTTCGACGCGCTCGAAGAGCTCGCCGCGGCATTTCGGAGGCTCGGGCCATGAGGGCCCCGGGGTTGCGCCGCGCGCTTTTCGAAGCCTCGCTGCTTTTCTTCCTCGCGGCCGCGGCGGCCGTCTCGGTCGGAAGCGTGCGCCTGTCGCCGTCCGCCGTCTGGCACCGGGATTCCGCCGCCCTCGCGATCCTGTCGCTTCGGATTCCGCGCGTCGCGCTGGCGGCCCTGACCGGCGCCGCGCTGGCGAGCGCCGGGGCGGCGCTGCAGGCGCTCCTCAAGAACCCGCTCGCCGATCCTTTTTTGCTTGGCACATCGGGCGGCGCCGCCGCGGGCGCCACGGCCGCGGTCCTGTTCGGAATCGCGCCCTTGCAATCCCCGCTGCCCGCGTTTCTCGGCGCCGCCGGCTCGACGTTCGCGGTCGCTTTTCTCGCGAGGCGCGACGGGCGGATCGACCTGAATCGGCTGCTGCTCTCGGGGGTGACGGCGAACGCGTTTTTCTCGGCGTGGATCCTGCTCGCCTTCTCCGTCTCGAGCGGCGCCTCCGCGCGGTCGATGCTTTTCTGGATGATGGGGAGCCTCGCCCAGGCGAGCGCGACGGAAGCGTGGACCCTGTTCGCGTATTTTGCGGTCGGGATGTCGGCCCTGATGCTGCTGGCTCCGGAGCTCAACCTGTTCCTGGCGGGCGAAGAGACGGCGGCCGCCCTCGGGGCGTCGACGGAGAGGACGAAAGCGGCCGTTTTCCTCGCCGCGGCGCTTCTGGCGGGGGCCGCGACGTCCTTTGTCGGGATCGTCGGATTCGTGGGCCTCCTGGCCCCGCACCTTTCGCGGTTTCTCTGGGGCAACGACCAGCGCGTGCTTCTTCCGTCGTCGGCGTTGCTGGGCGCGGCTCTCCTCGCGGTGGCCGACGCGTTTTCGCGTTTCGTTTTCTCTCCCGCCGAAGTTCCCATCGGCGCAGTCACCGCGCTCGTGGGGGTTCCCTTCTTCATCGCCGCCCTCCGGCGGGCGGCATGAGTCGAGGACTCGAGGCGGTCGAGCTGGGCGTTTCGTACGGCTCGCGCCGGGCGATCGAAGGCGTCGCGTTCCAGCTCGAGCCGGGCGCCGTGGCCGCCGTCGTGGGAGAGAACGGTTCGGGGAAATCCACACTGCTCAAGTCGATCGCCGGCGTCCTGCGCCCCGACAGGGGAGAGATCCGGTGGGACGGGACGGCGCTGTCGCGGCGGCGTCGGCGCGAGTCGGCGCGCCAGATCGCCTACGCGCCGCAGTCCGTCGACCTCGTCTTTCCCATCTCGGTCGCCGAGCTCGTCCTGCAGGGCCGAGCCCCGTGGCGCTCCGGGTGGCTGTGGGAAAGCCGCGAGGACCGCGAGATCGCGCTCGAGGCAATGCGGGAGTGCGACGTCGCGAGTCTCGCCTCCTCCGATGCGGCGAAGCTTTCGGGCGGCGAGCGCCGAAGGGTCTTCCTGGCGAGGATGCTGGCCCAGCGGGCGGCAGTCTGGCTCCTCGACGAGCCCACGACCGATCTGGACCCGCGGCATCGGATCGAATTTCTCGAGATTCTGAAGAGGTCCCACGAGCGGAGCGCGACGACGATTCTCTGGGCCACGCACGATCTCGACGAAGCTCTCGAAATCGCCGATCACGCGATCGTCATGCGGGCCGGCCGATTGCTCGCAGCGGGAACGGTCGGGGAATGCCTCTCGGCCGAAGCTCTCGAGAAAGCCTTCGGCGTTTCCGCGCGCGTCGAGGTCGAGCCGTCGGGCCGGCGGCGAGTCGCTTTTTTCCGCTAGAATCCTTTCAATCATGTGGTTCAAGAAGGATCGCGCCCCGAAGGAACCGCGTCAGAATCGCCCGAGCAAAGTCCCCGAGGGACTCTGGGTGAAATGCACGTCGTGCCGCGAGATCATTTTCGGCAAGGAGCTTCAGCGGCTTTTCAAGATCTGCCCTCGCTGCGGCTATCATTTCCCGCTCTCGGCCGGCGAAAGGCTTCGCTCCCTCTTCGACGGCGAGGAGTTCGTCGTTTACGAAGGGGAGCTTCGTTCGGGCGATCCGCTCCACTTCAAGGACACGAAGCGCTACCGGGACCGCCTGAAACAATACGAGGACTCGGTCGGCACGAGCGACGCGGCGATCGTGGGGAAGGGGAAGATCGCCGGCTTTCCCGCGGTCGTCGTTGCGATGGAGTACGCGTTCATGGGTGGCTCGATGGGAAGCGTCGTGGGAGAGAAGATTGCCCGCGCCGCCGAGCGGTGTATCGAGGAGCGGGCCGCGCTCGTCATCGTTTCCGCCTCCGGCGGAGCCCGGATGCAGGAAGGCGTGCTTTCGCTCATGCAGATGGCGAAGACGTCCGCCGCGCTCGCGCGCCTGGCGAGCCAGCGTCTGCCGTATCTCTCGATCCTCACGGACCCGACGACGGGGGGAGTCACCGCTTCCTACGCGATGCTCGGCGACCTGAACATCGCCGAGCCGAAGGCCCTGATCGGCTTCGCGGGACCCCGCGTGATCGAGCAGACAATCCGGCAGACGCTCCCGGCGGGGTTTCAGCGCTCGGAGTTTCTGCTCGAGCACGGGATGCTCGACATGGTCGTCGAGCGAAAGGACCTGAAAGAAACGGTGGGCCGTTGCCTGAACCTCTTCCTCGCCTGACGGCCGATCCCCTCGAAACGCTCGCGTCGCTTTCGCCGCGCGGGATGCGGCTCGGCCTGAAATCCATTCGCGACCTCCTCGAGCGGCTCGGCCGCCCGGATCGGAAGGTTCCCCGGGCTCTGATCGCCGGCACGAACGGGAAGGGCTCCGTCGCGGCGACCCTCTCGTCGATCTGCCGCGCGGCGGGCATCCGCTGCGGCCTCCACACGTCGCCGCACCTGATCGACGTCGCCGAGAGGATCCGCATCGGGGACGAGGACGTCGATCGGGCGTCGCTGGAGTCGGCGCTGGATCGCGTCTTTCGCGCGGCGGCGCGGACCCCGGCCGTGCCGGTGACGTACTTCGAGGCGGTGACGGCGGCGGCCGAGCTGCTGTTCGCCGGCGCCCCCTGCGAGTTTGCGGTCGTCGAGGTCGGCCTCGGCGGACGCCTCGACGCGACGAACGCGTCTGAGCCGCTCGTCTCGGTCGTCGCGTCCGTCGGGCTCGACCACGTCGAGGACCTCGGGGAGACCGTCGAGGCGATCGCGAAGGAGAAGGCGGGAGTGTTTCGTCCGGGCCGTCCCGCGATCTGCGGCGGGAACGACGCCGCGGCGCTCGCGGTCCTCGCCGCCGAGGCCGGGCGCGTGGGGTCGCGGTTCGTCGCGGCGAGCGCGGCGCTCCGGGTTTCCGGCCGCCGGGAGACGGCGGCGGGCCAGGCGTTCCGGCTCGAGACGCCGAACGACGTCTACGAGGTCGAGACGCCTCTTCGCGGCAGGCATCAGGTGGAAAACGTCGGCATCGCCGTCCTCGCGGCAGAAGAGCTGCGCGGCCGCGATCCGCGGTTCTCGCGCGAAGCGATCGTCGAAGGCGTCTCGAAGACGAGGTGGCCGGGGCGGTTGGAAGCGATTCCGGTCGCGGGCAAGATCGTCTGGCTCGACGGCTGCCACAATCCCGCGGGAGCCGCCGCGGTTTCCGACTTCTTTCGCGGGCGTCCTCCGTTCGACCTTCTCTTCGGGGCGATGGAAGACAAGGATGTCGCGGGGATCGCCTCGCGTCTCCTGCCGCTTGCGCGAAGAGTCGTTCTGACCGCTCCCGCTGTCGCGCGGGCCGCGTCTCCCGAATCGCTTCGGACGAAGCTCTCGGGCCTGCGGGCGGACGCCGAGGTCGCGGCCTCTCCGGCCGAAGGCCTCGAGCGAATCCTCGCGGCCGGCGCGCCCGAGGCTCTCGTTGCGGGATCTCTTTATCTGGTCGGCGAGGTGCGCCGCGGCCTTCTCCAGCGTGCGATCCCGGCGTCGGAGCCCGCTTGAAGGCGACTCCCCGATCCCTCTGGGAGGCGGCGGAAGAAGAACGGCTCTCCGTCGCGGCCTCGAAGAGCTCGCGCGCGGAACGGCCGTACGGCACCGACGAGGAGGCGAAGGACTCGTTTCGCTCCTCGTTCGCGAGGGACCGCGATCGCCTCCTCCATTCGAGGGCTTTCCGCCGGCTCAAGCACAAGACGCAGGTCTTCATCCCGTTCGAAGGCGATCACTTTCGCACCCGGCTCACCCACACGCTGGAAGTTTCGCAGATCGCGCGCTCCGTCTCGCGGGTGCTCGCGTTGAACGAGGACCTGACCGAAGCGATCGCCCTCGGGCACGATCTCGGCCACACCCCTTTCGGCCACTCGGGCGAGTACGTCCTCGACCGCCTGCTGCGCGGGGAAGACCCGGCCCTGAAGCTTCCGCGAGCGGCGGGAGGGTTCAAGCACAACTTTCAGTCGGTCCGGGTCGTCGATCGCCTCGAAAACCGGTACGAGCACCCGGGCTTGAACCTTACCCACGAGGTGAGGGAGGGAATCCTCAAGCACACGCTCTGGAAGAAGGACTATCCCTTTCCCCTGGAATTCCCGGAAGGTCTGCGGCTCTCGTCGGGCGGATCGCTGGAGGCGCAGGTCGTCAATTGGTCCGATGAAATCGCGCAACAGGCCCATGATCTCGAAGACGGCGTCGCGATGATCGCCGAAGAGAGAATCGAACAACTGGAGATTTCGCGCCGGATCCGCGGCCGCCGGGGCACCCCCGGCTCCCGCGATCTTCGCCGCGCGGAGCTCATCCGGGGGCTCTACAACGAAATGATCGGCGACCTCATCACGTTTTCCGGCAAGAAGATCCAGGCCTGGATCGAGCGCAACCGGATCACTTCGACCGGGCGCTTCTACGAGATCCGGGACCGCATTCCCGGGGACCTCGTCTCGTTTTCGGCGGAGGGCCTTCGCCGGTACCGGGAGTTGAAGGACTTCGTCTACCGGAACATCATCCACTCGTTCCCGATCGCCCGGCGCGACGGCCAGGCGAGGCTCGTCGTCCGGGGACTCTTCCTCGCGTTTCACGACAATCCCCGGCTCCTTCCGGACGACGTTCTGCGGCAATACTCGTCGGGCCAGAAGCTTCGTTACCTGCGCGACATCCCGCTTTCCGAGGTACCCCGCGAGGCGGACAAGAGCTATCGATTTCGACCCGCGTTCCTTCGCGCGATCGCGGATCACATCGCCGGAATGACCGACAAGTTCGCACTCCAGGAATTCGAGGACCTGACGGCCGCCTTTCCCGGACGCGGCGCGTTGTGAAAGGATCTGCGCCATGAGCAAGACGCTGACGTCCCTCTCGTTTCTCTCCCGCGAGCTCTCCGCGGTCGATCCCGACGTCGCGGCGGCGATTCGCGACGAGGCTGGCCGCCAGAACGACAACCTGGAGCTGATCGCCTCGGAGAATTTCGTGTCGCGCGCCGTCCGGGAGGCCGCGGGCTCAGTCTTGACGAACAAGTACGCCGAGGGCTATCCGGGCCGCCGCTACTACGGAGGGTGCGAGTTCGTCGACCGGGTCGAAACGCTCGCGATCGACCGCGCGAAGGCGCTGTTCGGAGCCGAGCACGCGAACGTCCAGCCGCACTCCGGGTCTCAGGCGAACATGGCGGTTTACCTGACCGCGCTATCGCCGGGCGACGCGATTCTCGGAATGAACCTTTCCCACGGGGGCCATTTGACGCACGGGCACCCCCTTTCGTTCTCCGGACGCGAGTACAAGGTCTTCGCATACGGGGTCCGGAAGGAGGATGAGCAAATCGACTATGACGAGCTCGCGCGCGAGGCCCGGGAACACCGCCCCAAGCTGATCATCGCGGGAGCCTCGGCCTACTCCCGCACGATCGACTTCGCGAGATTCGCGGATATCGCCGACGAAATCGGCGCGGTTCTCATGTGCGACATCTCCCACATCGCCGGCCTGATCGTGGCCGGGCTGCATCCGACGCCCGTCGGGCGGGCTCCGTTCGTGACGACGACGACCCACAAGACCCTTCGGGGTCCCCGCGGCGGCATGGTTCTCTGCAAATCGGAGAGGCAAAAAGACCTCGACCGCAACGTTTTTCCGGGCGTGCAGGGAGGCCCCCTCGAGCACATCATCGCCGCGAAGGCGGTCTGCTTCCTGGAGGCCGCGACGCCGGAATTCCGCGATTACCAGCGCCGCGTCGTCGAGAACGCGCGCGCCCTCGCGTCCGCGCTTTCGGGACGCGGCTGGCGGATCGTTTCCGGCGGCACCGACACGCACCTCTTCCTGATCGACGTCGGGGCGAAGGGCCTCACCGGAAAGGACGCCGAGAAGGCGCTCGACGCAGCGGGGATTACCGTCAACAAGAACACGATTCCGTTCGATCCGCTGCCGCCGCTGAAGGCTTCCGGCGTTCGCATCGGCACTCCGGCCGTGACGACACGCGGGATGGAGACCGGCGAGATGGGTCGCATCGCCGACGCGATTTCGGAAGTTCTCTCAGCCCTGGCGGATCCGGAGGTCCAGCGAAGAGTCCGTCGTCAGGTGACCGACCTTTGCCACGAGTTTCCCCTCGACCTGGCGGAGTAGCGTCAGCGGTTCCGGCCCGAAGCAATCCGGATTCGAACGAGATCGCGAAGCATTCGCAGGGAATCGGAGACGACCGACACCTTCGACTGCGGCGAGTTCATCCAGACGACCGGCACCTCCGCGATTTCGACGCCGAGGCCGCGGCACATCGACAGAATCTCGACGTCGTAGGCGAACCGGTCGATTCGGGCCCGGGCGAAGAGCTCGCGGGCCAGGTTTCCTTCGATCCACTTGAACCCGCACTGCGTGTCCCGGATCCCGCGAACCGAGAGCATTTGCACGAATCGGTTGAACGTCTTTCCCATCGTCCGCCGGTACCACGGCTGCTTGCGCCGGATCAGCGATTCGTCGAGGGCTCGCGATCCGATCGCGACGCGGGCCCCGCTGTCGCGGAGCTTCTCCCACTCCTCGATCGGGGTGGAGAGATCTGCGTCCATGATCAGGACCCAGTCGCCGCGGGACTCGAGAACGCCGGCGCGGACGGCGGCCCCTTTTCCGCGGTTCTCGGGAAGCTCGATCACCCGGACCGGCAGGCCGTTCGCTTTCGCGGCGTTTCGGACGGAAGAACCGGTGCCGTCGCGGGAGCCGTCGTCGACGACGATCACTTCCCAGAGCTCGCCTTTTTCGCGGAGGTATTGCGCGATTCGCGCGATCGAGGGCAGTATCCGGTCGGCCTCGTTGTAGGCGGGGATGACGAGCGAAACGTTCACCGGGCGTGCGCCTCGATGACGAACTGGTAGCCGAAAAGCGTCGGCCAGAGGCGGGCCGCGGCCACCGTGAAAGCGCGAAAGAGCGGGCGGAGCGGAAACCGGCCGAGCACCGGCCAGGCGAGCTCGAGAGGCATCGCGGTCGCGGTCACCCGGTCGACGGCGAAGCCGCAGTTCTCGACGAGCTGACGAGCGGAGCGGCGCGTGAAGAATCGCAAATGCGTGCGGTCGAGCAGCCCGCGATCCGAGTACGGGAATCGCCCCGCCAGGATGGCGAGTCGCACGGTGATATTGGCGACGTTGGGAATCGAGACGAGGAGCTTGCCGCCCGGCTCGATCCACCCCCGGACCGCCCCGAGCAGGTGATCCGGATCGCTGAGATGCTCGAGAATGTCCGCGCAGAGAATGACGTCGAACCGGCGCCCGACGGGAAGTTCGGCAGAAAGGCTCGCCGTGATCCAGCGGTCGTACGCCGCGGCGGCCGGCGCGGATGCCGCGGCCGGGTCCGACTCGACTCCCGTCAGATGCGAAACATGGGCGCGCACGGCGGAGCCGAGGTGCCCGTTTCCCGCGCCCAGGTCGAGCACGGCGGTTTCGCGGGGAAGCGCGAGAAGCCGGCGTCTCAGGATCTCGTGGGAAGAGCCGGGAATCGCCTTCCATCCATATCGAGAAGAGCCCTCGCTCAGCGCAGGGACTCCGGCAAAGGGCGAAGAGGCCATCCGGACGCGAGATCCGCGGGAGTGCGGCGGCGGCGATCGAACGCGATCGTGAGGAGCGGAAGCCCGGCCAGGGCGGCGGTCACGACGGCGAGAAGCCAGCGACGCGCCGCGGCGGAGATCGACGGCTTTTCGCCGTCCTCCCGCTCGACGGTCAGGTCCGCGAGGGCCATTCCCGGCGTCTTCCCGAAGAGAACGAGCGACGGCACGCAGAGGAAGAACGAGACCTGAAGGGTGAACAGGACGCACCAGATCCAGGATTGCGCGGACGGAGTCCGCTGCACGCTTGCCGCCGCCCCGAGAAATGCCCCGACGCCCACGAGGCTGCACAGCAGCGCATCCGTGCCGAATGCCCGCGCGCGCCCCGCCATCGGAGCGGCGCGATCCGGCGAAAGATTCGCCGTCGCCGGGGGAGACGGCTCGTCCTCGCGCGGAAAGAGGGACGAAGATTCCGCCGGCTCGCCCGACATCCGGCGCCGATCCAGATCGGCGGACGGGAAAAGATCCCCCGGTCGCTGGATGAGAACGCGATCGAGCGGGTCCGGCTCGGCCTCGGCCGAAAGGCGAAGCTCGAGATCCTCGTCTTCCGTCATGGGCGGGGCCGGAGGTACTTCACGTAAATTCGCGCGAGAAGATCGGGCGGTTTCTTCATGTACCGGTCGGCGAACGCCTTCTGCCTTTTCGCCAGCGCGTCGTTGGGGTCGACGCCGAGCGCGTCCGCGAAGGAACGCGACGCCTTGTCGAAGAAGCTGTTCTGGAGGTTGAGGACGCCGAGGTTGTAATAGGCCCGGACGAGATACGACCGGACGTCTTCGTTCTGGTGATCGGCCTGGTTCAGCCGCCACAGGATCGGCAGGGCGGTCTCGTAATCGCCGTCGTTGTAGAGCTTGACCGCGGGGGAAATCTCGCCGACGCGATCGGCCGCCTGGCCCATTTCCTGTCGAAACCCGGGGTCGGCCGGATAAGCGGACGCGCACAGATTGAACGCCGTGAGGGCCGCGATGTAATGGTGCCCGGCGAGCGCGGCCTCCGCCTCGGCGCGCTTGGCGTCCGCTCCGGGAGGCGGAGCGTTCGGAACAGGGATCGCTGTCGAGCCGGTACCCGGCGACACGGGGGCGGGCTCGGCCGATGGCGGCACCTCGGCCCGGCGTTTCGGCAGGGGTCTGGCCGATTCAGGGGGCGGCGCCGTTTGCCCCGGACGGAGCACGAAGTAGAGGCCCGCGCCGATCGCGATCACGAGCGCGGCGCCCGCCCCGAGCGGAAGCCAGGACTTGCGCCGTTTCGCCGCCGGCGGCTCTCGTTCGGCGCGGTCGGCGGAGAAAGCTGCGGCGGGCGCTTCCCTCGGCGACAACTCGTCGTCGTCCAGCACGTCGCCGCGCGGCGAGGTGAGGGAAAGGTCGTAGGAGCCCTGGGGCCGCGACATGTCGTTCTCGATGCGCTGGAGGAACGACCGGGCGGTGGGCTCGTTCTCGTCGATTGCGAGGACCTCGAGAAATTTCTCCCGCGCCTCTTTCAGCTGACCGCCGTCGTAGAGGGATCGTCCCGTCTTGAGGGCGTCCGAAACGCGCCGGTTCGTTTCCGCGAGCTTCGATCGCGCGTTCTCGATTCTCGTCGTCGCGTCGGCGTTCCCCAGATCGAGCAGAAAGATCCGGGACCAGGTCTCGATGGCCGCCTGGGGGTTTCGGGACGAAAGCTCGTCGCCCTCCCGCAACAGCCGGGCAATTTCGTCCGGGCTCGTCGCTCCGGGCGATCCCGAAGCGGACGCGGGGGGCTCCGGGCTCCACAGGTCCGCGAAGTTCGGCTGCGGGGCTTCCGCCGTCGAGGATTGTCCGAACGACGGGGGAGGGGCCGCGTCCGAAATCGGAGCCCATTCCGAAAGGGGTGGGCTTTCGGCGAGGGGGCCGAGATCGAGACCCTCGATTCCCGTTGCCGGCGCGCCGGATCCGGCCGAGGGCCGAAACGGTTCGACCGGGGCCGTTCCGGGCTCGCTGAGGTCGAAACGAAACTCGGACTCCTCCATGGCGGGCGGCGAAATCGGAATTGCCGCGGAAGCGCCGCCTCCTTCGAGCCGTGCCGCGAGCTTTTCGACTTCCGGGTGCTCGGGATCGAGGTTGCGCATTCGTTCGAAGTTGAGCCGCGCTTCCTCGACCTGGCCCGACTCGAGCGCGAAGAGCGCGCGCTGGCGGAAGTTTTCCACGTGCGGCTGAAGGTCCCGCTTGCGCCGCGCCTTCTCCAGAATCTCGCGGGCGTCGTTGTTGCCCGGAAGCGCTGCGAGGACGCGGTTCGCGTTCTCGATCGCCGTGTCGAAATTCCGGTCGGCGAACGCTTCGATCGCCGAGATGAGGAGCTTGTCGGGAGCTTCGTCCCCGAGATTCCCGGGCGCGGCAACCTCCTCGCCGAGAGAGCTCTGCAACTCCGCGACGTCGACGTCGGCGGCCGGATTGCGGGCTTTCTCGAGCAGTTTCTTCGCGGGCCCGAACCGGGGATCCATTTTCAGGATGAACTCGCATCCCACGGCGCAATCCACCGTTTTTCCCTCGCCGTAGAGGCCGAGAGAATGCCGGAACGTCGAAAGGATCTTGTCCCGCACTTCCTTCGGGAGCGACGGATTGCCCGGATAAGCGATATTGTCGGCCATAAGGTCAGGAAGAGGATAACAAAGCGAGGTGGGAAATTGAAGCAGATCGTCGAATGTGTGCCGAACTTCTCCGAAGGGCGCGACCCGGAAAAGATCGCCGCGATCGCCGAGGCCGCTCGCGCCGTCGCCGGCGTCAAGGTCCTCGATCTCACCTCGGATGCGGACCACAACCGGAGCGTTCTGACGATGGTCGGAGACTCCGAGTCCATCGGCCGGGGGGCGCTCGCCGTGATGGAGGCGGCGATCGCGAGGATCGACCTGACGACGCACTCCGGCCAGCACCCGAGAATCGGCGCTGTCGACGTCGTCCCCTTCATCCCGATCCGAGGCGCGACCGCCGCCGACTGCGTCGCGATCGCCCGGGTCGTTGGCGAGGAGGCCGCCCGGCGGTTCGGGATTCCGATCTACCTGTACGAGGACGCCGCGACGCTGGAGGAGAGGCGTAACCTTTCGAACATCCGAAAGGGAGAGTTCGAAGGCCTCGGCGAGAAAATGCGGGCGCCGGGGTGGAAGCCCGACTTCGGGCCCGACCGCCCGCATCCGACGGCCGGGGCGACCGTCGTCGGGGCCCGGATGCCCCTCATCGCTTACAACATCAACCTCGGGACGGCGGATTTCTCCGTGGCCGACACGATCGCGCGCTCGATACGCCATCTCGGAGGCGGCTTTCGATACTGCAAGGCGATGGGGGTCGAGCTGAAGGATCGCGGCATCGTCCAGGTCTCGATCAACATGACGAATTTCCGGAAAACCCCTCTCCACCGCGTCTTCGAGTGCGTGAAGTCGGAGGCGGCGCGATACGGAGTCAACGTCGTCGGAAGCGAGATCGTGGGCCTGACGCCCGCCGAGGCTCTGTACCAGGCCGCGGAGTTCTACCTTCGGATCGAGAAATTCAGTCCTTCGCTCGTGCTCGAGACGAAGCTGATGGAGGCCGACTAGCCGGCTAGAAGAGCTTCAGCAGGAGCACCGAACCGGACACTCCGTGGATGCCGTGCGAGACGGCGGGCACTCCGACGTCGAATCGCACGAGCGAGTTGTTCCAGGGACCGTTCAACTGCCCGGAGATCCCGACGCCCGAATAGTACTGGTGGTGGAACCCGGAGACCTCGTCGTTCAGGATCGCCTGGTCGTAGAGCGCTTCGAGGCGGATGATGTTCTCGATGTTCAGCCCGTACGAGAGGTTCATGATCCACGCCTGCTTCGTTCGCAGCGCCCCGCTCTGGTAGCCGCGCAGAGGATTTCCGGAGAACGCTCCGAACTCGTATCGCGAGAAGCGGTCGAGGTCCGAGCCGGAGAGGTACGTGAGCGCTGCGTGAATCTTCCGGAACCCCGAGAAGTAGTAGTCCTTCGAGACCTGTGCCGACCACTTCTCGTAATCGCGCTGCGACGGCTCGTACTCCGATGTTCCGGGGATCCCCCAGAACGGCCAGTCGTCGCGGTGAAATCTCGAGTAGTCGAGCGTCGCGGCGAAGCCGCTGATGTTCGAGGTGAGCTTGAGCTCTTCGCCGAACGTGAACGTGTCGGCGGGCGTGACGAAGTCGTGGTCTGTGTCGGGATCGCGCTGGTAGTCGTCCCATTTCGCGAAGATCCCGAGCGACGCCTTGAGATACGGCCCGAGCGGGTGGCCGGCGTTGATCTGAAACACGGCCGGCACGTGCTTGAGCCGCTCGCTCTTGACTTCTTTTCCGTTCCGATACGACGCGTCGCCGAACGGGATTGCGAACGCGAAGACGTCGGCGCCGAGGTCGAACCGCGAGCCGAGGAACGCCGGATCGGTGTAGTTCGTCGTGAGAACAGCCCCCGCGAAGAACGTCGAGATCTGCTTGCCCGTTTTGAAGAGGTCGAAATTGAAGTACTGGATCCCGAGCAGGGGGACGGGGTACGAGAGCGATCCGTCGTAGAAGGCGCCGGCGGCGCCGAACAGGCTCTTTTTCGAAACGTACTCCTCGACCACGCGCCCGCCGGGATGCGCGGGATCGGGAAGAAGGTATTTCAGTCCCCTGTCCGTGTCGCGCACCATTTGCCGCTGCGAGGCATAGACTTCGTTCCCTCTTCTGATCGAAGTCCGCCGGGTTGATGCGAACGTGCTTCATCACGACGGCGCGTTCGACGGCCGTCGTTCGTCCGGCGGTCGAGAAGACCTCTTCGCCCTTGATCTCGATCGGAAGGACGGCGCCGTTGCCCCCGGGCACCGGCCGGTAAAATTCCGTCTCGACGTTGGAAAGCGTCTCACCCTTCAGGTTCTGCTGAACCGAGCGGCGGCGCAGCAGCGCGAACGTCTGATCGTCGATCCAGGCCCTTCCCTTGTACATCGGCTTCTCACCCGTTCCGGACTTCGGCGAGAAGTCGATTTCGTACGCGGAGCGGCCGTCGATGACGGTCCGCCCGGCGAGCGAGTACACGTAGTCTTCCGTGAGCTCGATTTCGAGAGGAAGTGTCGTGACTTTCTCCGGCTGAAGGATGGGGATCTTCGGAAGCGTCTTTCCTTTCCACCGGATCCCGTTGACAAAGAACTCGTTCCACGCCCAGTCGAAATCCTGTCCCCTCTGTTTGAAGAGCGGCCCCTGGATCGTCAGATCGAAGGTTTCGTTGACCTCCGCGACGCGGAATCGAAGCGACGTCGTGAGATCGGCCGCGTACGACTTCACGAGATCGTCCTGGGCCGCCTTCCAGGCGCGCTCCTTCGCGATGACCTCTTCGGCCGTCAGCGAGTGTTGCCCGCCGACGGTGACCTGGGAGCGGGTTTCGCCGGAACGCGGCGCAGAGGGGACGAGCTCGACCGCGAGGGCGCCCCGGGTCGTGTCGAGCGCGAGCGATTTTGCGCCGGGAGGGATCTCGAAGTTGCGGCGGGCGCCGTTGGAGAGGTTCTGAACGCGCGCCGTTTGATAACTTCCCGCGCCGAAGTCGAGAGTCTCCGTGGCGGGTCCCTTTTCGAGGAAACGGATCGGCGACAGGTCCTTTGCCCGGAAGAAGCTTGCGACCGGAACGGTCGAACCGTCCGGGCGAACCGCGGCGGCGGAAGCGGGCTCCCGCGAGACGTCGTCGGTGAAGTACGCCTGCACCCGCGTCTCGGTCTCGAAGAGGGCCGCCGGCTCGGCGCTTCGGGCGAGCAGAACGATGGCGCCCCGGAGCTCGGAGAACGAGCCGATCAGCCGGTCCAGCGCGCTCTCCGCCGAATCCGCGCCGGTTCCCGTCGCGCACCAGAGCTCCTACCCCGGGAGCGGCCGTCGGGATGCCCGCCGCGAGCCCCTTCGCGGCGCCCTCGAGGAGGAACGCGTCGAAATACGGCGCCGCTTCCGAATCTTCCGCGAGAGCCCGAAGCAGCGTCCCCGTCCCCGGAGAATCGGATTCGGTGGCGAGGCCGACCTTGATCGCCGGCCGGGCGCCGCGGGCGGCCGATCCGATTCGCTTCGCGAGATAGGCCCAGCGTTTCTCGTCGTCCGGAGAAGCGAAACTTCCGATCGAAACGAACTCGACGTTCGAGTGCTCCTTGAGAAGGCCGACGAACCGGTCGAGGTCGGCATCGCCGACATCGGACGCAGGATCGGAGAGACGGATCTCGAGAAGGACCGGGATCGAGGGCGGGAGAGCCGGGGGGATCGGCGGGAAGAGGCCACGACACGGGAATCGCGGCCATCGGGGCGTTCTTGCCCGCCGGGACCGACCACCGGGCCGGCCCGGAGACGAACACGCCCACCCGTATCGGTTGCGCGCCGGCCGGCCGGGGAAGGTGGAAGAGAAGGCTCAGGATCGCGAGGGCGAGGATTCTTGGACGAGCGCGAGCCATCTGAGCCCATCTTTTCAGAATTTGCGCCGATTCCCTAGTCTTTTCAGCACCTTCCCGAAAACGAAAAACCCCGCGGCCTTTCGGCCGCGGGGCTGAGAACTGAGGAGATCTCAATGGTTATTACGAACAAGGGGGCTCCGGCGTTTATTTCTTTTTTGCGTCCTTGTCCGCCGGTTCGGGCGCCGGCGCGAGGGCCGGGGGAAGGGGCGAGAGACCGAGGTGCTCGCGAATCTTTTTCTCGAGCTCGGTGGCGATGTCCGGATTCTCCTTCAGGAACTGCTTCGCATTCTCCCGTCCCTGGCCGATTCGCAGATCGCCGTACGAAAGCCACGATCCCGATTTCTCGACGAGTTTCGCCTCCGTTCCGAGATCGAGGAGCTCGCCGCCGCGGGAGATTCCTTCTCCGTAGTTGATGTCGAACTCCGCCTGCCGGAAAGGCGAAGCGACCTTGTTCTTGACGATCTTGACCTTCGTTCGCGACCCGACGACGGTCTCGCCGTCTTTGATCGAGGCGATGCGGCGAATGTCGATGCGGACGGAGGAATAGAACTTGAGCGCGCGGCCGCCGGTCGTCGTCTCGGGGTTGCCGAACATCACGCCGATCTTCTCGCGGATCTGGTTGATGAAGATCAGGCACGTGTTCGACTTCGAGACGATCGCGGTCAACTTTCGAAGGGCCTGCGACATCAACCGCGCCTGAAGCCCCATCTGAGCCTCGCCCATCTCGCCTTCGAGCTCGGCCTTCGGAACGAGCGCCGCGACCGAGTCGATCACGACGACGTCGATCGCTCCGGAGCGGATCAGCATCTCGGTGATCTCGAGCGCCTGCTCTCCGGAGTCGGGCTGCGAGACGAAGAGGTTGTCGGTGTCGACTCCGAGCTTCTTCGCGTACTCGGCGTCCATCGCGTGCTCCGCGTCGATGAAGGCGGCGATGCCGCCGCGCTTCTGCGCCTGGGCGACGATCTGGAGCGAAAGGGTCGTTTTTCCGGACGATTCCGGGCCGAAGATCTCCACGACGCGCCCGCGCGGCACGCCGCCGACGCCGAGCGCGGCGTCGACCGCGATCGAGCCGGTCGGGATCACGGAGATCAGCACGGGGGGATGGTCGCCGAGGCGCATGATCGCGCCCTTGCCGTACTGGCGGTCGATCTGGCTGAGCGCCGTTTCGATCGCGCGCATCTTTTCGGTGAGAACGGGGTTTGCGGGGGAGCCGGGGACCGGTTTGATCTGTGCCATGTCTTCCTCCTTCACGTGTTCGCCGACATTATAGAACGGCGAACGCGCGGCCTGGTCGCGCATTTTGCGCGAACGTTCAGTGTAGGATTTTGCGGATGAGGACGAGTCTTTTTACGCCTCGCTCCGCCTGATGTCAAGAACGGACATGTCCCGGGCGTGGAAGGAGCGCCCGATTTCCACGTTTTTCGCGACCGGCTGCGGCATCGGAATGATCCCGTTCGCGCCGGGGACGTGGGGGAGCGCTGGAAGGCCTCGCGATCGCGGCGTGCATCAATGCGCGGTTCGAGCAAGGGTTTCTCTGGATTCTCGCGAAGGCCCTCGGCGTGTTTTTCCTGGGTGTCTACTGGTCGGGCCGATCCGAGTCCGTGGCGGCGGCGAAAGACCCCGGCCCGATCGTGATCGACGAGGTCGCCGGTCAATTGCTGGCGAGCGCTCCCTGCGCGCTTCCTCAGTTTCACAACGCGGCCGGGCTCTGGCTCGCCTCCTTCGTTCTCTTCCGCCTCTTCGACATCTGGAAGCCGGGACCGATCCGGAAGCTCCAGGACTTGCCGGGCGGGTGGGGGATCATGCTGGACGACGTGGCCGCGGGAGTTCTCGCGGGCGCGCTCACCTACGGAATAGGAAGGTTGCTGTGAAGCTGACGTGCCCCCTCACCCGCGCTTCGCTTGCCCTCTCCCTCGAGGGAGAGGGTGGGACTCCGGAGCGCAGCGACGGAGGACCGGGTGAGGGGGAAACGTCGTGACTCTCGCCCTCTCTCCCTCGGAAGGCGAGATCCGCCTTGCGGAGCCGCTCGCGAAGCACACGACGCTTCGAATCGGCGGACCGGCGGAATTTTTCGTCGTCGCGAAGAGCGCCGAGGGTCTGGCGAAGTCGCTGCGGGCCGCGAAATCCGAAGGAAAACCGTTCCGTATCCTCGGCAAGGGCTCCAACGTCCTCGTCTCCGACGAAGGCTTGCCCGGATACGTCGTCGTCCTGGAAGGGGAATTCCTGCAAGTCTCGATCGACGGCGAACGGCTGACCGCCGGCGGCGGCGCTTCTCTCGGCGGCGTGTGCGCGAAGGCGGCGCGCGCGGGCCTTTCGGGAATCGAATCGATTTCCGGAATCCCTTCCTCGATGGGGGGCGCGGTCCGCATCAACGCCGGGGCCTACGGCGGCGAGATCTTCGACGTTCTCGAAAGCGTCACGTTGCTCGACCGGTCGGGGGATCTGCGCGAGGTGCCCGGGTCCGACATCGAGCACGGCTATCGGTGGACTGGCTTGATCGAGAGCGGAGCGATCGTCTGCCGGGCGATCCTGCGGCTGCGTCCGGCCTCGAAAGAGGAAATCGAGAGAAAGACTCGCGAAGTGACCGAGAAACGCCGCGGCGCCCTTCCGCCGCAGGCCAATGCCGGAAGCATTTTCAAGAACCCTCCCGGCCAGTTCGCGGGTAAACTGCTGGAAGAATGCGGGCTCAAGGGAACGAGGCAGGGAGAAGCTGAAATTTCGAGCCGGCACGCCAACGTCATCGTGAACGAAGATCGGGCGGCCGCCTCGGACGTGCTGGAGTTGATGCGCCTGATGCGGCAGCGCGTTCTGGAAAAATTCTCGATCGAGCTCGTGCCGGAAGTCGAGCTGCTGGGGCTTCCCTGGCCGTGAAGATCCGTTCTCTCCTGCTGGCGGGCGGCGCCGGAACGCGACTCTGGCCCCTTTCGACGGAGAGAACGTCCGAAGCAATTCCTCTTCGCTCGGGGGAAAACGGTCGCTCCTCCGCGACACGTACGAGCGCCTCGCGCCTCTCGGCGGTGACTTTTTCGTCGCGACAGCGGAATCGTACCGGGAGCTGACGCTCTCCGAGCTGCCGGAGCTCTCGGAGGGAAGCCTGATGCTGGAGCCCTCGCGCCGCAACACGGGCCCGGCCATCCTCTGCGCCGCCCTGCGATTCGAGCGCGACGGCGATCCGATCACCGCGGTCGTTCCGGCCGACCAGTCCGTGTCGGATCCGGAGGCCCTGCGCGCCGCGCTTCGGGCGGCGGCCGCGACGGCTGCAAGCGAGGGGTCGATCGTGACGCTCGGAATCGTTCCGGTCCGAGCCGAGACGGAATTCGGATACATCGAGGCGGAGCCGGGCGAAGGCGGGGGCGCTGCCCGCCGGGTGCGCCGCTTCGTCGAGAAGCCGGATCTCGAAACCGCGAAGGAAATATCTGACCGCCGGAAACTTTCTCTGGAACGCCGGAATCTTCGTGTTCCGTCCTTCCGACCTGATCGCGGAGGCCTCCCGGGTCGATCCGGAATTGCTCGAGGCGTGCCGTCGTTACGACCGGGAGACGGGCGGAGGCGTAGCGGAGACTTATGCGCGGCTGCCTTCGATCTCTTTCGACTACGCGATCATGGAAAAGGCGAAGAAAGTCTTCTGCGTCCCGTGCGACGCCGGTTGGAACGACGTCGGGTCCTACCGGGCGCTCCGGGAACTGCTCGGATGCGACGCGAACGGAAACCTCGTCCTCTCCTCTCCGGACCAGCCGGTGCTGACGGTCGGGATCTCCGATTCGGTCGTCGCGGCGACGGCCGAAGGGATCCTCGTTTTTCCGAGCTCGCGGGAGGGCGACCTTCGCGATGCCGTACGCGACTTCCTTTCGAGCTCGCGGTGACGAGCGCGCTCCCGCTCCAGAGGCTCCGCGACACGATCGGTTCGGTGTACCGCGGCGACCCCGCCGCGATCGAGTCTCTCCTGATCGCGCTTCTGTCCCATGGCCACGTCCTGATCGAAGACGTGCCGGGAGTCGGCAAGACGACGCTCGCCCGGGCGCTCGGCCGCGCCCTGAGCCTGAAATTTTCGCGGATTCAGTTCACGAGCGACACGCTGCCCGCCGACATCCTCGGCGTTTCGGTGTTCAATTCCTCGCACAACCGGTTCGAGTTCCATCCCGGCCCCATTTTCGGCAACATCATCCTCGCCGACGAGATCAACCGCGCCACTCCCAAGGCCCAGTCCGCCCTGTTGCAGGCGATGAACGAGGGCCGCGTGACGACGGACGAAGGCACGCTCGGCCTGCCCGAGCCGTTCCTCGTCGTGGCGACTCAGAATCCGGTCGAGTACCTCGGGACCTACCCGCTGCCGGAATCGCAGCTCGACCGTTTCTTTCTGCGGATCTCCCTCGGTTACCCGGCCCCCGCGGAGGAAAAGAAACTCCTCCAGAGCGGCGGCGCCGAGAGGGCCCTGGAATCGGTCGTGCCGGTTCTCCAGCCGGACGAGATCGCGAAACTGCAGGCGAGCGTTCAGGAAGTTCGCGTTGCGGACAAGATGCTCGACTACATCTACGCGCTCATCGAGGCGAGCCGCAAGCGGTCCGACCTGCGGCTCCCCGTCTCGACCCGGGGCGCTCAGGCGCTGTTTCGCGCGGTGCAGGCGCGGGCGCTCCTCGCCGGGCGAGAGTTCGCGCTTCCGGAGGACGCGAAAGCCGTCGCCGAGGCGGTCCTGGCGCATCGCATTCTTTCCGTGTCGTCCGACGGCTTCGGAACGGGTTCCCGCGAGAGGGAGATCATCCGCAAGATCCTCTCCGAGGTGCCCGTGCCGGTCTGAAGATGAACCGCGAGATCCGGCCGGAGGATCCGCCCTCGACGAAACCTCGCGTGACGCGTCTGGTCCCCTCCTGGCACCTTCGGATCACGAACCTCGGACTCTCGTACATTCTCCTCACGCTGCTCGTCGCGATCGCGGCGACGAACACGGCGAACAACGGGCTCTACACGATTCTGGCGGGATTGCTCGCCGGGATGGTCGTTTCCGGCATCGTGTCTCGCCGGAACGTCCGCGCGGTCGAATGCACCGTCCGGGCGCAGGGCGAAATCGTCGCGGGCCGGCCGTCGAATCTTCTGATCGTCGCGAAATGCCGTTCGCGCCGGTTTACCGCCCAGGGAGTCTGGTTTCTCCACGAGGCGCTTCCGGCTCCGCTCTACCTCGAGCCCCTCGCGCCCGGCGAGGAGAGGAGGTATCTCGTCGAGGCGGTATTTCCCCGGCGGGGCGTTTTTCCGACGGCGGACGCCGGCGTGATGAGCCGGTTTCCGCTGGGGCTTTTTCGCAAGTACGCGGACGCGCGGATTCCGGAGGAGATCGTCGTCTTTCCGGCGCCCGAGCGGTCGGGCCTCCCGGAGCCCGCCCAGGACTCGACGAGCGGGCGGAGGCATTCGGCGGCCCGCCGCGGCTTCGGCGCCGAGGTGCGCACGCTGCGCGAGTTTTCCTCCGGCGACGACGTTCGCGATCTTCACTGGAAGCAGTCGGCTCGGATGCAGAAGTGGATCGTCCGGGAGCGCGAAGACGAGCGGTCGAGCTCGGTCGTTTTCCTCGTCGAGAACGCGCTGTCCCGTCCTCTCGATCCGGCCGAGATCGAAAGGCTGGAGCGTTCGATCTCGCTCACGGCGGGGGAGGCGCTGCGGGTGCTCGCCTCCGGCGGCGAGGTCGGGCTCGCGGCCCGGGGGTTTTCGCTGGCGCCCGGAGGCGGGTTCTCCCAGCGCCGCCGCGTCCTGGAGGCGCTCGCCCGGCTGCCGGCGCTCCCGGTCGAGGGCGCGCCGCCGTTTCCTTCCCCGCGCCCGGGAGAGACCCGCCGGAGGGTCGCGGCATGAGCGAGCGATTCTCCCGGGGCTCCCGGGCCGCCCACCAGGCCGCCCTTTGGCCGCTTGCCGCCGCGGCGCCGCTGCCTCTGCCTTGGACGGAAGTCCTCGACGTTCGCGTCCTGGTCGCCTACGAGGCCCTGCTCCTGTACGTGTTTCTCCGGGCGCGGCGAGCGCGCCCGTTGCAACTGTCCAACTCGGTCCTGAACGTTCTTGCCCTTCTCTACGTCGGCTTCTTCTACCGCGAGGTCCGATTCCTGCACCACGGGCTGGTCAAGACGGCGACGAACCTCCTGCTTTTCACGGCGGCGGCGAAGCTCGCGTCCCTTCGGTCGTCCCGGGACGAGAGCATGGTCCTGCTGCTCTGTTTTTTTCTCACCCTCGACGCGGCTTCGACTTCGACCCACGTCGCCTCGCTTCTGTACCTCGCCTTCATCGCCGTCGTGTCCTTCCGTTGCCTCGCGAGAATCGCGATCCTGTCCGACTTCGACGAGTCTCCCCCCGCCGGATTTTTCGCGCGGGTCCCGACGGCGGGAATGTCGCTGCTCGCGGTGGTTGCCATCGCGGCCCTGGCGATCCCCCTGTTCGTCGCGCTTCCGCGGCTTCAAACGCCCTTCGCGACCGCGCCGGTTCCGAAAGAGACCTTCGGCGGCTCGTTCTTCACGTCGGACCGCGTCGACCTGACTTCCTTCCCGTCGTCGAAGAGGAGCGACCGCATCCTCCTGAGGGTGCAGGCTTCGCGAGGAGAAATCGCGGATCCGTTGCGGCTACGCGAAACGACCTTCAACCGTTACTCCGAGGGGCGATGGACGAGGGAAGGAATGCCGATGGCGCGCCTTCCCAACATCGACGCGAGAGTCGAGATCCCCGAGCCGTATCGCACGGCCGTCGCGCTCCCGCATCCTCCCGCCGGCCGCGCGGTCGACATCGAAGCGTCGTCGCTGGCGTCGTCTTTCCTGTTCGTTCCCTACGGCGCGACGGCGATCTCGGCGATGTCTTCGCAGCTCTCGATCGCCTCCGACGCCACGGTCGCGCCGCCCGGCCCGATCGGCGGACAACGTTACCGCGTCGAGTACGTGCCGCAGGTGGACGGAGCGGGACCGGGCCGCACGGGCGTGACTCTCCGCGACGTTCCTCCCGAGATCGCCGATCTCGCGGACCGGCTCGCCGCCGGAGCCTCGGATCGCCGGGCCGTCGCGAGCCGTCTCGTCGGCTACTTCTCGAAGGGGTTCCTGTACCGCCTCGATCCTCCGCCGGCCCGAGGCGAGCCGGTCGTGGATTTTCTTTTGCGCACGCGGCAGGGTCATTGCGAATATTTCGCGAGCGCCCTCGCGCTGATGATGCGCGCGGAGGGAATTCCCGCGCGGCTCGCGACAGGCTCGCTCGGCGGCGAGCTCGGGCCGTTTTCTTCGGAAATTCTCGTGCGCGGGAGCAATCTCCACGCCTGGGTCGAGGCCGACGTGGACGGCCGGGGATTCCGGGTCTTCGACCCGACGCCGGCGGAGGGCCGGCCCGGCGTCACGACCGTGTCGGTCTGGAAGAAGATCACCGAGCTGGGGAACGAGATCGAATTCTTCTACGATCGCAATGTCCTCGGGTTCAGCTCGCTCGAGCAGGTGCAACTGATCGAAATCGGAAGAGCGCTGATCGCGCGCCTGGAGTCCTCGGTGCGAACGCCGCGGCTCGCTCCCGTCCTCGTCGCGTTCCTCGCCGTTCTGCTCGCCGGGCTGGCCCGGGTTCTGCTTCGGCGGGCCCGGCGAGGACGGCGTTCCCCCGGGGTGGCGGGATACATGGAGCTGCGGAAATTGCACCGGCGGAAGATCGGGCCTCTTTCGGATTCGGCCGCCTCTTCCGAGGTGATTCGAGGGTTTGCGTCCGCGGGCGCGTACGCGGCCGGCCTCGCGAGGAAAATCGTCGAAATCTACCGGGTGGAATCCTTCGGGGGCCGCCCGGCCTCCCCGGAGACGTCGCGCGAGGTCTCCGAATCTCTCTCGAAGCTCCGAAAGCGGCTGGGCGGCGCTTCCCGCTCCGGCCGGCACCGTCGAAACGGAATCGCCGCGTGCGTTGCGCTTGCGGCCTGCGTCGGGGTCCCTTCGGCGGCGCGCGCGGATCCGCCCGGAACGCCGGCCGAATCCGGACGCCAGGACCTGCAGCGCCTGCAGGCTCGAGTCGAAGACTCGAAGAGGCGGCTTCGGGAAGCGGAAAAGAAGACGGCTTCGCTGCGCCAGGAGGTCGAGGCGCTCGATCTGCGGCTGGAAATGGCGGGAAGGGAGCGCGAATGGATTGCCGCGCGCCGGGACGATCTGGCGCGGCGCAGCGGGGAGACGTCCCTGGATCTCGCGCAGGCCCGCGCCCAGCGACAGAAGTCGCTGGGCGCTCTGCGTTCCCGGATCCTGCTCCTGTCGCGTCTCGGACGCTTCGGCTATCTCCAGGTGCTTCTTTCGACGCGGACCACGTCGCAGGTGTTCCTCGCCCTCGAGACTCTCGACGGCCTGGCGCGCGCCGATGCCCAGTCCCTCAAGCGCTTCACCGAGGCGGGACGCCGGCTGGAGGACGACCTGAGCGCGGAAACCGCGCTCGCCGCCGAAACCGACCGTCTTCTCGCCGAGGACCGCAAGCAGGAGGCGCGCATCGCTTCGCTGAAGCAGGAGCGGCTTCGCCTGCTTTCTCGCTCCCAGTCCGAAGCGGTGCAATCCCGAAAGCAGGTCACCGAGCTCTCGGACAAGGCGCAACGGCTCGAATCGCTGCTCGATCTCCTTTCCCGGGGCGATTCGGGCGCCGCCGGCTCCCCGCGCCCGTGGAAGGGCGTTCTGGACTGGCCGGCCCGGGGAAGCATCTCTGTCACGTTCGGACGCCATCGCCATCCGCGGTTCGACGCCTGGACCGTGTCCAACGGCGTCGAGATCCTCGCTCCGGATGGATCTCCCGTGACGGCCGTCTACTCCGGGAGAGTCGTGTTCGCCCGGTGGTTCCCGGAATACGGAAACATGGCGGTGCTCGACCACGGGGACGAGGTCCTGACGCTCTACGCGCGGCTCCGGTCGATCGTCGTGAGGGTCGGGGATGTCGTCTCCACCGGGGACCGGGTCGGCCTGGTCGGAGTCGGGCCGGGCGAAACCGAGCCGTCTCTCTATTTCGAAGTGCGGGACCATCAGAAGGCGACCGACCCGCTGGGGTGGCTGAGGTGATTTCGCCGCCGGAATGCGCAGGGCTTTCCGGGTGTTAGAATCGCCAAGATGAAGTCGAATCGGTCCCGTCTCGCTTTCGTCCTGGCGTCGATCGCGGCGCTGGTGCTGCTGACCGCCCTCAAGGGGCCGATCCTCGCGCCCGGCAAGGACCCCGTCCTGAAGCCGCTCGCGATCTTCACCGAAGTGCTCAATCTCACGCGAACGAACTACGTCGAGCCGGTCGACACGTCGGCCCTCCTGGCGGGCGCTTACGACGGCGTGACGGACGCGATCGACCCCTATTCGTACTACGTTTCCGCCGGGCAGATGGCGAAGTATCGGGCTTTTTCGGCGTCGAAGGCGTCCGACTCCGGTCTCGTGCTCGGGCGTCGCGGCGGGTTCGCCTTCGTGGTCGCGCCGGTGCCGGGTTCTCCCGCGGAGGCCGCCGGCGTCAAGCCGGGCGACGTGATTCTCTCCGTGGAAGGCGCCCCGTCCCGCAATCAGTCTCTCTGGGAGATCGAGGCTCGTCTTTCGGGGCCCGAGGGTTCCGCGACGTCGCTGCGGCTTCTGCGGGGCGGAGACGAGCGCGAGGTCACGGTCCGCGTCGCGCGGAAGGCGTACCAGCCGGCGGAGGTGACGAAGCGATCGGAAGAGCAGGTTCCGGTGATTCGCATCCCGTACTTTCAGCCCGGCGTCGCCGCGGCGGTCAAGCGTCAGCTCGAATCGCTTCCGCCCGGCTCCCCGGCAATCATCGTCGACGTGAGGGACTCGGCCGGAGGGGACATCGAAGAGGCGGTCCGAACCGCGTCGCTCTTCATCCCGTCGGGAGAAGTGGCGAAAGTCTCCGGCAAGAAGATTGCGGGAAAGACGTTTTCGACCTCCGGAACTCAGGTCTGGAAGGGCAAGACGGTCGTTCTGATCGACAGCGGATCCGGGGGGCCTCCCGAGGTCTTCGCCGGCGCTCTGCACGACCGGGCGGGGAGCGATCTCGTCGGCGAACCGACGGCCGGCATGGCGATCGTCCAGAAACTCCTTCCGATGTCGTCCGGAGGCGCGCTGTACATGACGGTCGGCGAGTACGTGACGCCGTCCGGAACCGAATTGACCGGGCGGGCCCTGCGTCCGACGATTCGCGTCGATCTCTTCCCGGGGGAGAAGTCCGATGGCGACCCCGTGATCCGTCGCGCCGTCGAAGTCGCGCGCGGCACCGTCGCGAAGCCTGCCGCCTCCTGACACGGCGAATTCGATTTCCAAGAAACCCACAGGATCCCGTACCCTTCTCGTCGCCGCCGCGGCCTTTGGGCTGGGCCTGGCCATCGGCCTTCTGTGGAACCGTCGCCCCGTCGCGCCAGCGGCCCGTGAGTCTCCCCATGCCGAGCAGCCCCGGGCGCGCGTTCCGCGCGAACCGGCGCCGGCCCGGGAAGCCCGGCAGCGCGATCGCTCCTCGAAAACCGACGAAATCGTCGCGACGGCGGATTCCGGCGCTCCCGCGAGCCCCCGCCTCGCGATCGTGATCGACGACCTCGGCAACGACCCCCGGGCTCTCGATCGACTTCTGCGCATCCGGGTGCCGCTCGCCGGAGCGGTCCTTCCCGAGCTTCCCCGGAGCCGCGAAACGGCCGACGCCCTTCGCGCGGCCGGGAAGGAAGTCCTTCTTCATCTTCCGATGGAACCTCTCGACCCGAGGATGAATCCGGGGCCCGGACTGATCCGCGATTCGATGTCCGCGGGGGAAATCGAGGCGACGCTCGCCGCGGACCTGGAGAGCGTGCCGGGAGCGGATGGCGTCAACAACCACATGGGGTCGAAAGGAACCGCCGACCGGAAGACCGTGTCGGCGCTGCTCGGGGGCCTGTCGCGACGCGGCCTTTTCTTTCTCGACAGCCGGACGACCGGCCTGACGGTCGTCCCGGACGTGGGGATGCGGCTCGGCGTTCCCGTGCTCTCGCGGAGCGTCTTTCTCGACGACGATGCCGACGAACAGTCCGTCGAGCGCCAGCTCGACTCGGCGGAGTCGGCTTGCCGAAAAGACGGTTTCGCCGTCGCGATCGGTCATCCGCACCCGACGACGCTCGCGGTTCTCGAGCGCCGGCTTCCGAAACTTCGCGACCGGGGCGTTACGGCGTGCCGGGTTTCGGAGTTGCGGACTTCTCCTCTTCCTTGACGCGATTCCAGAATGCGTCGAGCTCCGGCGCGGAGCACCCCGAAACGTCTCGACCCTCTTCGTGAGCGAGCTCCGCAACCCGGTGAAATCGCCGCCGGAATTTTTCGTTCGCGCGCCGCAGGGCGCGTTCCGGGTCGATCTTCCGTTTCCGCCCCCAGTTCGCGAGGGCGAAGAGCAGGTCGCCGAGCTCTTCCTCGCTCCCCACGGTGTTTCCCAGCTCCGCCTCGCGCCGGGCTTCGCCGATCTCCTCCTCGACCTTCGCGAGAAGGTCCGAGTCGCGTTCCCAGTCGAATCCGAGGTCCGCGGCTCGCTCGCTCATTCGCAGGGCGGCCGAGAGCGACGGCAGCGCCTTCGGGACGGTTCCGAGAGGATCGCTCTTCGGGTCCCGGCCCTCGCGCTTCCGCTTCTCCCAGCTGGCCTTGACCTCCGAGGCGTCCGATGCTTTTTCCGTGCCGAAGACGTGGGGATGGCGCTCGATCATTTTCTTCTCGATCGAACAAGCGACGTCTTCGATGCCGAACCAGCCCCGCTCCTGGGCGAGCCGCGAGAGAAACAGGATCTGGAAGAGAAGATCGCCGAGCTCTCCGCGGAGCTGATCCGGGCTCTCCCGGTCGAGCGCTTCGAGGACCTCGTGAGCCTCCTCGAGCAGGAAGGTCTGGACGGTCGCGAACGTCTGTTCCCGGTCCCACGGACATTCGCGGCGAAGCCGCTCCACGAGGAGCAGAAGGCGTTCGATCGAGTCGGGCATGGTGGCAAGAGTCTAGCGCCTTGCCGCGCGACGGAGGAGGATGCTACTCTTCTCGCCAGTCTTCGAGGTGCCGGTGGCGGACGAACAAAAGCCTCTCAAGGTCTCCGATTTTCGGATGTTCACTCCCGACGGGAGGTTGAAGCCCGAGTACCAGGAGCTGGAGAACGCTCCGGATCCCCTCCCTCCGGTCGCGGCCCCTCCGGTCGCGGAATCTCCGAAGAGCGAGCCTCCCGAAGGCGAGGAGGGGCCCGGCCCGGAGCCCGAGGCCGACTCGGGAGCGGAAACGGAATTCCTCGACCTCGTCCGCTCGCTCGCCACGAGCGCGTACGCGTCGCTCGGACTGCTCGCCGAGCCGGGAGCGAAGGCGTCGGTCGATCTCGCCGGCGCGCGCCGCTTCATCGACTGGCTCTCCATGCTCGAGCGCAAGACGCGAACCCATCTGTCCTTCTCGGAGCAGAACCTGCTGTCGCGGGTGCTCTACGAGTTGCGCCTGGCTTTCGTCGAGGCGAGCGGTCCCGCACGGCCCGTTTCGCGGTAAGGCGTTTCGCGGCCGATGCGCAAACTTCTGTCGGCCCTGCTCCTCCTGGCGAGCGCGCCGCTGCGCGCCGGCAACCCGGCGCCGGCCCCGCCCCCTCCCGCTTCCGAAGAGATGGTGGCGCCGCTTCCACCGCCCGCGACGAGATCCGGTCTTCGCGGCAGATGGTTCGAGTTTCAGTCGGCCCTGAACGACGACGACCTCCCCTCGGCGCGGCTGGCCCTCGCCGACATTCTCAAGACCGCGGACCGGGTGGGGCTCTCTCGGCTGTCGGATTTTTCGCGAGCCGCTCTCCAGCAGGCGCGGCTCGCGGAGAAGCTCGGAAAGAAGTCCCGGGCGAACCTCGCTCTCGACGCCGCCATTCAGCTGGACCCCGACCTGCTGGACGCGCGCTGGGAACGCGCGAAAATCTACCTGAGCCGCCGCGAATACGCGAAATCTGCTTCCGCGATCGCGGCGAGCGCCGAGGCGCTCGCTCGCGCGCAGGAGTCCCGGCGGGAGTTCCTGTCCAACGTCGCGATTCTCCTCGCGACATCGATCGCCGCCGCGACGGCCGCGCTCATTCTCGCCCTCCTCATCCGTTACGTCCGGCTGCTTCTGCACGACCTGAAGGAGCGATCCGTGCCCGCCTTCGGGTCGCGGGGCGCCGCACTCGTGGCGGCGGCCGTTCTGGGGTTGCCGCTCTGGCTTTCATTCGGACCGCTCTGGCTCTTTCTGTACTGGTCGATTCTCGTGTCCCTCTATGCCGAAGCCGGCGAACGGTTCGTTCTGTGGACGGCCCTGGCCGTCGTGGGCCTGATTGGCCCCGCCTTTCAGATGATCGCCGACGAAAACCTGGTCGCGCGGTCGCCGCTGGTCTCGGCGGCCATCGACCTCAATGAGAAGCGAGAGGAGGGCGGCTCAGTCGATCTCCTCCGGCGCGCGTCGCAGATCTTCCCCGAAGACGCGGATGTCTGGTACCTCCTCGGGCGCTTCGCGCAGCGCCGGGACGATTATGACGAAGCCTCGGCGGACTACGCGAAGGCACTGAAGAATGATCCGGGGAATTTTCGAACCATGATCGCCATGGGGAACATCCATTTCTGGCAGGGGGACCTGAGCGAGGCGATCACGGACTATCGCAACGGCCTGCAGGCGAAGCCGGCCTCCGCGCTCGCCTTCTACAACCTCAGCGTGGCCCAGGGGGATTCGTACCTCTTCGACCAGCAGAAGGAGTCGCTGGCGAACGCCCGGCGTCTTTCCCCGCGCGACGTGGACCGGTGGATCGAATCGCCGACGCTCGCTCGGGTGTTGAGCCTCGACTATTCCGTGGAGGAGGCCGCGGCGCGGTCACGCCGCTGGGGCCGCGAGCCCAAGAGCCAGGTCCTCCCCGGAATCGGCCACGAACCGTCGGCCGCGGAGGTCTTCACTTCGGTTCCGGCGCTCGGCCCGTGGGCCGCCATACTCCTCGGGGCGCTGATCGGCGCAATCCTGCGCTCCAACGGATTCGGAGCCGAAGAATGCGTCCGGTGCGGCGGGACGTTCTGCCGGCGATGCAAACCCCGCGGAAGCGCGGCGGCTTTCTGCAAAGAGTGCGTCCGGCTCTTCGTGACCAAAGAGGGCGCCGACATCGCCGCGAAAGTCGCCCACTCGAGCGAGACGAGAAGACAGCAGAAGATCCGGCAGCGCGAGCGCAGGTTCCTCTCCCTGCTGCTTCCGGGAGCGAGCCGGATCTCCCGCGGACAGCCGGCCTTCGGGTTCGGAGTTTTCCTCGTGTTCTTTTTCTTTCTCGCGCTGGCCTTTCTGGCCGGCCGGCTCTTCCCGATCCGCTCGCTTCCGTCGCGGCCGCTCTACCCCTGGCGCGAGGCGATTGCCGGCACGCTGGCCTTCGCGCTCTGGCTCGGCGCGAATATCCGGGCGACCTGGTCGTAACGATGGCACTCCGAGGAACCCTTCGCGACTTTTCGCTGGGCGAGATTCTTCAGTTGATCGGATACCAGCGCAAGACCGGAGTTCTCACCGTCGAGGGAGAGCAGGACACGGTCCTCGTTTCCTTCGTGGACGGGCGCGTGGTCGCGGCGGATTCGGTGAAGCGCCCGTTCGAAAATCGCGTGGGGAGCCTTCTCGTTCGTGCCGGCAAGATCACTCCCGACATCCTGAACCGCGCCCTCGAAGAGCAACGCCGATCGAAGCAGCGCCTGGGTTCCGCGCTGCTGGCCCGCAAGGCGATTTCCGCCGACGACCTTCGCGTCGCCCTTCGCACGCAGATCCTCAATCTGATTTACCGGCTGTTTCGCTGGAAAGACGGCCGGTACTTCTTTTCGCAGGAGAGCTCGGTCGACTACGATTCCGATCACTTCACGCCCGTTGCCACGGAGAACATCCTGATGGAGGCCGCGCGAATGAGCGACGAGTGGCCGCTCATCGAGGCGCGAATCCCTTCGACGGATCTCGTCTTCCGGCGGGCGCCAGGTACCGAATCGCTCTCCCTCGTGTCGACGGAGTCGGGCCCTCAGCCGGGGGAGCTGCTCGTGTCGCGGGAAGAGGCGATCGTGTGGAAGCTGGTCGACGGCGTGCGAACGGTGGCCGAAATCACCGAATCGACGTTTCTCTCGGACTTCGATGTCGTCAAGGCGATGGATCAGCTGATCGGACGCCAGCTGCTCGTCGCGGTGGCCCGGCCGGCGTCCACGGGCACGCCGTCGGCAGCCGAGCGGATCGTGGCGCCGGTGTTTCGCGAACCGTCGCGAGCCCTGCCGGTGGCAGCTCTGGCGGTCGCGCTGCTCGGACTCGGTGTGTTTTCCGCCGTGTTTCTCCCGAAGAACCCCGCCAACATCTTCCTCCGCTCGTCGCGCCCGGGCGGCTTTCTCTCGTCGCTCGAGAATTCGATTTCCGTCTCGCGCCTCCAGCGGGTCGACCGGGGCATCGAGTTGTACTACCTGAGCCAGGGTTCCTACCCGGAGAACCTTTCGAGGCTGGGCTCGGTATCGATTCTGGAGGACTACTCCCTTCCGAGGGGCGAGTTCGGGGACTATCGCTACATTCTGCGCAGCAGGGACGACAAGTACGATCTCTACGGCAAGACATCGACGGGCGTCCTGGATCCGAACCTCTCAGTCAGTCGGACGCTCGACCCGGTATCCGAGGGGGCAGCCATACTTAAACACAGGAAAACAAACGATGTATCCGGTGATAGCAATATCAGAATCGATATCGTTCGATGAGCTAATCTTAGCTATGTAGGCTTATATTAATTCAAACCCCTATTGACATTGCATGGCTCATGTTCTATCCTGCCTTCGGGTCAGAATTCAGAGCGAGGAGGACAAGGCTCATGGCCAAAATCATCGGAATCGATCTCGGGACCACGAATTCGGTCGTCGCCGTCATGGAGGGGGGCGATCCGGTCGTGATCGCGAACGCGGAAGGGAATCGAACGACGCCGTCGATCGTGTCGTTTTCCAAGACGGGCGAACGGCTCGTCGGGCAGGTCGCGAAGCGGCAGGCGGTGACGAATCCGACGAACACCATTTTCTCGATCAAGCGTTTCATGGGTCGAAAATTCTCCGAGGTCAACGAGGAGATGAAGATGGTCCCCTACAAGGTCGCAAAGGCCGACAACGGGGACGTCCGGATCGACGCCGGCGAACGCCAGTTCTCTCCCCCGGAGATCTCGGCGATGATCCTTCAGAAGCTGAAGGAGGCCGCCGAAGCCCACCTGGGCGAAAAGGTCACCCGGGCCGTCATCACGGTGCCCGCCTATTTCAACGACTCCCAGCGGCAGGCGACGAAGGACGCGGGGCAGATCGCCGGCCTGACGGTCGAGCGGCTCGTCAACGAGCCGACGGCCGCCGCCCTCGCGTACGGCCTGGACAAGAAGAAAGACGAGACGATCGCCGTGTACGATTTCGGCGGCGGCACGTTCGACATCTCGATTCTGGAAGTGGGGGAGGGCGTCGTCGAGGTCAAGTCGACCAACGGAGACACCCATCTCGGCGGTGACAACGTCGACCAGCGCATCGTCGACTGGATCCTCGAGGAGTTCAAGAAGGATCAGGGAATCGACCTCGCGAAGGACGCGATGGCCATGCAGCGCCTGAAAGAGGCTGCCGAAAAGGCGAAAATCGAGCTTTCCTCGACGCTCGAAACGGATCTGAATCTGCCCTTCATCACCGCGGACGCGAGCGGGCCGAAACATCTCCAGTTGAAGCTCTCCCGGTCGAAGCTGGAGCAGCTCGTCGAGGATATCGTGCAGCGCAGCGTCGGGCCGTGCCGGCAGGCGATGAAGGACGCGGGCGTCGAAGCGAAAGACATCGACGAGGTCGTTCTCGTCGGCGGTCAGACGCGCATGCCGAGAATTCAGCAGATCGTCAAGGAGCTCTTCGGGAAGGAGCCGCACAAGGGCGTGAATCCCGACGAAGTCGTGGCGATCGGCGCCGCGATCCAGGGCGGTGTTCTGGCGGGCGACGTGAAAGACCTGCTCCTCCTCGACGTGACGCCGCTTTCTCTCGGAATCGAGACTCTTGGCGGCGTTTCGACCCGGCTGATCGAGCGCAACACGACGATTCCGACGCGGAAGAGCGAAGTCTTTTCGACCGCGTCGGACAACCAGACGTCGGTGGAAATCAAGGTGCTCCAGGGCGAGCGCGAGATGGCCAGGGACAACAAGCCTCTCGGCGTGTTTCACCTGATCGGCATTCCGTCGGCTCCGCGCGGCGTTCCCCAGGTCGAGGTGACCTTCGACATCGACGCGAACGGAATCCTGAACGTGTCCGCGAAGGACCTCGGGACGGGCAAGGAACAAAAGATCACGATCACGGCGTCGTCGGGCCTGTCCAAGGACGACATCGACAAGATGGTCAAGGACGCGCAGTCCCACTCGGAAGAGGACCAGAAGCGCCGGGCGGAAATCGAGACGAGGAATCATCTCGATTCGCTTGTCTACAACACGGAAAAGACCCTGTCCGAAAACCGCTCGAAACTCCCGGAGAGCGACGCGAAAGCGCTCGACGAGGAGCTGGCCTCGGCCAAGAGCGCTCTCGAATCGGGAGACACGGATCGCATGAAGGCGGCCCGCGAGAGCCTTGAGAAGGCCTCCCACCGCCTCGCCGAGGCGATGTACAAAGGCGCGGCCGCGGGCGGCGCGAACCCGGAAGGCCAGACCCAGGCGCCGCCTTCCGGGGCGGCCCGCGAAGAGGACCAAGTCATCGACGCGGAGTACGTGGACAGCGACAAGAACTGATCGTGCTCCGGAGGTGTGGCGATGGCGACGTTCCCCTGGAACTCGATGCAGGAGTTGATCGCGATTCAGGAGAAGATGAACCGGCTCTTCGAGGAGACTCTTTACCGGCGCGAGTTCCTCGAGGCGCCGGCGGAACGGTCCGAGTCCCTCTGGTCGCCGGCCGCCGATGCATATGAGTCGGCGGGAGAATACGTTTTCCAGGTCGAGATCCCCGGCGTGACGCTCTCGGACGTGAAGCTGGAAGTCCACGGCCGGAAACTGCGAGTTTCCGGCACCCGGCCCGAGGCGGATTCCTCGAGCCGCTTTCTCCGAATGGAACGGGTCTACGGGGAGTTCGTCCGCGAATTCGAGATTCCGAGCGGGATCGACCCCGAGACGATCTCCGCCTCTCTCAAATCCGGTGTGCTGACGATCACGGCGCCCAAGGCGTCCGATCCGGGAACGCCGAAGTCCGGCCGGGAGCACGCATGACCGCCCGGCGTTCGGGCGCGGTCTTGATTGGAGAGATCGCGCGCCGTTACTCGATCCATCCGCAGACCCTTCGCATGTACGAGCGGGAAGGGCTGATCCGTCCCGACCGGACGGAGGGAAACACGCGGCTCTACGGCCAGGAGACGATCGAGAGGCTCGAGATCGTCCTCACGCTGACGCGGGATCTCGGCGTGAACCTGGCGGGGGTCGAAGTCATCCTCAACATGAAAGAGCGGCTGGAGAGCCTGCAGCAGCGGGCTGACCGCCTGATCGATTACCTGAAGCGCGAGGCGGACCGCAGCGCCCACGGCAGCCGGTTCGCCCTCGTCAAAGTGCCCCGCAAGGGCTAGTGCTCGATCTCACTCCACCCGCGCGTTCGTCCGGGCCGTGCCCATGCGGCCCGATTCGGCGTCGCGGACGTTGATCACGATCCGGTAATTTCCCTTCGCGAGACGAACCGGAATGCGGGCTCCAACGGGGCGGCCCGACCGGGATTCGTTGAGAGGGATCGTCAGGGTCTGCTCGGTTCTCGAGATTCCGGTCCGCTCTCCCCGGTCGTTTACCGCGGACAGGTAATACGCGACGCGCGCCGAAGCGCGGTCTCCTTCGGGCAAGAACGTGAGATCTCGGGCGGGGATCTCGATCTGGACGGGAAGAACGTAGTCGGCTTTGTCCCGTTCGACCGGTGAAGTCCGGAGAGAGACGGAAACGTCGGCATAGGACGTCTCGGTCAGAAGCGTCGCGAGAACGCGGGACTCGACCCTCTGGTCCTCGGTTTCGACCGTGTAGGTTTTCCGCGCCCGAACGATCAGTCCCGGCCGGCTGACCGCGACCTCGAGCTTGTGGGTATTCTCGGACGGGAGATTCTTCAAGTTCACCCCGAGCGAGTAGTACGAGGAGACTTCCCGATAGACGCTCTCCAGGGCCCGCTCGAAGCGGTTCTGATTCAGGTAGGCCTTTCCCCCCGTTTCGTCCGCGAGGAGCGCGAGTCCTCCCTGGGTCGCTTCCCGGGCGAAGAGGGACCGTGCGGCGAGCGGCGCTTCGTTCGAGACGTCCGCTCCGGGGGCGATGAGGCCCCGTGCGTCGAAAGAGAAAACCGTGATTTCCAGCGCGTTGGCGCGCTCGGTCACGCGCCGGAGCTCGGCCGAAACGTCCCTCCGGAACGACAGGGTGGGAGCCTCGCTCTGCTCCGCGTAGGCGAGCAGTGTCGAGCCGGGCTCGAGCTCGAATCCTCCGGAAACGTCGAGCAGGACCTTTTTCCCCGGTTTGCCCCCGAAGAGAGAGAGCGCATCGTTCAGGTGAACGATCATTCTCTCGACCTCCCGATACTCTTCCTCTTCGTGCATTCGGGCCCGCGAGACCCGGGCGCCCACCTGGCTCGTCAGGTCGATTTCGCGGATCACCTGGCGTTCCCGCTCGAGCCGGCGGAGAGTCTCCGGGCGGGGTTTCTCGGCGGCATCGAGGGCAGACAGAAGGGCTTCCTTGCTCGAGGTCCAGTCCGACAGCATTTCCACGCGGACCCCTCCTTCGGCGAGCACGAGCGCCTCGTCGTATGGCCCGAGCCGGGTCACGAGGTCTTTCAGCGCCTCGCCCGTCCGCTGGCGTCCGTTCGGCGAAAGGTTCGCGTCGAAGAAGATCAGGAAATGTCGCGGCACATAGGCGTCCCGGGCTTTTTCGAACTGGTTCAGGACGAGGTCGGGAGAAAGGGTCGTCAGATCAGGGGCGTGGACCGAGGAGTCGTGCACGGAGGCGAAGTAGTCGATGGACACGGGTTTTCGATCGACGCGGACCTGGAACTCGTCCCTTCGAAGGTCGGAGACGGGGCGTCCATCCTTTTCGGTCACGACGACGTCGATGTCCATCACCCGGACGTTGACGCTCTCCGAAACCGCTCCGGGCGACTGTGCCGCGAGCCGGGCCGCGGCGAGGAGGAGGAGCCACCCGTGTTTCACGCGGTGAGTGTATCCGGCATTCGGGTTCCGGTCACGGTTCTCCGAGACCCAGGAGGTCGAAGACCCTCCGAAGGCCCGAGCGAACCTCCGCGCGTTGTCCCGAGCCTCTTCGGGGCGATTCCGGAGGGGGGCCGATCGCGCAGCCCGGGATCGTGCTCCGCGCCTGTCGGACCGCCGCGACGAGCGCCGGCGGATTCTTTTCCCCGGCGTCCGACAGGACGGCGGTGAGCGAACCGGGCAGCCTCCAGGCTTCGCTTCGAACCCTTCCGACGTCCGGCCGGTAATACTCGACCGCAGCGGCACGGAACGCGCCCGGCGGCAGGGCGGCGGATTCGACGGCGCCGAGAAGATCGGCATAGGGAGTCGCGTGCAGAAGCCCCGCGACGTAAGCCTCTTCCGGGTCGACGTCGTCCTTCGACGACGCCCGCGCCGCGAAAGCTGCTGCGAGAGCGGCCCGGCGCAGGACGCGCGAAACCGGGTCCGCCGAGGACCGAGTGCCCGAACGGGCGGACGCGAGGCGCTCCACGAATGCCCGAAATGCCGCGTCGCCGATCCGGCGGCGAGACTCCCTCGCCGTCGTGACGCGCCGGATACCCGCGACCGCGAGAGAATTCGAGAGTAACAGCAGGTTCAGCGTGAAGAACGGGTCGAGATCGACGAGGCCGAGCAGCTTCTCGCCCGTCTCGGGTCCGTCCGGTCCTTGCAACAGCTCGCCTGCATACCGCGCGCTGTCCTCGTAGATCGGCAGAAACGAGAGGGGGGCCGCCAGGCGGGTTCGCAGGGCATTTCCGAAGCGCCGGAAAGACAGGAACCGCGCCTTTTCCTTCGCGACGTCGCCTTCTTCGGTCACACGACAGCGGATTTCCCAGAACGCTTCTTCGAGGGATTCGGGCCGAAACCGCTGCTCCCAGGTCTCGCCCTCCTCTTCTTCGGAGGGGGCGCGGGCTGTCCGCGCGGTGTCGTCGATCTCCTTGACCGCTTCGAAGGCGATGACCTGCCCCTTGAGCCGGAGGTGGATTTGAAGGACGTCTTCCGCCTGGAAATCCGGGTCGAATTCGAAGCGGCCTCTCCTCCAGGTGAGCACTTCGCGGAGGAGGCGCTTCGCGAGAGTCTCGATCACGCCGCCGAGCCGCTCGCGGCTGATGAGATTGTTTTCGAGGAGGATGTAGGTCAGTTTCTTCCCGTCGACGAGGTTCTCGGCGAGGGCGGAGTAGAGGCCGGAGACGTCGATCGCGCGCGACCGCAGGAGGGAATAGCCGAGCCGGTCCGCGGGCCGTCCGCCCGAGACGTACACGATGTCGCCGTCTTTCCAGTCGATCGTTTTCCGATCGTCGCCCTTCGACAGCGTCAACCGGCCGGACACGCGGCGCACTTCCAGCCATTGGACGAGATCGATGAGGTCGAAGGATTCGATTCTCCCGGAGAGATGGTTTCCCAAGCGTTCGAATTCTATCAGACCGAATGATCCACGCTAGAATCGTCGCGTGGCGGACACCCCGCGCGAAAGGAAACCAGGACGGACGGTCGCGGCCGCGACGTCGTCCGAGATTCCCATTCTGCCCGTCTACACGGCCGCGGAGGCCTCCGAAGCCGGCCGGCCCGGGGAGTACCCGTTTGCGCGCGGAATCTCGCCCGACGGCTACCGTTCGCGCCTGTGGACGATGCGGCAGTACGCCGGGTTCGGAAGCGCGAGGGAATCGAACGCCCGCTACCGTTTTCTCCTGGAACGCGGGCAAACCGGCCTCTCGATCGCGTTCGACCTCCCGACGCAGATCGGCCTCGATTCGGACGACCCGCTCGCCCGGGGAGAGGTCGGAAAGGTCGGAGTCGCGATCTCGACGCTCGAAGACATGGAAATTCTGACGGCGGGCCTGCCGCTCGACCGGATTTCGGTATCCATGACGATCAACTCGACCGCAGCGATCCTGCTTGCGCTCTACCTGACGGCGGCGCGCCGGCGGGGGATCGACTGGGGCGATCTCTCGGGCACGGTTCAGAACGACATCCTCAAGGAATTCATCGCCCGGGGCACCTACGTGTTTCCGCCGAAACCCTCGATGAAGATCGCGACCGACCTCTTCGAGTTCTGCCGGGATTCTGTCCCGCGCTGGAACACGATCTCGATTTCGGGGTATCACATCCGCGAGGCGGGCTCGACCGCGGTCGAGGAAGTCGCTTTCACTCTGGCCAACGGGGTCGCCTACGTCGAAGCGGCGCTCGCGAGAGGCCTGGAGATCGACGATTTCGCTCCGCGCCTCTCGTTCTTCTTCAACGCACACTCGAATTTTTTCGAGGAAGTCGCGAAATTCCGGGCCGCGCGCTGGCTCTGGGCGGAGATCGTGCGGGACCGGTTCGGCGCGAAAAATCCTCGATCGTGGACGATGCGGTTTCACGCCCAGACGGCCGGTTCGACCCTGACGGCGCAACAGCCCGAGGTCAACATCGTGCGAACGACCCTCGAAGCGCTGTCGGCCGTGCTGGGCGGAGCCCAATCGCTCCACACGAACGCGTTCGACGAGGCTCTCGCCCTCCCGACGGAGTCCTCGGCGAAGCTCGCTCTGCGCACCCAGCAGGTGATCGCGGAAGAATCCGGCGTCGCCGACACGGTCGACCCGCTGGGAGGGTCGTACCTCGTGGAAGGATGGACTCGTGAAATCCACGACCGCGCAAAGGTCCTGATCGAAAAGATCGACTCCCTCGGGGGCGCGCTCGCGGCGATCGACTCCGGCTTCTTCGCGCGCCGGATCGAGGAGGCGGCTTTCCGGGCTCAGCGCGAGGTGGAAGAAAAGTCGCGCATCGTCGTGGGCGTGAACGCCTACGCGGAGACCGAGGGGGTCGCACCCGCGCTCCACTCGGCCGATCCGGCCGTCGAGCGAGACCAACTCGCGAGGCTCGCGGCTTTCCGGGCGAGTCGCGACGCGAAAAAATCCGGAGCTACCGTATCCTCGCTGATTCGCGACGCGAGGGAGGATCGCAACTTGATGCCAGGCATCGTTCGATGCGTCGACGCGGGCGCCACTCTCGGCGAAATCGTCGCGGGTCTCAAGACGGTCTACGGCGAATTCGGATCGTGAATCGCCTTGGCGGCGAAGTAACTTGAAGAAAGAAAAGGCCGGAACGTGTGGAAAAAAAACTCGACACCCGGCTCGTGGGCGGAATTCGTTGAGGTTTCGCGGGCCACGGGCCTCGCTGGCTGAAAACACGGGGCTTTTCGTTCAGCACAAGAACGAGTGCAAATCGAACTCAGAGGCCGATTGGCCGCGGTTTTCGAGCTCAATCCGCAGGTTTTTCACAGGGTTTTCCGATGACCCGGCGGAAATTCCGCGAAGTCCCGAACGGACAAGAGGTTGAAAGAAAACTCGGACGAAGAGCTCCTGCTTCGCGCGCGACGGGGAGATCATCGCGCGTTCGACGAGTTCGTCGCGCGTCACTCCGCCAGCGTGTTTGGATGGATGGTTCGGGCGGTCGGAGTCGAGGACGCGGAAGACCTGGCGCAGGAAATCTTCTTTCGCGCGTTTCGCGGTCTCGGGGGATATCGGGGCGACGCGCCGGCGCGCGCGTGGCTCGCGGCGATCGCGCACAACGCCGTCAAGAACCGATATCGGTTTCGGGGAAGGTTTCGCCGGGTTTTTTCCCCGGCTCCGGCATTGGATCGCGTGGAGCCGCCCGCCCGCGAGGACCCGGAGGCGGACGCCTCGGCGGAGGAATCGCGCCGGTTCGTTTCGGAAGCGCTCCGGCACCTTCCCGAAGAGTTTCGAATGCCGGTCATCCTTCGGGACCTCGACGGGTGGAACTACGAGGAGATCGCGGTGTCCCTTGGACTGCCGGTGGGTACTGTAAAATCTCGTATCGCGCGGGGACGCGGGCGGCTCAAGGAGATACTCGCCCCGGTCCTCTCGCGGCCAAAGGGGCGCTCTTGAGACATGCCGCCGCTCATCCGACCCGCTCCATCGGGTTTCTGTCCCGCCTGCACGACGGCGAGTTGACGGCGGCCGAGCGCCGCGAATACGAGCTCCACTCCGCGGAATGCTCCGAGTGCTCCTCCGCCGAGGCGGAGTTCGAGGCGGTCCTGGCCCTCTACCGGCAGGCGCGGGAGGAGCCGGCCGATCCGGCGCTCGCCGAGAGGATCGCGCGGCGGCTGGACGCGAGGCTGCGGTGGCGACCTCCCGTTCGCTACATTCGGCTCGAAATCGATCTCCTGTGGACCAGCGTCGTCGCGACGTGCCTCGTGGGAGTGCTCTCGCTCTACAGCTTTCGCTCCTCCCGTTCGCACCCGGCCCCCGTGTCGATGGTTGCCGAGACCCGGCCGACGTCCGTCTCGCCCTCGGAAGAGCCGAAATTGCCGGACGAAGAGGCGGTGCCGCAGCAGAGGGCCGATCGTCCCCGGCCCGCCTCGGCCCCGACCGGAAAATTCGCTCCGGATGCGGGAGCAGCCCCGCCCGAGCCGGCGGAGGCGCCGGCGCGCGCCGAGAAATCGGGGGACCGCGTGGCCGCTGCCGCGCGGCCGGAGCCGCCGACCAGCGAGCCCTCCCCGGCGCCCGCCGGCGCGCTCTCCGGCAAGCCCGACGGAGCCTTGGCCGAAACGCCCTCGACGCTTCGCGACGAGACCGCGGCGGCCGCCACCGTTCCTCCCGTTCTGCTCCGTCGCGTGGAGCCGGTCCTGTCCGAGTCGCTCCGCCGAAACCTGCGTTCCGAGGGCCCGTTCACGGCGCAAGCGGTGATCACCGAGAGCGGCGACGTGGCGTCCGTTCGAATCTCGCCGCACGGGCCTCCCGGGCTGGAGCGGCCGATCGTCGCGGCCCTCCTCCGATGGAAGTACAAGCCTGCCCTCCGCGACGGCCGCCCGGTCCCGGCCTACCTGAACGTCGTCGTCTACGTGAACCCGAAATAGGGCTTCGTCGAGTTCCCCGGGGCTATCCGGCGGCCCGCAGCGAAACACCGACTTTGGGGCAGAGGTCGGCCAGGGCGCACGTTTCGCAGCGCGCTCTTCGGGCGGTGCAGACTTTCCGCCCGTGCTCGATCAGGCGATGCGCGAGCATCGTGCGCTCGGCGGCGGGGACAAGCTCGTTCAGGTCGCTCTCGACCTTGACGGGGTCTTCCTCGCGGGTCAGACCGAGCCGGCGAGCGAGGCGGCCGACGTGCGTGTCGACGACCATTCCGGCGGGCTCGTGAAACGCGTTGCCGCGGATGACGTTTGCGGTTTTCCTCCCGACGCCGGGGAGCTTCAGGAGGTCCTCTTCGGATTCGGGAAGCCGCCCGCCGAATTCTTTCTGGATCATCGCCGTCGCGCGGCGGAGGCTTCTCCCTTTGCTGTTGAAAAACCCCGTCGGGCGGATGTCGGCCTCGAGTTGTCCCGGGGGCGCGCCGGAGTAGTCCGAGGGAGTCCGGTATTTCCGAAACAGCGTCTTCGTGACCTCGTTGACCCTCGTGTCCGTGCACTGCGCGGAGAGCACGGTCGCGACGAAAAGCTCGAAGGGGTTTCGGTAGTTGAGCCAGCAGCGAGCGTCCGGATACTCTTTCGCGAGACGTCGAACGATTTCCTTCGCGCGCTTCTGCCGGGCGGCCGCGGATTCTCTTGGCACGCCGCGATTCTACCGTTAAGCTCCGACGCGGATGCGGTTTCGGGCTCGCTTGCTCCTCGCCGGGTTTTCGATCGTCGGGGCTTCGCTCGCGCGAGGGGCGCATGTCACGATCCTCGCGACGTCGGACCTGCACGGCCACGTCGAGCCGCAGGACGAGCTGGCCGGCCAGGACCTCGGCGAGGGGCTCGCTCGCGTCGCTTCGCGGGTCGCCGCGATCCGGTCCGAAGGAAATCCCGTGCTTCTCCTGGACTCGGGCGACACGATCGAAGGGACGCCCCTCGAGGCCCTGCACGCCCGCGCGGGCCGGTCCGGCGACCCGACGATTCGCGCCATGAACGGCGCGGGCTACGACGCCATGTGCGTCGGCAACCACGAGTTCGATTTCGGTCTCGACGTCCTCGAAAGGGCGCGCCGGGACGCCCGGTTTCCGTTTCTATCCGCCAACATCGTCGACGAAAAGGGCATGCCGGTCTTTCGGCCGTTCGCGATTTTCGAGCGCGCGGGCGTTCGGATCGGCGTGCTCGGCCTGACCGTCTCGGCGGTGCCGAGCTGGGAGTCCCCCTCGCATCTGGGGCGGCTGCATTTCCTCGACACGGTCGAGACTGCGCGGAAATACGTTCCGATCCTTCGCGGCCGCGAGCGCTGCGGGATCGTGATCGTGCTCACTCACCAGGGCTTCGAGCGCGATCTCGGGGCCGGAAGGCCGCCGGATCCCGTGTGGGCGGCCGAGAATCGCGGCTGGGCCCTCGCGACCGGCGTCGACGGGATCGACATCCTCCTGGCAGGCCACTCCCACGAGAACCTTCCACCGCGGCGGATCGGAAAGGTCTGGGTCTCCATCCCGGGCCGCTACGGCAATTTCCTGACGCGATACGACCTGGAGATCGAGAAGGGGAGGATCGCTTCGATCGGAGGGGAGAATCTTCCGATGAAGGGAACGGAGCCGGACGGCGAAATTCTTCGTCTCGTCGCGGAAGACGTCCGCCGCGTCGAGGAGACCCTCTCCACGACGATCGCGCGCCTCCGGGCGCCGGTTTCGTTTCGCTTCCTCCGGTCGTCCGACAACGCGGCGCTCGACTGGGTTCACCGGGTCCAGCGCGAAGCGACGGGAGCGGACCTCTCCTTTTCTTCGATCCTGGCGGCTCGGCTTCCCGATTGGAAAGCCGGTCCCCTGACGATCCGGGACGTTTGGAGGTTCTACCCGTACGAGAATTCGCTCGTGACCGTGCGCGCGAGCGGCAGCCAGGTGCGTTCGGCGCTGGAGAGGGCGGCCGGATGCTTCTCGGGCCTCCAGGCTGCCGACGGAGGGTTTGCCTGGAAGCGCGGCTCCGACGTGTTCTATTTCAATTGCGACACCCTCGCGGGAGCTGACTACGCGATCGACCCCACGAGGCCCGCGGGAGACCGGTTGCTCTACCTTCGCCGAGCCGAAAAAGGCGTCTCCGACGGCGATTCCTTCACGGTGGCTCTCAACTCGTATCGGGCCGCCGGGGCGGGCGGCTACCGCGTCTGGCGAGAGGCGGCGCGAGTCGGCCAGGAGAGGGAGTCGATCCGCGACCTGTTGATCGCGGACGCCCGGCGCCAAGGCGAGCTCCGGCTCGAAGCGGACTTCAACTGGCTGCTCGCCCCGATGCTTCCCGAGGTCCCGTAGGCCTACTCTTTTTCGCGGAGGATTCTCGCGTAGACGTCGCGCGACGGCACTCCCGTCTTTCGCGCCACCACCTTGGCGCGCTCTCGCGCGCTGAGGCCCTGCGCGGCGAGCGACGCGAGCTCCGCGTCGATCTCGTCGTCCGTCGGCTGGCCGTGCGCTTTTTCGGCGGGCGAAGCTCCCTCGACGACGACGACGCACTCGCCCCGGACCGGCCCGGTCGCGAACCCTCGCGCAAGCTCGCCAAGGCTTCCCCGGACCACCTCTTCGTGGATCTTCGTCAGCTCCCGGCCCACCGCGGCAGCTCGCTCGCCGAGCGTTTCGGCCGCGTCTGCGAGGGAGGCCGCGAGCCGGTGGGGCGCCTCGAAGAAAACGAGCGTCTCGGCGCGGTCCCGAAGGCGCTCGAAGAAGGCCCGGCGCGGGCCGCGCCGGGAGGGAGGGAAGCCGAGGAACAGGTGCGGAACGCCGGGCAACCCGGAGACGGCCAGCGCGGAGACCGCCGCGGAGGGCCCCGGCACGACGCGGACTTCGTATCCGGCCCCCGCCGCGCCGGCGACCAGACGCCGTCCTGGATCGGACACGCCGGGCGTTCCGGCGTCGGAGACGTACGCGACGTCCTCGCCACGGGAGAGCCGGTCGAGGAGCTCGCCGACGCGCGCGGCCTCGTTGTGCTCGTGGCAGGAGAATCTCGGGGCGTCGAACCCGAAGCGCGCCGAGAGTTTTCCCGTCACTCGCGTGTCCTCGCAGAAGATCGCCGAGACGCCGCGCAGCGTGGAGATGGCGCGGGGCGACAGATCCTCGAGATTTCCGATCGGGGTGGCAACGACGAAGAGCTTTCCCGTGTCCGGCACCCTCCAAGAATAGATAAAATCGGCCGATGAGGACAACGAGGCTCGGGAGGGCCATGGCGGCCTCCGCCGTTCTTTTCGCGGCGAGCCTGTCGCGAGCCGCGATTCTCGACCGGGTCGCGGCGACCGTCGACGGCCGCGCGATCACGGAATCCGAGGTGAGACGGACGATTCTGACGGCCGGCATCACGCAATCTGCCGCGGAGAGCGAGATGCAGTTCCGCGACCGGGTTCTTTCCGAAATGATCGACGATTACCTTCGCTACCGCGATGCTTTGCGATTCGCGCCGGCGTCTCCGGATGCGGCCGCCGTCGATGAAGCCCTCCGTAAGCTTCGGCAGAGACTGCAATCCGAGGGGAAAGACCCCGACCGTGAATTTCGGGCCGCGGGGATGACGATCGAAGAGGTGCGTGCTTCGATCGAAAAGCAGATGGTGGTTTCCCAGTACGTCCGCGAGCGGTTTTCCGCGCTCGCCTTCATCTCGGCGGAGGACCTTCAAGCGGAATACGAAGGGGCGTTCTCCGAAGAGTATCGTCGCGCGGGCCGGCCGGTTCCGCCTCTGTCCTCGGCGGAGGAGGAGGTCCGCGACGAGCTTCGGGCGCGCCGCACGTCGGAAGAGGTCGACAAGTGGACGAAAGACCTGAGGGAAAAAGCGCGAATTACCGTTTACTCCGAAGTCCCTGCGTTCGAAAACCGGCGAAAGATCAAATTGCCGGCAAGCCCCTAGCAGCCGGCTAGCCGGGCGGCCAGGAGAACGGCCGGCCGGCCAGCACGTGCACGTGGAAGTGAAAGACCGACTGGCCCGCCTTTTCGCCATTGTTCACGACGAGCCGGTAGTCCTCCAGTCCCCGATCCTTCGCGATTCGCGCGGCCGCGAGAAAGACCTTTCCCAGGGCCGCGGCGTCCGTCGCGGCGGCGATCCCGTCGAGGTGTTCCTTCGGCACGACGAGGATGTGCGTCGGTGCCCGCGGGGCGATGTCTTCGAAGGCGAAGACGTCGTCGTCTTCCGCGATTTTGCGGCTCGGAATCTCCCCCCGCACGATCTTGCAGAAGAGGCACTCGCTCATCGGATCCTCTCGATCTTCGCGCCGAGCGCGTTCAATTTCTCCTCCATCCGGTCGTATCCCCGGTCGAGGTGGTAGATCCGGTCGACCATGGTCGTTCCCTCCGCCATCAGTCCCGCGATCACGAGCGAAGCGGACGCGCGCAGGTCGGTCGCCATGACGGAGGCACCGAGGAGCGGCGACGGTCCCTCGACCGAGGAACAGTGGCCATCGACCGAAATCCTCGCTCCCATGCGGGCCAGTTCGGGAACGTGCTGAAATCGATTTTCGAAGATGTTCTCCGTCACGGCCGAAACTCCGGCCGCGCGCGTCGCCAGCGCCATGAATTGCGCCTGCAGATCGGTCGGAAACCCCGGATAGGGAGCGGTCGTCACGTCCGAGGCGCGAAGGGCTCCCGGGGCGCGGACCCGAAATCCATCGTCGCAAATGTGGACGTCGGCCCCCATTTCACGCAGCTTTGCGAGCGGAGCGGAAAGCGCCGCGGCGTCCGCGCTTTCGATCTCGACGTCCCCGCCCGTCGCGGCGGCCGCCGCCGCATAGGTCCCAGCCTCGATCCGGTCCGCGAGGATCGAGTGCTCGGCGCCGTGCAGCCGCTCGACCCCCTCGATGACGATCTCGCTGTCGCCGGCTCCGGAGATCCTCGCGCCCATCTTCGTCAGGAGCCGGGCGAGGTCCTGGACCTCCGGTTCCCTCGCCGCGTTGCCGAGCCGGGTCGTTCCCGCGGCCAGGACGGCGGCGAGCATCGCATTTTCGGTGCCGGTCACGGAGACCTGGTCGAAGAAGAAATCCGCGCCCCTCAGGCGCGACGCTCGCGCTTCGACGTCACCGTGTTCGAGAGAGACCGAGGCCCCGAGCTTTTCGAACGCGGCGATGTGAAGGTTGATGGGGCGGACGCCGATCGCGCACCCGCCCGGGAGAGAGGCCTTCGCGTGTCCGATCCGGGCGAGCAGGGGGCCGAGGACGAGCACCGAAGCCCGCATCGTCTTCACGAGGTCGTACGGCGCTTCGGGCGTCCGGATTTCGGCGGCCTCCAGCACGGCCTCGCTGTCGACGAACGACACTCTTCGCGCCGATGTGAGCGAGCAGCTTCGCCATCGTCCGAAGGTCCGCGACCCTCGGAACGTTGTCAGCCGAACGGGATCTCTTGGTCAGAAGGGCGGCGGCGAATGCGGGCAGCGCGGCGTTCTTCGCGCCGGAAACGCGAACGGACCCCTGCAGGCGGGTCGGTCCTTCAATCCGAAATTTTTCCACGGCGCGGATCGTGCCACATCCCGAGCAGGGATTGAAAGCGCGGATCTCCGCGAAGCCCTTCGAAATCCGAGTCGAGGCGGGCCCTCGCGACCGTGTACGCCGGTCTCGCGGCGGCCGCGGCTTCGAGAGCGTCGATCGCCCGCGCGGCCTCTCCCTGCATCGCAAGCGCGCAGGCCGCGTAATAGCCGGTGAACGGGTCGCCGGCGCCGATTCGGAGCCGGCGTTCGAAGCCTTCGACCGCGGCCGACAGATGCTCGAGCGCGGCCGGGCTTCTTCCGCTTCGAAGCTCCGCGCTCCCGAGCCGGGCGTTCGAGCTCGACGAGCGCACGGTCCTTGAGCGCGTGGTCGATCCCGCGCAGGAAGCCGAGCTCCCTTTCGAACTCGACGACGGCTTCGGCGTACCGACCTTCGAGCGCGAGCAGGTGTCCCATGCGGGTGTGCGCCCCGATGATGAAGAGCCCGTCTTTCCCCGAAAGGAACTGCGCCTGAAGCTCGACCGCGCGGGCGGCCGCCCGTCGGCCTCCTTCCAGGTCCGACAGGAGGGCGAGGCAGTGGGCGAGCTGAAGGGTCGCCCACCCGGCGTTCGGGTTCAGCTCGATCGCCTTCTCGTATTCGGAGGCCGCCGCGCGAAAATCCGCCTGGCCGAGGAAATACACGCGCGCGAGCCCCGAGTGAACGAGAGCGTCGTCGGGAGCGAGCTCGGAGGCCCGGCGGGACGCCGCGAGGGCCTCGTCGTCCTTCCGGAGAAACAGCAGCGCCGATCCGATGCCCCGCCAGGCTACCGCCGAATCGGGCCGAAGCTCGGCCGCCTTTCGAAAGACCTCCAGCGACCGGGCTCCGAGCTCGGTGACGCCGAGGTACTCCCCCTTGTCGGAATAGGCCGAGCCCAGCGCCAGGAGGGCATTCACGTAGGCCGGGTCGAGCTCCACGGCCTTCTCGAAGAGGAGGATCGCGCGGTCGAGAGAATCGCGGCTGGCGGCCCGGACATTGATGAGACCCCGGCTGTACGCTTCGTAGGCGGCCATCACGCGCGTGTCGTCGATGTCGGCCGGCCGGGACTCGGGCGCGTCGTCGAGGTCGAGTCGCAGGTCGCGGGAGAGATCGGCGACGATCCTGTCCTGCAGGGCGAAGATCTCTGCGAGAGGTCCGTCGATTTTGACGGTGCGAAGGACCGAGCCGGTCGAGACCTCGACGAACCGCGCCGTGACGCGAAGGGTGTCGCCCTGCCGCTGAAAGCCTCCGGCGACGATCCACCGGGCGCCGAGGAGCCTTCCCGCTTCGACGAACATCTCTTCGGCCGGTTCGCGCGTGGAAGCCCGGCTCAGGACCTCGGAGACCCGCTCGCGTCCGATGATCGTGACCCCGGGCACAGCCTTGAGGTCGGCCGAGACGGTTTCCGCGATTCCGGTGCCGAGCCAGTCGTCGTCCGGTTCCCGGGTGATGTTGGAAAATGTCATGACAGCCACGGCCGCCGGCGCCGAAGCCTCTCGGTGCGCGACCTTCTCGCGCAGCGACGCGAGGTCGAAGGAAACCTCCTGCATCGTCGCGTATCTCTTCTCGCGGCTCTTCTGCAGCATCTTGCGGACGATTCGCGAGAACTCGGGCGGCGCCGCCGGGGCCAGCCGCGCGAGCGGAGGAGGCTCCTCCCGGAGGATCGCGTCGATGACTTCGGCCGGCGTCCGGCCGGAAAACGGCGCCTGTCCCGCGAGAAGCTCGTAGAAGACCACGCCGGACGCGAACACGTCGCTCTGCGGGTCGCCCGGCAGGCCGCGAAGCTGTTCCGGCGCCATGTAGGAGAGAGTCCCCGCAGGGCCGGGGGAATCCCCGGAGCTCTCGGTCGTTGCCGACGGATCGACCGAACGCGTGACCTGAGCAAGGCCGAAGTCGAGGATCTTGACGCGAAAGTCGCTCGAAAGAACGATATTTGAGGGCTTCACGTCCCGGTGGACGACTCCCCGGGCGTGGGCGAACGCGAGCGCTCCGGCGACCTGGATCGCGATTTCGAGGACCTCCGCGGTGTCGCGCCGCCGGTCTCGAGCCCATTCCTGCAGGGTCGGCCCGTCGACGAGCTCCATCGCGATGTAAGGAACCGTCACGCCGTCGATGCGAGCTTCTCCGGTCTCGTAGATGGTGGCGATGTTGGGATGGTTGAGAACCGAAGCGGCCCTTGCCTCGCGCAGAAGGCGCCCTCCGGCCGAGGCCGCGCTTCCCTCTCCGGGCCGGAGAACTTTCAAGGCGACGTCCCGCTCGAGCTTCGGGTCGTGTGCCCGATACACCTCTCCCATTCCGCCCGTCCCGAGTGGAGAAAGGACTTCGTAGGGACCGAAGCGTGCTCCCGGCGAGAGAGGCATGGCTCGCGGATCTTATCCCGCGGGTTCAGCCCGGCGCAGGACGGCGACGCGGGGAATCGAGGAAAGGTCGGGCACGATTCGGCGAAGCTCCCAGGCGTTGCGCGAGAGGATTTCTCTCGAGACCGCGTTCTCCTGGCCGAATCCGAATTCGAACAGGAACGCGCCGCCGGGGACGACGGATCGGGGAAGACCGTCGAGAATCGCCCGAATCTCGGAGAGACCGCCGTCCCGCGCGAAAAGCGCGCGGTGGGGCTCGAAGCTCCGCACGCTCTCCGGAAGGCTTTCGCGCTCGTCGAGCGAGACGTAAGGCGGATTCGAGACGGCGAGCTCGAATCGCGCGGAGCCCACGGCCGCGAGCCAGTCGGAGCCGGCGAGATGCACCCGGCCGAGAACCCCGTGCCGGCGCGCGTTCTCGCGGGAAAGCGCGAGCGCTTCCGGCGAGAGGTCGATCGCGACGACGGTCGCTCGCGGCCGTTCCAGCGCGAGGGTCACGGCGACGATTCCGCTTCCGCACCCGAGGTCGAGAATCGATTCCGCGTCCGGCGCTTCGCGAAGCGCCTCTTCGACCAGGTGCTCGGTTTCGGGGCGCGGGATCAGCGCCCGGGAATCGACCCGAAAAGTCCGGCCGAAGAAGTCCCACTCGCCGAGGATGTACTGGGCGGGCTCGCCGGAACGGCGGCGCGCCCAGAGCTCGCCGAAAAGGGATTCCTGGGCGCCGGACAGAACCTCGTCGGGGGAGAACGCCAGCGGCCCCCTTCCGAGGACATGCGAAAGGAGGATGCGCGCATCCCGCTTCGCGTCGGGATCCGCCGCCGCGATCGTCTCGAGGAGCCGGCCGACGGTGCCCATGGCGCGCTTAGGCCGACGCGAGCTGCTCTTTGAGTTTTTCCGCGCGGAAGTGGGACGTGAGCGGCTCGATGAGCTCGTCGAGCCGGCCGTCGAGGATTTCCTGGAGGCGATGCGAAGTGACTCCGATTCGATGGTCCGTGACGCGCGACTGGGGGAAGTTGTAGGTTCGAATCTTCTCCGACCGGTCTCCCGAGCCGACCATCTTCTTGCGCTCCGCGGCGATCGAGCCCTGCTGTTTTTCCTGTTCGGCTTCGAGAAGCCGCGCCTTGAGCACGCGCATGGCCTTCGCCTTGTTCTTGATCTGCGATCGCTCGTCCTGGCACTGGACGACGATCCCCGTCGGCAGGTGAGTCAGGCGGACCGCCGAGTAGGTCGTGTTCACGCCCTGGCCTCCGGGGCCGGACGCGCAGAAGCGGTCGACGCGGATGTCCTTATCGCTGACTTCGATGTCGACGTCCTCCGCTTCGGGCAGGACGGCGACGGTCGCGGCCGAGGTGTGGATCCGGCCGGAAGCCTCCGTCTGGGGCACCCGCTGAACCCGATGAACCCCTCCCTCGTACTTCAGGCGGGAGTAAGCCCCCGCGCCCTCGACGATGGCCGTCGCGGACTTCACGCCGCGAAGGCCGGTCTCCTCGAGATCGATCATTTCGAACTTCCACCGGTTGTTCTCCGCGTATCTCTGGTACATGCGCAGGAGGTCGCCAGCGAACAGTGAGGCTTCCTCGCCGCCCGTGCCGCCGCGGATTTCGAGGATGACGTTCTTCGAATCGTTCGGGTCCCGGGGAACCAGAAGGAGCCGCAGATCTTCCTCGATCGCGGCCAATTTCTGGCGGAGCTCGGACGATTCCGACTCCGCGAGGGCGTGGAGCTCCTCGCCGGCGCCGGTCGACGAAAGGAGCTCCTGGGCCCCGTCCCAGTCGGCCTTCGTTTTGCGGTATTCGCGATACTTCTCGACGATGGGCTGGAACTCGGTCAGCGCCTTCTGGGTGTCGCGCACCGCGGCGTAATCCTGGGCGACAGCCGGATCTTCGAGCCGCGCCTGGAGGCTCGTGTATTTTTTTTCGATTTCCTGGAGCTTGTCGATCATTCCGATTCCTCTTTTCCTCGTTCCGCGCCCTCGGCCGCGGAACGCGCTAGAGGACGGCGGCTTGCGGGGTGGCCGAAGCGAGGTCGAACGTCAGGGCCTCCCGGAGGGCCGCGATCGCGACTTCGATCTGGTCGGCGGACGGCTCGCGCGTCGTGATCCGCTGAAGCCACAGGCCCGGCGTGATCAGGAACCGAAAGACGGGGGAATCGACGTGCTTCGACGAGAACCGGATGGTTTCGTACGCGAGGCCGGCGATGACGGGGATGAACACGATTCTCGAAGCGAGCTTCACCAGGAACGGCGCGGACGACGGAATGAGCGCGAAGACCGCGATCGAGATCGCGAGCACGAACAGGAGAAACGACGTTCCGCAGCGCGGGTGCAGGCGCGATTTGCGGGAAGCGTTTTCCACCGTCAGGTCCTCTCCCGCCTCGAACGTGTAGACCACCTTGTGCTCGGCTCCGTGGTATTCGAACACCCGGCGGATGTCGGCCAGCTTCGAGATCGCGGCGAGGTACCCGAAGAAGAAAAGAACCCGGATTCCGCCGTCGACGGCGTTGAAGGCGAGCGTGCCGAGGCCCGGGGAAAAACGGGCCTTGACGAGGTTCGTCAGGAGGAGCGGGAGGAACAGAAAGAGGCCGAGCCCGAAGAGGACGGCCACGGCCAGGCTGGCGGCGATCGCGGCGCGGCTCGCCCGGTCCGCCGACCCCTCCGGACGGGACGATTCGGGGACCGAATGGTGCGCCGCGAACGAAAGGGCCCGGAAGCCGAGCAGCAGGGATTGAATCAGGATCGTCGAGCCGCGAAGCACCGGCCACCTGAGGGGCCGAAACTTCGCCGAGGGGGCATGGATCTCGTCCCGGTCGAAAACGAGGGTCCCGTCCGGACGCCGCACGGCCACGGCGTACCCGCGCGCCGAGCGCATCATCACTCCCTCCAGAACGGCCTGGCCCCCGACCAGCATGTCGGGATTGAGAGTGTAAGCGTCAGAGGGCATGGATCAGGCGTTCGCGCGCTTCTGGTAACGCTTCTGGAACCGTTCGACGCGTCCCGCGGAATCGACCAGCTTTTGCTTCCCCGTGAAGAAGGGGTGGCATTTGCTGCAGATTTCGAGCCGCAGCTCCTTCTTCGTCGACCGGGTGTTGAACGTCTCGCCGCACGCGCAGTGGACGAGGACCTCGTGGTATTCGGGGTGCAGGTTTTTCTTCATCTCGTTCGTCCCTTTTCCGTCTCTCTGGTTCGTCTCTTCCCTGAACCAAAACCATGATAATAATCAAAAAGCCGCCGGTCCTCAAGAACGTTTTTTCGCCCCCCGGAATTCCCGGGGGCGGCCCGGGCGGGAGACAGCTAGAATAGCGTCGATGTTCAGCCTGAAGATCGAAGTTCCCGGGGAAGAGTCCCGGCGCGTGGCTCTCGACAAGCCCGTCACGACCCTCGGCCGATCGTCGTTCAACGACGTGGTCCTGGCCGACAAGAGCCTCTCCCGCCGGCACGCTCGAATCCTCCGCGAGGGGGAAGGGTTGTCGGTCGAGGATCTGGAGTCCCGAAACGGAACGTTCTTCAACGGCGAGCGGTTGACCGGCGCGCGCCCTTTCGGCGAAGGGGACCGCGTGACGATCGGGAGCTGTACCCTGACGGTCTCGCGGAATTCGACGACGCAGGTTCAAATCGATCCGGCCCAGCGGTTCGACCCGGGCGACGCGACGGTCTTTCGCGCCGAAGCTTCGCTGCTCCGGGTGCAGCCCCATTACACCGACCCGAGCCTGCCCGCGACCCAGCTGGCCCGGCTCGTTGAGTCGATGCGAGTCGTCAACGAAATGACGCTCGAGCTGATCAAGGACGTGCCGATCAACGACATGATGGTGTTCCTCATGGATCGCGTCTTCGAGTGCCTGCGTCCGGACCGCGGCGTCATCCTGCTTCGGAACAAGGGCACTCTCGAGACGGCGGTCGCGAAGTCCGCCGAAGGGGAGTCGGGCGAAGAGATCCGGCTCTCGCAGACCCTCGTTTCGACCGTGCTCGAGAAGCGGCAGGGACTGCTGATCATGGACGCGGGGCAGGAAGGCGTGAACATGGCGCAGTCCATCCGCCTTTCCGGGATCAAGTCGATCCTGGCGGCCCCGCTCGAGAACGGCGGCGAGGTCGTCGGGCTGATTTACGTCGACAGCCGTCTCGGAAAGAAGACCTACACCGAAGACGACCTGCGCCTCCTGACCTCGCTCGCGAACGTCGCGGCCGCGAAGATCCAGAACGCCGCGCTCTCTCTGGAGGCCGCGGACAAGAAGAGGATGGAACGGGACTTCAACCTCGCGCGCGAGATCCAGCAGAAGCTCCTTCCCGACGAGCCGCCGGAGTATCCCGGGTTCGAGCTGCTCGGCGTGAACGTTCCGTCCAAAGAGGTGTCGGGCGACTATTACGATTTCCGGATCGGGCCCGACGGGAAGCTCTACGTCGTGATCGCCGACGTGTGCGGCAAGGGAGTCGGCCCCGCTCTCCTGATGGCGTGGCTGCAGGCGACGTTCTCGGCGTGGACCGACGAATCGATGCCGCTGCCCCTGATGGTGACGCGGCTCTCCGAAAGGCTCGCCGCGCGCACGGCCGAGGGCCGTTTCATCACCGCGTTCTTCCTGCTTTGCGACGGCGTCACCGGGGAAGTCGAATACGTCAACGCCGGCCACAATCCGCCGCTCTGGACCAAGGCGAACGGGGAGATCCAACTCCTTCCGACGCACGGGCGCCCGCTCGCCCTGTTCCCTCAGCCGTACCCGTCCTCGAAAATCTCGATGGAAACAGGCGACCTTCTCATGCTGTACACCGACGGGATCACCGAGGCCGCGAGTCCCGAGGACGAGGAGTTCGGCGTCGAGCGGTTGCGGCAGTTCGCCGGCAAGAACCTGAAGGGCGGCCTCGAAGAAATCGATACCGAACTGTTTCGCGAGCTCGACCGCTTCGCGAAGGACACACCGTTCGGCGACGACCGAACGATCGTGCTCGTTCGCCGAACCGGCTGAGCGGGTTCGTCCCGCCTCGGCCTATTCCGGCGCGCCGACTGGAGTATCCGCGACCGACTCGTTCGCGGGAGCCGGAAGCTCGCGGCTGCCCAGACCGAGGCGCTTGATGATTTCGTGCAATGTCGTGGGGCGCGTCTTGAGGAGCTCCGCCGCTTTCTTCTGGACGCCGCCCGCCCGCTTCAGCGCGGAAACCACGAGCCGCTTCTCGAAGTGCTCGACCGCTTCCCGGTAGGAAAGGCCTTCCGCGGGAATCGCGATGCCGGCGGAAGAATCCTCGGGCGCGAAAACGCCTTCGGGCAGGAGATCGATCCCGATGGTCGAGCCCGCGCACAGCACGACGGACCTCTCGATCGCGTTCTCGAGCTCCCGGACGTTTCCGGGCCAGTGGTGGTTGTAGAGCGCCTTCAGCGCGTCCGGCTCGATTCCCGAAATGGGTTTGTGGTTCTCGTTCGCGTAGAGCCGCAGGAAGTGGTCGATGAGGAGCGGAAGGTCTTCTTTCCTTTCGCGCAGCGAGGGGAGCGCGACCCGGATCACGCAAAGGCGATAATAGAGGTCTTCCCGGAAACGGCCTTCGGCCACGAGGCGCTTCAAGTCGCTGTTGGTGGCCGCGAGGATGCGGACGTCGGACTTCTGGGTTTCGGTCGCGCCGACGCGCATGAACTCGCGTTCCTGGATCACCCGCAGGAGCTTCGCCTGCGTGTCCATGGAAACCGTCCCGATCTCGTCGAAGAAGAGCGTGCCGCTGTCCGCGACTTCGAAGAGACCTTTCTTGTGGTTGATCGCTCCGGTAAAGGCCCCCCGCACGTGGCCGAAGAGGTTGGACTCCAGCAGGTCGGCCGGCATCGAGCCGGAATTCACCGTCACGAACGGGCTCGATGCGCGCGCGCTGAGCTGGTGGATCGCCTTGGCCACGAGCTCCTTGCCCGTGCCCGATTCGCCCTCGATCAGAATCGTCGATTTCGAGGGCGCCGCCATTCGGATCAACTCGAACACCTTCTGCATCGGGGCGGACTTGCCCACGATACGGTCGAGCCCGCGGCGTTGTGAGAGCTCCGCCTGGAGGCGCCGGTTCTCGTCCGCGAGGCGCCGCTGCTCGCCGCCCTTCCGGACCGTGAGCACGACTTCCTCGTTTTGAAAGGGCTTCGGAAGGTAGTGGAAAGCTCCCTCCCGCATGGCGAGGATCGCGTTTTCGATCGACGAGTACGCGGTGATCACGACGACGACGGCCGCCGGATCGCGCCGGCGCATCTCCCGCAGGACTTCGAGGCCGGGACGGTCGGGGAGCATCAGGTCGAGGAGAACGACGTCGAAGGTCTCTTCCTCGAAAGCCGCGAGCGCCGCGGCGGCGGTCGCCGTCGCCCGCACTTTGTGTCCCTCCCGTTTCAGGAGCGAAGAGAGGACGTCCCGAAGGACCTCTTCATCGTCGACGACGAGAACGTGCATGGATCGATCTTACCCGGGAAGGGAGACGCGGGCCACGGCGCCGCCCCCCACCCGCGGATCGAGGCGGATCTGCCCCGAGTGACGCTCGACGATCTCGCGCGCGATGGCGAGTCCCAGGCCCGTGCCGCCGGATTGGCGCGTCGTGAAGAACGGCTCGAATGCCCGGCGAGCTTCCTCCTCGGTCAGTCCCTTTCCGCGGTCCGCCACCTCCACGACGTAGCCGGAGCCGTTCTCCTCGACGGACACAGAAACGGCCGCGCCATCCGGGGAGACGTCGCGCGCGTTGATCAGAAGGTTGACGAAGACCTGCTCGAGCTCCCTCGCGTTTCCATTCGCGGGCCGCGTCCTCTCCAGCCCGCTCGTTTCGATGCGAATCTGCCGCGGCGAGAGGGCCGGCTCGCTCGACTCGATCGCGTCGGCGATCACCTTCGAGAGGTCGATCTCGCTGTGCGCTCCGTGCCGCCCGCGCGCGAATTCCAGGAGATTCCCGACGAGCCGCGAGGCGCGAAACGTCTGCCGTTCCATCTTCTTGAGGATGTCGTACCGCGGATCGTTTCGGTCGGTGTCGGCGAGGAGCATCTGCGCGTAGGACGAAATCCCCGCGAGCGGCGTGTTGACCTCATGCGCGACCCCGGCGGCGAGCACTCCAAGCGAGGCGAGGCGCTCCCGCTCCGAGAGGCCTTTCTCGATCGCGACGCGCTCGCTGATGTCGTCGAACAGGACGACCCGCGAGCTTACCGAACCGCGAAGGGGGGAGATCGCGACGCGGTAGATTCGGTCCGATCCGTCGGAGCCCGGGGCGCGGGTCTCGAAGGACTGTTCCGCCGCGTCGGCGGTGAACTCCGGCGTGGCGGGAAAGAGCTCCGAGAGGGGCCGGCCGACGAGGTCCGTTTCCGCCCGGCCGGCGAGTTTCTCGAAGGCGGGGTTCGCGGAGACGAGCTTGCCGTCCTCCGCGCAGACGACGATTCCCGCCGACGAGGAGCGGATGACTTCCTGCTGAAATTCCTGGAGCGTGCGGATCTCCTCCATCCGCTTCTCGAGCGTCCGGTACAGCTCCGCATTTTCGAACGCGAGAGAGGCCTGGGAGAGGACCGTGACGAGGAGGGCGCGATCTTCGGTCGACAGCGGCACGCGCCCCTCTTTGAGGCCTGCGGCGAGAGCGCCGGCGATCCGGCCTCCCGATTTGAGAGCGAAGAGATATCGGAATCCGTCCTCGAAAAGCCGGAGGAAGGTGAGATCTTCTCCCGACGGGAAGGTCGCCGAGCGGATTCGCAGCCCGTCTTCCGCGGAGAGTCTCTCGACGAGCGCCTCGCGCGATATGCCCGGCGGGAGTGGCCGGTCGAGAAGAAACATCCGACACGGGGAGATCTTCAGGGCTTCGCCGACGCTCGAGGCGAGCGCCTCGGCGAGGATGTCGGCTTCCCGCACCCCTCTCCACTCCCGGGCGAAATCGAGCAGCGCGCGCCTCGCGCGGTAGGTCTCGCCGTACTGGAACCTCTCGATCGCGTTCGAGAAACGTCTCTTGACCGGCACGAGAAGCGAAGCGAGAAAGATTCCCGAACCGAAAGCGAGGAAATTCTTGGCGCCCGAGGCGAAGCCGGTGAGAACGCGATTCAACAGAGAATTGACGAGGACGAACGACGCCGCGCCGAGAAACACCGAGGCGGTGGTCGCGACAGCTTCCCGCGCGAACACGTCGACGTCCCAGAGCCGCCACTTGAGAATCGCGTAGGAAAACCCGAGGGGGAGGAAGACGAGCGGAACCACCCCGATGCAGGAAGCCCAGGTGGCGGAATACCCGAAGAGACGCGGCAGGACGTACAGGAGAATGAACGGCGAGAGCCCGAACCCCGTCCCGAGCGCGATCCACCGGGCCTGCCTCTGCGAGGACGCATCGGCTCCGTTCCGCGCGGCGGCCGCGATCCGGGCCACCGAGGCAGCGCCGTAAACCGCGAAGTAGACGAGCCAGAATCTCTCGACCAGCTCCACGAGAAACGGAAGCCGCGCCGCCGGAATCGGAATCAGCGAAAACGAAACGATCGCTTCACCCGCGAGGTAGAGGGCGGGCGCGATGTAGATTGCCGCCACGCGCCGCCGGACGGGCGTCGGGAATCTCAGAAAGAAATGGAGGAGGAACGCCGGCGCGAGCGCGCGAAAGACGTCTTCCGACAGCCAGATCGTCTTCCAGAGCCCGTCGATGGGTCCGGACGGAGTCAAAACGTAGATTGCGAAGGAGCTCACGCAGAAGGATGCAAAGAGGAGGGTGGTGGAAGCCCGGTCGCGAACGAGCGTCGCGAGGCCGATCAAGAGGGAAAGGATGCCGACGAAAGCCAGGAACAGGTACGGGAGGTCGATGCGGGTGGGCGGCGCCCCGAGCGACGCCTCGACGACGTCGTTTCCGCGCACGACGGCGAGTTTGTGCGGGAAAGGCGGGCGGGAGATCGTCCGAATCGGGTTGTCGAGGGCCGCGACGGGCTGGCCGTCCACGAGAACGATGCGGTCGCCGGAACGCAGCTCCGGTTCCAGCTGAGCATCGGGCGGTGTGATCACCTCGATGTAGCCGCGGAAGATGCGCGAGTTGAAGTCCGCCTGGGTGAAAGTCTCGATCTTTCGCTGGAAAGAGAGAAAGGAAAAGACGAGCGCTCCGCAAAGAAAAATGGCGAACGCCGCGCCAGCGATGATTCTCTTTGCCCGATTCATCGGTTTTTATCGATGAGCAACGCGAGTGCCATGCGCACTGAAATTTGGATCAATGCATTCAAAAGAAAACAAATAGGTTAGCGACCACCGAAAGAGCTGTGGCTGTTGGTTTATTCAATTTTTCGGAGGGAATTCAATTTTCCGGAACGGGATTTCAGGCGAGGATCGGCCCTTTTGGCTAGAAGGAGATGGAGACCCCGCCCATGAGGCGCCGCTTCGTCGTCGGGTTCTCCTCGCCGTTCGGATCGGAGGCTGCCGGATTTCGGTCGGTCTCGTAGGCAACGACCAGCTTCCATGCCGCGCCGAACGGATCGAATCCCAGAACCGTCAGATCCTGGCCCAGGGAAACCCGGAGCATGTCGGAATAGTTCTCGAGGCGCGCGGTGTCGGTCACGAGCAATTGGCGGATGCGGCGGAGCCCGCAGGAAATGCCCGTTTTCGTCTGGCGAACCGTGACCGACGCCTCGCCGCCGTAGTAGTCGCCGCCGTTCTGGAGCACCGCGAACGCGCGAGAGTTGTCGGCCGACACCCGACCGCTCACCCTGCCGCGCTCGGCCGTGAACGAAGCGTCGACGACGTCGAACAATCTCCCGGACGCCGAGCCGCTCAACCTCTCCAGGCGATTTCCATCGAAGACGTACAGGCTGCCGAGGTCGAGAAGGAGATCGCCGTTGAAGAAAATGCGGACCGGCTCGTTCGCATCCTGCGAGCTTGCCTTCAATTGGAGAGACGAGCCTTCGGCCGGGCTCCAGGCCACCTGTGCGGATTGTTCGGACGCTGCGATCGAGTCCCACCCCGCGGCCGAGACGGCTCTCGTGCTGGGGAGATCGCCGCCCGCCGAATTGCCCGCCACCCGGTGGTACGCCGTCACGAGGAGCGAGGAATGTGGCGAAAGGCGCAACCGCACCGTCGCGCCGGGGGAGAGCGTGCTTCCGCTTCCGCCCGTGCGGGAATGGATCGTCCCGCCCACGGAAATCCAGTCTTCGATCGATCGATCGGCCGATGCGGTCAGGTTGGCCTCGAGCGAGCTCGAGATCCCGCCTTCTACCGGCAATTCCGAAATTTCCCGGCGGATCACGTCGATCGACGCCCCGGCATTCGTTTCTTCTCCCGTGCGGGCCCAGCTCGCGGAGACTTCGTAGTCGTTCGACGTCCCGGACAGTTGCTGCCCCAGCACCGAGGTCGCGCGCTCGAACCCCGTCTCGGCCCGCCGCGCGACCGAAACCGCGAACCGGTCGCCGCCGTCGGTCTGCCGGTTGTAGGTGGCCGACTCGCGGTCCAGCCGGGGATCCGCCCCGCCCTGTGGCGAGAGAAACGCGCGCGCCGAATACGACAGCGCCACGCCCGATTCCGGAGAACCGGCGACGATCACGCTCGCGTCGCTGGCCGTTCCTTGCGAGAGCGCGCCCTCGTTGGAGCTCCCGAGCGAGTCGTACGAGCCGCGGAACGCATATTGGAGAGAATCCGGAAGCAGGCCGAAGAAGTTCAATTCCGTGCGCGTGAGCTTGGAATCTCCCGCTCCGAGTCCGGTCGAGGTCGAGAGGTCGCCGCTCACCACCTTCCCGAGGGGGAGGGTCCCCGCGGCCGGCGCGGAGTGGGAGGGTTCGGCGGATTCGCCGGTGATCTCCCGCAGAACGTCCGCGGGGAGGCGGTCACGCCACGTCCAGATGTCCGCCGACCGCCGGATCGGGCCGGCCGAGGCCGGAACGAGATCGATCGCGAGAACCGAAACGGCCGGGTTGCTCTGGTGCCAGAGGCGCACGAGAGAGGGATAGAAGCCCGCCTTGTAGGCGATCACGTCGTAGACGCCCACGGGGATGCTTTCCACGTTGAACGAGCCGTCGCGGGCCGTCCGGGCGCGGTTCAGCGTCGAGTCGGAGACGCCGTACACGAAAACGAGCGCACCCGGGATCGGCGCCTGCATGTGTTTGACGATACCCGCGACCGGAGCGTCCGCGCCGAACGCGAACGAAGTCGCGAAAAACAGAAAAGCGAAGACAAAGCCAAAAGCTCGGCTCACGGCACCCCGATTCAACGGAAATCGTATACTTCGGGACCCCCCGTGTCAAAGGGCGTCGCGACGCCTCAGGGCCGCTTTCAGGATGTGGCTCACGATCGCGGGATTTTCCTTCAAACGTCTCAAAGAATAGCCTTTCCAGGACTTTCCATAGGGGACGTACACCCTCAGCCGGTGCCCCTGGGCCAGGATCAGCCGCCGAAGCCCGGGCGTGACTCCCATGAGCATCTGAAACTCGTAGGTTTCGCGGGGAGCTCCGCGCAGCTCGATCGAATGGAGCGCCTCGAGCACCATCGCCTCGTCGTGGGTCGCGATTCCCACGGGGATTCGCGCCGCGAGCATCCGGTCGGTCACGTACGCGTAGTTTCGCCGAATCAGGTCCGGGTCGCGAAACGCCAGGGTCGGGGATTCGACGTAAATGCCCTTGCAGATCCGGACGCTCCATTTTTCCGCGATCGCCCGGGCGACGTCGCCCTGCGTCCGCCGCAGGTACGCCTGCAGCACGATTCCGACGTTGTCGAACTCGCGTCGCGCCGTCTGGAACAGGTCGAGCGTCGCCTGGGTGAGCGCCGAGTCTTCCATGTCGATCCGGACGAAATTTCCCCGGCGCTTCGCCTCCGCGGCGATCTGGCGGAAATTCTCGAGCGCGAGAGCGGGGTCGAACCGCAGGCCCATCGCGGAGAGCTTGACCGAGACGTTGGAGTCGAGTTTTCGTTCGGCGATCTGCGCGAGGGCTCGCTTGTATTCGTCGACGAAAAAACTCGTTTCGTCCGGCCGCGCGACGTCTTCTCCGAGAACGTCGAGCGTTGCCGAAGCGCCTTCCGCGTTGAGCCTCGCGACCGCGTCGAGAGCCGATCCGAGGTCGTCGCCCGCCACGTACCGGGAGGCCACTTTGCGAACGATCGGCGACGGGACGAGGGGAAGCACGGTGGCGATCGCGCGGCCGAAAAGGCTCAATTGTCCTCCGGAAGGGCGCGCCCGAACGCGACGGCGAGCACGCGCTGCGCGCCCTTTTTCCGGAGCTCGCGCGCGCACGCGGCCAGCGTTGCCCCGGAAGTTGCGACGTCGTCGACGAGGAGGAGCGCCCCGGCGACCTTCGCCGCCCGGAACGCCCCGCGCACGTTTTCTCCCCGGCGCTCGAGCGGAAGCTGCGCCTGGCGCTCCGTCTCGCGGACCTTTCGGATCGCCCGCTCCCGCATCGGCTTTCCGGAGAGACGCGCCACCTCCCGGGCCAGCTCGCCGGCCGGGAAGAATCCGTGCGCCCGGCGCTCCCTCCTCGTGGCCGGAACGGGGAGAACGGCGTCGAACTCCGGGAGCCCTCCGCACGCTTCGAGCATTCGGGCCGCCAGATGGGGAGCGAGATAGTCCGCGCCCTCGTATTTGAACGCCTTGACGATCGCCCGGGCGACCCCGGCGTACGGGGCGACGCTCCGCAGCGCTTCGAACGGAAGCGGATTCGTCAGGCAACGTCCGCAACGGGGCGAGGGAATCGATTCGAAGGCGGCCGGATTCAATGGCAGGTCGCAGCCCTCGCACCTCACGGGCGCGGGCGCCGGCAGAGCGTCCCAGCAGGAGCGGCAGATTCCCCCCTCGAAGGTTTCGCTCCGTCCGGACTCGCAGGAGAGACAGCCCGGCGGAAAGAAAAAATCCTCGACCCGGCGCAGAAGGGAGCGAGCGGGGAAAGAAGTCGTCATGTCAGCGGGCGAGATTGTACCGCGGACCACGGGCTGCTAGAGTCTTCGAGGTCAATGGAAGGAGGGCCTGTGGTCCGTCGCACGATCTCCGGAGTCGCTCTTGCCTGTCTGGTCCTCGGGGTGTCCGCTTTCGCCGGAGCTCAGACTTCCGAAACGTTCGGTGTCGGGGCGACGGTCTCGGCCGTCGATTCCCTGAACCACGGTTTTCACCTCGATCATTTCGACACCGTCGACTGGAGCGCCTGGGCACAGTACCAGCTCGAGACGGGAGTCGCTCTCCGAGGAACCTACGGAAGCATGAAGGTCCGAGGCTACAACGGCGGAGAGTCCGCGACGCTGACGGACGGCACCGTCACGACCCTTCCCGACCTGCAGGATCGAATTCGATACGGCCTCATCTCCGCCGCGTACGAATTTCGGGAACGGGGCTGGACGTCCGGCCTGTTCGCGGGCCTCGGAGCCTACGGAATCGACCCCGAGTCGGCCGATCCGGCCGTCGAGAGCTTTCGCGACAAGAAGGAAACCGTCTGGGGAATTCACCTCGGCCTCGACGCTGACGTTCGCGTCTGGCGGGGCATCTCGGTGATCGGCCGCCTGACGCTGCACATTCCGCAGTCGAAGCCGCAGCGCCGAATTCTCACCGCGGGCGCGGGCCTCCTCTACCGATTCTGATCCGATTTTCGATGGCGAAGAGGGATTACTACGACGTTCTGGGCGTCGCCCGCAGCGCGCCGGAAGCCGAAATCAAGAAGGCCTACCGAAAGCTCGCGAGGAAACTGCACCCCGACGTCAACCCGGGCGACGCGACCGCGCAGAAGAAATTTCAGGAGGTCCAGGAGGCCTACGAAGTGCTTCAGGACGCGGAGAAGCGAAAGGCGTACGACCGCTTCGGGCACGCGGGTCCGCGACCGGAGGAAGGCCCGGAGGGCGCGTCGTTCGACTTCGGGGATTTTTCGCGCTCCGCGGGAAGCTCCGGCTACCCCGACTTCGCGAGCCTGTTCGGGGACCTGTTCCGGGGCGGTGGCGCCGAAGGCGCATTTCGCGGCGCCGGGGCCGATGGCTGCCGATGCGCGCGCTTCGATGGAGATTCCTTTTCGGGTCGCGCTGTTCGGAGGCACTCTCCAGCTGCAGACGACACGGCGCGTCGTTTGCCCGACCTGCCAGGGGCGGGGCCAGAAGGGGAAGGTTCCCTGTCCGACCTGCCACGGGCAGGGGAGAGTCGCTTCCCTGGAGAAGCTGAAGGTCAATATTCCGGCGGGAATTCACGACGGCGGCGCGATCCGGATTCCCGGTAAGGGCGACATGGGAGCCGACGGTTCCTCCGGGGACCTCTACGTCACGATTCGCGTTTCTCCGCACCCCTACTTCGAACGCCGCAACGGCGATATCCACGCGACCCTCCCGATCACGATTCGCGAGGCGTACTCGGGGGCCGACATCACCGTTCCGACGATTCACGGGCCGATTCGCGCGAAAGTTCCCGCCGGCACGCAGGGAGGACAGAAGTTCCGGCTCCGCGGAAAAGGGGTCCACGATCCCCGCTCGGGCACGACCGGGGACCACGTCTACACCGTCCGAATCGTCGTTCCGCGGAAGACCTCACCCGCGGGGCGGGAAGCGGCGGCGCTTTTCGATTCGTTGTACGACGGGGATCCGCGGGCGAACCTGCCCGTCTCGCTCGACTGAAGCCGGCGTCAGTTCTGGGTGGCCATCTGGCTGATGAGAACCAGCGCGGCGTCGACGCCGAGGGAAGGGGTCAGCGCAACGGACCGAACATCGCTCCACGAACCGTTCGCGGCGACGCTGTAGCTCACGCTGCCGTCGTCCGGCTGCCAGTAGACGGTGGGCCGGTACCCGCCGCCGACGATCGCGCCGAGGCGCGTCGGCGAAGCCGGAACCGAGCCGAGGGCATCGGACGGGAATTCTGGCCCGAGGATCACGATCGAGTGGCGGCCTCCGAGCGGGTCTGGCTTGCCCCGGAAATCGGACGGAAAGCCGATTCGAACGACCTGAAGATTGCCGCTCGCGGCGTCTCCGAAGGCCGCGACGATTCCCGCGGAAAAGCCGTCCTGCTGAATGGCCGGGTTCTTGTACAGTGGATTCTGCAGGATCGTGGAGACGACGACGCTGTTGCTTCCGACGAGCTCCGGCAGGTCGTAGATCTGGATCGTCGAGCCAGATCGATGCTCCCGTTTTCGAGGAAAATCGGCGCAAAGCGTGCGTGCGGCTTCGACCGGAAGCCTCCCACCAGATGACGGAGATGACGGAACGGGCGGTGTCGACTTCCGCGCCCTCAGAATCGAGATCCTGCACGGTCTGGTGCGTGATCACGATCTGAGGACGATTCGCGAAGCTGAAGACTCCCGACGGGAGGAGCTGCGATTGCGTCCAGATTCCCTTCTGGTAAACGGCGAACTGCACGGAGTTGATCATCGACACCCGGTCGTTCCAGACCAGGAAAAGGGACTGGGAGAGCGCAGTCGTACGCGATGTCGAACTGATCCTTCACGATCCGGCGTTGTCGGTTCCCGGAATGATTCCCGAGGCCAGGTCTCCCCCGATTGGGACTGGGAGTTCCAGTGAATCACGTAGTCGCTCGGCGCGGCGGCGGTCCCCGACGGCTCGAAAGAGCTGTAGACGCCCAGCTTGCACGTGGTACAGGACGCCGTCAGGCGTGAGAAGAGACTTCTCTTCCGCTGCAGCAGAGAAGGCGAACGCCGCCGCCACCACCGCCGGAACCAGGATACGCAAAAAGCGGCGGACTCTCGCGAAGCTCTTCATGCGCGCAGGTTGATCATCCCGACTACATTGACCTGGTGGAGAAAATTCTTGAGGGCCGGGAACTCGGGGTAAAAGTCCGCAAGCGCTTCAAAGTGCAGCTCTGCGTCGTCGCGGCGGCCGATCTCCGAGTAGATTTCCCCGAGCAGGTAGTGCGAATTCTTGACGACGCGCTGCTGGCGCAGCTCCTGACCGAGCGCGAGCGCGCGAACGCCGCACCGTTCAGCTTCGAAGAAGTTCTCGGTCTTGAGGTGCCCGAGGCACAGATCGAGATACGGGTATGCCATGCGCGCCCGCGCGCCGAGCACCTCGAACTGGCTCAGCGCGCGTTCGACCATCGGGAGCCCGACGGAGACTTCGTCGCGCGAGATGTGGATGTAGCCGATGTTGTCTTCCGCCACCGCGATGTCGCGGCTCGCGTCCTGCCCGCACTCCTGAAAGATCGAGATCGCTTCGGAGCAGAGAGGCATGGCGCCGTCGAAGTCGCTCTCCGAAAGGCTCAGGTCGCCGAGAAGACTGAACGAGACGCCGCGAAGGAAATCCGCCGGATCTTCGCACCGGCCGATCGCCATCTGCGCGTACGTTCTCGCCTTCGGGAATTCGCGCCGGAGCTCATGCGCGCAGGCCGCCGTGTAGGCGGCGAACGCGCCGAGCTTGCCGTAGGGGTGGCGGAGCATCACCTCTTTGAGAGACGAGAGGTCGAAGTCGTTGCGCTCCATCTCGACGAGCGTCGCGACGCGATTGCAGAGGAAAATGTCTTCGCTTTCTTTTTGCTTCCACGCTCGGGAAAGCGCGAGCCCTTCGTCGAGCAGGAGCAGCGCACGATCGGAATCGCCCTGCCACAGAGCTTCCCTCGCCGTCCGGCGAAGGAATTCGAGGTGCTTGCTGCGTTCGCTCATGGATCGTTCAGTTTGACTGTAGCACTCCTGGCTCCGAAATCAATTCATTTTCCCGATTTTTCCGTGTCTTCAGCTCTCGGTCTTGATCGGCGCTTCCTGCTGCGCCTTTTTGAACCGGATGAAGTCCCTGACCTCCCGGCGCGATTCCTCGTCGAGCGAGAGAAACTCCTGCCATGCCAAGGCGTCTTCGTCGCCGGGCGACGGCGGGTCTCCCTCGTCGAAGAACGACGCCATGTCGAGGTCGAAAACGGCAAGGATCTTGAAAAGGGTGTCGAGCCCGACCTTGTATTCGCCTTTCTCCATTCGCGACAGATCCGATTGGAGAACGCCGATTCTTTCGGACAGCTCGGTTTGGGTGAGATTGCGTCCCTTGCGGAGGGCGCGAATCCTCGCCCCAACCAGGTTCGGACGGTTACTCGAAAAATGCTGTTGCGCCATAATCTCTCGCCTAATATAATCCCGCCTCCGTGAAAGTCAAGACGTCAGGTACGTTTCGAGGCAGAAAACTTCAATCTGTTTACCTCCTTTCGGAGCTCGTTAATCGTGATTTGAAATCCCGGTATGTCGGCTCGACGTTCGGGCCGGCGTGGGCGTTCTTCGTGCCGCTCGCCTGGGTTCTCATCTACTCTTTCGTGTTTTCCGTGGTCCTGAAAATCCCTCTCTCCGGAGAGCCTCCGGGCGTGAATTTTCCGGAATACCTTCTGGCGGGGTTTCTCCCCTGGCTCGCGGTGCAAGAAGGAATCTCCCGCGCGTCGACCTGCCTCTCCGACAACGCCTCGATGGTGAAGAAGACGGTTTTTCTCAAGGAGTCGCTCGTCGCGACCGTCGTGCTCTCCGCCGTTTTCAACGAAATGATCGGTTTCGCTCTTTATTGCGGTTACCTGGCGTGGAGAGGGCACCTGTCGCTGAAATGGATTCCGGTCGTCGCCCTGCTGCTCCTCGTGCAAGTCGTCATGACCTACGGGCTCGGGTGCTTCCTGGCCGGCCTGCACGTCTTCCTGCGGGACACCTCGCAGGTCGTGGCTCTCGGCCTCGGAATGCTGTCGTTTCTGACCCCGATCTTCTACTCGGCCAGCCTGGTCCCGAGGCGGCTTCGGTGGGTCGTTCAGATCAATCCCTTCGCTCAGCTGATCGAAGCGTTTCGCGACGCGTTCTTTCGGCACCGCTTGCCGGGCGCCGGCTCTCTCGCGTATCTTGCGCTCTTCGCGATTTCCGCGGCGACGCTCGGCTCGTTTCTCTTTACGAAGACGGAGCCGCATTTCGCCGATTTGTTGTGACAGATTCTGGCCGAACGGCCGAACAAGGAGTTTTCATGAAGGTTCGATTCTGGCGGTTTCCCTGGGCAGTCGTGATTTCCGGCGCCGTCCTCCTGATCGGCGCCTGTTCCTCCTCCCCGAAGCAGGATGCCCCGGCAGTCCCGGTCGGGTTCCACTACGTCCAGCCGAAATCCAAGACTGACCCGGACGTGGTGGAAGAGACCGACTCCTACTACATCCGGCGGTACAAGAAATCCGAGATGATCCGGATCGGCGCAAACCGTGTCCGTCCTGTACGGCTCGGCGAGAAGGCGTCGCTTCCCATCTATCGCGAAGACGATACCTATTACTACATTCGGACGGAGAAGTGGTCGCCAGAAGAGATCGATGCGGCGCGGAAGGAACGGGACGAGAAGCAGAAGGAAAAGGTTGCGGCCAAACCGCCGGAGGAAAGCGGACCCGCGCTGAAGCCCGAGGATTTCGAATCGATCGTCCCGACCCGCGGAAACAGCGGAGTCCACTTCGTCAAGGCCGGTGCCGGCCTCCCGGAAGGCGGCCAGTGGAGGCAAAACATCGCGGTCGCCGATATCAACGGCGATGGATTTCCGGATATCGTGACTTCGCCGAACCGGGTCAGCTCCGGAGCGACGTTCTATCTCTTTCTCGGCGACGGGCACGGGAACTTCCGGGAGCAGACGCCGGAGTTCGTCGACAAATCGGGGAACCCCGTGAAGACTGACACGGGGTACGGCGGCGTCGCGGTCGCCGATTTCGACGGGGACGGGAAATCCGACATCGCGATCGCGTCGCACGGCGGCGGAGTCCACGTTTTTCTGCAGCGCCAGAACTTTCATTTCACTCCAATGGACAAGGGCCTTCCCGCGAAGTTCTCCTCGCAGGGAATCGCCGCCTTCGACGTGGACGGCGATGGAAAGATCGATCTCGTCGTTTCCCGAGACGCGCCCGGAGATTCGGCCGAGCGAGGCAACGTCGACAAGCATCCCGTTCGCGTGTTTCGAAACCATCTTCCGGAAGGATGGGAGTACGAACAGTCCGCGTTCGTCGGCGGGGGTGGCTACCCGTCGAACCACGTCGCGGCGATCTCGCTCGACGGAGACCCTGCGCCGAGCCTCGTGATGGGAGCGATCAATCTCGGCGCGATGGACCTTGTCTGGCGAAATAACGGGAAGGGAACTTTCACGGGCTTCTCCTTCGAGGATGAGGAATTGAGCGCTTATCACCTCGGGCTGGCATCGGGGCGTTTCGGTAAGGAGAAATTTCCGGCGTTCGCGGATGTGTTCTATCGGCGCGAGATCGGGAGCCCGCTGTTGGCGGCCGGCGTGACTGTCTATGTCGACCGGAACGGGATCTGGAGCAAGGTCCCCGTCTGGCGCGAAAAGGACTACAAGTCGAGCCATCTGGTGTCGGTCGCCATGGGGGATATCGACGGCGACGGGCTCGACGACGTGGTCTTTCCCGATTTCATTGCGAAGAGGCTGCGAATTTTCTACCAGACGCCCGAGGGAAAGTTCGTCGAATCCCCCGAGAAGCTCGAGCCGGAGCTCCGCTCGGCCGTTGCCGACGTCCGACTCGCCGATTTGAACGGCGATGGCAAGCTGGATGTCATTTTGGCCGAAACGACGTACGACGACCGGAAAGAGGATCGGGGAGGATTCGAGATATTTCTGAACCAGGGTAAATGAGGGGCCTCACCGGGGGGCCCTGGGTTCCATGCTCAAAAAGCATATTTTTGTCATTTTCCCCTTGACATCCCGCTGGCGAGTCGCGCATGATCCGTCCGCAGGCCCATGAGGGCAAAAGAACATCGGAACGAGGTTTTGGGATTTTTTGGAATTGCTTGGAACGAAACTCTAGGAGGTGATGGCATCGCAGGCGGGATCTCGACTTTTTCCAGGGAATGTTCTCGGAAATTGTAAAGAAACTAAATGAGGAGATCTTAATGAAAAAGACGTTGACCTATCTGCTGGTGGTCGTCGCGTTGGTCGCTGTGGCGTCCTCCGCGATGGCCGTGACCTGCACGATCGACCAGCGGCCGGCTGCGACGCTCCTGGTTCCCTATTTCCAGGTGCATCTCAATGCCGACGGTTCGGTGGACACGAGCTCCACGCGAACCGACACGCTGATCACGGTCGTCAATGCTTCGAGCGCGCCGACGCTGGCTCACGTCGTGATGTGGAACCGCCGTTCTGTCCACTTCTCGACTTCAACATCGCGCTGACCGGCTTCGACATCGTCGGCTTCTCGATGGAAGACGTGCTGACGGGAACATCCCGAGCACGCCGGACAACGGTTCCTTCAGGGCGTGGACGTCTGCCAGCGCGGCGCGGGAGTGACAGTGTATCCGAACGCGAAGGATTCCTGCGTTTCCGTCCGACGATCCCCCGACGGGGCAGGACAATCGACAGGCGATCGACCCAGTACAGCTCGCCCGGCGTTCGGGCCGGACTTTGCGGCCGACCTGGCGGACGCGCTGGACTACGATTCCAACTGGGATTGCGACGGCGACGGCGATGAGACAGGCGATCATCACGGGCAGCTCGGTTGCCGGCAACGGAAACCTCTCGGGCTATGTCACGATCGACATGGCGAACTTCTGTCGACTTTCCGATCCCTCCACCGCCGTCCTACTGGGAGTTCGACGCGGCCGGCTGGGAGAACAACCTGTTCGGCGACTACATCATCGTGACGAACAGCGGCATCCCGACGCTCGGCGCCTCGACGGTCCAGATCGAAGCGGCGCTCGACACGGCGGCGACGAGCGCGGAGCTACCGTTCCGATTTGGTAACCAGCCGTTCAACGACTCAGATGGATTCCGGTTCGGACGTTCTATGCCCGCTACTGGTCGAAAACGACCAATGGGAACACGACTGTCGCCGACTGGAGACCCCGGTACGATCAACAACGGACGACGCGACTCGGTAGCCGTTACATGGCGGCGGTGTTCCCGTTTGTCACCGCGACCTCGGCGATCAGCGTGAGCCGCTCGGCGTTCGTTACGGAGCCCGCTACCTGAACAGCGGCGACGCTCCTCGAACCTGCGCGTGTGGCGCGCCTCTGCGGAGACCTGTCGGATCTCACGGGGCACTCCTGCATCCCGCGACGGAAGCCCACGATCCTGGCGACGGTATTGTTCGACTCGGACGAAGGAACGCAGCAGATCAACGGCTGCCCGTCTCCCTGCCCGAGGACCTCGCTGAACTTCCCCTACGAGACGCAGCGCACCGGCGTGGACACGATCGGCGCTCTTCGACGAACGGATGGGCGTATCTGAACTTCCTCGGCAGAGACCAATCGTTGCCCGGACGATCAGGATCTTCGACCAGGCGTGGGTCGACTACGAAATGTCCTCGGGCGTCGCGTTCGTCAACGCGAGCATTCCGGGCGCTCAGCTCGATCCGAGCACCTGCCACCCGGAGGGTCTCACTGATCTTGACGACCCCACGGAGTCTGACTTCTCATTGCGTTACCCCTGGCCGGTTGGACTGGGCCACGAACTAAGCTCTTCGGTCTCGGTGGGTGGGGAACTTCCCACCCACCCCTTTTTTGTCCGGGCCGATGCGAGAAGGAAAGGTTCCGTTGAGCCCTGAAAGGGAAGTTCTCCTTCTGCCACCGGGAAAAACTCGCATCCAAACTCAAGGGGAGTATTCCATGCGTTTTCTGTCCCGATCTTTCCTCACAGCCCTGGTCGTCGTCGGGGTCGTTTTGGGCGCCGCCGGTTTCTCGCCGCCGCTCCTGGCGCAGTCCTGTGGAACGATCACGAGCACTTCGATTCAGCACTTTCCGAGTAAGGCCTATCTGACATCGGGCATCGAGAAGGAAGCGGGGTCGGGCAATGGGTCGATCGTCACGAACCTCGCTGGAATCACCCGGCTCGACGTTTCAAGCTCACCCGCGACGCCTTCGTTGACGTTTGTTCCGCTGGACAGCAACGACGGGGGGCCGCTTCCGCTTCTGGCGGATTACCAGGGCGTTGACGGGCCGGGTACTTCGATAGCTCCGGCGGCCGGATCGCGGTCTGTTTCAATACAGTTGCCGGCGCGGAGCCGGGCCAGGCCCTGAAGGTGGCGACGAGCGGCAACATCGCCTTTGGCACTCAGCTCGACCCGTTTGGCGGGGGCTCCAACACGAGAGGCGCGCTCGTCACGGTGTTGAAGGCCGGAAGCTCGACTTATGCCTACTACACGAGCGGGACCGGTCTGTTTGGCGTCAACATCACGTCCGTGGACGGAGGCGTTTCGACGACACTACCCGGGTTTCAGGCAAATACCTGGCCGCTCGCGAAAAACCTGGTTTCTGATGGGCAGTCAGGCTCGACCTATCTCTTTGCCAGCGTGGGGAGGAACCCGCAGTCGCTGAAGATCGGCCAGGTGTCGAGCAACGGAACGATTACCGACGTTGGCTCTTATGCTCCTTCGAGCCTCAAATCACTCGACGTCAGCTATCAAGGAGGCGTCTACTGGATTTTTCTCAATGAATATCCGACAAAAATCGAGGTGATGAAATTCGACCCGGCCCTCAGCTCGATTACCCATCTGGTGGACGTCCCCTCGGATGTGATCTCCAGTGGCGTCTACAGGGCCTACACGAACATCATCGTCCGAGGAAGCGGCTCCTCTTTGGTGCTGGTTGGTTCGGCGATCAACACCTCGTCGCTCGCGATCCTCGGTTACGACCTTATTGGGGTCGGATCGATCGCTTCGGGTGGCACGCCCGCGAAGATCAATGTCCCTCAGGCTGCGAGTGAACAAGGGCTGTTTGAAGCCTACATCCAGGGAAATAACGCCTATCTCTATCGCTTGATCGGTCCCGATTCGACGAACAACCCAATCCTCCTCAGACCGACACGATCAACGTTTCGTGCCTTCAGGCGGCACAGACCTCTCCTCCGACTGCGGGTCTTGGCGTGCAAAATATCTCGAAGCACGTTGGGGCTGATCCGACAAACTATGTCGGCGACATGTTCAATATCACTGACGCTTCGGTGCCGACGACCCCCCCGATTACCGGATATTTCTGGGACATGGACTTCACGGGCACGTTCTCGAGCAGCGGGAAAGACCAGACTCTCGTGAATGGCACGTTCAACGCGATCCTGCCGTGCAAGTCCTCGAGCGGCGATATCACGACGGGAAGCGGCTGTTACAACGCGAGCTCGCCCGACACGTCCGAGACGATCGCGAATCAATCAGAGAACACGTACGGTGTCTCGGCGAACGTCGGGAGCCAGCCGATTTCGTTGACGAAGCCCCTGACGAAAGTGAAGAACTTCACGTCCGGAGTCGTCAACCTCTTCACCGGCCAGTCGCTCGACGCGACCGTTTCGCAGGGCTCGCCGGTGAGCTGCGACTGGGTCATCCAGAACGGTTCCACCCAGTCGGCCAAGCCGTGCACGTGGTCGTCGGTCTCCGACGGAAACACGTTCTCGGTCGCCGCGAATTACGCCGGGGGATACAAGGCCGCGGCCGTCAGCGGGACCGTGCACGTCACGTCGATCATTCCGAACTTTTCGGTGCCTACGACCGTGCAGCTCAATCAGAATTTCAACGTTCAGAACCTGTGTCAGCTGGCGTCGGGAGTGTCGATCACCGGCATCTCATACACGAGGGACTCGAACCCGACCGGGACGGGGGCGACCGCGCTTCCGAGCGCATTCGACGCGATCAACGCGACGACGGCGCTGCCCGGCCCGTCGAGCTCGGGCACTTACTACGTCCACTTCCAGGTCGCCTACAACGACGGCTCCGCGAAGACGATCAACTGGGATTCGGGAGCGATCATCGGGACAAACGTCACCTACGCGCCCGCGATCAATTTCGGCAGCCCCGCGACGTTCAACCAATTCAACGGTGCCTGGAGCGCGCCGATGAACCAGTCGATCCCGATGAACGATTCGGGAGACAGCAGCAAGCCGGCGACCGCGGACTCCTGGGACTTCGGCGACGGCAGCGCGGTTGTGAACTCTTCCACGAACCTGACCGTCAGTCATACGTTCTCCTCGGCAGCGACCCGTACGGTGAAGCTGACCGTGGGAGGCATCGTCATGAATCAGGCGATCACCATTCAGTCGTCGGCGCCGCCTCCGCCGCCTCCGCCGCCTCCGCCGCCTCCGCCGCCTCCGCCACCACCGCCGGGGGGAGTGTCGGCTTCGATTTCGGGACCGACCTCGGTCAGCGCGGGGACTGCAAATACGTGGACGGCGACCGTGTCGGGCGGCACACCCAGCTCTTACGGCTGGATCTGGTCCGACAATACGCTGAACCCCACGGGAGGCCCGACGGTCACGTCGATCACCCGGACGTTCAACACGCCGAACCAGACCGCGACACTGAGCCTCACCGTTACGGTCTCCGGGCAGTCGTACTCGGCGACGAAACAGGTTTCGGTCGGGGGGGGACTCCGCCCCCGCCGCCGCCGCCCACCGGGGCGCCGTCGGCCGCATTCACGATCACCGGCGCGCAGTTCAGCCAGTTCGGCGGAACGTATTCTGCGAAGGCCGGGGACGTCATTTCGTTCCAGGGCCAGGAGACGCAGAACAGCCCGGTCTTCAATTGGGCGTTTGGCGACGGCTCCTCCGCCACGGGCACCGCGGTGACGCATGCGTACAGCGGTCCCGGAACGTTCCAGGCCAGTCTCACGGTGACGAACAGCCTCTCGCTGTCCGCGACGACCTCTGCCAGCCTCAAGATCTCCGGCCAGGCCTTCAATGCGCTCGTGGTCCCGGGCGCAGGGTACCTCGCGAAGAACGACGGCAACGGCAACAAGGTCGGCGCGTTCGCGACGGAGCTCTCGATTTTCAACACGAGCAGCAATCCGATCTCGGTCGGGCTCGATTTCGAAGCGGTCGATCCGACGAAGACGACCGATCCCACGAAGTTGAGCTACAACACGTCGATCACGCAGTTGCAGCCGCTCGCGAGCCATGCGTCGTTCTACAGCAGTGACATCACGACGTTCCTCGGCGGAGCCGGTTATGGCACGCTCTTCATCAAGTACACCGGCCAGGCTCCGACGGTTCTCGCGAGAATTTACTACTCCTCCGGCGGGGCGGGAGCCTCGACCTACGGAACGTATCTGCCGTCGTACCAGATCAACGGGAGCGGCCCGGTGATCCAGGGCGTCGTGTCTTCCACCCAGAACCTCGTCGGGCTGAAGTTTGACAACAACTTCTCCAGCGGGATCACGCTCGTCGACACGGCTTCGACCGGCGGGGTCTTCGACGTCTCGCTCTTCAAGTCGGACGGAACGCCCGAGGGGCAGTCGCTCGCGATCTCCCTGGGGCAATATCAGCAGGCGAAGATCGGCCTCGTCGACTCGAGCACGACGGCGTGCGGCGGTCCCTGCTTCCTCGTCGACCCGGACCCGAACAACGTCCTCTACGCGAAGGTCACTCCGGATCCGAACAGCGCAGGGGCCACGTCGATCGCGATCGGGACGGTCGTCGACAACCGAACGAAGGATTCGTTGCTCCTGACGGACGACACGCCGCGCCAGGTGGGCTCGCCGGGCGCGACCCTCAAGTACTTCGTTGCCGGCGTGGGCCGGGTCGACGGAGGGACCCGAACGGACCTCTACATGCTGAACACGTCGCCTTTCCCGCTGACGAACGTGAACGTGCAATTGCACTACATGGACGCGAGCGTGACGCCCGCGGTGGAGAGGACTTATCAACTCGTGGAGCTCCTGACGATCCCGGGGGGAGAAGCCCTTTCGATCAACGACGTCGTGACGACGCTCTTCCCGTCCGTTCAGGGAACCGTCATCGGCGATCTCGTGATTCAGTACGTTCCGAACGACGACCAGCCGCTCATCATCGAGGGTCGAAACTACAACCTCGACAGCAACGGCGGTTCGTACGGGATGCAGTTGCCGGCGTATGCGCTTTCGGACGGGCTGCTTCCCGGCTCGAACTCGCAGATCTTCCTGGCCGGCCTTCACAATGATCCGGACTCGACGACGCCCGGCAACTTCAATTTCATTTCGAAGTTCGGCTTTCTGGCGATGGGCGATGCTCCGGTCACGGTTCACGTCGACGCCTACGACGTCACCGGGGGCGCGCCCCTCTTCAGCCGCGACTACACCTTGAACAGCGCCGGGATCGGCCATTTCGTGTACCAGCCGACGACGGGCGACGCCTCGACGGCGGCACTCGCAGGGAAGGCCTTCAACCTGATCATCAGCGCCACCGGCACGGGAAACACGCCCGTGGCCGCATTTGCGACCGTTCAGGACCAGCACAGCAAGGACCTCGTCTTCGTGCCGGGAAAGAAGCCTTCGAACTAGGTCTCCGGTATCGGGAGTCTTTGCGGCCCGGGGCGACCCGGGCCGCTCTTTTTGAGGCCCGGCCGCGCCGGGTGGGCCGCGCTCCGTACAACCGGTAGAATGGCACGAAGAATGGACGTCGCAGTCAGGGCGCGCAACCTCGGGAAGACGTACAAGCTCTATGAGCGGCCGGCCGACCGGCTGATCGAGGCGATCACGCGATCCTCCCGGCACCGGGACTTTCCGTCCCTGGCGGGAGTCTCTTTCGACCTGCCGCGAGGCGCCAGTCTCGGGCTGATCGGCGAGAACGGAGCCGGAAAGTCCACGCTGCTCAAAATCGTGGCGGGAACGACGACGCCTTCGGAGGGAACGATCGCCACTTCGGGAACCGTCGCCTCCATTCTCGAGCTCGGGATGGGATTTCATCCGGAGTTTTCCGGCCAGGAGAACGCGCGGATCAACGCCGCCCTGCTCGGGCTGTCCTCCGCCGAAATGAAGCGGCGCCTTCCGGAGATCCGCGAATTTTCCGAGCTCGGGGAGTTCTTCGACCGGCCGGTCAAGACGTATTCCTCGGGAATGGCGCTGCGGCTCGCTTTTTCGGTCGCGACGCACGTGGATGCGGACGTCCTGATCATCGACGAGGCTCTCGCGGTCGGCGACGGGTATTTCCAGAAGAAGTCGATCGACCGGATCGTCGAGTTCAAGAAGCGCGGCGGGACGCTGCTGTTCTGTTCTCATGCCATGTACTACATCGCCATGATCTGCGACGAGGCGATGTGGATCGACCACGGGAAGGCCCGGGAACTGGGCCCGGCCGTTCCGGTAATCGCGAAATACGAATCCTTCCTCGAGCAGAAGGAGCGCCGCGCGTCCTCTCCGGCGACGACCGCGTTTTCCGGCAGGATCCCGGCGCAGATCACCGAGATCGTCGTGCACGACGGTTCCGGATTTCCGCGTTCGGAATTCGCGGCGGGCGAGACCGTCGCGGTCGACGTGGAATTCCGGACGACGGAGCCTTCGCTTTCCTTCCAGGTTCGCGTCGGCATCGACCGCGAGGACGGAGTCCAGGTCTTCGGGTGCGACACGTCGACCTGGAATCTTGCGCCGCTGTCCGGGAGCGATCGATTCCGGGTCCGCCTGACGATCCCCGACCTGCCGCTCTCGCACGGCAATTTCACGGTTTCCGCCTTCGTTGCTGACGAAAAAGCCCTTTATCCTCATGACTTTCGGAGGCTCGACCCCGGCTTCACGGTCCATTCGGCGGAGTACGTGGTGGGGCTTCTGAAGGTGCCGAGTCGCTGGACGCTCGAGGAGGCGGGTGCCCCCGTGCGCGAGGCCGCCGAGTCCGCGGCCGGCCAACGGTAATCCTCAGTGGATCTCGATCGCGTTTACGGCGGCGTCCCCCGGTTTGCCCAGGAGGCGCAGTGGTCTCGGCGGTTGGCGCTGCGCCTCCTGCGCCGCGTGCCGGCAAGGGTGGAAACCGTCGCGTTCGGGAGGACTCCGACCGTCGGCTCGGCCGGCGGATCGGCGGACGTGGTTTTCGTCTGCGCGGACCCGGAGGCCCTGGTGCCCGAGATCAGCCAGCGGCGTCTCGCGTCGGCGATTGCGGAGAGTTACGCCGATCTCGCCGTGCCGGTCTCGAACGAATCGCCGGACCCGGCCCTGAAATCTCCTCCCGGCTTCGACTACGCGACGCCTTCCGGGCTCGCGGAAATCGCCGCGCTGGTCGCGGAGAGCGGAGCCGGTCGGTCGGCGATCGAACGGGCGGATTTTCCGGTGTTCGCGATTCGGCGGTCGCTTCTCGCCGGCATGCCCGCGGAGCTTCCCCTCGCCGACGTTCCGCGTTCGGCGCGGGGCGCCCGAATCGCCGTCGACCGGGGGGCTTATGTTCACCGCTACGGTGATCTCGCCGCCTCCGAGCGGTCCGACCTCGCGGAGCGCGTTCCGGCGGGAGCACGATCGGTTCTGGACGTGGGATGCGCGCGGGGAGCCTCGGCCGGTCTCCTGAGAGCCCGCGGGGTGGAGGAAATCGTCGGAGTGGAGCCGGACGCCGGAGACGCGCGCTTTGCGGAGTCGCGCTACGACCGTATCGTCTGCAGCCTCCTCGAAGGCGTGCGCGGCGAAGAGTGGCGTGGCCGGTTCGACGCGATCCTGTTCGGCGACGTCCTCGAGCACCTCGAGGACCCTGGGCAGGCCCTCGAACAGGTGCTGCCGTGGCTTTCGCCCCGCGGGCGCGTCGTCGCGTCGGTTCCGAACGTCGGGAATGCGGCGGTCATCGCGGATCTGCTCGAAGGCCGGTTCGACTACATCCCGTATTCGATCCTCTCCGGCACCCACGTGCGGTTCTTCACGCGGCAATCCCTCGCCGATCTCTTCGAGTCGAGCGGGTACGTGCCGGTCGAGATTTCGGGCGTCGAATCCCGGCCCGCGCCTCGCGTTCTCGCCTGGCAGGAACGCCTCGCGAAGCTCGGCGGGGGCGCGGGCGATCTCGCGGTGACGGAGCTCCTGATCGTCGCTCGCGCGGACGGCGGCCTGGCCGAATGAAGATCGTCTACCTGCTGGCGTCGAGCATGATTTCGGGGGGAGGGAAGGTCATCCTGCAGCAGGCCGACGAGCTTGCGCGGCGGGGCCACGCCGTCACGGTGATCGGACCCGAGGACGCTCCCGGCTGGTATTCCTTGCGGCACGCGCGATACGAAAGATCGCTCTTCGCTTCCTCGGAACGCCTTCGCGACGCGGACGTCGCGGTCGCGACATTCTGGACGACGATCGAGCCGGCTGCGGCGACGGCGTCGGGGGCGCTGTTTCACCTCTGCCAGGGGCTCGAAACCGAGAGCGCCTTCTACGCTGCGCAGAGTGAGGCGATCGAGGGCGCGTATCGCCTCATCCCTCGAAAGGTCGTGGTCTCGCCGCACCTGCGCGATTCCCTCAATCGTCTCGGTTATTCGGACGTTCAGGACGTCGGCCAGGCCTTCGAACCCGGGGAATTCCTCGGCGCCGCGCGGGCCGACCCGAGGGGACCCCTGAAGATCCTCCTGCCCGGAATCTTCGAGATCGATCTCAAGGGGGTCCGCGAGGCCCTCGAGGCTCTTCGCGGTCTGCGCGATCAGGGATGGCCCTTTCGGCTCGTCCGCGTGTCGCCGGAACCGATGTCGGACGGCGAGGGGCAATGGAGGGTCGTCGACGACTACCACCGCGCTCTTCCCCCGCGACGGATGCCCGCGCTGCTCGCCGACGCCGATATTTTTCTCGGCCCGAACCACGAGAACGAGGGTTTCGGACTGCCGACGCTCGAGGCGCTCGCGGCCGGGCTTCCGGCTGCGCTCTCCGACACGCCGTCGCACCGGTCGATTGCCGGCGCCTCGGCGATCTTTTTTCCGCCTCGCGATGTCGCGGGAATCCGACTCGCGATCTTGCGGCTCCTCGGAGAGGAAGAGACGCGCCGGAGGCTGTCCGCCGAGGGTCCCGTGCGAGCCGGGCGCTTTCGAACGGCGGACGTCGGCGACCGGCTCGAGGAGGCGTTTCGGAGAGCGGTCGATGTTTGATTTCACCGCGATCTTCGTCAACCACCGAACCGCCGATCTCTGCCTCGAGGCGGTCCGCTCTTTGCGCCGGACCGCCGGCGAGGAGGGTGTTCGGCCGTTCGTCGTCGTCGTCGATTGCGATTCCGGCGCGGACGACGCCGGGCGGCTGCCGGCGGTGGAGGCGGACCGCCTCGTTCTTCTGCGCGAGAATCGCGGTTACTCCGGCGGCCTGAATGCCGGGATCGCGGCGGGGGAGTCGAAACTGCTGCTCCTCTGCAACGCGGACATCGAGTTCCTTCCCGGCTGTCTCGGGTCCTTGATCGAGGCGGCGAGTCGGGAGCTGGTGGGCGCGGCGGCTCCGGTTCAGTTCGCGGACCGAACGGCGCGCATTTTCCTTCCCACCGGCTTCGCGCCCGGATTCGCGAGAGACCTCCTTCAGTTCCGGGGCGCCTCGCCCGGCCTGTGGGAGCGGAGACGGTTCGCCTCCGCCGCGACCCGGCAATGGCGCCTGTGGCAGCGAGGCGGAGACGCGGATCATCTGACCGGTTCGATCGTGATGACGCGAAAAGACGTTCTCGACCGCGTCGGACGATTCGACGAGCGGTTCTCCTTCGAGTACGAAGAGACGGAATGGGAGGATCGGCTGCGGTCGGCCGGGCTCCGGCTGAGGGTCGTCGCGGAGTCCCGGGCATGTCATTTCCCCGGGTCCTCGTCGTCGCGGAACCCCGATTCGGAGAGAAGGCGGCAGGCGTCGAGGAGCCTCTATCGCCGGCGCCGTTGGGGAGCGCTGGGCGGCGGGATTCTCGGTTGGGCCGAGAAGCGCGCGCGTTCGTTCTCGCCGCCGGCGTGGGACGCCTCGCGGCCGCTCGAGGCGAGATCCGGGGCGGCCGTCGCCGTTTCGCTGAACCCCAGCGCCCGGCCATTCGCCTCGGCGACGCTCGACGGCCAGGTGGAGCTGTCGGATCTCTTCGCCGCGATCGGCCCTTCCCTGTACCTGCGGATTTTCGACACGGCGACCGGAGAGGCGGGACAAATCTTTCACGCGGTCCGGTCGTGAGTTTTTCCGTGCGGATGGCCTCGGTTTCCGATTCGGCCGGAATCCGCGAGCTCTTTGGCCTGGTCTTTCCGAGGGCGATGTCGGAGGAGGAGTGGCGCTGGAAGTACCCCTCCAATCCCGACGGCTGGATTTCGGTCGTCGCCGAATGGAACGAGAGGATCGTCGGCCACTACGGCGGATGGCTGATGGGCGCCTGGATCGGAGGAAGGCCGACGACGATCGTCTCGCTCGGGGACGTCGCGACCGACCCCGCGGTTCGGCATCTCGGCGGCCGCCGGAACGTCTTCCGAACCATCGCGGAAGCGATGTTCGAAGCCTTGAAGAACCGCGGCATTCCCTTCGGCTTCGGGTTTCCGAATTCGCGGGCCTATGAGATCGGCCGCCGCCTGCTCGGGTATCGGTCTCATTTCCCGATCCGCGAGGTCGGGCTCGACATCTCGGCACCGGGTGAATCGTCCGGAGTGGCCGTGGCATCGGATTCGGTCGGGCCGGGTTTCGACGCGCTCTGGGCGCGGGCCCGGACGTCGGTGGACGCCGCCTGCCTCGTTCGCGACCGCGCGCGAGCGAACTGGAGATACCACGCGCGGCCCGATCGGTATTACCGGATGATCACGATTCCGGGTGAGTCGGGGGACTGCGCCTGGGGCGTTCTCTCCGCCGTCGGAGAGACGGCGTTGGTCATGGACTACCTGCTGGAACGGCCCGACCCCGGCCTGGCCGGAGCGCTTCTCGGAGACCTGGGCGCCGAGGCTCGAGCGATGGGGTGCCGAAATCTCGTCTTCTGGCAGCCGCCCGGCGGCGCGGCCGGGAACGCGATGGAAACGGCGATCGGTCGGCGCGAGTGGCCGCGGCAGGTCCGCGATGCGGGGTTTTCCTTCGTGACCGCGGTCGTGTTCGACGAGGAGACCCTGCAGACGTTCGTTCACCACGCGTACCTGGCGGCCGGCGTGTACGATGACCGCTGAGGTTAGAATCGGAAAACCGATGGAAGAGAAAGACTTGATTCCCTACGAGGCCGCGGAGATCCGGGCCGAGAGGGTTCTCGCGCTGGCCGCGCATCCCGACGACGAAGTCTTCGGGGCCGGAGGCCTTCTCGCCTTCTTCGCGGAGACCGCCGAGGCGGTCCGCGTCGTCGTTCTCACGGGCGGCGAGGCGCAGGAGGACCGGGGCGAAGGCTCGTCCGATCCGGAGATCCGGCGGCGCGAGGCGAGGGAGGCTGGCGCCGAGCTCGGGATTTCGGACTATGCCTTCGAGGGCCTGCCCGATCGCGCGCTCTCCGCGCGGAAGCGCGACCTCGCGAAACTGCTTCGCGATCATGTGACGGCGTTTCGTCCCGACGTCATCGTCCTTCCGTCGCCGTGCGAAATCCATCCCGACCACCGGGCCGTCGCGGAAGCCGGCTACGGCCTCGTCGCCGGAATGCGGGCCGGAGACGCCGGCTTCGAGACGTACCGCCTTGTTCGGCTCGTGTTCTACGAGGTGACCCAGCCGATCCTGCCGAATGCGCTCGTTCCGCTCGGCGACCGCGGCGAGAAGAAGAATCGCGCCGTCGGCAAGTTCGTTTCGCAGGCGGCGGTCCGCGACTACGGGGGAGCGGTCGCGGGGTTGAACGCTTTTCGCTCGCTGACTCTCTCGGGCGCAGGACCCGTGGAAGCTTTTCACGTCATTTCCGCCCGGGATGCCTCGGTCACGCCCCTGGCGGAGCTTCGCCGGGCGATCGGGCCGGCATCGATCGCCGCGGGGTCGTACCAGACGGCGCCCGCCGCCGCCATCGTCCGGACGAAGAATCGCCCCGCCCTGCTCGTCGAGGCTCTCGAGAGCCTGGCCGCCCAGACGGCGAGGCCCCGAAGCGTCGTCGTGGTCAACGACGGCGGCGTGGCCGTCGAACCGCTCCTGTCCCGTTTCGAAACGGCGTTCTCCGTGCTTCCGGTGACGCATGAAAAGTCGCTCGGGAGGTCGGCCGCGGCCAACGAGGGCCTTGCGAAGACCCGCGAAGACGCGGTCGTCTATCTGGACGACGACGACCTCGTCTCCCCCGACCACTTCGAGCGGCTGCTCGCCGCGCGCGCCGCCGGTCCCGAACCGATCGTCTATTCCGACTCGGTCGTCGTGCTTCTGGAGCGCGAAGGCGAGGGGTGGAAGGAGCGTCATCGCGAGCTCCAGTACTCGATGGATTTCGACCGAGAATTTCTCCTTTACGCGAACTACATTCCGCTTCCGTGCGTTCTCTTCGACGCGGCCCTCGTCCGCAAGGCGGGAGGTTTCGACACGGGCCTGGAATTCTCGGAGGACTGGGATCTCCTGATCCGCCTTTCGCGAGAGGCGCCGTTTCGTCACTTGCGGGCGGTGACGGCCTATTACCGAGTTTTCGAGGGAGAAGAGGGGCACGTGGAATCCGGGGGGGAGCCGTTTCTCGCGGCTCGCCGGAAGATCCTGGAGCGGTACCGCGGCTTCCGCGACGACGAGACGCCCGCCCGGGTGCTCGACCGCGTTTCGAAGCGACTCTGGGAGGTCTCCGAGAAGGAATATCGGTCGGCGGGAGAGCTCGCCTACCAGCGGGCGAGCCATCGCCGTCTGGCGGGGGAGACGCAGAGCCTCCGCGAGTGCCTGGAGGAGATTCGCGCGGAGTCGGACCGGCGGTTCGGAGCGGTCCAGGCGCTGGAGTCGGAGACCCGGCGGCTCACGGCGGAGGTGCTCGACGCTTCCCGCCTGGGACAGTCGCTCTACGTGGAGATCGATCGCCTGACGTCTCTGGTCCGCGCGATGGAAGCAACGAAGGCGTGGCGTATCCACCTCTGGGCCGGGAAACTGCGGGGACGGAAGTGAATCGGAGAGTCGTCGTGCTGGCCCCCGAGCCGATCCGCCCGCGGATGGCCGGGATGGGCATTCGCGCCCTCGAGCTCGCCCGAACGCTAGCCGCGAGCTTCGAAGTTCGCCTCCTCGTTCCGAACGATCCCGCGGAGGCTCCGGCCGCGAAAGGCGTCGCGATCGTCGGAGCGCCTCCCGGGTCGGAGGCGTTCCATTCGGAGATCCGCGATTGCCGCGCCGCGCTCGTCTCGGGACACGCGGCGAACTACTTCTTCCTGGCCGCGCCCCATGTGCCGGTTGCCGTCGACTGGTACGATCCCTTCCTCGTCGAGAATTTTCAGTACCGGGAGTCGCTTGGCGACGGTGTCGAGGCCAACGATCGGGCCGCGTGGGCCCTCGCCCTCTGCCGGGCGGACCTGTTCCTCTGCGCGTCGGAAGAGCAGCGGCTCTTCTATCTCGGGATGCTTCTGCAGGGAGGCCGGGTCAACGGGGCGACTTTTCAACAGGACCGGGAGGCAAGCTCCCTCGTTCGCGTCGTTCCTTTCGGGGTCGAAGCCGCTCCCTTCGCGGCCCCGGACGCGATCCGAACGAGAATCGGCGCGAACGACGGCGATCCCGTGCTCTATTTCGGCGGCCTCTACGACTGGCACGACCCCGAGCCGCTCTTTCAGATCTGGCCGGCGCTTCTCGAGGAGTTCCCGTCGATTCGACTGATTTTCTGCGAGAACCCCAATCGCGAGAGCACGCCCCAGAGCGTCTACGATTCTGCGGTTTCGGCCGCCCGGCGGCGCGGCTGGGCGGAGCGCTCGGTCTTCTTCCTGCCGTGGACGCCGTACGATCGTCGCGGCGAGCTCTACGGGGCCTCGACCCTTTCCGTGTGTCTCTGCCGCCCGGGGCTCGAGACGCAACTTTCTTTTCGAACGCGACTTCTGGACGCCGCCGCCTACGGGCTTCCGTCCGTTTCGCTGGAAGGCGGCGGATTGGCCCGCGATCTCTCCGCGGCGGGCGCGGGCGCCTGCGTTGAGGATGCGGACGGTCTTCGCGAGGCAATCCGGGCTTACCTTCGGGACGGGGCGCGCCGGAAGGAAGCGTCCCGCCGCGCTCGCGAATTCGCGGGCGGGTTCTCGTGGAGCCGGGTCACGCTCCCGCTCGCCGAGTTCTTCGAGCATCCGTCGATCTCCAGCCGGCTCGATTTTCCCGAGCGGCGGCCTCGTCCCGCGTTTCGGCTTCTTCGGAGGGGGCGCTGACGCCGCGAGCGACGATCGTCATCGTCCACCACCGGGGGCGGGAACGTCTCTTTCGGACGCTGGCGCCCGTCGACCTGCAGGCCGGGAAGGAAGGCGCGGAAGTGATTCTCGTGGACAACGCCTCCCGCGAAGGGGCCTCCGCGGAAGTCGCCCGGCGTTTTCCCCGGGTTCGTATCCTGTCCCAGGATCGAAACCTGGGTTTCGCCCGGGCATGCCGGGTGGGCGCCGAAGCGGCTTCGGGACCCCGCGTCATCTTTCTGAACGACGACGCCGTTCCCGAGGACGGCTGGCTTCCGAGCTTCCTCTCCGCCGCGGACCGGAAACCGGGCGACGTGACGGCCATCGCCGGGCGTCTCACCGACTCTTCGGGGCAGCGAAACGATTTCTCCGACGGTTTCCTGACGTTCGACGGGCATGCATTTTCCGATCTCGTGGGCGCTCCGGCCATTCCCGGCGCCGCCGGAGAAGAGCGTCTCTTCGCGTGCGGCGGGAACATGCTGGCGGATCGCGAGGCCTTCCTGGAGACGGGCGGATTCGACGACGACTATTTCGCCTACCTGGAGGACGTGGACTTCGGGTGGCGCCAGTGGATTTTTGGAAGCCGGATCCTTTTCGAGCCCGGGGCGTCGGCCCGGCACGAGGGCGGCGCGACGGGCGAGGCTCTCGGGGTGTTCAAGCGCGGCTTCCTGATCGAGAAAAACGCCTTCGCCACGGCCTACAAGAATTTCGAAGCCGATCACCTCCGGGACGCCCTGCCGGCGCTGCTCGCGACGTTTCTCGCCCGGATCTCGGCGATGGTGTCGCGGGACCCCGGCGCGGGAGAGCTGTCCCGCGATCCGTACGACGAACCTGCGGGAAGGAAGCGGTGGGCTTCTTCGCTGTCGCGCCTGTTCGGGATTCGGCCGGGCGAGAGCGTTGTCGTGAAAGACCCCCTCGCCATCGCCCAGCTGCGCGCCCTCCGCTGGATCGTCGCCGGCCGCGACGCGCTTCAACGCAAGCGCGAATGGGTCCAGTCCCGCCGGCGGCGCGGGGATCGCGAGATTTTTTCGCAATTTCCGGCCGCGGTCGTCCCCACGTACCCGGGGGACGACCTTCTCGCCTCGCGGTTCTTCGAGGAGATTCGTCCCCGGCTCCTGTCGTTGAAGCCTCGAACCCTGGCCGACATCTTCGTGGGGCTCGGGTGAGCGCGGAGCTTTCCGTCGTCATCCCGACGTTCAACCGAAAGGATACCGTCTCGCGGGTGCTCGACGCGCTCGGGCGCCAGACGCTGCCCCGGGACGATTTCGAAGTCCTCGTCGTCGACGACGGGTCCAACGACGGAACGCCGGAGATCCTGGAACACTATTCGGCGCCCTTCGATCTCACCGTGATGAGGCAGGGGAACACGGGGCCGGCCGGAGCGCGGAACCGCGGCGTGCGCGCGGCGAACGGAGAGGTCGTCGTTTTCCTGGGAGACGACACCGTTCCGGAATCCGAATTCCTCGCCGTGCACCTGCGGTCGCACCGCGAGGCAGGCGGCAGAAAAGTCGCGGTCCTCGGGTACACGGGTTGGCCGCGGGAGCGGCGCGTGACGCCGTTTCTCCATCACATCAACGAATACGGCCTTCAGTTCGGCTACGAGCTGATCGAGGATCCCGACTCCGTTCCCTTCAATTTCTTCTACACGTCGAACATTTCGCTGCCCCGCCGGGCCCTTCTGGAGGTCGGGCTCTTCGACACGACGTTTCCCGACGCCGCCTGGGAAGACATCGAGCTCTCCTATCGCCTGTCGCAGAGCGGGTACGTGATCGTCTATCGGCCGGGCGCCGTCGTCCGGCACCACCACGCGATCACGTTCGATTCCTTCCGTCGGCGGCAGGAGCGCTCCGGCCGCGCGGCGGCGATCTTCTATCGTAAGCACCCCGAGCTCGCGGACTTTCTCGGAGTGAGCTCCGCCCGGGTCGAGAGTACGGGCGTCTCTCTGCCCCTGCGCTTCTGGGCCGGCATGTGCGAGCGCTGGGAGATCCCGGGCGGCCGCCGCGCGATCGATCGGGTGCTGCGGGCGGACTACCTGCGGGGCCTCAAGGGCGCCCTTGCCGATGCCCCATGAAGGGGACGAGTTGACCCAAACGGAGGTCATCGCATCCACCCCCCTGCGGACCCGCAGCGCCAAGCCGCTCAATCATTTGGGGCTTTTCGAGACTCGGTCGGAAGGCAGGTGGTCGCGAAATTGCTCTGTTGTTTCCACGGAGGTTTGAAATGTCGAGAATGCGAGTTTCCTTTCGTTCGATTTCGCGCCTCGCTCTTGGCGTCGCCTTTGCGGTCCTGATCGCTTCCCGCCCGGCCTCGGCGGCGACGTCGAGGTCGAGCGCGTCTCACGGGTCTCATTCGTCGGGCCGCGTGGCCCGGGCCGATCATTCGGGCGGATCGCATGGAGGCGGCGGATTTCACGGCGGAGGCGGTCGCGTGTTCGTCGGGGGAGGGTGGGGCTGGTATTCCCCGTGGTGGGGAGGATACGGCTATTACCCCTACGCCTATCCGTATCCAAACCCATACCCCTACCGATATGCGGCCCCCTCGCGGTGGACGGCCGTGAAGACCGACGTCGAGCCGGACGAGGCGGCCTTGTACCTGGACGGAAGGCTGATCGGGACCGCGGACGATTTCGACGGCTATCCCGACAAGCTCTATCTCGGGCGCGGTCATTACCGGCTCGAATTCCGGCTCGACGGGTACGAGACCTATACGACCGAGGTCGAGGCCGAGCCGGGCCTGTCGTTTCGGATCAACGAGCACTTGAAGAAGATTCCGGGAGCGAAACATCACGGCACCTACGAGCCCGCGCGGCCGGAAGGGGGCGTGGTCCGCTTCTTCCGAAAACGGGGCGATCGCCTGGAAGTGGCGTCCCCGAATTCTCCGGACAGGGATGCCCCTCCTCGCGCGCGCCAGCCGGAACCGTATCGGGGTGACAGCGAGGAAGTGGAGACCGACGAAGACGCTCCCGGGGCGACCGCTCCCGAGCCGCCCACCGAGAGTCCGGCGGTTTCCGACTCGCGGCTTTCCTTCGAAATCGATCCCGAAGAGGCGGCGGTCTACGTCGACGGCCGGTTTGCCGGAGGAGCAAGGGAGCTCGACGCGATGTCCGAAGGCTTCGCGGTGGAGGCCGGCGAGCACCGCGTCACCGTGACGTGCCCGGGATACCGCGAGACGACGGTGGAGATCATGGCGCCCGCCCGGAGAAGCGCCCGGGTGAGGGTGCGATTGAGAAAATAATCGTGGTATAATCCCCGAGTCCGAGAAATGGTTTCGGGGGGAGGTTGTGAAGGCGGGCGTCCGATGCATCCAAGCTGTCACCGATTCGCTCTTAGCGTTCTAAGTTCCGCGCTCTTCCGACATCCTCCTTCTCAACCCCGTGTTCGCCTCCTCCCCCCGATTATTTCTCGGCCTTTCCTTCGCTCAGCCTGAGAAACAATTTTTCGAAGCCCAGCCTCTTCTGGCGGCTGCGCTGGAAGGCGTCCGGAAGGGCGTCCGCCTCCCGAGCGGCTTCCTGGAGCGCTTCGGGACGGTAGAGCGCCGCGACTCGGGCGAGCTCGGAGGCGGCGCCGACGTGGCGAAGCCGGTCGGAAGAGGCCCCCGAGGCGAGAATGGCCGCGTCCCGGAGGACCGAGGCGACGAGGCCGGGGGCGAAATCGTCTTCCGCGGACGCGGCCGCGAGCGAGAGCAGCGCGGTCACGGACCCGTTCCCGAGAGCGCCCAGGACGAGGCGGCGGCGCTCCCTCGCCGCGTCGAGGTCGGCGGGCTCCCCCGGTTCGAGCCCGAAGGCGACCGCGTCGCGCGCGTCGGACGGCGCGAGGCCGTCCGCTTCGAAAGCCGCCGCGAGATCCGAAGGTCTTCGGGGCGAGAGCCGGCGGTGCACGCAGCGGGAACGGATCGTCGCAAGGATCGATTCGGGCGCCGTCGCCGTGAGCAGCCACTGGACCGACTCCCCCGGTTCTTCGAGCGATTTCAAGAGGGCGTTCGCGCCGGCGTCCCGGAGCGCGTCGGCCCCGTCGATCCAGATCATCCGCGCGGGGCCTTCGTAGGGGCGCCCCGACGCAAATCGAACGGCATCGCGCACGTCTTCGACCTTGATCTGCGGGCCGTCGGGGCCCACCCGAAGAAAGTCCGGATGCGAACCGTCCGCGATGCGCCGGCAGACGGAGCAGGAGTCTTCCCGATGTTCGGGGCAGAGAAGGCGTCTTGCGGTCGCGAGAGCCTCCTGGCGCAGCAGGGCGGGAGAATCGCCGGAGATCAGGAGGGTGCGCACGTCAGCCGAGCAGTCCGGAGATCTCGCGCTCCACGTCCCCGAAGACTTCTTCGGGAGACCGGGTCGAATCCAGGACGCGGACCCGGAGGGGTTCCCGCCGCGCGATTTCGAGGTAGGCATCCCGCACCCGCCGGTGGAAATCCTCCTCCTCGGCTTCGAACCGATCCGCTCCGGCCGCCGTCGCGCTCCCGGGCGCGAGCGAGACCCACCTCCGCGGGGCAGTCGAAAAGGAGAGTCCGGTCCGGGCGGAGATTTCCGACGCTCCACCCGTCGATTCGGGAAAGCAGGGCGGGATCGATTCCGCGGCCTCCTCCCTGGTACGCGAACGTCGCGTCGCTGAAGCGGTCGCAGAGAACGAGCGCTCCCCGGGCGAGGGCGGGAGCGAGAGTCTCGGCGACGTGCTGGCGGCGGTCGGCTTCCAGGAGCATCAACTCCGCGATCGGATCGAGGTGACGGTTCGCCGGATCGAGAAGGATTTCCCGGATCGCGGAGCCGATCCGCGTTCCTCCGGGCTCTCTCTCCAGCAGCACTTCCGCGGCCCGGCTTCGAAAGAGCGACGCCGCGCGCCGGGACTGCGTCGACTTTCCGGAGCCTTCGATTCCTTCGAACGTGATGAGCGGCATCGGTCTCCCGCCCGGGACTCTATCCGCACCCTCCGGCACCCACAAGGGTTTGAACCATTTCTCGGACGATCCGTATAATTCATTCAGTTTGATGAACTTTGGGTCCCGGCGAGCACTCCTGATCTTCGGCTTCGTGGGTTTGGCAATCGCCCTGGGCTCGCTCGCCGACATGTTCGTTCGGCGGCCCGCCGACGGCGTCGTCCCGAACCCGTACGGTCAGGATGCCGTCGAGGTTCGCGAGGTCCTTCGGGGTTCGGGCGCCGAGAAGGCGGGCATCCTCGCCGGAGACCGGATTCTCGGCATCAACCACCGGATGGTGCGCGGGCCGGCCGACGCGAGACGGGAGCTGTTGAAGTCCCGGATCGGCTCCCGGGTCTCCTACATGGTGGAACGCGGACGCAACGCGCCGTTCGTCGTGGACGTCGCGCTGACGGGACGTATCCTCGCGGACCCCACCTACTTCTACGAAGCGATCATCGGGTTTCTCTTTTTCGCGATCGGGCTGTTCGTGTTCTGGAAACGGCCGGACGACGGAGCCGTCCGGGTCTTCTTCGTCGTTTGCGTTCTCTTCCTCCTGTTCTTCGTTTGCCGGCTGAGGCCCGCCTCCTACTGGTGGGTCGACCTCTTCGTCCAGAACACGGGCACGATCTCCCTGTTTCTCCTGCCCGCGGCGTTTCTCCACTTCTTCCTGATTTTCCCGCGACAGAACCAGTTTCGATTCGCGGAGGAGGACCGCGCCGGCTCGATCGCGCGAAGGCTCCAGGACTTCCTGAACGGAAGTCCGCTCCTGTACTTCCTGATTTACGCGATTCCTCCCGTCGTGTTCATCTTCGACGTTCAGCGCCAGATGGAAGGGCGTCCGGTGAAACTGCTCTCCGGAGCGCCGCTGGCCTCCTGGGTGCTTCTCGGCGACTACCTGGTCCTCGGCCTCGCGGCCCTCGCCCATTCCGCTTTCACGCTCGAGAATCCGCGCGAGCGGCGCCAGGTGATGCAGGTCTTCGTCGGAACGATTCTCGGCACCGCGCCGTTCGTCCTCTTCGGGATCGTGTTTCCGACGGCGCTGCACAACGACGCCTACGTGTTCTACGGGATCGCCCCGATGGTCCTGATCCCGCTGACTTTTGCGTACGCGATCGTCCGATTCCAGATTCTCAACGTTCGCGTGATCGTCCGGAAGTCCCTGCTCTACACGTTTTCGACCGCAATTCTTTTCGCTTTCTACGCCGGCGCCCTTTCCGCCGCCAACGCGCTGTTCGCGAATTCGCGCCTGGCTTCGTCCCGGCTTTTTCTCTTCGGGGTGTTCCTCGTCGTCATCCCGACGTTCGAGTTCCTCCGGCGCAGGCTGCAGAATCCCATCGACCGGCTTTTCTTCCGCGAGAAGTACGACTACCAGAAAGCGATGCTCGAAATCTCGGAAGCGGTCGCCGGCGAGCTCGACCTCGCGCGCGTCTCGGATTACCTGACCGCTCGGATCCTTTCGCTTCTGCGGCTATCCGGCGTCGAGCTCTTTCTTCGCGACCGCGACGGGCATTTTTTCGGAAGGGAGGACCGGGACCAGAGAGTGCCGGCCCGTTCGCTCGTCTCGCGTTTTCTTCAGGGTTCGGCGAGACCCCGCGGCATCCCGGAGCTGAAATCGGGGTGCTGGGGAGAGCCCGACAGCGTCGCGTTTCTCGACTCGATCGCGCGCCGGGGAGTGACGCTCCTCGTTCCGATCATCTATCGCGATCGCCTGATGGGCTTTTTCGCCCTGAAAGGCAAGCTCTCCGAGGAAGCCTTCGACCCGGACGATTTTCTCGTGCTGGAGACTCTGGCCAATCACGCGGCGACGGCGATCGAGACGGCCTCGCTCCACGACGAGATGACCCAGCAGGCGGAATTCCGGCGCGACCTGGAAATCGCCCGGGACATCCAGACGAGCCTCTTTCCCAAGGAGTTTCCGAAGATCCCGGGAGTGAGGTTCTCGGGAGGGAGCCTGCCGGCGAAGGTCGTCGGGGGCGATTTCTACGATTTTTTCCCGTTTCAGAACGGCGCGCGCCTCGGATTCGTCATGGGCGACGTGTCGGGGAAGTCGATCCCGGCCTCGCTGCTCATGGTCGCCTCGCGGGAGATCATCTACGCGGGATCGCGCAACACCGAGGACCCCGGGGCCCTGTTCCGCGAGTCGAACCGGCGCATCTACGACATCAAGAGGAAGATGTTCGTCGCGCTTGGATACTTCCTGCTCGACATCGAATCGCTGACGCTCAAGTACGCGATCGGCGGGCAACCCCTGCCGTTTCTGCTGCGAACGGGAGACGGCGGCCCCCGGCAGCTCGAGCCGCCCGAATTTCGCCTTCCCCTGGGCGCGCTTCGGGAGGTTCCCTACGACACGCGCGAGGTCTACCTGAGGCACGGGGACGTCCTCTTCTTCTACACGGACGGGTTTACCGAGGCCATGGACGCGGAGATGAATCCGTACGGGGAGGATCGCCTGATGCAGTCCTTCGCGAAGCACTCCTCCCCGAACCTGGAGGAGACGGCCCGCGGTATCCTTGCGGACGTGCGCGCGCACGTGGCGGATGCCGAGCAATACGACGACATGACCTTCATGCTGATGAGCATTTCGAAAGGATGACAGGATGGCGAGCACGCACAAGAGCTGGGGAATCGCGGCCGCGAGCCTCGCGGTGGCGGCCGTCTCGGCGGCCCTCTTCCTTCTTCCGCGGCGGCAGGTGACGACGTCGTCGGACCTCGCTTACCGCGAGTACACCGAGGGAAACGAAGACTACGATCGGATGTACTTCGCCGACGCCCGGCGGCACTACGAAAAGGCGCTTTCCGACGATCCGAAATTCGTCATGGCCATGGTGAGGGTCGGATTGATCGAGTTCTACGAAGGCTACGGGAACACGTCGCGAGCCCAGGAAGTCCTGGAAGCCGCGAACCGGCTGCGCGGCCGCGTGACGCGACGGGAGCGTCTCGTGCTGGATCTCGCGCGAGCCTGGGTGTACCACCGCAACGGCGAAGCCACCCGGATCGCCCGGATCCTGAAACAGGACTATCAGGACGAAGTCGGCTATCAGTGCCTGGCCGAAGACGCGATGCGCCTGAACCGGACCGAAGACGCGGCCGCCCTGTTTCGCGAGCGGCTGGCGCACGATCCGAACTGCGCTCAGGCGTACAACTACCTCGGATACCTCGAGGCGACGCGCGGAAACATTCCCGAGGCCCTCGCCGACCTGAAGCGCTACGCGTTCATCGCGCCGGACTCGGCAGATCCGCTGGAGACGCTCGGCGAGGTCGAGACCGCCCATGGCGATTACGAAGCCGCGATCCGCGATTTTCAGAAGGCCCACGAATTGAAGCCGAATTTCTACGGCTACCTCTACCGCCTCGGAGTCGCCCAGGAGAGGCGCGGGGATTTCGCTCTCGCCCGCGCGAACTTCGACCTTTCGTTTCGGCTCGCCCAGATGCCGATCGAAAAATTCGTCGTGGCGCAGAAGCTCTTCTTCCTCTCTCTGCGCGAAAGGGACTTCGACCGGGCGCGCGAGGCGATCGAGACGATGCGGAGCGCGAAAATTCCCCCGAAACTCGGCGGGGCCGACCAGATCTTCGAAGCCGTGCTGTTGAGCGACGAGGGCCGGACGAAAGAAGCCGACGCCGTTCTCGACTCGGTGTCCTGGAAAGACCCGGATCCGGTCATGCAGGCGGAAATCGAGCGCCAGCTGCGCGTGACTCGCGGGCGAATCGCGTTTCGCGACCGTCGATTCCGCGACGCCATCCGGCTCTGGGAGAGCGCGCTGCCTTCTCCGGGCGAGGCGGGCGACCTGGACAAACAGGCGAGCGCCATCCGCTACCGCGCCCTGCTCGCGGAGGCTCAGGCTCGCCTGGGCGATTTCGAAGGGGCGGAAAAGACCCTCGCCGTCAATCGCAAATTCAATCCCCGCGACCTCGACACGATCGCGGCGGAATCCGAGATCGGGAAGCTGAAGAAAACGGCGTGAAGACCGACGAGGGAGGAATGAAAGCCGAGCTGGGCCGCGATTTCGAGGTCCAGCACCGGCTGCTCCTCCTCGAGACGATTTATGACGCCGCGCTCACTCTGACCGGGCTCGAATCGGACCGGGAGCTCGCCGAAGAAGTGCTGTCCCGGGCCGTCTCGGTCCTGGACGCCGCGCGGGGATTCTTCCTTTCGCTCTCGGAGGACGGGCAGGTGTCGTCGCGGGCGCTTCTCGGGTTTCCCAGGAAGACTTCCGACTCGATCCTGCTCGAGGAGCCTTTCCTGGCCGAGCTCGAACAGGCCCGCCAGCCGTTGTCCCGGGGCAGGATGGTTCTCCTGAAGACGCCGGTCGCGAACGCGCTCGGCGTGGCGGTCGGCGGCGATGACCGGAGTCTCGGCTGGCTCGTTCTCGCCGACAAGGAGTCGCGGAGGGGAGCGCTCCCGTTCGGGCTCGAGGACGAGCGGTTTCTGTCCTCGCTCGCCGCGCTCTCCGGCGTCGCGCTCGAGCGCCGCCGCCGCCTGTCGCGGCTCGAGCGAGAGCGAAACCGGCTCGAGGAGGAGAACCGAAGGCTCCGGGACGAGTCGGGGAGGTCGGCCGCCGATTCGTTTCTCGTCGGCGAGTCCGTTCCGATGCGTCGCGTCCTGGACGTCGTCTCCCGTGTCGCGGCGTCGTCCGTTTCGGTGCTCATCACCGGTGAGAGCGGCACCGGCAAAGAACTGGTCGCGCGCCTCATTCACGAAAAGAGCCCGAGGCGGCAGGGCCCGTTCGTGGCGATCAATTGCGCGGCGCTTCCCGAGTCGCTTCTCGAGGCCGAGCTGTTCGGCATCGAGCGGGGAGTGGCCACCGGAGTCGAGGCGCGGGCGGGGAAGTTCGAGACCGCGCAGGGAGGCACGATCCTCCTGGACGAGATCGGGGACATGCCGCTCGCCCTGCAGGCCAAGATCCTCCGTGTCCTCCAGGAAAAAGAGTGCGAGCGGGTCGGGGGCCGCAAACGGATCCCGCTCGACGTGCGGGTGCTTTCCGCGACGCATCAGAACCTTCCCCGAATGATCACGGAGAAGAAGTTTCGGGAGGACCTTTACTACCGCCTCCGGGTCGTCGAGGTCTCGTTGCCCGCGCTCCGGGACCGCCGGGAGGACCTGCCCCGGCTCATTCGGTACTTTCTCGCGAAGTTTGCCGCGCGGGAAGGGAAGTCGCCGGCCACGCTGGACCGCGAGGCGATGGCGGCCCTGCTCTCGCACTCGTTTCGCGGCAACGTGCGGGAGTTGGAAAACGTTCTCGAAGGCGCGGCGGCCCTGGCGCGGGGCGGCGCGATTCACCGGGGCGACCTGCAGTGGATCGAATCGCGCTCGAACGAGGGCGCGCCCCCGTCCCCGGCGGAAGGCGACGCTGTTTCTCTTCGCCAGCTCGAGTCGCGCCACATCCAGCGCGTGCTTCGCCTGGCGAACGGAAACAAGAGCCGTGCGGCGCGAATCCTCGGGATCGATCGCCGGACGCTCTACCGGAAGAAGATATGAGACTTTATAGTACTGTGGCATATAGCCACGATACTGTAGCTAAACATCTGTCTTTGAATTATATGCATATAAATGCGCAAGTGCTAAGATCGCCATATGTGACAGAATGCAGCAGAGACGGGCTGTCATTGCAACGAGAAGAAAATTGTTGAAGTCTTTGCAAAAGAAAGGGTTGATGGCTTTCGGGCCGTTCCGGAATTCTGGCAGCCTCCTTGCGATGGATGATGTTCGCCATGATCCCCCAAGCCCGAAGCCTCTCCCTCAGCGCGCCGCTCTCGAGCGCTCTTTCGATTCTCCTCTCGAGCCTCGCCGGTGCGGCGCTTCTCGTTCTGCCGATCCCGGGGTGGGGATGGACGGCCCTTCGGGCGTTCCTCCAATTCTGAGGATGTCCGGATGACCGCGAAAGAGGTTTCTCTTTCGATCCCGGCCTCGCCGGGCATGGAGCTCGCCGCGACCGCGCTCGCCGAGGTTCTCGCCGAGTCGATGCGCCTCTCTCGGGATAAGATTGACGAAGTGAAGCTCGCGCTCGTGGAGGCGTGCATCAATGCTTTCGAGCACGCCGGCCGGGGAGGTCACCGTGTGGACGTGTTCTTTCGAATTTCCTCGGCCCCCGGCGGCGGGGAGATGTTCGAGGTGACGGTTTCCGACCGCGGCCGGGGATTCGACCCCTCGCGGGTCGAGCCGCCGTCGCTGGAGAAGAAGCTCCGCGGGGACAGCAAGCGGGGCTGGGGCCTGAAGATCATTCAGAGCCTGATGGACGAAGAAGAGATCCGATCGAGCGAGAAGGGGACCACCATCGTGATGCGGAAGTACAAATGAACGAGTCCTGCAGAGTGGAATCCGTTCGCGACGGATCGGTCGCGGTTCTTCGGACCGACGGGTACATCAACCGGGAGGGCGGCGAGGAAATCGAGCGCTGCATCCAGACACTGCTCGAAGGCGGCGTTTCCCAGATCATCCTGAACCTCGAAAAGACGAAGATCGTCAACTCGATCGGGATCTCCATTCTCATCGAGGTGCTCGAGAAGATGATGGATCGCAAGGGAACGCTCGCGTTCTGCCACCTGACCCCCACGATCGACAAGACGTTCCGGATTATGGGCCTCGCCCAGTACGCCGGCATCTACGGTTCCGAACAGGAAGCGCGCGCGGCTCTCGCCCCGGCCCGATGACCCCGCCGACCACGCTCGCGGACCGCGTCCGGGAAGCGCTTCTCGCGCTCGGGGAAGAACCGGGAGAAAACCTCGATCTCGCGCTCGCGCGAGTGGAAGACAGCGCAGCCCATTCCGGCGAGTCCGACGGCGGCGCGGCCTGGGTCGCCGCGAGGGTCCTCGCGAGGTCGCTCAAGGAAGTGCGCTTCGAGCTTCGGGAGCGCGCCGTCGAGCTGGAATCTCTCTACGATGTCGGGCTCTCGGTCGGGGGGCGGCTGGAGCTCGACCGGCTGGCGGATGAAATCCTTCTGCGGTCGATCTCCCTCACGAATTCCCGTTCCGGATCGCTCCATCTCTTCGACGGGCAGCGCGCGGCGCTGTCGCGCTCCTTCGGGGGGACGCTCCTGAGCGAGGAGGCGGCGGTTCGGATCGAGCTCGATTCCGACGGGGCGATCAACAACGACGCCCGGGCTTTCCCGACGGCCGGCGTCTATCTCTCGGACTGCGAAAAGTGCATCGTCGTTCCGATCCAGCACGAGGGAAGGCGGCTCGGGGTGCTTGCGGTTGCGGACAAGGAAACCCGCGACGGGACGATCGCGGATTTCTCTCTCTCCGACGCCCGCCTCCTGATGCTGTTCGCGAGCCAGGCGGCGACCGCCGTCGAGACGGCGCGCCTTCACCGCGAGGCGGTGGAGAAGGAGCGGCTGGAGCGGGAGCTCGAGCTCGCCGCGGCGATCCAGCGGGAGATCCTTCCCCGGGAGATCCCGCAATTTCCCGGTTTCGCGGTCGCCGCCGAGAGCCTGTCGACGCGGCAGGTGGGAGGCGACTATTTCGATTTCTTTCCCCTTTCCGGCGACCGGTTTGCCTTCGTCGTCGCGGACGTGTCGGGAAAAGGAGTGCCGGCGGCGCTCCTCGTGTCGACGCTTGCTTCCGCCATTCATCTGCAGATCGAAGACGCGAGGACGCCGGCGGACCTGATCCTGCGCGTGCACCGCCATCTCTACCGGTTCTCCCGGGCGCGAAAATTTGCGACGCTTTTCTTCGGCCTCGTGGAAACGGCTTCGGGCCGGATGACCTACGTTTCGGCGGGGCACAACCCTGCCCTGCTCATGCGCCCTTCGGGCCGCGTGGAGATGCTCGGCGCGACCGGGCGGCCCGTGGGGATGTTCTGGGAATCGACCTGGACGGAGGAGAGCGTTCAGCTCGCCCCGGGCGACCGTCTCTGCGTCTACACGGACGGAATCACGGAAGCGCAAAACGAAGCCGGCGAGGACTTCGGCGTTCCCCGGCTGCGAGACGTGCTCGGGAGCGCCGGAGAAGAGCCGGTCGCCGACACGGCCCGCCGGATCCTGGAAGAGGTCCTCGCGTTCGCGGGGGCCACGCCCCAGTACGACGACCAGACGCTCGTCGTTCTCGCCCGCCGCGAAACGTTATAAGTTTGCTTTCGATGAAGCTGCTATTCGTCTGCGCCCTGGCGGCCGCGCTGGCCGGGTCCCGCCTCGCCCCCGCTGCCACGATCCTGAAGAACGCGCGCGTCGTCGTCCATGCGGGCGCGGCGGCCGTTCCGCTCGACGTTGTCGTGGAAGGGGAGAAGATCGCGTTCGTCGGGCCGCCCGGCGAGGCCGCGCGCCGGTACCGGGGCGCCCCGGAAATGGACCTGTCGGGCGCCGTCGTCTATCCGGGCTTTACCGACGCGCACGGGCATCTCGCCGAGCTCGGCCTGTCGCTAGAGTCCGTCGACATGAAGGGCGTGGCTTCCGCGAAGGCGTGCGCCGCGCGCATGGGGGGGCATCCGGCTCCCGCGGGCGTCTGGGCCGCGGCCCACGGCTGGGACCAGAATCTCTGGACGCCGAAGCAGTTTCCGGACGCCTCCGAGCTCGACGCCGTCGTTCCCGACCGGCCCGCCTTTGCGATCCGCATCGACGGCCACGCCGTGTGGGTCAACAGCGCCGCCATGAAGGCCGCGGGCGTGGCGCGCGAGACTCCGGATCCCGCGGGCGGCAGGATCGTGCGCCGCGCCGACGGATCCCCGTCGGGCGTTTTCGTCGACAACGCGATGGAGGTCGTGCTGCGGGCGAGGCCGGCCGTCTCGCCGGAGGACGCTCGCCGCTATTTCCAGAAGGCTCTCGCCTCGTGCGCGTCGCTCGGCCTGACGGGCGTGGGCGACGCCTCGGGTTACGGGCCGAAAGAGATCGCGGTCCTGCGCGAAATGGCGAGCCGCGGCGAGCTGCCGATCCGCGTCTCCGCGACCGTCGGCGCGGCCGACCCCGATCTGAAGGGGTTCCTTGCCCGCGGGCCGATTTCGGCCGGGCTCCTGACGGTTCGCGCGGTCAAGATCTACGCGGACGGCGCTCTCGGCAGCCGCGGGGCGGCGCTTCTCGCCGACTATTCGGACGATCCCGGGAACCGAGGCCTGATGGTCACCCCGGCGGAGACGATCGAGTCGGTGACCGAGCGGTGTTTTCGCTCCGGGTTCCAGGTTTGGATCCATGCGATCGGGGATCGGGCCAACCGCGTTGCCCTCGACGCGATCGAAAACGCGGAGAGGAAAGTGCAGCCCCGCGATCCTCGCCCTCGAATCGAGCACGCGCAGGTCGTCGAGCCGGAGGACCGGCCCCGCTTTGCGAAGCTCGGCGTCATCGCGTCGATCCAGCCGACACACGCGACCTCCGACATGCCCTGGGCGGAGGCGCGTCTCTCGAAGGGCCGGATCGGCGAATCGTACGCGTGGAAGAGCCTCGAAAAGGCCGGCGCGCGCCTGGCCGGCGGCAGCGACTTTCCGGTGGAATCGAACGATCCGCGTCTCGGGCTCTACGCCGCGGTGACGCGTCAGGACCTTCACGGGGATCCTCCCGGCGGCTGGCGGCCGGAGGAGGCCCTTTCCCGCGACGAGGCGATCGATCTCTATACCCGGTGGGCGGCCTACGCGCTTTTCGAGGATCCGACGAACGGCTCGATTGCCGCGGGGATGAGCGCCGACTTCTCCGTCTTCGACCGCGACCTCGTCCGCTGCCCGCCCGCGGAAATTCCGGCGGCGCGCGTCGTCCTGACGATGGTCGCGGGGAAAGTGGCTTTCCGAGCGCCATGACGGCACGTCGCGAAGCCACGCTGCTGCTGACGGCGGCGTTGGCCTGCGCGGCCTGCGGAGGCGAAAAGAAAATGGCCGGCGACCCGGAAGCCGAAGCTCGGACCCGCATGGTCCGCACGCAGATTTCCGCGCGGGGCGTTCGGGACGCCCGGGTTCTCGAAGCGATGGGGCAGATCCCGCGAGAGCTCTTCGTGGACGCGCGGTACCGCCACGAGGCTTACGCGGATCACCCGCTGCCGATCGGGGACGGGCAGACTGTCACGCAGCCCTACGTTGCCGCGCTGATGACGGAGCTCCTCGACATTCAGCCGGCGGACCGGGTGCTCGAGATCGGCACGGGCTCCGGCTACGAATCGGCGATCCTGTCGCGGATCGCGAGCCGCGTGTATTCGATCGAGATCCTTCCGGAGATCGCGCGAAAGGCGGAGGAAAAGCTTCGCGCCCTGCATTGCGAGAACATCGAGTTCCGAGTCGGCGACGGCTACCGCGGGTGGCCCGAGGCGGCGCCGTTCGACGCGATCATCGTGACGGCCGCGCCGCGGAAGATTCCGGAGCCGCTGCTCGACCAGCTCGCCCCCAACGGCCGCATGGTCATTCCCGTCGGCGATTTCTACCAGGAGCTGAAAGTCTTCGCGAAGGCGGCCGACGGAACCGTGACGGAAAGATCGGTCCTCCCGGTCCGCTTCGTCCCGATGACGGGCGAGGCGGAGAAGCCTTAGTACCCCGTCTCCCGGCCCGAAAATTGCACTTTCCTACATCTCGAAGGAGTTCGTGATGTTTACGAAGAAGATACGTCAGAAAGTTCTTCTGCTCGCCGCGGCTGCGGCTTTTCCCCTTCTCGCGGGCTGCGCGACCTACGGGTACGCGTCCTACGGGCCTCCCGCCGAGGAGGTCGAGGTCTACGGCGTCGCGCCGGGCCCCGACTTCATCTGGGTGGGCGGGCATCACATCTGGCGGGGAGGCGGGTACACGTGGCAGAAGGGGAGCTGGCAGAAGCCGCCCCGCGCCGGCGCCCACTGGGAGAAGGGCAGCTGGGACCACTCCGACCGGGGATGGCGCTACCGGGACGGCAGCTGGAAATAGGTCCGCCCGATCCGGGAATTGCTATCCTTGCCCGATAGGAGGGAGCTCGCCATGAAGATTCGCATTCCTGCTCTCCTCGTTGCCGCCGTCCTCGTCCTTCCGCTGCTCGTCGGCTGTCCTCCGCCTCCGCCGCGCGGGGTCGTGTACGCGCGGATCGCCCCCCCGCCCGCCGAGGTGGAAGTCATCGGCACGGCGCCCGGGCCCGAGCACGTCTGGATCGGCGGGCACCACGAGTGGCGCGGCAACGCTTACGTGTGGGTCGGAGGCCACTGGGCCGTGAGGCCCCGCCGCGGCGCCCGCTGGGTGGCCGGCCACTGGCGCCACACCCGCGAAGGCTGGTACTGGGTCGACGGTCACTGGAAGTAGCGCCGGGTTAAACTCCCCGGGATGTCGGATTCGGCGGCCGTATGATTTCCATTTCGAACGCCGCGGCTCTCGATCCCCTCCGTCGGAGTCGCTGCCAGCGAGCCCTCGAGATGGGGGGAATTCTCCTGTTCCCCGCGTCGCCGATCGCGGTGCCTGCCGAAGATCGGGCCTTCCTGCTCGGCCTCGACGCGACCGATTCCAGCTTCCACAAGAACATCGCCTTCCGGCCGGAGGAGGGCCGGTTGACGGGGTTCTCCTCGAAGGACCCGGCCCAGGCCGAGCGGCTGCGGTCGATTCTTTCCCGATACTCCGACGGCGCCCGGCGATTCCTCTCCTTCCTCTTTCCCTCCTACGTCGCCGCGGAGCTCGACTACGCGAGCTTTCGTCCGATCGAGGAGGCGGGCCGGCCGCTCGCCCTGCGTTCACGCAACGACCTGCTGCACGTCGACTCTTTTCCCACCCGTCCGACACGCGGCGGAAGGATCCTGCGCGTCTTCGCGAACCTGAACGAGAAAGACCCCCGCCGGTGGGTCACCGGGCGCGAGCGATTCGAGGCTCTCGCGAAGAAGTACGCCGTTTCGTCGGGGATCCTCGGCCGCGCGAGCTGGCGCCGCCTCCTGGGACGGCCCCGATACGACGATTTCATGCTTCGCTTCCACCATTTCCTGAAGGAGAACGACCGGTACCAGGCGACTTGCCCGAAAGTGGAGACGTCCTTCCCGCCCGGTTCCGGATGGATGGTATTCACGGACACCGTCGCCCATGCCGTCCTGTCGGGCCGCTTCGCGCTGGAACAGACGTTCATCGTTCCGCGGACGGCCCTCGTCGTTCCGGAGCGGGCGCCCGTTTCGGTGCTGGAGCGGATGGAGAAGACCGTCGCAGCCTCGGCCTGAGAGATTTTCTTCGGAAGGTATACTCGAACCGATGGCGGGTTCGCACGGCTGGGCCGAGATCGAGACGGAGAGAAAGCGCGAGATCATCGCGGCGATCGCCGGCGGCGCTTCGACGCGCGGTCCCGTGCACGCGGAGCTCGACGTCACGGACCGCTGCAACGTCGCCTGCTACTTCTGCAACCAGCAGGATGTCCGCACGAAAGAGCAACTGTCGATCGAGCACGTGCGCCGTCTGGTCGACGAGCTCGTCGAAGGCGGGCTGAAGTCGGTGCGCCTCTCCGGAGGAGGCGATCCCCTCTATCACCGCGAGATCGTCGAAGTCTTCGACCACCTGCAGTCGCGCGGCGTCGTCGTGGACAACCTGACGACCAACGGCGCCCTGCTCGGGCCCGACATCGCGCGGCGGCTCGTCGAGAACCGTTGCCGCGAAGTCCTCTTTTCGCTGAACGCGGCCGACGCGGCCGACTACCGGCGCATGATGCAGGTGCCGGAGGCGACGTTCGACAGGGTTCTCGAGAACGTTCGAGGGCTCCTCGCCGCTCGCGGCAGCGGGGCCTTTCCGAATGTCGTGGTCCAGTTCCTGATCGACCGGAAGAATTTCTCCGATCTCCCGGCGATGTACCGCCTCGGGCGCTCGCTCGGCGTCGACCGGATCGCCGTCAACCCGGTGCTCGAAATTCCACTCGAGCGCATCGACGGAAATCTCCTGTTCGACGAAATCGCCGACGGCGAGGCGCTCCGACCCTATCTCGAAGAGGTCCTGCGGGAGGACCGCGAGGCCGGTCGGCTCCAGATCTTCTTTCCGTTCCAGGCATGGAACGTCATGGCCGACGAAATTCGAAGGCAGATTGCGGAGCCTCCGCGCGAGGTATTTCCGACGGCGCCGTCCTTTCGGGAGATCGACGGGCAGTGCTTTTTCGGCTGGTACACGGCGACGGTTCGCGGCAACGGGGAGCTGTACCCCTGTTGCATGCTGCTGAACCCGGAGTACAAGCCCCTCGGCAACGCGCTCGAGGGCACGTTCCAGAGCCACTGGCAGGGCCCGAAATTCACGAAGATGCGGGAAGAGCAGCGCGAGGTCATGCTGAGGGGCGGGCGGATGTTCTATCGCGAGGGCCGGTTCGAAACCCTCAAGCGCCAGTGCGTCGAGCCGTCGCTTTGCGGCTTGAAAAACATGTTCTTTCGGGGCGACGAAGCGTTCTATGCCGAGCTGAGGGCGGAGATGGACAAGCTCCGCCGCCGGGAGGTCCGGTGGATCGGCACGCCCCGGCAGATGGCGCGCGCGGCGGAAGTGCTTGCGTTTCGCGTGTACCACGGCGTGAAGGCCCGCCTGCGTCCCCTCCGGCAACGGCTCGCCCGGTTTCGAAAAACGCGGGCCTGACGCTCGAGATGGCCAGACCGTTTCGCCGGACCAAGATCATCGCGACGCTGGGGCCCGCGACGGACCCGCCGGGGATCCTGGCCGCGATCCTCGAGGCCGGCGTCGACATCGTTCGCCTGAACGCCTCGCACGGCGAGGCCCGCGACCATCGGAGACGGATCGACGCCGTTCGCGGAATGGAGCGGCGCCTCGGCCGGCCGATTCCGATCATCTTCGACCTGTCGGGACCGAAAATCCGCACGGGAACGCTCGCCGGCGGTCCCCGGGAGGTCCGAGCGGGAGAGCGGGTGGTTCTCGTTCCCGCTTCGGAAGCCGCCGGCTCCGACATCCCGACGAATTACCCCCGTCTCGCGCGCGACGTGTCGGCGGGAGACCGCATTCTCGTCGACGACGGCCTGCTCGAATGGGTCGTCGAAAAGGTGAGGCGGTCGAGAGTGGAATGCCGCGTGCGGATCGGGGGACTTCTTCACGAGCACAAAGGGCTGAATTTTCCCGGCGTGAGGCTTTCCATCGGGCCCCTCACGCGGAAGGACCGGCGGGACCTGGCGTTCGCGTCGGCCGCCGGCGTCGATTTCCTGGCCCAATCCTTCGTGAGGTCCGCCCGCGACATCGAGTTGCTGAAGAAGCTCCTTCGCCGCAGCTCCGCCGATCTTCCCGTCATCGCGAAGATCGAAAAGCCGGAGGCGCTGGAGGATCTCGACCGGATCCTGGACGTCGCGGACGGGCTCATGGTCGCCCGGGGCGACCTCGGCGTCGAGCTGCCGGCGCAGGACGTGCCCGAGATCCAGAAGCGTCTCATCAACCGGGCGAACGAACGGGAGATCCCCGTGATCACGGCGACCCAGATGCTCGAATCGATGATCGAGCACGCGAGGCCGACCCGTGCGGAGGCTTCCGACGTCGCGAACGCGATCTTCGACGGCACCGACGCCGTCATGCTCTCGGCCGAGACGGCGGCGGGGCGGTATCCGCGGGAATCCGTGCGGATGATGGCGACGATCGCGCGCGTCGCGGAGGAGTCGGAATTCCTGAAGAGCACGTTCCTGTCCCGCAGCGACACGTCGGTCGCGCACGCGGTGACGAAGGCCGCCTGCCAGACGGCCTCCGAAGTGGGAGCGCGCGCGATCGTCTGCTTCACCGAGACCGGTCGGACGGCGCTGCTCCTGTCGAAATTCGTCCGGGGGAGGCCGATCTACGCGATCGCGCGGAAGAAGGAAGCGTGCCGGAAAGTGACGCTGTACGCGGGCGTCACCGGCGTGTCTCTCGCGATGCCGTCGAACACCGACCGGATGGTCGAGAATGCGAAGGCGAAGCTGCGGCGGGGCGGCTACTCTGAAGACCCGGGGACCGCATCGTCGATCGTCTCCGGCTCCACGCGCGGCCGGGGCGCGACGAACCTGATGAAGGTCGCGACGGTCTAGCGTTTCGAGAACACCGGCGAATAGGCCCCGAGGAGCTCGCGCTTCCACCAGTTCCCCGTCCGCCGTTTTTCCTCCAGGGTCGTGAACTTGTAGTCGTACAGGAGCGCGCGGACGTAGCGCGGCGGAGCGCCGGGAAAGGGGTTGGTCTTCAGGAGGCGCAGCACGTCGGGGGAGCCTTCGAGGAGCCGCGACAGGAAATCCCTCGAGCCACGGGTTCTGCTCGAGCGAGCCGAGCGCCGCGAACCACATCTGCCAGTCCAGGCGCGGCTGGTGCGGTTCGACGAACGCGGGCCGGCGCGCGAGATTCCCCGGCTTCCAGCGGAACTCGTAGGGCTTCCAGGTCTCCCCGTCGGCGCTTCCCTCGACGACGATCTCCGGGCGCGTCGTCGTCATCACGGCGAAGAGGCCGTAGCTGTTGATCGTTCGAAACGGCTCGGCGGCCTCGCGCGAGCCAGACGGCCGGCTGCGGCCACGCGCGGTGGAAGAGAGCCTCTTCGGCCTCGATGCCGCTGACGGCGACGATGACGACCGCAAGAGCGGCGAGCACGGGCCGGGGCCATCTGCGGCGCGCCCGGGCGCGCGCTCGCGCCCGGCGGGGAAGCGGCCGGGCAGCGTCTGGTCGTCGCACGCGAGCACGCAGAGCGCGATCGCGAGCAGGTTGAAGAACGCGTAGTTGCCCGTCAGGCCGATCGCGACCTGGAGCGCCACGAGCAGGGCGAGCCCGAGATTGCGAAGCCGGCGCGGCGCGAAGATCAGGAACGGCGCGGCGAGCTCGACGGCGAACAGGACCGCGGCGGAGGCGCTCTGGGCTTTCGCGGGAAGGTGGTGCGCGTACCAGCCGATCCCCGTCGGAAGCGGCTGCGTCTCGTAGTGGTGGCGAAGAGCCGTGAGGCCGCGCCACGTCCGGTCGCCGCTGCCGAGCTTGACGACGCCGGAGAAGAACATCAGGCGGAAGAGCAGCCAGCGGGCGAGTCCGTGCGCGATGCCGGGAGGCTCCTCGGGCCCGCCCCGGCGGAGGCGCAGCGGAGCGAGAAAGATCGCGAGAAACAGCGCCTCCAGGAGCAGCGTGTCCCACTGGAAGGCCAGGAAGTCCTGGCACACGACGCCGAGCGAGAGGTAGAGGGCCCAGAGGAGGAACGCGCACAGCGCCGGCGCGAAGTCGAGCATCAGCAGGATGGAGCCGATCGCCCCGGCGAGGCACAGGGCGTGGAGAAATCCGTTCGAGCCGGAGATCCAGCAGAGCGTCGGAGCGAGCCAGAGCTTCCGCAGTCCCGACCTGGTCCGAGACGGCCTGCAGGAATCGCCGCGCGGGGAGAATCCCGTTTTCTCCGACGAGACCGTCGATCTGGACGGCGAGAGACAGGAACGCGGCGAGGGAGATCGCGCCCAGAATCCGCAAGAAGAGCCAGGTCGAGCGCGCGTACGTCGGCGGGCGAAGGATCTCGTCCCCACGAGAGCGTCGTCAGCTTCGCCGCGAGATTCGGTGATCCGCGATCGCGCGGTAGGCGAGCTCCGTGACGGCGGCGAAGCCGGGAAGATGGCGGTAGAGCGCGAGCGGCCAGCGCCGTCCTCGCTCCGAGAGCGCCTGGAAGACGGCCTCCGCGCCGCGCGTCACTTCCCCGGAGGGCTGGACGAGGTGCACGGCTTTCCGGAATTGTTCGACGGGGAATCTCGGGAAACCGGCCGCCCTCCTCCTGAAACGGGCGAAAGTCGACCCTGCCCTCGAGCTTCGGCTTCCATCGCTCGACCCAGAACCGGCAGAAGCCGCAGTCTCCGTCGAAGAGCATCGTGGGCCGGTCGGGCGGCGACGCGACGCGAAGGGAGGTCATCGCCGCAGATCTCGCCCGGTCATCTCCTTCGGAACGGGAATGCCCATCAGGCCGAGAATCGTCGGCGCGACGTCCTTCAGGGCGCCTCCGGTCGGCGAGAGGGCGGCGATCGTCGTTCGTCGCGACGATGAGCGGAACGGGATTCGTCGTGTGGGCGGTCTGCGGCGCCCCCGTCTCCGGGTCGATCATCTGCTCCGCGTTTCCGTGGTCTCCGGTCATCAGGAGCGCTCCGCCTCGGGCGAGGACCGCGTCGAGAAGTTGCCCGAGACAGGCGTCGAGGCATTCCACCGCTTCGACGGTCGGCTCGAGCTTGCCCGTGTGGCCGACCATGTCCGCGTTCGCGAAATTCATCACGATCGCGTCGTAGACGCCCGAGGAGACCGCCTCGAGCGCTTTCTCGGTGATTTCGGGAGCGGCCATGCGGGGCGCGAGGTCGTACGTCGCGACCTTCGGGGAGGGAACGAGCAGGCGCGACTCTCCCGCGAACTCCTTCTCGACCCCGCCGTTGAAGAAGTACGTCACGTGGGCGTATTTCTCGGTCTCCGCGAGCCGGAGATTCAGGACCTGCGCCGATTCCCAGACCTGCGCGAGAATGTTGACGAGCCGCTGGGGCGGAAACGCGACCGGCAGCGCGAATTCCTTCTTGTACCGGGTCATGCACACGAAGTCGACGCCGGGGAGGGCCTCGCGCGGAAAGCGCGAGAAGTCCTCCTGCGTGACGGCTTCGGTCAGCTGTCGGGCGCGATCCGCCCGAAAGTTGAAGAAGACGGCCGCATCTCCCGCCGCGAGGCTCCCGACCGGGTCGTCGCCGTCCAGAACGACCGTCGGGGCGACGAACTCGTCGGTCTCGCCGCGGAGGGCCGCGTTCGCGAGCGCTTCGGCCGGGCTCACGGCCCGCATTCCGATTCCGAGGGCGATTGCCGCGTAGGCCTTCTCGGTTCGATCCCAGCGGTTGTCGCGGTCCATCGCGTAGTAGCGGCCCGAGATCGTCGAGATTCGGCCCGTCCCGACGCGGGAAATCGCGTCCTCGAGCCTTTTGATGTAGAGCGGGGCCGATTGCGGAGGAGTGTCCCGGCCGTCCAGGAAGGCGTGCACGAACACGTCCGGAGGGCCGTGCCGGGAAGCGAGCTCGAGCAGCGCGAAGAGATGGTTCTCGTGGGAGTGAACGCCGCCGTCGGAAACGAGGCCCATCAGGTGGAGCGCGGTCCCGCGGGCCTTCGCCGCCTCGCAGGCGCCGAGAAGCGCCGGGTTTCGGAAGAAGGACCCGTCGCGGATCCCGAGATCGATCCGCAGGATGTCCTGGGGAACCATCCTCCCCGCGCCGAGATTCAGGTGCCCCACCTCGGAATTTCCCATCTGGCCGGCCGGCAGGCCCACGTCCTCGCCGGACGCCCGCAGCGTCGTCGACGGGTATTCCGCGAGCATTCGCCGATAGTTCGGAGTTCTCGCGAGAGCGATCGCATTTCCCGGCGTTTCGTCGCGAACGCCCCAGCCGTCGCAGATGACGAGGACGACGGGCCGGGAGGGCGGGGCGCCGCGGTCGGGCATTTTCGTGAGAATATTCCGATTCGGCCCGGTTTTGGAATTGATTTCGCATGTGATTACATCTTGAGGGAAAGAGAGGTCCGAGTGAGCTCAGTCCGGAACGAAGCCGCGCCGTCGAGCGCGGATCTCCAGCTCGACCAGCTCTGCATCGACACGATTCGGACGCTTTCCATGGACGCGGTTCAGAAAGCGGAATCGGGCCACCCGGGGACGCCGATGGCGCTTGCGCCCGCGGCCTACGCGCTGTGGACGCGCCGGCTTCGATACAACCCGGCCGATCCGAACTGGCCGGACCGCGACCGCTTCATCCTGTCCAACGGTCACGCCTCGATGCTGCTCTACTCGGTTCTGTTTCTGACCGGCTACGGTGTTTCGCTCGACGACATCAAGAATTTCCGGCAGTGGGGCTCGTCCACGCCGGGACACCCGGAGCGCGGGCACACGCCGGGCGTGGAGGTCACGACCGGACCGCTCGGCCAGGGATTCGGAAACGCCGTCGGCATGGCGATCGCGGAACGGCTGCTCGCGAAACGCTTCAACCGGCCCGGCCAGGAGATCGTGAATCACCGGGTGTGGGGGTTTTGCAGCGACGGCGACCTCATGGAGGGAGTCGCCTCGGAAGCGGCGTCGCTCGCGGGTCATCTGCGGCTCGGAAAGCTGAATCTTCTCTACGACGACAATCACATCACGATCGAGGGGGACACGAAGCTCGCCTTCGACGAGGACGTGCAGAAGCGATTCGAGGGATACGGCTGGCACGTCCTGCGGGTTCCCGACGCGAACGACGTGGACGCGCTCGAGAAGGCCTACGGAGAGGCGGCCGCCGAGACCGGAAGGCCTTCCCTCGTCATCATGAGATCGCACATCGGTTACCCCTCTCCCCACAAGACCGACTCGGCCGACGCGCACGGATCGCCGCTCGGCGAGGAAGAAGTCCGCGCGACGAAGATGGTCCTCGGATGGAACCCGGACGAGCATTTCGCCGTTCCCCCGGAGGCTCTCGCCCGCTGGCGCGACGCCGGGAAGCGCGCGGGACAGGCGCAACAGGATTGGCAGGCCGCGTTCGACGAATACGCCCGGCGGTATCCCGGACCTTGCGGCGGAATTCCGCCGGGACCTCGAGGGCGGGCTCCCGGACGGGTGGGACTCGGAAATCCCGGAATTCGCCGTCGCGGACGGAAAGCTCGCGACGCGCAAGGCGTCGGGAAAGGTGCTGAACAAGATCGCGAAGCGCTACCCCGCGCTCGCGGGAGGTTCCGCGGACCTCGCTCCCTCGACCGACACGCTCCTCGACGGCGAAGAAGACTTCGAAGCGGCGACGGCCGGGCGAAACTTCCACTGGGGGATTCGCGAGCACGGCATGGGAGCGGCCCTGAACGGCATGGCCGCGCACGGCGGCGTGCGGCCGTTCGGCGCGACGTTCTTCATCTTCTCCGACTACATGCGCCCGTCCGTGCGGCTCGCGTGCCTTTCCCGGCTTCCCGTGATCTACGTCTGGACGCACGACTCGGTCGGTCTCGGCGAGGACGGCCCGACGCATCAGCCGATCGAGCACCTCGCGTCGTTCCGCGCCATGCCGAACATGACCCTGATTCGGCCCGCCGACGCGAACGAAACCGCGGAGGCCTGGAGGTCGGCGATCGGGCACCGGGAAGGGCCGGTCGGCCTCGTGCTCACGCGCCAGGGGCTTCCCGTTCTCGACCGGGCGAAGCTCGCGTCCGCGAAGGGCGCCGCGAGAGGCGGCTACGTTCTCTCCGATCCCCCGTCGGGAAAGCCCCGCCTGATCCTGATCGCGAGCGGCTCCGAAGTTGCGGTCGCGCTCGCGGCCCAGGAGACTCTCGCCGGGAAGAGCGTCGCGGCACGGGTCGTCTCGATGCCTTCGACGCAGATCTTCGACCGCCAGACGCGCGAGTACCGGGACGAGGTGCTTCCCGCCGACGTCCGGGCGCGGATCTCCGTCGAGGCCGGAGCGACCTTCGGCTGGGAGAAGTACGTCGGGGCGGAGGGGATTTCGATCGGCATCGACCGTTTCGGCGCCTCGGCGCCGGCGGGGACGGTGTTCAAAGAGCTCGGAATCAGCGCCGAGAACGTCGTCCGGCAGGCCGAGTCGCTGTTGCAAGGGCGGAAGGCATGAAAGTCGCATTCGGCAGCGACCATGCGGGCTTCGCGTTGAAAAGGGAGTTGATGCCGTTCGTCGAACAGCTGGGCCACAAGGTGTCCGACCTCGGCAATCTCGAGCTCGATCCGGCGGACGACTATCCCGATTCCGCCCGCGCCGTCGCCGTCGCGATCGCGCGGGGGATGGCGGACCGGGGAATCGTCGTGTGCGGCTCGGGAGTCGGCGCGTCGGTCGCCGTGAACAAGGTGCCCGGCGTCCGCGGCGCGATGTGCCACGACACGTTTTCCGCCCGCCAGGGCGTCGAAGACGACGACGCGAACGTCATCACGCTCGGCGAGAGAGTCGTCGGGGTCGCGCTCGCGAGGGAGGTCGTCGCGGCGTTCCTGTCGGCGCGGTTCTCGGGGGCCGAACGCCACCGCCGCCGGCTCGAGAAGGTGAAGCAGATCGAGATCGACGCGCGAACGGGAAGTTTCGATTTTCCGGAGGTGAAGGAATGAGCCGCAATTCTCTGTTCCAGCTCAAGGACTTCGGCGTCTCCGTCTGGTGCGACGAGTTGTCCCGCGCCATGATTCGCGGAGGCGAGTTGCAGAAGCTCACCGAGGACAAGGCGGTCGTCGGCGTCACGTCGAACCCGTCGATCTTCCAGAAGGCGCTCGCCGAGGGCAACGCCTACGACGCCGACATCGAGAAGCTGGCGGCGGCGGGGAAGACGAAGGAGGAAATCTTCGACGCCCTCGCGACGCAGGACATCCGCGAGGCGTGCGACGTGTTTCTTCCGATCTACCGGAAGACGAAGGGCGAAGACGGCTTCGTCTCGATCGAGGTCGCGCCGGACCTCGCGTCCGACACGGAGGGAACGGTCCGCGAAGCGACCCGGTACCACCGGGACATCGCGCGGCCGAACCTGATGGTGAAGATCCCCGGGACGCCGGCGGGAATTCCGGCGATCCGCCGGATGATCGCGGCCGGGAAGTCGATCAACATCACGCTGATCTTTTCCGTCGGCCGGTACTGCGGAAGTCGCGGAAGCCTATCTCTCGGGCCTCGAGGAGCTCGCCGCTCGCGGGGGAGACCTGCACGGCGTTCATTCCGTCGCCTCGTTTTTCGTGTCGCGGATCGACACGGAGACGGACCGGAGAATCGAAAAGAAGCTCGCGGAGATCGACGACGCCGGCGCGCGGGCGCGCCTGGAGGGGCTCCGGGGAAAAATCGCCGTCGCGAACGCGAAGCTCGCCTTCGAGACGTACCTGCGCGTTTTTTCCGGCCCGCGCTGGGAAAAGCTCGCCGATCGCGGCGCGCGCGTGCAGCGCTGCCTCTGGGCGTCGACTTCGACGAAGAACAAGGCCTATTCCGACATTCTCTATGTCCAGGAACTGATCGGGGGCCCCACCGTCAACACGATGCCGATCAAGACGATGGAGGCCTACCTCGACCACGGCCGCCCGGAGGCGACGTTGACGCGCGACGTCGAGGAGGCGCACCGCCAGATCGATTCGCTCGCGGACTTCGGCATTGACTACCGCGACATCACGGACAATTTCGCGGAAACCGAGGGCGTGCAGAAATTCATGGAAGCGTACGCGGAGCTCCTCGCCGGCCTCGAAAGCAAGCGCCGGCAGCTCCCGGGCGTGGCCGCGCGCGCGTGAGACGCCCCCCGCCGGACCGATTTTTCCGGCTCGCGGCGGGAGGCGCGGCGTGGGAAAACTCGCTCGCGGAGCTTCGGGCGCGCCAGACCGCGGCGCGAATCTGGCGGAGAGACCCCACCGTCTGGAAATCGTCCGCGGAGCACCGAAAGATCATCGAAAACGCGCTCGGGTGGCTCGACGTGGCCGACGGGATGCAGGCGAGGATCGGGGAGATCGATTCGTGGTGCCGCCAGGTGGCGGATGTACCGAATGCCGTGCTGTGCGGCATGGGCGGCTCTTCCCTCGCTCCGGAAGTGTTCGCAAGCACGTTTCAGCGGACCGATCGCCCGCGGCTGATCGTCCTCGATTCGACTTCGCCCGAGCAGGTCCGGTCCGTGCGCGCCCGGATCGATCCCGCCCGAACGGTCTTCCTCATCGCCTCGAAATCCGGTTCTACGCTAGAGACGCGGACGCACGAGCGGTACTTTCGCGCGGAAGCGGAGGCCGCCACGGGATCGGCAGCCGCCGCGGCGAAGCGGTTCGTGGCGATCACCGATCCCGGTTCGCCGCTGGACGTTCTCGCGTCCGAGGAGCGGTTTTCGAAAGTCTTTCGGAACTTCCCCGACATCGGGGGACGTTATTCCGCGCTCTCGTGTTTCGGTCTCGTCCCGGCCGCGCTCTGCGGAGCGGACATTTCGAAACTGCTGTCCCGCGCGCGCGGCGCAATGGCGGCGTGCCGGGAGCAGCGGAACAATCCCGGCCTCGAGCTCGGCGCCGCGCTCGGCGCGCTCGCCCGGATCGGCAGGGACAAGCTCACGATCGTCTGTTCCCCGGCGCTCGCGACGTTCGGGACCTGGCTCGAGCAGCTTGTCGCGGAATCGACGGGGAAGGAAGGGCGCGGCGTCGTTCCGGTGGAAGGGGAGCCGCTCGGCGGACCGGAGGTCTACGGAAACGACCGGTTCTTCGTTTACGAACGCCTGCGCGGCGATTCGGACGGCTCGGCGGAGTCGAGGCTGGATGCGCTCGCCGCGGCCGGCCACCCGGTTGCCGCCTTTTCGTCGAACGACCGCTACGATCTTGCCGCCCGGATGTTCGTCTGGGAATTCGCCGTCGCGGTCGCCGGGTCGCTTCTCGGAATCGACGCGTTCGATCAGCCCAACGTTCAGGAATCGAAGGACAACACCGCCGCGGTGCTGGAAGAGTTCGAACGGAGCGGCCGGCTCCCGGAGGGAGAGGCCGGTCGGCTGGAAGGCTGGTTTGAACTCTCCGGTCCGAGCCTGCGCGATTTCCTTCGGTCGGCCCGACCGGGAAAGGATTACCTGTCACTTCAGATCTACGCGGAACGCGACGGCGAGAACGAGGCGATCGTGGAGGGCCTTCGCGCGAAGCTGCGCGATTCGACCTCCTGCGCGACGACCGTGGGGTTCGGCCCGCGTTTTCTTCACTCGACCGGTCAGCTCCACAAGGGGGGCCCGGACGAGGGATTGTTCCTCCAGTTCGTCGCGCCCGGCGAAGGCGACGTCGCGATACCGGCGGCGGCCTACGGATTCGCCGCGTTTCTCGAGGCGCAGGCGATCGGCGACGCCCGCGCGCTGCTTTCCCGGAAGCGCCGGTTCCTGAAGGTCCGCTGTTCGGGCCCGTCGGCGGAGGGGCTGCGCGAGCTCGCGCGCCGCGTTTCCGAAGCTTGCGAGGAGTCGAAATGAAACTCGGAATGATCGGTCTCGGGAAGATGGGCGCGAACATGACGCGGCGCCTCGTTCGCGGCGGCCATTCGGTCGTCGCGTTTTCGAGGGGCCCGGAGTCGGAATCGATCGCGCGAGGGGCCGGCGCGGAGTTTGCGCCGTCGGCGGCGGAACTGGCCGCCCGGCTGGAATCTCCGAGGGTCGTCTGGCTCATGATTCCCGAGGGCGCGCCGGTCGACGAGACGATCTCGGCGCTCCGGCCCGCGCTGAAAAGCGGCGACATCGTTGTCGACGGGGGCAATTCGCACTACAAGGATTCCGTGCGCCGGGCGGGCGAGCTCGCGGGCTCGGGGATCTTCCTGATCGACGCGGGCACGTCGGGCGGCGTGTGGGGCCTCGAGAACGGCTACTGCCTGATGGTGGGCGGCGACGAGGGGGCGTGCCGGACGGTCGAGCCGGCGTTTCTCTCGCTCGCGCCCGAAAACGGCTACGCGCGCGTGGGCGCTTCGGGGGCCGGGCACTACACGAAGATGGTGCACAACGCGATCGAGTATTCGATGCTGCAGGGGATCGGCGAGGGATTCGAGATCCTCCATGCATCCGATTTCGGGCTCGATCTCGGCCAAATCGCGGAGCTCTGGACGCACGCTTCGGTCGTGCGGTCGTGGCTCCTGGAGCTGATGGTGGACGCGCTGAAAAAAGATCCCGGACTCGAGAAGATCCGCGGATGGGTCGCCGATTCCGGAGAAGGCCGCTGGACGCTCCAGGAAGCGATCGATCGCGCGGTCCCCGCGCCCGCTCTCGCCGATGCGCTCTTTGCCCGATTCCGGTCCCGCCAGGACGACTCGTTTTCCGCCCGCGCGATTGCCGCCCTGCGCAACGAGTTCGGCGGCCACGACGTCAAGCCGAAATGACCGCGAAGAAGCCGCGGGCGAAACGCGCGAAGCGAGCTGCCGGCGCCGGAAAAGCCGCTTCCCCCGCCCCGAAAGCCGGAGTCCTCGTCCCCGTTCATCCGCCGGAACCCTGCGCGATGGTCATTTTCGGCGCATCCGGAGATCTGACGGCTCGCATGCTGATGCCGGCGCTTTCGAAGCTCACGCTCGAGCGGGCTCTCCCCGAGGAGTTCTTCGTCGTCGGAGTCTCGCGAACCCCGATGACCGACGAAAAGTTTCGATCGTCGATGCGGGAGGCCGTGGAGAAATTCGCTCCGGAGAGCGAGCTCCCTGCCGATCTCTCTTCGAAGCTTTTCTACGTCACGGGAGAGTTCGACGATGTGGAGACGTTCCGGAACCTGAAGAAGGTGCTGTCCCGCCAGCGAAAGAGCTTCGGCGGCGAGAGGGAAAACCACGTGTTCTATCTCGCCACGCCTCCGGAGGCGGACCCGATGATCGTGCGGCAACTCGGCGAAGCCGGCCTCGCCGCCGAGACCGGAGGGTCCTTTTCCCGCGTCGTCGTCGAGAAGCCGTTCGGCCACGATCTGGAGTCGGCCCGCGCTCTCAACGCGGAAATCCTGAAGGTTTTTCGCGAGGAGCAGATCTTTCGCATCGACCATTACCTCGGCAAGGAGACGGTCCAGAACATCCTCGTTCTGAGATTTGCGAACGGCGTCTTCGAGCCCCTCTGGAACCGCCGGTACGTCGACAACGTCCAGATCGCCGTCGCGGAATCGATCGGCGTCGGGCACCGCGCCGGATACTACGAGACGGCGGGCATCATCCGGGACATGTTCCAGAACCACCTCCTGCAGCTGCTTTGCATGACCGCGATGGAAGCTCCCGTTCGGATGGACGCGGAATCCGTCCGCGGAGAGAAGGTGAAGGTCCTGAAGGCGATTCGCGCGATTCCGTCGGCCGACATGGAGCCCTGGGCGGTCCGGGGACAGTACGGCCCCGGCGTCGTCGACGGCGAAGAGGTCCCCGGTTACCGCCATGAGGAGAAAGTCTCCCGGAGATCTTCCACGCCGACGTTCGCGGCCGTCAAGTTCCTGATCGACAATTGGCGCTGGGCGGGGGTGCCCTTCTACCTGCGCTCGGGCAAGCGGCTCGCGAAACGGACGACGGAGATCGCGATCGAATTTCGCGAGGTCCCGCACATGTACATGTTCTTCAAAGAGCCGACCGCGGACCGGCTCGAGAAAAACGTGCTGCGCCTGAAGATCCAGCCGGACGAAGGGATTTCGCTGAAGTTTCTGGCGAAGATTCCCGGCGCCGGAATGCGCGTGACGCCGGAAGTGATGGATTTTCCCTACTCGCAGCTCGGGGTGGCGCAGCACGGCGGCTACGAGCGGCTGCTTCTCGACGTGATGCACGGCGACGCGACCCTGTTCACCCGCGGAGACGAAGTCGAGGAGGCGTGGCGCGTCGTGACGCCGATCCTCGAGAACTGGGCGAAAACTCGGGCGACGGGATTTCCGAACTATCCCGCCGGAACGATGGGCCCGGAATGCGCCGAGACGTTCATCGAGAGGGACGGCCGCCGTTGGAGAAAGCTGTAGCGGACCGGGAGGTCCGAGTCTTCGACACGCCGGCCCTTCTCGCGGCGGCGGCTGCGGCCGATTTTCTTCGCGCTGCCGGAGAGGCAATCGCGGGCCGGGGCCGGTTTTCGGCGGCTCTCTCGGGAGGTTCCACTCCGAAGGCGGCCTACGAAGAAATTGCGGGCGCGGGAGGCGGACTGGACTGGACGAAAGTCGACATCTTCTGGGCCGACGAGCGGTGCGTTTCGCTGGACGATTCCGAGAGCAACTTCCGGATGGCGAAAGAATGCCTGCTCACTCGTGTTCCGATCCTTCCCGAAAACGTGCATCCCTGGGAGACGTACCGGCCGGCGGCGGAAGCCGCGGATGCCTACGAAAACCGGCTTGGGCTTCGTTTCGGGGCGGCGATCCCGGAATTCGACTGGGTCTTTCTCGGGCTTGGCGCGGACGGCCACACGGCTTCGCTCTTTCCGGGCAGCCTCGCGCTCCGGGAAACGCGCCGGCCCGTCGCGGCGAACTTCGTGCCTGGCCTGAACGCCTGGCGCCTCACGATGACGTTTCCCGTGCTCGACGCGGCCCGCCAGTGCGTGTTCCTCGCGGAAGGGGCCGCAAAGGCGGATGCCGTCAAGAAAGCTCTTGCCGGGGAAGGAGACCTGCCGGCGTCACGCGTTCGCGCCCGGAAGGTGACCTGGATGCTGGACCGGGATGCCGCGAGCGGAATTGGTTGAGGTGCTCTTCGGAGCGGGCGAAGCGGCTGCGGCCAGCCCCGCGATAATCCAGACGATCGCCGCGTCCAACAACAGGTTTCCGAGATAGCTGTGTTTGTAGACATCGGCGGGGCCGTTGCCGAGGATCGATACCGAGACCGCCAGGGTCGAAGCGATCAGAAAGCCGCCTGAAGCCAGGAGGAAGAAACGAGCTTCATCCGGCCAGTTGCCGCGGCGTGCGGCCGCGAGGAGCCCCAGCCAGAGAACTCCCGACGCGACGTAGGGCGGGATCCCCGAGAACCGAGAAGCCCGAAGCGATGACCAGGCCGACCATCGGCGCGGCTCTGGCTCTCGCCGGTTCTCGTAGGACGGCCGGTCGTACGCTGGATAGATTCCCGCCTTCGAGAATCCATCGCGGAGCAAGCGAAGGAAGGACGTGGGATGGTGACGGAGCAGCTCGAGCGCCGCACGCAGCTGGGTCCGCCTCGTCAGGAGGCGACGAAGATCCGGTTCGTTGATCCTGTTCCCGGCCGTGTAGGCGTCGTCGCCGGAGAGCGACGCATCGCGGGCGTCCAACCCGATCGCGATCAGGAAGGGCCCGCGCTCTTCCGCGCGTAGGTGCGGTACCACCCCCGAGAAAATGAATTGGTACGTGTTCTGGCGGACAAAGAGGTCCTTCGGGAAAATCGCGAAGGCCGTGAACAGGACCAGGAGAATGGCGAAGACAGCCAGGATTCTTCGCCGGACCGCCGGCTCTTCGCCTCTTCTCGTCGCGATAGCGGCCGCGACGGGAATCATGGCCGGCAGGATGGCCGGCGTGTAGGCGATCTTGGCCAGGCCGATGGCCGCGGCGGCTCCTCCCACGGCGAGGAGCCGCAATGCGCTGGGCTGTTCCCAGAAGGCAGGCAGGGCGCAGACGAGAAGGACCAGCCCTGCGTACGCTCCCGATTCCTGGTAGAAGGAATTCAAGTAAATGGCGATTCGGCAGTCGCACAGGACAAGCGCCGACACCGCCAGCGCCCAGAAGACCGCCGTTCCGGAAAGCGCGCGCAACGCCCAGAAGAGACAGGCCGCGAGCAGGACGAGGATGCAGAACGCGTTGAGGGCCAGGTCGAAACGGGCCTGGCCGACAGAGAGGGCGAGCCCCGGCAGCGGGACGAGCAAGCTCGAGGACCAGTGGGCGAGTCCCGGGACGCGCCCGTCCCTCCGCCAGAAGCGGTGATAGTAGGCGAAGAAACGACGCTCGTGGCCTTCCGGATCGGAGAACTTCGAGGGCCAGGTGGCGAGCCCTTCCGGCCCGGAGGAAAAGTAGCCAAAGACTCGGGCGAAGTCGCCGTTGTCGGCTGGGCCCCGGGGGCTAGGCCACAGAAGGTTGAAGGAGGCCAGGCCGAGATAGAGAAGCGCGATCGCGAGGGCCGCCGCGGTTCGTCGCCGCGGCGGGGCCTCCCCGGCGTCGATCTAGCGCCGCCTCCCCATGAAGCGGAGCAGGAACAAGAACAGGTTGACGAAGTCGAGGTAGAGCCTCAACGCGCCCACGATCGCGAGGTTCTCGACGTGTCCTTCCGCGGTCGCGACTGCCATCGACTTCAAGCGCTGCGCGTCCCAGGCCGTCAGGCCCGTGAAGACGATCACGCCGATGATCGAGATCCCGAACTGGAGGCCGTCGGAGTGAACGAACATTCCGACGAGCATCGCGAGCATCACGCCGATCAGGCCCATCGAAACGAAGGACCCGATGCCGGCCAGGTTCTTTTTCGTCACCGTGCCGAAGAGCGCGAGCGAGCCGAACATGCCGGCCGTGATGAAGAACGTCGTCGCGACCGAGGTCATCGTGAACGCGAGAAAGATCGTCGAAAAGAGGACGCCGTTCAACGCGGCGTAGGCCGTGAACGAGGCGATCGCGGCGGCGGGCGACATCTTGAGCACGCGGGCGCTCAGGTAGACCACGAGGCCGAGCTCCGCGATCACGAGGCCGAAGAAAAGCATCCGGTTCTGCGCAAAGGCGACGACGAGGGCGGGGTTGCTCGCCATCCCGGCGGCGACGAGCCCCGTCAGCGCGAGCCCGGCGAACATCCAGCCGTACACGCGGCGCAGGAAAGCGGAAACCCGGCTGACGTCGCCCAGGGCGCCCGCCTGGAATCGGCTGTCGGGAGTGGTTTCGTAGGGGTTCATTTCGATTTGTCCTCCGAGATCATTCTAACGCGAACGGAGCCGGGAAATTCCTGCGATGGCTCGGTCGGATTCCTGCGATAATGCCAGCCAGATGAAATACTTTCGACGGTTTTCCCTCGCCGGACCTCTCCTCGTCGCCGCGGCCGCCGGGGCGCAGACTCCCTCTCCCGGAGCGAAGTCGATCGGCATGGGGGGCACGTTCGTCGCGGCCGGGAGCGACGCGACCGCCCTGTGGGGCAATCCCGCGGGAATCGCCCAGTGCACCCTCGGGTGCGCGGTCCTTTTCGGAGGAGCGATCGCGACCGACGAGAACCGGTTTGCGAACACGCTTCGCGACGATTTTGCGAACGCGGACCTGGCGCACCTTTCGGCGAGCCAGCTGACCCGGCTCGAAGACGACCTGAGGGGCTTCCAGACGCCCGGCACGGGCACGATCGCGTCGGGATCGGCCGGCCTCGCGTACGCGATCCAGGGCTTCGGCATCGGGATCGGCGGCACCGTCTACACGGGCGTCTATCCGACGATCGACCTCATCGGCATCGGGGCGGCCATCGTGCCTTCCCTCGACAGCCGGGTGACGCTGAAGGGCCTGGAAACCCGTGAGCTGCGCATGGGGTATTCGAAGGCATTCTCCGGCCTGACCGTCGGGGGGGTCGTGCGCTACATTCAAGGGCGGACGTACTTCGTCTCCGATTCGCTGCAAGAAGCGGCGGAAAACCCGGCGACTCTCTCGCGCAACGCCCTTCGGCAGAACGAAGTCAAGACGAACCGGATCGCCTTCGACCTCGGGGCCCTGTACCAGCCGATTCCGAAATTGCGGCTCGGCATCGTCGGCATGAACCTGAACGAGCCGAAATTCGGGATGTTCGACGGCTCGGACGCCGTGCTTCCCCGGACGATCCGGGTCGGGGCGGCGTTTGCCCCGCTCTCGTGGGACGGCGTCGTTATTTCCGCGGACGCGGACCTGAACAAGCAGAAGACGCTCGTTCCCGGCCTCTCCAGCCGGCGCATCGCCGCGGGGGCGCAGATCTACTTCCTTCGGGTGGGGGCCTACCGCGACCTCGAAGCCGTCGACCCGCACTGGGCCTACACGGGCGGCTTCCAGCTCTCGGGTCACTTCATCTCGCTCGGCGTTTCGGCCGTCTACGCGACGGGAAAGCGCGACCTCGGCGCCGCGGCCGAGATCAAGCTCAAGCTCTGACGCCTCGCTTCTCGTGCGGGTCCTGTCACGGGGCTCGACCCTCTTTTCCGCTCGCCGCGAGCCTGAGGACTTTGCTACACCCGCGTCGCGAGCGGCAAAAGGGGTCTTGCCCCGGGCCACCCGCGCGAGAAGCGAAGGCTCCTGCTAGCCCTCGACTTCGGCCGGCTTCTTGCCCGATTCCGCGGCGATCTTCTCGCGGAGCGAATGCGGGACTTCGGCGTAGTGGGAATAGTCCATGTGGAAATCGCCGCGTCCCTGCGTGATCGACCGCAGCGTCGACCCGTACGTCAGCATCTCCGCCATCGGGACGAGCGCGCGAATCGTCTGCCGGTCTCCCTCGGTGTCGAGGCCCTGCACGTGCCCGCGTCGCGAGGACAGGTCGCCCATCAGGTCGCCCATGTACTCCGCGGGAGCGTAGACCTCCACCTGCATGATCGGCTCGAGCAGCGTCGCGCCCGCCTTCGCCATCGCCTCCTTGTAGGCGAGGCCGCCCGCGATCTTGAACGCCATTTCCGAGGAGTCGACGTCGTGGTACTGGCCGTCGTACAGGCGGACCTTGAAGTCCACCATCGGATAGCCGGCGATGAAACCGTGGCGGCGGGCCTCCTGGATGCCCTTCTCGACCGCGGGGATGTAGTTGCGGGGAATCGAACCCCCGAAGATGTCGTTTTCGAACTCGAAATCCGCGCCGCGCGGCAGCGGCGAGACCTCGATGCGGCAATCCGCGAACTGGCCGTGTCCGCCCGATTGCTTCTTGTGGCGGCCGTGCGCTTCCGCCTTCTTCGTGATCGTCTCGCGGTAGGGGACCTTCGGCGGATGGAGGATGACCTCCACGTTGTAGCGCTTCTTCAGGCGTGCGACCGCGATCTCGACGTGGAGCTGTCCCGCGCCGGAGAGATGGAATTCCTTCGTCTGCTCGTCGCGCTCGAATCGCAGCGAGGGGTCTTCCTCGATCAGCTTGTGAAGGGCAACGGAAATCTTGTCTTCGTCGGCCTTCGACTTCGCCTCGATCGCGAACGCGATCGCCGGCTCGGGAAACGTCAGGGGCGGCAGCACGAGCGGGTTCTCCTTGGAGGAGAGGGTGTCGCCGGTCGTCGTCTCCTTCAACTTTGCCGCCGCCCCGATGTCGCCGGCCTTGAGCTCCGGCACGCTGACGTGCTCCTTTCCCTGGGGAAGGAAAAGGCCCGTGAACCGTTCCGGCGCGGATTTCGTCGAGTTCCAGTAGTTTCCGTCGGACTTCAATACGCCGGAATGAACCCGGAAATACGTGAGCCGGCCGGAGAACGGGTCGGAGACCGTTTTGAACACCTGCGCGAGCGGCGGACCGGACTCTTCATTGGCGATTTCCAGCTCTTTGCCGTCCTTGTCCTTCGCCGTCACTCGGGCGCCTTCGGGGGAGGGGAACAGCGCGACGCAGGCGTCGAGCACGCGCAGCACGCCGATCTCGAGCTGGGACGACACGCACAGGACCGGGAAGACTTTTCGCTCGCTGATCTCGCGCCGGAGACCGGGCAGGAGCTCGGCGGGTTCGAGCGTCCCGTTCGCGAAGAACTTTTCCATCAGGTCGTCTTCCCCTTCGGCGACCATTTCGACGAGATTCTTGTGTTCGGCCTCGGCGCGCTCGCGGTGGTCTTCCGGAATGGCGCCGTCCTTGCGCTTCCCGTCCTCGAGCATGTGCGCCTCCATCCGGACGAGGTCGATCGTGCCATGGAAGCTCTTCTCGGCTCCGACGGGAATCTGGAGCGCGACGACCCCGCGTCCGAATTTCTTCTGAAGGTCCGCGATGCAGCGCTCCAGAGAGGCGCGCTCCCGGTCCATCCGGTTGACGACGAAGATGACCGGCCGGCCGAACTGTTCCGCGAATTTCCACGCTTTCTCGGTCTGGACCTCCACGCCCGAGACGGCGTCGATGACGAGGAGCACGGCGTCGGCCGCGACGACCGCGCACTTCGCTTCGGACACGAAGATTCCGTAGCCCGGGGCGTCCAGGAAGTTCACTTTGACGTCGCGGTGGATCGCGTGCGCGACGCCGAGATTGATCGAGATCTTTCGGTCGATCTCCTCGGCGTCGAAATCGGTCACGCACGTTCCGGCATGAATGTCGCCCGCGCGCGTCGTGACACCCGCCCGGTGAAGCATCGCGGAAACGAGGGTCGTCTTTCCGACCGTGTTGTGCCCGAGCACGGCGACGTTGCGGATCTCGGGCGCCGAGAAGACTTTCATGTCAGCCTCCGTTCCGGGCGGGATTATATCGAAGCGTTCGCGGGGAAAGGCGGTCTAGAAGCGAACCCTCGCGGAGAGGCCGTTGCGGATGGGGACGATGTCGATCGACGCTTTCGGGGCGCCTTTCTGCTCTTCCCGGCGGTGCCGCGCGACGAGCCAGCGGCCGGTGACCGTGCCGAGGACGGCCCCCGCGAAGACGTCGCTCGCGAAGTGGACGTGGTCGTTCACGCGGTCGAACGCCACGATCGTGGCGGCCGCGTACGCGAGGCCGGGGATGATCCAGCCGGGCGCTCGCATGGCGACGACGGAGGCGACGGAAAACGCTTCCGTCGCGTGTCCGGACGGGAAGGAGTCGTTGCGCGTGCCGGCATCGAAATCCGTCTCCCCGTTGGACCGAAATGGCCGCTCGCGGCCGAACGCTCTTTTCAGAACGAGGTTGTTGAGCAGGCTCGTGAAGAGCCCGGCCTCGAGCGCTTCGCGCCCCATGTCGCGCGTGTTCGGGTCGTGGAAGACGATTCCGACCGCGAGCAGCAGCCCGGAGATCTCGGGTCCTTCGCCTCCCCCCAGACTCGTCGTCGCCGACGAGACATGGTTCGTGAACGTCGACCGGTTTCTCTGGGCCGCGCGGTCGATGGATTCGTCCGCCGCGAAAAGGCCGCCGAGAATGAGCGTCGCGCCCGCCGCCGTTTTCCAATCGCCGGAATCCCACTTCGCGGGCGCGAGGACGAGACCCGCCGCGTCGGCGACGTATCGTCCCGCTTCCTCCTTGGCGCGGAGAAAGACGCGAACCGGCAGAGAAGGCCGCGGCTTGGGCGGCGTCTCGGTCTCCGGCGCGTCGTTGGGAGGGGCGGACGTGTCGGGCGGGAGAGTGGCCTGCGCGTCGAGTCCCGCCACGACGACCTGCCCGTCGTCCGGGCCGGGGCAGGCCTCCTGGGCGATGGCCGGACGATCCGCGCCGCCGATCGCCGCCGCGGCGAGGAAAACGAGAAGGCTTGTCCCCATCCTGTCGTTCGATAGCATAGAGAATGCCAGCTTCCGGCGTGTAACATCCGGCTCGTGAGCCGACGTCACCCGCAGGCGCGGGAAAAGAGAACGAACGCGAAGAGCGCGGCCGCCCCGAAGACGATCGCGGCCAGGAGAAAGGCCGCCATGACCGCCCGGGGCGAGTTTCGGGCCTGCTGCTCGCGAGGGTCTTCCGGCACGCCGGGAATGTTATTCGAGGCGCTGGCTCCGTGCTGACCCGGCTCGTTCACCTCGGATCGCTCCTTTCCCGCGTCCCGGTTCCCGCGCTCTTCGTCTACGACCTCGTCGTTCTGGGGGTCCTCGTGCTCGCGATCGTCCGAGGGCGCGGGTTCGCGAGCACGCTCGCATGGATCTTCGCGATCATCGCGTTTCCCGTCGCCGGGCCGATCGCCTACCTGCTCCTTGCGAATCCCCATGTCGCGAGAACGCGGCGGGCCAAGCGCGCGGCGACCCGGCAACTGCGCCGGCACAAGCCCGGACAGGGGAGCTCCGGGCTTCGAGAAGGCGAGGAAGAGCGCCTGTCCGCCGTCGAGCGCTCGATCGTTCGCCTCGCGAGCCGCCTTTCCGACATCCCGGCCGCCGGGGGCAACTCCGCGGAGCTCATCTCGCACAACGCGGAGGCGACCCGGCGGATCACGGATGCGCTTCGCGGCGCCCGGCGTTCGGTCTGGGCCGAGTTCTACATGGTGAAGAACGACGGGACCGGAAAGGAGTTCCTCGAGCTCCTCTGCGCACGAGCCCGCGAGGGGGTCGACGTGCGCCTGCTCTACGACGCCGTCGGATCGTGGGGAATCGACGCCGCGGCGCTGGGGGCCATCCGGGCCGCCGGCGGGCACGTCGAGGTCTTTCTCCCGGTCAATCCTCTGCGCAAGCGCTGGGCCGTGCACCTTCGAAACCATCGGAAGATCCTCGTCGTCGACGGCGAGCTCGCGATGACGGGCGGCATGAACATCGGAAACGAGTATTCGGGCGCGTTCGGCCGGGTGAAGCAGAGACCGTGGCGCGACACGCTGCTCGTGCTGAGGGGCCCGGCCGCGGGTCAGCTCGGCGAGGTGTTCGCAGAAGACTGGTCATTCGCGACGGAGAGCGAAGAACTGCTCGACGTCCCGGAGCCCGAATTCCGGGAGAAGGACGGCTGCCTCGTCGCCGTGCTCCCGAGCGGCCCCGACCAGGAAGCCAACGCGAACCGGCTCGGATATTTCGCGGGAATCACGTCGGCCGTGTCGCGGTGCTTCATCGCGAGCCCGTACTTCATTCCCGACGGCCCGACGGTTCGCGCGCTCGTGACGGCGGCGCTGCGCGGGGTCGACGTCCGGGTCCTGCTGCCGGAGAAAAACGACATTGCGCTGATGGGTCCGGCGTCCCGTTCGTACTACGCGAGCCTCGTGCGGGCGGGCGTGCGGATCTTCGAATACCGGCGCTCGATGCTCCATTCCAAGACGATGGTCGTCGACGGGAGGTGGTGCCTCGTGGGGTCCGCCAACGTCGACGTGCGGAGCTTCTGGCTGAATTTCGAGATCAGCGCGCTCGTCTTCGACCCGGGCTTCGCGGACCGGCTCGAGCGCCAGTTTTACGAAGATCTCGAGTTCAGCCGGGAAATCACGCCGAAGCTGCTCTCGGGCCGGGGCTTCTTCGCGCTGCTCGGCCAGGGCCTCGCGCGGCTGATGTCGCCGCTGCTGTAGCCGCGCGCCCGCGAAAGAGGTCCCTCACTGGGGCTGATGCGCGTGCGAGGCCCATCCGTCGCCCGTCGTGTTGTCGTCGCTCACCCCGTAAGCGCTCCAGGCGAATCCCCCTCCCTCGGGCACGAATGACAGCCACAGGTCGCCGAAATCGCCGTCCGGGAGAGGGACCTGCTGGAGAGAAAAGGCGGGGACGGTGACGTTGAACGAGGCGGTGGTGTTCTGCCCGTTCACGCCGACGGTGAACGTGTGGGCGACACTGTCGAGGTTGACGATCCCCACGTTCGAGTGGAATCCGGCCGTTTGCTTCAACCCGAACGCGTAGCCGGGAGGATTGTCGAAGAGATCGGGGGTCGTGACGGCCGCCAGCTGAAGCGAAGTCGTGCCCGCGCCGCCCGGCTGGGGGGTCCAGATTCGCGAAGTCGCGTCGATGTCGGCATTGACGTCGTAATTTCCCGAGCTGTCGACGCCCACGATCGCGACGGCGCCGAGTCCCTGTTTCTGAAGCGTCTGGCCGACGAAGTCGTCGAGGGCCACCACGGACTGCTTCGTCAGCGTGTAGATCTGGGCCTGGGCGTTCGAGTTGTCCACGCCCTGCGCGAGCCAGGTGAGCGCAACGTCCTGGTCGACGTTCAGGTAGTTGACGAGCATCACGTCCGAGCGGAAGTAGGTGCCGTTGCTCCCCGCCAGGTTGCCGGCTCCCGGGAGCAGGAGGGCGCTGTACCCGAGGTCGTACTCGATCGCGTTCCGGCTCCGTTTCGACGGGACGGGCGTTGCGCCCATCGACTGCCGGACCTGCGCGGCCAGCTGTCCGTAGGTTCGCGTCGGTCCGACGCGAACTTTCAGCGTCCCGGCCGCCTGAACGCTCGCCGAGCAGGCGACGGCCGCGAGCGAACATTCCGATTCGGTGCATTCGAGATCTCCTTTCTTCGTTCAAGCCGATTTCTCCATCCATTCGATGCATTTTTCGAGCGAAGCGCGCATCTCACCCGCGGGGGCGTGGTGGATCCGGCCGTGGCCGGGAAGCACCCACTCGAAGGAGAAATCGAGAAGCCGGCGCATCGACCGGATCTGCTCTTCCCACGAGTACCAGCAAGCCCCGCGAAAGGCCGTGAGACGCTTTCGGGAGGGCGACCACGCGAGGTGATCGCCCGTGAAGAGGTACTTGTTCCGGTAGAGGAGAACGGCATGCCCCCGCGTGTGGCCGGGAGTCGGAATCGCCAGGAAGTCGTCGCCGATCGGAAGCGGATCGTCTCCGCTCCACGCCTCTTCGACCCCGAAACGCGCGCCGTCGTCGGAGGCGCGCAGGTATCGCTTGCAGCCGAATCGCCGGGCGAATTTCTCGTGGTCGGCGACATCGTCCCGATGGGTGAGAAAGAGCGCCGAGACGCCGCCCATTTCCTCGATCCGGGCGACGAGGGGCGCCGCGAACCGGGGAGAGTCCACGAGCACGTTTCCCCCGTCCGCGGGCGAGCGGGACACGAGGTAGCTCCAGGCGCCGAAGCTCGACTCGGCCGTGAAGCCGCAGAACGAAACGTTTTCGACGAGGCGCTCGGGGAAGGCGCTCACGCCGGCCCGGCGGTCGCGCTCGCGGGGAGCCCCGATCGATCCCGTCGGGCACGCGACGAGAGCCATCATCGCGCGGCGATCTTCCTCCGGGCTGGACGGCTGGCGGCAGACGATCGACCGGCCGCCTTTTTCGCGGAAAATCGCGGGAGCGATCTGCCGGCACGCGTCGCAGTCGATGCACGTGCTGTCGACATAGAAGTCTCCTTCGACGTTGTCCGGGAGGCGGCGGGCGAGCTCGGCCATTCGACCTTCGAAAACGGCCGGGGGCGGAGGAAGATTCCTGACTTTCGGCCCGTTCGTGCGCAGCATCCCACTGGCAAACGCCGGAAGCACCCCGGAAAGTTACGGTTTTCTTGTCAAAATCGATCCCGCCCGGGGCGAGAGGTCATGCGTGCTCGTCGTCGGCCGGAGTGGACGCGGAGCCGGATCGATCCTTCGACTGCTTCTCCCAGGCGCTCGTCTGCCAGTTGTCGCTGGGGGCCTTGCCGACCGCCGGCGACCACCCGGGGATCGAGATGAGCAGGCGGTTGGCCAGGGCATGCACGTACGGCTCGTAGAGCCGCTGGTAAGCGCGGAGTCGTTCCGCTCCCTCGGGCTCGGTGCACAACGGAATTCCCGCCAGCCGGAGGTCTTCGCGCAGCTGCTCGAGCTCTCCGCGCGGAAGGCGGTCCTCGACCCACGGGCCCGGGGGCGCGATCAGCACCTGCGAGAGGTCAACGACGGCGTGGCGCGCGATCGCGAAGGTCATTTTCGCCTGCCACGCCACTTCGCCCTCCCCGTGCGCCGTCACGAAGGAGCAGGCGTCGAGAATCGTCGTCAGAGCGGCGAGCCAGGATTGATTGTCGTGTTGGGACCTGTAGTAACAGAGAACGGGATACGACAGGTGGCTCTCCATCAGCTCCGCGGTCCAGAGCTCCCAATCGCGGAGGAACCTGGCCATCGAGGGATGGGCGTCCGGGTGGGCGAAACGCTTGAGGAGCTCGCGGGCGGACGGCGGAGACCCCGCGCGCGCGTCGAGAAGCGTGATGTTGGTTTCCCGGCGCGAAAATGCCGAGTAAATGACGGGCAGGTAGCCGATCACGACGGCGAGGAACCCGAAACCGGTTCCCGCCTCGAGGACGGTCAGAAGGCGAGCGCGCGCGCCGTGGGGCGTCACGTCGCCGAGACCGAGCGTGAAAAAAGTCGTTCCGCTCATGTAGAGGTCAGTCGCGAAGGAAGCCCGCTTCGCGGAATCCTCCAGGGAATGACCGGCCCACTGCAGCAGCGCGAAGCCGATCGTGAGGCCGACGGCCCAGACGACCAGCAGCAGCAGGAGCGAGAGCGGCCCGTAGGCGCTCAGCATGCCCTCGCGCAGCTTGCCTGGCCGCAGCCGGCGCGCCAGCGAGGACCAGGGCTTCCACGTCGAGCGGTAGAAATAGCGGGTCAGCCGGAATCGTCTCGTGACCCGGCGGGGCAGGACGATCGATTCGAACGCGTCCCAGAGGACGAGGACGATGATGGCTGCCCCGACAAGAACGGCGAGCACGCTCATTTCATCCTCGCGCGGGGGCCGCGGCTGCTTCGATTCGGAATCAGGTCTGCCCGGCCGCTTTCACGGCCCGGCGGAGTTTGTCCGCCAGGTCGCCGAGGGTCGTGGAAAGGGCCTCCCGCAGCGATTCGAACGAGGCGAGGCGCTCCTCCGAATCGACGCGGGACGCCTCGAGGGTCTCGCGGATCTCCAGCGCGGTCCGGCGCTGAGCTTCGTGATCCTGGAGATTCCTTTCCGCCTGTTCCTCGATCAGCCTTTCGAGACGGCTCAGCCGCGATTCCTGGTCGATCGCGAGCTGGCTGAATTTCTCTTCCGTCTCCTGGATCCGGAAGCCGAGCTTCTCCAGGGCTGCGGCGACGCCGAGAGACTCGCGGCTGATCTGGGCGACGAGCTCCATCTCCCGGTTCGAGGACTCTTCGGCTTCCCTCTGGATTCGCTCGACCGCGGAACGGATGTCGCCGAAACCGCGTTCGGCCCCGAGTTTCTGGTTCGCCAGCGCCGTGCGGAGCTCGTCGAGCTCCGCTGTCCAGGGCTTCGCCCTCTGAATCGCCGAAAGGCGGGACTCCAGCGCTTCGAGACGGGAAGCTGCCGGAGGCGCTTCCGCGGCGGCCTCGGTCCACGGAGACGCCTCTTCGGCAAACGCAGCGGGCTCCGCCCCTTCGGGGGGCGAGAGGACCTCGATCTCGCCCGTCCGCGGCTCCGGGTCGAACGCCGGGAACGAGGCGGTCGTGCTCGGGCTCGAAGAAGGGTGCTCTCGCCCGCTCGGAAAAAAGGCGGGGTTCGTGTCTTCGCGCGGCGAGCCGGGGGCCTCCGGAAAAGGAGCGAACGTCTCCTGGACGATCGCCTCGCGCCTTTCCGCTGCCACCCGGACAGCGGGATTCGTGTCGTCGCCGGGAGAAAAAGGGGAGTCGAGGGTCGCGTGGGACGCCACGGGGATCGCCCGGGTCGCGCTCTCGTCCTGGCCGGTATCGAGCTCGATCGCGGACGGAACGGCACGCAGGGGATTCGAAGCCTCCGCCGCGGCCGTCGAGGAGGGTCGCGCCTCGCGGGGCCCGCCTTTCTTCTGGAGACGGCGAAGGATGTCGACGAATGTCAGCTTGGAAACGAGCTTGAAAGTCTCGACAACGCCTTTCCCGTCGGAAGCGACGGCCTCGATGTACGGAAGCGGGCCGAGACCGAGCCCTTCCTGGAGCGCGTCGACAGCGAGGACGTCCGGGAGGTCCCGTTTGTTGAACTGCACGACGACGGGGAGAGTGTCAATCGAAGTTCCTTCTTCCTTGAGGTTGTCCTTCAGGTTCTGAAAGCTCTCGAGGTTTTTCGGAAGCATCGACCAGCGCGAATCGACCACGAAGACGATTCCGTCCACTCCGCGCAACACGACGCGCCTCGTCTCGTTGTAGGGCGACTGTCCCGGAACGGTCGCGACCTGGAAACGGATCCGGTAGCCCTTCAGCTCTCCGAGCTCGACGGGGAGCAGATCGAAGAAGATCGTGCGGTCGGCGGTCGCCGCGAGAGTGAGCAGGTTGCCGACCGAGGAGGGCTCCAGGCGCCGGTGAAGGAACTGGAGGTTCGTCGTTTTGCCGCCGAGTCCCGGACCGTAGTACACGATCTTGGCGGTGAGCTCTTTGGAGCCGGCGTTATAGACAACCATCGATCTGTCAATGGGATGATACGCCGGGCGCCGAGGCGGGCGCAATGGGGATGGTAGGCTCGAAAACGTGGAACGGGAGATCACCCTCGACGTGTGCTCCGTCCGGGTCCAGGGCCGCTCGGTCGCCGGGCAGGAGTCTTACTACCGCCTCCTGGAGCTCCGCTCGGCGCTCGAAGTCGGGCGTTGCCCCGACGAGATCGTTCCGATTCCGAACGTGTTCCTCAGCCATGCCCATCTGGACCACGCCGCGGGCATCGCGACCTACGCTTCCCAGCGCACCCTCCAGGGGCTCGCCTCGGGGAGCGTCCACGTGCCCGCCGCGACGCACGCCGATCTCTCGAAGATCCTTTCGCTCCACCTGAGGCTCGAAGGGTTCGAGACGTACAACGCCGCCCTCTGCCCCGTGTCCGCGGGCGATCGCATCGCGGTGCGGAAGGATCTCGTCGTCCGGGCGTTCGAGGGGAGCCACCGCGTTCCGACACTCGGGTACACGTTTCTCGAGAGCCGGCGGAAATTGAAGCGGGAGTTCGAGGGGATGGACTCGCCGGAGCTCGCCCGAATGCGCGCGCTCGGCCGCGAGCTCTCCGACACGGTCGAGACGCCACTGCTCTCCTACACGGGCGACTGCGACGCCGGCATCTTCGAGAAGTCGCCCGAGCTCTTCCGGTCGCGCGTTTTGCTGATCGAGTGCACGTTCCTGCGCCCCGGCGAGGAGGAAAAGGCGCGGGGGTACGGCCACCTGCACGTGACCGACATCGTGGCGCGGGCGTCCGACTTCCGGAACGAAGCGATCGTCCTCACGCACTTCTCCGCGAAATATTCGAAAGAGGAAATCCTGACCCGGCTCGCCGAAGCTCTACCGGCTTCGCTCAAAGACCGCGTGACGGCGTTCGCCTAGGCTTTCTGTTTTGCGGACCACGCCCCGAGGTGCTGGCGCCACTGGAAACAGGACGCGTGCGACATCTGGAATTCGAAGAGCGTTCCGGCGGCGTCGGTCAGAGCGAGGACCTCGTCGTGGAAGAGGCGGCGCCCGCTGGACAGGCGCTTTCCGGTCGAGATCTTTCGGATTTCTCCGAGCGGAATCTCGAGCGGCGGCTCGAACCGGTTTTCGAAGACCAGGCTCGCGCCGGTCATCCCGAGGACGCCCGGCAGGCGGCGGTAGGCGCCCACGAACTTTTCCGCGCGCGTGAGGAGCCGCGGCCGCTCCGAGCCGCTGCGTTCGAGGATTTCGCGCGCGAGGCGATCCTGGCCTCGCCGGATCAGCGCCCGGGGAGCGAGCGCCAGGAGGGCGGCTGCGGCGAGCCCGCCGGCCGCGATGATCATCGGCATCGAAAAAATGTATCATCTCGGAGCTTGAACTTTTCGCTGACGGAAGACGAACAGGCGATCCGCGACACGGCTCGGGACTTCGCGGAGAAGGAGCTTCGTCCCCACGTCATGGAGTGGGACGAGGCGCAGGCTTTTCCCCGGTCGCTGTGGGACAAGCTCGGGGCGCTCGGCTTCCTCGGTTGTTTCGTTCCGGAGGAGCACGGGGGCGCGGCTCTCACCGTGTCGCAGTACATCGGCCTGATCGAGGAGCTCGCCCGCGTGGACGGTTCGGTGGCCCTCTCGGTGGCCGCGCACAATTCGCTCTGCACGAATCACCTCGTGATGTTCGGCTCGGAGCAGCAGAAAAAACTCTACCTTCCCCGGCTCGCCACCGGCGAGTGGATCGGCGCGTGGGGCCTGACGGAACCGAGCTCCGGATCCGACGCGGGAGGAATGCAAACGATCGCCGTCCGGGACGGCAGCGGCTGGGTCGTCAACGGACAGAAAACCTTCATCACGCACGCTTCCACCGGCCAGATGGTCGTGCTGATGGCGGTCACGGACCGCGAAAAAGGAAAGAACGGCATCTCCGCGTTCGCGATTCCGATGAGCACCCCGGGAATCCGGCCCGGCAAGAAGGAAAACAAGCTGGGGATGCGCGCCTCGGATACCTCGACTCTCCTGATCGAGGACTGCCGGCTGCCCGGCGATGCCCTCATCGGCCGCGAGAACGAGGGCTTCAAGCAGGCTCTCGCGATCCTCGACGGGGGACGCATCGGCATCGCGTCCCTTGCCGTGGGAATGGCGCGCGGCGCCTACGAGGCCGCTCTGCGGTATTCCGGAGAGCGGCGCCAGTTCGGAAAGGCGATCTCCGAGTTCGAGGCCATTCAGTTCTATCTCGCGGAGATGGCGACCGACATCGACGCCGGCTCGCTCCTCACCCGCCGGGCCGCGGCCGCGCGGGACGCGGGGGAGAAGGTGACGAAGATCTCGTCGATGGCGAAGTACTTCTCCGGCGAAATGTGCGTCCGCGTCGCGGACAAAGCGCTCCAGATCCACGGCGGATACGGATTCATCAAGGACTTTCCCGTGGAAAAGTTCTTCCGGGACGTGAAGCTCTGCACGATCGGCGAGGGAACCACCGAGATCCAGAAGCTCGTCATCGCGCGCCAGATCCTGAGCGGGCTTTGACCCCTGGCCCGGCTCCCGCGGCGATTCTCGACAGCCCCCGCGAGGTCGCCCGCGCGATCTCGCGAATCGAACGCGGAGGAGCCGACGTGGCGGAGCTGCTTCGCGAAATCTATCCGCAGACCGGCCGCGCGAGGATTCTCGGAATCACCGGTCCGCCCGGAGCCGGAAAGTCGACGCTCGTCTCCCAGCTCGCGGCGGTGTACCGGGCCGCGGGAGAGCGGGTCGGCATCGTCGCGATCGATCCGTCGTCGCCGTTTTCCGGCGGCGCGATTCTGGGCGATCGAATCCGCATGGGGGACCTGTACACCGACCCGGGCGTCTTCATCCGCTCGATGGCGACCCGCGGAGCGCTCGGCGGGCTGTCGCGCGCGACGATCGACGCCGTCGACGTGCTCGACGCGGCGGGTTTCGGCGTCGTCCTCATCGAGACCGTCGGCGTCGGCCAGGACGAAGTCGACATCGTGAAGGCGGCCGATTCCATCGCCGTCGTCGTCGTGCCCGGCCTCGGGGACGACGTGCAGGCGCTGAAGGCGGGAATCCTCGAGATCGCGGACCTGTTCGTCGTCAACAAGTCGGACCGCGAAGGCGCCGACCGGACGGTCGCGGAGCTCTCGATGAGCCTCGACTTCACGACGCCGGTGTCCGGCTGGCGGCCGCCGATCGTCAAGGCCGTGGCGACGAAAAAAGAAGGGATCGATCTCGTCCGCGACGGCCTCGACGAGCACTGGAAGCATCTGAAAGCGACGGGCGAGGACCGCGAGCGGCGGCGGAAGCGGGCCGCGGCCCGGCTGCGGGGACTGCTCGAAGCGAAGTTCTTCGAAGAGGTGGAAGCCGACCGGAGCCGTCCCGACGGCCTCGAGGAAGCGATCGACCGGGTCGCGGAGCGCCGGATCGACCCCTACGCGGCCGCCGAGAAGCTGTTCCGGAGGTTCAAATCGGGATGAGCACATGAGCACGAAACTCGACCACGTGGGAATCGCGGTCGCCTCGCTCGATTCGAGCCTCGCGATCTTCCGGGAGCTCGGCCTCGAGGAGACTCATCGCGAGGTCGTCGAGTCGCAGAAAGTCCGCACCGCGTTTCTTCCCGCGGACGGCGTCCGGATCGAGCTGCTCGAGCCAACCGCGGACGATTCTCCGATCTCGAAATTCCTCGCTCGCCGCGGGCCGGGGATCCACCACCTGTGCTTCGCGGTCGACGATCTCGACTCCGCGCTCGCGCGCCTCGCCGAACGGGGCTACCGTTTGTTGAACCGGTCGCCCGTGCCGGGCGCCGGCGGCAAGAGAGTCGCCTTCCTTCACCCGGAAGCGGGGGGCGGCGTCCTGATCGAGCTCACCGAACATGCGGGTTGACACTTTCGTCGTCGCCTATCTCCACACTCCGCGGGAGCGCTGGTGGGGCCTTCTCCAGTGGGTCGCGCCCGCGGGCGTGACGCTAAGGGGTGTGACGCTCGAATCCTTCGAGCCCTGGGCGCGAAGCGTGGCGCGGCGGGAGGAGGGGGAGATTGGTCCATCGACGGTGTTCTTTCCGATGAACCGGGTGGAGCGAATCTACGAAGACGAATCCACGCTGTCGGTTCCTTCCCACGAGGACCAGTTCCGGCAGTGGACGGGGGAGGACCCGCGGCTCTACCTGGCTGCGGAACCGCAAGGGGAGCACTGACGCCTACCGATCCACCCAGGCGATCCCCGCTTTCGCGGGGATGACACCGCGGCGCCGAGGGGGCGCGGTGTCAGAAAATCACGTTCGTGACGAAGAACTCCGAGGGAGTCACGTCGCCCTCGGCGAGCGCTTTCACGCCGTCCGCGTCCATCTTGAAACGCCCCGCGGGATTGCCGTTGCTGGCGACGATTTCGATCTCGAGGTTCTTCGCCCGCCCCGACGCCGTGAGCGCGATCGTGAGCTTGGCAGCGGCAGTCATGGCGTGGAAAACCGTGTTCTCGTCGTCGGCGACGAAGATCACCCGGGGGCCGGGCGCCACGCGGTACTGGGAAATGTTTTCCGAGCTGAAGATCCGCGCGGCTTCCCGGATCACCATCGGATCCCCGGAATCGGCCTGCGGAACCGCGGCGGCCGGGGCGCTGTGCTGGACTTCCGGAAGGTCGGGCTTCGTGTCGTGCTTCTTGATGTAGCTCGTCAGGGAATCGCGGGCCGGGCGGGTCGAAGGCGGCGTGGCGATTTCGCCCGGCGAGTCCCACGTGATCGCGTTGCCCACGTTCTCTTTGTTGTACTTGTCCGTCGCCGGGACGTCCAGCTTCGCCATCGGAATCTGGTTGATCGTCCCGTTGGGAAGGTGGAAGACGGCAAAGCCGCGCTTGACCTCGTACCGGTCGATCGAGAGGACCTTGCTTCCATCCTTGAGGACGAGAACATAACCGAGCGCGGGCAACGCCCACGCGGCGAGGATCGGGGCGATCCAGAGTTTCGTTTGCCAGAATTTCCGTCGCATCCGCGCCCCCTTTTGGTTCGGATATATTAGCACCGATGCTCATCGTGATGGACTCGCAGGCCGACGCCGAAACGATCCGGCGTGTCATCGAAAAGGTCGAGCAGATGGGCCTCAAGGCAACGCCGATTCCCGGCGCGCAGCGCGTGGCGATCGGGATCACGGGCAACCGCGGCACCGTCGACCCGACCGGTCTCGAAAATCTTCCGGGCGTCCTCGAGATCATTCCCGTCAGCGCTCCCTACAAGCTCGTTTCGAGAGAATCGAAACGCGAAAATTCCGTCGTCTCGATCCGTGGGGTCGAGGTGGGAGGAGAGAAGATCGTCGTCGGGGCCGGACCGTGCGCGGTCGAGTCGGAAGAGCAGACGATCGAGATCGCCCGGAGGGTCGCGGCCGCGGGCGCCAGCCTGCTGCGCGGCGGCGCCTACAAACCCCGGTCTTCTCCTTACTCGTTTCAGGGGCTCGGCCTCGAGGGCTTGAAGATTCTCGCGAAGGCCCGCGAGGAAACGGGCCTTCCGATCGTCACCGAAGTCCTCGACACCGAAACGGCCGAGGAGGTCGCCGAGTACGCCGACTGCCTTCAGATCGGCGCGCGAAACATGCAGAATTTCTCGCTGCTGAAGAAAGTGGGACGGCTGCGAAAACCCGTCCTGTTGAAACGGGGGATGTCCGCGACGATCGAGGAATTCCTCCTGTCGGCGGAGTACATTCTCGCGGAAGGCAATTACGACGTGATCCTGTGCGAGCGGGGAGTTCGGACCTTCGCCGACCACACCCGCAACACGCTCGATCTCTCCTCGATTCCGGCCGTCCAGAGGATCTCCCACCTTCCGATCGTCGCGGATCCGTCGCACGGCACGGGAAAGCGCCACAAGGTGATCCCGCTCTCTCGCGCGGCGGTCGCGGTCGGCGCGGACGGTCTGCTCATCGAGGTGCACCACAAGCCCGAGACGGCCCTTTCGGACGGTCCTCAGGCGCTGCTTCCGGAGCAGTTCGCCGACCTGATGAACCAGGTCCGCGCCCTTTCGGTCGTCATGGGAAGGAGCGCGTGAGCGGCGGACTTCTCGTCCTCGAGGACGGAACCCATTTCCGCGGCGAATCGATCGGCGCTCCCGGAACCTTCTTTGGCGAAATCGTCTTCAACACCTCGATGACCGGGTACCAGGAGGTTTTGACGGACCCCTCCTACAAGGGGCAGCTCGTCCTGATGACGTCCTCTCACGTCGGGAACTACGGCGGGCGAGTGGAGGAGGCCGAGTCGCCGCGGATCCAACCCTCGGGCTTTCTCGCGCGCGATTTTCCCCGGGTCTGGAGCGGCGCCGGAGGAGAATTCGGGCTCGCCCAATACCTCGCGGAGGGAGGCGTTCCGGGACTCTTCGGTTTCGACACCCGCAGCCTCGTCCGCCGGCTGAGGTCCCTCGGGGTGATGCGCGCGGGGATCTCGACCGAAATCGACGACCCCGCGGAGCTGAAAAAGAAGGTGCAGGAATCGCCGCAGATGGAGGGAAGCGCTCTCGCCCGCACGGCGGGGACCGATGTCGTCTACTTCAGCGCGGCCGCCGCGCACCCGGGGGCCGCCGCAGGCGGGGCGCGGTTTCGCGTCTCGGCGATCGACTACGGAATGAAGAGGAACCTCCTGCGGCTCCTGAACGCCGCCGGCTGCGACGTCACGGTGTTCCCCGCGTCCGCCACGCCTTCGGACGTGCTCGCGGCCGCCCCGGACGGAGTCTTCCTGTCGAACGGGCCTGGCGATCCCGCCGCGCTGCCGGAATGCGTCGAAACCGTCGCATCGCTCGTCGGCCGCAAACCGATCTTCGGCGTCTGTCTCGGCCACCAGATCCTGGGGCGGGCCCTCGGGGCCGACACGTTCAAACTGAAATTCGGCCATCGAGGGGGAAATCATCCCGTTCAGGACGCCGGCGGAGGGGCCGTCGCGATCACGTCCCAGAACCACGGTTTCGCCGTCGATCCGCTGGGACTCCCGGCAGGCGCGCGGGTTTCCCACGTGAACCTGAACGACGGGACGCTCGAGGGCTTTCGAGACCCGGGCCGCCGAATCCTGGCCGTCCAGTTCCACCCCGAGGGAGCGCCCGGCCCGCATGATTCCCGCTCGCTGTTCCCCGAGTTCCTGGCGCTGATGGAATCGGCGCGGTGAATCTCGCTTCCGAGATCGCCCTTCGATACCTCCGCCGGCGCTCCTCCCGCCTCGTGTCGCGCGTGTCGTGGCTTGCGATCGCCGGAGTCGCGCTCGGAGTGACGGCGCTCGTCGTGGCCATGGGCCTGCTCACGGGCTACCGCGACGAGATTCAGGCGAAGCTGATCGGCGCCAACGCGGAAATCGTGATCTTTCCGCTCACCCCGGGAGGCATCGCGCACCCGGAGGCGCTTGCGGACCGGGTACGCCGGGCCCCGAATGTCGTTTCGACTGCCGCCGTCATCTACCTCCAGGGGACCGCGGGCTCCGAGGCCGTTCCGGAGGGCTCGAACGCGATCGTCAAGGGCGTCGACCGGGCCGGGGCTGCCGCCGCGGTTTCCGTTTCGAGCCCCGCCGCTCCCTCGCCGGGAGAGCTCCCGGGCTGCTCGGTCGGATACGAGCTGGCGAACAAGCTGCGCGTGGGCAAGGGAGAGACGGTCGTCCTGACCGTCCCGGACGCCTCGCGCCGCGGCTCGGCGCTTTCGCTGCGGCGCAAGGCCTTTCGCGTGACGCAGGTCTTCCGCACGAATTTCTACGAGTACGACGCCGAGTGGGTCTTCGTCCGAAGGGAGGACGCGAGCCTACTCTCCGGCCTGTCCAGCGGCGCCAACGTGCTCGAAGTCCGGCTCGATTCTCTCGACAGGACGGCCGAATCGACAGTGAAGATCCGCGAGCTGGCCGGCGACGAGTTCACGGTGACCGACTGGAGATCCCTCAACGGAAATCTCTTCTCCGCGCTGACGGTCCAGAAAATCACGCTCTTTCTCGTGATCGGCCTGATCGTGGCGGTGTCCACGTTCAACATCGTGGCGACTCTCGTGATGAATGTCCAGGAGAAACAGCGCGACATCGGAGTGCTCTCGGCGATGGGCGCGCCGCCCCGTCTGCCGTCCGGAATTTTCCTGCGGCTGGGAGTTCTGCTCGGGGGAGCGGGAGTCGTCCTCGGGCTCGCGGCCGGGGCGACGATCTGTTTCGTCATCACGAAGTTCCGGCTCGTCTCGTTTCCTCCCGAGATCGCCGAAATCTACTTCGTCTCGTTCGTGCCGTTCCTCCTGAGGGTGCGCGATCTGGCCGCGATCTCGGTCTTCTCGTTTGCGATCATCTTCGCGGCGTCCTATTTCCCCGCCCGCCGCGCTTCGCGGCTCCGCATCGCGGAAGCCCTCCGGTACGAGTAACCGCTAGTCGCGCCCCGGTTCCCCGGTTATCTCGTTCCCGGAGCGGCGGATTGGGCCAAATCGGGTATACTCCGCCGGATCAAATAGATGCCCCGCCGCAACGACATCCACTCAATCCTCGTCATCGGGAGCGGTCCCATCGTCATCGGGCAAGCTTGCGAGTTCGATTACTCGGGCACGCAGGCCGTCAAGGCCCTGAAACGGGAGGGTTACCGGGTCTCGCTCGTGAACTCGAATCCGGCAACGATCATGACCGATCCCCAGCTTGCCGATGCCACCTACATCGAGCCGCTGACGCCGGAGACCGTGGCCCGAATCGTCGCCCGCGAGCGGCCCGACGCGATTCTGCCGACCGTCGGAGGGCAGACGGCGATCAACCTCGCACTCGCGCTGTCGGATTCCGGGCTTCTCGAAAAGCTCGGGATCGAGCTCATCGGGGCGAACGAAGGCGCGATGCGACTGGCGGAGGACCGCGAGCTGTTCAAGCGGGCGATGGTCGAGATTGGCGCGGACGTGCCCCGTTCCGGCACCGCTCGAAACCTCGAAGAGGCCGAAAGAATCGCCGCGGAAATCGGTTTTCCGCTCGTCATTCGGCCCTCGTTCACTCTCGGCGGCTCGGGCGGCGGCATCGCGACGAGCCCCGGGGAATTTCGACAGATCGTCGCGCACGGCCTCTCCGAATCGCCTTCGACGGAGGTCCTGATCGAAGAATCGCTTCTCGGATGGAAGGAATTCGAGCTCGAGGTGATGCGGGACCTGAAGGACAACGTCATCGTCGTGTGCTCGATCGAAAATTTCGATCCGATGGGCGTTCACACGGGCGACTCGATCACGGTCGCTCCGCAGATGACGCTTTCGGACCGCGAGTACCAGGAGATGCGGGAAGAAGCCAAGCGCGTGATCCGGAGGGTCGGCGTGGAAACCGGAGGTTCGAACATCCAGTTCGCCGTTCATCCGACGACCGGCCGCCGGGTCGTCATCGAGATGAACCCCCGCGTGTCGCGCTCGTCGGCTCTCGCTTCGAAGGCGACCGGCTTCCCGATCGCGAAAATCGCGGCGCTCCTGTCCGTCGGATACACGCTGCCCGAGATCCCGAACGACATCACGAAAAAGACTCCCGCCTGTTTCGAGCCGTCGCTCGACTACGTCGTCGTCAAGATCCCGCGCTGGACGTTCGAGAAGTTTCCGAAAGCCGACTCGCGCCTCACGATCCAGATGAAGTCCGTCGGCGAGGCCATGGCGATCGGAAGCACCTTCGCGGAGTCGATCGGGAAGGCGATTCGTTCGCTCGAGATCGACCGGGACGGGTTCGACGACGGAGGCCCCTCCCTGTCGCGGGAGGAGATCCGCGAGCGGCTCGCGACTCCCACGCCGGAGCGGCTCTTCCATCTCCGCCGGGCCTTCGGCCTGGGAATGACGACGGAGGAGGTTCACGAGGTGTCGCGGATCGACCCCTGGTTTCTCGCTCAGATCCGGGACGTTCTCGGATTCGAGAAACAGATCCGCGCCGGGCGGGCGGGCGATCCGGGTTGGCTGCGGCCTGCCAAGCGGATGGGATATTCGGACGCCGCGATCGCGCGGCTGCGCGGCGAATCGGAGAGCGAGGTCCGGGCCTTCCGGCGGAAAGCGAACGTGCACCCCGTCTTCAAGAGGATCGACACCTGCGCGGCCGAGTTCGACGCGGAGACGCCGTACTTCTATTCCACCTACGAAAGCGAGAACGAGTCCCTCCGAACGCCGCTTCCGAAAATCGCGATCCTCGGAGGCGGCCCGAACCGAATCGGGCAGGGTATCGAGTTCGACTACTGCTGCGTGCACGCCGCCTACGCGCTGAAGGAGGCGGGGTTCGAAACCGTCATGGTGAACTGCAACCCCGAGACGGTTTCCACCGATTACGACACATCCGACCGTCTCTATTTCGAACCGCTCACCTTCGAGGACGTGGCCGAAATCCTGGAGAACGAGAAGCCTGACGGCGTTCTCGTCCAGTTCGGCGGCCAGACGCCGCTCAAGCTCGCCCGGCGCCTCGAGGCGGCCGGTTTTCCGATCGCGGGAACGAGCCCCGAGTCGATCGACCTTGCCGAAGACCGCGTGCGATTCGGCGGCCTGCTCGCGGAGCTCGGGCTGATGGCTCCGGCTCATGCGGAGGCGATGTCGAAGGAAGAAGCGACGGCCGCGGCCCGAAAGCTCGGCTATCCCCTCATCGTGCGGCCTTCCTATGTTCTCGGCGGACGCGCGATGGCCGTCGTTTTCGACGACGGTTCACTCTCGAAATTCATGGAGCGCGCCCGCGAAGTGTCGCCCGAGCACCCGGTGTTTCTGGACTGCTTTCTCGACGACGCCGTCGAGGTCGACGTCGACTGCCTGTCCGACGGGTCGGACGTGTGGATCGGCGGCGTTCAACAGCACATCGAAGAGGCCGGCATCCACTCCGGGGACTCCTACTCCGTGTTGCCTCCCTGGAAGCTGACTCCCGACGAGCTCGCGCGAATCAAGGACGCGACCCGGAAGCTGGCGCGCGCCCTCTCCGTCCGGGGATTGATGAACACGCAGTTCGCGATCCAGAAGGGGCAGCTGTTCGTTCTGGAGGTCAACCCCCGCGCTTCGCGCACCGTTCCGTTCGTGTCGAAAGCGATCGGCGTTCCGATGGCCAAGGCGGCGGCGCTGCTCGCGGTCGGGAAGAAGCTTTCGGAGCTCGGCTTGCCGGCCGAACGCGAGCCGCTCGATTTCTTCATCAAGGGCCCGGTGTTTCCCGTTCCGGAAATTTCCGGGGGAGGACACGATCCTCGGACCCGAGATGAAGTCGACCGGCGAGGTCATGGGCGTCTCGCCGCGTTTCGGCCACGCTTTCGCGAAAGCGTGCAGCGGCGCGGGTCTGGAGCTGCCGACGTCCGGGACCGCGTTTCTGACGGTCAATCCGTACGACAAGGCGGCGCTGGAGCCGATCGCCCGGGAACTGGAGGCGCTGGGGTTCCGCATCTTCGCGACCGAGGGCACGGCGGCCCACCTGTGCGGCGCGGGGATCGACGCGCACTCGATCTTCAAGGTCAACGAGGGCAGTCCGAATGCGGTCGACCGCATGGAAGGCGGCGAGATCCAGCTGGTCGTGAACACGCCGCTCGGGAAGCTTTCCCACTACGACGAATCGGCGATTCGGGCGGCCGCGCTGCGTCTCAATATTCCGTGCCTGACGACGCTGTCGGCGGCGACGGCCGCCGTCGAGGCGATCCGCGCCCTTCAGGAGCGCGCGACGGAGGTCTCCTCGCTCCAGGAATTTCACGCGGGATGACCCTCCGCGCCGCGCGCTGGGCGCTCGTTTCGCTGTTCGCGGCCGGCGTCCTCCTCGAAGGTTTTCCCGCGGCGACGCCGGAGTCTCGCTGGGCCGTTGCAGTGGCTCTCGCGTTTGGAACGCTCGGGCTCGCGAGCCGCCGGATCGGGGTCGCGGCGGCGGCGTTCGCCTCGGCGGTCGCCGGAGGAACCGCGGCACTGCTGAAGAGCGCGCCGCAGTGTCCCTGGACTGCGCTCGTCGTCCTCTCGTTCGGAGCGGGGTTTCTGTTTCGGGAGCTCGTCGGGGCCAGGGACCCGATTCCGCCGGATCCCGTCGCCCGCGCTCTCGCTCCCCTCGCCGCTCTCTGGATCCTCGCCGCCGCTGCGGCCGCGGCGTCGGCCCGATCGCTGTGGGCGCTGTTCCGGGGGCTCGACCTGCGGGTCGTCAATCCCCGCGGGATGACCGACGCGGAGGCGCTGGCCGGCGACCTCGCGTCGTTCGCCGCGGTGTTCTCCGGGATCGTCCTGTACGGAGTTCTTCGCCGACTCGACATCGAGGACGCGCGCCGCGCGCTTCGGGGCGTGATTGCCGGGGCGGTCGCGTCCGGTCTCGTCGCCCTCTTGCAGACCCGGGGCTGGATCCCGTCGCCCCGCGTTCACTTCTGGCAGCTGGCGGGCCGGCTGCAGGGCCTGAGCTCCGATCCGAACGCTCTCGGAGTTCTCGTGGGACTGGCGATACCGGCGGCCGTGGCCGGGAGCCTGTGGAGCTCCCGCCGCGTTCGATGGTGGATCGGCGCCGCCGTGCTCGGCGCGGGGCTCGCGGCGTCGGGATCCCGCAGCGGGTTTCTCGTCGCCGTCGGCGGCTCCGCGATCGTCCTCGCGGCGGGCCGGTCGCGCCTGCCGGCGAAGTCTCGCGGGCGTTTCGCCGCGTGGGCCGGCGCGGCTGCAGCCGTCGCTCTGTTCGGGCTCGTCATCGCGGCGGATCGCCGTGCCGGCGGCCTCTTTCAGCGGCTCGTGTCGATCTTCGACCGGGACGTTCCCCTCGAATTCCGCGCGTCGGCCCGGCCGATTCTGTGGCGCGGCGCGTCGGAGGCCTGGCGCTGGAATCCGATCGCCGGGCTGGGATGGAACGCGTTCTCGTGGCAGCTTCCGAACGTGAGCCCGAGCGCCGGCGCCGCCATGGGCGGCTACGACAATCCCGGGAAACTTCTACCTGCAGATGCTCGCCGAGACGGGCATCGTCGGTCTGGCCATCTTTCTCGCGTTTCTCGCGGCCGCGGCGCGGGAGGTGAGGAAGTCCTTCGGCGCCGGGCGGGAGACGCCGTGGCTGGCGTCGGGCGCTGCCGCCGCGCTCGGCGCGTTCGCGGTCGCGCTGTTTTTCGGGTCGCATCTCCTCGCCGCGGAGGTCTCCTGCGCCGCCTTCGTTCTGCTGGCGCAGTTTCGGGATTCCGGACGGCCGTCGCGGGGGAGCAGAGATCGCCTGGGCCGGCGTGGCCGCCGCGGCGCTCGCGTGGGGCGTCTCCCTCGCGCCGACGGCGGACGCCGCCTACGCGTTTCGCTACTCCGGCGGGATCGGAATGTACGCTCCGGAGAAGTCGCCCGAAGGGGAGTTTCGATGGTCGGGACGGCGAGCGGCCGTGCGGCTTCTCGCCGGCGAGCGGCAGCGTGTTCGCATCGTCTTCCGCAGCCCCACCCGGACGGGAGAGCGATTTCGAATCTCGTCCGGCGGGACGATGCTTTTTTCGGCCGAGCTTCTGCGAGACCGCGGCCTTCGTCTGGCCCTCGTCGCGCCCGCGGGCCGTCCGGCGGTCTTCTTGTTTGAAAACTCGGACGCGTTCCGTCCGTCCGCGTCGGGCGATTCGAAGGATTCGCGCGAGCTCTCGATTCAGGTCTTCTCCGAACCTTGAAGATTCAGTATCACCCCGCGTCCGGAAGGAGAACCGTCGTCTCCCTGGAGCTTTCGCCGGCACGCCAGAAGCTCGTCACGGCACTTCTCCTGTTACTCGCCGCCGTTCTCGGGGGGTTTCCGCTGCTGTTCTCCACGGTGCTCGTGAGATGGAGACGCGGCGAGGTGGAGTCCGAAGTGGTCGCGCTCAACCAACGGAGGAAGGAGGCGCTCGAGCTCGCCACTTCCGCCCTGCGGCAAACGGCGTCCCGCCTCGCATCGGACAGCGACCTGCTCGGGCGAATCGCCTTTCTGTACGATCAGCCGGCCCTCGCTCGGCGGGCTTCGGCGTTTCCGGAGTCGGGCGGGGCCGACCCGGGACGGCTCGCCGCGACCGAGGCGGAGCTGGAGTTTCTTCGGGGCGCTCTGCAGAGACTCGAGGAGGTCGAGCGCGCGAATCCGACGTGGCCGTCGCAGAGCCCCTCGATCTCGCCGGTCCCGGAATCGGCCTTCGTGCCGACGAACCCCTTTGGCTGGACGACATCGCGGTTGACGGGAGAGAGGGAGTTCCTCCCCGGGCTCGACCTGGCCTGCCCGGCGGGACTTCCGGTTCTCGCGACGGCCGACGGGGTCGTCCGGTGGGCGGGCGCTTTCCCGATCCGTCCCGGCTCTCCGTACGGGCATCTCGGGAGAGTCGTTGCGATCCGGAACGGAGAGCGCGCCGCCACGATTTTCGGATACCTGGAGTCGGTACAGGTTCGCCGAGGCCAGAGCGTGCGGCGCGGCGAGCGGATCGGCACCGTTGGAGCGAGCCCCTGGGTGAACGCCCCGCGGCTGCGATTCGAGGTGTGGCGGTTTCCGGGGCCGACCCCGATCGACCCCCGCCTCGCGATGCTGAACGTTTCCGACCCGGAAGTGGCACCCGCGCTGCGGCAGGCGCTTCGGGGCTCCCCGCGAAACGCGCCGGAGCTTCCGGCGGAGTTCCGCTAGACCGACCCGATCCGACGACATGACCGGGCCGAGCTCCGTAGATCCGGGTAGTGGAAGGTCTGGCGTGAAGCGGAGGAACGGCGTTATCGCGCTGTTTGCGGTGGCATTCGGGGTTGCCGTCCCAGTTTCTGCGCAGCCTTATTCAGAGGCGATAGTCCATAGTTTCCCTCCGCCGTTGGGGGGAAACGTTCGAACTTCACTAATCCAGGCCTCGGACGGAAATCTTTACGGAACGGTGCCCGATGGCGGTTCGAAAGGTTGGGGCGCCGTCTTCAAGATCAGCAGCCTCGACACTTCCCCGACTCCGAGCGTGATTTACAGCTTCCTGGGCGGAAACGACGGTGGCGATCCGCAGGCCTCATTGATCCAGGCCTCTGATGGCAACTTGTACGGAACTACACGCAACGGTGGTTCAAGCGGAATGGGAACGGTGTTCGTGATCCGAGATCTTTCGGGCACACCTACTGAAAGCGTTATCCATAGCCTCGCGGGAGGAAGCGACGGGAGCAAGCCGGTGGCTTCCTTAATTCAGGCTTCCGACGGCAATCTCTACGGAACCACGTACGGCGGCGGCTCGAGTGGCGCGGGTACGGTTTTCAGGATCAGCGACCTTTCGACTGTACCCACCGAGAGCGTGATCTATAGCTTCACTGGGAATACCGATGGGGGCTATCCCTCCGCCGCCTTGATCCAGGCCTCGGACGGGAACCTGTATGGCACGACAATTGATGCGGTGTTCAAAATTAGCAATCCCACGACTTCGCCGGCGACGAGCGTCATCTACAACAGCTTCGGGCGAGAGAGTCCCCAAGCGGCGTCCCTGATCCAGGCCTCCGACGGCAATCTGTATGGAACGACGTATTCGATCACTTTCCTCGATTTCGGTGCTTTCTTCTACGACAAGGGAACGGTTTTTAAGATCAGCGACCTCGCGACCTTGCCGATCGTAACCATAATCCACAGCTTCACGGCGCCAACTGACGGGCGCGTTCCCTTCGCCTCGTTGATTCAGGCCTCCGATGGCAACCTGTACGGAACGACCGGACTCGGCGGCTCGAGCGATGAGGGGACGGTCTTCAAGATCAGCAACCTCACGACCTCTCCCACCTTCAACGTAACCCACTCCTTCACGGGGGGAAGCGATGGGTCCAATCCTCACGCTTCGGTGATCCAGGCTTCCGACGGCAATCTCTACGGAACGACGTATGCCGGCGGTTCGAGCAGTTTCGGGACCGTCTTCAAGATCAGCGATCTGATGACATCCGGCACCGAGAGCGTGATATGCGCCTTCATGGCCGGAGGCGACGGGGTAGCTCCGTACGGCCCCCTGATCCAAACCTCCGATGGAAATCTCTACGGAACGACCCCTCTTGGCGGGTCGAATAACTGTCCCGGGGAATCTCCAATCGGTTGTGGAACGATCTTCAAGATCAGTAATCTCTCAACCTCGCCCACTGAGAGTGTGATCTACAGCTTCATGGGCGGAAGGGACGGGTCTGGTCCGCTCGCCTCATTGATCCAGGCCTCGGACGGCAACCTGTACGGAACGACCCCTTCCGGCGGGAGCGATTTCGGGACTGTCTTCAAGGTCAGCGATCTGGCGACCTCCCCCACGGAGACCGTGATTCACAGGTTCGCGTGGGAAAGTGACGGGTCCCTTCCCTCTGCCTCCATGATCCAAGCAACCGACGGCAGCTTGTACGGAACGACGACATTCGGCGGTCCGAAAGACGCCGGGGTCGTTTTCAGGATTAGCAACCTCTCGACCTCACCGACCTTCAGCGTGATCTACGCCTTCACGGGCGGAGACGACGGATCCAACCCGATGGGTCCCCTGATCCAGGCCTCAGACGGTAACTTGTACGGAACCACGGGTTTCGGTGGGAATACCTTCAACGACGTCGGTTGCCAGCAAGGCTGCGGCACCGTTTTCCAGATTAGCCATCTCGCATCCTCGCCAACTTTCAGCGTGATCCACTTCTTCACGGGGGGAAGCGACGGGTCCAATTCCTTCGCCTCGCTGATCCAAGCCTCCGATGGAAACCTGTACGGAACGACCTGGTCCGGCGGCTCGAACAACTCGGGAACCGTTTTCAAGATCAGCAATCTCTCAACGACCCCCGTCGAAGGCGTTATCTATAGTTTTGCGGGTGAAAACGACGGGGCCCTCCCTGTCGCGTCATTGATCCAGGCCTTTGACGGCAACCTGTACGGAACCACGTACTACGGCGGTGTAGATGGTTTCGGCACGGTTTTCAAAATCGGGAATCTCGCGACCTCGCCCACCGAGGGTGTTGTCTACAACTTCACCGGGGGGAATGATGGTGGCTATCCTCAGGCCTCTTTGATTCAGGCCTCAGACGGCAAACTTTATGGAACGACGTTCAACGATGGAACCGCAGGCTGGGGCGCTGTCTTCAGGATCGATTTGCAAGGCGGCCGGTCGGTGGGACGACCACCCGTCCGCCTGAACCCGGTGCCACCGGTGCGACCCACCCCGATTCGCGCCCGAGGTGTGGATCGCTCGAATCCGAGGTAACAGCGGCGTTCTACCACCTTCGTATCGCCTCCAGAACCCTTTCGATCTCTTCCAGGTCGTTTCCGACGTGCGGTGAGAGTCGCACGGCGCCTTCGCGGGGAGCCGCGATGATTCCGTCTTTTTCGAGCTTCGCGACCGCGTCGCGCGCGTTCCCGCCCGGCGGGACGGCGGAGAGAATCGCGGATCGCGAGCCGTCGGGAGTCCTGATCGTCCATCCGAGGTCCGTCAATCCGGCGCGCAGGCGGCCGGTGAGGAGGCCGATCCGCTCCTGCGCCGCCTCCATTCCGATTTCCGTCAAGAGGTCGAGAGACGCCGCGAGGCCGAAGATCTGCGCCGTGGGAAGCGATCCGGGCTCGAACCGCCGACCGCCTTCGAAGAAGGTCGTCCGATACTCCAGTTGCGACTCGCGCCACGGCACGTTCCACCAGCCGGCCCAGGGCGTTCCGATGCGGCGCTTCGCCTTCTCGGAAAAGTAGAAGGTCGCGCACGCTTCCGGACCGTACAGGAACTTGTGCGCGTCGGCCGCGAGGACGTCGATTCGAAGGGCCTTCACGTCGATCGGCATCGTGCCGAGCCCCTGGATCGCATCGACGACGAACAGGATGTTGCGCTCCTCGCAGATCTTCCCGAGCTCCTCGAGCGGATACACGAAGCCGCTGTGGAACGAGACCCAGGAGACGGCGAGGACGCGCGTCGTCGGATCGATCCTCTCGAGGAAGCTCTGGGCGGTGATGACGCCGTCCCGGCTCTGGAGGATCCGGTATTCGACCCCCTTTTCCGTCAGGTTCATCCACGGATAGACGTTCGCGGTGAATTCGAGGTCGTCCCCGAGCACGGTGTCCCCCGTTCGCCAGGAGATCCCGGTTGCCACGAGGTTGAGAGCGTGCGACGTCGAGGGCAGAAACGCGATCTGGTCCGGGTTTGCGCCGATGAACCGCGCCGCCTTCTCGCGCGTCTCGTCGTACTGCCGGTACCACTTCTTCCAGTTCCGAACGCCGAAGTTCGACACGTCGGCGGTGTGGTCGACGATCGCCTTCGCGACGCGGGCCGGCAGCGGTGCGAGGGCCGCGTGGTTCAGGTAGACGAAGTTCTTGCGAACGGGGAATTCCCGGTCGAGTCTATCTTTCGAAAAATCAAACATGCGGCGGAGAGTCTATCAACGGCTCGCCGCGTGGCCACCCGTGTTCGTCCGTTTCCCGATCGGTTGACGAAAAAACGCGCTCCCATTACACTCCATGAAAAGCCGCAGTCTTCTGGTGGGTTTGGGAGGAGGATTTCCATGAGGCGATTCCTGTACCGTCTCCTTTTTGTGGTCGCGCTCGCGTTTTGTTTCGCTCCGGTGACCTGGTCACAGCCGCTCGCCTCTCCCGAAGCGGGCCCCTGTCTCGAATCCGTCGAGAGCCGGATTTCGGCGGAGCGCGTTGTCCTCGACGACATCCTGGCGAGACACCACGGAGGCCAGAGGGTCGACGGGCGACTTTACGGCCTGCCGCAGAACGATTTCGACGATGCGACGAATCTGACCGTTCGCCAGCGCCAGGAGTTTCGCCGCCTGGCTTCCGAGCTGAACTACCCGAAGAGCGGGCCGCTCCAGTACCCGCGCTGGGCTTACAGCTACATGAACGAGCTCGACCGCGAGGGGAAAAAATCGTGCGGTTCGGGCGGAACGGGTGCGGCGGAAGCGGCGTCCTTCGAATCTTCGCTCGCGACGATTTCCTCCACGGTCACCGTCCATCCCAACGTCGATGCGAGCAACGATGCGATTCCGGAGTCGGAGACCTACATCGCGATCGATCCGCACCATCCCCAATACCTCGTCGGGGCCTCCAACATCAACCTTTCGGGCCGGGGGCAGATGACGTACCACTCGTCGGATTACGGGTCGACCTGGTCGAAAGTCGAGCTCATCCCGACCCGCACGAACCATTCCGATCCCGGAGTGAATTTCGATTCGAACGGGAACGTGTATTCGGCGACTCTCGACTACACGTCCAGCGTGACCGCCGTAAAGCTCTACAGGTCGACCGACCACGGAGCGACCTGGCCGACGCAGATCATCGTCGACGACGCGGCGGGAAACGACAAGGAGCTCGCCACGATCGACTATCAGACCGACAGTGCCTGTCGTGACCAGATTTACGTCGGGTGGGACAACGGCAAGGCCCAGTACGTCTCCAGCACGACGGCTCCCAACTCCGGCGTCTTCCGGCCGAAGACGGCCGTTCAGACGAAAGGCTCCACGCTCGCCTGCGATCTGGCCGTCGGTCCGCCGGCTTCCCCCGGAGCGGCTGCCCCCGTGTACACGGCCTGGACGAGCACGGCGCAGAAAACGATCAACGTCTCGAAGTCCACCAACTGCGGCTCGACCTGGAGCCCCTACCGAACCATCGCGTCGACCGTCGACAGCTACGACTACGGCATTCCCGCGCAGTGCAACCGCCGGGCGCTCATCTATCCTTCGATCGACGTCGACCGCAGCACGAGCCCGCGCCGCGGTTGGGTGTATGCGGTCTGGAACGACTTTTCGGCTTCGCAGTCGAGCGGCTGCGTCCTCGCGACCAGCACGAACACGGCCAATGTCTGGTTCTCCCGATCGACCGACGGCGGCACGACCTGGTCGTCCCCCGTCAAGGTCAACTCGAGCCTTCCCCGCGTCGATCACTTCAACCAGTGGATGCACGTGGACGACACCGACGGGACGATTCACGTCATGTGGCGCGACACGCGCAACGACCCGAACCGGAAGAAGACGGACATCTATTACACGAAGTCGTTCGACGGGGGCGCGACCTTCATTCCCGAGGTGCGCGTGACGTCTGCGATGAGCGACGAAACGACGGCGGGAGCGAGCCCGGACCAATACGGCGATTACGAAGGGCTCGCCGCGTATCTCAGCTGCGCCTCGCCGTTGTGGACCGACCGGCGAACGACCACTCCCGAGGAGGTCGACACGGCGCAAGTCTGTCCCTAGGGCGGACTAAGACGAGCCCGGCCTCCGGGCAAACGCGTCGACGCGCTTTCGGTGATCCTCGAGGCGTCGTTTCACGTCCTCGATCCGGTCGCCCCCGGTCACTTCGAGCAGTGCGTCGGCGAGAACGAACGCCAGCATCGCCTCGCAGATGACGCCGCATGCGGGCACGGCGGTCACGTCGCTGCGCTCGTAGGCGGAGGTCGCCGGTTTTCCCGTCTCGAGGTCGATCGACGCGAGGCCTCGGGCGAGCGTCGAAATCGGCTTCATGAACGCGACGAGCGTGACGTCCTCGCCGTTCGTAACGCCCCCCTCGAGGCCGCCCGCGCGGTTCGTTTTCCGGCGGCCGCCGGGAGCGATTTCGTCGTGGGCTTCCGAGCCGAAGTGCTGGGACGCCTCGATGGCGCCCCCGAACTCGACGGCCTTCACGGCCGGAACTGAAAGGATCGCCTGGGCGATCCGCCCGTCGAGCTTGCGGTCCCAGCTCACGTAAGAGCCGAGGCCCGCCGGGACGTTTCGCGCCCCGACGAGGATCGATCCCCCGAGCGTTTCCCCCTTCGCCTTCGCCTCGTCGACGGCTCGGACCATCTCCTTTTCCGCGACCGGGTCGAGGGCCCGCAGGGGAGAGTCGTCGTCGACTTTCCAGAGGGAATCGAACGACCGTTCGGACGCCGAAAAAACGGCTCCGACCGACAGCACGCCGCTTCGGACCTCGATGCCGCACTCGCTCAGCAGCATCTTGCAGACGGCGCCCGCCGCGACCCGAGCCGCGCTCTCCCGCGCGGAAGCCCGTTCCAGCACGTCGCGAAGGTCCTCGAACCCGTACTTCTCTCCTCCCGCGAGGTCCGCGTGGCCCGGGCGCGGCCTCGTCACGCGCCGGGACGCCGCCGCCTCGGGGTCGACGGCCCAGGGGTCCATGACCGGCTTCCAGTTCGCGAAGTCCAGGTTTTCGATGCGAAACGAAACCGGGGAGCCGAGCGTTCTTCCTCCCCGCGCGCCTCCGGTGATCTCGACGCGGTCGGATTCGATCTTCATGCGTCCCCCGCGCCCGTAGCCTTTTTGCCGCCGCCGCATTTCGGCGGCGAGGAAGTTCGCGTCGAGAGCGAGACCCGCCGGCAAACCGGTAAGAATCGCGGTCAGGGCGGGCCCGTGGGATTCCCCGGCGGTTGAGAGGCGAAGCGTCATCTGCCGGAGTCTGCCCGATCGAACCGCAAAAGACAAAGGACAGGACATAGAATGCCCGGGAGGAGGAGGCCATGAGCTCGACGGTTGCCCGAGGCACTCTTCTGTCCCGGTTCTCTGCGGTGCGGGCGCGCACCGATCAGTATTTCGGCTTCCTCCGCGACGGGGCCTTCTTCGAGCGTCCGCTTCCCCTGCGCCATCCGATTGTTTTCTACCGCGGCCACCTCGCCGCGTTCTCCATCAACACCCTCTTGAAGAGGGCTCTCGGGTGGCCCGGCATCCGGGAGGACTTCGAGACCCTGTTCGAGCGAGGCATCGACCCCTCGGATCGGGATGCGGCCGAGAAGGTCGCGATCTCCCGCTGGCCGCCGCGAGACGAGATCGAACAGTACGTTCGCGAAGCGGCGTCGAGACTCGGCGCCGCGTTCGAGGCGATCGACGCGGGCGACGTTCCGGACGAAGAGCGCGCCCGGGAGGCGGCGGCGATCTGTCTCGAGCACGAGGCGATGCACCAGGAAACTCTCCTGTACATCTTTCACCTGCTCGATCCGGCGAAGAAAACTCCTCCGGACCGGGCGCCGCGCCCGGTGTACGGGATCGCGCCGCGCGCGGAGACCGTCCGCGTCCCCGCGGGGCGCGCGACGCTCGGAGCTCTTCGGGGCGAAATTCCGTTCGGCTGGGACAACGAGTTTCCGCGGCTCGCCATGGACGTTCCCGCTTTCGAGATCGACCGCTACGACGTTACGAACGGGGAATACCTGGAGTTCGTGGAAGCGGGGGGATATCGAAGCGAGTCGCTCTGGAATCCTGAAGACTGGGAGTGGAGATCGCGGAACCGCATCGAGCACCCGCTCTTCTGGAGCCGCGACGGCCGTCGGTGGATCTTGCGAGCGATGTTCGAACACGTCGAGCTGCCGATGTCCTGGCCCGTCTACGCGAGCCTCGCGGAGGCGCGCGCGTTTGCAAAGTGGCGGAGCAGGCGCCTGCCGACCGAGGCGGAATACCATCGCGCCGCGTATGGAACGGCCGACGAGAACGAGCGCGCCTTTCCGTGGGGCGAGGAACCTCCCGACGGGACGCGAGGCAACTTCGACCTGTTCCGCTGCGATCCCGTGCCCGTCGGCTCGTTTCCGGCCGGGGCGAGCTTCTGGGGAGTCGACGACCTCGTCGGCAACGGGTGGGAATGGACGAGCTCGGTCTTCGCCGGTTTCCCCGGCTTCTCGCCGAGCCCGCTCTATCCCGGCTATTCCGCGGACTTCTTCGACGGCCGCCACTTCGTCATGAAAGGGGGCTCTCCGGCGACTTCGCCCGAATTCCTGCGCCGGACGTTCCGCAACTGGTTCCAGGAGCACTACCCGTATCCGTATGCGACGTTCCGGTGCGCGCAGGACGCCGGTTGACCGCGCAGGGAGAATCGACGTCCATCGCGGGCAGCGCATTCGGAAAGGACGTGGCGCGGGATCTCGGCCTCTCGCCGAAGCAGCTCCAGTCGAAGTACCTCTACGACGCGCTCGGCAGCCGGCTCTTCGAAGCGATCTGCCGGCTCCCGTGGTATCCGATCACTCGCGCGGAGCTCTCGCTCCTGTCGCGGCACGCGGGAGAGATCTCGTCGGAAATGGGGGACCCGCTGACGCTGACGGAGCTCGGCCCCGGCGACGGGGAAAAAACCGCGATTCTGGCGTCCGCGTTCGTTCGCGGACGGCGGACGCTGATGACGCATCTCATCGACATCTCGCAGACCGCGCTCGAACAGACCGAGAACCGTCTCGGCCGGTACGAGGGGATCTCCGTCGTCGGCCACCGGGCGACGTACGAGGAAGGGCTGCGACGGGTCGCCGCGGCCCGAACCGGGAGCGGGCGCCTGCTGGTTCTCTTCCTCGGCTCGAACCTCGGCAATTTCGACACCGCGGCCGCGCGGACGTTTCTCTCTTCCATTCGCAAGGCCCTCGGGCCGGGAGACGCGCTGCTGCTCGGAGCGGATCTCGTGAAGCCCGACGCCGACCTGCTCCTCGCCTACGACGACCCGCTCGGCGTCACCGCGGCGTTCAACAAGAATCTGCTCGTTCGCATCAACCGCGAGCTCGGCGGCAATTTCGACCTCGAGTCGTTTGACCATCGGGCCGTGTTCAACCCGGAGGAGTCCCGGGTCGAGATGCACCTCGTGAGCCGGCGGGCGCAGCGGATCGCGATTCCCGGCGCGGAGTGCGAGATCCGCTTCGAGGCGGGAGAATCGATCTGGACCGAAAGCTCCTACAAATACTCTCCGGAGAGGCTCTGCGAAATGGTCGAAGTGGAGGGATTCTCCCTGCGGCGGCGTTTCCTCGACCCCCAGGCTCGCTTCACGCTCGATCTCTACTTCGCGTCCTGACGGCGTCTCCTCTATCATTTCGGGAGAATGTCCCTCTCGGCCGGCACTCGCCTCGGCCCCTACGAGATCCTCGCCCCGCTCGGCGCCGGGGGAATGGGAGAAGTCTACAGAGCCCGGGACACCCGGCTCGGACGCGAGGTGGCCGTCAAGGTCCTGCCGGAAGAGTTCGCGAGAGACCCGGAACGTCTGCGACGCTTTGAAGGAGAAGCCCGGGCCGCTTCCGCGCTCTCCGATCCTCATATCGTCACGGTTTTCGACGTCGGCACGGAGAGCGGGCTGCACTATTTCGCATGCGAGCTCGTCGACGGATCGGACCTGCGGCGCACCGTCGACGGCGGAGCTCTCCCCATTCGAAAGGCCCTCGACCTTGCGGAGCAGATCGCGTCGGGGCTCGCGGCTGCGCACGAGAAGGGAATCGTCCACCGGGACCTGAAGCCGGAGAACATCCTGCTGACTCGGTCCGGATTGGCGAAGATCGCCGACTTCGGTCTCGCGAAGCTGACCGAATCGAGCGGACCCGGAATTTCGCAGCTTCCGACCTCCGACGGGCGCCAGACCTCTGCCGGCGTCGTCATGGGGACCGTGGGCTACATGTCGCCGGAGCAGGCAAGCGGGCGCGTCGTGGATTTCCGCTCGGACCAGTTCGCGTTCGGTTCGATTCTCTACGAGCTCCTCGCCGGCCGCTCGCCCTTCCGGCGCACGACCGCAGCGGAAACGATGACGGCAATCCTCCGGGAGGAGCCCGAACCCCTGTCGCAGGCCGCCCCGAAGACGCCCGCGCCGGTCGTCTGGGTCGTCGAGCGCTGTCTCTCCAAGGAGCCGGGAGAGCGATACGCCGCGACTCGCGACCTTGCCCACGATCTCGGCCGCTTTCGAGCGGCTTCCCTGGGAACGGGACCGATATCCGCGTCGGCTGGAACGATGCCGGCCCGATCGCGCGGGACCCTGCCCTTCAAGATAACGGCGGGAGTCGCCGTCCTCGCGACGGCTGCGGCGCTCTTCTTCGCTCTTCGCCCCGCGCCGCCGCCTCCCTTCTATCAGCAGCTCACTTTTCGCCGTGGAGACGTGGTCCGCGCCAAATTCGCCCCCGACGGACAGACCATTCTCTACAGCGCCTCATGGGACGGAAAAGACTCGAAAGTCTACCTGACGCGTACGAACGACAGGGATTCGACACCGCTCGCCCTTCCTCCCGCGATGCTCTTCTCGATCTCTCCTTCGGGAAAAGTCGCGATCGGGATCGGACCCGACGCCGACACGTTGGCGGAGACGTCGCTCGCGGCCGGCGCCCCCCGGCTGATCGCGGAGAAGGTGACTTTCGCGGACTATCAGCCCGGCACCGAGAGGCTCGCGATCTCGCGGGGCGGCAAGATCGAATTTCCGGTGGGAAGGGTTCTCTATGACGCCGGTCCGGGAGCCCGGGTCGACGAAATTCATTTCTTGCCCGGAGGGGATCGCATAGCCTTTCGAGAGGATCGCGCGGGCTCGGCATCCGCGTGCGTTGTCGACCTGGCTGGCCACAAGCGGGTCCTGAGCGGCGGCTGGAGCGATCTGATCGGCATGGCCTGGAATCCGGTCCGGAACGAAATCTGGTTCACGGCCCGGGAAGGCCCGAAATCGGGCGTCCTGGCGCTCCACGCGGTCTCTCTCTCCGGCCGGCAGCGTCTCGTCGCGAGCGCTCCCGGAATCCTCGTCGTGAAAGACATCGCGCCGGACGGGCGCGTCCTGCTCGCGCGCTGGGACGCCCGCATCTCGGCGATCTTTCAGTCTTCCGGCAGTGGTCCTCCCCGGGACCTCTCCTGGTACGGTTTCTCGATGCCGAAAGCCCTCTCCCCGGACGGAAAGATCATGCTCCTCGACGAGGACGACGTCGTGTATATCCGCCCGACCGACGGCATCTCGCCGGCCATCCGCCTCGGCGAGGGTATCGCCCAGGACCTTTCCCCCGACGGAAAGTGGGCGCTCGCTCTCCCGGTGATATCTCCCGACCACGTCCTGCTGCTTCCGACCGGTCCCGGCGAGCCGAAATCCCTGGATACGGGCGGCATCATGTGCCAGTACGCCCTCTTCCTTCCCGACGGCAAGCGGCTCGTCGTCTCGGGAAGGCAGAAGGGGGAACGTCTGCGGCTTTATGTGCTGCCGATCTCCGGTGGAGCCCCGATCGCCGTGAGCCCCGAGGGCGGCGGCCTGGCGTCCCGCATTCCTCCGGATGGCAGACACGTCGCCGCCTGGATGCCGCCGCACGTCCTCAACCTGTTCCCGGTGGACGGCACCGGCGCCGCGCGGTCGATTCCGGGGATCGACGAAGACGAGAATCCCATGGGGTGGGACTCGACTGGACGATTCCTCTTTCTCGTGAAGGGAACGAAGATCGTTCGGTTCGACGTCGTCAGCGGCCGCAAGGGGCCCTGGATGCAGCTCGTCGACACGGCGGAGGGCGGCGCCGTGGTCAGCGACAGCGTCCAGCTGACGCCCGACGGTCGTTTCTGCGCGTACGCCCGATTTCATTCCGCCTCGGAGCTCTATCTGGTGACGGGATTGAGATGAGTTATCCCCCGGGAGGGTAGAATCACCGGCAAACGGTGAACATCTGAGCCTCGCGGCCGCCTCCCGTCTCGGTCCGTACGAAATCCTCTCGTCGCTCGGCGCCGGAGGAATGGGAGAGGTGTACCGCGCGAGGGACACGCGGCTGGGACGCGAGGTCGCGATCAAGGTGCTGCCGGAGGGTTTCGCCGGCGATGCCGAGAGAGTGGCGAGGTTCGAGAGGGAAGCGCGGTCGGCGTCCGCGCTGTCTCACGCTCACGTCGTGTCGGTTTTCGACGTCGGCCGCGCGGGCGAGAGTTTCTACATCGTCACCGAGATCGTGGCGGGGGGCAACCTCCGAGATCTTCTGGACCGCGGACCTCTGCCGCTTCGCCGCGCGCTCGACCTCTCCGTCCAGATCGCGTCGGGCCTCGCGGAAGCGCACGAGAGCGGAATCGTTCACCGGGACTTGAAGCCCGAAAACGTCCTGCTCACGAAAACAGGCGACGCAAAGATCGCCGACTTTGGCCTCGCGAAGCTGGCGGAGACCGGGAGCGCCGGTATGTCGCAGCTTCCGACTTCCGACGGGCTGAAGACCTCCGACGGAATCGTCATGGGGACCGTCGCCTACATGTCGCCCGAACAGGCGGGCGGAAGGAGCGTGGACTTCCGGTCCGACCAGTTCGCGTTCGGCACGATCCTCTACGAGATGCTGGCGGGCCGGCCGCCCTTCCGGCGCGCGACGGCCGGGGAGACGATGGCGGCGGTGCTTCGGGACGAGCCGGCGCCGGTTCGCTCGATCAACCCGGTGGTACCGCCGCAGCTCGGCTGGATCCTCGACCGCTGCCTTTCAAAGGCCCCCGAGGGGCGTTACGCCTCGACCCGGGATCTCTCCCGGGAGCTCGCGCTGGTGCGCGAGCACCTTTCGGAAATGACGGGCGGATCGACAGAGCCCTCGAACCGGCCCTCGAGCCGGAAGAACCGGGGCAGTCTCCTGCCGTGGACCGCTGCGGCCTTGGCGATCGGCGCTGCGGGTGCGATGGCGGTTGCGCTGATCGAGCATCGACGGTCTTCCAGCTTCCCGCCAACCATCCGTTTCGCGACCGCTCCCCCGGCCGGGGGAAAGTTTCTGTCCACGTTCGATTTGGTTAGCCAGGCATTCGCTCCGGATGGATGCCGCCTCGCCTTTGTCGTCAACGAGGCCAGATCTCCGCGCCAGATCGCCGAAAACAGCCGGCCCTCCCGACGTGTCTGGATTCGAACACTCTCGGAGCTCGAGGCGCATCCCCTCGCCGGATCCGAGGGGGTCTCGTCGATCTTCTGGTCGCCCGACAGCCGGTCGATCGGATTTTTCACGGGCGGCCAGTTGAAGCGGATCGACCTTGCGGGCGGATCTGCCGTTCCGATCTGCGATCTGCCGGGGGGGCTGGGGGGAGGAGTCACCGGGACGTGGGGCGCCGGCGAGATTCTCTTCGACTCGACGTTCGACGGTCTGATCTATCGCGTTTCCGCCGACGGGGGGCGGCCGGCGGTTCTCGTTCGGCCGGATTCGGCCCGCGGAGAAACGAAAGCGCGCTGGCCATGGTTTCTCCCGGACGGCAAGACGTTCCTGTATCTGGCGGGACGAAAGGACGGAGAGAGCAACTTGATTTTCGCCGCGAGCGGCCAGGCGCCCCGCGTCGTCGCCCCGTTCTCTTCACGAGTCGAATATGTGGATCCCGGTTTCCTGGTTTTCGCCCGGGACGGTGGTCTCGTCGCCCAGCGCTTCGATCCCGCTTCCGGACGGTTGAGCGGGCCGCTGCTCTCGCTTGCGCCCGCGGTCCGTTATTTCTACTCGAACAAGTGGGCCGGCTTTGCGACCTCGCGCAACGGTATGCTGGCGTACTCGGGGCAGGGGAACATCTCGCGCCTGACCTGGTTCGATCGTTCCGGCCGAGTCCTCGGGAAGATCGGATCGGAGGGAGCCGGCGACACGATCAATGTCGCGATTTCTCCGGACGGCCGCAGCGTCCTCTTCGATCGGACGCGCCCGGACCTGGGGACCTTCGACATCTGGACGATCGATCTGGCGCGAGGAGTGGAGACCCGCGTGACCTCGGAGCCCGATACCGAATTCGATCCCGTCTGGCTTCCGGACGGAATGAGCCTCGTCTATTCCGTCGTTCGGCACGGGCAGACGCCCCAGCTCGTTCGGAGGGAACTCGCCGGCGGTCCGGAGGCCCCGCTCCTTCCTCCCGGCAGCTTTCAGCAAGCGATGGCCGTCAGTCGCGATGGACGGCGTCTCCTGTTTTCTCAGCGGCCGGCGGGGGGAACGTTTGGCGTGTGGACTCTTTCCCTTGTCGGCGATCCGGCGCCGGCGCCCCTCGTGACGTCGAAATCCCAACAGGAAATTGCGCGATTGTCCCCCGATGACCGTTTCGTGGCGTTCATCTCCGACGAGTCGGGGCAGTCGGAGGCCTACGTCGAACCCCTGGCCTCCGACCGGCAAAAAGTCCGGATCTCGACGGGAGGCGCGACGCTTCTGCGTTGGAATCGCGACGGGAAGGAGATCTTCTACGCGTCGCCCGACGGGAAGCTCTACGCCGTGCCGATCCGGGTCTCTCCCGCGTTGCAAGTCGGAAAGCCAGCCTTTCTCTTCTCGCTTCCGGCGGAGGGCTGGGAGGCCTTTGACGTCGCATCCGACGGGCGATTCCTGGCAGCCGTTCAGGAGATTTCGGGCACGACCGTTCCTCTTTCGGTCGTGTCGAACTGGACCTCCGAGATTCGGCCGTGAGCCTGCAGACCCGGGTTGGCGCTGCCGTTTCTCGCCGCCGGATGATGAGGACGGTTTGCTCAGGGGCGGCGATCGCGCTCCCGTTCTTACTCAGTCTTGCGGCCGTGCGCGGGAACGAACCGCGGCAAATCCAGAAAATGCGCGGCGTCTGCTGGGAGGCCGTGGGAAAGATCGGCGCGCGGGAATTGGCGCCACTGAAAGAAGTCGGCGTCGACTGGATCTCGCAGACACCGTTCGGATGGTGCCGGTCGACTCGGTCTCCGGAAGTCATCCTCGCAACCGGCTCGCGCGTTTACTGGGGCGAGAGCGACGAAGGGCTGGCGGAGACGGCCCGCCTCGGGCGCGCGATCGGGATCAAGACACTGCTCAAGCCCCATCTCTGGGTGGGCCATCGCGACTGGGTGGGTGATCTGAAGATGGCCAGCGAAGCGGACTGGGAAGTCTGGTTCGATTCCTATGAAAAATTCATCCTTCACTACGCCGAGCTCGCCGAGCACGAAAAAATGGATGCGCTCGCGGTTGGCACGGAGCTGTGCGGCACGAGCTCGCGGGCGGCGGACTGGCGAAAGCTGATCGCGAAGATCCGGGCGGTCTATCACGGCCCGCTCACGTACTGCGCCAACTGGGAGGAAGCGGCCCGCGTGCCGTTCTGGGATGCGCTCGACTTCATCGGCATTCAGGCCTATTACCCCCTGTCGTCGTCCGCGCGACCGACGCCGGCCGAGTTGAGAGCCTCGTGGGACAGGATCTCCGCGGAGCTCGAGCCGCTCTCGCGAAAGACGGCCCGTCCGGTCGCGTTCACCGAGATCGGGTATCGAAGCGTTGCCGGAGGCGTCAAGGAGCCCTGGAAGTGGGAGACCGACGGCGCGTCCGACTTCCGGCTCCAGTCCGAGGCCTATCGGGCGTTTTTCGAAACGATCTGGGGAAGGCCGTGGTTCGCGGGGACGTTCGTCTGGAAGTGGAACCCGCGCCTCGCGGCGACGGGAAGGCCGGACGCGTCGGCCGAACGCGACTTCACTCCGCAGGGGAAGCCGGCGCTTAACGTGATTCGCCAGTACTACCGGCTGGCTTCTAGCGCGTCGCCGTGACGGCTTTGCGCGAATATTTCGTCGCGACGTAGTCGTCGACGAGCTTCCGGAATCCCTCCGCGAGCTCGTCATAGGTGCCCTGCAGAGTCGTGAAGTGCTGGCCGTCGATGTACACGGGGCAGCGCGGCTCTTCGCCCGTTCCGGGAAGACTGATTCCGATCGACGCGGCCTTCGACTCGCCGGGGCCGTTGACGACGCATCCCATCACGGCGAGCGTCATGTTTTCGACGCCCTCGAACTCGGTCTTCCATCGCGGCATGTTCTCGCGGATGTATTCCTGGATCCGCTCCGCGAGCTCCTGGAACGTCGTCGACGTCGTGCGCCCGCAGCCCGGGCACGCGGTGACGCTGGGCGCGAACGAACGGATGCCGAGCGCCTGCAGCAGCTCGCAGGCCGCATACACTTCCTCGCGGCGGTCTCCCGCCGGGCGGGGCGTGAGCGAGACGCGGATCGTGTCGCCAATCCCTTCGTTGAGAAGAACTCCCATTGCCGAGGCCGACCAGATCATGCCCTTCATCCCCATTCCCGCTTCGGTCAGTCCGAGGTGAAGAGGCTGCCGGGTCCTCGAGGCGAGGTCGCGATACACGGAGATCAGGTCGAGAGGGCGCGAGACCTTGCAGGAGATGATGATCTGGTCTTCGCGCAGGCCGCTCGCGATTGCGAGCTCGGTCGACTGCAGCGCGGAAAGGACCATGCATTCGTTCACGATCTCTTCGGAGGACCGCCCGAGGTCGCGGTCGGTGTTCTCCTGCATCTTGTCCATGACGAGCTCCTGGTTCAGGGAGCCGCCATTGACGCCGATGCGGACGGGTTTCCCGTTTTCGGCCGCGATGCGGCAGATCGTCGCGAACTGCTCGTCGCGTTTCTGACCCTTGCCGACGTTGCCCGGATTGATCCGATACTTGTCGAGAGCCCGGGCCATTTCGGGAAACTTCGCGAGGAGGACGTGGCCGTTGTAGTGAAAGTCCCCGATCAGGGGCGCGTCGCAATCGGCGTCGAGCATCCGTTTCCGGATCTCGGGGACGGCGGCCGCCGCTTCCGGGACGTTGACGGTGACGCGAACGAGCTCGGAGCCGGCGCGCGCGAGCTCCACGCACTGCCGCGCCGTCCCGGGCGCGTCGGCCGTGTCGGTGTTCGTCATCGACTGAACGACGACTGGCGCGCCACCGCCGACCAGCACGCGGCCAACCTTCACCCCGACGGTTTCGTGGCGTTTCCGAATGACCATCATGCCTCAATCCTACCAAACGTGAGTCGGTGGAGTTCGCCCGAGCGGGTGGCCCGGGAGGAGATCCCTTTTGCCGCTCGCGGCGCGGAGACGTAGCAAAGTCCAAAAATCGCAGCGAGCGGAAAAGTGGATCGAGTCCCGTGACAGGACCCGCTCGGGCGCGGTTACCGGCTGATGGAGCCCGTGGGTCGCAGGAACAGTGCCGCGATGACCGCCGCCGCGATCGCGAGCGTGACCGAGCCTCCCATCGCGATTCGGAATGCCGCCGAGACGGGCGAGGCGAACGCGCCGCTCGTTGCGGCGACCGCGATCGCGAGCCCCGCGATCGCGAAGAGGCTCCCGATCCTCGAGACCGTGTTGTTGAAGGCGGACACGATGCCCGCGTATTTTTCCTTCTCGGAGCTCATGACCGTCGTCGTCAGCGGGGGTACGGCGAGCGCCATCCCGAAGCCGACGACGAGAATCGGCAGGAACACGGATGTCCAGTAGGAGCCCGGCGGGAGAATCAGAAACAGAAGGAGGCCCGCGGCGGAGAGCAGCGGTCCGGCAGTCAGGGGCAGGCGGGGGCCGACGCGCTCGCCGAGCTTTCCCGTCCAGCGGGACAGGGTCGAGATCACGGCGATCAACGGCAGCAGCGCTGCTCCGGCCTGAGTGGGGGTGTACCGACGGGCCTGGATCAGCTCGAAGGGAAGGAAGAAGAACATCGCGCCGACCGATCCGTAGAGGAAGAGGGTGACGGCATTCGTCGCGGTGAACGCTCGCGACCGAAAAAGCGCAAGGGGGAGCATGGGATGGCGGCTCCTCGATTCATGGACGACGAACAGGGCGCCCAGGAGAAGGCCGGCGAGAAGGGGAACGAGCACGGCCGGCGAGCCGAACGGGCCGCGCGACGCCTCGGTCAGGCCGAAGGTGATTCCCGCCAGCGAGCCGGCCGCGAGGGCCGCGCCCGCGAGGTCGAGCGGCTTGCAATCCGGGTCCCGGCTCTCGGGAACGCGAAGGAGCGTGATCCCGATCACCCCGGCGGCGATGGGAACGTTCAGGTAGAAAATCGCGCGCCACGAGACCGCGTCGACAAGAAATCCTCCCGCGAGCGGCCCGAGCGCGGTCGTGAGCGCCGTCGCTCCCGACCAGGTCCCGATCGCGCGCCCGCGCTCTCCCGGGGGAAAGTTTGCCGTGATGAGCGCGAGGCTGCCTGGAACGAGGAGCGCCCCGCCGATCCCCTGAATCGCCCTTGCAGCGATCAGCGCTCCGGTCGAGGGCGCTGCGCCGCAGGCGGCGGAGGCAAAAGCGAAGATCGCGGTGCCCGCGACGAAGACGCGCTTTCGCCCGAACCGGTCGCCGAGCGAGCCCCCCAGGAGCAGCAGCGCGGAAATGAAGAGCAGATACGCCTCGACGACCCACTGAACGCGGGACAGGGGTGCGTGGAGTTTTCGCTGAATGACGGGGAGCGCGACGTTGACGACGGTCCCGTCCAGGAACGCCATCGTCGAGCCGAGGATCGTCGCCGCGAGGATCCAGCGCTTGCGTGAGGCGTCGGGGCCGATCGTCACGAGATCTCCTTTCGACGGATAGAGCATAGCCGGACCGGTGATGTTCCTGTCGGAATCGGGGCGTCGACCTCATCTGCGATAATGGCCGGTCGCATGAAGAAGTACGTCCTTCGGACTCCGGTCCCCTCCGTGAACTACCGGATCGATTACGACCGGGAGCTCAACGCGGAGCAGAAGGAGGTCGTCTTCGCGGGAAACGGCCCGGTCCTCGTGATCGCGGGGGCGGGATCGGGAAAGACCCGGACTCTCGTGTACCGGGTGTCGAGGCTCATCGAATCGGGAGTCGACCCGGCGAAAATCCTCCTCCTGACATTTACGAACAAGGCCGCGCGGGAAATGATGCGCCGCGTCGAAGCGCTGCTGACGATCGACACGCGCAAGATGGCGGGCGGCACGTTCCATTCGGTCGGAAACCGGCTGCTGCGCCAGTACGGCGAGCAGATCGGGCTCCCTCCGAATTTCTCGATCCTCGACGCGGAGGACGCCCGAGAGATGCTGGAGACGGCGACCTCCGACCTGAAGATCCCGACGCTCGAAAAGCGCTTTCCGAAAGGGGACGTGCTCCTCGACCTGTACTCCTTCACGATCAACACGGAGCGCAAGCTGTCGGAGGTCCTCGCCGAGCGCGCCCCCCACTTCCTTCCGCTCCAGGAGGAGATCGTTTCGGTTTTTCAGCGGTACCTCGAGCGCAAAAAGGCGGCGAGGGCGTGCGACTACGACGATCTTCTCCTGCACTGGAAGGTGCTGCTCTCGACCCCCTCGGGCGAGGCCCTCTCGAAGCGGTTTGCCCACGTCCTCGTGGACGAATACCAGGACACGAACCGGCTCCAGGGGGAGATCGTCGACGGAATGGCGAGGGGCCACGGGAACATCTCGGTCGTCGGAGACGACGCGCAATCGATCTACGCGTTTCGGGGAGCTTCGTTCGACAACATCATCGGCTTTCCGGAGCGCCATCCCGAGGCCCGGGTGTTTCGCCTGACGACGAACTACCGCTCGACCCCCGAGATCCTCCGCCTCGCGAACGCGTCCATCGCGAAGAACGAAAGGCAGTTTCCGAAAGAGCTCTCGGCCGTCCGGGACAGCGGCGTGCTCCCGGCCGTCGTCCCGCTGCCCGACGCGTTCGACCAGGCCCGGTTCGTTGCTCAGCGCCTGCTGGAATGGCGGGACGAAGGAGACCGCCTTTCCGACTGCGCGGTGCTGTACCGCTCCCACTACCAGGCGATGGAGCTCCAGCTGGAGCTCACGCGGCGGGGAATCCCGTACGAGATCCGCTCGGGCATGCGGTTCTTCGAGCAGCGCCACGTCAAGGACGTCCTCGCGTTCCTCCGCGTCCTCGCGAACCCGAAAGACGAGATCTCCTGGAAACGGGCCTTGAAGGTGTTTCCCCGGATCGGCGAGCGGACCGCGACGCAGATCTGGGAAGCGATCGGCGGCACGGCGCATCCGCTCGAAGCCTTCCAGCGCGGCGGGCGATCCATCAACGGGCGCGGCGTGGAAGCGGCGCTCGAGCCATGCCGCTCCCTCTTCGCGAAGCTGGACACGCCGTCGGTTCGCAATTCGCCGGCAGAATCGATTCGCCTGATCGTCGAGCAGGTCTACCGCGATTTCGCGCGGGCGAAATTTCCAAACGGCGACGCGCGGCTGGACGACCTGGAGCAGCTCGCCCAGTTCGCGGGCGGGTACGACTCGCTCCCGAAGTTCCTCGACGAGGTTTCCCTCTACAACGAGCTCTCGGGCGAGGACACGGTCGCGGGACTGCCGGAGGACGAGAAAGTCGTCCTCTCCTCGATCCACCAGGCGAAGGGCCTCGAATGGAGCCGGGTCGCCGTGATCGGCCTGTCCGACGGCCGGTTCCCGAATTTCCGCGCGGCCGCGACCGCCGAGGGGCTCGAGGAGGAACGGCGGCTGTTCTACGTCGCCTGCACTCGCGCGAAAAACGAGCTCGCGCTCACGTACCCGATGCTGGCGCGCGACCGCTATTCGATGGACGTTCTCCTGGAATCGTCGAGGTTCGTCTCCGAGCTGCCGGGGGAGACCTACGAGAAATGGGTCGTCGAGCTCGAGCCGGAAGAAAAGCCGAGTCCGGCCCGGGCGTTTCAGCCGGAAGACGAGAACCAGGAAGCCCCGGAAGACGTGAACTGATTTTCCTCACCCCCGGCCCCTCTCCACAACTTGTGGAGAGGGGTGTCCGTGAGGACGGGGTGAGGATCTTCAGTTGCGTCCGTTCATCTGCGCGAGTCCCGGAATCGCCTGAATTCTTCCGAAGAGGCCGTGGCTTTCGCCCTCGGGCCCGGCCGTGAAGTAGAGCTGGTTGGCCGCGCCTCCTCCTTGCGTACCGTTCCCGAACGCGAGGCCCCAGAGCCCGTCGATCGCGAGCGGCGAGCCGTTCGGATTTGCCATCTGCCCGAGGAATGCCCCGGTCGACGGGTCGAAAGAGTTGATCCGGCCGTCCCCGAAGTTTCCGACGAGCAACGCCCCGGAGAAATGGCCGAAGTTGTCCGGCGCGAGCGTCATTCCCCACGGCGAATTGAGAGTTCCCTGCGCGGCGAACTGCTTGATCAGTGTTCCGCTCGTGTCGAACTCGTCGACATAGCCGTGACCCGGGCCGGCCACATCGTCGTGTTTGTCGGCGTCCTGCTGGGCAAAGCTCACGAACAGGTTTCCGTTGATGTTCGCGATGCCGAATGGCGCGTAACCCAGGGCCGTGAGGGACGAATCCGTGAAAGAGAACGCGAACGCGAAGCTCGAATCGTACGCATCGACATTACCGGAATTGAAGTTCGTCACGTACACGAGATTGTTCGAGCCCATCGCTCCGAGGGCAATTCCCTTGTGCACCGCTCCGCTCGTCGAGTTGTCGACCCCGAGAATCGCCTGCGTCGGGTTCACCCCCGGGTTCCAGCCGGAGATCGTCCCGTCCTCGCCGGCGAAGAGGAAAACGGCCGAGCCGCTCTTTCCATTCGCCGAAACGACGAACTGCCCGGTCCCGTTGAAAACCGTTCCGGTCGGGACGCCGCCCTCCGTGTTGGCCGTCCCTTCGGGAATCGCGACGACGAGCGGCGCGGTCTTGTTCGGAACGGGGAGTCCGTTCTCGTCGTAGACGGTCGAAGTCCCGCTGCCGTTGTTCGCGATCCAGATCGGGCCGGTGGGGCTGTGCGCGATTCCCCACGCGTTGACGAGATTCGGATCCGTGCGAGGCGCGAGCGACGGCACGTCCGAGACGAGGTTGTGCTGGATGTAACGCTGCGCGGACGCCGTCCCGGCCGCGAGCGTCAGCAGCGCGGCGAAAGCGATCCCCGCTCCTCGATGGCGCGTTCTCGTTAATGTCCGGTTCATCTTTCTGCTCCCTTTCTCCGGGGCGGACCCGGGGTTGAAAGTCCCGGGGGCGGTGCAAGGGAGGTGCCGGATTGGTACTTGCTTAAGAACCGTTAAGGAAGGGGCGCGGCATTCAACCGAGCAGCGAAACGACGGCGTCGCCGGCCTGGGAAGTCGTTCGGGAGCCTCCGATGTCCGCCGTGCACCGTTTCTGTTCGACGCACGTCTGGACGGCCGATTCGATCGCTCGCGCGGACTCCGCGGCTCCGAGGTGCTCGAGCATCATTGCCACGGTCAGGATCGCTCCGAACGGGTTCGCCTTTCCCGTGCCCGCGTATTTCGGCGCGGAGCCGTGGACGGGTTCGAACATGGAGATCTTGCCCCGGATGGAGATTTCCGGAGGCCGCCATTCCGAGGCCGCCCTGGAGAGCGGCGCCGAGGTCCGTCGTGATGTCTCCGAACATGTTGTTCGTGACGACGACCTCGAACTGCGTCGGGTCCTTGACCATCTGCATGACGAGCGCGTCGACGTAGAGGTGCGACGCCTCGATCGTGGGGTACTCCTTCGCGATTTCCCAGAACGTCCGCTGCCAGAGGTCTCCGACGAAGCGCATCGCGTTGCTCTTGTCCGACATGCAGACTTTCTTCTTGCCGCGGGTCTTCGCGAACTCGAAGGCGTGGCGGACGATCCGCTCGACGCCTTTGCGCGTGGAGATGTCCTCCTGGAGCGCGACCTCGTCGGGCGTCCCCTTCTTGAAGTTGCCGCCCGTCCCCGCGTAGGAGCCCTCCGTGTTCTCGCGGAAGATCACGAAGTCGATGTCGGCGGCCCGAAAGCCCTTCAGCGGGTTGAGGCGATCGTCGAGGCACCGGATCGGACGCGCGTTGACGTACAGGTCGAGAACGAACCGGGCGCCGAGCAGGATGTCGCGCGCGTGGGCCATGTCGGGGACCCGCGGGTCTCCGAAGGCGCCCATGAAGATCGCGTCGTAGTTCGCGCGCAGGTCGTCGAACGCGCCTTTCGGCAGCGATTCGCCGGTCTTCAGGTAGTGATCGGCGCTCCACGGGAACTCGGTCGTCGCGACGTCGAGCTTCCCGGCTTTCGCGGCGGCGTTCAGGACTTTCAGCGCCTCTTTCGTGACGTCGACGCCGATGCCGTCGCCCGGAACGACCGCGATTCGCAGGGCACCCTCACCCTTCGCGCCTTCGGCGCTCATCCCTCTCCCAGAGGGCGAGGGGAATGTGGCGGCGCGGTTGCCACCGCGCGCTGTGGGCTGCATCGGGCGGGAGGATAGCATGCGTCCGCCGACCTACTCGTAGTGCGTCCACATGCGGATCACCTTCACGGTCCTCTGTTTGTCGAGGATTTGGTAGACGAGCCGGTGCTGGAGGTTGATTCGGCGCGAGCAGGCGCCGGCGAGGTCTCCAACGAGCTTCTCGAACGGGGGAGGGGTCTGTCGGGGATTCTTCCGGAGAATCTCGATCAGTCCTTCGGCTTTCGAGCGAAGTCCCGATTGGGCGATTTTTCGGGCGTCCTTCTGAGCCTGACTCGTGAAGACGACCCGCCAGGGCCCCTCTACCAACCGGGCTTCTCGGAGGTCTTCGAGAGCGGAGCTTTCAAGCCCCTGCGGATCGACGCGCGCATCCCGGGAATCGAGACGAGATAGAGCGTCTCCTGGATCGCGCGCCAGTCTTCCTCCGAGACGAGGACCCCGTTGTGGCGCTTGCCGGTGATCTCTATTGGTTCGTGGCTTTCCGCGGCTTCGTCGAGCAGCCGATAGAGCTCGGCCCTCGCCTTCGTCGCGCTGATCGTCGTCATTTCCATAGCGTACGCTATAACGTACGTTAGATCAAGAGGCGGACCCGGACCCCAGCCTCACGACGACTTCGTGGGTCTTCGCGTCGTGCTCGCGGCAGACCCGCTTCGCGGGAACGGCGACTCCGTCCACCTCGACGCTCTCGACGCCGCGGCAGACGCCCTTCGGGTTCTCGACGCGGATCTTGTACAGCGTGTCGCCGTCGCGGTATTCCATCTCGAAGCCGGGCCATCTCCGCGGGATGCAGGGGTCGATCGTGAAGTGCTTTCCCTCGATCCGGAAGCCGAGGATCGATTCGACGCCGGCCCGGTACAGCCATCCGGACGATCCGGTGTACCAGGTCCATCCCCCGCGGCCCGTCAGCGGCGGTACGGAGTAGACGTCGCCCGCGGTCACATAGGGCTCGACCTTGTATTTGTGAAGGCCCGCCCGGGTGCTCGTCGGAGAGATCGGGTTCAGGTACGAGAAGAGCTCGGAGGCGAGGTCGCCGTCGCCGAGCTGGGCGAACGCCATCACCGCCCAGGCCGCGGCGTGGGTGTACTGGCCCCCGTTCTCCCGGACTCCGGGGGGATAGCCCTGGATGTATCCGGGATAGCGGGGCGAACGGTCGAACGGCGGCGCCAGCAGCAGCACGAGCCCGTCCTCCCGGCGCACGAGGTATTCGTGGACGGCCACCATCGCGCGCGCCGTGCGCGTCTTGTCTCCCGCTCCGGAGAGGACGGCCCACGTCTGCGACAACGAATCGATGCGGCACTCGGCGTCGGCGGCGGAGCCGAGCGTCGCGCCGTCGTCGAAATAGGCCCGGCGATACCAGTCGCCGTCCCATCCGTGGGCTTCGATCGCGGACTTGAGCCGGGCGGCGTGCTTGCGATACCGGTCGGCTCGGCCTTTGTCGCCCCGAGCCTCGCAGAGAGGCTGGAAGCTCTGGAGGACGGCGAGGAGGAACCATCCGAGCCAGACGCTCTCGCCCTTGCCGCCGATCCCGACATGGTTGTAGCCGTCATTCCAGTCCCCGCTGCCGATCAGCGGGAGGCCGTGCTCTCCGACGACGAGGCTGCGGTCGATCGCGCGCGCGCAGTGCTCGAAGATCGTCGCGTGCTCGGCGGACACGCGCGGCTCCTGATAGGCCTCGACCTCGTCCGAGCCGAGCTTCGCCGCGTCCAGAAACGGCGCGTCCGCATCCCAGATCGTCGAATCGCCGGTGACCTCGGCGAAATGCGCCGCGACGAACGGGAGCCAGAGAAGATCGTCGGAACATCGGGAGCGGATGCCGCGCCCGGACGGCGGGTGCCACCAGTGCTGCACGTCCCCCTCCGGGAACTGGCGGGACGCCGCCCGTTCGATCTGCTCGCGCGCCTGCTCCGGCGCACACGCCAGCAGCGCCGTGACGTCCTGGAGCTGGTCCCGGAAGCCGAACCCGCCGCTCGACTGGTAGAAGCCGGTCCGTCCCCAGACCCGGCTCGACAGCGTTTGATAGAGGAGCCAGCGATTGACCATCAGGTCGAGGGCGAGGTCGGGGGTCCGCACCTGGACCGCGCCGAGCAGCCTGTCCCACGCCGCGGTGCTCTCGCGCAGCGCCGTCTCCGCTCCGCCCGGCTCGCCGTAGCGGCGGATCAGCCCGGCCGCGGCCGGGCGGCCGTCCGTTTCCCCGAGCAGGAAAACGACGTCGCGCGACTCTCCCGGAGCGAGATCGACGGCGGTCTGGAGGGCCGCGCACGGATCGAGCGCCGCTCCGCTCCGGCCGGACAGGCTTGCGCGCCGGAGCCCGGCGGGGTCCGACAGGTGGCCGTTTCGCCCCAGAAACTCGCGGCGATCGGCGGTCCAGGACATCAGCGCTCCGCTCGCTCGCGCGAATGCCGTGCGCGAGGCGAAATCGGCGTTGAAGGAGTTTCGGGCGAAGATCGCCTGCAGGTCCGCGTCGGGCTCCGTCACGACGAATCTCGCGCTCGCGGACCGTTCCGACCCGAGAACCCACTCGGCGTAGAACGTCGCCGAAATCTTGCGGGGCGACGCCGACCGGTTCGTCAGGCGAAGACGGAGGACCTTCACGGGGTCGGCGACCGGGACGAACATCGTGAGGTCGCTTTCGATGTCGCTTCTCCGGTGGAGGAATCGAGAATAGCCCTGGCCGTGGCGGCAGACATACGGATCGGCGTCCCGAATCGGAAGGGGCGTCGGCGTCCACACTTCGCCGCTCTCTTCGTCGCGCAGGTAGATTGCCTCGCCGGACGGATCCGTCACGGGGTCGTTGGACCAGGGCGTGAGGCGGTTTTCGTGGCTGTTTTCCGCCCAGGTGCAGCCCGAGCCGGATTCGGTGACGAGAAAGCCGAAAGACGGGTTCGACACCACGTTGGACCACGGCGAAGGGGTGTACTGATTCTCGAGGAGAACGATCACGTATTCGCGCCTGTCCGCGGAGAAGCCGCCGATTCCATTGAAGAACGAGAGCTTGCCGGTCTCGAGGGGAGGGTTGCCGGCCGGCGGCGTGATCGGTGCGGTCGACGCGAATGCGGCCGGCAGGATCTCGCTCGAAGGAATCCGCTGGACCTGATCGGAGAGAGTTCCCTTCGACCCGACGAGGACCGCCCGGGCGGCCGTCTCCAGCACGATTCGCTCCTGCTCGGGAATCTGGTCCGCGCTGCGAAGAAAGATTCCTCCCGGCCTTGCCCGCGAAGAGGCGCGAAGGAGACGCCGCCAGGATCGCATTGAGCTGGTCCTGGAGCGGCTGAAGATACGCGGACCCGCTCTCGTTGACGATCGCGAGATCGACCGTGATCCCCTTGAGGCTCCAGTATTCGTGCGCCCGCAGGAGCTGCCGCGCGAGATCGATCTCCTCCATGTCGGCGATTCGGACGAGCACGATCGGAAGGTCCCCGGAGATGCCGTGGGCCCAGAGCGCTCGGGCCGAGCCCGTGTTGCGGGCCAGGAGCTCCGAGGCGGGCCGCAGGCTCGGGTCGTTGTAGAAGGCGCGGGTCGCGAGGCGCTGGAACAGCTGGGCCTCGTCGCTCGTGATGTTCAGGTGCCTCAACAGCACCTGCGACCGCATCCACGCGAGAGAGGATTCGCGGTCAAACAGCGCGGGGTCCTTGAATCGGTCGACGAGGGCGAGCGCATCTTCCCTCGTGTCGGCCGCCGAGGTCACGAACGCGATCTGGACGCTGTGGCCCGCCGGCACGCGAACGCGATGGCGCAGGGAGAAGATCGGGTCGAGAACTGCGCCCGTCGTGTCGGAGAGCGGGCGATCCTCGACGAGCACGGCCGGGGCGCGGGGAGACCGCCCGCGGCCGAGGAAGCGGGCGCGGTCGGTCTCGTGCTGCACGCCCCCGAGGCTCGTGCCCGACACCGCCATCGCGTGCGCGGCGAACGCCGGCTTGTCCTCCGGCGAGCGCGGCCGGCGGCTGCAGAGCAGCCTCCCGCCAGTCCACTCCGTCTCGAGGAACATCTTCGAAAAGGCGGGATGGGCGATGTCGGCAGCCTGCGGCGCGAGGACGATTTCGGCGTAGCTCGTCACTTCGATGTCCCGCTCGTCGCGCGCCCTCGTCGAGGTGTTCGTCAGCGTGACTCGCCGGATCTCCACGTCCGCCTGCGCGGAGACGATCACCTCCATGCGCGTTTCGATGCCCTCGTCGATGCGCAGGAATTCAGCCTTGTGCTCGGAGAACTTCGCCTCGTATCTCTTCGCGCGCCGGAGCGTCGGCTGATGCCCTGCCGACCATCGCTGGCCGCTTCTCACGTCGCGCAGGTAGATCCAGGAGCCCCAGGAATCGGACGTGGGGTCGTCACGCCACCGGGTAACCGCCAGGCCGCCCCGTTGGGAAAATCCGGAACCGGCCACCGTCACGAGCACGGAGTAGGAACCGTTCGAGAGAATCTGGCTGCGCGGCGTCGAGGAATCGGGCGAATCGAACCGCCGGGTCGGGATCGCGATTTCCTCGCGGACGACCCGGCCAGCCGCCACCTGGGCGACGATCGAACCGGCGAGCGCGGACGTGTTGCGCGGGATCCGCTCCTGCAGCAGCAGCTCGGTGGCCTGGACTGCCGGGTCCGAGTGAAACCGGTTTCGCATGCGATCCGCGAGGACGGCGTTGTGGATCGAGAGAAGGATCATCCCCTGGTGGTGGGCCATGAACGCTTTGACGACGGAGCGTGTCGAGCCGGGGGGCAGGCGCCTCGGCGTGTAGTCGATCGACTCGTAGAAGCCGAAGTCTCCGCGCGCTCCCTCGGCCGCGAGCCGACGAAGGTTTTCCGGCGCTCCCGAAGGGTCCGCGAGCAGCGCGAGGAATGTCGAGTAGGGAGAGATCACGAGCTCGTCCGGCGCAACGCGGCGAAGGCCGAGCTCCGGCACGCCGAACGGGCCGTACTGGTAGTTGAGGTGCAGGTCCCGGGCGTTGTAGGCGGATTCCGACGCGCCCCAGGGAATCTTCTTTCCCCGGACGTACTGCACCTGCGCCTCGACCGCCGCTGTGCACGTCTCGTGCAGCAGCGTGTCGGGATACGACCGGAGGAGGATCAGGGGCATCAGGTACTCGAACATGCTTCCCGACCAGGACAGAAGGACCGGACGCTTGAAAGAAACGGCGAACGGCCTCTGCAGGCGAAACCAGTGCTCCGTCGGCACGTCGCCCTTGGCGATCGCGCAGAAGCTCGTCAGCCGAGCCTCGGAGATCAGGAGGTCGTAGTACGACTTGTCCAGACGCTCCATCTGCGCGTTCCAGCCGATCGAAAAGACCTTTCTTTCCCCGTCGAAGAGAAACGAGAAGTCTGTCTCGTCCACGAATTTTTGCGCGCGATTCGCGATCCCCCGGAGCCGCTGTTCGATCGCCGGCGCGTCGGCGGGGCCTTCGGAATCGCGCGCGAGAGACCGGGCCTGCCGCGCCACGTCGCCGAGGAGGCCGAGCAGCTGGGCGAGCGGGATCTCCGCGTGCTCCTGGGCGAGCGCCCGCACGGCGTCTTCGAGGGCCGAGCCGCTCTGTTCGATTTCGGCGAGAACTTCGCTTTCGAGCGCATTCGGCGAGGCGGGCAGCGCTCCGAGCGCGAGCACCTGATTTCGGAGCTGGCGCAGCGGGATCGCCTCCGTCCGAACGCCCGAGGCGGGGATCGCATCGACCTCCTTCTGAACGAGACGGATCAGATCGGCGAGCCCGTCCCTCCAGGGAGGTCGGGGCGAGCTCTCGGCCAGCTCGAGGCAGCTCTGCTTGAGCGCGATGAGACTTGCCGCGAGGTTTCCGCTGTCGACCGACGAGACGTAGCGAGGCGGAAGGGGTGCGAGGGTCGTCGTGTCGTACCAGTTGTAGAGATGCCCGCGAAGCCGCGGGAGCGATTCCACGACGCCGAGCGTCCGTTCGAGGCGTTCGACGAGGTCGCGTATCCCCACGTACCCGAAATCGAAGGCCGCGACGGCCGACAAAAGAGAGAACCCGATGTTCGTCGGAGAGGTCCGGTGCGCGACACGCGGCTCGGGGTCCTCCTGATAGTTATCGGGGGGGAGATCGTGCTCTTCCGCGTTCGCGAACTTCTCGAAGAATCTCCACGTCAGGCGAGCGGTTTCGCGAAGCTCGAGCACGTCCTCGGCGGACAGCTCGCGTCGCTCCCGGCGAATCGGCCGGCTCACGCCCGCGGCGAGCGCCGGCGAGATCAGCCAGAGGAGGAGGAACCCGGCGGCGGCCGGCAGGTGGCGCGGGGCGATCGCCACGATCGCCCCGGCGAGCGCTGCGGACACCACCCAGCTTCTCCCCATTCGCCTTGCGTAGCCGGCGACCGAGGAGACGCGGTCCTTTTCGGCGGCGGCCGCCGTCGTCCACTCCAGGAGTCGCCGGTGGGAGATCAGCTGCCGGAAAAGGGCCCGGCTGGCGGCGTCGATCGAAACCTCCGCAAGGTGGGGAAGGAAGGCGACGCGAAGCGCGAACTGCGCGCAATTGTCCAGCAGATCTCCCCAGACGCTCCAGAACTGGCTCGTCCAGGGAACGCCCCGGGCGTGGATGGTGAGGCCTTCGGCGAGATGAAAGATGATCGGGAAAGCGATCGCGGACATCGCGAGAGTCGTCCAGAAAAAGGGAGAGCCCGGGAGGAAGAGCCAGGCGGCGGCGAGCCAGAGGAAAAGGGCCGGTGCGAGGAGGCTCCGCCTCAAGTTGTCGAGGATCTTCCATCGGGAAATTGCCGAAAGCGGGTTCGCCTCGATTCCTCTTTCCATCGGCACACTGCGGCCGAGCCACCGGGCGATCTGCCAGTCTCCGCGGATCCAGCGGTGCTGCCGGCGCGTGTAGACGTCGTAGGACGAGGGATGGTCTTCGAAGATCTCGATGTCGGTTGCGAGAGCCGAGCCGGCGAGACAGCCCTCGAGCAGGTCGTGCGAGAGGATCGCGTTTTCCGGGATTCGCCCGGCGAGCGCGGACTCGAACGCGTCCACGTCGTAAATTGCTTTTCCGGTGAAGCTGCCCTCGCCGAAGAGGTCCTGGTAGACGTTGGAGACGGCGGTCGTGTAGGGGTCGATCCCCGCGTGGCCGGAGGAGATCTGGGCGAACGGAGAGCGATTCGCGCTTTCCGGAGTGATGGAGACGCGCGGTTGGACGATCGAGCAGCCCGCGACGACGCGCCCGGTCTTCGCATCCGACCGCGGAAGGTTCAGCGGGTGCGCGAGGGTCCCCACGAGCGCGCTCGCGGACTCCCGGGGAAGCCGCGTGTCGGCGTCGAGCGTGAGAACGAACCGGATTTTCGCCAGGGCAGCCGGTTCGGCGGTCACGACCTCGAAACTCGTGGGTCCGCGGCCGCGAAGGAGGCGGTTGAGCTCCGTCAGTTTTCCGCGTTTTCGCTCCCACCCCATCCACTTCCCCTCCGCCGCGTTCCACAGCCGCTTTCGGTGGAGAAGCCAGAATCGCCCGGGCGATGAGGCCCGGGAGTTGAGATCCCGGATTCCGTCCTCGGCCAGCTGAAGACGCCGGTCTTCGTCCGGCAGTGTCTCCGTGTCCGCGTCCCCGAAGTCGGTCAGGAGAGCAAAGCGGAGGTTCGGGTCGGGGTTGGCGTAGGAGCGGATTTCGAGTGAAGACAGAAGCTCGCGGATTTCCTCCTCGTCGCCGAGAAAAGACGGGACCGCGACGAGCGTCTGGAAGTCCTCCGGGATGCCGTCGCGCCATTTGAGCTTCGGAAGCCGGCGGGGAGGAATCAGGAAGTTGACGGAAAAATTCACGATCGAGAGCGCGAGCTCCGTTCCCGGGATCAGGGACAGGAGGAGAGACACGGCGAGCATCGTCCAGCCCGCTCCGTGGGCCCGGACGTAGGCGCCTGCAATCGCCTCCATCGCCGCGGTGATCAGGAGAATCGACCCGATGTAGAACGCCGCAGGGGAGCGAAGGACGAGACGGCGGGTGGCAGCCGCGAGCCCGGGGCGCACGCCCAGCTCGCGCTCGAGGATCGGACGGCCGGCGTCCACGAGGTAGTGGCCGACGTGGCGTTCGCGGGGCGCGGCTCCCTCGCTCGCCAGCTCCACGGCGCGGCGCGCGGCGGCCAGCTCGCGCGCGCCATCCCTGTTCCCGAGCGCTTCGAGGACGTGCCGGTAGCGGTCCCGGGTCTCGAAATCCTGGTGCGGATAGGCTCCCGCCGGGTCCTCCTCGAGCACCCGCTCGGCGGCGCTGACAGACTCCACGAAATCCGGCCATGCGGCCTGCGAGAAGAGCCGCATGCTCGAAATGATGTTCGCGATCGTCGCCTGCGCGGTCGTCTGCCTCTGGTGCTCGGCCAGCACCGCGCTTTCGACCGTGAGTCCCTGGGCCGCGAGGCCTTCTTCGATCCACCGGTGTACCGTCGAGAGCGACGGATCGACGTCTCGGAGGCGCTGAATGAGGCGCACGGCAAACGTTTGATTGATTCTCAACTCTCGCCGTTCGGGAGCCTTCAACACGGCTTCGGCGATCGCCTCCCGCTCCGGAAGGCCGGTCGCCGTTTCGAGCGCCGACAGCACCCGTTCGGTGAGGGCGTCGGCCTTTGCGCGCTCGCGCCGCGCGACTTCCATGCGGCCGGCGAGGCGCCTGAGGTTCTCGATCAGCGCGACGCGGAGCGCGACGGCAATCGCCCACAGCTCGCCGATCGACAGCGGAGAGACCGCCTGGTACGCGTCGAGGAAATTCTTGAGCGTCTCCATGTCGGGGCTGCTGTCGGTGTGGGCGACGAGCGTTGTGGCGATCGAGTAGACGCGCGGGTAACCGCCGAGCTCTCCCCGGGTAAGGTGCGGAAGCTCCCGCTCGTAGTGCGCGGGAAAGTCCTGACGGACTTCGCGGACCTGGTCGAGGACGAGATGGAAATTGTCGAGGAACCATTCGGCAGCCGGAGAGATGGTCTCGCCGCGCTTGGCCCCCGCGACGATCGACGCGTGAATCATCCGGAGCTGGCGGTCGTTCTCCTCGAGGCGGCCCCGCATCGGGCCTCTCCCCCCCGCCCGAAGGCTGCCGAGGTGGGCGGACGCCAGTCGAGCCGCTTCGGCGTCCAGACGCTCGCGTCCGTACAGCTCCGCCCGGATCGGCTGTTCCTTCCCCAGGTGGCTCCAGAGTTTCGCGCGTCTCGAAAAAGGCATGTTTTCCCTGTTCACCTTACAGCAAAAGCTCGGCCAGATCGGGGCGCGACGCGAGACCGCTCGGGTAAAATCCAGAGTTGAGCGACTCGCCGCAAATGCTGACGGCCACAGCTCGTAGACGTCGCGGTTTCTCCCGCGCGTTGTTGATCCGCGCGCTAGCGGGAGTTATTGTTCATGCGATTCCAGAGAGGAGTGACATGAGGAACGCGATGAGGATGACGAGTCTCCCGGGGAAGAATTCGTTCGGAAATCTGGCGAGGTTCGCCGTCGGCGTCACGGCACTGGCTGCTTCCGTTGCCTTTGCCGGCGCGCCGCTCAAGGGAGTGGACGTGAAGCTCGGAAAAGGCTCCGGCGGAGGGGCCGCCGCGCGCACGACTGCCGACACGCGCACCACCGACGACAAGGGAAAGGCCGATTTCGGCAAAATCGAAAAGGGCTCGTACACGATTACGCTCACGCCTCGCGACGCCAAAGCCGGCGAGGCGTGTACCGTCACCGTGACCGGCACGGCAGGAGGACGGATCACGCGGGAGTGGAGCGGCCGGACGTCGGAGAACATCTCATTCGACTCCGACGGCGCGCAGCCGGTCAGCGTGGCGATCGTCAAGTCGAAGTCGAATATCTCGAACAACTAGGGCGCGATCACGCCCCCGGGTCGTCGGCGGACGGCCCGTAGATCGAGGGCACCTTCGCGCCCATCGGCCTCAGGTACGCCGAGAGCTGGCCGCGGTGGTGGATCGCGTCGAAGAGAAATCCGAACAGCATGTCTCCGAGCGTCGTTTCCCACGCGACGTTTCCGTCCACGAGGAATTTCGCCTTCTTTTCCCAGGCGGCGTCGTCGAGTTTCGGGAGGCGGCGTTCGAGCTCGTTCGCGTTTTTCTCGAAGGCCGCGACCGATTCGGCGACCGTCGCGGGAGTCGGCTTCAGGACGAAGTCGACCTGGCCATGGTCGACGACCTCGCAGGCGTCCGCGAGCTCGCTCGCGAGCAGCCACGCGATGTCGCCGGCGCCGTTGTTCTTCGGATGGGGGCGGTAGGAGGCTTTGTCCGGCGGAATGGCCTGGAGAACGCGGAGGAATTTCGGCTTCTCCGCCTTGAAGCATTGGGCGTAGTACTCGCGGGTGTTCATGAGACTCCTTTCGAGACCAGTGTCAGGTCCGCTGTCGTCAAGAACTTCGGAGGCTTCCGGTGTTTCGTGGCCTGCTCGAAGGCGTAGGCGAATTTCAGGAGCTTCGCTTCGCTCCACGCTCTTCCGAAGAACGAGAGCCCGACCGGCAGGCCGTACGCGAAGCCCATCGGAACGGTCACGTGCGGGTACCCCGCGACGGCCGGGACCGTCGAGCTCCCCCCGGAGCCGTAGTCTCCGTTCACGAGGTCGATGAGGGAAGCGGGGGCGCCCGTGGGCGCGACGAGCGCGTCGAGGCGATGCTTGTCCATCACCGCGTCGATGCCTTTCTGCCGCGCGCCCTTCGTGTCGCTTTCGAGCGCCTTTCGATAGGCCTTGTCGGTCAGGGGCCCTTTCGCCTCCGCCTTCTCGAAGATTTCCTGGCCGAAGAACGGCATCTCCCGGGCCCGATTCTTCTCGTTGAACGCGATGACCTCCTTCAACGAATGGACCGGCGCGCCGGATCCGAGGGCGGCGAGGTAGGCGTTCAGGTCCGCCTTGAACTCGTAGAGGAGGACCTCGAACTCGCTCTTCCCGAAGTCGTCGACCGTCTCGATGTCCGCGGGGTCCACGACGACTGCGCCGAGGCCCTTGAGGACGTCGATCGCCGCTTCCGCGAGCCGGTCCGCCGCGGGGCTGTAGCCGTACAGCGATTTCCGGGCGATCCCGATTCGCGCGCCCTTCAGCCCGTTCTCGTCGAGGCCGGCCGCATAGTCCGGAATGGATTTTCCGGCGCTTTGAGCCGTGGCGGAATCGTCGGGATCGATGCCGGCAAGGGCCGTCAGGAGAATTGCGGCATCCCGGACGGTTCGGCACATGGGCCCCGGAGTGTCCTGGCTGTGGGAGATCGGGACGATCCCCGCTCGGGAGAGAAGACCGACCGTCGGTTTCACGCCGACGAGAGCGTTGTTGTTCGAGGGAGAAACGATCGAGCCGTCCGTTTCGGTGCCGACCGCGGCGGCCGCGAGGTTCGCCGCGATGGCCGCTCCCGAACCGGAGCTGGAGCCCGAGGGCGTCCGGTCGAGCGCGTACGGGTTGAGGCACTGGCCTCCCCGGCCGCTCCAACCGCTCGAGGAGTGCGTCGAACGGAAGTTCGCCCATTCCGACAGGTTCGTCTTTCCCAGGAGGACGGCGCCGGCCTCGCGGAGGCGTCTCGCGACGAAGGAGTCGCGCGGGGCGCGAACGCCGTCGAGCGCGAGCGAACCGGCCGCGCTCGACATCTGATCGGCCGTCGCGACGTTGTCTTTCAGGAGAATCGGGATTCCGTGCAGGGGGCCGCGAACGTTCCCCGCCTTTCGCTCCGCGTCGAGAGATTCGGCGATCGAGACGGCTTCCGGGTTCATCTCCAGAACGGAGCGAAGGGAAGGGCCCCGCCGGTCGAGGGAATCGATGCGCGTCAGGTAATCCTGGGCGATCGATCGAGCCGAGGACTGGCCGGCCTGCATCCGTCTCTGAAGCTCGTCGATCGTCGCCTCTTCGAGCTCGAACGGGGGAGCCGGACTCTCCGCGGCCGTTCCCGGGCGTTCGGCGCGCGACAGCGCCGGAGCCACGGCGGCGAGCGCGCCTCCCAGAGCGCCATACCGAAGAAGCGATCGCCGATCGAGTTTTCTCGCCATCTTCGGGGCCGAGTATACGCGGCTTGACAATCGTCGAGCGTCCCTTATGCTCGGTTTCATGGGAGAAGCAGAATGAGAATCGCCAGCGACATCACGAAGTTGATCGGGAACACCCCGCTCGTCCGGCTCAACCGGGTTACCGCGGGCGCGGAAGCGACAGTGGCCGCGAAGCTCGAGTTCTTCAACCCGGCCAACTCGGTGAAGGACCGGATCGGGGTCGCGATGGTCCGCGCTCTCGAGCGGCAGGGGAAACTCGATCCCCGCAACGCCTCCAGGAGCACGATCGTCGAGCCGACGAGCGGGAACACGGGAATCTCGCTCGCGATGGTCGCGGCGCAGCGCGGGTACAGCTGCGTTCTGATCATGCCGGACACGATGTCGAAAGAGCGAATCAAGGTCCTGAAATTCCTCGGGGCGGAGGTCGTCCTGACTCCGGGCGCCGAGGGCATCAAGGCCGCGATCGCGAAGGCGGAAGAGATCGCGAAGGAGCGCGGCGGCGTCATTCCCCAGCAGTTCGAGAACCCGGCCAATCCGGAGATTCACGAGCGGACGACCGCGATGGAGCTCTGGAACGATACGGACGGCCAGATGGACATCTTCGTGGCCGGCGTGGGCACGGGCGGGACGTTCACCGGCGTTGGCCGCGTCTGGAAGGAATGGCGCCCGACGGTGAAAATGATCGCCGTGGAGCCCGCCGAATCTCCCGTCATCGCGGGCGGAACGCACACCAAACACAAGATTCAGGGCATCGGGACGGGCATGATTCCGAAGAACCTCGACATGAAATACGTCGATGGGACTTTCGCGGTGTCCTCCGACCAGGCGATGGTGATGGCGAGGCGCCTCGCGCGCGAGGAGGGAATCCTCGGAGGAATCTCCTCCGGCGCGGCGGCGCACGCGGCGGTCGAGCTCGCGAAGAAGCCGGAAAACAAGGGCAAGCTGATCGTCTGCATCCTCGCGTCGACCTCGGAGCGCTACATCTCGACGGACCTTTTCAAGGAAGAGAACGAAGCGCTGGGGTAGTCGAGGTCGAGCGGGCGGGTCCTGTCACGGGACTCGACCCACTTTTCCGCTCGCTGCGATTGAGGACTTTGCTACGACTCCGCGCCGCGAGCGGCAAAAGGGGTCTCCTCCCGGGCCACCCGCCCGCTTCGCCGGGTCAGCCCTAGATCCTGCAGTGCGCGAGGCCGCGCTTCTCCAGGTATTGCTGGTGGTAGTCCTCGGCCTTGAAGAAGTCCGACGCCGGCGTGATCTCCGTGACGATCGGGCGTTTGAGCTTCCCGCTCGCCTGCAGCTTCTCTTTCGACGCGATCGCGGCCGCCTGCTGCTCCGGAGTGTGGAAGAAGATTGCAGAACGGTATTGCTCGCCGACGTCCGGTCCCTGGCGGTTCAGCGTCGTGGGATCGTGGTTCTCCCAGAAGACGTTCAGGAGCTGGTCGTAGGAGACCTTCGCCGGGTCGAATTCGACCTGCACGACCTCGGCGTGGCCGGTGTCTCCGGAACACACCTGTTTGTACGTCGCGTTCGGAACGTGGCCGCCCGAATATCCGACCGCCGTCGCCGCGACGCCTTCGACCTGCCGAAACGCGGCTTCGACGCCCCAGAAGCACCCGGCCGCAAAAGTCGCTTTTTCCATGGCTCGTCCTCCTCCGAATCCTCCGCGATGATGCCACACCGCGACGCGGGATTCGATGCCGCGCGCGTCAGGCGGGTTTCGCCCCGGACAGCTCCAGCAGGCGCAGCGCGAATTTCGGTCCCAGGCCCTCGTCCTCGTGCTTGAAGAAGAGCCACGCCGGGTCCCAGTTCTGGGCGCGGATCCGGTCGGCCCACTTCTTCAAATCGGCGTCGCCGTATTCGGCGCGGCGAAGGCGCAGGTATCCGAACGGCGCGGTCGAGACGATTTCTTCGAGCGGAAGCTCGTCGGTGTCCGCCGCGCAGAGCGCGCACCGGCGATCGCGAAGCTCCGAATAGACCTCCTCGTCGAACCAGGATGGCTCCCGGAATTCGAGCGCGAACCGGCCCGTGGGAGGCAGCAGCGCGAGGAAGGCGCGAAGACGGTCCATGTCCTTCTTCAGGTTCGGGGGAAGCTGAAACAGGACGATGCCGAGCCGGTCGCCGAGCGAGGCGGCGGCGCGAAGGAAGAAGGCGGTCTCTTCCTCCACGTTCTTGAGCCGCTTGATGTGGGTGATCCGGCGAGTCGCCTTCACCGCGAATCGGAAATCCTCGGGCACCTGCTTGGCCCATCCCTCGAAGACCTCGGGTTTGGGAACGCGATAGAACGTGTTGTTGATCTCGACCGTCGAGAAACGCGCGGCGTAATAGGAGAGCCACTCGCTGGCCGGAAGGTCTTCCGGGTAGAACTTGCCCTTCCACGGTTTGTAACTGTACCCGCTCGTGCCGACGAAGAGGCGCATACGACCGAAATCATATCCGCTCGAGCGCGGGTCCTGTCGCGGGACTCGCTCCTCTTTTCCGCTCGCCGCGAGCCTGAAGACTTTGCTATACCCGCGTCGCGAGCGGCAAAAGGGAGTCTCGCCCCGGGCCACCCGCGCTCTCGCGGACCGAGCGAGAGCTTCAGACCACGTACTTCCCGTCCGCGTATACAGTCTCGCCATCGATCTCCGCGCGCTCCACGGCCGCGAAGACGTCGACGTGGTACTTCACGCGACGTTTCGAGAAGCCGGGTTTCGCGTAGATCGCATGCTTGGCCCCGAGCGAGAGGTGGATGCCGCACATCCTCTCGTACGAGCCGACGTCCGAGACGCGCCGCTCCCGCGTGAACGCCCGGTTCATCCCGAAGCCGAGCTCGCGCAGCCAGACCTCGCCTTCACTGTCACGGATCTCGGCTAGAATCGAATCGAAATCCCGAGGAGCACTTTCCGCGGCCGCGATTCTTCCGGCCTCGATCCGCAGCCGGATGGGCGATTCGGGCGCGACAACCGAGAAGTCGGCCGCGCCGAACGCGAAGAGCTCGACCGTTCCGGAGACGCTCGCGAGGTCCCGGGACTCCGTGAAAACCTCTCCGATCGGGAACTGGCCGCCGATATTGACCTGGCCGGTGTAGTCGCCGATGTTGAGCTTCGCGGCTTCCAGCGGGCCGTCGTAGACGAGCGGACCCGAGGCCCCCACGAGCTTCGCGCCCGTCGCGCGGTCGATGCGCCTTTTCAATTCGGGCCCGACAGCCCGATAGTATGTCGCGTCGTAGGCCAGCGAATCGACGTAAGCGGCGAGCTCGGAGTCCTGGATTCGGCCCAGGTGCGGATGCTCGATGACTTTCAGGCCCTTCTCGAACAGTTCCACCCGAAAGCGGTGGGCGGCGAGCGGGAATCGGGAAGACTCCACGAGAACGACGAGGTCGCCGGGGGAGAGCGCGGCCGCCGCTCCGAGAACCTCGTCGCTCTTCGTTTCGGAGAACTCGATGGCCCGCGCTTCCGGCAGGGCGGTCTCGTAGGCCGTCGCCAGGAGCCTTGCCAGCGGCGAATCGCGATCGAAGACGAGGAGCGCCGGGCAATCGGGGGGATGCCGTACGGCGTCCCGAATCACGGATTTCAGGTTCGAGCGGGCCGTCTCGGCGAGCGGGGCTGAGAACACGCTCGATTGTCGCATTTCTCGGGCGCGCGGGAGAACGAGGGCCGTTTACGGACGCGCGGCTGCCGATTCCCCCTGGACGACGATTTCGACGCGCCGGTTCTGGCTCCGGCCGGAGGCCGTCGCGTTGTCCGTCACGGGCTTCGTCGAACCGTACCCGTGGGTTTCGATGCGCTCGGGAGTTACCCCGTTGCCGACGAGGACCGCCTTGACGGATTCGGCGCGCAGCGCGGAGAGCTGGAGGTTGTAGGCGGCACGGCCGGTCGAGTCGGTGTGTCCTTCGATCAGGATGTGACGGTCGGACGCGGCCGCAAGCGCCCTTCCAATGTCGGCCAGCCGCTCCCGGACGGCCGGCTGCAAGTCGGCTCGATTCGTCGCGAAGTAGATGCTGCCCGGGAGCGTGACGACGATTCCTCGCGCCTCAACGCGGGTGGATTTCTCGAGCTCCTGAAGCCGGGCAAGAAGGCCTTTCTGGGTCGAGGCCTGTCTCCGGGTCGCTTCTTCGGCCGTCTTTCGCCGTTCTTCCTCCTGCCGCCGGGCGTCTTCGAGTCTCGCATTCTGGTCCGCGGCCGCTTTTCGCGCCGCTTCCGCGGCCTGCGTCTGCTCGTCGAGCTGCGCCTTCAGCGAGTCAATCTCGGCCTGTCGCTGCTGCTCCGCCGACCGGGCCCGTTCGGCTTCGAGCTGGGCCTGAAGGACCTTCTGGCGCTCTTCGGCCGCCCTCTGGGCTGCCTCGCGGGCCTGCGCCTCCGATTGCAGTCGCGCCTGGTCTTCGCGCGCCTGCAGCTCGGCTTCCAGCCGGTGACGCTCCTCTTCGGACCGCGCGCGCTGCGCGATCAGGCGCTGTTCGGTCTCGTGCAGGGACGCCTCGAGCTGGGCGCGGCGGCTCCTCTGTTCGTCCAGGGCCGCCTGCGCGCGAAGTCCCTTCGCTCGGAATTCGGCGTTGCGCGCTTCGCTGTCGGCAAGCTGAGCGTAGTGCATCGCCAGATCTTCGTGGCCCGAGTTCCATTCCCTCTGGGCGGAGGCGAGATCGCTCGACGCCCGATTGAACAGGTCGGGGGAGGCCTGGGCTGCGCCCGCGTCGCGCGCGTCCTGAAGCGCCAACCTCGCGTCGCGGAGAACCGGCGATTCCCCCCGGGTGCTCGCGCAGCCGGCCGCATAGAAGAGCGTCGCGGCGAAGAGCCCTGCGAGACCGATGTTCTTGATCGTCATGATTTCCTCTTTTGCTTTCGTCTTTTACCGGGGCTGTTGCGCCAGCTCGCGGGTGCGCCGCTCGATGTCGTCGCATTCGCGGCGGACGTCGTTGGCCTGTTGTTCAAGGGCAGTCGCGCGCGCTTTGGATTCCGCGGCGCCCGCCGCGGCTCGGGCCTCGGCGATGCGCAGCCGGGCCTCGTTCCAGTGGCGATCCTGCCATTCGCGCTGCGCGGCCGCGAGATCGCCGCGGGCGCGGTCCAGAAGGTCTCTCGCGTGCTGGGTGGCGGTCGCGTTTTCGGCGGACCGGATGTCCGTTTCCGCCTGCGCAATCTCGGTATTGCTGACCGGAGGGCCGCTGGAGGCGCAGGCGCATGCGAAGATCGCGAGCGAGCCGACGAGCGAAGTCGGGATGAGTTTCATGGAGATCTCCTTCTTTCGAATCCAATCCATGGGATGAGCACGGCGCGTGCCAAGTCGCGGCATCCAAAGAAAAACGCCGGGCTCTCGCCCGGCGTGTAAATTGAAGAAGACGCGGTGGTTCGATCAGTGCCGGTTGGGACCCCGGTCGCGGCCCCGGTCGTGCCGCTCGTGCGACCCGCCCTCCGCCTCGGGCCCCGCGGCCGGAGCCATCGCGGCCTCCGCTTCGAGCTCCTCTTTCGAGAGCGCCTGCTTGCGCGAGAGCTTGATCTTGCCCATCGGGTCGATCGCGATGACCTTGACGGGAATGATGTCGCCCTCTTTCACGACGTCGGTCGTCTCGCGAACGCGGTAGGGAGCGAGCTCGGAGATGTGGACGAGCCCGTCTTTGCCCGGAAGGATCTCGACGAACGCCCCATAGGCTTCGATGCGGCGCACCTTGCCCCGGTACATCTGGCCGATTTCGGCGTCCTTCGTGAGGCCTTCGATGATCTCGATGGCGCGCATCGCCGACGCTTCGTCCGCGGATGCGATCGAGACGCGGCCGGAATCCTCGACGTCGACTTTGCAGCCGGTCTCCTCGATGATCCCGCGGATCGTCTTTCCGCCCGAGCCGATGACGTCGCGGATCTTGTCCTTCGGAATCTGGATCGTGAAGATTCGCGGGGCGTAGGGCGAGATGCTGGGCCTCGGCTCCTCGAGGGCGTCGGACATTTTTTCCAGGATGTGGAGCCGCCCTTCGCGGGCCTGCTCGAGGGCGTTTTCGACGATCTGCCGCTTGAGCCCCTTGATCTTGATGTCCATCTGGAGCGCGGTGATGCCGTTGTGCGTGCCGGCGACCTTGAAGTCCATGTCGCCGTAGTGGTCCTCCTGGCCGGCGATGTCGGAGAGGATCGCGAAACGGTCTCCGTCGGTGACGAGACCCATCGCGACTCCCGCGACCGGCGCCTTGATCGGGACGCCCGCGTCCATGAGGCAGAGCGTGCCGCCGCAGATGCTCGCCATCGAAGAGGAGCCGTTGGACTCGAGGATGTCCGACACGATGCGGATCGTGTAGGGGAACGACGCGTCGTCCGGCAGAATCTGCTCGAGCGCTCGCCGGGCGAGGTTCCCGTGGCCGATCTCGCGCCGGCCGGGGCCGCGCAGGAACTTCACTTCGCCGACGGAGAAGGGGGGGAAGTTGTAGTGGAGGAGGAACGTCTTCTCCGAGTCGCCCTGGTAGTCTTCGACGAGCTGGGTGTCTTCCGAGGTCCCCAGCGTGCACGTCACGAGCGCCTGCGTCTCACCCCGGGTGAACAGCGCCGACCCGTGGGTGCGCGGCAGCAGCCCCACCTCGGCCGTGATCGTGCGGATCTGTTTGAAATTCCTGCCGTCGAGCCGCTCGTTTCGGTCGAGGATCGTCTCGCGCGTGAGCACCTTGACGAGGTCGTCCATCGCGCGCGCCGTCCGGGCGCGCTCTTCCGCATTGTCCGCGGAGACCGCGGCGACGGCTTCCTTCTTCACGTCTTTGATTCGCGAGTAGGAGAGAATCTTTCCCGGAACGGTCAGGGCCGCGAGCATCGCCCCTTCCCACTTCTTGTAGATCGCCTGGAAGAAGTCCTTCGTGTACGGCTCCGGCGACGAAAACGCCGGCTTGGAGACGCCCGTGCGGGACGCGAGATCTTCGATCCCGCGGATGATCTTCTGGATCGCCTCGTGGCCGAAGAAGATCGCGTCGATGATCACCGACTCGGGAACTTCGCGGGCTCCCGCCTCCACCATCACGACGGCGTCTTTCGTTCCCGCCACGATGAGGTCGATCTCCGACTCTTCCCGCTGCTTGTTCGTCGGGTTGAGGGTCAGTTTCCCGGCGATGCGGCCGACCCGAACGGCCCCGATCGTGTTCGTGAAAGGGATGCCGGAGACGGCGAGCGCCGCGGACGCGCCGTTGATCGCGAGGATGTCCGGATCGTTCTGGCCGTCGGCGGACAGGACGAACGCGATGATCTGGGTCTCGTTGCCGTACCCTTTGGGAAACAGGGGTCGGAGGGGTCGGTCGATCAGGCGCGACGTGAGGATCTCTTTTTCGGTCGGCCGGCCTTCCCGTTTGAAGAACCCGCCGGGGATCCTTCCCGCGGCGTACGTGTTCTCCCGGTAATCGACGGTCAGGGGCAGAAAATCGATTCCTTCTTTCGGCTCGCGCATCGCGCAGGCCGTCGCGAGGACGACCGTGTCCCCGAACCGGACGACGCAGGAGCCGTCCGCCTGTTTCGCGATTCTTCCCGTCTCGAGCTGCAGATTTCGGTCGTCGATGGGGATCTGGACTTCATGCTTCATTGTTCATTCCTTCATCTCTCTGTCGGCAGACACGTGCGCCCTCCGCCGAAACGGCGCGGGGAGTGCTGGCCGGAACGTTCTTACTTTCGGAGACCGAGACGATCGATCAGACGGTGGTACCGCTCGCCGTCCTTCTTCTTCAGGTACTCGAGAAGGCGCCGCCTCCGCCCGACCAGCATCAGCAACCCGCGCCGCGAATGGTGATCCTTGGCGTGGGACTTGAAATGGTCGGTCAGGTAGGCGATTCGATTCGAGAGCAGGGCGATCTGAACTTCGGGCGATCCGGTGTCCTGTTCGTGGGTTCGATAATCGTGAATGATCTCGGGTTTCGTTTCCCGATATGCCGTGACGCTCAACGGTTCCTCCGTGGCTCTTTCAGGAGCCTCTCTATACTCAAACTCTCACTTTTCAACAGCCAGAAAGCGTATCAGATTCAGCCCTCTTCCGCCAGCACGATCCGGGGCCGGATCATGGCGATCCGACCCGTCCCGATCGGGGCTATCTGCCCCAGGGCCAGCAGTTCGCCGTCCGCCGAGAGGAGGCTGACCCAGCCGCCGTCGGGTCCCTCGACACGGGCGGGGACCGACTGTCCGCGCCGGATTTTCCAGGCCTCGAGCGAGGCGACGGTCATCCGGGGGAACGGGAACGGGATGCCCGCGAGCGGAATCGCGTGGGGCGCCGCGATTCGCGCCGTCTCGTCCATTTCCTCGAACGCGTCGAGCCGGACGGCGTCCTCGATCGCGAAGTCCCCGACCCTCGACCGGCGAAGCGCCGACAGGTGGCCCCCGCAGCCGAGCCGGGCCCCGAGCTCGTGCGCGATCGAGCGGACGTAGGTGCCCGAAGAGCACGAGAGAACGAACTTCCGGTCGTTGCCGCCGCCGTCCTCGAGGTCGAAGCGGGTGACGACGACCCGCTTCGGCGCCGACGGAACGGCCTCGCCCTTCCGCGCCATCTCGTAGAACTTTCGGCCGCCGACCTTCTTGGCCGAGTACGGCGGCGGCGATTGTTCGAACTCCCCGCGGAATTCCGACGCGGCGCGTTCGATCTGTTCCTTCGAGAATGCCGGCGGCGACGCGAGCTCGGCCGTCGTCTCGCCCGCCGCGTCGTAGGTCGTCGTCGCGCGGCCCAGCGTGATCGTTCCCTCGTAGGTCTTCGGCAGGCCGGTGAAGAAGCCCTGGAGCCGCGCGGCGCGGCCGCAGCAGAGCACGAGCAGGCCGGTCGCCATCGGGTCGAGCGTTCCCGTGTGGCCGATCTTCTTGACGCCCGTCGCGCGCCGCGCCCGTTCGACGGCGTCGTGCGAGGTGATTCCTTCCGGCTTGTCGAGGAGAAGGAGGGCTCCGTTGGAGAAGAGCGCCCCGCTCACGAGCCGGAGTCCGGCGGCTCGTCGCTCAGGTTATCCCGGAGGATCCTCTCGATGCGCGCCCCGGTTTCGGCGGAATGGTCGGGAAAGAAATGCAGCTCCGGCGCGTACCGCAGCTTGCAGCGGCGCCCGATCTCCCGGCGCAGAAATCCCGCAGCCCGGTCGAAGCCTTCGCGGATGCGCTCGAACTCCTCTTCGCCGCCGAGGCAGGAGAAGTAGACGCGCGCCGTGCGCAGGTCGTGCGACATGTTGACCTGCGTGATCGTGACGAACCCGATCGCGGGATCGTGCAGATCGGTTCGCACCATGTTCGCGATCTCGGCGCGGATGAGCTCGCCGACGCGCTGCGGACGGGCGGTGGTCATGCAACGTCTCATCGCTCGCTACACATGGATGAACTCGTTCTTGTAGTCGAGGATCGGCCCGTCGAAGTTCGACTCGACGAACGAAAGGATCTCCTGCAGCAGCGCGTCGAGGGGCGGCTGGTCCGGCCCGATCACCGCGACCGAGAGCTGCGCGCGCTGGTGACGGTCCTGGTGGTTCGTTTCGGCGACCGAGACCTCGAACTTGTTCCGGATGCGGCTCTTCAGGCTTCGAATGACCATTCGCTTTTCCTTCAGCCCCCGGCACCCCGGAAGGTTCAGGTCGAAGACCGAGTACGCGAGGACCAAAGAAGAACCGCTACGCCGACAGGACGCCGGCGACCTTCTCGGTCGCGAACGCTTCGATGATGTCGCCGACCTTGACGTCCTGGTAGCGATCCAGGCCGATTCCGCACTCGAAGCCGGTCTTCACTTCCGAGACGTCGTCCTTGAAGCGCCGCAGCGAGCCGATCTTTCCCTCGTAGATGACGCGATTGTCGCGAAGCAGCCGAACCTGGGCCGATCGCGGGATCGTGCCCTCGGTGACGTAGCAGCCCGCGACGACGCCGACCTTCGGGACGTTGAACGTGTTCCGAACCTCCGCCCGGCCGCGCGCCACTTCCCTGAGCGTCGGCTCGAGGAGGCCCTCCATCGCTTTTCGGATGTCGTCGGTGATGTTGTAGATCACGGTGTAGAGGCGGATGTCGACGCCCGCCTTCTCCGCCTCGGTTTCCGCTTTCTTTTCCGGCCTCACGTTGAATCCGATGATCGTCGCGCCGGAAGCGGAGGCGAGGAGAACGTCGTTGATGTTGATCGCTCCCACGCCGGAATGCAGCACGGAGACCTTTACCTGGTCGCTCGACATCTTTCGGAGCGCTCCCGTGACGACTTCCGCCGAACCGGCGACGTCGGTCTTCACGACGAGCGGGAGGTCCTTGACGGCGCCCTCCTGGATCCGGGAAAAGAGCGCTTCGAGCGAGGTCTTCGAAGACGAAACCATCGACTTCTCGCGGGTCTTCTCCTTCCGGAAGGAGACGATCTGCCGCGCGCGAATCTCGCTCTCGACGGCCTGGAAGAGATCGCCGGCGGCCGGGAGCTCTTCGAACCCCATGATTTCGGCGGGGGTCGACGGCCCTGCCGTCTGGAGGCGCTTGCCCGTCTCGTCGGTCATCGCTCTCAGCCGGCCGGATGCGGAGCCGGCGTAAAAGACGTCGCCGACCTTCAGCGTTCCGCTCTGCACGAGGATCGTCGCGACGTTGCCGCGTCCGGCTTCCCGGCGCGCCTCGATGACGACGCCGCGGGCGTAGCCTTCGGGGTTGGCTTTCAACTCCAGCAGCTCGGCGACGAGCCGGATGATCTCGAGGAGCTGGTCGATGCCGACCTTCTTGAGCGCGGAGACCTCCACCGAAGGCACGTCTCCACCCCAGGATTCGAGAAGAACGCCGCGGTCGGCGAGCTCCTTCTTGACGCGCTCGACGTTGGCGTTGGCCTTGTCGATCTTGTTGATCGCGACGACGAGCGGCACCTTCGCCGCCCGGGCGTGGTCGATCGCCTCCACGGTCTGCGGCATGACTCCGTCGTCGGCGGCGACGACGAGCACGACGATGTCCGTCGCGGCGGCGCCGCGCGCGCGCATGAGCGTGAACGCTTCGTGGCCGGGAGTGTCGAGAAAGACGATCGGGCTTCCCTTCGACTCGACGCGGTAGGCGCCGATGTGCTGGGTGATCCCTCCCGCCTCGCTCGCCGCGACCTTGGTCTCGCGGATCGCGTCGAGGAGAGACGTCTTGCCGTGGTCGACGTGGCCCATGACGGTCACCACGGGAGCGCGCGGTTTCATGCTTTCGGGCGAGTTCGCGTCGGACTTCTCTTCCCGGGCGAGCTCCATCTCTTCTTCGAACGAGACGACGGCGGCTTCGACGCCGATCTCCTCGGGCGATCTCGACGGCGATCTGCGCCGGCAGCGTCTGATTGATCGTGACCATCATTCCCCGGCGAAGGAGCTTCTGAACGAGGTCGCGCCCGAGGACCCCGAGCTTTTCGGAGAGCTCTTTGACGGTGACGCCTTCGGACAGGAAGACCGGCCCGGTCGGAAGCGGCTTTCTTGAATTCCACGATCTTGCCCGTGTCGTCGTGCCGGGTCTCTTTTCCGGCCCGCCGCAGGGCGGACTTCGAGAGAGTCTTCGGTCCGGCGGGCTCTTCGAGCGTCGCGTTCTTGTCGATCAGGGGCAGCGTGATGTCGGAGTAGGTGTCTTCCCGGTACTCGCCGACGTAGTCGCGCAGATCCACCTCGTCCGCCGCGTTGATCTTCGGGCGCGCGCCGGTTTTCTTCGCCGCGGCCTTTTTCGACTCTTCTTCCTTCTTACGCCGGGCCGACTTGACGTCCTCGGGCACCGGCGTCGGGACCTCTCCCGGCCGCAGCGGGCGGCCGCCCGGGCGGGGAGGCGCTCCAACCGGCACGCGGGCCCCCGGGATGCGCGCTCCGGGCGCTCCGGGCGCGGGTCGATAGACCGAGGGGGCCGGCCGGCCGCTTTGAGCCGAGACTCCGGGGCGGCCCGGGGGAAGCGGCGGGCGGAGCGGAGCTCCCGGCGGCCCCGCGGGCCGGGGCGGCGGCGCTCCCTGGGTTCGCACGGGGGGGCGAACGATGGGCCTCTTCGGGGGGAGAACGATCCTGCGGGGCACCGGAGGAACCGGAGCTTCCGGCTTTTGAGGTTCCTCGGGCTCGGACGTGACGACGGCCGTCCTCGCCGGTTCGGCCGGCGGACGCGGACGGGCTTCGCCGCTTCTCGGCGGAGGCGCGTCGGTCTTCTTGGCCGGGGCCGCGGGCTTGTCGACGATCTTGATTCGCGAGAGCGCACTCTTCGGAATCTGCGCCGTCTTGGGGCGGTTGCTCTCCTCGCGGACGATCAACGATTTCGGGGCGTGGGTCTTGCCCTGGAGAATCGCGAGCACCGTCGATTCGTCCAGGTCCGCCTGAGCGGAGCTGACTTGAACGCCGATCGATTGCAGAAGGAACATCAGCTCGCGGTCGCCGACGCCCATCTGCCGGGCCAGTTCGTGTACCTGAATCTTCGCCATTTACGCCTTTTCTTTGCCGGCGGGCTCTTCGAAGGGCTCGCCTTCGGCGGAGCCCTGCTCTTCGTCCGCCGGCTCCTCCTCCGGAGTCGGGTTGTCGAGCTCCTGAGCCGCGTTCAAAATTTCCTGCGCCCTCTCCGCGCCCATGTCGCCGACGGGAGCGAGCGACTCGGTCGATTGCGAAAGCAGCTGGTCGAGGTTCTCGATCCCCGCTTCCCGGAGACTCGCGGCGGTTTCTTCGTCGATTCCCGGGACGTCGGCGACCGGGGTCTGCTGCCGCTGCGACGCCCGAATCATTCGGCCGAGGGCTTCCGCGACTTCGCCCTTGACCTCGGCCTCGCTCTTGATTTCGATCTTCGCGCCGATGAGGGCGGAAGCAAGGCGGACGTTCTGACCCTTCTTGCCGATCGCGAGCGAGAGCTGCTCGTCCTCGACCACGCAATCCAGCGTCAGGGGGGCGTCCTCGTGGTGAATCGGGGAAACCCGCGTGATCTTCGCCGGAGACAGGGCGTTCTGCGCGAACGTGATGAGGTCGTCGCTGTACTGGATGACGTCGATTTTCTCCCCGTGGAGCTCGCGCATGATCGCCTGAACGCGGCTGCCGCGCATTCCGACGCACGCGCCGACCGGGTCGACGTCGCGCTCCCGCGAGAGCACGGCCACTTTCGCGCGCTCTCCCGGCTGCCGGACGGCGCCCTTGATGACGACCGTACCGTCGTAGATTTCCGGAACTTCCATCTCGAAGAGCCGGATGAGCAGGCGGGGGTCGGTCCGCGACAGGACGATCTGCGGGCCCTTCGGGTTCTTGTGCACGTCGGCGATGACGGCGCGGACGCGCTCTCCCTGGCCGTATCGCTCCGCGCGGGACTGCTGGTCGCGCGGGATCGCGGCTTCGAGCCGGCCGAGGTCGACGACGATGTCGCCGCGCTCGAACCGCTTGACGGTGCCGTTGATGAGCTCGCCGACTTTCGGCATGTACTCGTTGTAGATGCGCTCGCGCTCGGCCTCGCGGACCTTCTGGTAAAGGACCTGCTTCGCGTTCTGCGCCGCGATTCGGCCGAGACCTTCCGTCGAGCGGTAGATCCGCAGCTCGTCTCCGAGCTCCGGCTCCTCGACCTCGTACGCTTCGCCGCCATCCTGACCCGGGCGAAGGACTCGCACCGTGCCGCCGGCGCCGGCCTCGCGCACGATGGATTTCGCGTCGTCGAGCAGGACGAGCGTCGCCGGGTCCGGCGGCGGTTCGACTCCCTCGGGGAGAGGCTCCGCCGGCTCGACCGGTTCGGGAAGCGGCTCCGGCATCGTGTCGACGACCCGCCGAGGCGTGTAGGCGGTGATTTCGCCCGTTTCGCGGTCGATCCGGGCGACGATCTCCTTGACCTTGTAGAAACGTCGCGCTGCCGCGGCCATCGCTTCTTCCAGCGCGGAAAACATCTTCTCCGCGTCGATGTCCTTCTCGCGGGATACCTGTCGGATCACCGAACCCAGATCGTTGATCATTGTCATTTCTTCTTTCGCCTCTCGCCCGAGTCCGGCCAATCCACCTCGAGGCGGGCGACCTGAACCTCACGAAAACTGAAATTATAGATTCTTCCGCTCTCTTCGTCCACGATCCGAAGCCGTCCGTCCCCCTCCACGGAGTCCAGTTTTCCCCGGAAATTCCGGGAGCCTTCGACGGGAAGCGCCGTTTTCACCCGGACCCTCCGGCCGACGAATTTCTTCGCGTCTTCGATCGAATAGAGCTTGCGGTCCAGGCCGGGGGAGCTCACCTCGAGGGTGTATGCGTGCGGGATTCCCGATTCCGCGTCGAGCAGGGGAGAAACATCCCGCGAAACCCGTTCGCAGTCCTCGAGGGTCACGCCGCCCTCGGGCTTGTCCAGGACCAGGCGCAGCGATTGGAACCGGCCGGTTCCGGTCGATTCGATCGCGACGAGCTCACACCCGCTCTCTGCGGCGATTTTCCGGATCTCTTCCCGAATTTTTTCGCTGAGACCGTTCGTCTCCGCCTCCGAAAGCGCCGAACAAAAAAGCGGGCGAAAAGCCCGCTTTTCCAAAGCGCTGGGCATTTATATCAGAAGTGTTGCGGGGCTTGCAAGGCGCGAGTCGGGGGCATCCGGAAACAAAATAGGATCTGCTGGAGTTAGAAGAAGAAGTGTTCGGCGTCGAAGAGGAAGAAGAACAGGCCGAGGTGGGCCGGCTCCTGCCCGGGCTGCGGGCGGCCGCGGCGAGGCCGGGCGTTTCGCGCCGTCCGGGGCCCGAGGACGTTCCCGCGCCCCGGATCGACGAAATCGTCGAGACGGATCGAGCACCCCCAGCGTCGATTCCCGGTCGAGCGGGCGATCCTGATCTCGATCATCCTGCACCTTCTTCTCGTCATTTTCATGGTCCTCCACCCGATGGGCGCGCTGCCGCCCAGGGAGACGGCGGAAATGCGCGCCGCCCGGGAAGCCCGCGAGGCGGAATTTCGCGTTCCGGTGAAGTTCTTCGCCGAGTCGCCCGGCCCCTCGCGCCAGAACGCGAACCGGAACGCGGCGCCCTCGGACAAGACCCGCCGCGCCGGGGGGGGCGACAAATCGAAGCCTCCCTCCGAGACGCCGTTCGTCGCGCAGAAATCGGGCATCGAGGGCCTTCGCCCGGGACCCCGCGGGAAGGAAGGCAGCCGCGCTTCGGCCGCGACTTCGGCTCCGACGCCGGCGCAGGCCTCGCCCCAGTCCGCGGCGGCCTCGTCTTCGACGACGCCGTCACCGGCGGGAACGGCACCGTCCGGGGTCTCGGTCACGCCGGGCGCTGCGCAGCGGCTGCCGAACCTGAACCGGGCGATCAAGGCCGCGGCGGGCAATCCGTTCTCCGGAGAGGGCGGGTCGCCGAACCCGAACGAGTCGGGCGGCTTCGTCGACTCGGGGCCGATTTCCTTCGACACCCAATGGTACGACTGGGGCGACTACGCGGAGGAGATGATTCGCCGGATCAAGCTGCACTGGGAAGTGCCGGACCTGGCGAGAATGGGGGTCAAGGGGAAGCTGTCGATCCGCTTCTACATTCGGGCGGACGGCAGCGTCGAGGCGGAGAAGATCCTGCGCGATTCGACGATCCCGCCGTACGACCACGCCGCGTTCCAGGCGATCGCGACCTCGAGCCCGTTTCGCCCGTTGCCGAAGGACCTGCACGAGGATCGCGAGGGAGTGACGATCACGTTCTTCTACAACATCCGGCCGGGGGAAGAAGGGAAATTCAAGTGAACGAGCCGGGCAAGATTCACGAGATCCTCGCGAGCGCCCGCACGATCGCCGTCGTGGGCGCGTCGACGAACCCGTTTCGAGCTTCCCACTCGATCATGCAGTTCCTGATCGAAAGCGGTTACGACGTGATCCCCGTCAACCCGAATCATCCGGAGGTCCTCGGCCGCCGCTGCTACGGGTCCCTGCTGGAGATTCCAGCCGGCGTCGGCATCGACATCGTGGACGTCTTTCGCAATTCCGCGGCGGTCGCCGCTCTCGTCGAGCCGGCGATCGAGCGGAAGGCTCGATTCTTCTGGATGCAGGAAGGCGTCGTCGATCCGGAGGCGGCTCGCCGGCTGGAGGCCGCCGGCGTCGGCGTCGCCATGGACCGGTGCATCATGAAAGATCGAGTCCGTCAAATCCGCTGAAAGTACGCCGATTTGACGTGCCCGCTCGACAACTTCCATTTCCTGGAATGATTTAGGATGGCATCGGCGTTGCTACTCCAGAGCGCGAGCCGGCGGAGTCGCTGGGCTAGAATTGAGCGCCGTTGAAAGGTAGGGGGAAAAACTTGATGAACGCGAGTGCGAAAAGACAACTCTCCTTTTTTGCCCTCATCGCGGGGGCGATCATTTTCGGAGTCGTGCTGGCCAGTTCGACGAACTGGACCCCGGAGACGCTGGCTCAGAAGTCGCCGCACAGCGCGCCGACACGGGCGACCTCGGCCGGGAACCTGCCATCTTTTTCCGACGTGGCCGCCGAAGCCCTGCCGTCGGTCGTTTCGATCACTTCGACCGACATCGTGAAGGGGCCTCGCCGCCGTTCCGGGGGCCAGAACCCGTTTGGAGGAGGAGACGGACAGGATCCGTTCGAATTCTTCTTCGGATTTCCGCATCCGGGCCAGGGCGGTCCGGGGCAGGGCCAGGACCAGCAACAGGAGCACAAGGAAGAGGCCGGAGGGTCCGGCTTCATCATTTCGCAGGACGGGTACATCCTGACGAACAACCACGTCGTCGAGAGCGGTCAGAAAATCGAGGTCAAAGTCGGCGACCAGCACACCTATCGGGCGAAGGTCGTGGGCACCGATCCCGCGACCGACATCGCGCTCATCAAGATCGACGCGAAGGAGCGCCTCACGCCGATTTCGCTCGGGGATTCCGACAAGATTCGCGTCGGCGACTGGGTGATGGCGATCGGCGATCCCTGGGCATTCGACAAGACGGTGACCGTCGGCGTCGTCTCGGCCAAAGGCCGGCACAACCTGACGCTGGATCCGAACACGAACTCGTTCGAAAATTTCATCCAGACCGACGCCGCGATCAACTTCGGCAACTCGGGCGGGCCGCTCATCGATCTCGAGGGCGAAGTCATCGGCATCAACACCGCGATTTACCGTCCGGCCCAGAACATCGGGTTCGCGGTGCCGATCAACACGGCCCGGTCGATCCTCGACCAGCTCAAGACGAAGGGCAAGGTCACGCGCGGCTTCCTGGGAGTGAACATCCGCAACCTCGACGAAGACAACATGAAAGCGTTCGGCCTCAAGGACATGAACGGCGCTCTCGTGGAGTCGGTCGAGCCGGGCCAGCCGGCCGACAAGGCGGGCGTTCAGCACGGCGACGTCATCCTGAAGGTCGACGACCGCGAGGTCGTCACGACGCAGGACCTCATCTCGTACGTGTCGGGCAGGCCTCCGGGCGCCCGGGTGCGCCTCGCCGTCAACCGCGGAGGGAGGATGCAGGACCTCACCGTCGAGCTCGGGGAGCGCCGGGGCGACCAGGCATCCAACGACACGGCTGCTCCCGAGAACGAGGGCGGCGCGAAGGAAAAAATCGGCCTCTCCGTCCAGGACCTGACGCCGCAGGGGCGCCAGTACTACCGGATCGAGCCGAGCGTCGCGGGCGTCCTCGTCACGGGAGTCTCCGAAGTGTCGGCGGCGAACGATGCCGGGCTGGCGGAAGGCGACGTGATCACCGAAGTCAACGGCCACAAGGTCGCTTCCGCCGAAGAGCTCTCGCGGGTCGTCCGCGACGCGAAGAAGGGCGATTACCTGCGTTTTTACGTGCGGCGCTTCGGCCAGCGTCCGTTCTCGTTCTTCGCGATCGTCAAAGTCGGCGAGTAGGGCCCGGGATCAGCCGGCCGATGCGGGTTCTCATCGTCGACGACGACGCGTCGGTGCGTCAGGCGATCAAGATGATCCTGGAATACGACGGCTACGAGACGGCGTCCGCTCCGGACGCCGTCTCCGGGCTTTCGGAAATCGACGCCCGGCGGCCCGACGCGGTGCTGCTCGACATCAAGATGCCCGGAAAGGACGGGATGGAGGCCCTCGACGAGATCCAGCGGCTCGAGAATCCTCCACCGGTTCTGATGATCTCCGGGCACGGAGATATCGCGACGGCTGTCGAGTGCACGAAGCGAGGCGCGGTGGATTTCCTCGAGAAGCCCCTTCAGCGCGAGCGCCTGCTCGTCTCTCTTCGGAACGCGGTGTCGCGCGACCATCTGGCCCGCGAGAACGTCCGGCTCAAGCGCCGAGTCGAGATCGAAGATTCTTTCGTCGGGGCGAGCGACTCCGTGCGCAGGCTCAACGAGCAGGTCGCGCGGGCGGCCCCGTCCGACGCGACCGTTCTCGTCACGGGGGAGTCGGGAACCGGCAAGGAGCTCCTCGCGCGCCAGGTCCAGCGGCTCTCGCGGCTGTCCCAGGGGCCGTTCGTGACGGTGAACTGCGCGGCGATTCCCGAGGAGCTCATCGAATCCGAGTTGTTCGGCCACGAGAAGGGGTCGTTCACGGGAGCGGTCCGCAAGCAGATCGGGAAGTTCGTCGAGGCCGACGGAGGGACGATCTTTCTGGACGAGGTCGGCGACATGTCGGCTCGCGCCCAGGCGAAAGTCCTGAGGGTGCTGCAGGAGGGCGAGGTCGAGCCCGTCGGCCAATCGAAGACTCAGAAAGTGAAGGTCCGCGTGATCGCGGCCACGAACAAGAACCTCGTTGACGAGATCCGAAAGGGATCGTTTCGGGAAGATCTCTATTTTCGCCTGAACGTCGTGCCGCTGCACATCGCCCCCCTGCGCGAACGGCCGGAGGACGCGGTGCCGCTCGTCGAGCATTTCGCCGCCGTGTACGCGGAGCGCAACGGCGTTCGCCGGCGTACGTTCCACAAGAGCGCGCTCGACGCCCTGGCCGGGCGATCCTGGCCGGGAAATGTGCGCGAGCTCCGGAATCTCGTGGAGCGCGTTCTGATCATGACGGAGGCCGATCCCGTCACGGCCGCGGAAATTCCTTCCGAATCCCAGTTTTCGCCGAGGGAGCTCGCCGGGCAGGCGTCGCGCATGTCGACGCTCGCGGACTTCAAGGAATACACGGAGCGCGAATTTCTTCTCGCAAAACTCCGCGAGAACAACTGGAACGTTTCCCGGACGGCCGAGACGATTCAAACGCCGCGGTCGAACCTCTACAAGAAGCTCGAGCACTACGGGCTCAATCGAGAGAAGCTCGGGGAATAGACCTCAATTCTTTCGTCCGGCTCCGCCGGATCTTCGCTTCGAGCCGTTTTTCCTTCGCCGACCGCGGGACTTTCGTTTCCCGGCGCGGCTTTCGCGGCTTCAATTTTCGGATGAGCTTCTCCCGAAGGCGCTCGAATGCCCGCTCGCGGTTGCGAGACTGGCTGCGTTCCTCGACCGCGGCCGCGATGACGCCGGTGGGCAGGTGCACGACCCGGACAGCCGTTTCCGTCTTGTTTCGATGCTGCCCGCCCGGCCCGGACGCGCGAAAGAACGAGATCTCGCAGTCCTTCGCAAGTTCGCGCGGGTCAGAGGGGATGTCGGAATACCGGAATTCGCGAGGCTGAACCATGAGGGAATCTTAGCGCTCCTTCTGCGCCATAATGCCGCGCCATGAACGCGCTCTGGCTGATGCTCGCGGCGCTCGCCGTCCTCGCGATCGCGTATCGCTACTACTCGGCGTTCCTGGCGGCGCGCGTTCTCGCACTTTCGGACGCGCGGCCGACCCCGGCGCACGCGATGGCGGACGGCAAGAACTACGTCGCGACGAACAAGTACGTGCTCTTCGGCCACCATTTCGCCGCAATCGCCGGCGCGGGCCCCTTGATCGGCCCCGTCCTCGCGGCGCAGTTCGGCTACCTTCCCGGGTTTCTGTGGCTCCTGTTCGGCGTCGTTTTCGCCGGCGCCACCCAGGACTTCGTGATTCTCGTCGCGTCGGTTCGCCGGAAGGGAAAGTCCCTGGCGGAGATCACGCGGAGCGAAATCGGGCCAGCGGCCGGAGTGACGGCGGCGATCGCGATCCTCGCGATCATCGTCATCGCGCTCGCAGGCCTCGGCGTCGCGGTCGTCAACGCGCTCGCGGAGTCTCCCTGGGGGACCTTCACGATTGCCGCGACGATTCCGATCGCGATCTTCGTGGGCTTCTACATGTACCGCTGGAGAAAAGGCGCGCTTCGCTCCGGCTCGGCGATCGGCGTGGTCCTCACGCTCGCGGCCGTCGTGCTCGGCCGCTTCATCCCCGGTTCGCCGATGGAAGCCGCGTTCACCCTGACGCGCACGCAGATCACCTTCGGCATGGCCGCGTACGGTTTCATCGCGTCGGTCCTTCCCGTCTGGATGCTGCTATGTCCGCGCGATTACCTGTCGAGCTACATGAAGCTCGGGACGATCGCGGTCCTCGTTGCCGGCGCGTTCGTCGTCGCGCCGAAGATTCAGGCGCCCGCGATCTCGGCTTTCGTTCACGGAGGCGGGCCGATCATCCCCGGAAAGGTCTTTCCGTTCGTCTTCATCACGATCGCGTGCGGAGCGATCTCGGGGTTCCACGCCCTCGTCGCTTCCGGCACGACGCCGAAGATGCTCGACCGCGAATCCGACGCGCGGATGATCGGCTACGGCGCGATGCTGATGGAAGGCCTCGTCGGCGTCGTCGCGCTCGTCGCCGTGTGCTCCCTGCACCCGGCGGACTATTTCGCGATCAACGTGGCGCCCGCGAAATTCGCGACGCTCGGGATGACGCCGGTCGACCTGCCGGAGCTCTCCCGGCAGGTCGGGGAATCCGTCGCCGGGCGCGCGGGAGGGGCCGTTTCGCTCGCGATCGGGTTCGCCCGGATCTTTTCGGGGCTTCCCTTCCTGAAGGGCCTGATGTCGTACTGGTACCACTTCGCGATCATGTTCGAGGCGCTGTTCATCCTCACGACGATCGACACGGGGACCCGCGTGGGACGCTTCCTGGTCCAGGAATTCCTCGGACTTGCGTTTCCGAAATTCGAGAAGACCGACTGGCTTCCCGGGACTCTCGTCGCGACCCTTCTCGTCGTGGGAGGTTGGACCTACTTCATTCTGACGGGATCGATCTCGCAGATCTGGCCGATGTTCGGGATCGCGAACCAGCTCCTCGCCGCAATCGCGCTCTCGATCGGAACGACCGTGATCCTGAAGAGCGGCCGGACTCGCGCTGCCCTCGTGACTCTCGTTCCCCTCGCTTTCGTTTCGTTCACGACGATCGATGCCGGAATCCTGTCGATTCGCGACAATTTTCTCCCGATGGCGGCGATCCCCGGCAAGGCGTTCACGGGATGGCTCGACTCGACCCTGACCGCCGTGCTGATTGTCTGCGTCGTCTCGATCCTCGTCTCGTCCGCGCGCGTCTGGCGCCGCCTGTTGCGGAATCCCGGCGCGGCGACCGGGCCGCCGCCTCTGGAAGAAGCGGCCTCGTCTTCCGGGGCGGTCGGGACGCCGCAAATGCCGGACGGCTGCTGCTAGCGAAGAAAAAGGGCCCGCTCTCGCGGGCCCTGAGAATCTCGGAGGCCGAGCTTCTAGAAATTCGCGGGGCGCAGTTGCGCGGCCGAGGGGTCCTTCGTCAGGTTATCGTTCTTCGAAGCGAGACCGGAGATTGCCGAGTTTCCGCTCGTGATGTCGACGAAGACGAGCAGCGTGTCGTCCTTCGCGTGATTCCCGCCGAGCGCCGTGAAGACGTCGGAGACGACCGTCGTCTGGCCCCACGCGACCGGGGGAAGCGTGAGCGTTCCCGTGACGCTGCCGTCCTTGTTCGAATATCCCGTCAGTCGGAGCGTGACCGTGTTTCCCGTGAGGCCGTTGACAGGATCGACGAACCCCTCGTTGCAGATGAAGAAGTTCGTGTAGATCTGCGGCGTGTTCGCCTCTCCAAGCGAGTTGCGGACGATGCCGACGAGGCTAGTGGGCTCCGAGTCGGTGAACTCGTGGCCGTTCGCCGAGACGCCGATCGTTCCTCCCGAGAAGGATCCATTGCCCGCGGGGACCGTGCTGTAGAAGCGAGCCTCCGCCGAGGCCTTGCCCAGAGCCGGAGAGAACCCGAAAAACTCCAGGACGAGCGACCCGAGCAGGCCGTCCGCCTCCTCCTGCGCGCTCACCCCGCCGGATACCCGAAGCGCGTCGATGAAGTCGTCGAAATGCGCAACCGAGAGGTCCAGGAGCTGGCCGCCGCCCGGAGAGGTGACTCCGGAATTCGCGATGCTTCCCGTGACCTCGAAGAAATTTCCGTTCGCCGAATCTTTCAGCTCGGCAAAAAAGTCCACTCGCGTCGCATCGGTCGTGTTGTTCGAGACGTCGAGCGAAGTCTTGAACAGGATGCCTCCGCCGCCCGCCAGGCGGCCGATGACGTCGACGTTGACTCCCTCGTTCTGCGAGGGGTCCAGCGCGTGCCGGACTCGCCCGGCGTCCGTGCGGTGCACGCCGATCAGTTGGGCGGGGCGCACGGTCTTGGGGGAAGGATTGAGCTCCGTTGCGAGCAGGGGAAGCGAGGCCAGGGCACAGACTCCGGCAAGAATCGTCTTTTTCATGCAGCGTCCTTTCGTACTCTCATCATCCAATCACGAAATCCTACGGCCAGTCCCGAGCAAAGCTTATGCCTATTCGAAGAAAGGGTGAAGGGGTGGGGGGAACGGACCGCGGAATCGATCTCTTTTCAGGCGCAGAAGCCGGCCAGGGCCGTCGAACGGGATTCCCGCCGGCTTTCGGCGTCCGGGAGGGCCTGGAGGAGCTTCGATTGATGTCGTTCGTCCGTTTTCACCATCGAGGCCGGCACGTCCCGGAGGATCAAGGGACGGTCCGTTTCAAAGAAACCGCGGCGATCCCATTCGCGTCCCGAGACCTGTCTCAGAAGGCGGACGTTTTGTCCCCGGAAGACCCCGAAAGCGCGCAGTGCTTCCCGGTGGTCTCCCGGCATTCGGGCCGCCCTCAAGAAGATCTCGGGCTCGCAGACCTCGAGGAGGCGCGGCGAATCCTCCGAGAGGAGAAGGCGGATGCTCCGGTTCCAGAGGTCCTTTTCGAGGAGCGCCAGGGCCCAGATCCGGTCGCGCGCCGATACCCCGTCCCCGCGGTCGCGGGCCGCCCGAGCGGTCGAAAACCCCTCGACCTGCTTCAGGAGAAGAGGCGTCGTTTCCAGGACTAGCAGCGCTTTTTCGAGCTCGCGACGTTTCATATCCTTGCCCCCTCCTTGATACGGAGGAGGGACGCAAAAGGTTCCTCATTTCTTGCCCCGGGACTGTCCGATTGCGAAGACAGCCAGAAGCAGGGCCGCCGCGGCCGCGACCGCCGCGCCCGTCTCGAACGCGACCGCCGGGCCGAACTTTCGCCAGAGGAGCCCGAATACTACCGAGGCCGGAAGGGCCACGATTCCCTGCGTCATGTGGAACAGGCCGAATGCCCGCCCTCGGGAGCTCTCCCCGGCCATCCCGGCGACGAGCGCCCGTTCGGGGCCTTCCGTCAGGGCGTAAAAAAGTGCATAAGTCAAAAAAAGCGCCCAGGCCGCCTGCGGCGAGCGCGCGAGGGCGAAGCCGAAATAGCTCCCCGCGTAGACTCCCCAGCCGAGCAGAATCGAGGGAGTCCTCCCGATTCGATCCGCCAGGGAGCCGAGCGGCGTGCTCGCCGCGGCCTTCACTCCGTTGAAAGCGGCCCACAGCAGGGGCACCGCCCAGAGGGGAACTCCGCACTGCTGCGCCCGGAGAAGCAGGAACGCGTCGGTGGAGCTCGCGAGCCCGAAGAAGGCGAAGATCGCGATCAGGAAGAGAAAGCGTCTCGACAGAGCCCCGTCCCCGGGCGGCCGTGGAGCGTTCACGGCCGGCGGAGGCGAATGTTTCTCCTTCGCGCCGAACTGGAGAAATCCGAGGGCGATCAGCCCGGGGACGATCGAAAGCGCGAAGACCGGCCGGACGCTCTTGAACGCGAATCGCAGCAGCAGGGCCGCGACGAGCGGTCCGATCATGGCCCCGGCGTTGTCCATCGCGCGGTCGAATCCGTAAGCGAGGCCGCGCCGTCCCGGTTCGACCGCCGCGGCGATCATCGAGTCCCGCGGCGCGGTCCGGACGCCCTTTCCGACGCGATCCAGGAAACGGATTCCGAGAACCGCTCCCCAGCCGGGGGCGGCGGAAAGGAGGGGACGCGCGAAGACCGACGCCGCGTACCCCGCCGCGACGAACGGCTTGCGGCGGCCCCTGCGGTCGGAGAGCCACCCGAAGAGCCCCTTTCCCAGGGACGCGGTGGATTCGGCGACGCCCTCGACGATTCCGATCGCGGCGGGGCCGGCCCCGAGCGTCACCGCGAGAAACGACGGCAGGAGGGGATAGATCATCTCGGAGGCGATGTCGTTGAAGAGCGAAACGAACCCGAGCGAAATGACGATCGCGTCGAGATCGAGGAAGCGCCGGCGCGTCGCGGCCATGACGGGCAGGCTATCACCGCGAGATAGCATGAGCTCGTGCCCCTCGTCCGCCACAAAGCCTTCGTCCTGAGCGCGGTCCCGCTGCGCGAGAAGGACCGCATCGTGACGCTGCTGACGGAAGAAGCCGGAAAGAAGCGCGTCGTCGCGCGGGGCGCGCGCCGGCTGCAGAGCGCGTTCTCCGGCGCTCTCGAGCCCATGAGCGAGGCGGAGGTGATTTCCTTCGAGAAGGAGGGCCGCGACCTCCACCGACTCGATTCGCTCGAGCTCGTGCGCTCGTCGTTTCCGCTCGCCTCGGACCTGCGCACGGGACTCCTCCTCTCGGCCCTCGCGGAATCGCTGATCACGTTCGTTTCGGATTCGGATCCGTCGGAGAAGTTCTTTCGCCTCGCCCGCCACGCGATGGACGCGCTGTTCGGCGGCCTGCCGCCCCGCGTCGTCGCGGTGTATTTCGACGCGTGGGTGCTGCGCCTTTCGGGAGTGCTTCCTCCGCCCTCGGCGTGCGCCCAGTGCGGGAGGCCCGATCTCGCGGCGCCGTTTTACTTCGACGAGTCGCTCCCCGGATTTCTCGGCGGCGAATGCGCGCGGCCCGGGTCGCGGAAGCTCACTCGCGCCGCCTCGGAAGGAATTTCGGCGATTCTCTCGCGGCCGCTCGACGCGCTCGCGATCGGCGGGCCGTCCCTTCCCGAGATCGGCGACATTCTCGGGCGGGTGCGGCGCCACTTTCTCGGCCACGAGCTCAAGTCGCAGCGCGTGCTCTCGCAGTTGTGGTGAGGAACCCGCGGCGACGCCGGCGCGCGGGGGCGACATGCTATATTTTGAAGCGTGATCACGCTTCAAAAAGTTCTCTCCGGTCTCCAGACTTTCTGGGAGGCCGAAGGGTGCCTGATCCAGCAGCCGTTTGATCTTCCGATGGGCGCGGGGACGATGCACCCCGACACGTTTCTCCGGGTTCTCGGGCCCGAACCGTGGCGTTGCGCGTATGCCCAGCCCTCGCGCCGTCCGGCCGACGGCCGCTACGGCGAGAACCCTTTTCGCCTCGGCAAGTACTTCCAGTATCAGGTGGTTCTCAAGCCCTCGCCGGAGGACGTGCAGGACGTCTACCTCAGGAGCCTGCAGCGGCTCGGCGTCGACCTCGCCGACCATGACATTCGATTCGAGGAGGACAACTGGGAATCTCCCACGCTCGGCGCCTGGGGCGTCGGCTGGCAGGTCCTCATGGACGGAATGGAGATTTCCCAGTTCACGTATTTCCAGCAGGCCGGCGGGATCGATCTCGCGCCGGTTTCCGCCGAGATCACCTACGGCGTCGAGCGGATCGCGATGTTCCTGTGCAAGGCGAGCTCCATCTTCGACGTCCTCTGGAACGACCGCCTCACGTACGGGCAGATCCGGCGGCACGAAGAAGTCGAGCTTTCGAAGTACGCCTTCGAGATCGCCGACACGGAGTGGGCTCAGACGATGTTCGACCGCTCGGAGCGCGAGGCGAAGCTCGCTCTCGCGGCCGGGCTCGTGATTCCCGCGTACGAGGCCGCGCTCCTCTGCTCGCACCAGTTCAACCTTCTCGACGCGCGCGGCGCGATCTCGGCAACCGAACGCGTCACCGCGATCCGCAGGGTCCGGGATCTCGCGTGTGCCGTCGCGAGGGCTCATCTCGCGTCGAGGGAGGAGCAGGGATTTCCCCTCGCCCAACCCGAGCCCGTCGGCGCGGCATGAGCCGCGACTCCCACTCGGACTTTTTTCTCGAGCTGCTCGTCGAAGAGATGCCGGCGGGCGCGATTCCCGGCGCTCGCGCGGACCTGGCCCGGAAGTTCTCCGACGAGCTGGCCGAAGCGAACCTGTCGTCGTCCTCGATCGAGGCGATCGCGACGCCGCGCCGTCTCATCGTCGTCGTCGAGAATCTCCCGAGGCGGCAGGAGGACAGGACGGTCGAAGTCATGGGGCCTCCGGCCGAAAAAGCCGTCGATCCGGACGGAAAGCCCACGAAGATGGCGGAAGGGTTCGCGCGCGCGCAGGGCGTCGCCCTGTCGGAACTGCGCCGCGTTCGCGGCCCGAAGGGAGACGTGCTCCTCGCGCGCAAGACCGTCGCCGGCCGATCGACGCCGGAGATTCTCGGCGAGCTCGTTCCCCGGATCGTCGCGTCTCTCGCCTTTCCGAAAATGATGCGATGGGGCGCGGGAGCCTATTCTTTCGTCCGGCCTCTCCATCGGATCGTGGCCCTCTTCGGCGGAGACGTCGTGCCGTTCGAGATTTTCGGCGTTCGCTCGGGATCGCGAACGCTCGGCCATCGGGCGTTCTCGGAAGGGGAAATCGAGGTCGGGTCGTTTTCCGACTATCTCGCGAAGTTGCGCGCGGCCGGTGTCGAGCCGGACGGCGGCGAGCGGGCCGCGGTTCTTCTCGAGCGGGCGCGCGCTCTCGCGACCGGCCTCGGCGGATCGATCGAGGCGGACGCGGATCTCATTGCGACGCTTTCCGATCTCGTGGAGTCGCCGGGCCTGGTTTCCGGGACGTTCGATCCGAAGTTCCTCGAGCTCCCCGAAGAAGTCCTCGTCACGACGATGCGGGTCCACCAGAAGTACCTTCCGGTGCGGGGGCGGGAAGGATTGACGCCGCATTTCCTCGCCGTCATGGACCAGGCGGAGGACCGGAAGGGCCTGATCGCGAAGGGAAACGAGTGGGTCGTGAACGCGCGCCTTTCCGACGCTCGATTTTTCTTCCAGGAGGACACGCGCGAGCCGTTCGCTTCGAAGGTCGGAAAGCTCGCGCGTCTCTCGTTTCACGACCGGCTTGGGGACTACCTCCAGAAGACCGGCCGGCTGCAGGAGCTTTCCGAGGCGATCGGCGCGCTCGTGACCCGGCCGGAACGGGTTCGAACGGCGCTCGAAGCCACGAGACTCTCCAAGGTCGATCTCACGACCGCGATGGTGCGAGAGTTCACCGACCTGCAGGGGATCGTCGGCGGACTGTATGCCCGGCGGGAGGGCGCTGCCGAAGAAGTCTGGAAGGGGATCTACGACCAGTACAAGCCCGTTTCCGCCGACGACGAGCCCCCGCGCACCGAGACCGGGGCGATCCTTTCGCTCGCCGACCGGGTGGACACGCTCGCGGGTTTCTTCGGGATCGGCCTGATCCCGACCGGCAGCAAGGATCCGTATGGCCTCCGGCGGGCGGCGCAGGGTCTCGTGTCGATCGCGATCTCGCGCGGGTGGCGCGCCGACTGGAAGCTGATCTTTCGGAAGGCCCTCGGGCTTTACGGGGCCGCGATGACGTCGCAATCCGACGAGGCGCTCCGGCAGCTCTTCGAGTTCCTGGCCGACCGCGTACATTTCCTGTTCGAGAAGCGCGGCCTTTCCGCCGACGTCGTCACGGCCGTGCTCGCGGGGGGCTCCTGGGATTTCGCAGATCTCTCCGACCGGGCCCGGGCCCTGGCGGACGCCCGGCGGCGGGAAGACTTCCGGTCGCTCTCCCTTTCCGTCAAGCGGATTCGCAAGATCCTCGAGAAGGGATCGCTCGGCGACCCCGATGCGGCTCTCTATCGCGAGCCCGCGGAACGGAACCTCGCGGCCGACTTCGCTCAGCTCTCGGCGTCCGTTCGCGGCCTGATGGCATCCTGCCGCTACGTGGAAGTGCTCGCCGCCATGACCTCTCTCGCTCCGGCGCTCGACCGTTTTTTCACCGACGTACTCGTCAACGCGCCGGAAGCGGAGCTGAGGAACAATCGCCACGCGCTGCTGTCCGCGGTCCAGACGGAATTCCGGAACTTCGCGGACATCTCGGAGATCGTGGTCGAGAAATAGAACGGGCACGGCGACGGCCGATTCGGCCGGGAAACGGGAACGACAGATGAAGAAAAAGGCGGCGCGGGAGAGGAAGGAAAAGCGGGTCTTCTTTTTCGGCGACGGCGGGACCGAAGGCCGCAAGCTCGGCCGCGAGACTCTCGGCGGAAAGGGATACGGCCTCGTCCAGATGACTTCCATGGGGGTGCCGGTGCCTCCGGGCTTCGTCATTTCGACCGCGGTCTGCGCGAAGTACTCGAAGACGGGGAAATATCCGGCCGGGCTCGAAGCCGAGGTCGAAGCGCATCTCTCGCGCCTCGAGAAGGTGACCGGCAAAGTCTTCGGGGACGGCGACAACCCTCTTCTCGTGTCGGTGCGTTCGGGCGCTCCGGCTTCGATGCCCGGAATGATGGACACGATCCTGAACCTCGGGCTCACGCACGAGGCGAAGGCCGGCTTCGGACACGCGGCGGGGGAGCGCTTCGCGCGCGATTGCCGCCGGCGGCTGATCTCGATGTACGGGGACGTCGTGCTGAAAGTGCCGAAGAACAAGTTCGAGGACGCGATCGCGGCTGCGCGCAAGCGCGCCGGCGTCGCGACCGACGCGGAGCTCTCGGCGCAGGACCTTCGGGCTCTCTCGACGAAGTACCTCGAAATCATCCGCAAGCAGGGCAAGCGGTTTCCGGAGGATCCGCGCAAGCAGCTCTGGGGCGCGATCGGAGCCGTTTTTCAGTCGTGGGACAACGAGCGGGCGAGGGCGTACCGCAAGCTCAACCACATTCCCGAGTCCTGGGGAACGGCCGTGACGGTGCAGGCGATGGTCTTCGGCAATCTCGGAGACGACTGCGCGACCGGCGTCGCGTTCACCCGCAATCCCGCGACGGGGGAAAGGAGCCTTTACGGCGAGTTCCTCCCGAACGCCCAGGGCGAGGACGTCGTCGCCGGAATCCGCACGCCCCACCCGATCTCGGCGACGGGCCGGGGCGACTCCCTCGAGGAGACGATGCCCTCGGTCTACGGAAGGCTCCTGCGCGTGCGGCAGGCTCTCGAGAAGAACTTCCGCGACATGCAGGACATCGAGTTCACGATCGAGAGCGGCAGGCTCTACATCCTGCAGACGCGAAACGGAAAACGAACCGGCTTTGCGGCCGTGAAGATCGCCTGCGACCTGGTCGACGAGAAGCGGATCTCGAAGAAAGAGGCGCTGACGCGGGTCGACCCGGAGCAGCTCTCGCAGCTGCTGGCGCCCGTTTTTCCCCTCGCGGAGAAGGAGGAGGCGGTCGCCGAGGGCCGGCTTCTCGCCCGTGGCCTTCCGGCGGGGCCGGGCGCCGCGTGCGGGCGAGCGGCGTTTTCGGCCGAACGCGCCGTCGAGATGGCGCAACGCGGCGATCCGGTGATTCTGGTCCGGGCGGAGACGTCGCCCGAGGACATCCTCGGCATGGCGGCGTCGAAAGGGATCCTGACCTCGCGGGGCGGAATGACCTCCCATGCCGCCGTCGTCGCGCGGGGAATGGGAAAGTGCTGCGTCGTCGGCTGCGGGGAGCTCACGATCGACTCCCGCTACGCGCGCCTCATGTCGCGGGGCCAGACGGTCTCCGAGGGCGATTTTCTCTCCGTCGACGGGACGACGGGCGAAGTGCTCTCGGGAAAGCTCTCGACGCGGCCGTCGGAGGTCATCCAGGTGGCCGTCGAGGGAAAGATCAAGCCCTCCGATTCGAAGATCTATCGCCAGTTCGCGCGCCTTCTCGGCTGGGCCGACGAGGTGAGAACGCTCGGCGTCCGCGCCAATGCCGACACTCCTCGCGACGCGCACGTGGCGCGAGCCTTCGGCGCGGAGGGGATCGGGCTCTGCCGCACGGAGCACATGTTCTTCGAGGAAGAGCGAATCACGGCAGTGCGCGAGATGATCCTCTCGGAAACGCCGGAGGAGAGAAAAAAGGCCCTCACGAAAATCCTTCCCATGCAGAGGGGCGATTTCGCCGGGATCTTCCGCGAGATGCGCGATCTCCCGGTGACGATCCGATTGCTCGATCCGCCGCTCCACGAATTCCTTCCGCGCGAACCGAAGGCGCTCGCCGCAACCGCGAAGGAGATGGGCGTCTCGGTCGAAGTGCTCAAGGGAAAGGTCGAAGGCCTTTCGGAGGCGAATCCGATGCTCGGTCACCGGGGCTGCCGGCTGGGGCTGACGCACCCCGAGATCTATGAGATCCAGGTGAGGGCGATTCTGGAAGCGGCGGTCGACGTCGCGCGAAGCGGCATTCGGCCCATTCCCGAAATCATGATTCCCCTCGTCGGAACGGTCGCGGAATTCACGGTCCTGCGCGACATGACGGACCGGATCGCGCGCGACGTCTTCCGTGAGAAGGGCCGCCGCGTGCCCTACCTCGTCGGGACGATGATCGAAATCCCGCGTGCCGCGCTGCTGGCGGCGGAGATCGCGGCGGAGGCGGAATTCTTCTCCTTCGGCACGAACGACCTCACGCAGATGACTTTCGGATACTCGCGGGACGACATCGGGTCGTTCCTGCCCCATTACCTGGAGGCGGGAATTCTTCCGAGCGACCCGTTCGCCTCGATCGACGCGGCCGGGGTCGGGCAGCTCGTCTCGCTCGGGACCGCGCGCGGCCGTTCGGCGCGCGCGAAGCTCAAGGTCGGAGTCTGCGGCGAACACGGCGGCGATCCCGCCTCGATCACGTTCTTCCACCAGACGGGACTCGACTACGTCTCCTGCTCTCCGTATCGCGTTCCGATCGCGCGGCTCGCGGCGGCCCGCGCCGCGCTTTCGGCGGGCGCGATTTCGTCGACCGCCTGAGCCGACCGAGATGCCGAAGATCCGCGCGCTGGACTCCCGGACGATCGATCGGATCGCGGCCGGCGAGGTCGTCGAGAGGCCCGCGTCGCTCGCCAAGGAGCTGATCGAGAATTCTCTCGACGCGGGCGCGAGCTGGATCGAGATCGACGTCGGGGAGGGCGGGATCGGATCTCTCCGGGTTCGCGACGACGGCAGCGGGATGTCCCGCGAAGACGCGCTCCTCTCCGTCGAACGGCACGCCACCTCGAAGATTCGAACGGAGGAAGACCTCGTCCGCGTGATGTCGTACGGGTTTCGCGGCGAGGCCCTTCCCTCGATCGCGTCGGTCTCGAAATTCACGCTGACGACCTCCGATGGAACGGGCCCGGGCGGAACGCGGATTCGGATCGACTTTGGCGGCCCGCGCCGCGAGGAGCCGGCCGCCCGGCCGAGGGGCACCGACGTTCTCGTCGAAGACCTCTTTCGGAAGACCCCCGCGCGCCGGAAGTTTCTGAAAACCCCCGAAGCCGAGGCGAGGGAGATCTCGAAAGTCGCGACCCGGCTCGCGCTGGCCCACCCCGGCGTGCGGTTCGCGCTCCGGTCGAACGGCCGGGAGCTGTTCGACGTTGCGCGTGCGGCGGACTGCGCGGAGCGCGGCCTGCAGCTCTTCGGCCGTGACGCGCTCGGGGACCTTCTCCCGTTCGAGGCCCGCGCCGGGCAGCTGCGGCTTTCGGGGCTCGCGACGAGAGGATCGATCACATTCGCATCGCGCCGTCTCCAGTTTCTTTTCGTCAACTCGCGGGCCGTCGAGGACCGGGGCGTGTCGCGCGCGATCCAGCAGGCGGCCAAGGAGGCGATTCGAACGGATCGCCACCCGGGAGTGTTCCTCTTCCTGACGGCCCCGGAGGGAACCGTCGACGTTAACGTCTCGCCCGCGAAGACGGAGGTGCGGTTCGCGCAGCCCTCGGAGGTCTATCGTCTCGTCTTTCACGGCGTCCTCTCCGCCCTGACCGCCGGCAAGCAGGAGCGGCGTCTCGTGCCCGTGCCGTCGACGGACTTTTCGGTGGCGGAAGCGGCGGAAGTCTACGCGGCAGCCCCCGAGCAGCCGTCTTCGGAGCGCAAGCTCCGGATCGAGAAGCCCGGACCGGCGCCGGCGAGCGTTCAGGTCGAGATCGAGAAGCCCGAGCCGATTCGCGCAATCGGCCAGTACGACGAATCGTTTCTCGTCGCGGAAGGGGCCGCCGGACTCCTCGTCCTGGACCAGCACGCCGCGCACGAGCGGATCCTGTACGAGAAATTCCGCGACCGGATTCGCCAGGGACGTGCCTTCTCTCAGGCGCTCCTGACCGGCGCGGTGTTCGAGGCCTCGCCCGAGGAGGCTCTCATTCTCGAGGAGGGCCGCGATCTGCTCGCGGCCGCGGGATTCGAGATCGAGCCCATGTCGGGCCGCGCGTACGCGATCGCCGGAGTGCCGTCGGAAGCCTCGGGCCGGGACCCCGCGCCGTTTCTGCGCGACGTTCTCGCGGAGCTCCTCAAGGGCTCGAAAGAGATCGAGGGGCGCCGGGACCGCGTCGCCGCGACGGTGGCGTGCCGGTCCGCGATCACGATCCGCCACCGCCTCGCGCACGCGGAGATCGAGCGGTTGCTCGGGGACTGGATCAAGTGTGAGGATCGCTTCACCTGTCCCCACGGCCGTCCGGTCGTGCTCTCGCTCTCCGATTCCGACCTGCTGACTTTTTTCAAGCGCCGATAGCGATTCGCCATTCGGATGGCGGGCTGCGAGTCGCTGGGGCTGGGGGAAGGGCCGGCCCGGGCGGACCCTTTCGGGCCCGCCGGGCGGTCACTTGACGAAGGAGTTGCGGTCGGGGGAGTCGGAGGGGACCGGGGAAAGAGATGACGCGGAATTCTCGAGCTCGCGGTCTTTCTCGCGGCTCCGCCGGCGGGCGTACGCGACGAGCAGCACGGCGCCGAGGGCGAGGAAGACGAATCCGATGTTGTCCCGCGTCCAGTCGAAGAACCGATCGAGGTCGAGGTAGCGGTCGGCCACGAACAGACACCCGATTCCAAAGAGGATCACGCCCCACGTGAGCGTCGCGGAGCCGGACTTTGGCCGGGCGACCTGCCGGCTCTCCATCGGCATCAAAGAGCTTCCGCTCCAGGTTCCCTCGTTGATTTGATGGCAGACATGGAGCGCGTCGAAGAACGCGAAGGCGTACAGGAAGAAGAGCGAGACGCCGAAGAGGACGGACATGCGGCCCGGCTCCATGGAGAGCACGACGATGAGCGCGACCGCGATGCCGCCGAATTTGAGCCCTCGCTGGTAGACGCCGAGATAGAGATGTCCCAGCCCCGGGAACATGAGCGAGAAGAATCCGCTGAGGAACCCCGATTTCGTGGGGCGCGGAGCGACCGGCACCGTCGCCGTCGCGTGGGCGGGGCAGCGAATCGTTCCGAGCACTTCCCGCCGGCATTCCGCGCAGACCCCCGTCCCGCAGGTGGTGCAATACCCGACCGCGTCCCGGTCCGGATGGAGATGGCATTTCATGACTTGTTTCCTTTCTCTGTTTTCGTTTCGTTGCGGAGGAATCCTTCCGTGGCGCGTCCCGCTGCCGACAGGGCGATCGCTCCCGCGGCCCGGGTATAGCCGGTCAAGGTCTCGCGGGTGGCCACCCAGTGGCGCGAGATCCCTTCCTGCCAAATCTGAATTCGGTCGGTGGCCTCGGCCCACCGCACGCGAACGCTGTTCCGGATCTCTCCGGTCACCGACAGCGCGGCTCCCGCGGCCGGAGGGGCCTGCAGGCTGTTCGCGAAGAAGGCGAAGAAACCGGCGAGGAAACAGGCGGCGGCCGCGTAGAGCCGGGGGTCCGACCATCCCGAACGCCGCGAAGCCCGTTTCTGGCGCTCGTCCGACAGCGAGACGACCGGCGCGGGAGGACGAACCGTCCAACCCGCCGGCGGCGCGGGCGCCTGGAGCTCCGAAGCGACTCCGAGCACGGCCGCGGTTTCGCGGCACGCTTCGCACCGGGAAAGATGGAAGTCGAGCTTTCGCCGGTCCGTCTCGGACAGGGGTTCCCCGACTTGCCGGGCGGACAGCTCGGAGGCGCGCTCGCAATTCGTCGTCTCCGACGGGATGCCTTTCCAGAGATTCCGGGTCTCCTCCGGGACGCGCGGCAGGCCGAGGCGCGTGATCGTCGCGGAGAGCCGGATGAAATCGGCCGACCGCGAGCGGCACTCGGCGCAGGCGCCGACGTGAGCCTCGAGGTCCCGGGGCTCGCCGGACGCGACGAAATGCTTTTCGAAGAATTCGCAGCTCACGACGCCACCGCCGTCAGCGCGAGCGCGAGAGTGACCGGTTTCCATCCGCCGTTGCGCGGCCGGCGCTCGGTCTTGACCCGAATGATCCGGGCGGCCTCCGCCCGGGCGCGGAAGAGGCGCGACTTGACCGTGCCTTCCGGCAGGTCCAGCGCGGCGCCGATTTCCTCATAGGCGAGCCCGTCGAGGTCGCGGAGGATCAGGATTTCCGACAGGTCCTCCGGAAGCTCCGCGATCGCCTCGAAGAGCAGTTTCGTGCGCTCTTTCTGGAGCGCATTGCGCGCGGGGTCGTCCGTCGCGGTGAGAAGGGGAAACACGGCTTCGTCCGACACGTGCACGAACGATTTTTCCCTCTTTCGCCGGCGGTAGTGATCGATGCAGAGGTTGCGCGCGAGGGACACGATCCAGGCCCCGAAGGAAAAGTTGCCGTCGAACCGGTGGAGATTCTCGAAGACTTTCAGGAAGATCTCCTGGGAGAGCTCCTCGGCGTCCTCTTTTCGAAGGGTGAAATGGTACGCGATCCCGTACACCCGGCGCCCGTACCGATCGAGCAGCGCGTCCCACGCCTTTTCGTCCCCTTCGCGGCAGGCGGCGGCGAGTGTCTGGTCGGGCGTCTCGTTCATCATGTCCTCGCAATCAGAAACGGAATCCCTGTCAAAATGTTCTGGGGGGTCATTTTAACCCTGCTTCGCGGCTGCGCGGGGAGCGTCCAGGAGCTGGGAAAGGGTCTTCAGCAGGCGTTTGACGTTGACCGGTTTGGAAAGGTAGGCGGAGGCGCCGGAGGCCTCGATCTTCCGCCGGTCGGCGTCGGAGGTCTTCCCCGTCAGGGCGATGATGGGAACGGCCCGCGTCTCCGGACGCCGCCGGAGATTCTCGATGACCGATGTTCCGTCCTCGTCCGGAAGGCTGATGTCCATGAAGATCGCGTCGTAACCGCCGGATTGCGCCTTCGAAAAGGCCTCTTTCCCGTTCCGCGCGGAATCGGCCCCGTACCCCTCGAGCGCGAGCACGGAGGTCAGCGCGTAACGCGAGCTTTCGTCGTCTTCCACAACCAGGACCCGGGTACGCGACCGGGGGGCGCGCGCCGGGCGGGTCGAGTCGTGAGGGTCTTCGGCGGCGGGCAGGATCGGCAGCAGGACGCGAAACGTCGAGCCGCTGCCCGGCTGGCTTTCGACCGAAATCTCTCCGCCCATAAGCCGGACGAGCTCCTTCACGATCGAGAGACCCAGGCCCGAGCCGGCGGTCGCTCCTTCTTCGGGCGAAATCCGGCGGAACGGCTCGAAGATGAAAGACAGCTTGTCCGGCGGGATCCCGAGCCCCTCGTCGCGGACGGAAAACGACAGGACGTTGCCCGCTCCCGCCGGCGCCACGGCGAGCTCGACCGAGCCGCGGGGCGTGAACTTGATTGCGTTGGAAATCAGGTTCAGGAGGATCTGCCGGACCTTTTCGCGGTCGAACGCGGCCCGCTCGGGAAGCGCGGGAGAGGCCGCGAGGCGCAACCGCAGGCCCCGGCTTTCCGCCTGGGGGGAGAGGATTTCCAGGGTCTCCTTCAGGAACGGCTCGATCGCGAGGCTCTCCGGCCTGACCTCGGCCTGTCCGGCCTCGATTCTCGCGAGGTCGAGCAGGTTGTTGATCATGTGGAGCAAGGTCGTCGCGCTCTGCTGGATCACCTGGAGATCGTGTTCCTTCTTCCCGGTCGGGAGTCGCTCGCCGGGCTCGCGGGTGAGAACGTGCGACAGCAGGATGATCGTGTTGAGCGGCGTGCGGAGCTCGTGCGAGACGGTCGACAGGAATTGGGACTTGAGCTGATCGACTTCCATCAGCCTTTCGTACGCCTCGTGGAGCTCGCGTTGCGCTTCCGCGTCCTCGCCGATTCGTCGAAGGAGCAGGACGGCGCCTCGCGCGCGCTTGCCCTTGTCGGCGATCGCCGTCGAGACGATCTCGATCTTCGTTCTCTGGCCGGGTTCCGTCTCCACCGTGTAGATCTCGCGCAGGGACGGAACGCGAAGTTTGCGGAGTTTCGCGACGGGGTTGAAGTCCGCGCCCAGCTCGCGGCCTTCCGAGTCGCGAAGTCCGGCCGAGCGAAGCAGATGGCGCGCGGCGCGGCCTCTCGGATCGGCCTTGCTCCCGAGGATTTCGGCGCAGGGGCGGTTCATCAGGGTGATTCGCCCTTCGCCGTCGACGAGCAGCAGTCCCCGCGTCATGTGGCGGGCGACCGTCGCGAGCTGCCGCGATCGGTCCCGTTCGCTTTGCATCGCGCTCGAGAGCAGAAGGAGCTTGCGGACGCGAAACCTCAGTTCCGGCTCCGGAAACGGCCGGCCAGGAAGTCGTCGGCCGGCGCGTTCCAGCCCGCGTCGGATTCCGGCCGGCCGTCGGTCAGCAGGAGGATCGGCAGGAAGGGATCTCTCTGGCGAGCCTTGATCTGGGCCGCCGCCTCGGCGCCCGTGCGGTCGGAAAGCCGCGAGTCGAGGATCACGATGTGCGGCCGCGTCGACTCGACCTTCTCGAACAGCTCGTGCCCGGAGGCGACCGTTTCGATCCGGTAGCGGGCGAATTGCAGCGCGGGCGAGTAGAGGTGGAGAAAGTCGGCATCGGCCGACGCGAGCAGGATTCGAGCGCGAAGGACGCCGCGAACCGCCGGCGTCGAGATCGCGAGGGGCCGGGTCCGTTCCAGGTCCGCGGGCGCGAGGTGGGTCGAGAGAACGCGCTCGACGGCTTCGCGGGAAATCGGCTTGGCGAGGAAATCGTCGCACCCCGCCGCGAGCGCCCGCTCGCGCTCGCCGCCCTGGGTGGCGCTCGAGAGCGCGACCACCGGGACCGCCGAGAGGAAGAGGTCCCGCTTGATTTCCCGTATCGCGCGCCACGAGGGAATTCCGGGCAGGGCGAGGTTGATGAAGATCAGTTCGGGCTGGATCGACCTCGCGACGTCCAGCCCCTCACCGGCTTCCCGGGCGGTCTCGAGTTGCGGCCCGTCGGGAGGAAGGAACCCCCGGATCACGGCATCCGTTTCCGTGGAATCGTCGATCAGGAGAATGCGCGACATCGCTCCGGGGATCTTAGCAGCGACCCTATGTTAGACTCGTTTTCGCGATGCAGGAGACCGGGCGGATCCCGCGCGAAACGCTGTACGAGCGAGACCGGGGAGAAGCCTTGAAGAGCTTCCTGCGGCGCTTCCGGCACGAGATTTCTACCCCTCTCTCGGGGGCGAACCTGCACCTGGAGGTCGCTCTCCGGCGTATGCAGAGGCCCGGCGGATTCGATTTGGCCGCCGTTGTCGAGAACCTCCGGACGTGCCAGCAATCGCTCGAGAGCGCGGCGGGAATGCTCGATTTGATCGCCGAAGCTTCGCACGAGGAGATCGAGGAGCCGGCCGAGTTTTCGCTGGCCGCGGCGATCGCGGAAGCCTCCGAGCCCCTTCGCGCCGACGCGATGGCCCGCGGCCTTCTGCTCGAGCTCCCGGCTCCCGGGCCGGACCCGCGCTGGTTCGCGTCGCCGCGAGATGTCGGGCTCGCCGTCGGCGAGCTCACCCGAAACGCGGTCGAGCATTCTTCCGCTCCCGGGTCGATCCGCTGGTCCATCGAGGATCGGTCTTCGGAAATCGTTCTGACATGCCGGTCGTCCGGCCGGATCCCGGCGGGCGACCCCGAGCATCTCTTCGGCGTCGCGAAGAGAGAGGCGAGCCCGGGACGAGGGTTCGGTCTTCTTCGAGCGCGACGCGCCGCGCAGGGCAGCGGCGCGGAGCTCGAACTGCGGCAGGAGGGCGAAGAAGTGTGCGCCATCTTGCGGTTCCGGAGGAAAGAGTCGTGAAGATCCTCGTCGTCGAGGACGATGCGGCGACGCGGAAGGGCCTCGAACAGCTCCTCTCCGAGTCTCAGGCGGAAACTCGAAGCGTCGCAACGCTCGAGAAGGCGCGCGCGATCATGGACGATTTTTCGCCGAACCTCTGCATCGTGGACCTGCAGCTTCCCGACGGAGACGGCCTCGATCTGATCCGGGAGGCGCGGGCGGCCGACTCCGCGCGGGGATTCATCGTTCTGACCGGACACGGGTCGATCGACACGGCGGTCGAGGCGATGAAGGCGGGCGCGTCGGACTATCTCCTGAAGCCGCTGAAGCCGGCGCAGATCTCCGTCGTGATCGAGCGGTTCGCGGAAAAGGCCGATCTCGAGCGCGAGGTCGACGATCTTCGCTCGAAGCTCGCGCACACGGGCAGGTTCGGATCGATGGTCGGCAAGTCGGAGGTGATGCAGGACATCTTTCGCGTCCTCGCCCGAGTCGCGAAATCCGATGCGCCGGTGATGATCATCGGCGAGAGCGGAACGGGAAAGGAAATCGCGGCCGCGACGATTCACGAGCTGTCGCGGCGGCGGGCGAAGCCCTTCGTGGCGATCAACTGCGGCGCGATCTCACCCTCTCTGATCGAGAGCGAGCTCTTCGGGCACGAAAGGGGCTCCTTCACGGGGGCCGACAAACGACGCCAGGGATATTTCGAGCTGGCCAACGGCGGGACTCTCTTTTTCGACGAGGTCACGGAGATGTCCACCGAGCTCCAGATCAAGCTGCTGCGGGTTCTGGAGACGAAAACGTTTCGCCGCGTCGGGGGAAACGAAGAGCTCGCGATCAACACGCGCATTCTCTCGAGCACCAATCGCGATCTCCCGGAGGCGATCAAGAGCGGAAAACTCCGGGAGGACTTCTACTATCGATTGAACGTCTTCCCGCTGACCCTTCCCCCGCTTCGCGAACGCAAGGACGACATTTCCCTTCTCGCCCATCACTTCCTGGAGCGGATCGAGGAGAAGGAAAAGGGCGGTTTTCGGGATTTCGAGCCCGGCGCGATGACTCTCCTGGACAAGCACTCCTGGCCGGGCAACGTGCGCGAGCTGCGCAACATCGTGCACCGGGCGTACGTTCTCTCCAACCCGCCGCTCGTCGGCGTGTCCGCCGTGGATTCGGTCCTGGGTCATTCGGTGGTCCTCAAGGCGCCGGCGAAAGCCTCGGAAAAATCTTCGACCGTCCGAAAGGCCGCCAAGAAAAAGCCGCGCGCCAGCACGAGGGCCGGCGCGCGGAGTTGAGCCTTCCGGCGCTACGATCCCTTCAGACTCCGCGGCCCTGAATCAACCGGATCACGAGGACCACGAGCGCGATCACGAGAAGGATGTGGATGAACCCGCCCAGGGTGTACGAGGTGATCATTCCGAGGAGCCAGAGGATCAGGAGGATCACGAAGATGGTCCACAACATTGCAGCGCTCCTTTCGCCCCTTCCGAGGCAGTCGTCGGGGGAGATTGCAAGAGCGATGCCTGACTCTGGAATAGGTTGGAGCCGATGACCGGACTTGAACCGGTGACCTGCGGTTTACGAAACCGCTGCTCTACCAACTGAGCTACATCGGCCCAAAAGAGCGGCGATCATAGCAGCGCTGCGAAATGTCGGCAAGGTCGACCCCTCACCTGACCGCCTTCGGCGGCCATCCTCTCCCGCCGGGAGAGGTCGCGCTGCTACGCGGCAGGATGCCGCGAAACTCTCAATCGAACTTGACGGACACGATCTTCGAGCAGCCCGGCTCTTCCATCGTCACGCCGTAGAGCGCGTCGGCCGCTTCCATCGTTCGCTTGTTGTGCGTGATCGCGATGAATTGCGTCTCCTCGCTCATTTCGCGGATGAGCTGCGCGAACCGGTCGATGTTCGCGTCGTCGAGCGGCGCGTCGACTTCATCGAGGATGCAGAAGGGCGACGGCTTGTAGCGGAAAATCCCCATCAGGAGGGCGATCGCGGTCATCGCCTTTTCGCCGCCCGACAGGAGGAGGATCGACTGGTTGCGCTTTCCGGGCGGCTGCGCGGTGATCTCGATTCCGGAGTCGAGAAGGTCGTTCTCGTCGAGAAGCTTCATCTCCGCCGACCCGCCCCGGAACAGCCGCTGGAAGAGCTCCGAGAAATTCTTGTTGATCGCAGCGAACGCCTCCGCGAAGCGTTCCGAGGACGTCGCGTTGATCTTTCGGATCGTGTCGAGGAGCGACGAGATCGCGGTGTCGATGTCGAGGCGCTGCGCCGTCAGGAATTCGAAGCGCTCGCTCTGCTCCTTGTACTCCTCGAAGGCGAGGACGTTGACGGGCCCCATCCGCTCGATCTGGTCGGCGAGCTCCCGCGCTTCCTGCTCGATCCGCTCGCGCTCCTCGTCGGACAGGGCCTCCGCCGCCGGAAGCTCGGAAGGCGGGACGCCGAACTCGCGCCGGGCGTCTTCCTCGGCATGCGCGAGATCGGACGCGACACGGGCATGGAGAATTTCGGCGTCGAACCGCTTCTGGCGAGCGGCGTCGAAGAGGACGCGGACCCGCTTGACGGCATCTTCGGTTTCCGCCGCTTCGAGCGCGCGATTCTCCGATTCCGCCGAGAGGCCTTCGAAGGCTCGCGCCGCCGTGTCCCGGGCGATCACGTTCTCGTCGCGGCGGCGCCGGGCCTCCTCCGCCTCGCGGGTTGCCGTGGCGAGGCGTTCCCGCAGGGCGCCGGTCTCCTTTTCCCACTCGGCCTTTTTTTTCGTGGCCGCCTCGTCCTGGGAAGAGAGCGCAAAGAGCTCGCGCTCGGCGGAGGCGAGCCTTTCCCGCGCTCCTTCCAGGGTCTCGCGCGCACCGGCTTCGCTCTCCAGCTCCGTCGCGAGGCGGGGACGCAGCTCTCCGAGCTCCCGCAGGTGCGTTTCGGAGGCGCCGCGCTGTTCGAGCTCGGCGCGCTCGAGGTCGGCTTCGCGGGCGAGCGTTTCCGCCCGGGTCGAGGACAGGCGCTCGACGTCCTGCTCGAGCATTTCGTCTTCCGCTCGAAGGGTTTCGTGCTCGCGGCGCTGGCGCTCGCGTTCGGCGGTGCGCTCGGCGAGACGCGCCGCGTGCGCGGCGGCGGCCGTTTCGGCCTCGCGGCGCTCGTTGGCGAGCGGGACCGCCCGGGCTTCGTATTCGGCCCGTCTCGCGCGGGCGGCCGCGAGGCGGGTCTCGCATTCCGCGAGCCGGCTTCCGAGGCCTTCGATGCTCGCCCGGCGTTCTTCGATCTCGCGCCGCAGCGAGAGAGGGCCCGCGGCTTCGGGCTGCGATCCCGGAACGCGCCACAGGTCGCCGCGGACGATCTCTCCCGACCGGCTCGCGACGAGCATGCCGGGGTGCGCGCGTGCCGCGTCGCGGGCCGAGGAAGCGTCTTCCACGAAGAGAACCGGCGGAAGGATCGAAACGAGCGCGGGGGAGAGATCGCGGAAATTCTCCAGAACGCCCTCCCACGCGGTCGGTTCCGACGGCGTCTGCGATCCGGATCCCAGGACCGTTCCCCCCACGCCCGCCTCCCGCAGGCGGGAAGCGGCTTCGAACCCCTCGCCCTCGACGACGACGGCATCCAGCTCTTCCGAGGCGAGCCGGTCGAGAATGCCCTCCCATCCCGCTTTCGGCACCAGCTTCGACGCGACCGTGCCGTCGGAGCTCTCGCCCCGCGCGTGGAGGTGGTCGAGGACGCGCTGGGCGCCCTTCTCGCGCGAACCCTTCATCTCTTCGAGCGCGCGCCGCCGCTGTTCTTCGGCGGCCAGGCCCTCTCGCAAGCCTCCGCGCTCGATCTCGAGGTCGGAGACTTCCCGGACGGCGTCCTGAAGCCGGGTCTCGTTCCCCTGGGCGGCGGCGGCGCACTCGGCCGCCTGGTCCCGGCGACGCCCGTTCTCCGCTTCCGACTCCGCAACCTCGATTTCGATCGCCGCGATCGAGAGCTCGAACCGTCCGTTCGCTTCCGCAATTCGGGACCTCGCCGCCGCGATCCGCTCCAGCCCGAGGTCGGTCTCGTGCCGTTCGTTGCGCGCCCGGGCTCGATCGCCCGCGAGCGACGCGATCGCGAGGCGAACGGCCTCCAGGCCTTCCTCGATCCGGCCGATCCGCTCTTCCGTGAGTCTCTTGGTGTCCGTCGCCCGGCTCTTCGTCGCCAGGGCGCCGTCGAGCTCGGCCTTCCGCCGCGCGCAGGTTCCTTCGACCGCCGCTCGGGCCTCGCGGCGGAGCTCCGTTTCCCGGGCGAGCTCGTCCGAATCGCGGGTCAGCGCGTGCTGCCTCGCGGCGATCTCCACTTCCGCCCGGCGGGCGGCCTCGATCGCCGAGTCGTCGCGCTCGACGGCCGAAGTCCGGGCGGAAAGCTCCTCGCGAGCCGCGTCTCTCCGCGCGCGCCCGTCCAGGGCCAGTCGCCGGGATTCGGCCTCGGCCGCTTCGCAGGCCGAGAGGTCCGCCGATCGGCCGGCTTCCTCGTCTCGCGAAGCGCCGAGCGCGGCCTCGGCCTGGCGGAGCGCGAGCTCGAGGGCGTCGTAGCGAAGCCGCGCGATCTGGGTTCGCTTCGCTCGAAGGGCCGCCGTCTTCTCCGTGTACCGCTCCGCCTTGGAGGCCTGGCGTTTCAGCGAGGCGCAGGAGCGCTCGACTTCGGCGAGGATGTCGGAGAGGCGGGTCAGGTTCGCCCGGGTTTCTTCGAGCTTGAGCTCGGCCGACCGTTTCTTGATCTTGTACTTCGTGATTCCCGCCGCCTCCTCGATGAGCTTGCGGCGATCGAGCGGCTTCGAGGAGAGCACCTGGTCGATCTTTCCCTGCTCGATGATCGAGTACGCGCGGACGCCGAGCCCCGTGCCGAACAGCACGTCCTGGACGTCCTTGAGCCTCACCTTCTTGCCGTTCAGGTAGTACTCGCCCTCGCCCTCGCGATAGACGCGGCGGCCGATCGCGACGCGGCCTTCGTTTTCCGGAAAATCGCCGTTGCTCGAGCGCAGTGTGAGGGTGACCTCCGCCATTCCCAGCGGCCGGCGCTTGCCCGATCCGTTGAAGATGACGTCATCCATCTTTTCGCCCCGGAGGATGCGCGCGCTCTGCTCGCCCAGCGCCCAGGCGACCGCGTCGCAGATGTTCGATTTGCCGCAACCGTTCGGCCCGATGACCGCCGTGATGGCCCCGGGAAACGCGAGTTGCGCAGATTCCGAGAACGACTTGAAGCCGGAAATGCTCAGGCTCTCGAGGTGAAACATTCCCGGGAGAGTACCAGACAGTTTCGGTGAAATCCACGATATGTTGGGGGTCCGGCCGCGCCGCACACAAGTTCCGGTGTTTTTTGGGATTCTCGCCAATTCGCCGCCGATCCGTTGATCTCGGGCGATCTTTGTTCTATGTTCGAGACTCAAAAAACGAGCACCGGGGCGCGGCTCAAGATCAACCGCACGAGAAACTACTGGAGAGTCGAGCGAATGCTGAGTTTGGAAGTTCGTAAGAAATCGGGCGATGCCGAAGTCCGTCGCGTTACGGGACCTCTGGTCACAATTGGAGCATCTTCCGGGAACCAGGTGGTGGTCCGGGCCCGGGGAGTGTCGGGCCGGCACGCGAGAATTGTCGAAAAAGACGGCGGCTATTTTCTGGACGTTTTTCGGGGCGTCGAGCCGGTCTTCGTGAACGGGAAGGAGACCCTGGGAGGGCCGCTCGGAATCGGAGACCGGATCACGATCGGGGAGGCGGCGATCACGTTGCTCAACGGCAGGCCCTCGGGCCGCGTCACGCCCGTGGCCGGCGTCGATGCGGCGGACGACTCGGCGACGCCCGGCCACGTTTCGCCGCCTCCCTCGCCCGTGCCGGCGGCAGCCGCGGGGCTGTCCGAGGCGGAATATCGCGGCCTGCGGCTGGACCTCTTTCGGCGGCTGAAGCGCGAGTCGGACTCTTCGGCCTCGGCCCGCGAGCTCGGCCGCTTTCTCTCGGAACAGCTCGGCCCGGACGAGTGGGCCGTCGGCCTGTTCGACACGGCCGGAAATTTCCGGGAGCTGGCGAGCACGTTCCGGGAGCCCTTCGATTTCCCCGTTCGCATCGCGGACGACTTGAAAAGGGCCATGGGCCCCATTCACCTCGACGGCGACCGTCCCCTCGTTCTTTTCTCCTCGCCCGCCCGCGTCGGCGAGCGAAGGGTCGTGCTCGCCGCTCGCGAGAGCCAGCGTTTTCCGGCACGGGCCGCCGCCTTCGTGGAAGAGGCCGCCCAGATGGCGGACCTCGCGTGGACGTTGATCTCGTCGCCCGACGCCGAGCCGGGAACGCCGCCGGACGCCGTTTCCGTGCCCGAACCGCTGCGGGAAACGGAGATCGTCGCCGCGTCCGACGGGATGCGCCGGCTCGTTCTGGATCTTCCGCGAATCGCGAGGTCGCGCGCGCCGGTTCTGGTTTCGGGCGAGGTCGGCACCGGGAAGGACCTGATCGCGATCGCGCTGCACCGGCAGAGCGACTTGGCCTCGGGACCCTACGTCGTCGTGGACTGTTCTTCCATGAGCCGCCTTGAGGAAGAGCTCTTCGGGCGCCCCGCTCCGGCGGGCCGGGGCGATCGCCGCCGCTCCGGGAAGGTGGACGAAGCGACCGGGGGAACGCTCGTCCTCAGCGAAGTCGGCTATTTGCCGCAGGCGTCGCAAGCCCGGCTGCTCGAGTGGATGGGCGGACTCTCGGGCGAAGGCGACCGCAGCCGGATCCGATGGATCGCCACGACCTCGACGAACCTCCTGCCCGCGGTCGAGACTGGCAGCTTTCGCCGCGACCTCTATTTTCGCCTCGCCGTGCTCACGGTGCGTCTGCCCTCGCTTGCCGAGCGGCGCGAGGACATCCCGGCGCTGTTCGAGCATTTCGTCCGCCGCCATGCCCCCTCCGGACTCGGTCCGCTCGAACCGGACGCTCTGAACGCGCTTCTCACCTATCGCTATCCCGGAAACGCGCGGGAGCTGGAAAACGAGGTCGTGCGTCTCGCGGCCGTCTGCACGCCTTCCGAACCCGTCGGTCTCGACCGGCTGGATCCGAAGTTTCGCGAGGCGGAAGCCGGGCTGGTGCTGCACGAGGTCGACGACTTGAAGAAAATCGTGGAATCGGTCGAGCGCCAGGTCATCGATCGCGTGATGAGGAAAGTGGAAGGCAATCAGAGCAAAGGCGCGGAGCTGCTCAACATCTCCCGGGGCTCGCTGATCGCGAAGATGTCGGAATTCGGGATTCGCGACTATCGTTACCTGCGACGCGAAAGGAAGAAGGGCGCGGCGGAATAGAATAATCGCGTGGACGCGGCCCGCCGTTTCGAACGTCGCCTTCTCGCCGTCTCGATCGCGTCGGGCCTGCTCTTCCTGCTCGTTCTCGCCGCCTTTTCCATTCTCATTTTTCGCTCGCTTTCGTCCCGGTTCGTCGCGTCGGCGCTCGAGGAGTCGCGGGCGGACGCCGAGTCGATCGCCCGGAAGCTCGCGTCGCCGTCCGCCGCGCTGCGGGTGAGCGAAAGAACGAAGGAAACGGAGCTCTACCTGCATTCGGTGCTGCAGGAGAAGCGAACGGTGGAGTACATCGCCGTCACGGACCGCGACGGCCGCCGCCTCTACGAGGGGCGCGCGGAGGGAAGGCGGGAGTTCTTCGACGAGCGTCCGACCCCTTCGCTGGATCTGCCCGACGGCACCGGCCGCCGATCGACGGAGACCTCGCGCGACTACGACATCGCGGTCCCGATCGAGAACATCGGATTCGTCCACGTCGGGGTGTCCAAGGACGCCGTCGAAGCGCGGCTGAAGTCCCTGCGATCCGACCTCGTGAGGAAGACCGCTTTCTGCGGGCTCATCGCGCCTCGCGGCCCTGGCGGCGACGGACGTGTTTCTCTGGAGGCTTCTCGAGCGGAATCGGAAGCTCGAGCTCGCGCGAGCGGACGATCGGAAATTCCGCGAGCTCGGCGAGGTCGCGGCGGGGCTCGCGCACGAGATTCGAAATCCTCTTCACGCGATCGGGCTGAGTCTCCAGAACCTGCAGGACAATTATCCCGGCGAAACGGAGAGGTTCTCTCTGACGAGGTCCGAAGTGAAGCGTCTGGACCGGCTCGTCGGCGATTTCCTGGCTTATGCGCGGCCGTCGCCCCTGCGGCTCGAGGATTTCTCGCTCTTTCGTTTCTGAAGGAGACCTGCGATCTCGCTTCGTTCGAGTCGAAGGGAAGGGGAGTCGACGTCCGCTGCGAGGCGGTTCCCGAGGGGACGGTCCGCTGGGACAGCGGCAAGATCCGGCAGGTGGTCTGGAACCTGATCCGCAACGCGGTCGACGCCTCGACGGAGGCGGCCGGACCGGCTTTCCGGAAGGAGGTCGTCCTCGCCGCCCTCCGAGTCGACGGCGCGGTGGAAATCCGCGTGACCGACCGCGGCGAGGGCATTCCGGAGGAAACCCTTCGGAAGATCCCGTCCCTCTTCTTCACGACGAAGAAGGGGGCAGCGGTCTGGGCCTCATGGTCGCTTCGCGAATCGTCCAGGAGCACGGCGGAACGTTGTCGATCTCGTCGCGAGCCGGCGAGGGGACCTCGGTTTCCGTTCGCCTGCCCGAGAGGGCGCAGGAGGAGTCCGCATGAAGGGTGTCACGGCTGCCTTTGTCATCACGATATTCGGCGCCGGAGTCTGCCGCGCGGGATTCCGATCGTCGGACCAGGGAGTGCTCCTCAGCGTCGGACGCACGGCGGGCGCGTTCGGCTCGAGCGTGGGTGACCGACCTGACGATCTGGAATGCCGGCGATTCCCCGGCGCTCGTCGACTTCGTCTTCCTGCCGACCGGCGGTTCGGACAATCGCGACGCGCTGGGCAACGTGGTCGAGCTCGGGCCGATTCCCGCCCGCGGCTCTTTGATCGCGCCGGACGTTCTGCTCAACGGTTTCGGGCTTTCGACGGCGCTCGGCGCGATGCTGTATTTCGGGTCGCGCGCGGACGCTCCCGCCGTCGTCGCTCCGCTGATCGTCCAGGCCCGGGTTCACGACGCGTCGGCCGGCGGGGTCGGCACGCTCGAGACCGGCTCGCCCTATTACGACCAGGCGAACCCCGGCGCCGCCGCGGTCGGCGCGGACGCTCTCGTTCTGACCGGCCTCGAGGAGAGCGACGATTTCCGGACGAACGTCGGCGTCTGGAACGGCTCGGATCCGTCGACGTCGGTCGTCATCGAGGTCGATTTCTTCGATCCGGAGGGGCTCGCGGTCGGGTCGCTGCAGGCGACGCTTCCTCCGCTCGGGCACGTGCAGTGGAACCGGGCGCTCGCCTCCTTCGGCTCGAGAGGCGGGGGCTTCTCCGCCCGCGCGCACCTCGTGTCCTCGAGCTCGGCCGAGTCGGGGTCCCGGCCGTACTTCTTCGCGTACGGATCGGTGACGAACAACCACTCGAACGACCCTTCTTACATCGAGCCGTCGTTCGCGGGCGAGGAACCCGTGGACTGCATTTTCCACTAGCTGCGCCCGAGCGAAGCCGGCCGAGCGGCCGGGGCTAACGCGTCGGCGCAGGCTGGTCTCTGAGATCCCGAGGGAAAGCGAACTGCGGCCGAGGGTCGAAGAACTTGCCGAGCTGGCGCTGGGGCTGAGCCGCGAGGTTCGGCGAGCGAGTTCTCCTACAGTTCGCGCTGCGCCGGGTCGTCCTGGCCGCGAAGGATCTGGTCGAGGAGAGCGCGAATCGGTTCCGGCAGCGAGACGAGGAGCTCGCCGTCTTCGCGCGTGACGACCTGTTCGGTGACCGCCTCGGTCAGCAGTCGGCCGGTGCGGTCGCGAACCTGGTAATCGAAGACGATCCTCGCGACGGACGCAGCGCGGAGGCGCGCGGTGACCGCGACCTTCGAATCGAGGCGCGCAGGCGAGCGGTAGAGAATTTCCATGCGGGTGACGGGGACGAGGTAGCCGCGCTCCCGGGCCGTCGCGACGCTCCAGCCGTATTTCGCGCAGACCGCGTTCCGGATCTCCTCGAGGTACACGGCGTAACGCCCGTGCCACACGACGCCGTAGAGATCGCACTCGGAGAACCGCACGGGGATCTCCATTCGAAAGCCTTCGAGAACCTCGCGGGCGCGGACTCCGCTCATCCGCGCTCCAGCACGAGAGAAATGAAGTTTCCGCCGGCCCCGAAGGAGTTGACGAGGGCCCGCCGCGGTCCGCCGTCCTCGGCGAACAGGCGGCAGGCCGCGACGATCTGGGCGCCGCCCGCGGCGGCCATTTCGCCGATCTGGGCCTTCACGGCGACCGTCTCGGGGATCCGTCCTCCGAACAGCCGGTCGAGGACGCGGCATTCGATTTCGTCCATCTCGATTCTGCCGTTGCGCGTGGCGAGGACGAGATCCACCGAGGAGGCCTCCCATCCGGCCCGATCCAGCGCGTCGCGCATCGCCCTTTCGGCCGCGCCCGCGTCGGGCGCGTAGGCGTAGGGCGGCGACGGGGAGCCGGCGAACCCGAAGCCGGTGAGCCGCGCCCGGATCCTCGCGCCGCGAGCACTCGCGCCCTCTTCGGTCTCCAGGAGCGCGACGTAGCACCCTTCCCCCTGCACGATCCCCGAGCGCATGCCGGGGCCTCGAAGCGCGCGCATCTGTCCCATCGCGAGCGAGTAAACCGCGTTCCATTCGTCGACGCCTCCCGCGAGCATCGCGTCCGCGCGGCCGTCTTCCAGACAGCCGACCGCGTAGATCGCGGCGTTCAACGCGGAAGGGTCCTTTTGGGTGATCGTGGCGTTGGGTCCCAGGAACTTGAGCTCGAGCGAGACCTGCGACGCCGGTCCGTTGGCGATCGTGTTCGGAAAATGAAATGGCGGCGCGGCTTCGGGGGACTCCACGAAGAGCACACGAATGAACTCGGTCAACGCGCCGGATCCCGCCGACCCCGTGCCGAGCGCGATTCCCAGCCGGTCCGGGCGCTCTTCGAGGGAATAGTTTGCGTCGCGCACGGCCTCGAGGCTCGCGACGACCGCGAATTGCGATCCCCGGTCCATCCGCCGGGCTCTTCCGGCCGGAATCTCCGGCTGGGGCGTCCAGCCGTCCACGCGCGCGACGCCTTCCGCCTCGATCCCCGGGTGCTCGTCCGGCAGGAACGGCCGGATCGCGCAGTCTCCCGCCCGGAGGCGCCGAAAGAAGGCGTCGACCCCGCGCCCCAGGCTCGAGACCGCGCCGATGCCGGTGACGACGGCCGTCAAGCGTGAGATCCGGATTCGAACCGCGAGAACGCGACGACGGCGCTGTTGCCCCCGAAGGCGAACGAGTTCGACAGCACGGCCCGGATCTCGAGATTTCGCGCGCCGGAGGAAACGTAGTCGAGGTCGCACTCCGGATCGGGCTCCTCCAGGTGAATCGTGGGGGGCGCGATGCCGTCGCGAATCGCGAGAACCGAGATCACGCCCTCGATGCCTCCGGCCGCGCACAGCGTATGCCCGAGCATCGATTTCGTGGAGGAGACCGGAATTTTCCTCGCGCGTTCTCCGAGGGCGACTTTGATCGCGGCGCTCTCGGCCGAGTCGTTGGCCGGCGTCGCGGTGCCGTGCGCGTTGATGTAATCGATCTGCGACGGGTCGAGGCGCGCGGATCGAAGCGCCGCCGCGATGGTTCTCGCGCCGGCCCGCCCGGACGGCTCCGGGGCCGTCATGTGGTACGAGTCGGAGGTGACCCCGTAGCCCCGGAATTCCGCGAGGATCGGCGCGCCCCGGCGGCGGGCTCGCCCCGCCTCCTCGAACACGAGAATCCCCGCCGCCTCTCCGATCGACAGGCCCTTGCGGTTCCGGTCGAACGGACGGCAGGGCTCCGGGTCCACGGAGCGCAGGGAATTGAAGCCCGCGTACGTGAGCCGCGCGAGGACATCCGATCCCCCGGTCAGGACGACGTCCGCCAGGCCCATGCGGATCGCGTCGAACGCGTATCCCATCGACACCGCGGAGGAGGAGCACGCGGTGGTGATCGTGGACTTGATGCCCCGAAGGCCGAAGAACTGCGAGATGCGATCGGTGATCGCGTCCGGTTGATGGTTCAGGAACCGGGACGGGCGGGGTTTTTTTCCCCGGAGCAGCTCGCCGTAGTTCGCCTCGGAGTCGAGCAGCCCCGAAACGCCCCCGCCGAGGATGACCCCGATCCGGTGCGGGTCTTCCGCGGAGACGTCGATTCCGGAGCTCGCGAGCGCTTCCCGCGCCGCAATGATTCCGATCCGGTCCGCTCGCGACATCCGCCGCCGAACCGCCGGCGCGATAAAGTCGTCGCGGATCTGTTTCACTTCCGCGGCCGTCTGCGTTCGGTACAGCGCGGGATCGAAGAGCGTGAGCGGTCCGATGCCGCACTTCCCCTCGACGAGGGCCTTCCAGGTGGATTCCAGGTCCGCGCCGATGGACGTCACGGCTCCCAGTCCCGTCACGACGACGCGCCTGTCCAACATATAATTTCCATCATAACCGAGGAGGCGAGAGCTTTTTTCGATGACGACTCGCGTGGATTGGAACACCTACTTCATGAACATCGCCCGACAGGCGGCGACCCGGTCGACGTGTCCGCGCAAGCACGTCGGCGCGGTGATCGTTCGCGACCGGACCATTCTGTCGACAGGCTACAACGGTTCGCTTCCCGGCCTGCCGCATTGCGAGGACGTCGGGTGCATGATGGAAGACGGACACTGCGTCGCGACCGTCCACGCGGAGGCGAACGCGATCCTGCAGGCGGCGAAGAACGGCGTCCGGATCGCCGGCGCCGAGATCTACACGACGGCTTCGCCCTGCTGGGGCTGCTTCAAGCTCATTGCGAACGGGGGGATCCGGAAGATCTACTACGGGGAGTTCTATCGCGACGAGCGGTCGCTCCGCGTCGCTCGCGATGCCGGCATCGAGCTGGTTTCCCTTCAGGACTCGGCGGGGAGCGAAGCGAAGTAGCGTTCGATCGCGGACTGTCCGGTCTGCGTCGTCCGGAAGAACCGGCATCCCATTCCGCGCCGGACGGCGTCCTCCCAACGAACCACGATCGCTTCGCCCACGAAGCCCCGGCCCCCGTCGGCGCCCTCCGGGAGCGCGAACGAGATCGCGAGCCGCGCCCCGATCGACTGCGGCGGCGAAGCCTCGAGGAAGAATCCCGTGCGCGAGATGTCGAGCATGCGGCCGTGGTGCGAGTTTCCCTCTCGCCAGAAGGCGATCGGCCATTCGACCGCGAGGCGGTCTTCGCCCCGCGCGTGGAGCTGGAGGTATTTCTCGAGCGTTCCGAGCAGCACCGGTTCCTCGACGGGCTTTGGCAGGAACTGGTCGGCGCCGCATTTCTGCGCGATTTCCGCCCCGTCGTGGGAGGACACGAGAACGACCGGTACCGATTTTGACCGGGGGTCGGCCTTGATCACACGGCAGACCTCTCCGCCGTTCATGCCCGGCATTTCGATGTCGAGAAAGACGAGGTCCGGCGTTTCCTCGCGCGCGAGCCGGAGGGCGGCAACGCCGTCCTCCGCCCGAAGCAGGCGGCAGTCCGCTCGCTGGAGGATGACTTCGAAGAGGTCGAGATGGGCGGGGAGGTCGTCCGCGATCAGGATGGTCTTCATTGGTGGCGGATCGCGATCTCGCCGTGCAGGATTCCCGGAGGCGTCTCGAGAGCTTGAGCGATGATTTTCGCCGCCTCGGCCGGCGCGAGCCGGCCCTCGGGCCCCGGCCGCGCGGAAAAATTGTCGAGCATCGGCGTGTCGATCGAGCCGGGGCAAAACGTCGTGACGCGAATCCCGGCGGGCTGGAGCTCCATCGCGAGGGCTCGCGAGAATCCGACGAGCCCGAATTTCGTCGCGCAAAAAACCGTCGCTTCGGCCGAGGCGTGGAGGCCCGTCAGCGCGGCGACGTTGACGATCTCCGACGGGACCGCGCGAAGGAGCGCGGGAAGCGCCGCCTGCGTGAGGTAGATCGGAGCGCAAAGGTTGGTCTCGATCGCCTCCGCGATCTGCGAGCGCTTCGTTCCGAGAAGCGGGGCCTGGAAGCCCACGCCGGCATTGTTGACGAGGATGTCGAGCCTCTTCAGCCGCGAGAGAGCGATGTCGACGAGGTCGAACACGGCCGGGAGGGATCTCAGGTCGCACGCATAGAACTCGGCCTGGCCTCCCGCCGCGCGAATTTCCTCCGCCGCGGATCGCAGCTCGGGCTCCCTCCGGGCGACGAGGAACACGTTCACGCCGCGGCCGGAGAGCTCGAGCGCGAGCGCCCGGCCGAGACCGGAAGAGGCTCCCGTGACGAGCGCCGTCTTCCCCGAGAGGGGCGATTTCATTCTTCGATCCTCGCCGCGCCGGGGGCCGGGGCGGGCGCCGCACCCGAGCGCCGGAGAATCGTGTCCCGCAGGCCGGCGTAGTAGCCGACCTTGAGAATGGACCGGAGGAAGACGAAGACCTGCTGGGCCGCGACGAGGAGCACGACGCCGCCGGTCGTCGTCGCCGCGGAATTCACCGAGAGCCGCGACCAGAGGAAGAAGAGCAATCCCGTCGAGAGCGTCGCGAGCGCGAGCGTGGCGACGATCGACGGAAGCCTCCCGAGCGCGGACCCGATTCCGACGATGTAGCGGGTCACGGGCGGAAGATCGGGCCTCTCGACGAGCGCGACGCGGATCGCGTCGGCGGCGATCTTGACGACCGTCAGGCAGGCGAACAGGGCCGCCACGCGCAGGGCGACGAACGCGAGCGCTTTTCCTTCGGCGGGGAGATCCAGGGAAAAAGCGCGGAGCGCGCGCCCGCTCAGGTAGTAGACGGAGTGATACAGCCCCGCGCACAGCGAGGCCGCGAGGATCGTCACGATCAGAAAAGCGGGGAGCCGGCGAGCGCCCTCCCGCGCGAAGATCGCGAGATTGTTTCCCTGCTCGTCGTGCAGGCTCCCGAAAATCCCGCCGAGAAGGAACGCATGGAAAACGACCCCGAGGATGCCGAGGCCGAGAAACGTGGCCGCGATTCCCTTCGTCCCGGTGAAGGAGGAGAAGCCCGCGGCCCCGCCCGGTGAAACGAGCGAGAGCGCCGCCTCGGGGAAGTTTCCCGCGAGATCGGGATGCTCGCGCCGTTCCGCCTGCCACCAGGCGAGGTTCGGTGAAGAGATCATCCCTCCGCGCTCGGTCGAGTGATTCAATTCCGCGTGCAGGAAGTTCGAGATTGGGAGCGCGAGCACGGCAGCCAGCCCGGCCTCCACGAGCCACACCGCGATCGCGAAGTGGGGACGGCGGACGGAGGCGTTGAGCCCGCTCCAGAAGGCGTTCACCAGAGCTCCTGGAAGAGGTCGATCAGGTTTTCGGACCAGAAGAACGCGCGGGCGGTCCAGAGATTCGCGGCCGCGGCGTCTCCCCGAACGATCCAGCCGTTGTTCGCGCGGTTCGAATCGAGCAGGATTTTCGAGTCGGGGTCCACGGCCGCCTGCCGGAGCTTCGGCCCGTCCTCGACCCGAAGGCGAATCCACTCCGACGCGCCGTTCCAGACCGTCCGGTAGGTTTTTCCCCCCTCGAAGTCCAGGCGAATTTCGGCCGGGACGACCGCCTCGCCGCGGCGGACGACGAGGACCTCGGTGTCGAACCCCCGCCGGTGCGACGCCGCCGCGGCCGACACTTCGGAGGTTCGGCCGTCCGTCTCGACGATGCCGGCCGGCGCGATCGACGGAATCGAGACGGCCTTCGCGACGGACAGATTGATGCTGGCGCCGCGAAGCACGCTTCGGAAGAAATCGGCCCACGGGCGGCCGGACGCGCCCTCGACCGCCCTCAGGAAGTCGGCCTGCCCCGGATGCCGGAGCCGGGCGTCGCGAAGGTACGCGGAGAGCGCCGCATCGACGGCTTTCTCTCCCGCGGCGCGGTCGAACGTGGCTAGAGCCGCTTCCAGGCGCGCCGAATCGTCGCCCGGACGAGTGTCGGACCCGGGCCGGATCTCCACCGAACGCAGCACGATCGGGTATCCGAACAGCGGCAGTACGCCGTGGGAGGGACCGTAAGCGAGACGGTCGATTCGCGCCGCCTCGAACCGCGACACGGCGTGCCCGAGACGGATTCGTTCCGAGGGCTCCGGCGCCGGCAATTCCTCGAACCACTGGGCCGCGATCCCTTCCAGCACGATCGCTTCCGGCGATCCGTCCGCCCAGACCCGGTCCGGGGAGAGAAGGGCGGCGCGGCCGGCAACCACGCCGGGCGCGGTGATGCGGAGGGGTCCGCCGGGGCCCCACGGGATGTCGCAGATCGTGAGCGAGGAAAATGGAAAAGGCCCGTACCGGTCTCGCAACTCGGCGAGCGCGACTCTCGCAGCCCGGAGGAATCGCGCGCGGTAGATCCGGTGTTCCGGCTGCGTCAGCAGCGTCAGGCCGAGGTCCGGCGAACCGGGAGCGGTAATCCGCTCGGTCTCGACCTCGATGTCCGGATCCGCGGCCCACGCGAATCCGCGGATCGCCTCGGCGCGAAAGTGCTCCAACACGCGGTCTTTCGGCGCCTCGCGCTCTTCGAGGAGGCGGCCCGATCCTCCGACCCGGCCCCGGAATTTCGACGGAAGATCGAGTACCACGTCGAAATCCGCGGACTCCGAGCCGGTTTCGGCGCCGAAATGAATCTGTGGCGTCGCCCACCCGCCCTCGCCGAGGACGGCGATCGCCGGGAACCAGTCCCTTGCGAAGACGAACCCGCCCTTCCATCCCCCGCGGGAGCCGAGGCGGGGCAGGCGCGCGACGAAGTCGATATCGAGGCGAAGGGCGCCGCCGGGAGGAACGGGTTTCTCGAGCGGGATTTCGAGCAGCGTTCGGTCGTCGGCGTTGGCGTCGTCGGGCGCGACGAACCTTCCCTGTTCGAGCAAATCTTCGCCGGTGGCGCCGGTCATCCGCGAGACCGAGAGCGAGCTCCAGGATCCGTCCCGGGAATCGGGCTCCGCGCCGCGGGCGCGGGCTTCCCGCCAGTACGTCGAGCGGTTGTTTCGAAGCGCGTTGCCGCCCATTTCGAACCGAAGGATCGAAACGGGCCGGCCGGTGGCATTCCTCCAGTCCAGGCGTTCGGTGCCCTCGAGGGTTCGCTTTCCCTCGTCGTACCGGCAGGCGATCCGGTAGGAGGCGAGCGGCTGCGCGCCGAGATCCGGGGCGAGCGCGGCAGCCAGTCCCGCCACCAAAGCCGCCGCCGAAATCTTGCGCAGCATCGTTGCGAAAAACTGTAGCACGCTTTGCGGCGCCGGCGATGCGATAAACTTTTTCGCGATGAATCGGGCGCATGCACGCAGGGAAATCGAGGCGCTCCGCGGCGACCTCCGGCGCCATGAGCGCCTCTATTACGTCGAAAACCGCGTCGAGATCTCCGACGCGGAGTTCGACCGGCGGCTGCGGGAGTTGCGCCGGCTCGAGGAGGAGTTCCCGGAATTCGACGACCCGAGCTCGCCGACCCGGCGAGTCGGAGGCGAGCCCGTCGAGTCACTGCCCACCGTGGAGCACGCGTCCCCCATGCTGTCGCTCGAGAACGCCTACAGCGTCGAGGAGCTCTCGGAATGGCGGGACCGGGCCGTCAGGCTCGCCGGCGGCCGGCCCTTCGGCTACGTCGCGGAGCTGAAGATCGACGGCCTGTCGATCGCGCTGCGCTACGAGAAGGGCCGGCTCGTCCGCGGCGCGACGCGGGGCGACGGGACCCGGGGCGAGGACGTGACGGCCAATGTCCGGACGATTCGCTCGGTCCCGCTCGAGATCCCGGAGCGCCGGGCGATCGAGGTGCGGGGCGAGGTGTACTTCCCGCGGGCCTCGTTCGAACGCCTCAACCGCCGGCGCGAGGAAGAGGGGCTGCCGATTTTCGCGAACCCGCGAAACGCGGCCTCGGGCACGATGAGGCTCCTGGACCCGCGCGAAACGGCGCGCCGCGGCCTCGACAGCTGGCTCTATCAAATCGCGGATCCGCCGGGGCTCGACGGATCGCAGAGCGAGATGCTCGGCCGCCTCGCGAGTCTCGGATTCCGCGTCAATCCCCATTTCCGGAGATTCGATTCCTTCGAGGGCGTCGTGGATTTCGTCGGGGAGTGGGAGGGCAAGCGTCACGACCTGGAGTACGAGACGGACGGCGTCGTCGTCAAGATCGACGAGGTCGAGGTCCAGCAGCGGCTCGGAGCGACGGCGAAGTCGCCGCGCTGGGCGGTCGCCTTCAAGTTTCCGCCGGAAGAGGCGATGACGGTGGTCCGCGAGATCGGCGTCCAGGTAGGGCGGACCGGGACGCTGACTCCGGTCGCGCAGTTCGATCCGATCGCGATTGCGGGCACCGTCGTGCGCCGCGCCACGCTCCACAATTACGAGGACCTCGCCCGCAAGGACGTGCGCGTCGGCGACACGGTCGCCGTCGAAAAAGGCGGCGACGTGATCCCGAAGGTCACGCGCGTTCTCTTCGAGAAGCGGCCCGCCGGCGCCAAAGAGTTTCGAATGCCCGATCGATGCCCGGCGTGCGGCGAGCCGGTCGTTCGCGAACCGGGCGAGGTCGCGCTCCGGTGCGTCAACACGTCCTGCCCGGCGCAGGCGAGAGAATCGGTTCGCCATTTCGCGGCGCGCAAGGCGATGGACATCGAGGGGCTGGGCGACAAGCTGATCGAAAAACTGTTCGACGAAAAGCTCTTGACCGGGCTCGCGTCGATTTACGAGCTCGAACCGGCGCGCCTGGCCGCGCTGGAGCGCTACGGGGAGAAGTCCGCGGCCAACCTGGCGGCCCAGATCGAGCGAAGCAAGCGCGCGGGACTGTCCCGCCTGCTGTTCGGCCTCGGAATCCGGCACGTCGGGGAGAAAGCGGCGAAGATCCTCGCCCGGCGTTTTCGCACGATGGACGCGCTTTCGAAGGCGACGATCGAGGAGCTCACCTCCGTTTCCGAGATCGGCCCCAACACGGCCCGGACGATTTGCGACTGGTTCGGCAACGAGGCGAACCGGGACCTGCTGAGAAAACTCGCGGAACAGGGGGTAGACTCGGAGGCGCACGAAAGCGCACCGTCTTCGGGGGGAGCCCTGGCTGGAAAGACCGTCGTTCTGACGGGAACGATCGCCGGGGTTTCCCGCGAGGAGGCGGCCGCAAAACTGGAATCGGCGGGAGCGAGAGTGTCGAATTCGGTCTCGAAAAAGACGAGCCTGGTGGTGGCGGGGGAGAAGGCGGGGTCGAAGCTCGACCGGGCCCGGGCGCTCGGCATCCCGATCGTCGCCTGGGAAGAAGTTCTGAAGGGATTGGAGAATTGAGCGCGCCCGAATCCACCGTCGCGATCATCGACGACGATCCGGGATCCCGCCGGGCGATGGCCGAGTCCCTCTCGTCGATCGGGCCGGTCGTCGAATTCGACGACGCCTCGCGGGCGCTCGAATACGCGGCGGACCACCCGGAAGTCACGGTCGCCGTTTGCGACATCGTGATGCCGGGGATGGACGGCGCCGCGTTCCTGCAGGAAGTCCGGAGACGAAAAATCGATCTCGCGGTCATTCTCGTGACCGCCTATTCCTCCATCGCGGACCGTGTTCTGGCCGAATCCGACGACTACCTGGAGAAACCCGTCGACCGAGACCGACTCCGGAAGCGGGTCATGATTTGCCGCGAGCGAAAGCGCCTCGAGAGCGAAGTCGTCCTGCTCCAGTCCCGTCTCGACAAGCGGTACGGTTTCGAGACGATCGTGGGCCGCTGCGAGGCGATGGAGCTCCTGTTCGAGCGGATGCGGGTCGTCGCCCCGACGAAGACGACCGTGCTCATCGTCGGGGAGTCGGGCACCGGGAAGGAGCTCGTCGCGAACGCCCTCCACCAGAATTCGCCCCGGCGGGCGCGCCGCTTTCTCCCGATCAATTGCGGCGCCATTCCGAGGGACATTCTCGAGTCGGAGCTCTTCGGCCACGAAAAAGGCGCTTTCACCGGCGCGATCGGGCGCAAGATCGGCAAGGTCGAGCTCGCGCAGGGCGGGTCCCTCTTTCTCGACGAGATCTCCGAGCTTTCGCCCGAGCTCCAGGTCAAGCTGCTCCGCGTGCTGGAGGACCACCGCATCATGCGAGTCGGCGGCAGCGAGATCATCGACGTCGACTTCCGGCTCATCGCGGCCACGAACAAGAACCTCGAGGTCGAAGTGCGCGAGGGTCGCTTTCGAAGCGACCTCTACTTCCGCCTCAAGGTCGTGACCCTCGAGATTCCGCCGCTGCGCGAGCGCTCGGAGGACCTGCCGCTTCTCGTGCGGCATTTTCTCGACCGCTTCGCCGAGGAGCACGGGCGGTCGAAGCTCGAGCTTTCGCTCTCGGCTCTCCGCGTGCTGCAGCAGGCCCCGTGGCAGGGCAACGTTCGCGAGCTCAAGAACGTCCTCGAAAATCTCGTCATTTTCGGCAACGGCTCGCGGATCGAGGAGACCGATCTGCCGGAGGAGCTGTTCGCTCCGCTGACGGACAGTGCGCCCGGCGGCGTCGCCCCGCGCGAGGGGGGCCCCCTGCGGCCGATGGCGGAAATCGAGAAAGACGCGATCCTCGAGGCGCTTCGGCTGACGAACGGCCGCCGCGGCGAAGCGGCGCGAATGCTCGACATCGGCCTGCGCACGCTTCAGCGCAAGCTGAAGGAATACCGCGCCCAGGAAACGGCGAAGCCTTCCGCAGGCTAGCGAGGGCGAAGGAGGAATCCCCATGGACTTGCCCTCGAAGGTCATCGTCTTTTCGCCCGCGATGGAGATCAAGAACAAGCCCGCGACACTCGTCGCGATCCTTCCGAACGGCTACTACGAGCTGTGGATGGAATTCTCCGGCCGCCAGCACACGGTCTTCGCGCCGATCTCCCAGACCGGCCTCATCTTCAACGAACCGGAAGACGAGACGGGCACGCTCTCCGACGTGATCGAGCGCTAGGGCGCGCCGCCGGAGTTGAGGCTTCTCGCCGATCCGAGCACGCTTCGGAGTCGATACGTCTCGGCCGAGCCGTTCCCGCACATCGTCCTGGACGGGCTGTTTCCCGATTCGGAGTTGGATGGCGTTCTCGCGGAGTTTCCCTCGGCCGAGGAGCCTGGCTGGAGGTCGTTCGACAACGCCGAGGAGAAGAAGCTCGGCTATGACCACCGCACGAGCGTCGTCGGGCCGCGCATCCGGGCGTTCATGGAATTCATGAACTCGTGGCGCGTGCTCGAGTTCCTCGAGAAGCTGACGGGAATCTCGGGGCTGATCCCCGATCCGTATTTCGGGGGAGGCGGCCCCCACCAGATCCTGCCGGGAGGATTTCTGAAGGTCCACAGCGATTTCAACTGGCACCCGATCCTCCAGCTCGACCGGCGATTGAACGCTGCTCGTCTACCTGAACCGGGACTGGAAGGAAGAATACGGGGGGCACCTGGAGCTGTGGGACCGGGACATGACGCGCTGCGTGCAGAAGATCCTTCCGGTCTTCAACCGCACCGTCGTGTTCTCGACGACGGATTTTTCGTTCCACGGCCACCCGCGCCCCTGGCGTGCCCGGCCGGGGACGTCGCGAAAATCCGTGTCGTTCTACTACTACTCGAACGGCCGCCCCGAGAGCGAGCGCTCGAAGCCGCACGACACGATTTTCCGGGAAACCTAGAACGGGGCGGGACCTAGCTCCGAACCCCGAGCTCCCGCTCCGCGACCTCGCAGAGGCGCGCCGCGCTGGCCGAAACCTGGGCCGCGTCTTCTCCTTCGACCATCACGCGGAGGAGGGGCTCCGTGCCGGAGTAGCGCAGCAGCACCCGGCCGCGGCCGGCGAGCTCCTGCTCCGCGCGCGCGACCTCCGACGCGAGAATCGCGATTTCGTCGAGCGGCACGCGCCGCGCGACGCGGACGTTCCTTTGCACCTGGGGGGTCTTGACGAGGTCCGCGAGCCGCGAGAGCTCGGCGCCGGATCGAAGGACGATCGCGGCGATCGAAAGCGCCGTCCGGATGCCGTCGCCGGTGGGGGAGAGCCGGGTCTGAATGACGTGGCCCGACGGCTCCCCGCCGAGCCAGGCCCCTGTCTCCTGCATTCGGCGCACGACGTTCCGGTCGCCGACCGGCGTGCGCTCGAGCGCGATCCCTTCGCCCGCAAGCGCGGTTTCGAGCCCGAAATTCGTCAGGACGGTTCCCACGACGACGGGAGGATCGAGGCGCCCGGCGCGCTTTTCGTTCCGCGCGAGGATCCAGAGGACGTCGTCGCCGTCGAGAATGCGGCCTTTCTCGTCGCACAGGATCGCGCGATCGGCGTCGCCGTCGAACGCGGCTCCCATCCGGGCGCCGGACCCGGTCACGCGAGACGCCAGGTTCTCCGGATGGAGTGCCCCGCAATTCTCGTTGATGTTCCGGCCGTCCGGCTCGGCGGCGATCGCTTCGACACGGGCGCCGGCGGCGCGAAAGGCGCTCGGCCCGAGGTCGAATGCCGCGCCGTTGCCGCAGTCGAGAAGGACGGGAAATCCCGGCAGGCCGCCGGGAGCCGCGGAGGCGAGTTGCCGAAGCGCGAGGGCGGCGAGCGAGGGGTCGACGGCCGGCGCGCTCCACGGGGGCGGCGGCAGGGCTTCGGCGGCGCCCGCGAGTCCCGCTTCGATTTCCCGCTCCCCGTCGTCCGGCCACTTTCGTCCGTCCTCCGCGAAGATCTTGACGCCGTTGTCCCGCCAGGGATTGTGGGAGGCGGAAATCGAGATTCCCGCCGCCGCCTTGCGCTCCAGGACGAGATCCGCGACGGCGGGCGTCGGAACGGTGCCCGCGTTCTCGACGGAGGCTCTTCCCGCCGAGAGGCCGGCCGAGATCGCCGCGACGAGCCCAGGCGTGCTTTCGCGGGTGTCGCCGCCCACGATCACCCTCCGATTGTCCCGGAGCTCGGAAGCGAGCAGGCTGGCCGACCCGGAAGATCGTCGGATCGTCGAGGGGAAACCGCCCGGCCTCGCCGCGGATGCCGTCGGTCCCGAACAGCCTCATTCCGTTCTTTTCCGGCGGACGTGCACCGACACGATTCCCTTCGGCTCGAGGATCCGGATGTTCGGCTCGGCGACGAGCGTCGCGGGCGTCGTGAAGTCCGAGGGCCGCCCCGCGAGCGAGATCGGATCCGTCGCGACCATCGAAATCCGCGAGACCTCGTTTTCCGGCCCCGCGATCCTCGCGCGGGGAGGCTCGACTCCGACGAAGGCGTCCGGGGACGGCGGCTGAAGCCGTGGAACGATCGCGACCGTTCGCTCGGCGAGCTTCTGGAGCTGGAGTCGAACGGCGCTGGGCGAGATGCCGATCACCTCGAGGTCCTCCGGGGCGTTGATGTCGTCGCCGGAGAGCTTGTAGATGCGCTCTCCCGGCTCGCCGCCGGAGAGGTCCATGACGGCTTCCATTTTCGAGGGGTCGGCGAGCCGGATGGACGTGAACGGGCCCTTGAGGCGAACGTCGACAGAATCCGGAATGCTCGAAGCGATCACCATCTGGGGCGGGACGTTGACGACCGTCAGCGGGATCACGTATCCGCGCTCGGACACCCGTTCGCGCCGCTGGCCCGACAGCGAGAACCACAGGAAGACCGAAAGTGCGAGCGCGAGCAATTTCCAGCCGAGGTTCTGCAGGAGCCAGCGTTTCATGCCGGGGCGACCTCGGGGGCGCGGGAGGCGAGGTGCGCGAGCGCTTCGCGAAGCGACTTCCCGTCCAGGCCGTCCGTGAGCAGTCCGTCGCGCGCGAGCGAGATGCTTCCGCGCTCCTCGGAGATCACGACGACGACGGCGTCGGTTTCCTCGGAGAGCCCGATCGCCGCCCGGTGCCGGGTCCCGTATTCCTTCGGCAGGCCCGTCCGCTGGGTGAGAGGAAGGAACGACGACGCGGAAGCGACCCGATTCCCCGAGACGATCACGGCGCCGTCGTGCAACGGCGTTCCCGGAACGAAGATGTTGACGAGCAGCTCGTACGAGATGGCGGAGTCGAGACGAACGCCGTTCTCGATGTACGTCTTCAGGCCGTCCCGTCGTTCGAGCGCGATCAGCGCTCCGATGCGCTTGGCGGACAACGAAGTCGCCGCGAGAACGACGTCGGAGACGACGTCCTGGGAGTCCGAGCCGGACACGAAGGCCAGGAAGGGATTTCGGCCGAACTGCTGGAGCGCCTTGCGGATCTCGGCGGCGAACAGGACGATGATCGCGAGCGGCAGGTAGAACAGGACTTCCTTGAGAACGCCGCGGAGGGTCGGCAACTTCAGGAAAACCGCGATCCAGTAGACCGTGAGAATCACGAGCAGGCCGAGGATCATCTGGATCGCCCTCGTTCCGCGGACGAGCAGGAAGAGGTTGTAGATGACGATCGCGACGATCGCGATGTCCAGGGCGTCTCGCCACGTGAGGTGATAGTGGCCGAGAAGAAACATCGGAATCGAGCCGGCGGCCGTCATCGCCCCATTGTAACGTTCTCGATCGCCCGTGACATTTTCAGGTACGCGACGGTCTCGGCGACGTCATGGACGCGCAGAATCGCGGCGCCGTGCCGGGCGGCGAAGCCGGCGCACGCGAGCGAGCCGGGCAGCCGGGTCGCGACGGGTCCCTCCTCGGGCGCGCCCGAAAGGGTCCTCGCGAAATTCTTCCTCGAGGCCCCGACGACGACGGGATAACCGAGGCCGCGGATCGATTCGATCTCGCGGAGCAGCGCCGCGCTCTGCGCAGCGTTTTTGCTGAATCCCAGGCCCGGATCGAGCGCGATCCGCTGCGGCGCGATTCCCTTCCGGACGGCCTCCGCGGCGGAATGCGCGAGAAAACTTCGCACCTCCCCGATCAGGTCGCCATAGGCGAGGTCCGACTGCATCGTGGCCGGATCGGTCCCCCGCATGTGCATCAGGATGACGCACGCGCCAGACGAGGCGGCGACCGCGGACATCTCCGGGTCGTGCCGGAGCGCCGTGACGTCGTTGACGATCGAGGCGCCCGCCGAGAGCGCGGCGCGGGCAACGGCGGCTTTGCGCGAGTCGATCGAGATCGGGATTCCGACGCGCGTAGCGAGTTTTTCGATGACCGGCAGGACGCGCCGGAGCTCCTCCGGGGCGGGGACCTCCTCGGCGGCGCCGTAGCGGGGCGGTCGCGTCGATTCGCCGCCGATGTCGAGGATGTCGGCGCCCTCGGCGGCGAGCCGCAGCCCGTGCTCGACTGCGGCGTCGGCGGCGAAAAACCGGCCGCCGTCGGAGAACGAGTCGGGCGTGACGTTCACGATCCCCATGACGAGGGGCAGGGGGCGGTCCGCGAGCAGCGAGGGCCAGTCCACAAAGGGATCTTATCGGCACGCGGTAGAGGCTGGGGGACCTCTCTCGAGCGAGGCCGGCGAGCGGCGGGGTCAACGCGCCGGCGCAGGCTGGTCTTCGAGATCCCGAGGGAAAGCGAACTGCGGCCGAGGGTCGAGAAGACTTGCCGAGTCGGCGCAGGGGCTAGGCCGCGATCGGGCCGAGCGAGCCTTTGGGAACTGTCAGGCCGGCTCTGGCACCAATCCGCCCGGCGCGTCGCCTGTCGTCGCGACCGCGGTTGGCGGAGGCACGAGCGGCGGCTTCGGCGGGCCGGACTTGCGCAGCTTCGAGATGTCGACGCCGGATTCTTCCGCGATGATCGCGAGTATCTGCTCGCCGTCCAGGACTTCTTTCTCGAGAAGCGCCCGGGCGATCCGGTGCATCGCTTTCTGGTTTTCGTCGATCAGCCGCCGGCCGCGCTCGTAAGCGGATGTGACGATCTTCTTGACTTCCGTGTCGATCTGGATCGCCGTCGCCTCCGAATAGTCGGCGCGCCGTCCGAGATCCCGCCCAAGGAAGATCTCCTGGTCCGGCTTTCCGTACGTGAGCGGCCCCAGCTCGCTCATTCCCCACTCGCAAACCATTTTGTGGGCCATCTCGGTCGCCTTCTCGAAATCATTGCCGGCGCCCGTGGTCATCCGCCCGACGAAGAGCTCCTCGGCAATTCGGCCGCCCATCATCACCGTGATCGTCGCTTCGAGGTATTCCTTCGTGTAGGAATACTTGTCCTCGGTCGGCAGCTGCATCGTCAGGCCGAGCGCGCGTCCCCGCGGAATGATCGTGACCTTGTGGAGCGGGTCGGCGTCGGGAAGCATCGCGGCGATGAGGGCGTGGCCGCCCTCGTGGTAGGCGGTGTTTCGCTTTTCGTCGTCGCTCATGATCATGGTCTTCCGCTCGGGACCCATCAGCACCTTGTCCTTCGCGAACTCGAAATCGGTCATTTCGACTTTTTTCTTGTCGAAGCGGGCGGCCATCAGCGCGGCCTCGTTGACGAGGTTCGCCAGGTCGGCGCCCGAAAATCCGGGCGTCCCGCGCGCAATCACGGCGAGCTCGACGTTCTCGGAGAGCGGAATCGGCCGGGTGTGAACTTTCAGAATGGCTTCTCGTCCCTTGAGGTCCGGGCGGTCGACGACGACGCGCCGGTCGAAACGTCCGGGCCTGCAGGAGCGCCGGGTCGAGCACGTCGGGGCGGTTCGTCGCCGCGATCATGATGACGCCTTCGTTCGTCTCGAAGCCGTCCAGCTCGACGAGCAGCGCGTTCAAAGTCTGCTCGCGCTCGTCGTGTCCCCCCCCGAGGCCGGCGCCTCGGTGGCGGCCGACCGCGTCGATTTCGTCGATGAAGATGATGCAGGGCGCGTTCTTCTTGCCCTGCTCGAAGAGGTCCCGGACGCGCGAAGCGCCGACGCCCACGAACATCTCGACGAAGTCGGACCCCGAAATCGAGAAGAACGGAACGTTCGCCTCGCCTGCGATCGCTTTCGCGAGCAGCGTCTTGCCCGTGCCGGGGGAGCCCATCAGGAGGACGCCCTTCGGGATCTTGCCGCCGAGCTTCTGGAACTTGCCCGGATCCTTCAGGAACTCGATGATCTCCTGCAGCTCGACTTTCGCTTCGTCGCACCCGGCAACGTCTTTGAACGTCACCTTCTTCTGGTTCGGCGTGAGCAGTTTCGCTCGCGACTTGCCGAAGGAGAGCGCCTTGTTTCCGCCCATCTGCATCTGCCGCATGATCACGACCCAGATCACGATGAGGACGATCAGGGGAGCCCAGGAAAGGAGCATGGCCGTCAAAGTCGAATCCTTCGGCTCGTCGGCCTTGATGCGAACGTTGGCCTGCCGCAGTTCCTTGACGAGGTCCGGGTAGCTGGGGGCGTACGTTTTGAATTCGGCCGGGCGCGCCGCGCCGGCGCCTTTGAGCATGCCGTGGATCTCGTTGCCCCGGATCGTGACTTCGTCCACCTTCTCGGCGTGGACGGAGTCGAGAAAGTCGGAAAACGTGAGCTCTCTCGTGCCGGGCGCCCCGCCCCGGAACACGTTCCAGGCGAGGATGATCACGACGAGAATCACCATCCAGAGGAGGAAGTTCTTAACCATCGAATTCAAAGCGATCTCTCCTTGCCCGGGCCTGTGCCCGCCCCAAGCATAACGGAACCCCGGCCGGATTTATTGCCCGTTCTGGCCGGCGGGAGCCGAGATCGACGCAATGCTCGGAAGGTGCCCGAACCGGCCCCCCTGCTCCATGCCGTAACCGACGAGCAGGTCGGCGTCCTGGGAGGTGAAGAGAGCGTAATCCACGAGAACCGAGGTCCGCCTCTCGTTGGGCTTGTCGACGATCGCGGCGAAGCGGATCGAGGCCGGCCCGTCGGTTCGCAGCTGGTTCATCAGGTAGGCCTCGATGATCCCGGTGTTGACGACGTCCTTGAGAACGACCACGTCTTTGCCGGCGATCGAAAGGGGAGTCGAAAAGTCGATCTCGATCGATTCGCTTCCCCCGGACTCGCGGCGGATCACGTTGATGAATTCGTAGCCGTGGGGAGCGTCGATTTTGCGGCTCAGATCGGCGAGAAAGAACGCCGATCCCTTCAGGAGCGACACGAGCACGAGGGGGCGGTCCCGATAGTCCCTTCCGATGCGTCCGGCCACGTCCGTGACGCGGGACTCGATTTCCTCGGCGGTGTATTTCAGGGTCAGCTCGGACTGCATGCTCTGATCGCCGAGATTCTATCTCGTTTTCGGGCTCGCTTTTCGCGTCGCCGCAAGGGCGCGCAGGCGGCCGCGGCGGGCGATGAAATCCACTCTCCGTCCCGCCTGAAAACGAAACTCCCCGCCGTCGGCCGCGAGGCGCTCGATCGCGAGAAGCTCGCGCCGGGTCGGGGCGAACCGGTCGCCGCCGGCCGTCCGCGCCATGACGAGGAGAATGCGGCGAACCCCCGCGGACGGAAGCCCGGCGAGCGCGGAGAGGCGCACGCTGGCGGTCCCCGGCGACAGCTCGAGAGCGGATTCCGCCTCGCGGCGGAAGATCTCCTCGATCCATTCGCGGTCGCGGGACAGCGCCTCGGCCGATGCCGCGAGATTCGCGCCGACGGAATGCCCGAACCGCCGGGCGAGCGAGGGCAGGACCTTTCGCCGGATCCAGTTCCGGTCGAGGGAGACGTCGCGGTTCGAGGAGTCGGAGCGATACGGCACGCGCCGCGAGCGGAGGAAACGCAGGACGCTCTGGCGCGACACTCCGAGAAAAGGCCGAAGGACCGCGTCGTCGCGCCGCTCGCGGATTCCCGCCAGGCCGCCGAGCGGCCGCCCGCGCAGCAGGGCGAGCAGCAACGTTTCGGCGGAATCGTCCAGCGTGTGCGCCGTGACGATGCCCGCGGCGCCGATTTCGCCCGCGATCGAGCGGAGGCGGTCATACCGAAAATCCCGGGCCGCGTCCTCGCGAGATCGGCCCTTCGAGTCGACCCGTCCCGCGGCCAGGTGGAACGGAATCGCCCGCCTCCGGCAGAAGCGGCGCGACGAAATCGGCGTGGGCTCTTCCTTCTTTCCCGCGCCACCCGTGGTCCACGTGGGCCGCCTCGAATTCGACCTCGAATTCCGGGGCGACCTCCCGAAAGGCCGCGACGAGAGCCATCGAATCGGCGCCTCCCGAGACGGCGAGCAGCAGGCGCGACGCCTTCGGCAGGAGCCCCGACCGGAACGCGTCGCGGACGGCCTGGTCGGGGGACAGGGGGCCTGGCACGGAGGAATCTTACGCGAGCGGGGCGGGGTCGAGGAGACGGAACGGATCTGTTAGAATTCCCGCAGCTTATGGACCATCCGCTGAGAGTCCTCGTGGCGAAGCCCGGTCTGGACGGCCACGACCGGGGAGCCAAGGTCGTCGCCCGCGCCCTTCGCGACGCCGGGATGGAGGTCATCTACACGGGCCTGCGCCAGACTCCCGCGCAAATTGCGGCCGCCGCGGTGCAGGAGGACGTCGATTGCGTCGGGATCTCGATCCTGTCGGGGGCGCACAACGTGCTCGTTCCCGAGACCCTCGAAGAGCTCAAACGGCGCGGAGGCGCCGACATCCCCGTTTTCGTCGGCGGGATCATCCCCGAGAAGGACATCGAATCCCTCCTGAAGCTGGGCATCCGGAAGATCTTTCTTCCCGGGTCGTCCACCCGCGACATCGTTGCCTTCATCCAGCAGGAAATCGGACAAAGAACCGGACAAAAACAGAAGGCGTGACGGCCTTCTGGACAATCGAGCGGGACGGCGCGGTCTCGCGCTTCCGGCTCGATTCCGACGACGGGCGGCAGACCCTTTCGCCCGGGCTTCTCGCGGAGCTCGCCGAAGGCGCGGCGGCCGAAAGCGGAAGGGGAAGCTCTCTGATCACGGTCGAATCGCGCCGCGAAGGGCTCTTCGCCGCGGGAGCCGACCTGACACGGATCCGCGAGTTGAGCGGGCCGGACGCCCACTCCTATGCCCGGAAGGGGCAGGAGGCGATTTTCTCTCTCGCGAGGGTTCCGGCGGCGATCGTCGCCGAAATCGACGGCGCCTGCTTCGGCGGAGCGCTCGATCTCGCCATGGGCTGCGACGTTCGCCTCGCTTCGACGCGCGCGACCTTCTGCCACCCGGGGCCTCGCCTCGGGTTCATCACCGGTTGGGGAGGAACCGTTCTCGCGCCCCTCCTCCTCGGCGCCGCGGGCGCGCGCCGGCTCTTTCGCGGCGGGGAGGTCTTCGACTCGGCCTCGGCGCTTCGGCTCGGCCTCATCGACGAGCTGATTCCAGGGGTCTCGTGGAGGGCTCGCCTGGCCGAAATCGAAGCCAGTCTTTGCGATCGGCGTTCTCTCTGGGTGACAAAGCCCTGGCGCTGACGTTGCCCTGGCGTCCCGGGTCCTAGACGCCCGGGCTGTTTCCTCCGTATTTTGTGGAAGATGCGCGGAAATAACTCATCCGGGAGGCGGGTGGTGCCGGAGGTCGGAATCGAACCGACATGGGGTTGCCCCCGCGGGATTTTGAGTCCCGTGCGTCTACCAATTTCACCACTCCGGCGCGAGGCGATTATCGAGTCGCCGGATGGGCCAGTCAAGATCAAGGGAGGGGAGCCGAGGGGACGCCTCCCCTCGGTCGGACGCGCCGATTTGACGCGGGCGGCCCGTTCGGGTAGAATTGGGGGCTCGACGAAGGAGGCTGACTTGGGATTTCGAGTTGGTGAGAAGATTGTCTATCCCAACCACGGGGTTTCGATCGTGGAGCAGATCCGCGAATCGGAAATCGCCGGCCTGCGAAATACTTATCTCCACCTGAGGCTGATTTCCAACAATTCCAAGGTGATGGTTCCGATCGAAAACAGCGATCTGATCGGGCTCCGCCGCCTCACGATCCGGAAGGAAGTCAATTCTCTTCTGCGGACCCTGGCCAACGGGCGGGTCTCTCCCCTGGCCGACTGGAAGGGAAGGTACAAGCAGAATCTGGACAAGATGAAGAGCGGACGGCTGCAGGACATCGCCGAGGTGCTGAAGGCCCTGAATCACGTGATGCAGAAGAAGGCCCTTTCGTTCCGCGAGAAGAAGATGTACGAGCGCGCGAAGTACCTCATCGTTTCCGAGATCGCGGTGATCGACGGGGCGAGCGAGGAAGAAGTCACGCGCCGGGTGGATCGGGCGCTCGCCCGGTCGATGCAAAAGTCCGCCTCGAACTGACCACCTGCCCCATGGCAAGGCCCGGCAAGTTCCTGATCGCGATTGCCGCCATTTCGATGGCGGCATTTCTTTTTGGCGACGCCCGCACCGAAGCGGTCCGCTCGATTCTCGCTCTCGAACGGCGGCAACTCGCGACCGAGAACCGCCGGTTCAACGAGGCGACGCGCAAGCTCGAAGCCGCCCTCGCGGAGCTCTCGGCTTCGTCGCGGGCGGCGTCCGACGCCGCGTCGCGGCCCGATGGAGCCTGGGGAGAATCGGCCGACGCGCTCGCGCGCACGGCGTCTGCCGTCGAGGCGCTCGTCCTGGAGCAGCGACTCTGCCTCGGGCGCATTGCCGACGTCCGCGAGAGAATCGCGGGGCTCGAGAAGGATTCCGGAGGGCGGGGACGCCGGGAGGACTTGCTTTCGGGCGACTGGAAGATGCGGGTCGATCCCGGCGAGCAGGAGGGCGACCTTCACCTGTCGCTCGACGGCACGCTCGTCTCGGGCGACTACACGCTGGAAGGCGGCTTCACCGGATCCGTCCGCGGAACGCTCGTCGCGGATCGGCTGAAGCTCGACCGCGTGGACTCGCGGCTGGGACTCAACGCCGTTTACTACGGGAGGCTCTCCCGGGACGGGTCGTCGCTGGCGGGAACATGGGAGTCCACGGACGTGTCGGGCGGAGCGGCCTCCTCGGGGACCTGGAGCGCGCGGAAACAGACGTCGGACCCGGAGGAGAAGTGAATCGCGACAACGTGCTCTTCACGGTGTGCGGTCTCCTCGCGGGGTTCATCGTCGGCTACTTCGTGGGCTTCGGCGGTCGCGCGCCGGCCGCGGCGGCCGCGCCTTCGGCGTCATCGACCGCGTCCCCGGCGGCCGGCGGCGGAGGGCCGGCGGTCTCTGCCTCTCCCGAGCTTCTCGCGAAGGTCAAGGACCTGCAGAACGCCCTCGCGCGCGACCCGCAAAACGCGGACCTGGAGCTGCAGCTCGCGAACACGTACTACGACATGGCGGACTGGAGCTCGGCTACCCAGGCCTACGAGAAAGCGCTCCCTTCCCGCGGAAGCGATCCGAACGTGCTGACGGACCTCGGCTCGAGCTACCGGAACCTCGGGGAATTTCGCAAAGCCCTCGACATGTACGAGCGGGCGCAGAAGGTCGCTCCGACCCATGCGCAGTCGCTGCTCAACATGACGCTCGTCTACGCGTTCGATTTGAAAGACGCCCAGAACGCCCAGACGACGTTCGATCGCCTGAAGAAGGAACACCCCGAGCTGCCGCGGCTCGCCGACCTCCAGGTCCAGATCTCGCAGCTGCGCGCCGCGAAGTCGTAGGGCTCGTCTTCGCCTCTCCCCCTGTGGGAGAGGCCGCCGCGCAGCGGCGGGTGAGGGGGCGCGACCCTGTGACTACCCCTCACCCCGACCCTCTCCCACAAGGGGAGAGGGAGAATCTGACCGGTGCTATCGTCGCGCTGATGACCGACTCCCTCTTCGGCGACGATTTCGAGTCACCTGTAAAGGACAGACTTCCCGCCTCCGGGCCGCTCGCCGACCGCATGCGCCCCGCTTCGCTCGACGAGGTGGAGGGCGCTCCCGGCGCTCCTCGGCCCGGACAGCTTCCTGCGGCGGGCGATCGAAGAGGATCGCGCGCCCTCGATGATTTTCTGGGGCCCGCCCGGAGTCGGCAAGACGACCGTCGCGCGCCTGATCGCCGCGCGCACGAAGGCGAGATTCCTCGCCGCCTCGGCCGTCGCGAGCGGCGTCAAGGAGATGCGGGAGATCCTGGAAGGGGGGCGCGCGCTGCTTCGGAAGACGGGCCAGCGCACGATCCTCTTTCTCGACGAGATCCACCGGTTCAATCGCGCGCAGCAGGACGTGTTTCTGCCCTACATCGAGTCGGGGGAGATCGTGCTGATCGGCGCGACGACCGAAAACCCTTCGTTCGAGCTCAACGGCGCGCTCCTGTCGCGATCCGAGACGATCGTGTTCGACCCTCTGTCGACGGACGCGATCGCCCGTATCATTCGAAGGGCGCTGCGGGACCCGGAGCGGGGCCTCGGCCGGTCCGGCGTGGCTTTTTCGGACGACGCCGTGGCGTTCGCGTCGCAGTTCGCCGGCGGAGACGCCCGCCGGGCGCTGAACCTCGTCGAGGCGGCGGTATCGGACGCGGTGTCGACGGAGACGGCTGAGATCGGCATCGAGCGCCTCCGCGAGATCTCGCGAAAGAAGATCCTCCTCTACGACAAGTCGGGCGAGGAGCATTTCAACCTGATCTCGGCGCTCCACAAGTCGATGCGCGATTCCGACGTCGACGCGACGATCTACTGGACGCTCCGGATGCTCGATGCCGGCGAAGAGCCTCTCTACCTCGTCCGCCGGATCGTCCGTTTCGCGTCCGAAGACATCGGGCTGGCCGACCCGCGGGCCCTCCGCATCGCGCTCGACGCGAAAGAAGCGTTCGATTTTCTCGGGCCTCCGGAGGGGATTCTCGCGGTCGTCGAGGCGGCCGCGTACTGCGCGCTCGCTCCGAAGTCGAACGCGCTCTACGTCGCGGAAGGGAAAGCCCGCGCCGACATCGAGGAGATGCCGGCCGAGCCCGTGCCTCCCGTCATTCGCAACGCCGTGACGAAGTTGATGAAGAAGGTCGGCTACGGGAAAGGGTACCGCTACGCCCACGACGAGCCGGAGGGAACCGCGGGCCTCGAGTGCCTGCCCGAGTCGCTTCGCGGCCGTCGTTACTACGAGCCGAAGGGCGCGGGGGAAGAGAAGGAACTGAAGGCCCGGCTCGACGGGATTCGAGCCCTCCGCGAGAAGAAGAAACCTCAGTCCACCCGGTAGTTCGGGGCTTCCTTCGTCACGACGACGTCGTGGGCGTGCGACTCCTTCAGACCCGCGGCGGAGATCCTCACGAACTTCGCCTTCGTGCGAAGCGTTTCGATGTCCTTGGACCCCGTCAGGCCCATGCCGCTGCGAAGGCCGCCGGTCAACTGGTGCACGAGACCCGAAAGCGATCCCTTGAACGCGACCATTCCCTCGATGCCCTCCGGGACGAGCTTGGAGAGAACGCCGCCGTTGTCGCCCGTGAGCGAATAGGCGGGCGGCTCCGCGTCGAGGCTGTCCTGGAAGTACCGGTCGGATGATCCGGCCTTCATCGCGGCGAGCGAGCCCATGCCGCGATACGCCTTGAACGTCCGTCCCTGGTAGAGGATCGTCTCCCCCGGGGATTCTTCCGTTCCGGCGAACAACGAGCCGATCATCACGACGTGGGCCCCGGCGGCGATCGCCTTTGTGATGTCGCCCGAATACTTGATCCCGCCGTCGGCGATCACGGGGATCTTCGTGCCTTTGACGGCCCGCGCGCACTCCCGGATCGCGTGGATCTGCGGAACGCCGGCTCCCGTCACGACGCGCGTCGTGCAGATCGATCCCGGTCCGATGCCGACCTTGACGGCGTCGGCGCCGCGCCGGACCAGGTCGCGCGCGCCCTCGAACGTCGCGACGTTGCCGGCCACGACGGGAACGGACGGGAACTTCTTCTTGAGCCTCGTCAGCGCGTCGAGAACTCCGTCGCTGTGCCCGTGGGAGGAGTCCAGCACGAGGAGGTCGGCCTGCGCGCGGACAAGCTCGGCCGCCCGCTCGATCATGTCCCCCGCGACCCCGACGGCCGCCGCCACGCGCAGGCGCCCGAGGCGGTCTTTGCAGGCGTTGGGATACTTGATCTGCTTTTGAATGTCCTTGACCGTGATGAGCCCCTTGAGGTTGCCTTCCCGGTCCACGACGAGCAGTTTTTCGATGCGGTGCCGGTGGAGCAGCTCCTTGGCCTGCACGAGGGACGTTCCCACGGGCGTCGTGACGAGGTTCTCCTTCGTCATCCGCGTCGAAATGGGACGGTCGAGCTTCGTTTCGAAGCGGAGGTCGCGGTTCGTCAGAATGCCGACGAGCTTTCCCGCGTGGTCCACGATCGGAACGCCGGAAATCTTGTAGCGGTTCATGAGGGTGAGAGCCTCGTGAATCGGTTGCTCCGGGTGGCAGGTCACGGGATCGACGATCATTCCCGATTCCGAACGCTTGACCTTGTCGACCTCTGCCGCCTGGGATTCCGCGGTGAGGTTCTTGTGGATGACGCCGAGGCCGCCCTGCTGCGCCATCGCGATCGCGAGCCGCGACTCGGTGACGGTGTCCATGGCCGCCGAAATAATCGGGATGTTCAACCCGATCTTCGCCGTGAGGATCGTCTTGAGGTCGGCTTCGCGGGGATGAATCGAGGAGCGCGCGGGGAGGAGCAGGACGTCGTCGAACGTCAGCGCGAGGGGAGCTGCGTTCTCGTCACGGTCCGGGCCGGGCGCGCCCCGCTTTCGGCGGGAGCTCTCGCTCAAGCGGAGGCCCCCACCGAAGCTCCGTGGCATTTCTTGAATTTCTTTCCCGACCCGCAGGGGCACGGATCGTTCCGGCCGACCTTGGGTTCGCTGCGATGGACCGTTTCGACCGGTTCCTCCCCGTGCGAGTACGTGACGTTGCGCGGCGCGGGCCGGCGGGGGAGCGGCGCCGGGGCCGCGGCCGCCGTTTCCTCTTCTTCCTGCGACGTCACCGGTTGCAGCCGGAAGAGGTACTTCACGATCTGGTCCTCGATTCGCTCCTTCAGGACCGTGAACAGCTCGAACGATTCCTTCTTGTACTCGACGAGCGGGTCCTTCTGGCCGTAGCCGCGGAGGCCGATTCCCTCTTTGAGGTGATCGATCGCGAGGAGATGGTCTTTCCAGAGCTGGTCGACGACCTGCATCATCACGTAGCGTTCGTGGCTCCGCATGGCCTCGGGCCCGAGGAGCTTCTCCTTGGACTCGTAGATTTCGTCGGTCTTTTCCTGGAGCGCGATCAGCAGGTCGCGGCGGGAGACGGATTCGAGGTCGATGCCGCTCTTCTCGAGGTCGAACCCGAAGTATTCGTGGAGCTCTCCTTTGAGCGCGTCGAGGTCCCAGTCGCGGGGATCCTTCGCGTCGGGGCAGCAGCGGTCGAGGAGGTAGTCGAGCACGGTGTCCCGAAGGCCGAGGACGTAATCCTTGCCTTCTTTTCCCTCGAGGATGTCGCGGCGAAGCTTGTAGATCGCTTCCCGCTGCTTGTTCATCACGTCGTCGTATTCGAGGAGGTGCTTGCGGCTCTCGAAATTGCGTCCCTCGACCTGCTTCTGGGCCCGCTCGATGGCGCGGGACACCATCCGGTGCTCCAGGGGGACGCCCTCTTCCATCCCGAGGCGTTTCATGATGTTCGAGAGGCGATCCGACGCGAAGATGCGCATCAGGTCGTCTTCGAGAGAGAGGTAGAAGCGGGACTCTCCCGGATCCCCCTGCCGCCCGGACCGGCCGCGGAGCTGGTTGTCGATGCGCCGCGACTCGTGCCGCTCGGTTCCGACGATGAAGAGGCCGCCGTTCGCGAGGACCTCCTTCTGCTCTTCCGACCGCTTTGTCCGCGAGGTCCTTCTTGAGCTTCTCGAAAGCCTCGGGATTTTCCGCTTCCTTCGCCCGGTGCTGGGCCATCGCTTCGGCGTTGCCGCCGAGGATGATGTCGGTTCCGCGGCCCGCCATGTTCGTCGCGATCGTGACCGAGCTCTTCCGGCCCGCCTGGGCGACGATGTCCGCTTCGCGCTCGTGGAATTTCGCGTTCAGGACGACGTGCGGAACCCCTCGACGCTTGAGAAGGCTCGAGAGGCGCTCCGACTTCTCGATCGAAACGGTGCCGACGAGGACGGGTTGGCCCTTCTGGTGCAGGTCGCGGACCGCGTCGGCGATCGCGTCGAATTTCTCCACTTCGGTTCGATAGATCGTGTCCTGGTTGTCGATCCGAACCATCGGCCGGTGCGTCGGGATCACCGAGACCGCGAGGCCGTAGATTTCGTGGAACTCGTCGGCTTCCGTGTCGGCCGTTCCCGTCATTCCGGACAGCTTGTCGTACATCCGGAAGTAGTTCTGGAGCGTGATCGTCGCGAGCGTCTGGTTTTCCTTTTCGATCTGGACGCCTTCCTTCGCTTCGACGGCCTGGTGAAGACCGTCTGACCAGCGGCGCCCCGGAAGGATGCGGCCCGTGAACTCGTCGACGATCAGGACCTGGCCGTCCTTGACGACGTATTCGACGTCCTTTCGGTAGAGCGTGTGGGCCTTCAGGGCCTGCTCGACCGCATGGAGCATGTCGACGTTTCGCATGTCGTAGAGGTTGTCGACGCCGACCAGCTCCTCGGCCTTCGCGACGCCTTCCTCGGTGAGGACCGCGGTGTGGCTCTTCTCGTCGACGATGTAGTCGCCGGTCGTGTACTTGCGCCCGTCTTTGTCCTTTTCTTCCGTTCCCTTCGCGAGGCGGGGGATGACGCGGTTGGCGCGGTAGTACAGGTCGGGAGACTCCTCCGACGGCCCCGAGATGATCAGCGGCGTCCGGGCCTCGTCGATGAGAATCGAGTCGACTTCGTCGACGATCGCGAAGTTGTAGCCGGGCTGGACCATCGCCTCGAGATCGAACTTCATGTTGTCGCGGAGGTAGTCGAAGCCGAACTCGTTGTTCGTGCCGTACGTGATGTCGCACCCGTAGGCGACCTGGCGCTCCGCGTCGGACAGCGAATTCTGGATGCAGCCGACCGTGAGCCCGAGGAACCGGTGGACGCGCCCCATCCAGTCGGCGTCGCGCCGGGCGAGGTAGTCGTTGACGGTGACGACGTGGACGCCGCGTCCGGTCAGCGCGTTCAACGCGGACGGCAGCGTCGCGACGAGGGTCTTGCCTTCGCCGGTCCGCATCTCGGCGATCTTGCCTTCGTGCAGAACGAAACCGCCGATCAGCTGCACGTCGTAGTGCCGCTGGCCGAGCGTCCGTTTGGCCGCCTCGCGAACCAGGGCGAAAGTCTCCTCGGCGTACGGGTCGAGCACTTCGTCGATGCGGGCGCGTCGCGCCACACGGACCTCCCGCTCGATTCCCTCCGGCAGGTCCCCGAGTTTTTCCCGGACCTCGGCTCGAAACTGGGCGATCCGGGCGCGCATCTGGTCGTCCGACAGGGCCGAGATCTGGGGCTCCAGCCCGTTGATCCGCTCGATCCGGGGGCGCAGGCGCTTGATGTCGCGCTCCCCCTGGGTGCCGGTAATTTTCGTGAAAACCTTTTCGACGCTGAACATTACGCTCCGAAGTAAACGCCTAAGATACCAGAAGGATTCCCGAAAGTCTGCGCTCGCTCCGACGACCTTGAGGCGCGCGAGCCGCAAGCGAGATCGCCCCGAGACCGGGCGAGACTGACGCGAGAGCGTTCGCTCGCAATGACGGGCCGAAGGCGAGCAGGACGCCTCGCAGCGCAAGCTATCGCGCCGCTGGCTTAGTGGTTGTCGAGGATGTATTGGAGAGGATTGACCGGCCGGTTGTCCAACCGGACTTCGTAGTGCAGGTGAGGCCCGGTGGAGCGCCCGGTCGTGCCGACGACGCCGATCGCGTCGCCCCGCGAAACGTGCTGTCCTTCGATGACCCGGATCTCGTCCATGTGTCCGTACAGCGTCCGGAGGCCCATCCCATGGGCGATCTCCACGCACCGGCCGTAGCCGTTCTCCCAGCCCGCCTTGACGACCGTTCCGTCCGCCGAGGCCGCGACCGGGTGGCCGCGCTGGCTGGAGATGTCGAGGCCCGTGTGGAATGCGGGTTCCTCGGTGAAAGGGTCGCTTCGCTCGCCGAAGCCGCACGTGACGAGCCCGCGCACCGGCTCGATCGACGGCGTCCCCGCGAGAAGGCTGTTCTGCCGGGCGATCGACTTCTCGAGGAGGACGAGCCGGTCGCCGATGGACTTTCCCCGCCCGACGAGGTCGAAGGAAGCGTTTTCCCCCTCGGGGAGCGCGCCGCCGATTCCTCCCCGGCCCGCATCGGCGAGAGTCGGCATTCCGGCCACGATCGCGAGCCGCCGGGTCCGTTCCTCGAAGTCGTCGAGTTTTTTGGAAAGAAGGGACAGCCGTGTGGTCATTTTTTCGGCGCTCGACTTCAGGCGCTCGTTCTCGACGAGGGTTTGCCGGTACTGCCGGTCTTTCCGGGCCGAAACGAAGAACAGGGTCGTGAACGTGACCGCCGTGAGGAGCAGGAGCAGGGCGGCCCCGGCCGCGCTCCAGAGGAATTCGCTCGAAATCTTCAGCTTCCGGAATTTCGCCCGGGCATGGGGAACGAAGATGATCGTGTTGTACTTCCGGGCCATCGTGTCGAGTCTCCTCCCCTTCGAGAGTCGAGAATTCGGAATGTGGCAGCCGGGGGCTAAAGCTCCGGCAGTATATCCGGGTCCGAGCGGGTGTCAACCTCAAATTTGGGCATCGGGCACGATTCGGTCGAGGGCCCGATATCCGATCGCTTCGGCGGCATGCGGAGCCTCAACCCGTTCGGAATCTGCGAGATCCGCGATCGTCCGGGCGACTTTGAGCGCCCGGTGGATGGCCCGGGCCGACAGGCTCATCTTTCGCGAGGCGAACTCGAAGATTGCGACGGCCTCCGACGAGGGACAGGCGAGCCTTCGAAGCGAAACGGCCGGAATTTCCGCATTGCAGGAGGCGACGCGCTCGGGGAGCCGGGCCGCCGCGAGGGCGCGCGCCTTTACGACCCGCCCGCGGATCGTCGCGGACGCCTCGCCGGCCCTGCCCGAATCGAGCTCGCGGAACGGGACCGCCGGGACGCGCACGTGGAGGTCGATCCGGTCGATCAGCGGCCCCGAGATCTTCCACCGGTAGCGCCCGATCGCGTGAAGCGAGCAGCGGCACGCCCGCCGGGGATCTCCGAGATAGCCGCACGGGCAGGGGTTCATCGCCGCGATGAGGAGGAATTGCGCCGGAAAGACGCTCGCGCCGCTCGCTCGCGCGATCGTCACGCGCTTCTCTTCGAGCGGCTGGCGGATCACTTCGAGGGCGTCTCGATGGAACTCCGGCAGTTCGTCCAGAAACAGGACTCCCCGGTGGGCGAGCGAGATCTCCCCGGGCTTCGGGTGCGAGCCGCCGCCGATGAGACCGGCAAAGGAAACGGTGTGGTGCGGCGATCGAAACGGCCGCTCGCCGAGGAGCCCGCTGCCCGCGCGAAGCATTCCCGCGAGCGAATGGATCCGCGTCGCCTCGATCGCCTCTTCGCGAGTCCAGGGCGGAAGGATCGTCGTCAGGCGGCGCGCGAGCATCGTCTTTCCCGACCCCGGAGGGCCGAACAGCAGGATGTTGTGGCCGCCCGCGGCGGCGATTTCGAGGGCTCGCTTCGCGACCGCCTGGCCCGCGACGTCGCGAAAATCGTCGCGGAAGCCCGGCGGGCAGTCTTCGAGCTCTCCGATCGGTTCCGGCGAGAGCGGAGCGTCGCCCCGGAGGTGGGCGACAGCGGACGGCAGCGAGGCGATTCCGATCACCGAAATGTTCGAAACGAGCGCGGCCTCCTTCGCGTTTTCGCACGGGACGAGCAGCTCGTCGAACTTTCCGTCGGCGGCGGCCGCGGAGATCGCGAGCGCGCCCCGGACCGGCCGGACCGTTCCGTCGAGCGCGAGCTCTCCGACCAGGACGCGCCGCTTTCCGTCCGCGGGAAGGACGCCGGAAGTCGAGAGCAGCGCGGCCGCGACGGCGAGATCGAGCGCGGAGCCCTCTTTCTTCCAGTCGGCGGGAGCGAGGTTGACCGTGACGGCCCTCGGGGGAAAGTCGAACCCGCAGTTGCGGACGGCGGCGCGGACCCGCTCCCGGCTCTCGCGCACGGCCGCATCGGGGAGGCCGACGATCGAAAAAGAAGGGAGACCCTGGGAGACGTCCGCCTCGACTTCGAGGATCCGGGCGTCGGCCCCGTCGATGGCGGCCGAATAGACGCAGGACAGCATGGTTCCTCCTTCGGGGGGCCGAAGAACGGAGCTGACCAGGCGCGAATTGTTCGGTGAGGACCCGGGGTGAGGACTCGAGAAGCTTAGCGGATTCTGGCCGGGATCACAAGGGCGGGCGCGACGAAAAAGGGGAGGGCTCCCGCGCTCAGCGGTTGGCGGGCGCGAGATTCAGGCGGTCTCCCGGCTGGATCGCGTTGCTCGCATCGAGGCGGTTCCACTCCCGGAGCTTCTGGACCGTCGTGTGGTGGGAGTTGGCGATCGAGAAGAGCGTGTCCCCCTTCCGGACGCTGTAGGCGGAGGCGGTTCGGTCGGGTGCCGCCTCGCTCGCCTCGGCGGTCCGTCGGCTGTCCCGCTTCTTCGGCCGGCGCGAGACGGAGGCCTCCTCCCGCTCGGGAATCACGAGGAGCCGTCTCGGGGTGAGCCGCGCTCGGGGGCTCAGGTCGTTCGCTTCGGCGAGCGAGGCGAGCGAGACGCCGTAGCGTCGCGCCACTCTCGCGAGGGTTTCGCCCTTTCGAACGCGGTACTGCCGCAGGGAGGGGGCCGCGGCTGCCGGAACCTGGCCGAGGCGGGCGTTCACGATTTCTCCGGCGCCGACGGGGACACGAAGGTCGTATCCGGACGGGTTTTTCGGCGTCGTCGAGCCGCGCAGCTCCGGGTTCAGCTCGAGGAGCTCGTCGGCATCCAGGCGGCACGTCTGGGCGAGGCGGTGGACGTTGACCGGCTTGTTCAGCCGGACCGTTTCGAACGCAACCGGCGCTTCCGGCTCGACGTGGAAACCGTAGTGCGCAGGGTTTTTGTCGATCAGCGCGGCGGCGATCACGGACGGCACATACAGCCGGGTTTCCTTCGGGAGCGCTCCGAGACGGCAGAGATCCCAGTAGGTTTCGGCGCCGGTCCGCGCGAGCGCGCGAGCGACCCGTCCCTCGCCGGCGTCATAAGCGGCCATCGCGAGGTACCAGTCGTTGAAGATTTCGTGGAGGTCCTTGAAATAGCCCGCCGCCGCTTCCGTCGCTTTCACCGGATCCGACCGCTCGTCGACGGCCGCGGTCCGGTGGAGCCCGTAGCGGCGGCCGGTGGCTCCGATGAACTGCCAGACGCCCTGCGCCCGTGCCCGGGACCGGGCCCGGGTCTTGAACGACGACTCGATCATCGCGACGTAGGCCAGGTCTTTCGGAAGCCCCTCGCGCTCGAGGACGGCGCGGATCATCGGCATGTACTTGCCGGCTCTCCCGAGGCCTTCTTCGAAGCGGTGGCGAACACCCGGCCGGGCCGAGAAGCTCGCAACCATGTTCAGCACCTGCTCGTTGACGGCGACCGGAAGATCGAACGCCGCCGCGCGGTCGTCGGTCTTCACTTCCTCGCGCGCGAGGGCGAGATCCGCCGCAGAGTTCTGGCCCGAGACCCCGACGAGCTCGTCGGGCGTGTCGCGCGCTTCCTGCGGATCGGCTTCCGCGGCGGTCTGGGCCATCGCCTCGTAGCGGCGAATGCTCTCGTACAGCGAGGCGGAGAACTCGGTCACGTCGGAAGCTTCCGGGCGCGGCCCGGCGGGCGGAATGACAGCGTTCAACGCGAGTTGAAATTGATCTTCGGCGCACTCGAAGTCGCCCGAAAGGGCGGCCCTCTTCCCGGAGTAGAAGAAGTCGCTCGACCGCTCGATCAGGGAAGGAGCGGACGGGCGAGCTGGAATCGCGACGACGGAAAGTCTCGGCCGTTGAGTGGGCGCGCAGGATGAGAGAGCCAGCGAAAGCAGGATCGCTGCCACAGTCGGGAAAGCGCGTGGAAGGCCTGGCCGGCTGGGCCGCACCATCGGATTGTACGCTATTTTCCGTTCACGTGGAGCCTCAAGGACACCAGCAGCTTCTCCACGTCCTTCATGTCGCTCAAGTCGATGTCGTAGCTGCGCTCCTCGCCGATCACCTTGTGCTTGGGGTCGTCGAGGCGGAGCGAGACGACGATCCGGCTCGCGCGGCTGAGATCCTTCTTCTTCATTTCGATTTCGACGAGCCGCTGGACTTCCTTGCGGTGGTTGGATCCCGAAGCGAGCAGATCGTCGAGGGAGATTTCGCTCGCCGTCGGCCGGCGCACAGGCGCCGCCTCGGGCATCGGTTTGAGCGTCGCGTTCTTTCGCAGCTTTTCCAGCTCCGAGAGGATGTCCACGTTGGAGCGAACCTTGACGTGGCGAACCCCGTCTCCCGTGGAGGGCACGGCGGCCTGCTCGAAGTCGATCTGGACCGGCTCTTCGGGCGCCGGCGGCGGCCCTGGGACGAGCGGTTCCTCCTCCGGCATTGGCGACTCGTCGGAGGGAGAGAGAAACTCGATGACGGGCGTGGAGAAATCCTCTCCGGCCGGCTCGACGTCGGGCGCGATTTCGTCGACGCTCTCGACCATCTCGGTGCTTTCGAAGAATCCGTCGGTCTCCAGCTGCTCCGCGAGCGCCGTCGCCGCGGCCTCGGCGTCGGCCCTCAGGTCCGACAGCGAGATCTTCGGCTCCTCCGCCGGCGCCAGGGAAGGAGCCGGAGGGGGCTCGGGCGCGGCGGCGGCCGGCGCCTTGGGGCGGCTCGCCGTCGGGCGCGAGGCGGGGCGATCCTCGCCCAGCATTTTGCGCTTGAGGGACTTGAGCGTGAGCTTTGAAATTTCCTTGAGCGTCTCGAAAACTCCGTCGCCGCGCAGGGCGCTCGCCTCGAGGTGGGAAAACTGCCCCGTCGGATCGAGCGAGTCGATCAACTCGGGAACGGGAAGGATGTTCGAGAGGTCCCTCTTGTTGAACTGCAGGACGAGCGGGATGTCGCTCGAGGTCAGGCCGATCTCCCCGAGGTTGGACTCCATGTTCTGGAAACTCTCCACGTTCGCGTCTTTCATCGCGCGCTGCGAATCGGCGACGAAGACGATGCCGTCGACGCCCCGGAGCACGAGCTTGCGCGTCGTGTTGTAGAAGACCTGTCCCGGGACCGTGTAGAGCTGGAGCCGGGTCTTGAAGCCGCCGATGATCCCGACGTCGATGGGAAGGAGGTCGAAAAAGAGGGTGCGGTCCGTTTCGGTCTCGAGCGAGATCATCTCCCCGCGGGAGGTCGGCGAGGTCTTCCCGTAGATGTGGTGGAGGTTCGTAGTTTTTCCACAAAGCCCCGGGCCGTAGTAAACGACCTTGGCTGCCATCTGCATCGTGGCATAGTTGAAAAAAACCATCGAAACCTTTGCTCCAACGAGAAGTTAAGCGACGGGGGTATTTTAGTGTCGCCCCGAGGGCCGGTCAACGACCATTAACCTTCGATAGGCTCGCGCGAGCTCGAGGTAGAGCCGCCGAAGGGACGGATCGCGAGCCAGAGCTCGCCGGTGGAGCCTCAGGGTCGCCCGATCGCCCCGGGCCAGCGGGCCGGTCGCGCCGGCCGGGAAGCCGAGACGGCGAACGTTCTCTGCGGCGGAGGCCGCCAGGGCGGCGAATTCGCGCTGAGCGGCCCGCGCGGGCAGCCCCGCGGCCGAGGCGGCGAGGGAAGCGGCCGCGACGAGCGCGGCGGTGCCTCCCGCCGCGAGAGTGGCCGCCGCGTGATAGAGCGGCTTCGCATCCCGGGACACGCTCCAGGGGGACGCGCCGAACTCCCGGGCGAGGCGCCGGGCCGTTCGCGCCGCCGGCGGCTCTCCTTCGATCGCGACGGAGCATCCGTGAAAGCTCTCTCCGGGCTTGCCCGAAAAACTGCGCAGGGGGTGGAAGGAGACGACGCTTGCTCCCGTTTTCCCGAGCGCCGCGAGCGCCGAGGAATCGAGGGCGCCGGACAGGTGCATCGCGATCCGGCAGCGGGCGCCCTGGCGCGCGAGGCGACGGCTCTCCCCGCGAATCGCATCGTCGGGAACCGCGAGCACGATCAAGTCGAGGTCTCCGCGCGGCGGCGCGCCTCCGCGCGAGAGGCGGGCGACGGAGTGGCCGGCCTCCCGAAGCGAGTTGCGGAGCGCTTTTCCGGCCCTGCCGAGACCGAGGATTCCGACTCGGAGGCGGCGCGGAGGGGCCGGTTTTGATCGCATTTCGGTTAAGCTTCCAATCTAGCACGTCGCGTGAACACGCAAGGAGAGCCGGGTTGCAATCCTCCCCGAAAACCCAGGAGCCGATGGACGAACGGGCCCGCGAGGTCATGCGGGAGATCATTCGCATCCACGCCGAAACGGGCCGGCCCGTCTCGTCCCGTTCGCTCGCGAAGCTGACGAAATTCCACAGTTCGGCGGCGACGCTTCGGAATCTGATGGCGGACCTCACGGACGCCGGTTATCTCACCCAGCCGCACACGTCGGCCGGGAGGGTGCCGACCGACAAGGGGTACCGGCATTACGTGCGGAGCCTCATGAAGCCGAAAGACGTGAGCTCGAACACGAAAGAGCTCGTCGCGCTCGACCTCTCGGGGGCGGGACACGATCCGAATCTGCTCTACCCGGCAGTTTCGAAGCTGTTGTCGCGCCTCTCCGGGGAGATCGGCATCGTCGTCGCGCCCGATTCGAGGCATTCTGTCGTCCGGGAGCTGAAATTCGTGCCGATCGGCCGCGACAAGGCCCTCGCGATCCAGGTCGGGGAAGGGGATCTCGTCTTCACGCGACTGATCGACACCGGGGGGCGCCTCGATGCCGCGGCCCTGGAGCGCGCCGGGAGGAAGCTCACCGCGGAGTTCGGAGGGTCGACCCTTGTGGCGATGCGCAACCGGGTGACCCTCGCGATGCAGGAGGAGCGGGCGCGGTTCGACCGGGTCCTCTTCGAAACGCTGGACCTTGCGCGACGCGCGCTGTCCACGTCGGAACCCAATGACGTCTACACCGAGGGAGCCCGGCTCCTGCTCGACCGTCCGGAGTTCGCCCAGCCGGAGAGCATCAAGCGCGTGTACCAGGCGTTCGAAGAGAGGGCGAATCTCGTCGAGCTTCTCGACCAATGCCTCGAGGGGGAGGGCCCGCGGATCGTCATCGGGTCGGAAAGCCACCTGACGTCGGGAAAGCCGATCTCGGCGGTCGTCACGCGGTACGGGGGAGAGCACCGTCCTCAGGGGGTCCTCGGGATCATCGGATCGCTTCGAATGTCTTATCCCAGGGTCGTTCCGCTGGTAGAATTTCTGGGTCGGACCCTTTCCGCCAGACTGGAGCAGGGAGCCGAAGGAGGGAAGCCCAAAGATGGCCGATCGCCGGGATCGTCCTGATCCGGGGAACCGCGACGAAGATTCGCCGCAGGACGACGTCGTCATCGTCGAGCCCCCGACGGAGTCGCTCGAAGAGATCCTTTCGCAGCACGAGGCGGAGCAACTGGCCGCCGGCGAGGAGGGGCTTCGCGCGAAGCTCGAGGCCTCCGAGCGCGAGATCCAGGAGCTCAAGGACGCGCAGCTGCGAAAGCTCGCGGAATTCGAAAACTTCAAGAAGCGGACGGAACGCGAGAAGTCGGACTATTTCCGCTTCGCGCTCGCGGATTTCTTCCGCGACGTCCTGCCGGTCCTCGACAATTTCGAGCGCGCGCTCGCCCACAGCGACGCGGCCGACGACGAATACCGCGAAGGAGTGACGCTGATCTACCGCCAGCTCACCGACGCCCTCAAGAAGCGCGGGCTGACGGAGGTCGCCACCGACGGTCCGTTCGACCCGAACATCCACGAAGCCGTCGCGCGAGCCGCGAGCGAAGGCCGCGACCCGAACGAGATTCTCCAGGTGCTCCAGAAGGGTTACTACCTGAACGACCGGCTGCTGCGGCCGGCCTTCGTCAAAGTCGCGACCGCCTCGGCGCACGACGGAGATGGGGCGGATTCTCGGGATCGACCTCGGCACGACGAACTCCTGCGTCGCGGTGCTGGAGCTCCAGCATCCCTCCGTTCTCGCGAATCGCGAGGGCGCGCGCACGACGCCGTCGGTCGTCGGCCTGACGGAGGACGGCGAGCGTCTCGTCGGACAGATCGCGAAACGCCAGGCGATCACGAACCCCGTCAACACGATCTTCGCGACGAAGAGGCTGATCGGGCGGAAGTTCCGCGCCGAGGAAGTCGCCCGCGCCCGCGAGGTGCTGCCGTACGAGATCGCCGAGGGCGCCAACGGCGACGTGAAGATTCGGGTGCGCGGCCGGGACTACAGTCCCGAGGAGATCAGCGCCTTCGTCCTGATGGAGCTCAAGCAATTCGCCGAGGAGGCGCTCGGCGAGGACGTGACGGAAGCGATCATCACCGTCCCCGCTTACTTCGACGACGCGCAGCGCCAGGCGACCCGCGACGCGGGCCGGCTCGCGGGCCTCGAGGTCAAGCGCATCATCAACGAGCCGACGGCCGCCGCGCTCGCCTACGGCGTCGATCGGAAGGGAAGCGAGATCGTCGCCGTCTACGACCTCGGTGGCGGCACGTTCGACGTTTCGATTCTTCAGCTCGGCGACGGCATCTACGAGGTCAAGTCGACCTCGGGCGACACGTACCTCGGCGGGGAGGACTTCGACAAGCGCATCATGGACTGGCTTCTCGGCGACTTCCAGAAGTCCACCGGGATCGATCTGCGAAACGACCGGATGGCGCTGCAGAGACTCAAGGAGGCCGCCGAAAAGGCGAAGTGCGAGCTCTCGACCGCGGAAGAGGCCTCGATCACGCTGCCGTTCATCTCCGCGGATCCGTCGGGGCCCAAGCACATCAACACCGTGCTCACGCGAAAGGTCTTCGAGGGGCTCGTCGGCGACCTGATCGACCGGACCGCCGGTCCGTGCCACGACGCCCTGAAGGCCGCGAACCTCGAGCCGGGTGAGATCGACACCGTCATCCTGGTCGGGGGCCAGACCCGCACCCCGCGCGTCCAGCAGACGGTCGCCGAGATCTTCGGAAAGGAGCCCTCGCGCGACATCAATCCGGACGAAGTCGTCGCGGTCGGCGCGGCGATCCAGGGAAGCGTCCTCCGGGGCGAGATCAAGGACGTCGTCCTTCTCGACGTGACGCCGCTGTCTCTCGGAATCGAGACCCACGGCGGGATCTTCGAGAAGCTGATCGAGCGAAACTCCACGATCCCGACGAAGAACTCCAAGATCTTCACGACCGTCGTCGACAACCAGTCGGCGGTGGAGATCCACGTGCTTCAGGGGGAGCGCGGCCTCGCGCGGGACAACAAGTCGCTCGGGCGGTTCGATCTCGTCGGCGTGCCGGCGGCGCCGCGCGGCGTTCCGCAGATCGAAGTGACGTTTGCGATCGACTCCAACGGCATCGTCAACGTCTCGGCGAAGGACCAGGCCACCGGGAAGGCGCAGGGAATCCAGATCACACCGGCCGGCGGCCTCTCCGGCGCGGAGATCGAAAGGCTGATCCAGGAAGCGCAGGAGAACGAGGGCGCCGACAAAACGCGGCGCGAAGCGCGCGTCGCCCGGACGCGCCTGGAGGGGATGCTGCGCTCCAACGAGAAAGTGTTTTCCGAATTCGGGCGGCTCCTCTCGCCGGAGGACCGCGAGCAGATTTCCCAGGCGTTGAAAACCGCGCGCGACGCCTGCAGCACGGATTCGATGCCGCAGATCGAGGCGGCCATCACCGCGCTGAAAGCGGGAGCGCGGGCGCTGACCCAGGCCATGCTTTCCCATTCCCGGTCGGGCTCCGCGGCATGAAGCGCGACTACTACGAGATTCTGGGCGTCGTCCGAGACGCCGGGACCGGGGAACTGAAGTCGGCATACCGGAAGCTGGCGATCCAGTTCCATCCCGACAAGAACGCCGGCGACGCGGAGGCGGCCGAGAGGTTCAAGGAGGCGTCGGAGGCCTATTCGGTCCTCTCCGACCCCGACAAGCGCGATCGCTACGACCGTTTCGGCCACGACGGGCTGCGCGGAGGCGGCAGCCCGGGCGGGTTCGATCCGTCGATTTTTTCCGATTTCTCCGATCTCTTCGGCCAGTTCTTCGGGGGAGGGTTCGGCCGGCAGCAGTCTTCGGGCAGCGATGTCGTCGTGCATCTCGAGCTCTCGTTTTCCGACGCCGCGTTCGGCACGGAGTCTCCGGTCACGATCGAGCGCTACGAGCCGTGCGGGGAATGCCGGGGAACGGGGGCCGAGAAGGGCTCGCAGCCGGTCACCTGCTCTACGTGCCGCGGCCGCGGCCAGGTCCGGTATTCCCAGGGATTCTTCACGATGGCGCGCACTTGCCCCGGCTGCCAGGGCGAGGGCACGAGGATCGAAAAACCCTGTCCGGCCTGCCGGGGCGAGGGGCGGCTTCCCTCGGAGCGCACGCTGACGATCAAGATCCCGGGAGGAGTCGAGAGTGGCTCGCGCCTGCGCCTCACGGGAGAGGGCAACGCCGCGCCCCGCGGCGGATCGGCCGGGGACCTCTACGTCGTCCTCTCCGTCGCCGAGCACGACCTCTTCCATCGCGAAGGGGACGACGTGATTCTCGACATGGAGCTGCCTTTCCCCGTTTTCGTCCTCGGCGGTGAAGTCGAGGTCCCGACGCTCGAGGGCGAGGACACGATCACGATCGCGCCGGGCACGCCCGCCGCGTCGGAAGTCCGGTTGCGCCGGAAGGGGGTCGTCCGGCTCGGTTCGTCCGGCCGCGGCGACCAGATCGTCCGCCTGAACGTGGCCGTCCCGAAATCTCCCCGCAAGGAAGAGCGCGAGCTGCTCGAAAGCTACGCGAAGCTGATCGACGCGCCCGTCTCGAAGAAAAAGACGTTCGCGCGCGTCAAGAAGATTTTCGAAGGTTGACCTTCTCGCGAATCGAGATTCCGGCCGGCGACGCGGAGCGCGCCGCCGAGGTCCTCTATCTGTGCGCCTCGGCCGGGGGCTTCGAGGCGGACGGCGAGGCCGGGCCCGTCTTCGTCGCCGTCTTTTCCTCCGCCGAACAGGCTCGCGCCGCCCGGGAATTGTTGCGGGAGCGGGGGATCGCGTCAAGCGCCGAGAGCGCCGTCGAAGACGAAGACTGGAACGCCTCGTACCGCGCGCGCCTGGAGCCGTTTTCGATCGCCGGTTTCACGATCGACGCGCGCGACGAGCCGGGCGAGCGATCCGGCCCGGCGGAGCGGTTCCTCCACATTCCGGCGGCGGGAGCTTTCGGAACGGGTTTGCACGAATCGACGCGCGGGATCCTCCGATTCCTCGAGAAGGAGGACATTTCGGGGAAGCGGGTGCTGGACGCCGGCTGCGGCACGGCCATCCTCGCGATTGCGGCCGCGCGCCTCGGGGCGCGGTGGTGCGTCGCTTTCGACGTGGATCCGGAGGCCGTCTTCGAATCGAGAAAGAACCTCATCCGCAACCCGACGACCGCGCGGATCTCACTGCTTCTCGGCGGCATCGAGTGTCTCGCGGGGGAGTTCGACCGCGTCCTCGCGAACATGATCTGGGAAGAAGTTGCGCCGCTGATTCCGCCGATCGCGAAGCTTCTTTCTTCCAACGGAGTGGTCGTGCTGTCCGGGATCCTCGATGAACGGGAGTCCGATGCCGTCGCGGGCCTGAGGGCCGCGGGCTTGAAGGTCCGGAGCATCGAGAAGGACGGGGAGTGGAGAACGATCGCAGGGGGGAAGGCGGATGAGCAGGGCTGAGGGTATGATTTTCGAGCGATGAAGAGTGATTCTGGTCCCATGCTCGACGCAATAAGCCATGTTGCCCTGGTCGTTCAAGATTCGGCCAGAACAACTTCTCTCTTCAGGGAGTTGTTCGATTGCAAGGTCATATCGCGCACCGATTCGGAAGGCCATGATGAAACGTTTGTCCGGCTGGGCCGAACCTGGTTTGCGCTCGTTCAAGCACCCGTGGAACGTCCAAGAACCGGTGACCACGTTGCATTCTCGGTTTCGAAAGCCACTCTCCTGGCCTGCGCCGAAAGGCTGAAGGCAATGAATCACGAGTTCATTCTTGCTCGAGGCGATACGGCTCTCTATTTCTTCGACTACGACAACCATGTATTCGAGCTGGACACCACAGACCTGGAAGCGGAACTGGCCAAGGGAACCGAGGTCGGCCGCTGAGCGCGAAAGGAAGTCCCATGAATGAGAAGACCGAGTACCCGTACGCAACCTTTCTCAACATCCTCTTCCCGTCGCTCGCCGTCGTGGACGTCCCCTCGGTGCTCGCCGCGGTCACGGACCGCTGGTACAACCAGACGCTGTGCAAGGTCAACGATTCGGTCGTCCGGCTCGGGGTGATGCAGGGCGAATACCACTGGCACAAGCACGACAACGACGACGAGTTCTTCTTCGTCCTGGAGGGCCGTTTTCTCGTCGACCTGGAGGATCGGGTCGTCGACCTCGGTCCGCAGCAGGGCTTCGTCGTGCCCCGGGGCGTCGTGCACCGCACGCGCGCGCCGGAGCGAGCGGTCATTCTCATGGTCGAAACGGCCGCGATCGTGCCGACCGGCGATGTCTAGGTTTCAGCGGGGGTCCTGATGTCGAAACTCCGCGTCCAAAGCTTCGCGATCTCGCTCGACGGCTACGGCGCCGGTCCGAACCAGGATCTCCAGAATCCGCTCGGAGTGCGGGGGCCGGAGCTAATGGAGTGGTTCTTCGAGACGCGCGTCTGGAAGAAGATGCACGGCGAACCGGGCGGAGAGACCGGCGTCGACAACGGTTTCGCAGAGCAGGCCATGGCCGGGCTCGGCGCGTGGATCCTCGGGCGCAACATGTTCGGTCCCGTTCGGGGCCCCTGGCCGGACGAGAGCTGGAAGGGGTGGTGGGGCGACGAGCCGCCGTACCACACGCCCGTGTTCGTGCTGACGCACCACGCGCGTGCTCCTCTTCGGATGGCGGGAGGCACGGAATTTCGATTCGTCACGGAAGGGATCCACTCGGCTCTGGAGCAGGCGAAGGCCGCGGCGGGCGGCCGCGATGTCCGTCTGGGCGGCGGCGTTTCCACGATCCGGCAGTATCTGGGCGCCGGACTGATCGACGAGCTGCACCTCGCCCTCCGTCCCGTCCTGCTCGGGTCCGGAGAGAACCTCTTCCACGGCATCGATCTGCATGCGCTGGGTTATGAATGCGCGAAGTGGGTGCCCGGCGAGCGGGCGACCCATGTCATCCTGACTCGCCGCCCGGGCGGGCGAGCCGTATCGTGAAGCAGGTCATCGTCGTCAACGAGTCGCTGGAACTTCCGCGGGGCAAGCTCGCGTCGCAGGTCGCGCACGCGTCACTCGCCGCGTTTCTCGCCGCGCCCGCGGCCGCGCAGACGGCATGGCTCGCGGACGGCATGGCGAAGGTCGTGCTCGGCTGCGGAACGGCGGCCGAGCTGCTCGCTCTTCGCCGGCAGGCGGTGGACGCGGGTCTCCCGGCGGACGTCGTGGCCGATGCCGGACGCACCGTCGTCGCGCCCGGCACGGTGACGTGCCTGGGCATCGGCCCTGCGGACGAGGCCGCGATCGATTCGATCACCGGCTCCCTTCCGCTTGTTCGCTGAGGGCTGCAGCGCACTAGAATGATCGCCGTGCAGAGGACCGGGGGAATCGCGACGCTCGTTCGGGCCGGCCTGCTGACGGGCATCAGCGACGGATTGTTCTCGAGCATTCTCGCCGTCGCGTTCTACCACTCCACGGTCGGGCGGCTCTGGCGGGGCGTCGCAAGCGTCGTGCTCGGCCCGCAGGCGCTCGAGGGCGGAACCCCGGCGTCGCTCTTCGGAGTTTTCCTCCATTTCTGCACGGCGTTCGGCTGGTCTGCCGTCTTTCTCGGGCTGGTGACGCTTTCTCCGGGCCTCCGGAGCGTTCTCGGCCGTCCCTTTGGCACGGTGAAAGTCGCCTCGCTCTTCGGTCCCTTCATCTGGATCGTGATGTCGCTCCTGGTGATTCCGCTTCTCGCGCATCGGCCTCCCTCGATCACCGTTCGGTGGTGGATCCAACTGATCGGCCACATCCCGTTCGTCGCCATCCCGATCGTGAGCTCGATCGGGCGGGGGCTCGCGGATTCCGAGCCCGCCAAGTGAAAATCCTGTAGAGGTCGCATGGAAGGCCGGGGGAAGACCCTGACTCGGTGGAAGGCGATCCCGCGCAAGCTCCGGAGGGCGGTCGGGGAGCTTTCGGCGGGCGATCTCCGGCGGCGCGGCGGCTCGGAAGGGCTTTCGATCCTCGAGTACGCGCACCATCTCGTCGAGGCGAACATCGTCGCGTCGACGATCGCGCTCGCTGCCCTCGGCAAGCCGGGTTGCACGTTCGACTGGTCGTGGATGTATCCCGACGCGCGCTGGGTGAAAAATCTCGGTTACCGCCGGGCGCCGCTCGAGCCCGCCCTACGATTGCTGGAAGCGCTTTGCGGCCACGTCGCGGGGCTCGCGCGCGCCGCGCCGGGCGGGATGAAGCGGTCCGTCCGGCTCGTCGATTCCGCCGGGGCGCGTCCCAGGCGCCGCTCGCTGGAACAGGTGCTCGCCGACGAGTGCGAGCACGCCCGGCAGCACCTGCGGGACATCGCAGTGACTAGGAAGAAAGGGCGGTGACCTTGTCGGATTCGAACCCGGGGGAAGCCCGGGGTTACGATTTTTCGTACGAGCAGTTCGACACGCCGCTCATGCGGCGGCATCGGCGGGACGCATACGGGCAGGACATCGGGCAGCATTCCTGGGTCACCGCGGAAGAGTTGATGCTCGACATCCCCCGGCTGCGGCTGACGGCGTCCAGCCGGCTCCTGGACCTGGGCTCGGGTCCAGGCGGTCCGCTGACGTTTCTCGCCGCGCAGGCCGGCTGCCGCGCGACCGGCATCGATCTGAGCCCTGCGGCGATCGAGTCCGCGAGGGCTCGCTCGGTTTCGCTCGGCCTCGGCGGCCGGGTCGACGTGCGGGTCGGCGACTCGAACGATCCGCTGCCGTTTCCCTCCGGAAGTTTCGACGCGGCCGTCTCGATCGACGTCGTCCTTCATCTCCGGGACCGCTCGGCGGTCTTCCGCGAGGTCGCGCGAATCCTCGCGCCGGGGGGACGGTTCTTGTTCACCGACGCGGGCGTCGTCTCGGGAGCGCTGTCGGAGGCCGAAACGGCGCGGCGATCGATTCACGGCTTCACGCGGTTCGTGCCCCCGGGATTCAACGAACGGTCTCTCGATGGCGCCGGCCTGCGTCTCGTCGAAAGCGCCGACCGGACGGAGGCGCTGATCGCGTCGGCGAAGGGACGCCTCGCATCGCGGATCGCCCATCGCGACGAGCTCGAGGCAGTCGAAGGCGCGGAGCGTTACGGAGCTCAACGGAGCTACCTCGAGACGGTCATCGCGCTCTCCGAGCGGGGCGCGGTTTCGCGGATGATGTACCTGGCCGAAGCGGTCCCGGCCGGAATCCGGAGGACGTGATGGTCTCCCAGTCGGAAAGGGCGAGTCTCTTTCGAGCGCTTCACGAGAGAAGCGCCGCGTTTCTCATCCCGAACCCGTGGGACGCCGGAACCGCCCGCCTGCTCGCGGGTCTCGGCTTCGAGGCGCTCGCGACGACGAGCGCCGGCCATGCATTTTCCCTGGGGCGGCGGGACAACACGGTCGGACGCGACGCGACGATGGATCACCTCGCCGTGATCGCATCGGCGACGGACCTGCCGGTCAGCGCCGATCTCGGGAACGGTTTCGGGCACGATCCCGAGGCGGCTGCGGAGGCGATTCGCCTCGCCGCGCAGGCGGGAGTCGTCGGCGGCTCGATCGAAGACAACTCGGGTCGGACGGACGAGCCGATCTACGAGCTCGCGCTCGCCGCGGAAAGGGTTCGCGCCGCCGCGTCGGCCGCGCGAGCTCTCCCGTTTTCCTTCACGCTGATGGCCCGGGCCGAGAACTATCTCCTGGGACGGCCCGATCTGGACGACACGATCCGTCGGCTTCAGGCGTTTCAGGAGGCGGGGGCGGACGTACTGTACGCGCCGGGCCTGACCACGCGCGAGGAGATTGTGGCCGTCGTGCGCTCCGTGGATCGGCCGGTGAACGTCGTCATGGGGCTTCAGGGGGCCCGGCTGAGCCTCGCCGAGCTTTCCGAGATCGGCGTGCGGCGCGTCAGCGTGGGGAGCGCGCTTTCCCGCTCGGCGCTCGGCGCCTTTCTGCGCGCCGCGAGGGAAATGCGGGATCAGGGGACGTTCACGTTCGCAGACGACGCGGTGACTTCTCGGGAGCTCAATTCGTCGTTCGAACCGTGACGTGGCGCCGGCCGAGCTCCCGTCGGACGGTCTAGTAGTGTCCCGGGGTTCCGAAGCCCTGGCCGGGGAAGATTCCCCGCTTCAGTGCGCCGCGCAGGTACTCGATTCCGTTCTTCACGGCTTCCGCGGGCTTCGCGCCGCGCGCGAGGTTCGCGGCGATCGCGGAGGACAGCGCGCAGCCCGTTCCGTGAGTGGCCGTCGTTGCGACGCGGAAATTGTGGAACTCGAGGAATCGCTTGCCGTCGAAGAAGAGGTCGCTGATCTGATTTCCGCTCGTGTGCCCTCCTTTGAGGAGGATCGACGCGGCGCCGAGGTCGGCGAGCACGCCTGCCGCGAGGCGCCGGTCCCCCTCGTCGCGAATCGGAAATCCGACGAGCGCCTCCGCCTCGGGGAGGTTCGGCGTCAGCACCGCCGCCAGCGGGATGAGCTCTTTCTTGAGGGGTGCGACCGCCGAGGGAGCGAGCAATCGCACTCCGGTCGTCGAGAGGAGCACCGGGTCGAGCACGATGTTCTTCGCCTTCCACTTGCGCAGGGCGCGGGCCGTCGCCGAAACGTTCGCGGCCGTCGCGAGCATTCCGATCTTGACGGCGGAGGGAGAGAAATCGGAAAAGACGGCGTGGATCTGGTCGGAGAGCAGGTCCGCCGCGACGGCCTGCGAGCGCGTGATCTCCCGCGTGTTTTGCACCGTGATCGCCGCAACCGCGACCGTCCCGAAGACGCGGTGCGCCGCGAATGTGAGAAGGTCCGCGGCCAGGCCCGCGCCCCCTCCCGAGTCCGTGCCTGCGATGGCGAGGGCAACGGGAACCTTGGGAGCCATTGACGACAGTCTACTCCTTCTTATAAGTTACCCGTTTATGATGAAAAAGCTCAGCCGCGAACAACTGAAGCGGGACGAGGTCCTCGAGACGGTCGGCAAGGGGATTCACTTCGTCTCCTCGCACCGGAAGGGATCCCTGGAAGCGATCGCCGCGGCGGCCGGACTCGCCGTCCTGGTCGGGGCCTTCGTGGGTTTCCGGTCGTATCGCGAATCCGAAGCCGCGCAGCACCTCTCTCGCGCGCTGACTATTCTCTCGAGCCCCGTGGCAGGAGAACCCTCCGCGATCGATGCGTCGGGCACCTCCTATGCGTCCTCCGCTCTCCGCGACGCCGACGCGGAGAAAGAGCTCAAGGCCGCCGCCGATTTCAGCGCGACCCGGTCGGGCCGCGAGGCGTCGATCGTGCTCTCCGCCCGCTCCGCTCCGGGCAAGGCCGACCTCGGCAGCCTCGATCGCTTTTCGCGGGGGAATCGGTCCCTCCTCGCGGCGACCGCCGAGCTCGACGCGATCCGGACCCTCGAATCGCAGGGGAAGACCCGCGACGCGATCGAGAGGGCCAAGAGGTCGATCGAGTCGTCGGCGACCGCCGTGCCGAAAGACGCGCTGCTGATCGAGCTCGCGCGCCTGTACGAGAAATCGGGCTCTCCGGCCGACGCGAAGGCGACCTACCAGCGGATCGTCAGCGATTACCCGAACTCGCTCTACCTGAGCGACGCGCAATCCCGGGCCGCCTCTCTCTAAACGAGGCCTCGAAGCGCCGCCGCCCTTGATCGCGCCGTGACCGCGCTCGCCTGGATTTCCGCGACCGCCTCGCTCCTCTCGCTCGCGTGTCTCGTCCTCAATTGGCGTTCCTTCCGGCCTCTGCGGCTCGGCCCTCCGCCCGCGGACGGCTGGCCGTTCGTCTCCATCGTCATTCCCGCCCGCAACGAAGAGCGCGCGCGTCGAGCGAGCCGTCGCCTCGCACCTCGCGTCCGACTATCCGGATTTCGAGGTCGTCGTCGTCGACGACCGCTCGACCGACGGGACGGTGGCGATCCTGGATCGAATGCGGTCGGTCTCGCCGCGTCTGCGCGTCGTCCCGGGAGCGGAGCCGCCGCCCGGCTGGCTCGGCAAGCCGAACGCGCTGGCGCTCGGCGTCGAGGCGGCGAAGGGGGAGCTTCTCCTGATCGTCGACGCCGACGTCGAGTACGTGCCGTCGACCCTTCGCGCAGCGGTCTCGACGGCCGTTTCGGAGGACCTCGGGTCTTCTCTGCGTTCTGCCGCGGATGGTGACCGCAGGGTTCTGGGAAGGCGTGCTCATGCCGAACCTCGCCGCGCTGCTCTACCTCGGCCCGGGCTTCCTGTTCAATTCGCCGGGCCTCCGGCGGCTCGCGATCGGCGGAGGGAGCGGAAATCTCGTTTTTCGGCGGGCCCTCGCCGAGAGCGGCGGTTTCCGCCTCCTCTGCAACCGGGTGATCGACGATGTCGCGCTCGCGCGCCAGATCAAGTCGTCCGGGTTCGGGGTGAGGGCGTTCACCGCGTGCGACGAGGTCCGCGTCCGGATGTACGAGGGCCTCCGCGAGGTCGCCGACGGCTTCACGAAGAACGTCGCGTATCTCTTTCGCTCTTCCGCGCTCGTCCTCGCCCTCGATTCTCTTCTTCACCGCTCTCGCATGGGCTCCCTATGTCGTGCTGCTGTCCGGCGCGGGCGGTTTCGCGAAGGTCGTCGCGGCGGCCTCGATCGCCGCGATCCTCGCGGGCCGGCTGGCCGTCGCGCGCATTTCGCGAACTCCGGCCTGGAGCGCGCCCTTCCACCTCCTCATGGTGACGGTGTGGGCGGGGATCGCCGTTCGGTCCGTGCTTCGCCGGATCGTCTCGCGAAACGTCGTCTGGAGAGGGCGGTCCACGCCCGCGGACGAGGCCCGGTGACCCGGCTCAAACCTCGGGAGTGACGACGCCTTCCTGCCCTTCCGCCTCGAGGCGCTGCAGCTCCTTCACGGCGGCGGGCTTCGAGCCGAGGGGTCCCACCTTGACGCGCGTCAGGCCGCCGAACGGCTCCGTGTAGACCCGGTGGCCGGCGGCGCGCATCTTGTCCGCGAGAAGCTCGGCCCGATACGCCGAGGCGAACGAGCCGATCTGCACGCTCCAGCGGCCGGTCGCGGAGAGCTCGAGGACGGCGGGTCCCGGCTCGACGACCGTGATTCGCACGGGCGCGACGCCCGGTCCGACGACGCCGAGGGCGACGGCCGCGACGTGGGAGAGATCGATGATCCGTCCCTTGATGAACGGGCCGCGGTCGTTGATGCGCACGCGCGCGGTCTTTCCGCTCGACGTGTTGAGGACTTCGACCCACGTGCCGAGCGGCAGCGTGCGGTGCGCGGCCGTCATCTTCGTGCCGTCGAAGATTTCCCCCGACGCGGTCGGCTTTCCTTCGAAGCCGTCGTTGCCGCCATACCACGACGCGAGCCCTTCTTCCGTCTGCCCGGGCGCGGCGGGGGGCGGAATGACGCGCGCGCGCGGAACCGTGACGGCCTGCTTCTTCGCGCAGGACGCGAGGAGGAGAACCAGCATCCCGAGAGCGAGGACGGGGGCGGTATTCCTTTCGCCTCTCCCCCTGTGGGCAGCCTGCAGACCGACCCGTGGACGCGGGAGGCCGCCGCGAAGCGGCGGGTGAGGGGGCGAGCCTGGGGGCCACCCCTCACCCCAACCCTCTCCCGCAAGGGGAGAGGGAGAAATGTCCCTTCAGACCCGCAGCCCCTCCGGCTTCGCGGCCTCGACTTCCGCGAGCGCCGGATCGAGCTCCTCGCGCAGGAACATCTCGACTTGTTCGGCGCTTCGCCCCGTCAGGCCGCGATGGGCGGCGGCGTCGGCTTCCTCCCGCGTCAGACGGAATCGGGCGTCCGCGGCGATTTTTTCCGCCAGGGTCGCGGTTTCGCCGCGGCGCGCGGCTTCCCGCGCCATCACGCGGAGCGCTTCATGCAGCTCCTGGCGGTCGCCGCCGCGCCGGACGGCTTCCATGAGGAGGTTCTCCGTCGCCAGGACGGGCAGCTCGCGCTCGAGGTTTGCGGCGATCGCGTCCGCGCGCACCTCGATGCCCGCGAAGATCTCGTCGAAGATGAGCGCGATCGAATCGCAGGAGAGGAACGCGGCGGGGATCGAGAGGCGCTTGTTCGCGGAGTCGTCGAGCGTCCGCTCCAGCCACTGGGTGGCCGCCGTCAACGCCGGGTCGAGCGAGAGCGCGATCACGTGGCGGGCGATCGCGCAGGCCCGCTCGGCTCGCATCGGGTTGCGCTTGTAGGGCATCGCGGACGATCCGACCTGGTTTTTCAGAAACGGCTCCTCGATCTCGCCTTCGTGCTGGAGCAGCCGGAGATCCGTCGCGCACTTGTGCGACGACTGGGCGAAGCCCGAGAGGGCGGCGAGGACGAATGCATCCTGCTTGCGCGAGTACGTCTGGCCGGAGACGAGCTGGCGGCGGCCGAATCCCGCCCGTTCGGCGACCGCGCGGTCCAGAGCTTCGACCTTTTCGGAATCGCCGGAGAACAGGGCGAGAAACGAAGCCTGCGTTCCGGTCGCGCCTTTCGCGCCGAGGAAACGAAGGCCTTCCCGGACCCTCCGCACCTCCTGCAGGTCCCAGAGGAAATCCTGCGCCCACAGGCACGCGCGTTTTCCCACGGTCGTCGGCTGGGCGGGCTGAAAATGCGTGTAGGCGAGACACGCGACCGCGCGGTGCTCCCACGCGAAAGCGCGCAGTTTTCGAAGAAACGAGGCGATCCGGCCCTCGAGCAGGCGCAGGGCGTCGCGCATCTGGACGAGGTCTCCGTTGTCCGCGACGAACGCGGACGTCGCGCCCCAGTGGATGATCCCCGCGGCGGCGGGAGCGGCTTCTCCGAATGTCTTCACGTGCGCCATCACGTCGTGCCGCGTTTCTTTCTCGTGGGCCGCGGCGGCGGCGAAGTCGATCTCCGGGACCTTTGCCCGCATCTGGGCGAGAGCTTCGTCGGGAATCGGGAGCCCGAGGCGTTTCTCTTCCTCCGCGAGGATGACCCAGAGCCGCCGCCACGTCTCGAACTTGAACCGCGCGGAGAAGATCCGCGACATGTCGGGAGAGGCGTACCGTTCGGTCAGCGGGTCGGAATAGGAGTCGTGGCGGCCGTCGGTCAAGTTTCGTCGACCTCGCCGATCGCGAATCGCTCCTTCAGGTCGTTGCCGCAGACCTGGCAGAGAGCTTCGGTGACGGTCGCGCCCTCGATTTCGAAAATGTAGCAGGGAGTGTTGCATTCCCTGCAGATCAGGTAGTCGATCTCGCGCTCTTCGTCGCAACTGTTATTATTCTCGCAGATTTGGAGGGGCGGCGCCATGACGTTCTCGTTCACGGGATTTCTGATTCTCCTGCTCGTCGCCGCGATCTGCGGCGCGATCGGGCGCGCGATCGCCGGCGGAACGCGGGGCGGATGCCTCGTGTCGATCGCGGTCGGATTCATCGGAGCGCTTCTCGGGTCGTGGCTCGCCCGGAAGATGCACCTTCCCGACCTCTTCGCGATCTCGATCGAGCATCATCCGTTTCCGGTCATCTGGTCGATCATCGGCGCGGCGCTCTTCGTCGCGATCGTGCACCTGATCTCGGGACGCCGATAGCCCGGTGAGCTCGCTCGCTCTCGATCGGGCTCTTCGTTCTCGGGCGGGCGGTCCTCGTGGTCGTGATCTTCGTCCCTCGCGAAGCTCTCGGCCGACCGGCGGCGTCGAAGGCGCCTGCGGAGCAATCCGGGAAAGCGCTCGCTCCACGCCCTCTCCGGGAACGTGGAGAAGCGGCTCGAGTCGTTCGAGCGAACGATCGACGGGCGCATCCGGGAGAGCCAGGACGGCGCTCGGCCAGAGTCTTGCGACGATGCAGAAGCAGAGCGCGGAAGCGAACGGGCTCGCTGAAGAGCGTCGGCGAGAACCTCGGGCAAGGTCGTCGAGGTTTCGCAGCAGATGGCGGGCCTCGGCTCGGAGACTGACGCGCCTCGAGGATCTCCTCAAGTCGCCGAAGATCCGCGGCGGCCTCGGGCGAGCACGCTTCTCGAAGAGGCCCTTCGGCAGGTGCTGCCCGCCGGGACGCTGGCGAAATGCAGAAGAGGTTCTCGGACGGCGAGATCGTCGACGCGGCGATTCGCGTCGGCGACCGATGGGTTAGCGATCGATTCGAAATTTCCGCTCGAGAACTTCCGTCGCGCGACGAATGCTCGAAACGAGACGGAGCGCAAGAACGCGCGTTCGCAATTCCGCGCGACGTCCGGAAACACGTCGAGGCGATCGCCTCGAAGTACATTCGGCCCGCCGAGGGGACGTTCGATTTCGCGCTCATGTACGTGCCCGCGGAGGCGATCTACGGGAGATCGTCGCCGAGTCGGAGAGGAGGAGCCTGACGGCACTGCGCTCTCGCGCAAGCGGGTCGATCCCGGTCTCGCCTCGTCTGTCTCTACGCCTACCTCTACACGATTTCGCGTCAGGCCTGAAGGGACTCGACATCGAGAAACGGGCGCACGAGATCGTAAAGGAGCTGGCGATCTGAAGCGCGGCGTTTCGAAGATCGAAGATCCGTTCGGGCAAGCTCGGCGGGCACCTCGACAACGCGAAGAAGCAGTACGAAGAGACCGGCGAAGCAGGTTTCGCGCTTCGTCGAGCAGCTGCGCGACATCACGGACGCGGAAGAGCCAGCTTCCCAGCCGCCCCTGCCTCTGCGCATCCTCCCGCCGGAGTAAGAAGAACTATCGGGGCGATGCCGTTCCGGCGAGCGCGACGAGCTTCGTTTTGTATTCCGACGCTTTCGCCGTGTTACCCGCCGCCGTCGCGGCCTTCCAGGCGCCCGCGATTGCATGGTAACGGTTCGGCGCGGACTTCAGCGACGTTTCGTACTCTGCCAGGGCCTCGCCCGGGCTCGGCCTGTTCCATCAGGAGATCGGCGAGAAATTCGCGCGCAGGAATGATCGCGCCGGGAGTGACGGGATGCTTCTCCGTCGAGTCTTCGAGCGAGGCCGCCGATCGCATGAGCTCGAGCGCTGCGGCGCCGCGTCCGGAAGCCTGCTCGACCCAGGCGCCGGCCTCGCGGCGGAGGATATCGACCTGTTTTCCCCAGTCGTATCCCTGCCGGGACTGGGCGACGGCTCTCTCGAAGATCGGATCCAATTTCGGCAGCTCGCGGCGCGCATCTTCCACCCGACCCAACCGCGCGCGGCCGACGGTTCTCGCAAAGACGATGATGGCTTCCGGGAACGGAAAGTCTTTCCACGGGTACGACGCCGGGTAAAGCTCCAGTTTCGCGGCCTCGTCGAATCGGCCGCGTTCGAGCGCGTAGCGCGCGGGAATGGCCGAAAACGCGAAAGCGCCCGTCAGATCCTTCGGCTCCGCGTCGGCGATCGAGAGCAGCTCTTCGAGCACGGCCCGGGCGTCTCCGTCCCGGGCTTCCTGGAGGTACGCGTATTCGAGGTAGTCGAGCGCGTGAAGCTGCTGAGAATGGCGCGTGCCAGGCGGAAGACCCGCCGACATCGCGAGCGCCGCGGCCGCCGAGGCGCGGTTCGACGCGATGGAGTCGTCCCAGTCGCCGAGCCGCGTAAAGATGTGCGAGGGCATGTGGAGGGCGTGCGGGGCGGCGGGAGCGATTTTCGCGTAGCTGCGCGCCGCGGGCAGCGCGAGCGCCGCGAGCGCCGGCGAATCGAACGAGTGAATGATGTAGTGGGCGGCGCCCGGATGCTTCGGGTTCTCCGTGAAAATTCGCTCGAGAATCCCGGCCGCTCTCTTCTGGTTTGCGTATGTCTTGTCCGCCGGAGAAGCCGTCGAGAGGAGCGCCAGGGCATAGAAGGCGGCCCCTTCGCGATCCTCCGGGAAGCCGGACGAGAGGGCTTCCATCGCCTTCTCGTAACGAACGGCGCGGGTCCTGTGGTCAACGGTGTCGGCTTCGTCGTAGAAGGCGCCGATCGCGGCGACGTAGGCCTGTTCCCGCTTCGTCGGCGCCCGGAGAGACCGGGCTCGCGCGACCGCATCGGCGCCGACCCGCAGGTCCTCCGGCGTGGGCGGATACCAGATCGGATGGTAGCGGCTCATCGCGACGCCCCACCAGGCCATGGCGCATTCCGGATCGGTCTTCGCCGTGCGGCGAAACGATTCTTCCGCGAGCTCGTAACCGAAGGAATGGAGGATCGCGACGGAGCGTTCGAATTGCTTCCGCGCATCCGAAGAGCAGCTCACCGGGAATTCGACCGAGCCGTAGGTCCCCGGGGGAGCCTCGTGGGAATGGCTCATCGCGTCTTCGGCGCCCGCGCCGGCGACGAGGAACAGCACAGCGAAGATTCCCGCTCCCGCTCGAAATGCCTTCATTTCCGCCTCCCGCTGGGGAGATCTTATCCGCCGGCGCTATGATCTCCGCGTGCCGGCCGCGGAAAAGTTCGACCTCGTCGTGATCGGCTCCGGCCCGGCCGGAGAAAAGGGCGCGGCGCAGGCGGCGTATTTCGGCAAGCGCGTCGCCATGATCGAGCGCGCGGCGGAGCCCGGCGGCGCTTCGGTGCACACCGGGACGCTCCCCTCCAAGACGCTGCGCGAGACGGCGCTCTACCTGACGGGATTTCGGCGCGGCGAGCTCTACGGCATGACCCTGAAGCTCGACCGCCGCAAGAACCTTCGCCAGCTCACGGGCCGGCTCCAGGACGTGACGCAGCGCCAGGAGCGCCAGATCCGCCGGAACCTGGAGCGGCACCGGATCGACCTCGTTCGCGGCGACGCGCTCTTTCTCGATTCGCGAACCGTCGCGGTCCGGGATTCCTCCGGAGCGGAGATCCGGCGTTTGAGCGGCGAGGTGATCCTCATCGCGACCGGGTCCTCGCCGATCCCGCCGCGCGGAATCGCGTTCGACGATCCCGACCTCGTGGACTCCGACCGCATCCTCGACCTCGACCGCATTCCGGACCGTCTCGCGGTCGTCGGGGGAGGCGTCATCGGCTGCGAATACGCGTCGATCTTCGCCGCGCTGGGGACCCGGGTGACGTTGATCGAGGGGCGCGATCGCCTGCTCGGGTTTCTCGACGGGGAGCTCTCGGCGGCGCTCGAGGTCGCGCTCGACCGGATGGGCGCGGAGATCCTCCTGGGGGACGCCGTGGATTCGATCGAACGCGAGCCCGGGCGGAAGCGCGACGCGCTGCGTTGCCGGCTTCGTTCCGGCAGGGTCCTCCGGGCCGACAAGGTCCTCTTCTCGGCCGGTCGCCGCGGAAACACCGAAGGGCTGGGGCTCGAGGCGGCGGGCGTCGCCGCCGACGAGCGGGGAAAAATCTCCGTCGACGCCAGCTTCCAGACGTCGGTCCCCGGGATCTACGCCGCCGGCGACGTGATCGGGTTTCCGGCGCTCGCCGCGACGTCGATGGAACAGGCCCGCATCGCGATCTGCCGCGCGTTCGGCTTTCCCTTCAAGACGGCGGCCTCGCCGGTATTTCCCTACGGCGTCTACACGATTCCGGAAATCGCCTCGATCGGAAAAACCGAAGAGGAGCTGAAGGCCGCCGGAGTGCCTTACGAAGTCGGGCGCTCGCGCTACGAGAACAACGCGCGGGGGCAGATCACCGGCGACCCCGACGGCTTCGTGAAGCTCGTCTTCGACCCGAACACCAAAGAACTGCTCGGCGCGCACCTGGCCGGCGGGAGCGCGACCGAGCTCGTCCACATTCCGCAGGTCGTCATGTCGAAGGGAGGAGGTCTCGACGACTTCCTCGACATGGTCTTCAATTTCCCGACGCTCTCCGAATGCTTCAAGTACGCCGCGTACGACGGCCTGCAGCGCCTGTCCCACCGGGAAAGCGCGCTTCCGCTCGGGGGCGATTGCGCCGCGGCCGGGACCTGTCTTCCGCCGGCTGCGCGGGCGTGGTTTCGTCGGCGCTTCCGTCGAGGCCCCGCACGCCGGTCACGTTCACCCGGTCACGGTCGCGATGATGGACCGCTGGCGCCGCGTGCGATTCCGCACCTGGACTTTTGAGGAGAGCGGCGAGGGCCTGGTTCCTCCCGAAGCCGAGAAGGAGGGATTCGTCCTCGCGATCGGCTCTTCGCGGGGTTCGGAGGGCGCGCGCCTCTTCGCGGCGCTCGGGCGGAGGGGATTCGGCCTTCTCGGCAAAGCCCCGAAAAACGACGTCTCGCTTCTGGAAGCGTGCCCGGAGGAATTGTGGAAAGAGTGGGCCGGGCGCCGGCCGCCCCGGATCGCTCTTCCCGCAGGGCGCCGGGCGCGCTATGACATCCTTCACGGCCTGGGGCTCGAGTTGCCTCTCGGCCGAGACGCGACGACCTCCGACGAGCTCGAGGCGTCCGCCTGCGCGTTTGCCGCGTACCTCTGGGCGACCTCGACCGTCTGATATATTCCACCGTCCGCGTCGTCGGCGGACCAGACGGACGTAAACGACTGATTATGAAGCTGCACGTCACCTCCGAAGTCGGCAAGCTGGAATCCGTGCTCGTCCACCTGCCGGGGAAGGAAATCGACCGGATGGTTCCGTCGATGATGGACGAGCTGCTGTTCGACGACATCCTTTATGGAGACGGGGCGCGGGAAGAGCATCGGCGCTTCCAGCAGATCCTCCGCACCGCGTGGAAGGAGGACGCCGACACCGTGGAGGTCCTGGAATTCCAGGACCTGCTCGAGGAGATCCTGATGGTCCCGGCGATCAAGGAAGAAGTCCTCGCGGACCTCGCCTTGAAGCTCCAGATCCCCGAGACCGCGATGAGGCCGATCTGGGAGGCGTCTCCCGAGCAGGCCGCGGCGATGCTGATCGAGGGAATCGTTCGCGAGGGGGGCCAGATCTCCGACCGCCTCGAGACGCTCTATCTCCTTCCGCCGCTTCCGAATTGCTTCTTCATGCGCGACCCGCAGGTCGTTCTCGGCGACCGGGTCGTGCTCGGATCGATGGCGACGGCGGCCCGACTGCGCGAGCCGCTGCTCTCCGGGTACGTCTTCCAGTACTCGCCGCGGATCGAGCGGCCGAAAGACTTTTTCCTGTACCGCGAATTTTCGACCGACTTCACCCGGCTCTCGACGGCCGCGAGCCGACCCTCTCTCGAGGGGGGCGACATCCTGATCCCGCGGGAGGACATCCTGCTCGTGGGCATCTCGGAGCGGACGTCCAAAGCGACCGTCGAGCAGCTCGCGGCCTCCCTCAAAGAGGGAAAGATCGGCATCAAGAAGATCTTCACCGTCGAGATCCCCGCGCGGCGCTCGTACATGCACCTCGACACCGTCTTCACGATGGTCAACCGCGACGAGTGCCTGTGCTACACGCCGATGATCGAAAAGGGCGGGCCGGAGGAGGCCGACGTCTACCAGGTCTCCCTGACCGGCCGCGAGATCACGTACACGTCGAAAGGGTCTCTCCTCGAGGTCCTGAAGGAGAACGGAATCGACCTCAAGCCGATTCCGTGCGGCGGGACCGACGTCATCTCCCAGCAGCGCGAGCAGTGGACCGACGGCGCAAACGCGTTCGCTCTCGCGCCCGGAGTGATCATCTGCTACGAGAGAAACGTCCGGACGGCCGAAGAGCTCGATCGGAAGGGATACAAGATCCTCTACGAGGACGACATCCTGATGGGAAGGGAAGAGCTCGAGCTCTGGACCGACAAGAAGTACGCGATCCAGATCGCGGGTCCGGAGCTCTCCCGCGCGCGCGGCGGTCCCCGCTGCATGACCATGCCGCTCGCCCGGAAAGACCTTTGAGCCCCCAGCCCTTCTTTTCCTTCGTCCGCCCCCTGGCGATCGTCGCGTTCGGCGGAAACGCGCTGCTCCGCCCGGAGGACTCCGGGCGCGCTCGACGTGCAGCAGCGAAGGGCGGAAGAAGCGGCCGCGTGGCTCCTGCCCGTTCTCAACCGCGGCTACGAGCTCATCGTCGTGCACGGCAACGGGCCCCAGGTGGGGAACCTCCTCCTGCAGGTGGAAGCGTCGGCGGACCGGATCCCTCCCCAGACGCTCGACGTCTGCGTCGCCCAGACGCAGGGCTCGATGGGTTTCCTGCTTCAGACCGCCCTCACGAACGTCCTCGGGAGAGCCGGCTTCCGGAAAGAGATCATCACCCTCGTCACGACCGTCGAGGTCGACGCCGCGGACACCGGCTTCCAGAGCCCGAGCAAGCCGATCGGGCCCTTCTTCGACCGGGCGCGCGCGCAGGAGCTGATCAAGACCCACGGCTGGACCATGGCCGAAGACGCCGGGCGGGGATGGAGGAAGCTCGTCGCGTCGCCGAAGCCGAAGTCGGTCTTGTCGACGGAGATCGTCGCGTGGCTCGTCAACCGGGGAAAGATCGTGATCGCGGCGGGAGGGGGAGGAATCCCCGTCGTCTTCGACGGAAGCGGAGAAATGCGGGGCGTCGAGGCCGTGATCGACAAGGACTACGTCGCGTCGCTTCTCGCCTCCTCGCTCTCGGCGGACCTCTTCATCGTGCTGACCGGCGTCGCGCAGGTCTTCCGGGACTTCGGCAAGCCGTCGCAGCAGGCGCTGGCCTCGCTGACGGCGGCGGAGGCCCGGCGGCTCCTCGCCGAGGGACAGTTTCCAAAGGGGAGCATGGGGCCGAAGATCGACGCCGCGGTGCGGTTCGTCGAATCGGGGGGACGGGAAGTCCTGATCACGAATCCCGAGTCGTTGACCGAAGCGCTCGACCGAAAGAACGGAACCTATGTGTCGGCCGGGGCGCCCTGAGGAGAAGATGAAGAAGGATTTCGTCTCGATCCACGATTTTTCGCCCGGCGAGATTGCGGCGATGCTCGATCTCGCGGCCGACATCAAGAAGAACCGCCCGAAGTTCCGGACGGCGCTCTCGGGCAAGACGCTCGCGATGATCTTCGAAAAGTCCTCCACGAGGACGCGCGTGTCCTTCGAGGCCGGGATGTACCAGCTCGGCGGGCTCGCGATGTTCCTTTCGTCCCGCGACCTCCAGATCGGACGGGGCGAGCCGATCGCCGACACCGCGCGCGTCCTTTCGCGATACGTGGACGGAATCATGGCGCGGACGTTCGCGCACGAGACGGTCACGGAGCTCGCGAAGCACGCGACGATTCCGGTCGTCAACGGCCTGACCGACCTCCTCCACCCGTGCCAGGTGATGGCCGATCTCCAGACGATCCGCGAGAGGTTCGGGCGCCTCGAGGGGCTCAAGCTCGCCTACGTCGGGGACGGAAACAACATGGCCCATTCGCTCCTTTTCGGGGGAGCGAAGACGGGGCTCTCGGTGTCGATCGTCACGCCGGAAGGATACGGCCCGAAACCCGAAATCGTGGCTTCCGCGAAGGAAGACGCGCGCGCGACGGGAGCCCGGATCGACGTCCTGCACTCGCCGGACGAAGGCGTGGCCGGGGCCCATGTCGTCTATACCGACGTCTGGGCATCGATGGGGCAGGAGAAAGAAGCGGCCGAGAGGATCGAGAAGTTCCGGGGTTTCACCGTCGACGAGCGATTGATGACGCTGTCCGCTCCGGATTCTATTTTTCTCCATTGCCTTCCGGCGCACCGGGGAGAAGAGGTCTCGGCGGCCGTCGCGGACGGGCCGAAGTCCGCGATCTTCGACCAGGCGGAGAATCGCCTTCATGCCCAGAAGGCGATTCTCGTTTCGCTGATGTCGTGAACATGGAGAATCGTCCCCCGTCGCCCGCGAGGCGCCCGCCACCCGGTTTCTGGCAGCGGCCGGAAGTGAAGAAATTCCTTCCGGTCGGAATCGGAGTCGCTTCGATTCTCCTCCTCGTTCTGACGCTGATCTTTGCGCCCCGGCGGTCGCGCCGATTCGTTCCTCCCGCGGAGGAGACCGCGAGCCCCGAGGCGGCGGTCGTTTCGGAAGCGGAAGCGGTCGTGAGGGCCGCCGCCGATCCCCGGGCGGCGCGGGTCGCCGACCTGGCCCGGGGCAACGCGGTGACGATCCTCGAGCGGCGCGGCCTCTGGTGCAGGGTTCGCGCCGGCTCGGCGCCGGAGGGCTTCGTGCTGAGCCGTTCGATCGAGCGGGATGCCGACCGGGCGGCTCGTGTGCGCAGGGCCGAGGCGATCTTCAAGTTCGAGCCGCTGTCGGGAGACGTCGCAGAAGCGACGCCGTTGCTCCTCGCTCCGTTCTCCTTTGCCCCGGTCTGGGGCCGGGCGGAACAGGGCGCCTCGCTCGACATCTATTCGGTCGATCACGCGTTCTACGCGGTCAAGCTCCCCGACGGAGGCCTCGGCTTCGTCGCTTCGCGGGACGTGGACATCGTGCCCGCGAACCCGTCGGAGCCGGCGCTCGTGCCGGGCTCCGGCAAGGTCGTGCGGGGGATCGCGGTCTCGGAGGAAAATCCCCCGGTTGCGCCCGAGCCGGCTCCCGACGGAACCTCGGCCGCGCCCGCGGCCCAGCCGGCAACGGAGACCGTCCCCCCCGTCGGCGTCGCGCCGGAGAGTTTTCCCATCGCGCAGGCGGTCGTCGTCGAAAAGGTGGATCCGATCTATCCCGCGGCCGCGCTCGCGGCCCGCGCGTCGGGGACCGTGCTGCTCCAGATCTCGATCGACGCGGAGGGGACCGTGACGAAGGTCGAGGTCAAGCGCGAGGGCCCGATGGGAATGACCGACGCCGCCGTGCAGGCGGTTTCGCGGTGGAAGTACCGGCCCGCGACGGGCCCGAGGGGCCCGATCGCGTCGATGAAGCAGGTGCGGATCCAGTTCCAGCCGCCGGAGTAGGTCGAGCTTCCTCTCCCTCTCCCCTTGTGGGAGAGGGTCGGGGTGAGGGGTGGTCCGGGCCCGCCCCCTCACCCGCCGCTTCGCGTCGGCCTCTCCCTCGGGGGGAGAGGCGAAGATTCGGGATAAAATCGCCGCAGTGATCCAGCTCTTCTACGAAGTGGACGGCCGTCCCCAGGTCTACACGCTCCTGAAAGAAGAAGTGTCGATCGGGCGATCCTCGGAAAACGACGTCGTGCTCAACGATTTTTCCGTCTCCCGAAAGCACGCGATCATCGTCAAGGAAAAAGACGAATGGGTGCTCAAGGACAACCATTCGACGAACGGCGTCCGAGTGAACGGAAAGCCGCTGCCGCAGTCGGTCGTCAAGGACGGCGACCAGATCTCGGTTGGAACATTCACTCTTCGCATGCGCGACGATCCTTCGATCGCGACTTATCCCCGCCCGGCCGGGAAGAAGGATTCGACGTCCACGTTCATCCGTCCCCTGGCCGAATTCAACGAGGAGTTCGGCCTCGAAAAGGGGACCCCGTTTGCCGGCGAGTCGACGATGCTGCGCAAGCGCGGCGTGCTCGATGTTGCGTACAAGAACAAAGTCTTCGAGATCCTCGTTCAGGTTGCCAAGACCCTCATCTCGGCCGACGAAGTGGAAACCGTGCTCGACAAGGTCATGGACCTCATCTTCGAGTACCTGCCCGTCGATCGAGCTTTCCTGCTGCTCGCCGACGAGAGCGGAGAGTTGAAGACGCGCGTCGCCCGGGTCAAGTCGGCGCGTGTGCCGGCGACCGCCGAGGGGGAGACTCCGTTTTCGCGCACGATCGTGGATATGGTCGTTCGGCAGAAGGTCGCGTTCCTGACTTCCGACGCGCAGGCCGACGAGCGGTTCGACATGGGGCAGTCGATCCGCATCCAGCAGATTCGTTCCGCGATGTGCGTGCCGCTGTGGGAGAGCGGCAAAGTCACGGGAGTCATTCATGTCGACTCGCCACTCCATGTCGGCTCGTTCAAAAGCGAAGATCTCGACCTCCTGACGGCGCTCGCGAACTTCGCCGCGGTCGCGATCGAGCGCGCGAGCCTGCACGCGCGGATCGAAGAGGACAAGAGGATCCGGCTGCGGCTGGAGCGGTACCATTCGCCGGCCGTCATCGACGAGATCATTGCCGACTCCGCCGCAACGGGCTCGCTGAAGCGGGCGAGAACGAAAAACGTCACCGTGCTCTTCGCCGATCTCGTCGGGTTCACGACGCTCTCGGAGCGCCTCGCGCCGGAAGCGATCGCGACGCTGCTGAACACGTTCTTCACCTTCGCGGCCGAGGCCGTATTCTCCGTCGGGGGAACGCTCGACAAGTTCATCGGCGACGAGGCCATGGCGTTCTTCGGCGCGCCGATCGACCAGCCGGACCACGCGTGGCGCGCGATCCAGGCGGCCTTGAAGATCCGGGAAGCGATCGAGGGCTGGAACCGGCAACGCGAGTCGGAAGGGGAGCGCGCCGTCGAGGTGCGCATCGCGATCAATTCCGGCGAGGTCGTCGTCGGCGAGATCGGTTCCGACCGGCGCGTGGACTACACGGTTCTCGGAAACGCGGTCAACGTCGCGGCCCGGATCGAGGAGTTCGTCGCGGCGCCGGGGGACATCGTCATCGGGCCGGAGACCCACGAAGCCGTGAAAGAGAACGTGCGCGCCGCGCAGATGGGGTTCTTCGCCCTGAAGGGCCTCGCTTCCCAGGTCCCGCTCTTCAAAGTTCTCGGCCTGCACGACAAGGAATCCGAGGCGCGTCCGACGATTTCCTCCGACACCGCTTCCCAGGAGGGGTGAAACAAGGCGAATGCGGGCGGGTGAGATTCTTATGAGAAGTGCAAGAATTCGGCAAGTCGAGACGTTGGAATGAAGCCTTGAAGCAGCCGTTGATTACCGAACGTCGGGGATTGTCCCTGGTAGATCGGCGCGAGTTAGGGTTTCAGCGAAGAGCCCTGCCGGGTTATAGAGGCGCTCGGCTCCTGTACCGTGATGGGGGCAGCGAAGAACGTAGAAGGTTGTCCTCGTAGTCTCGCCCTTGTGAATCAAGTGGATCCGATAGCGGTCGCCCACCTCGAGCGCCGATCGGGTTTCGAGTTTGATTCCGGTTCGGGAAACCTCCAGGACGCGAACGGTCCCAGAAATTCCAGCGATCTCGGCCTTCCATTGGCCGCCGGAGACGCGTGTTGCAAAGCGCTGGGGCTTGCGTGCCGGAGGGTGGGGAGTCTGCTTTTTCGCTGTCATCGTGCCGAGAATGCGTCCTGTCCGGCAATGATACATCGGTCCGTCGATAGACTCATCATTCGGGCTGCGGCGGGCTCGTCACCCTGCGGTCAGGATCCGGGCCCGAAGCCAGGCGATGCCATGCCCAGAATATCCGCTCTCCTGCCAGGTACCAGGGACCCGGATCGGTCGCCACGCCGCCGCTTCGACAGGGGGAGCGGTCGAATTGGCACCCGCAAACGCGAATTCCCAGACTCCCGAGAGATCTGTGGGTAGCCGATCGATAACGAAATCCGGACCCGCTGACTGCCGAGCGTCGGCGTTGATCGAAAGCGCGAACATTGAGCAGACCAGAGACCCGCAGAAGAGGGTGGCAACGCATTTTTTGAACATGAGGCGACTTCGACACTCTATTTTGGAATTGCGGTCGAATCAATTAGGGGCGAAAAAGTGTCCGCATCGCAATCCTGTGCCCGAACGTCTTCTCGCTCACTTACATTGACGGCTCATCGGTAAAGCTTGAGCAGGTCGTCGGAGACTGCGACTGGCAGTTCTTGGACTATGAGACGCAAATGGGAACGAGCAAGCCGACGACCAGTCAGACGGTTACCAGCAGCTAAGCTCAATGGTTCTAGTGGCACGGATATCCTTCCGATCAGGGCGGTCTCCCGGCCGTGAATTGGGCTTGTTTTGGCCGTGAACTCACAGAAACCCAGATCAACCAGAAGCTAAAGATCGAGTCGGAAACCGCTGAATCCTAGAGTTCGGTTGTCGTGGGTTCCGACCCCGACTGGGTCTGGGACGCTTGAATCATTTGTCCCCGCGTAACAACCACGATAGGTTCTCCCGAAAAGCGAGAGAAGACCTCTCGCTCCAGGATGCGCCGCCCCATTCGACGCGCCGAAGGAGAAGATCGATGCCACCTCTTCATCTAGACACCGGAAATACCGGGTTCATGATCCTCTGCTCCAGCCTCGTCATGCTGATGACGCCAGGCCTGGCGTTCTTCTACGGCGGGCTCGTCGGCCGGAAGAACGTCCTCGCGATCATGATCCAGAGCTTCGTTTCCATGGGATGGACGACGGTGCTCTGGTGGCTGTGCGGATTTTCGATGTGCTTCAGCGGGGACCTCAGGAGCGGCACTGACCATTTCGGAATCATCGGAAACTTCGACTGGGTCTTCCTTCGGAACATCACGCTCAACCTGGCAAGCCCCAACCACACGATTCCAATGATCGTCTTTTGCGCCTACCAGATGATGTTTGCGATTATCACCCCTGCCCTCATCACCGGCGCCTTCACGAACCGGGTCACCTTCAAGGCGTATATGGCGTTCCTGACTGGGTGGCTCCTCTTGGTCTACTTCCCTTTCGTCCATATGGTTTGGGGAGGCGGAATCCTTGCGAAGTGGGGCGTCCTCGACTTTGCTGGCGGCATCGTAGTCCACAACGTCGCCGGCATCGCGGCGCTTGCCTCGGTCCTCTACGTCGGCAAGCGGAAGGTCGCCGACCGAGGGCCCCACAGCATTCCGCTTGTCGCTCTCGGCACGGGTCTCCTCTGGTTCGGCTGGTACGGCTTCAACGCCGGCAGCGAGTTCCGCGTCGACTCCGTTACCGCCGTCGCGTTCCTCAACACCGACATCTCCGCGTCGTTCGCGGCGATCGCGTGGCTCGCTATGGACTGGATCACCTCGAAGAAGCCGAAGTTCCTCGGGCTCCTCACGGGCGCTGTGGCGGGGCTCGCCACGATCACTCCCGCTGCCGGCTACGTCTCACCGACGACCGCGTGCCTTATAGGCGTCATCGCGGGGGTCGTGTGCTTTTACGCGGTGGCACTGAAGAACAAGCTCAAATGGGATGACGCACTCGACGTCTGGGGAGTCCACGGTGTCGGCGGGTTCCTGGGTATCGTTCTCCTCGGCGTCTTCGCGACGACGAGTTTTAACCCGAACGGCGTAAACGGCCTCCTCAACGGCAACCCGCACTTCTTCTTCGTCCAGCTCGGCGCGGTTGCGATCTCCTCGCTCTGGGCGTTCGTCTTCACGCTGGGGATGCTCTGGGTGATCGACAGGGTTACCCCTGTTCGCGTCAAGGACGCGACCGAAGAGATGGGCCTCGACGAGGGGCTCCATGGCGAACAGGCCTATCTCTAGAGATCGCGCGGCCTGAGGCGGCGCCCCTCCTAGGAGACCTTTGGTTTGTCCTGACCCGACGCCGACTCGATCTGTTTCGGTTTTTCGTCAACCGTGAGTTCGTTGGTGACTTCATGCATCGATTTCTTGAAACCTCGAATCGCCTCGCCCAGACCTTTTCCGAGCTCCGGAAGTTTCTTCGGTCCGAAGACCACAAGTGCGATGCCGAGAATCAGCAAGAGATGCATCGGTTGGAGAAGACCTTCACCCATTTTGGACCTCCAGCGGAAATTGGTCCGCTCGGGCAAGTATAGGTGAGGGGGATTCAGCGAACCAAACGGACGATCGCCCCGGAGACATGCTTCATGAAAGGATGGTCGTTCGCATCGGAGCCATATGGAACGGCCCGCCTCCGTTCGCTTTCGCGACACTACGGCGCGACATCCGCCTTCGCGAGCGGTTGTTCCGTTTCATTCAGCCGGGCCTTATCGCGCCGAAGCCCGCCATCGCACATGGCAAGGCGAAGGCGGATGGTTGGGGAGGAAGGATTCGAACCTTCAATAGGCGGCTCCAAAGGCCGCTGCCCTACCGTTAGGCGACTCCCCAGCAGAGGGAAGGTTATCTTACCCAGTTACTCCAGGATCGCGTCGACTGAGGATTTCATCTCAGCCCTTCGCCGAGGAACAGCTGCGACAGGATCCGCGGGTAGCTGTACGCGTAGGTCTTTCCGTCCGGTGTCAGCAGGATCGGCGTGATCGTGACGACCCCGGCGGCGTCGTTCGGCAGGATCTCTTTCCAGGGCTCCCGTTTGCCTGTCGCAAGGTCGAGGCGGGCGATTTTCGCCGGGAGCTCGCCATGGCGGAAAACGTAGAGCGATTTCCCGTCCGGAGCCCAGCGGCTGATCTCGTCGTCTTCGGTCGGGCCGGGGATCGCGCGCGGCGCGCCTCCTTCCACGGGGTAGACGTACGACTTTCCGTCGCGGCCGGTGGCCGTCACGTACCGGCCGTCGGCCGAAATCGGGTTGGTGCCGTTCAGGTGAACCCCTTCTCCGCTGATCGGCCGGGGCGGGGCTCCGTCGGTGTCGGTGACGTACAGCCTTGCCCCGTGTCCGGGCTCGTGGCCTTCGAGGAGGACCCTCCGGCTATCGGGGAAGAAGAGGGCCACGTCGCCCTCGACGGCGCCGAAGCGCAGAGTCTTCGGCTCTCCGGCCCCCGTCGGCAACAACACCGTCTGCGGCGGGCTCGTCTGCGTGTGGACGAGAACGAGCTTCGCGTCCGGCGAAAGAGATTGAGGGCCGCCGTCGCCAATGCGGACCGCCGGCGATCCGTCGGTGCCTCGAACGAAGACGCCGTAGGTCGCGCCCGAGCCGAGGCCGGTCTCGGAAAAGAGAATCTCCTTCCCGCTCGGGAGCATGTCGATCGGCAGCGACCAGTCGAACCAGGACAGGTCGTGCTCGCGAAGCTCTCCCGCGCGGCCGAACATCATCTCTCGCTGGTTGAGCGCCCGGCTCAGCAGGACCTTGCCATTGCGCGCGGCGTCGAAGATCGCGAGGTCGCCGACACCCTGGTAGACGATGCGCGATTTTCCGTCCGGCGTCACGGCATGGACCGAATCTCCTCCGAGACCGTAGCCGGACGAGTACCAGATCTCGTCTCCGGAGGCTGACCAGGTCAGGCCCTCTTCGCTCGTGTAGATCGGCGTGAGGGTCTTTTTGCGGCCCTTCCGATCGACGACCGCGACGGTTCCCCGGTTGTCCCAGCGGTCGAAGTGATCGAAGAACGCGATTTGATCGCCCCGCGGCGAGACGCGCAGGTGGCTCATCCACCCGAGCGTTTCGCAAAGTACGGTCCCGATCGGATACTCCAGGCGATTCTTTCCCTCGACCTCGCGGATCACGGCGATGCTCTTTCCATCCGGCCCGAAGTCCGCCGCCTGAACGTTTTCGAGAATCTCGTGGGCGGCGCCTCCCGAGAGCGGCGCGAGCGCGAGCGTCCCGACGTTGTGGTGCGTGGACAGGTACCGGCGGCCGAGCGAGATCAGGAGCTCGCCCTGGGCGTTGATCGCGAAGATGTCGGCGTCGGGAAGGGAAATCGGGGCGGATTCGAGGTGCTCCGTGCTCGCCGAGAAGAGACGGATCGGCTCGCCCTGCCATGCCGCTCCGTACACGATCGTGTGCCCGTCCGGCGCGAACCGGGCGGAACGAATCGTTCCCCGGCGAAACGTGAAAGCGCGAAAGCTGGGTTGATCGTTGCGCCGCGCCCGGGTGCCGAGGAGATACGCGAGCGGAATCGCCAGCAACAGGGCGATCGCCGCCGCTGTGGGGACGACTCGCCGGCCGGATCGGACTCCCCGGCCCGCCGCGGCGGACGCTCCGCTGGGCGCGCCGGAAAGAGCTTCGAGGTCGAACGCAACGTCGCCGGCGGAGTGAAAACGCGCCTCCGGCGACTTTCTCCAGGCAGTGACGGACGATGCGGTCGAGCGCGGGCGAGACGTGGAGGCCGGAATCGGCCAGCTCCGGCGGCTCTTCCTTGAGAATCGCGTTCAGCGTCTCGACGTGAGAATCGCCCTTGAACGCGCGCCGCCCGGAGAGCATTTCGTAGAGGATCGCGCCGAACGCGAAAATGTCGGTCCGAGCGTCGACGTCGCGCCCGCGCACCTGCTCCGGCGACATGTACCCGACGGTGCCCATGACGGTGCCCGGTTCCGTCGCCGCGGGCGTCGTCGGGGCGTTCGTCCCGGCGGAGTCCAATCCGACCCGTTTCGCGAGGCCGAAGTCGAGCACCTTCAGGCGGCCGTCGGCCGTGAGAAAGACATTCTCCGGCTTCAGATCGCGGTGAATGATTCCCTTTTCGTGAGCCGCCGCGAGGCCCCGGGCGATCTGGATCGCGAGCTCGACGGCGCGCCTCTGGGGGAGCGCGCCCCCGTCGAGCCTCGAGCGGAGCGTCTCCCCCTCGAGGAGCTCCATGACGGCGTAGGCGACGCCGTTCTCGTTCCCGAAATCGTGGATCGACAGGATGTTGGGATGGTTGAGCGCCGCGACGGCGTGGGCCTCGCGCTCGAAGCGAGCGAGCGCGTCGGGGTCTTTCGCCAGAGACTCGGGAAGGACCTTGATGGCGACCTCGCGTTTCAATTTCGAATCGCGCGCGCGGTACACCTCTCCCATGCCGCCCGCGCCGAGGGGCGCGAGGATCTCGAAGGGTCCGAGCCGGGTGCCGGGATTCATCAAGGTTGGCGCATTATCCTTCATGTCCCGGGGTGGGGCTTGGGAGATGGTGAGATCATCGCAAAGGAGGTCGTATCCATGGAACGCAATCCTGAGACTCTGGAAGAACGCATCGCGAAACTCGAAATTCAGACGCGCCGATGGAAGCGCGCGACGATGCTCGCGGGAATCGTCGGAGCCGCCTGGTTCGGGCTCGGGGCCGCGGCCTCGAAGCCCCGGACGAAGCTCGTCGAGGCCACCGAATTTCGGCTCGTGGACGGGAAGGGCACCGTTCGCGCCTCGCTTGCGGTCGGCCGGGCCGGCGCCTCGATCCTGCTCAACAGCAGCGCGGGTCGGCCCCGGGCGGCGCTCGTCGTCGGAGACGATGGCTCGCCCCGGCTCGATCTTCTCGACAAGTCCGATTCCGCGAGGGCGTCGCTGCGGCTCGCCGCGGACGGCTCTCCGGAGCTGTCGCTGTCGGGTTCCCCGAAGATCGAGCTGGGCGACGAACCGGGAAAGCCCCGGGCGTCGCTCGCGATTCTGGCGGACGGCGAAGCGGCGTTGAGCCTTGCCGGTTCGTCGGAAAAACCGCGGTCGAAGCTGGGCGTGAAGACCGACGGATGTCCGAGCCTGAAATTTCTCGACGACGACGGCTCGATTCGCGCCTCGCTCGGATGCACGGCGCTCAAGGAGGCGGGTTCGGGCGCGAACGCCGACACCGAAGCCTCGTCGCTGGTGCTCTTCGACAAGCGGGGAAGAGTCGTCTACAAGGAGCCGAAATGAGAACTCGACCGAGCGGGTCCTGTCGCGGGACTCGCCCCGCTTTTCCGCTCGCTGCGATTTGAGGACTTTGCTACGACTCCGCGCCGCGAGCGGCAAAGGGGTCTCCTCCCGCGCCACCCGCCCGCCAACGAGGGCCTTTCGCGGCCGGGGCTATCGCGCCTGCGCAGGCGGGTCTCTGAGATCCCGAGGGAAAGCGAACTGCGGCCGAGGGTCGAGGAGACCTGCCGAGACAGGCGCTGGGGCTGGGCCGCGAATCGGACCGAGCTCGTTCTAGAACAACCCGAACAGGAACCCGGCCATCACCTGGACGTCGCGGGTCTTCCAGTCGCTGCCGCTGCGCGAAATGTTCGTCAGGCCGTAGACGTAGCGGCCGTCCAGCGTGAACCAGGCGCGGTGTCCGATGCGAAAGCGGGCGCCCGCGCCTCCGAGGATCGAAACCATCGTCGAGCGCGTCTGGTTCTTGACGTCGAACTCCCGCGTGACTCCGCCGGACGTGCTCTCCGACTTGGCGCGGATCCGGGCCGCGAAATCGGGCCCGACGAAAAGAATCGGGCGCACCGGGCTGTCGTCGGCCGCAAGCACGAAGATCGCCGTCAGCGGGAAGTCGATGTAGTCGAGCTTGTAGAGCGAGTCGATCGGCGGGAGGCTCGCCTCCTGAGGAACGGACGAATTTCGTCTCCCGGCGGACGTAGAGTGCCTCGAACTGGATGTCGAAATGCTCGGCACAGCTGGCATTGAGAGCGATGCCCGCCCTCCGGTCCGGTTCGCGCGGATCCCTGCGCGCGGAGCCCGGGGGTGTCGGACGAAAACGAGGCTTTCGTCCAATCGACTCCGCCCTTGACGCCGAGCGACAACTCGCAGTCCGCACGCGCGCCGGCGGCGAGAAGAAGAAGGCTGCCGGAAAGGATCGCTGTTCCAACCGCGCGGCGAAACGTCATTCAAACCTCCATCGGACTGCTGGCGCAGATCGTACACGACCCGCTTCGCGACGGCAATCCTTCCGCTCGAATCACGTCTCGGAGGGAATCCCCGCGCGACGAACGCGCTCGTCCCTTCCTGCCGCCCACGCCGCGCCGAGCACGGCGGCCAGCGTCGCCGGAATCGCCGGGATCGACATGTTGAAGTCCACGAGTCCATGAAGGACGAGCGAGAGGAGCGCGCCGATGCCCGCGAGGACGAAGGCGTTCTCCTCGCGATGGCGCTGGCGAGCGAGCGCGCGACCGAGAGCCGCGAAGAGCGACGCGACGAGCACGATCCCGAGAATCAGGCCAATCCAGCCCTCCGTCACGAACAGCTGGAGCGCGTCGCAATGGGCCTGCTCGACGAGCCCTTCCATCCCGCGCGGCTGAAATCGCCGGAACGCTTCGCGAAAGCTTCCGAGCCCCGATCCGAAAAGGGGAAATGCCTTCGCCGTTTCGAGGGACGTTCTCCAGATCCCGACGCGCAGGTCGGCGCCCATGTCCCGCGGGTCCGACGCGAGGAAGCGAAGGATCGCCTCTTTTTTCGTCGCGACGGCGACAAAAGCGAGTCCCAGCAGGAGCGCGATCGCGGCGGCAATCGTCGTCCGGAGCCGCCGTCTCTTCCGGCGGCTCGCAAATCCGATTGCGACGAGCGCAAGCGTCGAGAGAACGGTCGCGAGGACGCCCCCGCGCGACCGGGTGAGAACGATTCCGCTTCCCACGAATCCCCAGAGGAGAATCCATCCACCCATTCGAAGGATCCTCCTTTCCACCCGCGCGCTCTCCTCCGTTTCCGGGATTCCGTCTCCGCCCGTCAGAACTTCCCGCCAGATCACCCCGAAGGCGAGGGCGAGAGAGATTTCGAGGTAGGCGGCGAAATGGTCCGGATTGATGAATGGCCCGTGGAGCCGATCCTCTACACCGGCTGACACGGCTGCGGCCCCCATCTGAATGCACCGCGCTCGCGGCCACCACGGCGGCGAGAATGCGGCGGCGGGTTCGCGAGCGCAGAAGGATCGCGGCCGCGAGAAAGAGGGCAACGTAGGCGAGGGTGAGCAGGATCGTCCGCGCGGTGTCCGTCGGCGCGATCGAGATCCTCGGTGGCGGCGCCGGGGTCCCGGCCGTGCGCAGGACTTCGGCGGTCTCGTGGTAGATTTTCGAGCTGATGGGAGAAACGCGGGCGAGCGTCGCTTGCGGAAGCGGAATCAGCTGGAAGAGGCCGACCGCCGCGATTGCCGCGGCAGCGACCGCGGGGAGCGCGGCCCCGGCGAGCCAGCCTCGGCGCGGGCGCGAAAGAAGGGCGAGGCCGAGGCAGCCGAACGCCGCGATCTCGATCCTCAGCTCCCCCGCGGGCAGAACAGCGCCGTACGGGAACGGGGCGCTCGCCGCGAAGGCGAGCAGGATCGCGAACCCGACCCGCCCCGAGAGGTCGTTCTCCCGATGACCGCTCGTCAACGCCTCATCCGTTTCGTCCTTCTCGTCTTTCTCGCGGCGCTCGCGCCGCGGCTCCGCGCCCAGGATTTTTACACGGATCGCCTCGACGCGGGTAAGGTTGCGGTCCAGGCCAAGTCGGTTCGACGATGCGATCAACGAGTTCCGCATCGCCTGCTTCGGCTTTCTCGATCAACCCGCTGCTTCTCTCCCAGGGGCTCGCGCGGCTCGCCCTCGCCGAATCGGCGGCGAAACAACCGGATGAATTGAGGCAGACGCTTTCGCGTTTTCTGGAGGTCGAGCGGCGGTTTCCGGCCTACGCCAGGGCGGCGCTCGAGCCGGAGACTCGAAAAGACTTCGAAGGCCTTCTCGTCAAGACGATTCCCGAGGCGACTCTGCGTTCGATTCCCTCGCTTGCCCTGGAGGCGCAGTCGCCGGAGCAGAAGCCGGAGAAACTGGCTGACCGCAAGCCGGAGGTGACGCCCGAAGAGAGACCGAATCAGACGGCGGAGCGCAAGCCGGAGACGACGTCCGATCAGAAACCGGCCCAGCCGCCAGAGCGAACACCGGAGCGGAATCCCGAAGAGCTGTCTCCGGCGCAGAAAGAGAAAGCGCTGCAGGCTCAGGCCGAACGGGAGCCGCAGAACGCGGCATTGCAATTGGAGATGGCAAACCTCGGCGCTGCGCGCCACAGGGGGAAAGAGGTCTTGAGATGGGCCGGGCGCGCGCTGGAGGCCTCGCCCGGAAATCCGGACGCGCTCGCGCTTCGTGGGCACGAGCTGGCTGCGCGCTCCGATTACGAGAAAGCCCGCGCCGACCTCGCGGCGCTGCCGCCGGAACGTCTCAACGCCGATCCCGAGCTCGTCGCAGACCTTTTCGTGTGCGACGTGGCTCTCAAGGATTGGGACGCCGCGCAGCCGCTTCTCCCGCGGCTTTCCGAGACGTCGATCAAGCGCAAAGACGTCAGCCGCGCGAGGGATCGGCTGGCGAAAGAGACGGCGCGCGCTCAGAAAGAGTCCGAGCGGGAAGCGATTCGTCAGGCGGTGCTTCAAGCCCGGGCAGCTGCTGCGCCGCCACCGATCGCGCCGCCGCCCGCCGCGCCCGCTCCGCCGCCTCCGGCGGCTCAGCCGCCTCCTCAAACTCCCGCGCCGCCCGCTCCAAGCGCCCCCTCGGCCCCGCAAACGCCTCCGCCGGACCAGCCCGTTCCGGGACTTCCGGAAGTCCGGCAGCTCATCATTTCGGGCAAGCCCGCGGAGGCCGAGAAACAGCTGCTCGCTCTCGTTCCTTCCTGGCCAAACCGGAGGGAGGTCCGCCTGGGGCTCCTCGAGGCCGCCTGCCTGGCCAAGGACTGGAAAATCGCCGCGGCCCAGCTTTCCACCCTCTCGCCGTTCCGCGACGGGGAGGAGCCCTACATGTTCTACGCGGCCGTTGTCATCTATGAGACAGGGGATCCGGACCGGGCGAAGCCCTTCCTTCAACGGGCACTTCCGCGAATCGCTTCCACCCCGTATACCCAGTTCTACACGAAGAAGATCCTCGGGCCGTGAGAGGTTCGGGCGGGAGCCCGCCCTTCGGCGATCCGGCTTGCCTCGGGGTGCGGCAGCGGCTATACTTCCAGCCGGTAAGTCATGAATAAACACATTTGTGCTCTCGTAGCGATGATCGTGTCCCTGTCCGCCGGGGTTGCGCGCAGCCAGGACGTTCCGAAGATCACCGTGACGCCTCTCGACTGCGTTCCCCCCGTCGAAAAGGACACCAACGCGAAGATCTCGGCGCTGATCGAAAACGCCGGCACGCCGACTTCGGTCCGCGTGTACTTCCACGCCGACGGCGACCTCTTCTTCCACGCGGCGCAGGGCCGCGGATTGAAGAAGGACGAGCAGGATTCCTTCTTCAAGGATCCGAAAGGCCAGGTCTATTTCCATCCGCCGTACCACGGGGGCGATCACTTCCACGAAATGAAGAAGGGCGACGGCGACATGTACTGGAGCATGCTTCCGAAGGTGGCTCCGGGCACGACGAGCGTCATCTATTACGTCGAAGTGCGGGACTCGGAGGGGCACCAGACCGTCTCTCCTCCGATGACCGTGCCGGTGAAGCCCGACTGCCCTGTCCCCGAGCTTTCGAACGACGAAAAGAAATATGCGAAGAACCTTGTCGAAGGGCTCACTGGCGATCGCCAGTCGGCCGTTCCCCCGGGGTTCCTCTGCGACGGGATCGTCAGTTTCATCACCTCCGCCGGTGACCTCAAGGCGAACGAAGAGTGCCGCAAGTGCGCCTGCGGGATTCTTCCGATCGAGTGGGTCGCAGGAGCGGCGGCGCTCGGCGGAGGAGTCGTCATCTACAACAACAACCACGGCGGCGGCGGAGGCAAACCGGTTTCTCCGTTCCGGCCGTAGGGCGCGACTCCTCACTTTTGGAATTGAGGCTCCCCACCGGCATCCTGGCGGTTTCCCTTCTTCCTCTCTCTTCTTCCTCCATCGCGAGCGCGCAGGTCACGGGCAGCGAAGTGCCGCGCGATCGGCAGCTCCCGATTCGCGAAGACATCGACGGTCAGATGAGCGAGCAGCCGATTCGTGCTGGGGCCCGTCTACTCTGATTCCTCAGCTCACGCTCACGACGCGGGCTACGTCAGCAACATCTTCGGGACCTCGCCCGTCGAAAAGTCGGATTACACCGCCACGGTCGGTCTCGGCACCGCAATGGCTCGTTCGGTTCGGGCCGAAGGTCTACCTTCGAGGGACTGCGCTGCCGAGCTATATCTGGTACGCGCGGTACTCCGGATGCTCGAAGATTTGGCTGGACGGCGAACAATGCACTTCTCCTGCTCTTCAACCGCCTCACGGTGCAGCTGGGCGGAAACTCGACTCGGACGAGCACGACGCTGAACTCGGAGACCGACCAGCGCGTCCTCCAGAGCTCGATTTCAGGGTCTGCAGATCTCGAACTTCAGCTGACGGGGCACGTCCTGCTCGTGGGAAGCGCAGCTGCGAATCGGTATCGCTTCGAGGAAAGCCCGGCGCTTCCTCCGGGTCTCGTCCCGCCCCCGCAGCAACTGGATCGGACGGAAGAAGCTGCCCGGGGAGGGTTTCGATACCGGTTTTCGACGTATTTTTCGCTCGACGCCCAGGCCGAAAAGACCCGCGCGACCTTCGTCGATTCCTCCTCCCTCGGGGCCAGCGAGACGACCGGGTATCTCCTCGGCGTCGGGCTGGATGGGCCGCTCCTGACCGTTCATCTTTCCGGCGGCTATCGGGAAGGGACGCCCTATCGAGGCTCCGGATTTCCCTCTTACAGGACCGGAACCGGCTCGTATGCCGTCGGTTGGAAGGCGACTCCGCGTCTCGGCTTTCAAGTTTACGGGCATCGAGAGACGCAATACAGCCTGTTTGCGCCGTATTATTTCGAGAACATGAGCGGAGCGAGTATCAGCGTTGGGCTTGGGAGACCGCGTCTCTCTTCACGGTTTCGGGGAGCTCGGCACGAATCAGTATCCGCGTCGATCCGACCGTCGGTCGAGCGCCGCCGGGACAAGGTGACGACTTACGGGGGAGGAGTTTCCTTCGACGTCGTCCGACGGGTTTCGTTCGCCTTGACGCGTTTCGAGACCCGGTACGTCTCGAATGTCCCCGGGTTTTCCCGGAACATCCTCCGGATCGACGGGCGGCTTCAACCTGCAACTGGCGTCGGGAGTGGCGATCAAGGCAGGAACTCCGTGAGACAGAAGGCCGTTTTGCACTTCGCTGTCTTCGTCGCGGCGATCGCCGGAGCCCGGCTGGTCCGGGCGCAGGACGCCGTTGAATATCGGATCGGGCCACGAGATCTTCTGGAGATTCATGTCCTGCAGATCCCTGAACTCAACGTGGAGCGCCGCGTCTCCGGCGACGGCAAGATCGACCTTCCCGATGATCGGAGACTTTCCCTGTCGCCGGCCTCTCGGCGGGTGACGTGCGCGACCGGCTGGAGGCGATGCTTACCGCGAAATACGTCAATCGAGCCGATGTGTCGGTGAGCGTCAAGGAATTTTCGAACAAGCCGATCACGATTCTCGGGGCTGTCAGTCACGCCGGCAATCTCGGAGGCGGCCGGTGGAACCTCATCGAGGCGATCACTGCAGCGGGAGGCCTTGCCGAGAACGCCGGCAAGAAGATCCAGATCTTTCGCCGGGCCGACAACAGCCTTTCCGACACGCTGACGATCACGACCGATCAGCTCTATCGCAGCTTCGATCCGAAATGGAACGTTCCGATCGTGTCCGGCGACTCGATCAACGTTCCGGCGCGTTCGACCGTGACGGTGTATTGCCTGGGCGACGTGAAGAACAACGGGCCCGTCTCCATGGACAGCGACGAGCCGATCTCGCTGCTCAAAGTGATCGTGAAGGCGGGAGGGTTGACCGACCGGGCGTCCCACACCCTTCGAATCAAGCGAAAGCAGCCCGACGGCAAGGTCATCGAGATCAAGGTCAATTACGCGAGAATCCTCTCGGGAAAGGATCCGGACGTCACGCTTCAGCCGGAGGATATCGTCATGATCAAGGAGTCGTTCTTCTGATGTCGGACGAGACTTTCGGCTCCCCGGAATCCGCCGCAGCGGAGGAAACCGGCTCCGGGTTCAACCTCGCGGAGTACTGGCAGGTCGTCGTCAAGCGATGGAAACTCGTCATCGCCTGCGTCGTTCGTCTTCCTCGGCTGGGCCGTGCTGAACACGATTCTGACGCCTCCCAGCTACCGCGCGACGGCCGTGCTCGACATCGAGCAGGACCGCGGCAACCCGCTCGACGTGGGGTCGACAGCGCAGATGTTCTTTTCGTACAACCCCGACTATCTTCCCACCCAGCTCCGGCTCCTCACGAGCCGGGAAATGGCGGAGCGGGCGGCGGCAACGCCTCAACCTCGTCGCCGACCGGACTCTGAATCCGAAGGTCAGCGGCCTCCTCAAGGGAAAGCCGGCGGCGGACCAGGGGCGCACCACGGACGATGCGATCACGGGGGCGGCCCTCGGCATTCAGGGCGGCATCGCCGTCAACCAGATCAAGGACACGAACCTCGTCGAGCTTTCCTACGTCGATTCCAATCCGAAACGGGCGGCGGACGTCGCGAACGCAATCTCGGAGGCGTACATCGACTGGACCGCCGAATCGAAGTACCGCGCGATCGGCCAGGCATCGCAATACCTGTCCACGCAGATCGAGCAGCTGCGCAGCGAGCTGGAAACGAAACAGAAGGAGCTCTTTCAGTTCGGCGGTCCGAAGAACTTCGGCGGTACGGATTCCCAGATCGTCAGCACGCTTCAGGGAACCGATTCGATGAAGAACGAGTACGCGGCCGCCGTCGCGGATCGGATTTCGAAGCAGGCCCGCTACGACGAGGCGCGAAACGCCGCCGACAGCACGCTCGCGGACGCGGCGAACAACCCTCTGATTGCCCAGCTGCGGACCGATCAGGCGAAGATCGAGCGCGAGTACGCCGAGAAGCTGAACGTCTTCAAGCCCGACTGGCCCGCCATGCGCCAGCTCAAGACCGAGATCGACAAGGGGAAGCAACATCTGTCCGCGGTCACGAAGGACGCCGCGGAAAAAGCTCGCGACGCGGCGAAAACGGACTACCTGACGGCGGTCCGGCGCGAAGAGGGGTTCACGACGGCCGTGCGCGCGCAGCGGCAGCAGGCCGTTCAGTTCACCTCCAGCTCGATCGAATACAACAACCTTCGCGTCGAGGTCGACACGAAGCGAAACCTGCTGGACGCGCTTCTCAAGAAGCAGACCGAGATGGAGATGATCTCTCGGACGACGGGGGAGAGGGTCACGCCCGTTCGGATCGTCGATCCCGCCTTGAAGCCGACGTATCGGTTCTCACCGTCGTATCGCCACAACACGTCTCAGGGGCTCTTCATGGGGATCGTGGTTGGTCTGGCCCTGTGTTTCTTCCTGGAGTACCTGGATCGGAGCCTCCGAACGATCGAGCAGGTCGAGAACTTCCTGAAACTTCCCGCGCTCGGCGTCATTCCCTCGGTTGGCGTCGAATCGACCAAGGCGTACGGCTACGGTTACGGTTATGGGGCGCGGCGAAGGTCCCTCAAGGCCCGAAAAGGGCCGATGCTCAGGGCGACGGGCCCACCATCGAGCTCATTCCGCACACACAACCTCGTTCCACGGTGGCGGAGGCGTACCGCGCCGTGCGAACCGCCCTCCTTCTCTCGCGAGCCGGCGGCGTCAAGTCGATCACGGTGACGTCGTGCCTCCCACGGGAGGGGAAGTCGGTGACGTCCGCGAATCTCGCCGTCGCTTTCGGGCAGCTCGGCAAGAGGGTTCTGCTCGTCGACGCCGATCTCCACAAGCCGAGGGCGCACGAGATCTTCCGCGTCTCGAATCGCGCCGGCCTCGTCTCCGTGCTCGCGGAGAACGTGGATCCTTCTTCGGTCATCGTGAAGACGTCGATTCCCGACGTCTACATTTTGCCCGCGGGACCGATTTCGCCGAACCCCTCCGGCCTTCTCTCCTCTCCCGCCATGACGGAGTTTCTCGCTCGCGCCGCGGTGACGTTCGACTTCGTGATCATCGACACGCCTCCCGTGCTGCCGGTCGCCGACGCGATCGTCATCGGCCATCAGACCGACGGCGTCGTGTTGTGCGTCCGAGGCGGAAAGACGGCGCGCGAGCAGGTTCGCCGGATGCGCGACAAGCTCCAGCGAAGCGGCGTGCGAATCCTCGGCGTCCTGATCAACAATCTGGAAGTACAGCCGGGCGGAAAGTATGCCGGGCAGTACAGCTACGGAGCGTACGGCTACGGAGAGGAGCCCGCGGGCAAACCCCTTGCGGGCGCGGCGCCTCCCGAAAGAGTTGATCGACGTCCATTTTCATTGTCTGCCCGGGATTGACGACGGCCCGGGCGATTGGGACGAAGCCGTTTCCCTCTGCCGGGCCGCCGCGGCCGAGGGGACGTCGACGATCGTGGCGACCCCGCACGTTCTTCGGGAGCCGTGGATGAACGAAGATCCCCGAAAGCGGGACGAGTTGGTCGTTCGTCTCAACGCGCTTCTCGGCGGGACGCCGGCCGTCCTCGCGGGATGCGAATACTTCTTTTCCTCCGACGCCGTCGAGCTCTGGGAGCGGGGCGCCGGCGGTCCTCTGACGGGGCTGAATCGTTC